>NZ_JASAOI010000048.1 GCF_029953285.1 Yinghuangia seranimata | reverse complement strand
GGGGGCCGCCCCCCGGGGCGCCCCCCCCCCGGGGGCCCCCCCCCGCCCCCCCCCCCCCCCCCACGCCTGCACCGCCCCGCGCGGTCGGGGTCGCGGACCATTGCGCCCGTCGTCGGGGCGGGGTTCGATGTGCCGGGTCCGGACATCGACCCCGCACCCCGAGGCGCCCTCGTGAACCCTGCCGCGCTGCTCCTCGAGCAGGCCCCCGACGCGTTGTTCGCCCCCGTCCTCGCCCGGCTGGACGCCGCGACGCGCCAGGCCGCGCTGGGCGGGCACGAAGCACCCGGGCCGCGACTGGTGGCGCATGTCCTGGACCGCGGCGAAGCACGCGAGCGGGCCGTCCTGGCGGGCAACCTCGGGCTGCGGCCAGGCGAGTTCGCCGCGCTTGCGGACACGGCCCGCCCTGAGGTGGCGGCGCGCATGCTGGTGAACCGGAGGGCACCGCGCGAGGCGTTGCTGAGGGTGCTGCCCGTCGCCCCGCCGTTTGCGGCGATGGTCGAGGCGGCCGCGGGCGACTACGACACGCACGGGCTGCAGACCTGCGTCGCGGTGTGTGTCGACGCACCCGACCCGGACCTCGTCCGCGACGCGCTTGCCCACCTCGACACGGCCACGAACGCGCTGGCCCACCACGCGGTCACGATGCGCGGCTGCCTCGCGCTGCTGGACGCCGAGGGCCCCGACGCGGTCCTGGAGGCTCTTGCGTCCGTGCCGGCGCCTTCGTCGCAGCGAGAGGTCGTCGAACCGTCCGACGCGGTCGCGGCCGCGCTCGCCGAGCCGACCCGGCGCGAGCTGCTGGTGGAGGCGCTCGCGCACGAGACGGGCATGGAGACGCTGCTGCGGCGCTTGCGCTACGAATCCGCCCACGACTCGTTCGACGACTACATGCGCGACCCCCGGCGGTACGACGACGGGACGTTCGCCCTGCTGCTGGCCTCGCCCCGGAGCCCGCTCGACTGGAACGCGGTCCTGCGCGAGCACCGCAGGGTGCCGTACAGCCGGCACGCGAAGGCCGCGTTGGCCCGCCAGGCCGGTTGCCCTTCGGAGTTGGCCGCGGAGCGGCCCGAACCGCCGAACCGACGGCCGCTTGCCCAGCGCTTGCGGCCCGGTGCCGCCCGCAGGCAGCTGTTCGAGCTGATGGCGCCCCGCCCGGAGCCGCGGCCCGAACCGCCGCCGGACCGTCCGCCGTTCGCCCAGCGGCTGCGCCCCGGTGCCGCCCGCCGACGGCTGGTCGATCTGATCGCGGCCGAGCCGGAGTCGTCCCAGACGCCGAAGCACCAGGTCGTGACGGCCTACGGAAACGGCCTGCTGTCCGCCCGTGAGGTGCTGGACCGGGCGCACGGCGCATATGCGGCTCTGCTCGTCCTCGCAAGAGCGCGCGGTGCCCGTCTCGCCGAAGCCCGGGCGGAGTTGGCGGCGACGACGCGCGGCAAGCTCGGCACCGAAGCGGACGCATGGATCGTCGCGCTCACGCTGCTACCGGAGTTCGCCGGCACCGTCGACGAACTCCTGGACACGGCAAGGGTGGCGGCCGGCGCAGGGGACGGCCGCACGTGAAGCGCCGTCTGGTCAGCAGTGCTTCAGCGCCTCGGCGGCCGCCGGCTCCACCTTGTGGATGTCGAACGAGCGGCTGAACTCGTCCTGGCCGCGCTGCAAGGCGTCGTACATCGCCTTGTGCTTCGCGTCCTTGAGCGACGCGGCCCTGGCGAGCACGACTGCGGCCTGGTAGCGGGAGGTCGCCGTTTCGTAGGCGTCCGCGGCCGGACCGTCCTTGGCCGGCTCCGGCATCCGCGTGGGGACCTGCTTGAGGACCGTGCACGCCTCGGAGGCGTCGCTGTAGTCCTTGGCGTCGTCCGAACACGCCGCGGCACCCGCCATGACGACCACTGCGGCGACCGCTATCCCGAGTGCGCGCTTCGGCACCGTTCTGCCCACCCCTGCGTTTCGGCGCGGCCCCGTTGGCCTGCGGAAACGTTCACCCTACGGGAACCGGCTCCGGACGCGACAAGGCACCTATCCGCGCAAGTGCTGCCGACCGGCGGCCCTGCGGCCAACTCGGCTTTTCAGGCGAGGCGTTCGTGGATTTCGAGAGCGCGTCGCAGTCCCCTGCGGGGCTTTGGTGCCGGGCAAGGGTCCGGACACGACAAGACACCCCTGGCCCGGCCGGCCCGGCGGCCCGTCCTGCCGCCGGGGGAGTCGAGTGGGGTGCTCCGCCCCGGCCGGGGGCGCTTCCTTTGCAGGGAAGCCGACCGGGGCGTGATGCCGTGTCGGACACGGGTCGGACGACACGTGTCGAACGGTCGTGCGTTCGGTGGTGCGGGTGTGGCGTGTGGTGCGGCGGCGCTGATCAGCGCGGCGGCTTCTTGCCCGTGATGCCCATGAAGACCAGGGTGGACAGCGCCGGACGCACGTCCTTCATCTTGATCTTCCAGGTCTCGAAGCCCTTTTGATGTCCGGAGACGGCCGCGAGCATGGCGACGAGCGTGCCCGCCATGGCGTTCGCCGCGACCTCCTCGCCGGTCTTGCCCTTCGCCTGGACCTCTTCGATGGCCTCGGTGAGGCCCGTGGTGACGGCGGTCAGGATCGACTGCCGGACCTTGTAGAAGCGCTTGTCCCCTTCGGCGGAGGCCAGGTCCACGACGCGGAGGATCGGCTCGTACTCCTGCCAGAACTCCAGGAACCCGTCGACCAGCGCCTCGGCCGCCGCGTATCCGCCCTTGCCGGTCCAGCCCTGGTCCTCGGTGAGGGCCTTGAGCCGCTGGCCGTCCTTGGCCATGTCGTTGGCGATCTCGAGGATCGCGCTCTCGACGTCCTGGAAGTACTGGTAGAAGGTCGCGGGTGAGGTGCCTGCCATCCGGGCGACGTCGATGACCTTGACGTCACGGTACGGCGACGTGTCGAGCATCTCGCGCAGGCAGTCCAGCAGTTTCTGCCGGGTTGCCTGGCCGCGTCGCCCGGCGACGCGGCCGTCGACGGTGCGAACTTGTCCTGTCATGCCGTCAGTTTACGGGCGCATGATCGGCCTCGCTGTTCGCGGCGCGGAGGAAGGCCGGGGATTCGCCGCCGCCGTGCAGGAGGATTTCCGCACCGCTGACGTAGCGCGACATCGGGGAGGCCAGGAAAAGGCAGACGTCCGCGATGTCGTCAGGTTCAGCCATTCGGCCCAGCGGGATGGTTTCGCCCACCGCCGCGATGCCCGCGTCGTCGCCGTAGTGGAGGTGCGCCTGCTCGGTCTTGACGAGGCCGACGACGACCGAGTTCATGCGGATCTTGGGGGCCCACTCGACGGCCAGCGACCTGGTCAGCGAGTTCATCCCGGCCTTGGCCGCGCCGTACGCGGCGGTGCCGGGCGACGGGCGGACGCCGCTCACGCTGCTGATGTTGATGACGGTGCCGCCGCCGGCCTCGCCGTGCAGTCCCGGCTGAGTCGTCATCAGGCGGTGGGCGGCCTGGGCGAAGTAGAGCGGGCCGAGCAGGTTCAGCTCGATGATCGCCTTCGAGAACCGCGGGGAGACGGTGGCCGCGTCGGTCATCGGGGCGCCGCCCGCGTTGTTGACCAGGACGTCCAGCCGCCCGAACTTCTCCTCGACGAAAGCGACGGTGGCGAAGGCGGTGTCCGGATCGCGCACGTCGGCGGGGTGGAAGACGGCGGTGCGGCCGCCCGCGCTCGGCAGCGTCTCGGGCTCGTTGCGCGAGCACACGACGACGTCCGCGCCGGCCGCCAGGAATCGCTCGCTGACGGCGCGTCCGATGCCCTTGCCGCCCCCCGTGACGAGCACCACACGACCGGTGAGGTCCAGCGGGTTGGAGGCTTCGGTCATGGCGGTCTCCGAGGGGGAAAGGGTGTCGTCGGCCACGGCGGCGGCGTCTGGCGCGGTCTGTCAGGAGTCAACTATGGTGGCAGAAATCTGACGATCAGTCAGATCGGATGGTGATTTACCACACGCCGAATGGATCCGATTGCCATGGCTATCCGCTACGAGGTGCGCGAAGGCATCGCCGAGGTCGTCCTGGACGCACCCCCGGTGAACGCCCTCGACGTCGCCGGCTGGTTCGAGCTCGCCGACAAGATGCGCGCCGCGAGCCGCGACCCGCAGGTGCGGGCCGTCGTGCTCCGCGCCGAGGGACGCGGGTTCAACGCCGGCGTCGACATCAAGGAGATGCAGAACACCACCGGCCACGACGCGCTCGTCGGCGCCAACCGGGGCTGCTACGAGGCGTTCGCCGCGGTCTACGACTGCGAGGTCCCGGTCGTCGCGGCCGTGCACGGCTTCTGCGTCGGCGGCGGCATCGGCCTCGTCGGCAACGCGGACATCATCGTCGCCAGCCACGACGCGTTCTTCGGCCTCCCCGAGGTCGACCGCGGCGCGCTCGGCGCGGCCACCCACCTGGCCCGCCTCGTCCCGCAGCACCGCATGCGGCAGATGGTCTACACGAGCGAGAACGCCCCGGCGTCCGAACTGCACGCCTACGGCTCCGTCTACAAGCTGGTCGACCGCGACAAGCTCGTCGAGACCGCCTTCGAGGTGGCCCGCAGCATCGCGTCGAAGTCGCCGACCGTGATCCGCGCCGCCAAGGCCTCGCTCAACGGCATCGACCCGGTCGACGTCAAGCGCAGCTACCGCTACGAGCAGGGCTTCACCTTCGAACTGAACCTCACCGGCGTCTCCGACGAACTGCGCGACGCGTTCGTCGAGGGCCGCGACGCGGACACCTCGAAGTAGCAGGCGGACGAGCAGGGGAGAGGGAAAACCCACCGTGGCTGACAAGCGCATGACGCCCGAAGAGGTCGTCGCACAGCTCGAAGACGGCATGACCGTCGGCATCGGCGGCTGGGGCTCGCGGCGCAAGCCGATGGCCCTGGTCCGCGCCATTCTGCGGTCCGACCTGAAGGACCTGACCGTCGTCTCGTACGGCGGCCCCGACGCCGGCCTGCTGGCCCGCTCGGGCAAGGCCCGCAAGCTGGTTTACGCGTTCGTGTCGCTGGACTCCATCCCGCTGGAGCCCAACTTCCGGTACGTCCGCGAGAACGGCCTGGTCGAGGCCGTCGAGTACGACGAGGGCATGTTCCTGAGCGGGCTGCGCGCCGCCGCCTACCGGCTGCCGTTCCTGCCCACCCGCGCGGGCCTCGGCTCGGACATCCTCAAGGTCTCGCCGCACCTGAAGACCGTCGCGTCCCCGTACGAGGACGGCGAGGAGCTGGTCGCGATGCCGGCCCTCAACCTGGACGTCGCGCTCGTGCACGCCAACGTCGCGGACGAGAAGGGCAACGCCGCGCTCACCGGGCCCGACCAGTTCATGGACGACCTGTTCTGCCTGGCCGCCGACAAGGCGTTCGTCTCCGCCGAGCGGGTCGTCTCCAGCGAGGACCTCCTCAAGGAGGCCGGCTGCTTCCACACGCTGGTCCTGCACCGGTACATGACGGCCGGCGTCGTCGAGACCCCCAACGGCGCGCACTTCACCGAGTGCCCGCCGGAGTACGGCCGCGACGAGGCGTTCCAGAAGGCCTACGCCACCGCCGCCGGCGACCCCGAGGCGTGGGCCGCGTTCGAGGCGCGCTTCCTGAAGACCGCCGACGAGGCCGCGTACCAGGCCGAGGTCGCGAAGTTCCGTGAGGAGAACGCCAAGTGACCGACACCCTCACCGAGATCACCCGCGCCGACGTCTGCGTCGTCGCGGTCGCCGAGTGCTTCCGCGGCGACGGCGAGATCATCGGCTCCCCGATGGGCACGATCCCCACCATCGGCGCCCGCCTGGCCCGCGCCACCTTCGAGCCGGACCTCGTCCTCTCCAACGGCGAGTCGCTGTTCTTCGAGGGCACCCACCGGCTCGGCGCCAAGCCGGACGAGTTCGCCGCGGTCGGCTGGATCCCCTACCGCCAGGTCCTCGACGTGCTCGCCTCCGGGCGCCGCCACGTCATGATGGGCCCGGTGCAGATCGACGCGCACGGCAACGCCAACATCTCCGCCATCGGCGACTGGGCCAAGCCCAAGCGCCAGGTGCTGGGCTCGCGCGGCGGACCGGGCAACACGATCAACCACACCACCAGCTACTGGATCCCCAAGCACTCGGCGCGCGTGCTCACCGCGACCGTCGACATGGTGTCGTGCATCGGCTACGACCGGGCCGCCCAGGTCGGCACGTCGGCGCGGTTCCACGAGGTGCGCCGGGTCGTCACCAACCTCGGTGTGCTCGACTTCGTGTCGGTGGACGGCGCCCCCGCCACCATGCGCCTCGCCTCGGTGCACCCGGGCGCCACCGTCGACGAGATCGTCGAGAACACCGGCTTCGAGCTGGTCGTGCCGTCCGACGTGCCCGAGACCCGGCTGCCGGACGAGGCCGAGCTGCGGCTCATCCGCGAGGTCATCGACCCGCGCGGCATGCGCCTGCGCGAGGTCCCGGCATGACGGCCCTGCACCCGGCGCTGAAGACCGGCTTCACCGAGAAGTTCGGGGTCCGTTACCCGATCGTGCAGACCGGCATGGGCTACGTGTCGTACCCGCCGCTGGTCGCGGCCACCGCCGAGGCGGGCGGCCTGGGCATCCTCGCGTCGGCGACCATGTCGTACGACGAGCTGGTCGCCGCCATCGCGCAGGTCAAGAAGGCCACGGACAAGCCGTTCGCGGTCAACCTGCGCGCGGACGCGCCCGACGCCGCCGACCGCATCGAGCTGATGGGCCGCGAGGGCATCAAGGTCGCGTCGTTCGCGCAGGCCCCCAAGAAGGACCTGATCAAGCGCGCGCACGACCTCGGCATGCTGGTCGTCCCGTCGATCGGCGCCAAGCGGCACGCGCAGAAGGTCGCCGAGTGGGGCGTCGACGGCGTGATCGTGCAGGGCGGCGAGGGCGGCGGGCACACCGGCTCGATCCCGACCACGCTGCTCCTGCCGCAGGTCACCGACGTCCTCAAGGACACCGACGTCACGGTCATCGCGGCCGGCGGCTTCTTCGACGGCCGCGGCCTGGTCGCGGCGCTCGCGTACGGCGCCGACGCCATCGCCATGGGCACCCGCTTCCTGCTGACCTCCGACAGCCCGGTGGGCCTGGCGGTCAAGGAGGTGTACCTGGCGACCGACGTCAACGGCACCGTGGTGTCCAAGGAGGTCGACGGCGTCCCGCACCGCGTGCTCGCCACCGACTTCGTCAAGAAGCTCGAGCAGCGCTCGACGGTCGCCCGCTACCCCCGGGCGGTTTCCAACGCGCTGCGCTTCCAGAAGCTGTCGGGCACCCCGATCAAGGACATGGTCCGCGAGGGCCTCGCCATGAAGAAGTCCCAGGGCCTCAGCTGGCCCCAGGTGCTCATGGCGGCCAACACCCCGATGCTGCTCAAGGCCGCGATGGTCGACGGCCGCCCGGACCTGGGCGTCATGGCGTCCGGCCAGGTCGTCGGCGTCATCGACGACCTCCCCAGCTGCCAGGAACTGATCGACCGGATCACCGTCCAGGCGAGCGAGATCCTCCGCGGACTCGAGGGCTGACCGCCGAGGCAAGCCGAAGGGCCGGTAAGGAGCAATCCGCACCGGCCCTTCGGCGTTGGCGCGTATGCGCGCCTGGAGCCTACTTCGCGGGGAAGTCGCAGCTCACGAGGCCCGAGTTCGGATCGATCGGCGCGGTCCTCGTGGCGGTCTTGCACGCCACGGGGGTCCCGGGGGGCGGCTCCTCGCTGGCGGACTTGCTCGGGAGCGCCCGGATCGCGGCCAGGACCCGGGCGTTCTTGGCCAGCGCGAGCAGCTGATCCTCGGGGAGCGGGGTGCCGGTGGCGTAGCCGCCGTTGGGCAGCGCCAGCTTCGTGCTGATGACGTGGACGACCCGCCCGTCGGGGGTCTCGAGCGTCAGCCAGGTGTGACGCAATCCCTCCGGGTTCGGGACACCGCCCATGGAGAGCGCGCCCGTGGCGGCGCGGCTGCCGTCGGGGAGGGGCACCCAGGAGCATTCGTTGGTTGACGGGACACCGCACGACCGGCCAGGGACTCCGCCGGACAGGTAGGGATCCGGGACGACCTGGAGCTCCCACTTGGCGCCGTCGGCCTGGGCCACCTCGAAGTAGACCGCGTCGCTGCGTGGCCCGTCGGTGACGGTCGCGCCGCGGAGGACCGGGTCCGCGGTCAGCGCGTCGAGAAGCTGTTGCCGAGGCGTGGTCGCGGCCTGGCTCGCCGCCGGGCCGGTGGCGGTCGGGCCGGTGGCGGTGTGCTCGGGCCACGTGGTGGCGGCGACGGTGCCGGCGAGGACCGCGCTGAAGGCGAGCGCGGCCGCGCCGACGCGGATCCGGCGGCGCCGCCGCAGCCGGGCGCCGTCGGCGCGGGCGGCGGGGCGGAAGTCGCGCAGGTCGGGTTCGTCGCCGGGGAGTGCCTGGGAGAAGAGGTCGTGCATGCCGTCGTCGGTGATCACAGGATTCTCCATAGGAAGGTGGGACGCAGGCGGTGAGCGCGGGCTGGGACAGCCGGCGTGGAGGAACCGCTTAGGCGTGGGTGAGGTCGGCGAGCTGGTCGCCGAGGATGGCGCGTAGCTGCTCGAGCCCGCGGGTGGTCGCCGACCGCACGGAGCCGGCGTTCTTGTTCAGCAGCGCCGCGGTCTGCTCGATGCTCTGGTCCTCCCAGAAGCGCAGCACCAGCACCGCGCGGTACGCGGGTGTCATGCGGTCGAGTGCGGCCATCAACGCGACCCGGGTGTCGGGGTCGCCGGCGGCCGTTGCCTCGACGTCCGGCAGCGCCCCGGTCGCCGTCTCGGTGCTCGAGCGCTTGCGCGTGGTGTCCACGTAGGCGCGGACGAGAATCTTCCGCGCGTAGGCGTTCATGGCGCTCGGATCACGCACTCGGTGCCACCGCGAATAGACCTGCGTCATCGTGTGCTGGACGAGGTCCTCGGCGTGGTGCCAGTCGCCGCACAACAGGTACGCGGTGCGGCGCAGCGCGGCGCCGCGGGCGACGACGAAGTCGTCGAACGCGCGGTCGTGGTCTCGCTTCATCCGGGTCCCGGTTCTCCCGATCCGTCAACAACAGGGCACTCATCAGTCGGGATGGGGACGGGAAAACGCTGCGTCGTCGGGGCCGCGAAAAGTCGCCGGCCGCGCAAAAGGGCCCGTACGGTGTCGCACCGTACGGGCCCCTGCGGTCGTCGTTTCGCGGCGGGCTACTTCTTCGCGGTCTTCTCGGCCGCCTTCTTCGCGGTCGCCGTCTTGGTCGCGGTCTTCTTCGCGGCGGCCGGCTTGGCCGCCTTCTCGGCCTTCGCGGCGGCCTTCATCTCCTGCTTGTGGGCGCGGACCTTCTGCAGCGAGTCGGGGCCGGTGATGTCGGCGACCGACATGCACGAGCCGTCCGCGCCGTACGCGCCGGCGGCCTCGCGCCAGCCCTTGGGGCGGACGCCGTACTGCTTGCCCAGGAGCGCGGTGAAGATCTTGGCCTTCTGCTCGCCGTAGCCGGGCAGGTCGTGCAGCCGTTGGAAGAGCACGTCGCCGGTCGTGGCGTCCTTCCACACGGCCTGGGCGTCGCCGTCGTAGTGCTCGACGAGGTACTGGCACAGCTGCTGGACGCGCTTGGCCATCGAGCCCGGGTAGCGGTGGATCGCGGGCTTGTCGGAGAACAGCGCCGCGAACGCCTCGGGGTCGTAGGCCGCGATGTCGTGCGCGTCCAGGTCGTCGCCGCCCATGCGGGTCGCCAGCGTGTACGGGCCGGTGAACGCCCATTCCATGGGGATCTGCTGGTCGAGCAGCATGCCGACCAGCGCGGCCAGCGGGCTGCGCGCCAGCAGCGCGTCGGCGTCGGGCTGCTGCGCGAGTCGGATCGTGTTGGTCATGCCCCGATCTTCCCGCCCCCGGTGAGGCCGCGCACCCTGGCGCGCGGCCCACCCTGGCGCGCCGCCCACCCGTCGCCCCCCACCGCCCATATTCGAGGTCGCTTCGCTCCCACCCCTCTTTTGCCACTCGGCGGGGGCGTGCTACTTGAGGGCGCTGCCGGCCTGCCAGGCCGTCCAGTCGGGGTTCCAGTCGCCGTAGCCGTTGCCGGTGGCCACCGTCTTCTCCGTCGTGTTCTTGACGATGACCACGTCGCCCGGGATGACGCGGTTGTAGAAGCTCTGGGCGGTGCCGTCCGTCGCCAGGCCCACGCAGCCGTGCGTGACGTTGTTGTGGCCGGCCTCGGTGTCGGCGCGGTGGTTCTCGTGGAGGTAGGTGCCCGACGTGGTCAGGTGGACCGCCCAGTCGTAGTAGTCGTGGTACGCGTCCGCGAAGCCGACCGTGCGGGAGTCCATGAGCAGGTGCGGGTCCTTGTCCATCACGACCATCGTTCCGCCCCAGGTCGGGGTCGCCGGGGCGCCGCCGGTGACGGGGATCTTGACCGGCGTCTTGCCGTCGTCGACGGTCATCTCGTGGGTCTTGAGGTCGACGGTCGCGACCAGGTGCCGCGCGATGGTGAAGGAGACCTCCGCGTCGCGGGCCCCGAACCGGCCGCCGCCGGTCGGGACGCCGTTGAGCGCCGCCTTCACGGTGACCTTGGTGCCGGGCTGCCAGTAGTCGCGCGGGCGGAAGTCGATGCGCTGGCCGTCGTTCAGGTTCCGGTCCTTGACCCAGCTCCACGAGCCCTCGACCTTGGGCTCGGTGGTGACGGTCAGCGCGCGCTCGACGGCGGCGCGGTCGGTGACCGGCTGGTCGAAGGTGACGGATATCGGCATGCCGACGCCGTACTGGTGGCCGTTGCTCACGTTGACCTGCCAGGTGAGCTTCTTGTCGGCGGCGGGCGTGCTGAACTTCGAGGTCTGGCGGGTCTCCTGGCCGGTGGCGTTGGTGGCGGTGGCGACGACGCTGTAGGTCGTGCCGACGTGCAACGCGGCGGTGCTGTGCCACTGCGAGCCGTCCTGCGCGGTCTCTCCGGGGACCGCCGAGCCGTCGTCCGCGGTGACCGTGACGCCGCCGATCCGGCCGCCGGTGACGGCCACCGTGACGGGCTGCCCCAGCGTGAGCTTCGCGCCGTCGGCGGGCGTGACCGTGAGGGCCGCGGCGGGAGCCGCCGGGGAGCCGGGGGAGGCGGGCGCGCCGACGGGCGCGCCGGACACGACGGAGCCGTCGGCCGGGCGCGCCTTGCCGTCGTCGCTCTTTCCGCCGCCGCCGCCGGTGCACGCGGCGGAGAACACCGCCAGTGCCGCCAGCACCGTCACCGTCGTCCGCCGCATGGGTCCCTCCGGGGTGCGTGGGTTCACCCGGGTTCACCCGGGGTTCGTGCGAACCGCCCACCTCGTGGTGGTCGGCACCCGGATGACGTAGCGAGGCGGATCGGACGTTGCTCGCAAACCCTGTGACGCACACGACATTTCCCGCGGGAGCCGGAGGGGGCTTTGCGGCGTCCTGTCTGGGTCAGCCGGGCAGGCCGAACCGCCCGGCCAGTGCGGCGAGTACGGCGTGGAGCCGCTCGCGGTCGGCCCGGGGGACGCCGTCGAGCAGCTCCTCGTCGAGTTCGTGCCCGATCGCCGCGCAGCGCGCGAGCAGTGCCCGGCCTTCGTCGGTGAGGGTGAGCAACTGGCGGCGCCGGTCGGCCGGGTCGCGCTCGCGGCGCACCGCGCCGAGGCCCTCCAGATGGTCGGCCAGGGCGACGACCAGGCTCGGGGCGACGCCGAGGCCGCGCGCGAGGTCCTGCTGCGAGCGGCCCGGTCCCTCGGCGGCGAGCACCGTCATCAGGCCGACGTGCTTGGGCCGGAGCCCGAACCCGAGTGCGTCGATGCGGGCGGTGTAGGCGTCGGTGACGTACGCGCCGACGGTGCCGAGCCGGAACGTCGCCGTCGCGGTCAGGTCGGGGGAGTCGGCCCCCTTGACATCCTTCATGCCGATCATAATAACCTCTGAGAATCATTCAGAGCATGAATCGTTTTCGAATCGACGGATCGGGGAGTCGGACGATGATCGTGGTCAAGGGCGCCAACCTCGCGGTGGTCTTCCTGCTCGAACTGGCGGCGCTGGCCGGCGTCGGGACGTGGGGGTTCACCACCCGCGACGGGCTCGGCGCACGGCTGCTGGCCGGGCTCGGCGGGCCGGCCGTACTGATCGTGCTGTGGGCGCTGTTCGGCGCGCCGGACGCGACCTACAAGGTGCACGGGGCGGTCCGCGTCGCGTTCGAACTGGGCTGGTTCGGCATCGGCGTAGCGGCGTTCGCCGCCGCGGGGTACGTCACCCAGGCGACGGTGTTCGCCGTCACGTTCGCGGTGTCCAAGACCCTGGCGGTGGTGTGGCACCAGTAACGTGAAGCCGGACGCGCGTGCGGATCCGCCGGCGAAAGGTGCTCGATGACCGTCTTCCGTGATGACATCCTCGACGGCCGGGTCGCGATCGTCACCGGCGGAGCGACCGGGCTCGGGCTCGAAGTCGCGCGCACCCTCGGGCGGCACGGCGCGAAGGTGGCGATCTGCAGCCGCAAGGAGGACAACCTGCGGCCCGCCGTCAAGGAGTTGGCCGCGCAGGGCATCGAAGCCCGCTACGGGGTTTGCGACATAAGGGACATGGAGCAGGTGCAGCGCGTCGTGGCGGAGACCGTCGCCGCGTTCGGGCGGATCGACGTCGTCGTCAACAACGCGGCGGGCAACTTCCCCGCGCCGCTCACCGGGCTCAGCACCAACGGCTTCAAGGCGGTCGTCGACATCGACCTGCTGGGCACGTTCAACATGTCGCGTGCCGCGTACGACGCGTACCTCGGCGAGCACGGCGGCTCGATCGTCAACATATCCGCGACGATCCAGTACACCGGTATGGCGATGCAGGCGCACGTCGCCTCGGCGAAGGCGGGTGTCGACGCGCTGACCCGCACCTGCGCCATCGAGTGGGGCCGGAACGGGGTCCGCGTCAACGTCGTCGCCCCAGGCGGCATGACCGGCACCGAGGGCTACAGCCGCGTCACCGCCGTCACCGGCACGGGGACCCGCAGCCCGCTCGGCCGGCACGGTACCCGCCACGAAGTCGCCGACGCCGTCCTGTTCCTGGCGTCCGACGCCGCGTCGTACATCACCGGCGCCACGATCGCCGTCGACGGCGGGGCCTGTCTGGCGCGTTGAGCGCCTTCCTCGACGAACGGGCGGCGTGCGTCAGCGCGTCACCAGGTCAAGGCCGCCGCCGCGCCCGCCACCAGCCAGCCCCAGCGCAGCAGGGTCAACTCGGGCAGCGCGTGCGCGATCCCCGTCAACGCCAGGAACCCGCACAGCCACACCACCGCCGCGCCGCCGGGCCCGGTGACCGCGAGCAGGAGCAGCAGCACGAGCCAGCCCACCACCGTCAACACGACGGCGGGGCCCAGCAGCACGAAGAACTCGATGACCGTCGGCTCGCGCCGGACATACATGTACCGCGAAGCGGGGCGTCTCACGGCGATCTCCTTTCCGGAGACATCGGATGCACCCCGCTTCGCTGCCCGCTGAGCCGCCCGTCAGTCGAAGTCCGGCAGGTCCAGCGCGGCGAGGCGCTCCATGTCGCCGAAGACCTGGATGTCCAGGACCTTGCCGTTCTCGCCGACCGTGAACGCCATCGCCGTGACCGGCTTGCCGTCGAGGCGGGCGAAGATGCCCATCTGGCCGTTGATGACCGCGATCCGGCCCATCGGCGCCATCTTGCGGAACATGAACGCCTGCGCGCCGACGTCCGCCGCGCCGCGGATCAGGCGCAGCACGCCCGCGCCGCTGTCGACCCGCATCGACACGCTCGGGTCCAGCACGTTCACCAGCGCCTCGAAGTCGCCGCCGCGCGCCGCCGCGAGGAACGCCTCGACCACCTTGCGCTGCCGGCCCAGGTCCGGATCCGGCTTCGGCGGGGCGTCCGCCTGCACCTTCTTCCGTGCCCGGCTGGCCAGTTGGCGGGTCGCCGCCGGGGTCTTGTCGACGATCACCGCGATCTCGTCGAACGGCATCGCGAACATGTCGTGCAGGACGAACGCCAGCCGCTCCGCGGGCGGCAGCGTGTCCAGCACCACCAGCATCGCCAGCCCGATCGAGTCCACCTCGACCGCGCTGCGCTCCGGGTCCGCGTCGGGGCGCTCGACGACCGGGTCGGGCAGCCACGCCTCGCGCGCGTCCAGCGAGTCCTCGCGGCGCGACGTCCGCGACCGCAGCAGGTCCAGGCACACCCGCGACACCACGGTGGTCAGCCAGCCGCCGAGGTTGGCCACCTCGCTCACGTCGGTGCGGGCCAGCCGGAACCACGCCTCCTGGACCGCGTCCTCGGCCTCGCTCAGCGAACCGAGCATGCGGTACGCGACGGCCCGCAGGTGACCGCGGTTCTCCTCGAAACGCTGGGCCAGGAACTCTTGCTGGTCGGTCATGGGCCTATATAAGCACCGGGCGGCGCGATCGGAACCAACCCCTGTCCCGATCACGCCGCCCGGTGGTGCGCGCGGCGGCCACCCCGCCGCCGACGGACCGTCAGACCTCCAGGCTGTCCTCCACCTTGCGCAGCTGGTGCCGCGCCATCGCGAGGTTCGCGCGGTGCTTGTCGAGCGCCAGATAAAGGAACAGGCCGGTCTTGCCGCGGCCCTTGAGCAGCCGGATCAGGTGGTACTGGCCGCCGAGCGTGATCAGGATGTCCTCGATCTCGTCCTTGAGGCCCAGCATCTCCATGGTCCGCAGCTTCGCGCGCACCACGTCCGTGTTCCCGGCCGCCGCGACGGTCAGGTCGAGGTCCTTGCCCCCGCCGAGCGTGCCGAGCGCCATGCCGCTCGTGAAGTCGACGAGGGCGACGCCGAGGGTGCCCTCGATCGTCGTCATCGCTTCCTTGAGGGCGGTTTCGGTGTTGGCGGTACTGGCCATGGCTGGTCTACTTCCTCTTCTTCTGGGGATCCTGCGTACGGTGTTGGTCATCCGGTCACCCGTGCGCACCGTCGACCAGGTCCCCGATGCGGGCACTGGACTGGCGCGCCTCCATGTGCAGGCGGCCGACGTTGATGCGCGACTCGGCGAGGACGGTGAGCACGGCGGACGAGCCCGCCGAGTACGTCGCGACGTAGCCCTCCTCGCCGCGCACGAGCAGTTCGCGGAACTCGCCGCGGCCCGTGGCGTCCGCGAGACGTACTGCGACCGCGAGCGACGCCGCGGTCAGCGCCGCGACGCCCTCCGCCTCGGTGCCCGTGGTGTCCTGGGCCAGGACGAAGCCGTCCGTACTGGCCGCCACCGCACCGGTCACCTGCGGCACACGGGCCCGCAACCGGCGTAGTTCGTCCAGGACTTCGGGTTCCGCCGACATCGGCTTCCTCCTCTCGGCGCGCTTCCTCAGCGAGCGCCACATGGCACGGTTGGCGGGGTGTTCGGGCACGAGAAGGAAGCCGGGGAGCTCGGGTCGGTCACAGGCGGGCCTCCAGGGCGTCGCGTAGTCGGCGCAGCAGCGCGAGGTCGGGGTCGGCGGACACGTCCGCGATCCACGCCGGCAGCGCGGGGGGCGCGGCCGGAGGCGCGGTGCGCGGCGCGTCCAGGTACCCGGCGGCGGCGAGCCGCCGCACGTCGACCAGCACGTGGAAGGCCGGACGGCGCAACAGCCGGGCGATCGTGGTGGCGGTGCGGACCCCGTCGACGAGGTCCAGGACGGCGCGCCTGCTCCGGGCCAGCCCGCCCGCGCGGGGCTTCGCCGCGCGGCTGCGGCACAGCGGCGCGGTGTCCAACGGCGGGCACGGGCACACGTGGTCGAGCAGCGCGCGCCGCCGCCGGGTCTCCCGCTCGACCAGCCGCGCGGGGACGGGGCGGATCGGCCCCAGCCAGTGCGCCGCGCCGTACCGGAACCGGGCCGGCCCCGCATCGGGCGCGAGCGCGAAGAACGCGGCGTCGAACAGCGCGCCGAGGTGGCAGATCTCCAACTCGCCCGGCGCCACGCCCGCGTGGTCGACGAGGTAGCGGGCGACCTGGTGGTGCCCGCCCGCGTAGTCGACGGCCTCCTGCCAGCGCGCGGGCGCGAGCACCGACGGCCCCAGCAGCACGTCGAGCGGCGGCGCGTTCGGGCTCTCGGCGTGCACGACCTCGCCGTCCATGAGGTAGACGGTCCCCGCGTCGCCGAGCAGCGCCCCGGTCGCCCGCTGGGCGGCGAGGTGCACGAGCGTTGCGGCGTTCGCGGTCGTGGTGGACGGCGGGCCGTCAAGGGACGCGAGGACAGCCGTCTTTGCGGGCCTCGACGGGCGATGGTGTGCGTGTGGTTCGCGCGGCTCCCGTCCGGGCCGCGGGCCCGTCGTGGTCATGGCGTCCAGGGCGGACTCGGTGGTCGTCGTCATCGCAGCGCCAGCCTCTCGGCGAGGTCGCGCAGGCGGATCCGCGCGAGGGCGAGGTTGCCGGTCTCCCGGTCGAGCCACAGGTGCAGGAACACCGAGCTGTCGAAGCCGGTCTCGACGAAGCGCAGCAGGTGGAATCCGGCGCCGCTCGTGACGATCACGTCCTCGACCGGCACCCCGGCCGGTGCGAACGCGGCGTACTCGACGGCCAGGCGCGCCAGTTCGGCGGTCTCGGCGGCGGTCGCCTCGTGGTCGTCGTTCGGCGAGTCGCCGACCGCGCCCAACGCGAGCCCGCTGATCCACTCCACCACGCTGGCCCCGCGGGCTCCGGGCAGGGCCATGGCTTCGTAGAGGCACTCGTCGATCCCTGGCACGCCGAGGCTCCCCTTCCTGCGTGACATCGGTAACCGGGAAGCTACGCAGGGCGTTTGACCGAAAGGGTGAAATCCCTTGTTTTCCAGCGGAGACCCCGGGGGGCGGGGTTAGGATGCGCGCCGCCACCATGGGCGAACGCCCGACGGCCGCCGCACCGTGAGGGTGCGACGGCCATTGGGCGTAAGGGAGTCAGGCGCTCGCGGCGGCCGCGGCGTGCCCGCTCGAACGGGCGTCGCGCGGCAGGGCGAGCGCGGCGGCGACGCCCAGCAGGGTTCCGGCGGCGATCAGCCACAGCGCGGGCCGTACGCCGTCGAGCGGGACGAGGAGGGCGAGCCCGGCCCCGGCGCCGAACTGCAGTGCGGTGGAGGCCAGTCCGGACGCGATGCCCTGCTCCTCGGCGGGCACACCGGCTCCGGCCGCGATCCACATGGTGGTGAACACCATGCCGCCGCCGAGCCCGAACGCCGCGGTGCCGGGCAGCAGTTCGGCGTACCGGACGTCGCCGCTCATGACCGCGGCCAACAGCGCGGTGCCGACCGCCGCGAGGCCGAAGCCGAGGAGCAGCGTGCGGCGGACCCCGAGCCGGGCGACGAGCCGCTCACCGGCCATGTTGCCGAGCGTCAGCGCGAGCGTCGGACCGAGGAACGCGACACCGGTGCGCAGCGCCGAAAAGCCCATCTCCTGCTGGAAGTAGAGCGTGAGGAAGAACGGCACCGCCTGCACCGTCAGGCCGAACACCATGATCACGCCGGACGCCGCGGTCAGCGCGCGGTTGCGCAGCATCCGCAGCGGCAGCAGCGGACGCGCGGTCCGCGACTCCACCGCGCCGAACCCGGCCAGCAGCGCGACCGCCGCCACCGCCGCACCCAGCAGCCGGGCGTCGCCCCACCCCCACTCGGGGCCCTGCGCGATGACGAACACCAGCAGCGTCAGCCCGGCGGTACCGGTGACCGCGCCCGGCAGGTCGAACCCGCCGGTGTCGCGGGCCGACACGTCGGCCGGCAGCAGCACGAACGCGGCGGCCCCCGCTACCGCGACCAGCGGCACGTTGACGAAGAACACCGCCTGCCAGCCGAACGCACTGGTCAGCACCCCGCCGAGCAGCGCCCCGACACTCAGCCCGCCGGCCCCGGCGACCGCCCACACCGCCATGGCCCGGGTCCGCTGCGGCCCCTCCTCGAACAGCGTGCTCACCAACGACAACGTGGCCGGGAACAGCACGGCCCCACCGGCCCCCTGCACCGCCCGCGCCGCAACGAGCGCCCCGGGAGCGGCCGCCAACCCACCGAGCAGCGAGCCGACCCCGTACAGCCCCATCCCGACCACGAACATCCGCCGCCGCCCGGCCACATCGGCCAGACGCCCGCCGAGCAACAGCAACCCGCCGTAGACCACGGCGTAACCGCTGACCACCCACTGCAGCCCGTGGTCGGAGAACCCGACGTCGGTGGCGATCTCCGGCAGCGCGACGTACACGATCGTGAAGTCGATCGCCGTGACCAGACTCGCGAGCCCGAGCAGAGCGAGCGCCCATCCAGGTCGAAAGCGTGCGGCGTGCGGCATGGCGTGTCTCCGAACGAGAGGCGGGAGCGGCACCCGTCTCCCGGGCCCACCCCAACCCTGGGCTCCCACGCGGAACGGACCCAGCCCCGACCCGTGAGTACGCACACCGTGATCACCCTCCGGGGAGCCCACCCGCAGGACAGCCCGACCAGCAGGGCAGGGCCGCGGTGGGGGAGACCGGGTGCGGTGGAGCCCGACCCGGGAGCGCGCCGTGGCCGACGAGCCGGGCCGACGGGACAGGCGGCGCGGCGGGGCGGGATGACGGGAGCGCGAGATCGGTGTGGTGTGTGGGCGGCGGGCGAAGTCGGGGTCGGCGGCCGCGCGTCCGCCCTGCGCCGCGAATGCACACCTCGCCCGCGCCCGCGCCCGCGCCTGCGCCCGCGCTGCGAGTGTTGGCGCATGGGTGTGGTGCTGCCCCGGCAGGTGAGTGCGCGGCGTGATCACCTGCCGACGAGCCAGACCGGCGGGACAGACGGCGCAGCGGGGCGGGGTGACGGGAGCGCGAGATCGGGCGAAGTGCGGGGCGGTGGAGGCGCGTGCGTACTGCGTCCGACTCGCTGCCCGGCGACTGCGCCGCCCCTGCGCCTGCGCCGCGCGGGTGCCGCATCCGCACCGCGGCCTTTGGCCGCTGTGCCTTCCCCTCGTCCACAGGCTCGCGGCGTCGGCCTTGCCGTCGGGCGGGGGTGCTCGTCGGGGGTTCGGGGCCGACGTAGGGTCCTCGCATGGACGCCCGGAGCGAGTTGAGTGAGTTTCTCAAGTCCCGTCGTGCGCGGTTGCGCCCCGCCGATGTGGGGCTGCGGGACTACGGCGGGCGTCGGCGGGTTGCCGGGTTGCGGCGGGAGGAACTGGCGCAGGCCGCTGGGGTGAGTGCGGCGCATTACACGCGGTTGGAGCAGGGGCGGCCGGACAGCGTGTCCGCCGACGTGTTGGACGCGATCGCCACGGCGTTGCGGCTGGACGACGACGAGCGGGCCTATCTGCACCACGTCGCGCATCCCGCCGCTCCGTGTGCCGGTGGGGTGGCGCCGGTGCGGCCCGGGTTGCGGAACCTGCTCGCCTCGTTCGACACGACGGCGGCGCTGCTCGTGGGGCGGTTCACCGAGATCATCGGGTGGAACCCGCTGGCCGCCGCGGTGTTCACGGACTTCGGGGCGATGCCGGCGGAGGCCCGGACGATCACCGATCTGCTCTTCGGCGACCACGGGCTGCGCACGCTGCACGGCGACGGGTGGGAGACGGCCGCGCTCGAGCACGTCGCCCACCTGAGGGTGCTGAGCGCGCACTTCCGAGGCGACCCGCGGATCGACGCGCACATCGCCCGCGTTGCCGCGGCGAGCCCCGAGTTCGCCGCGATGTGGGCGGCGTATCCCGTCTCGCGGGTCCGGGACCGCGTCTACCGCCTGCACCATCCGGTCGTGGGCGTCCTGGAGCTGTACGGCGAACTCGTCATGCTGCCCGGCGACTCCGAGTACAGCGGCCTCGACCTGCTCGCGGCGGAACCGGGTTCGCCCTCGGACACCGCCCTGCGCAAGCTCGCCGCCGACGCCGGCACCGGAGCGGTGATCCCCTCACGGTGACACCGTCGCGGAAACGCGACCGCCGCGCCCCGGGCGGGGACGCGGCGGTCGATCGCTCGTACCGGTGCCGCGTGCTGACTGTGCGTCAGTACGCGGACGCGCGGCGTCAGCCCAGACGCTCGATGATCGTGACGTTGGCCTGGCCGCCGCCCTCGCACATGGTCTGGAGGCCGTAGCGGCCGCCGGTGCGCTCGAGGTGGTGCAGGAGCGTGGTCATGAGGCGCGCGCCGGTGGCGCCCAGCGGGTGGCCGAGGGCGATCGCGCCGCCGTTGGGGTTGACCTTGGCGTGGTCGGCCTTGATGTCCTTCATCCAGGACAGCACGACCGGGGCGAAGGCCTCGTTGATCTCGACGGCGTCGATGTCGTCGATGCTGAGGCCGGTCTTGGCGAACGCGTACTGCGTGGCCGGGATCGGCGCCGACAGCATCTCGATCGGGGACGCGCCGCGCACGCTGAGGTGGTGGATGCGCGCGCGGGGGGTCAGCCCGTACTGCTCGAGCGCGCGCTCGGAGACCACGAGGAGCGCTGCCGCGCCGTCGGAGATCTGCGACGCCACGGCGGCGGTCATCGAGCCGCCCTCCATGAGGACGTTGAGCTCCGCCATCTTCTCGAGCGTGGTGCCGCGGCGCGGGGGCTCGTCGGTGGTGACCAGCGTCCCGTCGACGTCGATCGGGGCGATCTCCTTCTCGAAGTACCCGTTGTCGATCGCGTGCAGCGCGCGCTCGTGCGAGGCGAGCGCGAACTCCTCCATCTCGCGGCGCGCGATGCCCCAGCGCTTGGCGATCAGCTCGGCGCCGTAGAACTGGTCCACGGGCTCGTTCCCGTACCGCGCGACCCAGCCCTTGGAGCCGGAGAACGGGTCCTCGAAGCCGAACTGCTTGGCGGAGGTCATGGCCGCCGAGATCGGGATCTGGTTCATGTTCTGCACGCCGCCGGCGACGATCACATCGGACGTGCCGGACATCACGGCCTGCGCCGCGAAGTGGATGGCCTGCTGCGACGAGCCGCACTGCCGGTCGATGGTGACGCCCGGCACGGCCTCGGAGTAGCCGGCCGCGAGCCACGCGGTGCGGGCGATGTCGCCGGCCTGCGGGCCGATCGCGTCGACGCAGCCGAAGACCACGTCCTCGACGACGTCGGGGTCGATGCCGGACCGCTCGACGAGCGCCGTGAGCACGTGCGCGCCCAGGTCGGCGGGGTGGACGCCCGCGAGGGAGCCCTTCTTGCGGCCGACCGGCGTACGGACCGCCTCGACGATGTATGCCTCGGGCATCAGAACTCCCAGAGTGATTTAACGGACATCCCCTGAACCGCGCCTGAACCGCTAACCTGACGGTCCGTCAGTTATATGCTACCCGCGCCCGGCGGAACGCCGAAGACGTGAGCAGTGTGAGGAGTGTCCCGGTGGATCTGGAGTTCTCACCGAAGGAGCAGGAGTTCCGGCAGGAGGTCCGCTCCTGGCTGGCCGCCAACGTTCCCGCGACCCCGCTGCCGTCCATGGACACCGAGGAGGGCTTCCGGCTCCACCAGGAGTGGGAGAAGAAGCTCTTCGACGCCCGCTGGGCGGTCGTCTCCTGGCCCAAGGCGTACGGCGGCCGCGAGGCCGGCCTCACCGAGTGGCTGATCTTCGAGGAGGAGTACTACCGCGCGGGCGCGCCCGGACGGGTCAGCCAGAACGGCATCTTCCTCTTCGCGCCGACCGTCTTCGAGTTCGGCAGCAAGGAGCAGCAGGACCGCTACCTGCCCAAGATGGCCTCCGGCGAGGAGATCTGGGTGCAGGGCTGGTCCGAGCCTGAGGCCGGCTCCGACCTCGCCAACGTGCGCTCGCGCGCCGACCGCGACGACGAGCGCGGCGGCTGGGTGCTCAACGGCCAGAAGATCTGGAGCTCGCGCGGCACCTACGGGCACCGCCTGTTCGGCCTGTTCCGCACCGACCCCGAGTCGAAGCGGCACCACGGCCTCACCTACTTCATGGTCGACCTGGCGTCCGCGGGCGTCACGGTCCGCCCGATCCCGCAGCTGGACGGCGAGCCGGGCTTCGCCGAGGTCTTCCTCGACGACGTCTTCGTGCCCGACGCCGACGTGCTGGGCGGCCCCGGCGAGGGCTGGAAGATCATGATCGCCACCACCGGCAGCGAGCGCGGCCTCAACCTGCGCAGCCCCGGCCGCTTCCTGGCCCCCGCCGACCGCCTCCTCGAGCTGTACAAGGAGCGCGGCAACGGCGACCAGGTGCTGCGCGACGCGGCCGTCCAGGCGTGGATGGACGCCGAGGCGTACCGACTGTTCACGTTCGGCACCGTCACCAAGCTGCTGGACGGCGGCCAGATCGGCGCCGACTCGTCCATCAACAAGGTCTTCTGGTCGCAGATGGACGTCGAGCTGCACGCCACCGCGCTCAAGCTGCTCGGCGGCTACGGCGAACTCGACGAGGGCTCGCCCGACGCCGTCGACGGCGCGCGCTGGCTGGACGGCTTCCTGTTCGCCCTCGGCGGCCCCATCTACGCCGGCACCAACGAGATCCAGCGCAACACCATCGCGGAGCGCATCCTCGGCCTGCCCCGGGCCAAGTAAGCACACGGCCCTAGCGAGCAAAGGAATCTGACGATGCGTCTGGCATTCACCGAGGACCAGCAGCTGTTCCGCGAGACGGTCCGCGACTTCCTCGATGCGAACTGCACCACCGAGCAGCTGCGCGCGGCGTGGGCGGCCGACAGCGCGGTGTCCGCGCGCTGGGGCGAGCTCGCCAAGATCGGCGTGACCGGCCTGGTCGTCCCGGAGGAGCAGGACGGGCTCGGGCTCACCGACGAGGAGCTGTCCGCGGTCCTGGAGTCGGCCGGCTACGCCGCGCTGCCCGAGCCGCTGCTGGAGTCCGCTGTCGCGGCGGGCCTGCTCGCCGAGTTCGCGCCCGACGCGGGCTGGCTGGAGCGGATCGCCGCGGGCGATGCGGTGGCCTCCGTGCTGCTGCCCGGGCAGCCGTTCGCGATCGAGGCCGCGGCCGCCGACGTGCTGGTGATCGGCACCGAGGACGGCGAGATCCACGTCGTGAACCCGGCGGACTGCACGCTCACCGCGCAGCGCTCCGTCGACCGCAGCCGCAAGCTGTCGGCGGTCGCCTTCACCCCGGCCCCCGAGACGCTGGTCGCCTCCGGACCGGCCGCCGCGGCGGCGCTGGCCCGCGCGGCGGACCGCGGCGCGCTGGGCGCGGCGGCGCTGCTGCTCGGCCTGACCCGCCGCATGCTGGACATGGCCGTCGAGTACGCCAAGCAGCGCGTGCAGCGCGGCGTCCTGATCGGCACCCACCAGTCGGTGCAGCACCACCTGGCAAACGTGCTGATCAAGCTGGAGTTCGCCCGGCCGGTCGTGATGCGCGCCGCGTACTCGCTCGCCCGCGACCTGCCGTCGGCGGCGCGCGACGTGTCGATGGCGAAGATCTACGCCGGCGAGGCCGCCGACCTCGCGGCGCGCAACGCCCTCCAGGTGCACGGCGCGATCGGCTACACCGAGGAGCACGACCTCCAGCTGTTCATGAAGCGCGCGTGGGCGCTCGGCGCGGCCTGGGGCGACGCGGGCCACCACCGCGCCCGCGTGGCGGCGGACCTGCTGGGCGACGCCCCGGCACCGCTGACACCGGCGTTCTGACGGCGGAACGCAGCCGCCAGGCGACAACCGCGAACGACAAAGGAGAACCCCGGGCGTCCCGTCCGGGGTTCTCCTCGTCATGGGCCCGCCGCACCGGACCCGGGGGCGGGGTGTGGGGTCCCGTTCCCGGTCCGGCGCGGCGGGGGTCGTGGTGGGGGTTCGGTCGGGTCAGCGTCGCGCGCCCGCGCCCACGCGACGGGTCTCCCCGCGCCGGGCGGCGTTGCGCAGTTCGAGCAGGGCGGCGACGGCCAGCACGAAGGCGACGGGCAGGACCAGGCCGGCCGACGTGAGCTGCGAGAGAGCGGTCACGGGAGACACCCCTTGTCGTCCGCGGACGTCGTTGGCGGTTCGGAGCCGGGGTTTTCCCGGCACCACGAGTCAACCGCTCCGAGGGGGTGTCCCGACATGGTGCGACCGCCCCGTTAGGGGTGGGGCTAGCCCCACCCGTCCCGCGGCGGTCCACCCGTCCGTGAGGGTCAGCGGACCCGGTACTCCTTGCTGCGCTGCTGGAACAGCCCGGCCTGCTCGGACCAGTCCAGGTTGCCGAGCGTGATCATGTGGGGGGCCATCGTGAGGGCCTGCGCGCGCGTCATGTCGCGGGCCGCCCAGATGGAGCGGACCGAGCCCTCGACGCCGTGCGGCGGGTACGACGCGATCGCCTCGGCCGCCCAGCGCGCCGTCTCGCGCAGCTCGTCGGCCGGCACGACCTGCGAGACCAGCCCGGTCTCGTACGCCCGCTTGGCGCTCATCCGCTCGGCGTTGCCCAGCAGCGTGAGCCGCATGACCTCGCCCAGTGGCATGCGCTGCGCGAGGTGCATCGACTCGAAGCCGGACACCATGCCGTACGTGGTGTGCGGGTCGAAGAACGTCGCGTCCTCGCTCGCGATGATGAACTCGCACTCGCCGAGCAGGTAGAACGCGCCGCCGCAGGCCATGCCGTTGACCGCGACGATGACCGGCTTCCACAGGTCGGAGTACTTCGGCCCGATCTTCAGCATCGGGTCGTCCATCATGTACGGCGACGACGGCTGCGGGATGTCCACGGACCGGTCGATGCCGGTGCAGAACGCCTTGTCGCCGGCCCCGGTGAGGACGATCACACGCACGTCGTCGTCGTGCCGCAGGTCACGCCACAGCGTGTGCAGCTCCTCGATCATCACGAGGTCGAAGGCGTTGTGGCGGTCGGGCCGGTTCAGGGTCACCCAGGCGACGCCGTCGGCCTGTTCGTACCCGAGCGTCTCGAACGTGCGCATGCTGCCCATCCTCCGTCTGTCGGTCCCGTGGCCTGGCGTGCTCCGGGCGTGGTCTCGATCTCCTGGTCGGCAGCTTCCCTCGCCGACCTAATCTGACGTACCGTCAGGTCAGACTAGCAACGGCACTGGCGGCCTCCGTCGGACCTCTCAGGAGCGATCATGCAGGGTGATCTCGAGTGGGGCAGCATCCCCGCTCTCGTCGACAGCGCGGCCGAGCGCTTCGGTGACCGCGAGGCCGTCGTGGACGGCGGTGTGCGCATCACGTTCGCCGAGCTGCGCGACCGTGTGCGCGCCGCCGCCGCGGCCGCCATCGCCGCGGGCCTGGAGAAGGGCGACCGGGTCGCCGTCTGGGCGCCGAACTCGCGCGACTGGCTCACCGCCGCGCTCGGCGCGCTCACCGCGGGCGGCGTCATCGTCCCGATGAACACCCGCTACAAGGGCGCCGAAGCGCAGTACGTGCTGGAGAAGACACGTGCCAAGCTGCTCTTCGTCTCCGGCACCTTCCTCGGCGCCTCGTACGTCGCGATGCTGCGCTCGTCCGCGGGAGAGGGCAGCCCTGGCCAGCCCTTCGCCGCGCTCCCCGACCTGACCACCACGGTCGTCCTCGCCGACGGCGCGCCCGAGACGTGCACCACGTGGGCCGACTTCCTGGCCGCGGGTGAGTCCGTGCCGGCCGAGGCGGTCGACGCCCGCGCCGCGTCCGTCGGCGCCGACGACACCGGCGACATCATCTTCACCTCCGGCACCACCGGGCGCCCCAAGGGCGTCATGACCACGCACGGCCAGTCGCTGCGGGTCTTCCGCACCTGGGCGGACACCGTGGGCCTCGCCGAAGGCGACCGCTACCTCATCGTCAACCCGTTCTTCCACACCTTCGGCTACAAGGCCGGCATCCTCGCCAGCCTGATCACCGGCGCGACAATGATCCCCCAGGCGGTCTTCGACGTCGACGCGACGCTCGCGCTCATCCAGGCCGAGAAGGTGTCCGTCCTGCCGGGCGCGCCGACCATCTACACCTCGCTGCTCGACTCCGGGACGCGCGGCAAGTACGACCTGTCCTCGCTGCGGCTCGCCGTCACCGGCGCCGCGTCCGTACCGCTGTCGCTGGTCAACCGGATGAGCACCGAGCTCGGCTTCGACACCGTGCTCACCGCGTACGGCCTGACCGAGTCGTGCGGCACCGTCAGCATGTGCCGCCAGGGCGACCCCGCGGAGATCATCGCGGCCACCTCCGGGCGGGCCATCGACGGCGTCGAGCTGGTCACCGTCGACGAGTCCGGCAAGCCCACCGCGCCCGGCGACCCCGGCGAGGTGTGGGTGCGCGGATACAACGTGATGAAGGGCTACTTCGAGGACGCCGAGGAGACCGCCAAGGCCGTCGACGCGGACGGCTGGCTGCACACCGGCGACGTCGGCATCCTCGACGAACAGGGCAACCTGCGCATCACCGACCGCATCAAGGACATGTACATCGTCGGCGGCTTCAACGCCTACCCCGCCGAGATCGAGTCCGTCCTCGCCGCCCACCCGGCGGTCTCCGAGGCCGCCGTCATCGGCGTCCCCGACGCCCGCATGGGCGAGGTCGGCAAGGCCTACCTCCTGCTCCGCGCCGGCGCGACTGTCACGCCCGAGGAGATCGTCGACTACTGCCGCAAGGAGATGGCGAACTACAAGGTGCCGCGCTACGTCGAGATCGTCACCGAGTTCCCGCGCAACCCCACCGGCAAGGTCATGAAGTTCGAGCTCCGCGCCCAGGCCGCCGAGGAGTTCGCGCGCAAGGACTGACCCCCGCGACCTCGTCGCCACGGCCGACCCGGGCCGCGCGTCTCGTCCCCAGGTGGGAGGCGCGCGGCCCGGGTGGATCATGCCTCGGGCCGAGTTCCGCGCCGCGCGCCGTCCTGCATCATGCCCTCGGGGACGTGATCGCGGAGCTGACGGGGGAGGCGCGGACGTGGCGACGGGGCGGTGGGGGCGCGACGACCACGGTGCGGACCTTGTCGAACTGCACCGCATGGTCGGCGGCGGACGGCTGACCACGGCGTGCGTGCTCGGCCGGCTCGGACGGCACGCCGGTTGCCCCGTCCTGCTGTTCGACCGCGCCGGGCGGGTGGTGTGCGGGGACGGGCCCCGCCCCGACCCGGCCCCGCCCGCGGCCTCGGTGTTCGCGACCGTGCGGCCCGTCGTGCACCGGGTCGGGGAGGCGTACTGGACGCTCGTCCCGTTCGAACGCGACGACCTGGTGCTCGGCGCCGTCGGCCCGTACCCGCTGCCGCCGGGACTCGTCAGGTTCCTGGCCGACGCGGTGTGGCTGGTCGCGTTCTCGCACGGGCGCGAGCGGCACGAGGCCGCCCGGCTGCGGCTCGCCGAGTCGGCGTTCAGCCTGCGCGAGGGCGTGGTGACCCTCGTGCTGTCCGGGCAACTCGCCACGGCGCAGCGGGTCGCCGCCCGGCTCGGCGACCGACTACCGGAACCCGCACGCGTGTTGGTGGTCGACACCGACCCCGCCGGGCGCGACCGGGTCGCCGCGGACTGCGCGAAGGCCGGCGACGGGGTCGGCGGCGGGCTCGTGTGGGTCGCCCGCTGCCTCGAGTCCGAGCGGCACGTACTGGTCGTGGCGCCCGCCGAGCACGGCGAGGAACTCTCCGGCGAACTGGCCGCCGTCGACCCGCACGTGGTGGTCGGGGTCGGCCCGCCGCAGCCGCTGCGGCACACCGCGTTCGGGTACGAGCGGGTACGCGACGAGGCGCTCCCGGCCGCCCGGCGTGCCCCGTGCCGGTGCGCCGTGCTGGCCCCCGACGCCGGTCCGGCCTGGGCGATCGGCGCCATCGGCCGAGGCTGGGCCGACGCGTTCCTCCGGCCGCTGGCCGCACACGAGCCCGCGCGTGCCCAGGACCCGTGCGGCGAGGACCTGACCGTCACGGTGCGGACCTGGCTCGCGTACGGCGCCGAAGCGCCGCGCCGCCTCTACGTGCACCGCAACACCCTGACCGCGCGCCTGCGGCTGGTCGGCGCGCTGTTGGACGTGGACCTCACGACGGTCGCCGGGCAGGCGGTCGCGTCGCTGGCCCTCGGCTTCGACGCGCTTCCGCCCGACACCCGTGACGCCGACGACGCCTCCGACGCCGCCCGTGATGCGCGCCCCGACCGCAACGAACCGCCTTTCGTGGCACTCGACTCCGTCCTGAGCGCGCCCGCCGCCCGGGCGTGGGCGGTCGAGACGCTGTGCGGCGTGCTCGACGCGCCGGCGGGCGCCGAGGCGCGGACGCTGCGCGCCTGGCTCGCACACGACACTCGCATCGGGCCGACCGCGACCGCGCTCGGCATCTCGGTCGCGGGACTGCGCAAGCGCTTGTGCCGGCTGTCGCGGCGGTTCGGCGCCGACCTGCGCACGAACCCGCCGCTGCGCCACGACCTGTGGCTGGCGCTGCGCGTCGTGGACGCCTGACGGGTCCGGCCGCGGCAGTATCCCCGCACGCCCACGCCCGAGGCCAGTCCCGCTCGGCACACTGACCCGGGCCGCGCGGTACCGCTTCGACCGGTGTCCCGCACGACACGCCGACAGGACGCGAAACACCAGGTCGGGCAGGGTCTTTGGGGAGGTTCACGGAGCCACACTGCGGCCCGGCCGTGATCATCGGCCGCGTCGTACGAGAGGCTCTCATGAAACGCATCGCCACCGCGATCGCCGCGATGGTCCTCCTCACCGGACCGGCGTACACCGCGTCGGCCGCTGTGCCGTCCGCGGGCGCACCACCCGGCAAGTCCCCTTCCGCCGCACCCGACTTCGGCACGGCCGACAAGGTCGTCGCGGCCTGGAAGGCGCACGCCGTCAGCGACGACGAACTCGTCCGCTACGGCACCCAGTGGCTCATCGGCGACCCCGCGTTGCCGGACCGCTTCAAGGCGGACCGGCCGCTGGGCGAACTGTCCGCCGCCTACCAGGTGTTCCTGTCCCAGCACGCCGCCGCGGCGAGCCCGCAGACCCGTGACTGGCTGGCGTCGGTGTTCGCCGGCGACAAGGGCGGTGCGGCCAAGCCCGCCGCCGCCGCGAAGTCCGCGTCCGTCGCGACGGGTTCCGCGGCGCTGCCGGACGACCCGAACAACGAGTGCGGCCTGGACGTGACGTTCCTGCTCGACCACTACAGCTGCCGCTACCGCACGGCGGACTTCCGGATCTACTACAACATCGCGTCGGGGACCGCGTACGAACCCTGGAGGATCCCCGGCGTGTTCACCCGGGCCTCCGACACCCCGGACGGCATCCTCCAGCTGGTCGAGGGTGCGACGTCGGCGTTCTCCGCCTACCGCAAGATGGGCTACCAGATCTCGCTGACCAGCGACGGCATGCCCATCTACATCGGCTCACGCGCCGTGGAGAAAGAGGGCGCGGCGCTCACGTGGCCCTTCGACAGCATCGGCGAGGGCAAGGGCAACCCGGTCATCATGATGCCGTCCGACTTCCGCACCGGACGCACCACGCCCAAGACGCAGTACAACTACCTGCCGCGGCACGAGGTCTTCCACGCCTTCCAGTACCACTACATCCCGAACGCGAGCATCCTCCAGGAGGTCGCCTCGACCAACTGGTGGATGGAGGCCACGGCCGAGTGGGCGACCCGCAAGAGCTACGACACCGACCCGGGCTACTACGGAGAACCCGGTGAGGACACCTACTACGCGCGCAACGCCGACCAGTTCTTCGGCGCCCCCGAGCGCGCGGTCAACGCGTGGGACAGGCTCGGGCAACCCCGCCAGTACTCGGCGAACCCGTTCGCGACCTACCTGAGCGAGCGCGTCGACTCGACGTTCGTGCGCCGCAGCTGGGAGAACTACGCGTCCGGCGACAACACGGCGATGAGCGCGATCATGCTCACCTTCGCCCAGCTGAAGGCCGACGCCTCCGCAGTCATGGCCGACTTCGCCGTCGCCAACTACCGTCTCTCGTACGCCGGATCGGTGCTGTCGCCGACGACGGGAAGCTACGTCCCGCTGCCGGGCTACAACGATCCGCAGGCCGGAACGCTGTGGCGCGAGGTCCTCCAAGACACCCTGAAGTTCCCGACCGCGGGCGACTCGTACGGCGCCGCCCGGCCGTCCCGCCGCCTCCACGAACTCGGCTGGCACGACGGCAAACCGACGTCCACCGGCGACCAGACGTTCCAGCTGCAGCCCGGCGGCGCGTTCTACGCGGACATCGCGCCGCAGGGCGTGCTGAACGCGCCCGACGACCGCGGCATCGTCAAGGTGCATGTGAACCCCGACCCGAAGCTGCGCTACAAGCTGCTCACGTGGAAGCGGAACGGCTCTGGCGGCAACGTCTACCCGGGCATGGAGGAGATGGTCTCCTTCGACGCCAACGGCGACGCCACCACACGGGTCGCGGACCCCGGCACGGTGTTCACCCTCGTGGTGGCCCGCGTCGACCTGGTCAACGACTCGGCGACGGCCGCGGCCGACGTCCTGACCGGGGGCTGGAACGCCGCCCTCGTCCCCGACGCGTCCACCCGGGTCACCGTCGAGGGCGACCCGGGGACCGCGTCGACGCTGTACACGGCGCAGCACAACTGGTTCACCTTCGACACGACGCCCGGGCAGCGGTTCTACGTGGCCGGGTCGGTGCCGGAGTACGCGACCGTGTACCTGCACGAGCCGTCCGGCAACGTCGTCGCCACCGACTACGCCGAATCGGACGCGCGACGCCACATGTTCGGCGGCAACGAGTACACCGCCAAGGGCGGCACGTACTACGTCGAGGTGATGCCGCGCGGGAACTCGGCCACGACAGCCGCGACCGTGCGCGTGCTGTCGGACGTCCCGACCTTCGACGCCACCGTCGACGGCGACCCCGCCGTGCCGGTCACCGTCAAGTGGGGCCAGCACACCCAGGTCACCTTCCAGGGCACCGCGGGCCAGAACGTCTACTTCGCCGGACAGGCGCCGGGCGTCAGCTACTACGAGCTGTTCGACCCGTCCGGCAAGTCGCTGCGCTGGGACACCGAGACGTCGTCGGGCCGCGTGGCGCTTTTCGACCGCACTCAGCTCGGCACGACCGGCACGTACACCGTGAAGGCGCGGCTCGACGCGCGGCAGACCGACACGTCGCTGTTCCGCGTCCTCAGCGACATCCCCACGGCCGCGGCGACGATCGACGGGCCCGCGGCCACGGCCACCGGGACGAAGTGGGGGCAGCGCACCCGCGTCACCTTCCAGTCCCCGAACGCGAACCAGCTGTTCTACGCGGCGGCGAACAGCGGCCTCTACCGCCACTGGACGCTCTACGGCCCGCGCGGCGACACGATCCTCACCGCCACCGAGTGGGACAGCAACCGCAACATGCTGATCAGCCCGCGCACGCTCGCCGAACCCGGAACCTACGTCCTGGAAGCCGATCCGCAGTTCAACGACAACCCGGCCTCCACCGTCCAGCTCTACGGCAGCCGCGACGCCGCCACCATCGCGGTGGACGGGGCGGGCACGACGCTGAACGTCGCGGCCGGCGGCCGCCAGGCGGCGGTGTCGTTCACCGCGAACGCCGGCCAGAAGGTCAGCCTGAGCGCGTCCGGGCCGTGGGGGACGACGTTCGAACTGCGCGACCCCAAGGGCCAGTACGTCACGTCGGTCACCAGCTACAGCAACTGGGACCCGACGTCGGTCCTCAACGGCAGGACGCTCTCCACCACGGGTGAGTACCAGTTGTGGATCGCACCGCCGCCGGCCCGCGGCAGCGCGTCCACCGTCACCGCCAGGGTCGTCACGGCGCCCTGACCGGACCGCTCGGCGGACAGCCGGGCCCGGTGGCCGGGACGCGCACCAACCCGACCGCTGGGCCCGGCGCGCTGTAGGCTGCCGGACTTCGGACCCCTCCCCGGGTCCCTGAGACCGACAAATGGCAGCTCACGGGGGTGAAGCCACATGGGAAGTCCGTCGTTTCGCGTCGATGTGGAAACGCTGCGGGGCATGATCAACAAACTGCACACCGCAGAGAACGACATGCGCGAGGGCCTGGAGGCCATGCACTCCACCGGCGGTGCGGACAACGTCGGGACGAAGAAGCTCGACGACACCTGCAACGACTTCTACAAGCACTGGCAGTACGGGCTCGACCAGATCCACAAGGACATCGAGGACACCCTCAAGGGCCTCGAGGAAGTGGTGAAGGCGTACTCCGAGACCGATAAGACGCTCGCCACGCTGTTCCCGATGCCGGGCCAGTAGCGACAACCACCACGGGGAGTTCGAAGCATGGCACCGTCCAACTATCCGAACCTCGGGTTCAACCCCGCGCGCGGGAACGTCGACACCATCGGGCACATGGTCGATGTGCTCACCAAGGCGCAGAAGGCGCTCGAGGACGCGGGCACCACCGTGCGCGGCGTGGCCGCGGCCGACAGCCAGATGTGGCAGGGCGACGCGGCGACCAAGTTCCGCGGCCAGCTGTCCGACAAGCTGCCGGGCAAGCTCGACAAGGCGCGTGAGTCCATAGGCCAGGCCATCACGGCCCTGTCCGGCTGGAAGGGCGACCTGACCGGCTTCCAGTCCGACGCGACGAAGCTGGACGGCGAGGCGAAGACCGCAAAGGACAAGCTCGACAAGGCCGGGCACGCGTCGGCCGACGCCCGCGGCAACCCGGACCTGGCGCTGGCCGGCACCAAGGCGAACACCGACGCCGAGCTGAGCAACCTGCAGACCCGGTACAACAACGCGCAGGCGGCGGTCGCGCAGGCGGACCAGGACGTCAAGGCCGCGAAGGACGAGTACGACTCGGTCGTCCGGCGCGCGCACGAGCTCGAGACGCGGCACGAGGACGACGCCAAGTCGGTGTCCGCGAAGCTCGACACGGCCGACAACATCGCGCCGTCCAAGCCGCACAAGAGCTTCTGGTCCAAGGTCGGCGACGCGCTCGGCTCCGCGGTCCACTGGATGGCCGACTGGAAGCACATCGGCGACGTCCTGGCCTGGGCGGCGGCCGGTGTGGCGCTCGTCGCGCTGACCGTGTCGACGGCCGGTGTCGGCACCGTTCTCCTCGCGGGTGCCCTCAGCGCCGGCGCGCTCGGCGCCCACCTGATGGACCCGGCCACGCGGAAGGCCGCGTTCAGCGGTGATCCGGGCGCGATCGCGACGCTTGCGGGCGACGCGATCGGCATGATCCCGATGGCCGGCCCGCTGGCGCGTGCCGCGAGCGGCGCGGTCAAGGCAGGCGTCCACGCGCCCGCCGCGCTCGGCGCCCTCGGCAAGGCCGGGACCGCGGCGTCGACGTTCGGCACCAACCTGGCCAAGGTGCCGACCCGCATGACCCCGCTGCTGAAGGGCACGCCGAGCGTGTTCGGCAAGGTCACGGGCGGCATCGGCGTCGTGTCCTCCGGCCACGACGTGCTCAACGACCTGGGCATGCCGAGCCTGATCCCCGGCGACGCGAAGGCTGCCGTCGACGGCGGCACGGCCGCGGCCGGCGCGGGCAGCGCGTACGCGATCATCAAGAACGTCCTCCGTGTCGGCTGACCTCGGAGCCGGAGTGGAGGTGCACATGGAAGCGCCGACGGAAGCCGCGGTGCGGCCGACGATCCCCGTCGAGGTGACGGCGGATGAGCTCAGGAACGCCCCGTGGGAAGGCGTCGCCTTCGGCGCGCTGCCGGGCTTCCTGAGCATCGACATCGACATGGACTTCGAGGAGTTCGCGGCCGTCGTCATCGACATGGGGCGCGACCTCGAGATGCACGAGCGCGCGGCGTGGGCCGACCAGGCGTACGCCGCGATGCTCGCGATCGAGGAGGTCCGCAACGCGAACGGCAGCTACCTGGCGGTCGGCGTCCACACGCTGGACGACGGCACGCTGGCCACGGCGTCGGTGACGCTGACGGCGGTACCCACCGGCGTGCCGGGGGAGTTGGTCCTGCGCGGCATCGGGCGGATCTTCGACGCCCGGCTCGGCGAGGCCGACGAACTCGACGTCGCGGAGGGCACCGCGGTGATCGCCGACGGCGTGCTGAAGGTCGAGCCGGTGCCGGGCACACCCGCGTCGCTCGTCGACAAGGAGGGGCTGGTCTCGCTCCGGCAGATCCAGATAGCGATACCGCACCCGGACGACGAGTACGCGGCGCTGTGGTCGCTGAGCACGACGTGCCTGGAGGCGGGGGACTTCTACCGAGGGCTGCTCGAATACGCGGCGTACACCACCGTGTTCGGCCCTGGGCTGAAAGCGGAAGCGGCGGTACCGCCTCCGCCGGAGGGCAGCGTCGTCGCCAACATCGCCAACGTGCTCGGCTAGGGTCCGTCGTCAGGTCGCGCCGCACGTCGCGCCGTCAGGAGGAGACATGGGTTCGGCGTCCGCATCGCGCCCCGTCGGTGCCGTGGCATGGGACGACGCGGAGGTCCGCCGCATCGTCGAGACACCGCAACGCCTCATGCTGCGCAAGCGGTTCATCCTGTGGGGCGCGATCGGCGCGGCCTTCGTGGTGCTCGCCGCGGTGCTGGCGGAACCGCGGTACCTCATCGGCGAGGTGCTCGTCGTGGCGGGCGCGTGGATGTTCATCGGGGCCGAGAACCGGCCGTACGCGCGGATGCGGCGGGTCCTGCGGCACTACCCGTTCGAGGAGGTCGCCATCCGCATGGACCGCGAACCCCGTCCGTACACCTCGCGGCGGATGGTCCTCCTCGACGGCCAGGGGCAGGACGCCGGGTCGCTCTTCACCCGCGTCCCGGTGTCCGCACTCGAACCGGACGGCCCGGACCCGAGCACCGAGCCGCGCACCGTCCTGTTCGCCGGCGACGGCCGCTTCGCCGGCGTCGCGATGCTCCCGGGCGGGTCGGCCATGACCTTGTACGAACGCTCCGGCGAACGCCCCCGCCTCGGCACCTCCGAAGCCGACCGCCTCGCGAAGGCGGCGGGCCTCCGCTGACCCACCCTTGAGTTCCCTGAGGGAACCTCTCCATGTTAAGTTCCCCGAGGGAACCGTGGAGAGGGGACTCCGTCATGGCCGCGACACCGCGCATCGAACTCGACACCACCGACCCGCACGCGATCGACGGCCGCCACATCCGGGCCCTCGCCTTCCAGGACGTCAGACTCGCCTACCTGCGCGAGCTCCTCACCCGCCTCGACATCGCCCCGTCGGGCCGCAACGCCCTCGTCGTCGGCAACGGCCACGGCCCCCTCGCCGACTCACTGGCCGGCCTCGGCTTCGAAACCACCGCCGTCGACCCCTCACCCGCGGCAGTCGAACTGGCCGCAACCGCAAGCAAATCCCGCGCCACGACGGTCACCCACACCGTCGCGACCGCCGAGGAACTCCCCCTCGAACCAGACGCCTTCGGCTTGGTGCACCTGGCCGACACCCTCGAAGTCACCGAGAATCCAGCCCGCGTGATCGCCGAAGCCGCCCGCGTCCTCGCCCCCGGCGGCGTCCTGACCTACGACACGGTCAACCGCACCTGGCTCGCCAAACTGATCTACCTGGGCGCCTTCCAACGCTTCCGCGCCACCCGGATCATGCCCCCGACCCGCTACTCCGCCGCCCGCCTCCGCCCCCCGACCGAACTCGCCGCGTTGTTCACCACCCACGGCCTGACCCCAGGCGACGTCCGCGGCTTCAAGCCCCGCAGCCCCCTGAAACTCGTCACCGCCACCCGCAGCCGCGTCAAGGGCCGCATCACCGACGAACAGATCCCGCCCCTGGTCGACTTCGAAACCAAGGGCGCCCCCCTGGTGACGTACTTCGGCTACGCCCTCGGCACGTAGTCGGCGACAACCGGTCGGCGTGAGTTGCTACTTGCCCTCGAAGCCAGGCGTCCGCTTGGCGGCCTTGGCGGTGTAGCCCTCGGTTATGTCTTCGGAGGCGAGGGTGACGGCGGCGGTGAGGGCGGTTTGGGCCAGGGCGGTGTCCAGGGCGGCGTCGGCGTAGGAGTCGATGCTGCGTTTGATGCCCTGGACGGCGAGGGGGGCGTTGGCGGCTATCTGGTCGGCTATTTCGCGGGCGGTCTTGTCGAGGTCGTCGCGGGGGACGACCAGCTGGACCAGGTTGAGGCGTTCGGCGGTCGGGGCGTCGATGCGGCGGCCGGTCAGGGCGAGGTACTTGGCCCAGCCGGCGCCGGCCTCGCGGGCGATGCGCATGTCGCCGCCGGCGTCGACGGCCACGCCGAGCTGGGCCTCGGGCAGGGCGAAGACCGCGTCGTCGGCGGCGACGCGGATGTCGGCGAGGAGGGCGAGCTCGAAGCCGAAGCCGAGGGCGTACCCCTGCACCGAGGCGACGACCGGCTGGGGGAGGCGGGCGAAGGCGCGGAAGCGTTCGTGGACCCAGCGCAGGCCCTCGTAGTAGTTGCGGGTGCGCTCGGCGCCGGAGCGGCCGGTGATGTTGCCGCCGGGCGCGGTGACGTCGATGCCGGCGCAGAAGGCGCGGCCTTCGGCGCGGAGGAGGACGACCCGGATGGCCGGGTCGAAGCGGATCCGGTCGGCCATCACGCCGAGCTGCCGGCTGGACTCCCAGCTCCACCCGTTCAGCTTCTCGGGGCGACAGAGCGTGAGCACGCCGACACCGTCCTCGACGTGCAGTCGCATCCGCTCCTGGCCCGGCTCGATCGTCGGATCGGTGGTGTTGATCACGTGCCTGTCCCCCTCGGTCCGGCCCGATCGGTCTTGTCTGACGGTGTGTTAGATCGGAGTATGTGACCCGTCTGCAGATGACACAAGGTGAGACAAGGGAGTCCCCATGGCCGCGATCCTGACCCCCGGCGTACTGCACTACGGCATGCAGCTGCCGATCCAGTCGCAGAGCAAGCTGTACGCCGAGGCGTGGGAGGAGAACGCGACCCCCGACGACCTGGCCGCCGTCGCGCAGGCGTGCGACCGGGGCGGCTTCGCCTACATCGCGGTCTGTGACCACACCGCGATTCCGCGCAGCCACGCCGGGATGATGGGCACCGAGTGGTGGGACACCATGACCACCCTCGGCTGGCTCGCAGGCATCACCGAGAACGTGCGCCTCGTCAGCCACGTGGCGATCCTGGCGTACCGCCACCCGCTGATGACCGCGAAGGCGTTCGCGACCCTCGACGTCATCTCGAAGGGCCGCGCGATCATCGGCGCCGGCGCCGGACACGTCGAGGCCGAGTTCGAGATGTTCGGCCTCGACTTCAAGGACCGCGGCCCCGCGCTCAACGAGTCGCTGGAGCTGCTCGACCTCGCGCTCCGCGAGGAGTTCGTCAGCTACGAGGGCAAGCGCTTCACCGTCAAGGACATGGGCCAGCGCCCGCGCCCGGTGCAGGGCCCGCGCCCGCCGATCTGGATCGGCGGCTCGGCCGGCGCCGCGCTCAAGCGGGTCGCCAAGTACGCCGACGGCTGGCTCCCGCAGGGCAGCCCGCGCTCGACGTTCCCCGACCAGGTCGCCGAGCTGCGCCGGCTGCGCGAGGAGTGCGGCCGCGCGGACGAGCCGATGGACATCGGCGCGATCACCGAGATGCTCTACGTCGGCACGCCCGACTGGGAGGTCGGCGAGCACACGCTGTCGGGCAGCCCGGAGAAGATCGCCGAGTCGCTGCGCTGGTACGGCGAGCAGGGCGCCAACCAGATCCAGATCCGCTTCCGCAACCGCACGCTGCAGGAGCTGCTCGACCAGATCGAGGCGTTCTCGACGCAGGTCGCACCGCTGCTGAACAAGTAGCCGACGCCCGCAAAAGGGCAGGTCGACACGTGGCGGGCAGGGCCCGAGGCCTGGTTAGGCATGCCTAAGGTGAGTTTCAACTCACGGCCTCGGGCCCCTCGCCAATCGAGGGATCTGACGTACCATCAGGAAATCGCGGTTCGATGCCCCCGTCACCGCGGGAAACACCAGCACCGCCAGGCATCGCAGGCATCTGAGCAGTAGGGAGCCCGGGTCATGCTCGACCACCTCATCACCGGAGCCACCGTCGTCGACGGAACGGGAGCGCCCTCATTCCGGGGTGACGTGGGCATCCGGGACGGCCGTATCGTCGCGGTCGGCCCGGCCGGCAGCATCACCGAGGACGCCGCGACCACGGAGGACGCCACCGGCCTCGTCCTGGCCCCCGGCTTCGTCGACCCGCACACGCACTACGACGCCCAGCTGCACTGGGACGCGTACGCGACCCCGTCCGCCAACCACGGCGTGACCACGATCGTCGGCGGCAACTGCGGCTTCACCCTCGCCCCGCTCAAGGCCGAGGACGCCGACTACACGCGCCGCATGATGGCCAAGGTCGAGGGCATGGCGCTGCCCGCCCTCGAGACCGGCATCGACTGGAGCTGGGAGACCTTCGCCGAGTTCCTCGACAAGCTCGACGGCAGCATCGGCGTCAACGCCGCCTTCATGGCCGGCCACTGCGCCATCCGCCGCTACGTGATGGGCCCGGACTCGGTCGGCAAGGAGGCCACGCCCGAGCAGATCGCGGCGATGGTCGCCGAGCTGAAGAAGGCGATGGAGGCCGGCGCGCTGGGCTTCTCCACCGGCCGCGCCAGCCACACCGACGGCGACGGCAAGCCGGTCCCGTCGCGGCACGCGACCCCCGAAGAGGTCCTGGCGCTGTGCGCCGAGGTCGGCCGCCACGAGGGCACCCAGCTCGAGGTCATCGTCGCGGGCTGCAACGACGAGTTCAGCGACGAGGAGATCGAGCTCCTCACGCAGATGACCGTCACCGCCGGGCGTCCCATGAACTGGAACGTGCTGACCGTCGACTCCGCCGCGCCGACCCGCGTCCCGCGGCAGATCTACGCGTCGGAGAAGGCCGCCGAGGCGGGCGGCAAGATCGTCATCCTCACGCTGCCGGTGCTGGTGCCGATGAACATGTCGCTGCTGACCTACTGCGCGCTCAACCTCATGCCGGGCGAGTGGGGCCCGACGCTGGCGCTGCCGGTCGCCGAGCGCATCGAGAAGCTGCGCGACAAGGAGCTCCAGGCCCGCCTGGTCGCCGCCGCCACGAGCCCCGAGGCGGGCGTCTTCCGCCGCCTGTCGGACTTCGGCCGCTACGTCATCGGCGACGTCTACTCCGAGGCCAACGCGGGCCTGTCGGGCCGCCAGGTCGCGGACATCGCCAAGGAGCGCGGCCAGGACGACTTCGAGACGCTCGTCGAGATCTGCGCCAACGACGACCTGCGCACCGTGCTGTGGCCGATGCCGACCGACAACGACCAGGCCTCGTGGGACCTGCGCCAGGAGACCTGGACGAACGAGCACGTCATCCTCGGCGGTTCGGACGCGGGCGCGCACCTCGACCGCATGTGCGGCGCCACGTACACCACCCGCTTCCTGGGCGACACGCTGCGCGGCCGCAAGCTGGTCTCGCTGGAGCGCGCGGTGCAGATGCTGACGTCCGACCCGGCCAAGCTGTTCGGCCTCAAGGACCGCGGCTCGATCACCGAGGGCAACTACGCCGACCTGGTGCTGTTCGACCCGGAGACGGTCAACTCCGGCCCGGCGCGCCTGATGCACGACCTGCCCGGCGACAGCCCGCGCCTGACCGCCGAGTCGGAGGGCATCGTGTCGGTCCGCGTCAACGGCGTCGAGACGATCCGCGACGGCCAGACGGTCGGCGCGCTGGCCGGCCGCATCCTGCGGTCTGGCAAGGACACCTACACGGTGACGCCGGAGTCCGTCAGCTTCTGACCCTGTCGCGGTACTCCGCGACACGTCCGAACATCCCGAGGCCGGGCCGGAATCTCCGGTCCGGCCTCGGTGTTTCCCGTGCGGTACTCGGCCGGCACGTGATGTGCGACACGAGTGCAGGAACCTTTCCGGGGGCCCGCCTACAGTTGGTCCGTTCGGGACCAAATCTCCCGGAACCACCGGTCACACAGCACGACAGCGAGGGGTGTCGCATGACCCAGACTCCTACCGAAAACGCGATGCGGCGCGCGCTGCGCCGTGCCCGTGACGGGGTCATGCTGGACGCCGCCGAAGCCGAGGTGCTGCTGCACGCCAAGGGCGCCGACCTCGACGACCTGTGCGCGTCCGCCGCACGCGTCCGCGACGCGGGCCTGGACGCGGTCGGCCGCGCCGGGGTGATCACCTACTCCCGCAAAGTGTTCATTCCGCTGACCCGGTTGTGTCGTGACAAGTGCCACTACTGCACGTTCGTGACCGTCCCCGGCAAGCTCAAGCGCGACGGCCACAGCCTGTTCCTCACCCCCGACGAGGTCCTCAAGATCGCCCGCGAGGGCGCCGCGATGGGCTGCAAAGAGGCCCTGTTCACGCTCGGCGACCGCCCCGAGGACCGCTGGCCCGAGGCCCGCGAGTGGCTGGACGCGCACGGCTACGACGACACGCTCTCGTACGTCCGCGCCATGTCCATCCGCGTCCTGGAGGAGACCGGCCTCCTCCCGCACCTGAACCCGGGCGTGCTGTCCTGGACCGACTTCCAGCGCCTCAAGCCGGTCAGCCCGTCGATGGGCATGATGCTGGAGACCACCGCGACCCGCCTCTGGTCGGAGCCCGGCGGCCCGCACCACGGCTCGCCCGACAAGGAGCCGGCCGTCCGGCTGCGCGTCCTGGAGGACGCCGGCCGCTCGAACGTGCCGTTCACCACCGGCATCCTGATCGGCATCGGCGAGACGATGGCCGAGCGCGCCGAGTCCGTGTTCGCGATGCGCCGGATCCACCGCCAGTACGGCGGCGTCCAGGAGGTCATCGTCCAGAACTTCCGCGCCAAGCCGGACACGGCGATGCGCTCGGTCGCGGACGCCGACCTGCAGGAGCTGGCCGCCGCGATCGCCGTCACGCGCATCGTGCTCGGGCCGAAGGCGCGCGTGCAGGCGCCGCCGAACCTCGTGGGCGAAGAGTTCGCGCTGATGATCCGCGCGGGCATCGACGACTGGGGCGGCGTCTCGCCGCTCACCCCCGACCACGTCAACCCCGAGCGCCCGTGGCCGCACATCGACGAACTCGCCGAGCGCACCTCGGCGTCCGGCTTCACGCTGCGCGAACGCCTCACGATCTACCCGGAGTTCATCCGCCGCGGCGAGCCGTGGATCGACCCGCGGGTGCTGCCGCACGTGCGGGCGCTGAGCGACGCCGACGGCATGGCGCTGGAGGGCGTCAACCCCGAGGGCCGGCCCTGGCAGGAGCCCGAGGACCTGTTCGCCGCCGCCAGCGGGCGCACCGACCTGCACGTCACGATCGACACGACGGGCCGCACGGCCGACCGCCGCGACGACTTCGACGAGGTGTACGGCGACTGGGAGGAGCTGCGCGGCCAGGCCGCGTACGGCAGGGACGGCGCCGCCGCGCCGGTGCGGCTCGACGGCGACGTGAAGGCCGCGCTCGCGCAGGCCGCCGCCGACCCGACGCTGCTGACCGACGACCAGGCCCTCGCGCTGTTCCACTCCGACGGCCCCGCGCTCGACGAACTCGCGCGCATCGCCGACGACTTGCGGCGCGACACGGTGGGCGACGAGATCACGTACATCGTCAACCGGAACATCAACTTCACCAACGTCTGCTACACCGGCTGCCGGTTCTGCGCGTTCGCGCAGCGCCGCACCGACGCCGACGCGTACACCCTCTCGCTCGAGCAGGTCGGCGAACGCGCCGAGCAGGCCTGGGCGGTCGGCGCCACCGAGGTGTGCATGCAGGGCGGTATCCACCCGGACCTGCCCGGCACCGCGTACTTCGACATCGCGCGCGAGGTGAAGAAGCGCGTGCCGGACATGCACGTGCACGCGTTCTCGCCGATGGAGGTCGTCAACGGCGCGACCCGCACCGGGATGTCGATCCGCGAGTGGCTGATCGCCGCCAAGGAGGCCGGACTCGACACGATCCCCGGCACCGCGGCGGAGATCCTCGACGACGACGTGCGGTGGATCCTCACCAAGGGCAAGCTCCCGGCCGCGACATGGGTGGAGGTCGTCACCACCGCGCACGAGGTGGGCATCCGGTCGAGCTCGACGATGATGTACGGGCACGTGGACACCCCCGCGCACTGGCTGGCGCACCTGCGGCTGCTCGGCCGCATCCAGGACCAGACGGGCGGCTTCACGGAGTTCGTGACGCTGCCGTTCGTGCACACCAACGCGCCGGTGTACCTGGCGGGCATCGCCCGCCCGGGTCCGACGCTGCGCGACAACCGCGCGGTGCACGCGATGGCGCGCATCCTGCTGCACGGCAAGATCTCCAACATCCAGACCAGCTGGGTCAAGCTCGGCGTCGAGGGCACCAACCTGATGCTGCAGGGCGGCGCCAACGACATGGGCGGCACGCTGATGGAGGAGACCATCTCCCGCATGGCCGGCGCGGACAACGGGTCGCGCAAGTCGATCGCCGAACTGGAGTCGATGGCGGCCTCGCTCGGCCGCCGCGCCCGGCAGCGCACGACGACGTACGGCGAGGTCAGCGCGGAGCGGCAGGAGGTCGCGCGGCGGCACGACGCCGAGGTCGAGAAGATCATGCTGCCGATCCTGGGCTGACGCGCGACCGACCGCACCGTCGGTCCGAAGGGCTTCCGGCGAAGCGGAATCTGACTGAACGTCAGTTCCAGGACGTCAGTTGCCCGGCACTGGGTACGCTGCCGCAGACTGTGCGTGACGCATCAGGACGGACGGGGGCGGGCCGCCGGAGGGGAGCCGGAGGCCCGCGCCCGGAACGCGACGGGGAGGAACACCCATGGCCGCACTGTGGTCCAGGGAGCGGCAGCAGGACTTCCGCAGCCGGGTCAGGGGCTGTCTGCTCGGCGGGGCGGTCGGTGACGCGCTGGGCGCGGGCATCGAGTTCCTCGCGCTGGACGAGATCCGGGCCCAGCACGGCGCGGAAGGCGTGACCGGGTACGTCACGGCGTACCACCGGCGCGGCGCGATCACCGACGACACGCAGATGACGCTGTTCACCGTCGAGGGCCTCATACGCGCGCACGTGCGCCGCGACGAGGGCACATGGCACCCGCCGACCGACGTGCACCGCGCGTACCTGCGCTGGAAGGCCACCCAGAGCGAGTGGGGCCCCGACGAACGCCGCGACGAGGGCTGGCTGGTGCGCGAGGAGTGGCTCTACAGCTCGCGTGCCCCTGGGCACGCCTGCCTGCGCGGGCTCGACGACGACGTGATGGGCACCCTCGACAAGCCGAAGAACGCCGACTCCAAGGGCTGCGGCGCGGTGATGCGCTCCGCGCCGTTCGGCATGCTGGTCGGCTGGAGTCCCGAGCTGGTCTTCCAACTCGCCCTCGAGTGCGCCGTCCTGACGCATGGTCATCCGACCGGCTACCTGTCCGCCGGGGTGTTCGCGGTGGTGGTGCACGCCGTGATGCAGGGCGCGACCGTCGAGGCCGGTGTGCGCGAAGCCCTCGAACTGGCGTCCGCGCACGAGGGGCACGAGGAGACCGTCGCCGCGGTCGAGGCGGCGCTGCGCATGGTGCGCGGCGGGACGCCGGACTCGGGCCGCGTCGAGGAGCTCGGGCAGGGCTGGACCGCCGAGGAGGCGCTGTCGATCGGCCTGTACTGCGCGTTGGTCGCGCCGGACGTGCGCAGCGGCCTGCTCCTGGCCGTCAACCACTCCGGCGACAGCGACTCCACCGGCTCGATCTGCGGCAACCTGCTGGGCGCGATGCACGGCGAGACCGCGCTGCCCGCCGATTTGGTCGCCGAACTGGAGGGCCGCGGCACGCTGTTGCAGCTCGCCGACGACTTCTCGATGGAGATGACGCAGTCCGCCGCGCTGCACAGCACGGAAGGTCCGCCGACGCACTGGGCCAAGCGCTACCCGGCGGCCTGACCGCGCGGCCGTACCGCCGGTCGTACCACCGGTCGTACCACCGGTCGTACCACCGGTCGTCCCGACCGTCGCATCACCCGTCACACCGCTCCGACGGGGTACCGCAACAGGCCGTTTGCCGGACCGCGCGGCGCGACTCTTGAAATGTCCGCGAACCCGGCTTATTTTCGCTGCCCAGCGGTCGACACGTGTCTCGGTGTCGGCCCGCACGGGGAAGTCAGCACGCGCTCATACCCGCGCTCCCGTACCGTCCACCGGGTGCCGCCGCACGTCTTCGGCAACTCACCTCTTCCTCATGGAGGCCCGAGCGATGGCACGGAACGGCACGACACCCCTTCCCGGCTCCCGGCCCAGACGCGGCCGACTCCTGACCGCCTTCGTGGTCTGCGCAACGGTGTTCGGCCTCGCGGCGCCCGCCGCGAGCGCCGCGGACGCGGCCCCGCCCGCGCCGCGCCGGCTCAACATCCTGATCAGCAACGACGACGGCTACCAGTTCCCGTTCATCCGCGCGCTGCAGGGCGCGCTCAAGGCGGCCGGCCACAACGCGGTGATCGTCGCGCCGGACACCGACCAGTCGGGCAAGGGCACCGGCATCAACGCCAAGCCGGGCGCGGTGTTCAAGGCCTTCGAGGCACAGCCCGGCATCTGGTCGGTCGAGGGCACCCCCGCCGACGCGGTCGGCTTCGGCCTCGCGCAGGTGTTCGCGTCCGGCAAGCCCGACCTGGTGATCTCGGGCATCAACGCGGGCCAGAACGTCGGCTCGACGACCAACCACTCCGGCACCGTCGGCGCCGCGATCACCGCGGCGGAGAAGGGTGTTCCGTCCATCGCGGTGAGCGCCGAGTACGACCCGACCTCGCCGACCAACCCGTTCCCGGAGCTCCCGCAGGCCGTCGGCTTCACCGTGAAGCTGGTCGAGAAGCTGATCGCGACCGCGCCGAACAGCGGCAAGGTGCTCCCGGACCACTCGACGGTCAACGTCAACTACCCGGCGCACCCGACCGGCAAGGTCGCCTTCACCAACGTCGGCCGCGCCGAGGCGGTGCAGGCCACGTACGTGCCGGCGCCCGACCAGTGCCCGACCTGCTACCGCATCGCGCTCGGCCTGAACCCCGACCCGAGCGAGCCGGTCGGCAACGCCGACACCACGGCGCTCAACAACGGCAGCGTCTCGCTGTCGCTGCTGGACGGCGACTGGACGACGCCCGCTTGGGCGCTCGGCCAGATCGTCTCGATCATGGACAACCTGAGTCTGCGGCTGCGGCTCAACGGGCTGACCGCGTAGGAGAGTTCCGTCGGCGGGACAGCGCCGGCGGAACGGGGGAACGACGGGGAGACGGGGAACGGGGGAGCGGGGGACGACCGACGGGGGGACGACCACCGGTGCCGGGGACCGGTGCTGGTATGCCGGGGGCGGCAGCACGCACACCTGCCGCCCCCGGTACGCCCCGCGGGCCGGGATCGGCCCCGCGTCGGTTCAGTCCCCGGCGCTCTTCTCGTACTCGTCGATCAGCGCCAGCAGTTGCTCGTGGGTGACGCCTTCCGGGATCCCCACGGGCACGCTGCGCAGCGGGGGATCCCAGCCGGTGGCCGGGTCGTACCGGCGCACGACCTTCGCCGGTACGCCGGCCACCACGCTGTGGTCCGGGACCGTGCCCCGGACCACCGACCCGGCGGCCACCACGACGTTCCGGCCGAGCCGGGCGCCGGGGAGGATGATCGCCCCTGCGCCGATCCAGCTGCCCGAACCGATCTCGACGGGGTCGTTGACCGGCCACTGGCGGCCGATGGGCTGGTCGGGGTCGGCGTAGCTGTGGTTCTGGTCGGTGATGTAGACGTACGGACCGGTCCACACGTCGTCGCCGATGCTGATCGAGTGGTGGCCGACGATGTGGCTGCCGCGGCCGATCGTGCAGCGGTCGCCGATCGTGACGATCGGTCGGCGGCCGAGGTCGTGTCCGGGCGCGAGCCCCGCGGAGAGGCTGACGTGGTCGCCTATGCCGCATTCGGCGCCGATGCGGATCCAGCGCTCGCCGAAGATCGTGCCGACCGGGAACATGAGCTTCGAGCCGGCGCCCAGCGCGCCGAAGTCGTAGCGGCCGGGGCGCTCGGGGGTGACCGCGGCGGCCCGGCAGGCCGCGTCCCAGCCCCGGTGCAGGGTGCGCGAGACTGCCCGCCCGACGGCGGCGCGGCCGCGGTCGCGCAGGGTGGGAACGATCGCCATACCTTCCACGCTAGCGAGATCGACTCGTGCCGCGACCGGACGTGGGACGAAGCTCACGCCGCCGCGCTGCCATCCGCACGGACAGTGGGTTACATTCACGGACGGCAACCCTGTAACAGTGTTACTGGCGCGGATCCGCACACAGCGGGCCACCGCGTCGGCAGGAACAGGCCCGGGCCCCACGCGGGCGCCACCCCGAGAATCACGGAGCAGCCGATGCGCGCCGTCGTCATCAACGGAACCCGCGACGTCACCGTCGAGAAGGTCGACGACCCGGTGCTGAGCGGGCCCGACGGCGCGATCGTCCAGGTCACCGCGAGCGCCCTGTGCGGCTCCGACCTGCACTTCTACGAAGGCGACTTCGCCGTCAGCGGACTGCGCCCCGGGCACGAGGTCGTCGGCACCGTCGTGGAGACCGGCTCCGCGGTGACACGTGTGAAGGCCGGCGACCGCGTGCTGGTGTCGCCGGTGTTCGGCTGCGGCAAGTGCGCCGGCTGCCTGGCCGGCAACGGCATCGACTGCACCGGCGGCGGGCTGCGCGTCCTCGGCTCCGGACCCGACCTGCCCGGCGGGCACGCCGAGGCGGTCGAGATCCCGGTCGCCGACATGGCGCTGCTGCCCATCCCGGAGGACATCTCCGTCGACAACGCGGTGCTGCTCACCGACGCGCTGCCCACCGGCTGGACCGCCGCCACCCGCGCCGACATCCGCCCCGGCGCGACCGTCCTGGTGATCGGCCTCGGCCCCGTCGGCCTGTACGCGCTGCAGTCGGCGCAGGTGCTCGGCGCCGGACGGGTGCTGGCCGCCGACCGCGTACCCGAACGGCTCGCGATGGCCGAGGCGCTCGGCGCCGAGCCGATCGACGCGTCCAAGGGCGACATCGTCCAGCAGGTGCTGGCCGCCACCGGCGGACTCGGCGCCGACGCCGTCATCGAAGCGGTCGGCCACGACGCGACGCTCACCGCGGCCCTCAACGCCGTGCGGACCTCGCACACCGTCTCCGTGGTCGGCGTCAACGCCAACTTCGCGTTCCCGATCGCCGCGCCACTGCTGCTCATCCGCAACGTCACCGTGCGGTTCACGACGGCGCCGGTCGCGGCGACCTGGTCCGAGCTGATCCCGCTCATCCGGTACGGGCGGCTCAAGCCCGTCGACGTGTTCACCCACCGGCTCGGCCTGTCCGAGGCGGCACGCGGCTACGAGGTGTTCGCGGACCGCACCGAGGGCTGCCTCAAGGTGCTGTTCGACCCGACGCGCTGACGCTCACGGGGCCGCGTCGGACGCCAGCAGGGTGCGCACCAGCTCCTGACAGTGCGTCCGGTCCAACGCGCGCACCTGGTCGCGCACCCCGTCCAGTGCCGGGGGCGCGACCGACAGCGTGTCCACACCCAGACCGACCAGCAGTGGCAGCACCTTCGGATCGGCCGCCGCGACTCCGCACACCGATACGCTCCGGCCGAACCCGGCCGCCTTCGCCACCACCTTGCGCAGCGCCCGCAGCACCACCGGACGTGCCGTCAGGTCCGGGGTCAGCGCCGGGTCGTGGCGGGACCGGCCGAGCAGGGCCGCGGTCAGGTCGTTCGTCCCCAACGAGAGGAAGTCGGCCCCGGCGGCGAGCGGTTCGGCGTCGGCGACCGCGCCCGGCGACTCGACCATCGCCCCGAGCGGCGGATGCGGGACGCCGAGCCGCCGGCACACCTCGGCCAGCAGATGGCGGCAACGGGCGAAGTCCGTCGCGTCGCGCACCATCGGCACGAGCAACCGCACGTCCCGACCGGCCTTCGCGGCAGCGGCCAGCACGCCGGCGAACTGCGTGCGCAGCACGGCGTCCGAGCGGTCCGCGTCGGGCGGCATCGCGGCGAGGAACGGCGGGCGTTTGTCGCCCGCGAAGTCGAACGTCCGCACCACGACGACGCCGTCGGGGCCGTCGCGCAGCAGCGGGACGAGCACCGCCTCGTGCTCGTCGGCGTCCGGCCAGTGGTCCGCGGCCAGGAACGGCAGCTCCGTGCGGAGCAGTCCGACGCCCTCCGCCCCCGATGCCCGGGCCGCGACCGCCTCGCGATAGCCGCCGACGTTCGCGAGCACGACGATCCGGTGCCCGTCCCGCGTATGCGTCGGCCGCACCGGCCGCGCCGGGGCCGGGGTGTCCGACAGGTCCGGGACCACGTCGCCGACCGCCGGATCGACGACCACCCGGCCGCGGTCGCCGTCCACGAGCACCCGCCGCCCCTCGGCGGCCCGCAACGCGTCGGCGTCCGCGCCCAGCACCAACGGCATGCCCAACGCCCGAGCGACGACCGCGAGATGCCCGGTCGGCCCGCCGCGCGCGGACACGGCGGCGACCGGCCCGCGCCCCGTCATGAGCACATCCGCGGCCGCCAACTCCTCCCCGACCAGCACCACATCGACGCCCCGCACCAACGGCCGCGACCCACCCCGCAACCACGCCGCGGCCCGCCGCCCGATCTGCCGCACATCGGCCGCCCGGTCCGCGAACAACGGATCCCCGAGCGCCACGAGCGCATCGGCATGCCGGTTGGCCGCCGCAACGACCGCCTCCCCGACGGAAAGCCCGCCGCCGACGAACTCGGCGGCCAGCCCCCGCAACGAGGGGTCTTCGGCGATCAACGCCCCGACCTCGACAATGTCCGCCTGGTCGGGGCGCCCTTCGCCACGCAGCCGCTCGGCGACCCCGTACAGCTCATCGGCAACGGCCTGAAACGCCGCCCCCACGTCGTGCGGTTCGCCTCCGGCGCGGGACGGTTCCAGCCGGTCGACGGACACAACCCGCCCGACCGCGACACCGGGAGAGGCCCCGACCCCGTCGAGGACGAGCGAGGCCGAGATCCCGGCGGATGCGCCGGCCTCGTGCGACCGAGGGGCACCAGGCGACGAGTCGCTGCGCGACGGTCCGCCGGCGGCGTGATCCGACGCGTCTCCTTGGCGCGCGGAACGGTTGCCCGACATCGCACGATCGCCGGCCGCAGCCCCGCCATCACGCGACGGCTGCCGGGTCGGCGCGGTGTCGGCGTGGTTTCGATGCTGTGCGGGTGCCTCGCCAGGGCGCTCGTTCCCTGCCTCCCCGCCGTCGGTCGCCGGCTCGCCGCGACGGTCACGCTGCGCATGCTCGGCCGACTCGCCGTGGTTGCGGTTCAGGGCCTCGTCCGGGCGCTCCCTCGCCTCCCCGCCGCCGGTCGCGGGCTCGCCCAAGGGCTCGCCGCGACGGTCATGCTGTGCACGCGGGCCATCCCGCTCGGCGAATTCGGCGCTGTGCTCCTCCGGCCCGCGGAGGTCGTGCTCGTCGGACGCCGACTGCTCGGCCGACTCGGCGCGGCCGCGGTCCAGGGCCTTGTCCGGGCGCTCTCTCGCCTCCCCGCCGGAGGCGGGAGCGTGCGCGGAGGTCTGGCGAGGTGAACCCGCGTGTGGCTTTCGGTGGTTGTCGGCCGTCGGCTCCCCGTCAGCGGGCTCGTCGGTCATGCGTGGTCCGAGGTCAGGGCGTCGGCCAGCGCGCGGAAGATCAACGCCGTCGACGTCGCTCCCGGGTCCTGGTGGCCGATGCTGCGTTCGCCCAGGTAGGACGCGCGGCCTTTGCGGGCGCGTAGTGGGGTGGTTGCTCGCATGCCCGCTTCGGCGGCGTCGGCGGCGAGGAGGGCGGCCTGGCTCAGGTCGTCCGTGGCGGCTGACTGCAACGCCGTGACGGCTGGGGCGAAGGCGTCGACCATGGTCTTGTCGCCGACGGCCGCGCCGCCGAGGCGGCAGAGGGCGTCGAGGCCGGCCTGGAGTGCCGCGGCGAGGGCGGCGGTGTCGGCGTCGGGGCCGGGCAGGGCCTTGCCCGCGGCGCGCAGCGCGGTGCCGTACAGCGGGCCCGAGGCGCCGCCCACGCTGGAGATCAGGGCTCCGCCGACGTCGACCAGGAACGCGCCCGGTTCCTGGCCCGCCGCCGCCGAGCGTTCGGCGGCCAGCGCGGCGGTGGAGAAGCCTCGCCGGAGGTTCGCGCCGTGGTCGCCGTCGCCGATCGCCGTGTCCAGTTCCGTCAGCTCGGCCTCGTGCGCGGTGATCGCGTCCGCCGCTGCGCGAATCCACGACAGTGCCGTCGTGGTGTCCAGTCGTCCCACGGTCCTGCTCCCAGTGTCCCGGCGGTCCGGCGCGGTCAGCCCCATCGCAGGGCGGGGGTGTCGACCGGCGCGTCCCACAGCCGCAGCAGTTCGGCGTCGGCACGGCACAGCGTGATCGACACCCCGGCCATGTCGAGGCTGGTCACGTAGTTGCCGACCAGGTTGCGGGCGATCGCGACGCCCCTGCGGGCGAGTTCCTCCGCCACGTGCCCGTAGACGACGTACAGCTCGAGGAGCGGCGTGGCGCCGAGCCCGCTGACCACCGCGACGACCGGGTCGGAGGTCTCGGGCAGGTCGGCGAGCACCGCGTCGAGCATGTCGGCGACGAGGGCGCGGGCCGGCCGCAGCGGGCCGCGTCGCCTCCCGGGCTCGCCGTGGATGCCGACGCCGATCTCGATCTCGTCCTCGGGCAGGTCGAAGCCGGGGCGTCCGGCGGCCGGCACCGTTCCCGCGCGCAGCGCGACGGCGAACGACCGGGACATCGCGTCGGCGCGCCGCGCGGTGTCGGCGACGGCCTTCAGGTCGCCGCCGGCCTCCGCGCGGGCCCCGGCGACCTTCTCGACGACGACCGTCGCCCCGGTGCCGCGGCGGCCCGCCGACCACGTCGACTCCTCGACCGCGACGTCGTCGTCGACCAGCACCTTCTCGACCTCGATGCCTTCCTCGCGGGCGAGTTCGGCGGCCATGTCGAAGCTGAGGTTGTCCCCGGTGTAGTTCTTGACGATGTGCACGACGCCCGCGCCCGCGGAGACCGCGCGGGTCGCGACGAGGATCCGGTCAGGCGTCGGCGCGGAGAACACCTCGCCCGCGCAGGCCGCGTCCAGCATGCCGAGCCCGACGTAGCCGCTGTGCAGCGGTTCGTGCCCGGATCCGCCGCCGGACACCAGGCCGACCTTTCCGGGCCGCACTCCGGCCCTCCGGGTCACCACGCGGTGCTCCTGATCCACCATCAGCTCCGGCCGCGACGCGGCCAGTCCGGCCAGCGCGTCGGCGACGGCGGACTCGGGGTCGTTCAGGAGCTTCTTCATCGCCGCCGCCTCCGCCTCCTCCTACTTCGGACTCCTGTGTACACAGTGTGCCGGGGCGGACGACGCAGCGCGACAAGCGCGTGAGCCGTGTCGCCCGCGGCACGCATCCGCCGCGTAGCATGCCGAACGTGGGCAATCTCGTCGGTCTCGTCCTGGTTTCGCACAGCGTGGCGCTCGCGGAGGGGGTGCGCGAGCTGGTCGCGCAGCTCGGCGGCGAGGTGCCGGTGGCGGTCGCGGCGGGTGCGCCGGACGGCGGCCTGGGCACGTCGGTGGAGCGGGTGGCGGCGGCGTTGGCCGAGGCCGACCGGGGCGCGGGCGTGGTCGTGCTGCCGGACCTCGGCAGCGCGGTGCTGACCGTGCGGGCCCTGCTGGACGACGAACCCCGGCCCGGCGCGCGGCTGGTGGACGCGCCGTTCGTGGAGGGCGCGGTGGCGGCCGTGGCGGTGGCCTCGACGGGGGCGGTGCTCGCGGAGGTGGTGGCGGCGGCCGAGGAGGCGCGGCGTGTTCGGAAGTTCTGACGGCCCGCGTGCCGGAAGGCGTGCTGAGCGGTGCGACGGCGCACACGGCGGCGTTCCCGACTCCGCACACGAGGCCGCGCGGAACTCCGAGCACGAGACCGCGTACGACACAGCGGGCGACGACGTGGCCGACGGCGCCGCCTGCGCCGAGGACGTGCTGCTCGGTGCGGACCTGCACCTGCGTCCGGCGGGTGCGGTGGTGCGGGCGGCGGCTGTCTACGCCGCCGAGGTTCGCATTGAGGTGGGGGAACGGACCGCGTCGGCGTCGAGTGTTTTGGCGGTGACCGGTCTCGCGGCGCGTGCGGGCACGCGCGTCACCGTCCGTGGGCGCGGCCCCGACGCGGCGGCGGCCGTCCGCGCGTTGGCCGCTCTGCTGCGCGCGCCTGGATAGCCGCCCGGCCGCGCGCCCGGGCGGACCCGCCCCTCAGCCCCTCAGCCCCTCGGGCCTCGGCCGGCTCGTCGGGCCCGGGTCAGCCTGCCGTCCCGCCGTCCGAGTCCGCGTCCCTGTACCGCACGGTCTGCAGATCGTCGACGAACCGCGTCATCAGGTCGCCGAGCGCGGCGAGTTCCTCCGGCGACCAGGCCGACAGCACGTCGAGGATGTGCTTGTCGCGGACGTTGCGCAGCCGCCGGACGATGCCGCGGCCCTTCGGGGTCAACCCGACCCGGGTCACGCGTCCGTCGTTGGCGTCGGTGGTGCGCGTGACCAGCGCCTCGGTCTCGAGCTTGCGCAGCTCGCGGCTGACCAGCGACATGTCCATGTGGGTGCGGCGGGCGAGTTCGCCGATCGTCATGCCGCCGTCGGACTGCAGCCGCGACAGCAGGATCACGGCGGGCTGCGACATGGTCGCCCGGGCGGCGGTCATCAGTTCACCGTGTACGCGGCGGCTCTGCTGGAGCCGCAGCAGGCGTTCGACGGCGCCCTGGACCCGGCGCTGGGACGCGAGCCGGTCGGGTGGCGCGGTGTGCTGTCGGTCGTCCGGGGGCTGCAAGGGGACGCTCACTCCCGCGTTCGTGTCGGGCCGGGCGCTCGCGTAGGGGGACCGAGCGTCGGCGATCATGGTCGGGACGCACCGTACGGGACCGTGCGGTGCCGGGAAGTCTACGTCCGAAGACGATGCCCCCGTCACTCGAGCGCGGTCCGCATGACCTCATTCACTTGATTGACTCCACCATTGACTCCGTGGGAGGGCAGTGGTTGGCTCCGGCCCGGAGCGGGAGGTGCGTGTGTTCGAACTGGAGGGCAGGACCGCCCTGGTGACCGGGGCGGGGCAGGGCGTCGGAGCGGGCATAGCCGAGCTGATGGCGCGCCAGGGCGCCGTTGTCGCGGTCAACGACGTCGTGGCGGAGCGGGCCGAGGCGGTGGTGGAGCGGATCCGCGCGGCGGGCGGCGCGGCGCACGTGCTGCCGTTCGACGTCACCGACCGGGCCGCGGCAGGTCCCGCGGTGCGCGGGTTCGAGCGCCGTGCGGCGCCCGTCGACATCCTCGTCAACAACGCCGGGAACGGCGGGGCCGAGGGCTTCCGGCCCACCCGGTTCCGGGACGCCGACCCCGCCGAGTGGCAGCGGTTCGCCGAGGTGAACCTGTTCGGCGTCATGAACACCACGCGCGCCGTGCTCGACGGCATGTGCGCGCGCAGGTACGGCCGGATCATCACCATCGCGTCCGGCGCGGGCGTGCAGGGCCTCGGCTTCGGGGTGTCGCTGTACGGCGCGGCCAAGGGCGGCGCCATCGCGTTCACCCGCCACCTGGCCATGGAACACGCGCGCGACGGCATCACCGCGAACTCGGTGGCGGTGGGCCTGATCGACCCGGCGGCGAGCGGGCGGCAGGCCGACAAGACCGCCGCGATGGCCAAGGCCATACCGGTCGGGCGGCTCGGCACCCCCGAGGACATCGGCGCGGTCTGCGTCTTCCTGGCGTCGCGCGAGGCGGAGTGGATCACCGGGCAGACGTGGCAGGTCAACGGCGGTCAGCCGACGACGTGACGGGCGTCGGGCGGGCGCCCCCGGGTCGGCCGGGGACGCCCGCCCGAACCCGTGTGCGAACGTTGTGCGGCTACCCACGATGGAAGGCAACCCCTGGTCCGGCCACCGGGGTTCGTGGTTCGCTGGAGCCTCCAAGCCGATCCGGACGGGGGTCACGCCATGGCGGTCACCGAAGGGCCCGCAGCACAGGCCGACGGGGCGCGGCCCAAGGCCGCGCCGGACTGGGTGAACCTGTCCGACATGGAGTTCTGGGCCGCGCCGTACGAGGACCGCGAGGCCGGCTTCGCACGGCTGCGCGCCGAGTGGCCGCTGGCGTACTACCCCGAACCGGCCAGCCCGCTGCCCGCCGGGCCCGGCTACTGGGCGGTGACCCGGCACGCCGACGTGGTCGAGGCGAGCCGCAACCCCGAGGTGTTCTGCTCGGGCCAGGGCGCCACGCACGTGCCGGACTTCCCGACCGAGTTCGCGGAGTTCTTCGGCTCGATGATCGAGATGGACGACCCGCGGCACCACCGCCTGCGGCGCATCGTCTCGCGCGCCTTCACCCCGCGCATGATCAAGAAGTTCGAGCAGGACGTGGAGACCGCCGCCGCGCGCGTCGTCGACGACCTCGCGGCCACCGGCACGGGAGACTTCGTGACCGACGTCGCGGCGCGGCTGCCGCTCAAGGTCATCTGCGACATGATGGGCGTCCCGGAGAAGGACTACGGCTTCGTCCTCGACCGCACCAACACGATCATCGGTGTCGCCGACCCCGAGTACGTCCCCGAGGACGCCGACCACCTGACCGTCCTGCTCACCGCGGGCGGCGAACTCGCGGGTCTGCTCACCGAACTGGGCGCCTACCGCACCGACAACCCGGCCGACGACGTCATCTCGGCCCTGGTCAACGCCAACATCGACGGCGAGCGGCTGACCGCCGACGAACTGGCCTCGTTCTTCATCCTGCTCGTCGTCGCGGGCAACGAGACCACCCGCAACGCGATATCGCACGGCCTGCGGCTGCTCACCGCGAACCCCGACCAGCGCGCGCTGTGGCTCGGCGACTTCGAGCGCCACACCCCGACCGCGGTCGAGGAGGTCGTGCGGCTGGCCTCCCCGGTGGTGTGGATGCGCCGCACCGCCACGTGCGACACCGTGCTGGGCGGGCAGCCGATCGACGCCGGGGACAAGCTGCTCCTGTACTACTGGTCGGCCAACCGTGACGCGGCGGTGTTCGCCGACCCGGAGCGCTTCGACATCACCCGCGACCCGAACCCGCACGTCGGGTACGGCGGTCCCGGGCCGCACTTCTGCCTCGGCGCGCACCTGGCCCGCCGCGAGATCACCATCATGTTCCGCGAACTCCTCGGCCGGTACCCGGCCGTCCGCATGACCGGGCCGCCCGAGCGGCTGCGCTCCAGCTTCATCAACGGCATCAAGCACATGCCGTACGAGATATAGGCGGCTTCAGGCGGCTATGGGGGCCAGCTTGCGGTCGAGGTTGCGCATCGCGCGGTAGAACGTCGAGCTGATGAGGAACGGCGCGAACCGCAGCGTCAGCGCGATGACCGCCTTGGGGTCGACCGCGAACGTCCAGGTCACGCGCGAGCCGGTGCCGCGCTCCTCGATCGTCCACTCCTCGATCAGCGCCTTGAACATCGGCACGGTCGCCGAGTCGACCCGGTACGCCCACCGGCTCGGCTCCTCCCACGCCATGATCGTCTCGTGGAACACCACCGGCTTGACCAGGCGGATCTCGCGGCGCGCGCCGACCCCGTAGGGCTGCGCGCCCTCCGGCGCCTCGGACAGGAACCGCCCGCCCTTGAAGTTCGGGAACCAGCCGGTCCACGTCGCCGGCTCGTCGGTCAGCGCGGCGAAGACCTGCTTCGGCGACGCGGCGAGGTCCGCCGACCAGGCCCGGCGGCGCGGCGCGGTCTGCACGAACTCGATCGGTTCGGCACGGAGCGTGTACTTCACCGGGGGCCTCCGGAGGCTGGGAAGGAACGGACCGCCAGGTTATTGACGACCCGTCAGACTCTCAACGGCAAGGACCGCACCCCGTGCGGCCCCGCACCCGCGGCACACCCGAAAGGCACCCCATGACCGCCGCCCTGAACCACCGCGTCGACGGCCCCGACGACGGCTCCCCCGACGCGCCCGTCCTCGTGCTCGGCGCACCCCTCGGCGCGGACATGCGCGTCTGGGACCGGCTGCTGCCGACGCTCACCGCGACCCACCGTGTCGTCCGGTTCGACACCCGCGGCCACGGCGCCTCGCCGCTGCCGCCGGGGAGCCCGACGATGTCCGACCTCGCCGCCGACGTCCTGGCGCTGCTCGACGGGCTCGGCGTCGCCCGGTTCCGCTACGCGGGCATCTCGCTGGCCGGCGCGGTCGGCCTCACCCTGGCGCTGGACGCCCCAGACCGGCTCGACCGCCTCGTGGTGCTGTGCAGCGGCGCCCGACTCGGCGAACCCGAGGCGTGGCACGAACGCGCCGCGCTGGTACGGGCCGAGGGCATGGACGCGGTCGCCGAGACCGTCCTCGGCCGCTGGTACACCCCGGAGTTCGCGTCCCGCGAGCCGGAGACGGCGGCCGACACGCTGGCGATGCTGCGGGCGGCGTCCCCGGAGGGCTACGCCGCGAGCTGCGAGGCGATCGTCGGCTACGACGTGCGGGACCGCCTGGCGGACATCCGCACCCCGACCCTGGTCGTGGCCGCGGGCCGGGACCCGTCGACCCCGCTCCCGCTGCCGACCGAGGTCGCCGCGGGCGTTCCGGGGGCCCGGCTGGAGGTCGTCGAGGACTCGGCCCACCTGGTGATCGTCGAAGCGGCCGAGGCGGTCCGGCCGTTGCTGACGGACTTCCTGACCTGACACGCACGGGTCCGGCCCGCGTCGGGCGGGCCGGACCCGGTCGGCGGACGCTACTGCGAGATGACGGAGTCCAGTGCGGCCCGGTACCTCAGGAGCGCCAGCCTCAGCTGCTCCGTGTCGCCGCCCTGGCGTTGCCGGGCGAGTTCTTCGCGGCGTTTGGTCAGAGCGGCGGTCAACTGCTGGACGGCCTCGTCGAGCAGCGTGTCAGCGCGCGACACCGCGCCGGCGGGGTCCTCGACGAACAGGGCGTTCGTCTCCCGTAGCCGCTTGCGGAAGTTGTCGGCCATGCCCTTGCCGAACAGCGGTGCCAGGCCGTCCGGCACGGCGGGCGGGGCGGCCTGGGCCGACCCCGCGGCCGACCCCGCGGCCGACGCCGGGCGGGCCGGGGCGGGGATGGAACCGGCCGGTGGCCGCAGTGCGGAGCCGGTCTTCTCGGTGACCCGGGCCTGGCGGGCCGCGCGGTCGCGGTCGTCGCGCTCGACGACGAGGTCGTCGGCGGGCTTGTCGGTCGATGTCATGCCGGGAACCTCAGCTCTCACGGGATGTCTCACGGGCGGGTGACGCTGCGTCCGGGGCGCGGCCGAGCAGGGCGAGGAAGAGCGTGCGGTGGTGCAGCAGGGCTTGGCGCAGGTCCTCGGTCGAGGCCTTGCCCGCACCGCTGAGCCGTCCGATCTCCTGCGCCTGCCGGTACCGGTCGAGGGCGTGGCCGTGCGAGACGGACAGCACCTCCATGGGCTTGTCGGCCGCCCCCGTCGGGTAGCCGCGTGCGTGCATGACGCGGGCGATGAGCTCGTCGGCGGCCGTGACCGCGTCGGCGGGCGCCTCGACGAACCGTTCCATCAAGGTGTTCCAGTCGGCTTCGTACTTGGTCTTGGCCTCCGCCGGCAGCGGCCTGATGTCCAGGTCGCGGAACCGGCGTTCGCGTTCCACCAGGTTGCGTTCGGCGTCCCGGCGGCTCGCGAACTGCCCCAGCGCGCGGTCGTATTCCGGGCCGAAGCGGCGGCGCAGGTGCTGCCGCCGCAGGTAGGGGCGCCCGGCGACCGCGCCCGCGAGCAGGACCGCGGCGGCGATTCCGATGACGATCAGAAGTGTGGACACGGTGATTCCCTCCGAGAACTCCCTTGCCCGCTTTCCCCTTTCCTCATACGGATGGCGACTTTCGGCCGGTGGTTCCCGGGAACGCCGAAGGGGCCGGCCGAGGCCGACCCCTTCCTGTTCAGCGTGGTGCGTCGGTGCCGGTCGACGGTCTCAGTCGTCGTCGCGGTCCGCGCCCGGCGGCGGGCCGCTGGGTGGCAAAGGAGGGCGGGAGCGAAGCGACTCAGATATGGGCGGTGGGGGGAGACGGGTGGGCGGATCGGACGGCGGCGCATAGGTGGGCGGAGGTGCGTACGTGGGCGGGGGAGCGTAGGTCGGCGGCGCGGGCGTCGGCGGCTGCGCGGGAGGCGGCACGTACGGCTGCGCCGGGGGCTGCCCGGGCGGCGGCGCGTAGGTGGGCGGCGCGGGCGTCGCCCCGTACGCCGGCTGCGTGCCGGTCGGCGGCTGGTACGCCGGCGGCGGAGGCGCCATGGGCGGCGGCACCGTGCCGAACGTACGCGGCGGCACCGCCGCCGCGACCGGCGTCGGCGCGGTTTCCGGCACGTACCGGAACCAGGCCCAGAACAGCGCCGCGACGAGCCCGAACCCGGCGAAGAGCACGAGCGCGGCGGTGAGCGACGTGCTGTCGTCCGAGCCGCTGTCGCCGGAGTTGAGCACGAGGACGTGGACGAACAGCAGGATCGCCGCCGCGTAAGTGGCCAGCCAGATCCACAGGTTCCACTTCCGCAGCTTCTCGCCGTCCATGAAGCCGATCGGCACGAGGCCGAAGATGACCGTCTCCAGGCCCATGATGAAGATGGTGCCGAGCACCGTGTCGGCGATCACCAGACCGACGTTGGCGCCGACATCGGTGGCCTTGTCGTGGATGAAGCCGAGCCCGAACCACGCCGCGACCGAGACGACGAGCGCGGCGATCGCGCCGAACAGCACGCCGCGGCCCTCCTGGGCGCGGGTGAGCCGACGCTCGCGCAGCGCCACGTAGCCGAGCACGAGGCCGAACACGTAGCCGGGCACGAAGTCCGAGAGCCGCGACAGCATCGTGCAGAAGATCGCGAGCACGAGCGCGCCGGGCGCGGTCTTGAGCGACGCCGGCACCTGTGACGCGCGCTTGGCGACCTGCTCGGCCGGCCACGAGTAGGCGAAGATGACGACCGGCGCCGCGACGACGAAGCCGAGCAGCAGGATGCCGGTCTTGCCGTCGAAGCCCGAGTCGGGGTCGACGAACGTCGACAGGATCGCGCTCAGCAGCACGAACAGCGGCAGGATCCAGCGCGAGGTCCAGAACGCGCCGCCGGGGACACCGCCCGCCACCGCGAACGACCCGGAGCCGCCCGCCGCGGCGAACGAGCCGCTGCCGCCGGCCGCACCGAAGGTGCCGGTGCCGTGTGCGTGGTGCGCGCCGGAGAAGCCTCCGCCACCGCCACTCGCCCCGCCGTATCCGTCGCCGGCCGGGCCCGTGCCGTAGCCGCCACCGCCGCCGCCGGACTCCGCTCCGGACGCCGCGGCCGGGCCGCCGGGGCCGCCGTGCGCGTGTCCGGACAGACCGCCGCCGGGACCGCCGCCCGGCGGGTAGGGGTCGCCGCCCCCGCCCCCGCCGCCGCCTCCTCCGCCGGAGCCGCCCGGGCCACCCGACCCCGCCGGTCCGGCACCGCGGCCGCGCCGCCGCCACCAGCGGCCGATGCGCTCGGCGTTCTCCTCGTACGTCTTGTTGAACAGCTCGGCGGGGAAGCCGATCAGCAGCACCAGCGCCGCCGCGAGGCCGGCGCTCTTGCCGACGCTCTTGGCGTCGAGCGGGATGTCGCCGGGGGTCGGCAGGGCGTTCAGGATCGTCGAGACGTCGTCGCCGACGGGATTGAGCGCCTGCTTGAGGCCCTCCTTGATGCTGTCGGCGTCGTCCGCGGAGAAGTACTTGCCGCCGGTGCTGTTCGCGATGCAGGACAGCTCGCCCTCGGCGCTCGCGTCGGTCTGGAAGCCGATGGTGTTGGCGACGAACTTGATGCCCAGGTCGCGCTGGATGTCCTTGACCACGGGGCACGGGTCGCCGCAGGAGCTCTGGCCGTCGGAGACCAGCATCATGATCTTCTGCGAGTCGTCCTTGGGGAACTCCGCCGCGGCCGCGCGGATCGCGTCCGGCGTCGGGGTGCTGCCGCCGGGCTCCAGCGTGGCGATCTTCGCGTTCAGCTCGTCGCGGTTGCCGGTGCCGGGCGGGACCAGCTGCTCGCCGCCGTCGCCGCAGGGGCCGTCGTAGTGGTGCAGGCCGACCACGTCGCCGTCGTTCAGCGACGCGACCGCCGAGCGCAGCGCGGTCTTGGCGTCGTCGATGCGGCCGCCCATGCGCATCGACCCGGAGGTGTCGACGACCAGGATGATGGAGCGTTTGGACGCCGCGTGCGCGTTAGGCGCGAGGAATGTGAGCAGTACGAGCGCGGACACGAAGGCGAGGAGGCACCTGCGCCATCGGTCCGCCTGGGTTCTCGTCACCGGCATGCCTTAAGCCCCTCCGACGGTTCCTGGTGGTCGGGCGTTGCGACCCCGGGCGACCCGCGACCTCCCCGGCCTCCCGCCCGCCGCCCCCGCTGTGCACGTGGAACCCCAGTCTTCCGGCATCCGGGGGGTCGAGGGAGGGGATTTCCCTCGATTGGGAGCCCGGGAACGCGCGACCGCCCGGCGGCCGGAGGACCGGCGGCCGGGCGGCGGGAAAGCGGCGTGGATCAGACGTTGACGCCGTAGTCCTTCGCGATGCCGGAGAGGCCGGAGGCGTAGCCCTGGCCGAGCGCGCGGAACTTCCACTCGGCGCCGTTGCGGTAGATCTCGCCGAACAGCATCGCCGTCTCGGTCGACGCGTCCTCGGAGAGGTCGTAGCGGGCCAGCTCGGAGTTGTCGGCCTGGTTCACGATGCGGATGTACGCGTTGCGGACCTGGCCGAAGGACTGGCGGCGGGTCTCGGCGTCGTAGATGGAGACCGGGAAGACGATCTTGTCGATCTCGGCCGGCAGCCCCGCCAGGTTGACCTTGATCTGCTCGTCGTCGCCCTCGCCCTCACCGGTCTTGTTGTCGCCGGTGTGCACCACGCTGCCGTCCGGCGTCGAGGTGTTGTTGAAGAAGACGAAGTGCTGGTCGGACGCGACGCGGCCGCTCGCGTCGACGACGATCGCGCTGGCGTCGAGGTCGAAGTCCTCGCCGGTGGTGGTGCGCAGGTCCCACCCGAGGCCGACGACGACGGCGGTCAGCGTGCCGCCCGCGGCCTCCTTGGTGAGCGAGACGTTGCCACCCTTGCTGAGGCTCACAGCCATGGGGATTCCCTCCGAGGATCTTTGCTGCTTTAGGTCCGGTTTTCCGCACAGACGGTACTGCCATCAGCAGGACGTGGGGAGGGGTCTTCCAGTTCCCGCCCCGACGTGGCGTACGCCGCACCTCGCCCGACCTCTTGACGGGCCGGGGGAAAGCCGCTCTCATAGACATACCGAAAAGTCATACAACTATTAGTTGTATTCGCTGCTGTATTCGCACCGCTTGCCGCTCTACGTTCTCCAGGGGCCGCCATGACCAGCGCCACGATCGACTCCGCGCGCATGCGCCAGGTGATGGGCCACTTCTGCACCGGCGTCACCGTCATCACCGCGGTGCACGACGGCGACCCGGTCGGCATGGCGTGCCAGTCCTTCACGTCGCTCTCGCTGGAGCCCGCGTACATCTCGTTCGCGCCCGCCCTCACCTCCACCACCTGGCCGCGCATCCGTGCCGCGGGCCGCTTCGTCGTCAACGTCCTCGCCGAGGACCAGCAGGACGTGTGCCGTGCGATGGGCCGGAGCGGCGGCGAGAAGTTCGCCGACGTGGACTGGGAGCCGGCCGGCAACGGCGCGCCCCGCCTGGCGGGCAGCCTCGCGTGGATCGAGGCCAACGTCGAGCACGTCGTGCCCGGCGGCGACCACGAGATCGTCATCGGCCGCGTCGGCGCGCTCGAACTGCCGCGCGACGCCGCTCCGTTGCTCTTCTACAAGGGCGCATACGCCGGCCTCGCCGGCTGACCCGCCACCCGCGGCCGAGGGACGGTCGGTCCGCGGGACGGCGGGAGTTCGTGGGCACCCCTGTTTCCACGGAACCCGCCGAGCGCCACAGGCCCGCCGCCGACCCACGTACCGGGGTCGCGGCGGGCCTGTGCACGTCCGCCGTCGGGTCCGCTACCGGTGGCTCACCGCACCGCCCTTCGGCGTCCAGGTGATGTACCCGCCCTGGAAGTCCTGGCGACGCCCGCCCGCGATGTCGTACTCCTCGCTGGTCGGGAACCCGAGCGAGGAGTTCTCCCAGCCCATCGACGCCCACTTGTCCCGGATACCGCCGCGGATCATGTGCGCGCCGGTCGCCGGGGACCAGAAGATCGAGCCGTTCTGGAAGTGGTTGTACGCGCCGGGCTTCTGCGTCGTCGGCAGCTCGCTCGTCGTCGGGAACGCGAGGATGCCGGCGTCCCACCCGTACTGCGCGTACTTGTCGGCGATCGCGCCGTGCACGATCTGCGCCCCGGTGTCGGGCGACCAGTAGGCGGTGCCGCCCTGGAACACCTGGTAACGACCGCCGGGATGCCCGGTGTTCGCCTCATCGGTCGCCGGGAAGCCGAGGTACCCGGCGTCCCATCCCGCCTCGCCCCACTTCTGGCCGATGCCGCCGTACACACCGTGCACGCCGGTCGCCGCGTTCCAGATGATCGTGCCGCCCTGGAAGTTGATGTACCGGCCGCCGGGCCGCCCGGTGTCGGCCTCGTCGGTGGTCGGGAAGCCGAGCGGCCCCGCGTCCCAGCCGAACTCCGCGAACTTCTGGGCGAAGACGCCGCTCACCGCGTGCGCGCCGGTCGTCGCCGACCACGTGATGCTGCCGTGCTCGAAGTTGTTGTAACGGCCGCCCGGACGCCCGGTGTTGCCCTCGTCCGTGACGGGGTAGCCGACCGTGCCCTTCTCCGCGCCGAGCGCCTTCCACTTGGCGTAGATGCCGCCCCACATCAGGTGGCTGCCGGTGGTGGGCGTCGTGTAGACCGCCGCCGTACCCGCGGCACCGAACACCGTGAAGCGCGCGACGCCGTCGGACGCCACCTGCTCCTCCGTGCTCGGCGGGCCGAACGCGGTGGCGCCGCCCTGCGCGAGGTACGCGGTCAGCGCCGCGCCGCGCACCGAGTGCACGCCCGTCGCCGGGCTCCAGTACGCCCGGCCGTTCGCGAAGTCCCGGTACCGCAGCGCCGCGTCGCCGACCTCGGCGCCGGTGGGCGCGCCCAGCCCGGCCAGCGGCCCGCCCGGCTTGACGGCCTGGTCGATCGGCGTGTCGTAGCCGAGCGTCAGGGTCAGGTCGTGGTCGGGCATGGTGAGCGTGCGCGTGCGGTCGCCGCTGGTCGGCCAGCCGACGAACGTCGCGACGCCGTCGTTCGACTTCTGCGGCGCGGTCACGGTCACCGCGGCGCCGGAGGCGACCTCCACGGTCTGGGCCTGGTGCGTGTTGATGGTCACCGCGGCCGGGATGTCGGACGCGACGGTGAGCGTCACCAGCTTCGGCCACGCGTTGTACACGCGCTGCGTGGTCACGCCTTCGGCGTCGGTCGTCGTCGCCGTCAGCTGGATGTGCGTGTCATCGCCGTGGTCGACGAACGGCGTCTCGTAGGTGTTGGCGACCTGGCTGGTGCCGTCCGGGTGGACGTGGCAGCCGCCGCCGTAGCAGTGCACCATCTGCTTCGTCCACGTGATCGGCAGCGCGCCGCCCGAGGCGTCGGTCGCCGTCGCGTCGAAGTGGATGGGGTCGTTGACCTTGAACCGGGCCTCGTCCGTCGGCCCGGTCCAACTCAGCTTCGGCGCCGCGTGGTTCGGGATCACCTTGATCCGGTACTCGCCGGTCTTGCCGCCGGGGTCGGTCACGGTGAGGGTGGCCACGACCGCGTCGGGCGCGCTGTAGGTGTGCGACACCTTCACGCCGGTGCCGGTCGAGCCGTCGCCGAAGTCCCAGGCGTAGGTGAGCTGGTCGCCGTCCAGGTCGCTCGACCCCGACGCGTCGAAGTCCACCTTCATCGCGGCGGCGTCGACGGTGCTGGTCGCGGAGGCCGTCGGCGCGCGGTTGCCGGCCTCGTACACCAGCCGCCGGATCTTGTTGGCGACCAGGTCGGCGCTGACGATGTCGCCGTTCGGCGCGGCCGCCAGCTTCACCACCGCGCCGGTCTCGGTGCCGAAGTCGGTCGCGACCGGGTGGGCCAGCGGCTGCCCGGCGCCGTCGCGCAGCGGCAGCGTCCACAGCTTGCGCAGGCTGTAGTCGCCGAAGAAGTAGGTGCCGCGGTACTGCTCCGGGTACGACGTGCCGGTGTACACGATGCCGCCGGTGACGCATCCGTTCGCGCCGTTGTGGCTGTACGTGTACAGCGGCCCGCTCGCCGAGACGCCCTTGCAGCCGGGCAGGTCGCGGTAGTCCGCGGTCGGGGCGTCGCCCTCCCAGCACGGCCACCCGTAGTTGTTGCCGGGCTGCACGAGGTCGACCTCCTCCCACGACGACCAGCCGACGTCGCCGACCATCGGCGCGCCCGTCACCGGGTCGAGGGAGAGGCGGAACGGGCTGCGGAAGCCCGAGGCGTACGTGCGGCTGCGCCACGACGTCGGATCGGCCGCGTTGTAGCCGGGGTTGGTCGGCACACCGGCGCCGGTGGACGTGACGTGCAGCAGCTTGCCGAAGATCACGTCCGGGTTCTGCGCGTCGAGGGCCCGCGGGTCCATCGCGCGGTAGTCCGCGTTGTCGCCCACGGACACCCACACCGTGCCGTCGGGGGCGGCCACCACGCCGGTGATCGCGTGCACGGCGATGTCCGCGCGCCGCGGCGCCTCCAGCATGATGTGCTCGGCGCCGACGCCGGTCGGTTCGCCGGTGCCCTCGACGTGGAACGAGCTCAGCCGCAGCGTCTTGGCGTCCGACGCGCGTGCCGTGTAGATCGTGCGCGACGTCGCGTAGTCCGGTGCGACCGCGAGGCCGATCAGGCCGAGGTCGTCCACCGCCTCGGTCGGCACGTCGGCGACCGGTACGACGCGGCCGTCCGGTGAGATCCAGGCGATGTGCCCGGTCTTGCCGGCGGTGAAGTAGCCGCCGTCCGGCGTGTAGGCGAAGTCGGTGAGCGTCCACTGCTGCTGGCCGGTGGGCTGCTCGCGGAACGAGAAGCCGGGAGGCAGCGCTTCGGCCGCCTCACTGCGTCGGGTCAGGTTCAGGAACGTGAAGACCGACGCGGTCAGCGCGAGCACGATGCCCACGGCCGCGGCGACGTGCAGACGGGATCTGCGCGTGCGTAGGCGACGGTGTGTGTTGATGACAGGACCCCCCACGGGTACCCCTCAGACCGAACGAGCCTCGGCTGGGAGGGACGAAGCTACTCAGACCCGGCGCCGCCCGGAAGACGCACGAGGTTGCGAATTACTCACAATGGCGTCCGCGGCGGCTGTCCACCGATCGGTGGACAGCCGCTGTCAGCCGCTCGTACGTCCCGTGCGCGGGCCCGCCGACGGCAGTCTCGGGGCATGGAGAAAACAGCGGGCGGCCCGGCGGTCCGGGTCCGGGGACTGCGCAAGACCTACGGCGCGCACACCGCGGTCGACGGCGTCGACCTGGACGTGCACACCGGCGAGATCTTCGCGTTGCTCGGCCCCAACGGCGCCGGGAAGACCACCACCACCGAGATCCTCGAAGGCCAGCGCCGCCGCGACGCGGGCGAGGTCGCCGTGCTCGGCGTCGACCCGGCCGCGGCCGACACCGCGTGGCGCGCCCGGATCGGCATCGTGCTCCAGGAGTCGCGCGACTTCGCCGAGCTGACGGTGCGTGAGATCGTGCACCACTTCGCGCTCTACTATCCGGCGCCGCGCGACCCCGACGAGGTGGTCGAGGCGGTCGGGCTCGCCGCCGAGGCCGGCCGGCGCACCGCGCAGCTGTCCGGCGGGCAGCGCCGCCGCCTGGACGTCGCGCTCGGCATCCTCGGCGACCCCGAGCTGCTCTTCCTCGACGAACCCACCACAGGGTTCGACCCCGAGGTGCGGCGCCGGTTCTGGGACCTGGTCGCGTCGCTGCGCGACGGCGGCACCACGATCCTGCTGACCACGCACTACCTGGACGAGGCCGAGCAGCTGGCCGACCGGGTCGGCGTCCTGGCCGGCGGCCGCATCGTCGACGTCGACACCCCCGACCGGCTCGGCGGCCGCCACCTCGCGCCCGCCACCGTCCGCTGGACCGAGCACGGCGCGCCGCGCGAGGCGGTCACCGACGGCCCCACCGCGCTGGTCGGCGAACTCGCCGCGCGGCTCGGGGGCGAGGTGCCCGACCTGTCCGTGTACCGCCCCTCGCTCGAGGACACCTACCTGCAGCTGATCGGAGAGACGCGATGACCACGACGCCGGCCGTCGTCCGCACCCCTGCGCGCACCCCGCGCGTCCGCGCCATCGCCGCACCCTCAGCGCTGCGCATCGGCCGGGCCCGCGCGGTCCTGGAGGTCCGCCAGTTCTTCCGGAACAAGGGCGCGATGTTCTTCACCTTCTCGATGCCGCTGGTGATGTTCCTGCTGCTCGCCTCGATCTTCGACGAGACCGACAAGGCCACCGGGGTCAGCACACAACAGGTGTACGTCACGGGCATGCTGGCGATGGGCGTGATGTCCACCTGCCTGCAGAGCCTCGCCCTCCAGGTCGGCGGCGAACGCCACAACGGCACCCTCAAGCGACTGCGCGCCACGCCGATGCCGCCCGCCGCGTACTTCCTCGGCAAGATCGCGATGGTCGTCGTGACGAGCCTCGTCCAGGCCGCGATCCTGCTCGGGCTCGGCGCCGCGTTCTTCGGTCTCGAACTGCCCGCCGACCCGGGCCGCTGGTTCACGTTCGTGTGGGTCTACCTGCTCGGCGCGACCGCCTGCACGCTCATCGGGCTGGTCGCGAGCAACCTGGTCAAGGGCGAGAACGGCGGCCCGGTCGTGCTGCTGCCCGTCATGGTGCTGCAGTTCATCTCCGGCGTGTTCGTGATCTTCTCGCAGCTGCCCAAGGGCGTGCAGATCGTGTCCGCGGTCTTCCCGCTCAAGTGGATGTGCCAGGGCATGCGCTCGGTGTTCCTGCCCGACGCCTACGCGTCGGTCGAGCCCGCCGGCGGCTGGGAGCACGGCCGCACGGCCATGGTCCTCGCCGCGTGGGTGGTCGTCGGGGCCATCATGTGCCTGAAGTGGTTCCGCTGGAAGGGCGAGGACGAGGGATGACCGTGACGGACGCGGACGCGGACGGGCTGACGGGCGCTGACGGCCCGACCCCGGCGGACGACCTGACGCCGTGGGCGGCGAGCCTGCCCGCGGACCGCGGCTGGCGCGGCCAGGTGGTGGGCGTGTGGCACATCGCCTTCGGCATCGTCGTGCTGGTGAGCGGGCTGCTGACCGCCTCGCGCGGGGCGCCCGCCGTCGCGTACGTCGCCCTCGGTGTCTACGCCCTCGCCTACTTCACGCTGCTCGCGCCGATCATGTCCGGCGGCCGCCCCGAAGGGCCCGCGGCGTACGCCTTCCTCGCGGTCTCCTACGCGACCGTCGTCGTCATCGGGCTGACCGCACCGCACGGCCTGATCATCCTGTACGTCGTCTTCCCGCACTGCGTCGCCATCCTCGACCGGGGCTGGGCCAAGGTCTCCGCCGTCGCGCTCGTCGCCGTCACCGCCGGCGTCTGCTCGGTGGTCCACGACGGCACCGGCGGCGGCCAGATCGCCGACGCCGCCATCACCGTCGGCGTCGCGGTCCTCACCAGCCTCGGCCTCGGGTTCGTCACCACCGTGCTGATCCGCGAGTCCGAGCGCCGCGGCAGGCTCATCCAGGAGCTGGAGCGCACCCGCGCCGCGCTCGCCGCGTCGCACCACGAGGCCGGCGTGCTCACCGAACGCCAGCGCATGGCCCAGGAGATCCACGACACGCTCGCCCAGGGCTTCACCAGCATCCTCATGCTCCTGCAGGCCGCCGACGCGTCGCTCGACACCGACCCCGAGGGCACCCGCCGCAGGCTCGACCTCGCCGCCCGTACCGCGCGGGAGAACCTCACCGAGGCCCGCGCGCTCGTCGCCGCCCAGGACCCCGCCGAACTCGACGGCGGCTCCCTGCACGACGCGCTCGGCCGGGCCGTGGCCGGGCTCGCCGAAGAGCTCGACGTCGCCGCCGAGTTCCGGGTCGCCGGAACGCCCCGCGACCTGCCCGCCACCACGCAGGTCGTGCTGGTGCGGACGCTCCAGGAGTGCCTCGCGAACATCCGCAAGCACGCGGACGCGACGGCGGTGTCCGCCGAACTCGCCTACCGGCCGGTCGGCGTGCGCCTGACCGTCACCGACGACGGCCGCGGCTTCGCCCCCGCCGAGACCGCCCCCGGCACCGGAACGACCGGCGCGGGCACCGGCACCGCGGCGGGCGGCTACGGCCTGCGGGGGATGCGCGCCCGCATCGAGCAGGCGCGCGGGAGACTGGACCTCGACAGCGCCCCGGGAGCGGGCACGACGGTACGCGTGGAGGTGCCCTGACCATGGCCGAGCCCGGCCCCGCCGTCATCCGCCTGCTGCTGGCCGACGACCACCCGGTGGTCCGCGAAGGCCTGGCCGGCATGCTCACCAACGAGCCCGACCTGGAGGTCGTCGGCGCCGCCGAGGACGGCGCGGCCGCCGTCGCGCTGGCCGCCGAACTACGGCCGGACGTCGTGCTCATGGACCTGCGCATGCCCGGCACCGACGGGGTCACCGCCACCGGCCGGATCACCCGCGAACTGCCCGGCGTGCGCGTGCTGATCCTCACCACGTACGACACCGACACCGACATCGTCCGGGCCGTCGAGGCGGGCGCCGCCGGCTACCTCCTCAAGGACACGCCGCGCGCCGAACTCGCCGCCGCCGTACGGGCCGCCGCACGCGGCGAAACCGTCCTCGCGCCCCCGGTCGCCGCCAAACTCGTGACCCGCATGCGCGCCCCCGCCCGCGAGTCCCTCAGCCCCCGCGAGACGCAGGTCCTCGGCCTCGTCGCCCGCGGACTCACCAACGCCGAGATCGGCCGCGAGCTCTACATCGGCGAGGCCACCGTCAAGACGCACCTGCTGCGCGCCTTCGCCAAACTCGGCGTCGACGACCGCACCGCGGCCGTGACCGTCGCCATGGAGCAGGGCCTCCTGCCACGCCCGGGCGAATAGCCGCGTGACCAGCCGCGGGACCGGCCGACATCGCGCCGTAGCGCCACGGTCGCCCCCCGCCGCTGCGACGATGGGGGGACATGTCCGATCGTTCGCCCTGAAAGGGAGCCCCATGACCGAGCAGGCACCGGCGCCGTTCGAACCGCTGCGTGAGGACTGGTCGACCGCGGTCGCCATCGTCGCCCACCCCGACGACATGGAGTACGGCGCGGCGGCCGCCGTCGCGCGGTGGACCGACCAGGGCAAGAAGGTCGTCTACGTGATGCTCACCAGCGGCGAGGCCGGCATCGACGGCATGCACCCCGACAAGGCGAAGCCGCTGCGCGAGGCCGAGCAGGTCGCCTCCGCCGCGCTGGTCGGCGTGGACACCGTGGAGTTCCTCGGCCTGCCCGACGGCGTCCTCGAGTACGGCCTGCCGCTGCGCCGCGAGGTCGCCCGCGTCGTGCGCCGGCACCGGCCCGAGATCGTCATCACCGGCAACTGGCGCGAGACCTACGGCGGCACGGTGCCCAACCAGGCCGACCACATCGCGGCCGGCCGCGCCGTCCTCGACGGCTGCCGCGACGCCGGCAACCGCTGGGTCTTCCGCGAGCTCGCCGAGTCCGAAGGCCTCGAGCCGTGGAACGGCGTCAAGGAGGTCTGGGCCGCGGGCTCCCCACAGGCCGCCCACGCCGTCGACACCACCGCGACCTTCCCCCGCGGCGTCGCCTCCCTCGAAGCCCACGCCGCCTACCTCGCCGGCCTCGGCGGCGCCATGGCCGACGCCGAGGAATGGCTCGAAGGCTTCTCCCGCACCGCCGGCTCCCGCCTGGGCACCCGCTACGCCGCCTCCTTCGAGGTGGTTCCGCTGTCCTTCGAGTAGGCCCGCGCCCGGACGGGCCGCGGCCGGGACGGCCCCCGGCCGGGCGGGCCGGGCGACCACGGGTCCTCGGGTTCGCGCGGCCCGCGGTCCGCTGGGTACCGTGCAGGGTCGGTCGCGGGAATGAGGGGCTTTGTCAGACACGTCGATTGGTGCGCGCTCCCTGCTCGGCTCGATGTCGCGGGCGGCGCTGTGGTGCGGTAGAACCTCCCGCGTGACCACGACTGCGCCCGAGCCGGGAACAGCCCCTCCCCGCCCCCGGGCGATGCCCGAAGCCGTCGCCTCCGACCCGCACCCCGGGCCCGTGGGGCGCCGGCACGGCGCCGTCGAGGTGCTGGTCGCCGTGGCCGTGGTCATGCTCGTCGCGTTCGACCTGGTCGCCTTCGGCTACCCGTGGCTGGACGGTCCCCGCACCGTGCAGTCGCAGCTGCCGCACCCGCTGCTGACGGTGTCGCGGTACGGCTGGCTCGGCGCGTACCTGTTCTTCATGGCGAGCGGCTTCGCGGTCGCGCTGCTGAGCCGCGGGCGCGGTGTCGGCAACTACGCCACCGCGGTCGCCGTGCGCCGTTACCCCGCGTACTGGGCGGCGGTCGGCGTCACCGTGGCGGTCGTCGCCTGGGTCGGCGACGGCGTGAGCTACAACCGCCTCACCGCGTGGGACCGCACCCTCAACCTGACGATGTTTCAGCAGGCGCTCGGGATCGGTCACGTGGACCCCGCATACGCACTCCTCTGGGTCGAGCTGCGGTTCTTCCTGCTCTTCGCGCTTGTGGCGACCTTCGGTGCCACGTACCGCAGGCTCCTGGCGTTCTCCATGTTGTGGTCCGTGGCGGCGCTGCTCGCGCAGGCCACGGACAACGAGGCGCTGCGCTACGTGTTCGTCCCGGAGCAGGCGCCGTTCTTCGTCGCCGGCATCGCCTTCTACCTCATCTACCAGTACGGACCGGATGTCCTGCTCTGGTGCCTGGCGGGGTTCGCCTTCGCGGCGGGGCAGCGCGCGGTGGCCGACCAGACGCCCGACACCGAGGCGCACCTCGTCCACAGCCTGCGCGAGTGGCCGGGACACGCCGCGGTCGTCGTCTTCTTCCTGGCGATGGCGTTGCTGGCGCTGCGCAGGCTCGAGTGGCTGGACGTCCGTCCGGCGGTGGTCCTGGGGGCCGTCGCCTACCCCCTTTACCTGATCCACGGTCAGGCCGGGTGGACGTTGATCCTCCGCTTGCGGGAAGATCTCAGCGCCGGCAGCGCACTCGCGGTCGCGCTCGTCGCGGCCGCTGCGGCGGCACTCGTGATCCACCTCGTGGCCGACCGTCTGGTCGCACCGCGCTGGGGCCGGTCGCTGCGCGAGGCGATCGAACGCATGCCGCGCGAGTGACGCGAGCCGCCCCGTACCGGGCGGATCCGTACAGATCACGGCGTCACGCCGTCATGATCTGTGGATTGTTCCTCTGTAGTCGACGCACGCCAATCCGTGCGATACAAACGGCCGGTGGTCATGTCCGTCTCGCTGAAGTACGACACCGCGCCCACCGAATCCACGGTGGCCGCGGCAGCGTCTGCGCCGGGTGTCGCGCGTCCGCGCGGGGGACGGATCCCGGTGCTGGACGGCCTCCGCTTCGTGGCCGCCTCGTCCGTGGTGCTCTTCCACCTGTCCACGATGATCTTCCCGTGGGGTGACCACCGCCCCTCGGAGAACCTGTGGACGCCGTACTACCAGGCGACCTCGTACGGCTGGCTGGGCGTCGAGCTGTTCTTCATGATCAGCGGCTTCGTCATCTGCATGAGCAGCTGGGGCCGTTCGATCGGCCAGTTCCTCGTGTCGCGTGCGACCCGGCTGTACCCCGCGTACTGGTTCGCGGTACTGCTGACGTCGCTCGTGGTGTTCCTGGTCGCGGGCGGCATAGGCTCCCGAAGTCCCGGGGGATGGGACATCGTCGCGAACCTGACGATGTTCCAGGAGCCGCTCGGCAGCGTCGACGTCGACAGCGTGTACTGGACCCTCTGGGTCGAGATGCGCTTCTACCTGATCTTCTCGATCGTCGTGTTCATGGGCGTCACGTACCGCAGGGTCGTGGTGTTCTGCGTCGTGTGGACCCTCGGCGCGTTGCTGGCGACCGGTACCGACGCCGGCGTCCTCAAGTACGTCCTGGTGCCCACCTCGGCTCCGTTCTTCGTGGCAGGCATCGCGTACTTCCTCATGTACCGGTACGGTCCCAGCCCCGTGCTGTGGGTGATCATCGGCTTCAACTTCCTGATCGGGCAGCGCACCGTCATCGACCGGCACCACGACGCCGAGGTCGGGATGTCCGAGTACCACCAGCAGTGGGCGACGCACATGATCGTCGCCGTCTTCTTCGTGGTGATGGCCGCCCTGGCGCTGGGCTGGTTCGACCGCGTCACCTTCCCGTGGCTGACCACGCTCGGCGGCCTGACCTACCCGCTCTACCTCGTCCACTGCGAGATGAGCTGGGTGATCATCAAGGAACTGCGCGACGACTACCCGCCGAGTGTGCTGATCTCGACGCTGGCCGCCGCCGCTGTGCTGATGGCGACCCTCGTCTACGTCGTCATCGAGAAACGCCTGGCCCCGCGGTTCGCGAGGGCGATGCGGGGCGCACTGGCGCGCATGCCGGACGCCTGAGTGGATCTTCGTCCGCCAAACGTTCGGCGACGAGAGCGATGTCACGATTCAGCGGATTTCCTGGCGAACCCTTAGCGGGCTCTCGCGGTGCAAGGTAAAACCTTCGGGTGCCGACTTCCCAGACGCTTCCCTCCGAGGCTGCCGTGTCGGCGGGGCCGGCCGGGGACGTCATTGTCGAACCCGTCGCGCCGGCGCCCGCGCCGGCACCGCGTCGCGGGCGTCTGCCCGCGCTCGACGGCATGCGCTTCGTCGCCGCGACGGTCGTGATGCTCCACCACCTCGTCATAGCCCCGTACGCGTGGCACGGCACCACCGGCAAGGTGTTCCACCCGTTGCTCGTCGCGACCACCGCGTACGGCTTCCTCGGTGTCGAGTTCTTCTTCCTGATCAGCGGCTTCGTCATCTGCATGAGCAGTTGGGGCCGCAGCCTCGGCCAGTTCTTCACGTCGCGCGTGACGCGGCTCTACCCGGCGTACTGGGCGGCGATGGCGGTCACGACGCTCGTGGTCTGGTACGTGGCCGACGGCAACGCGACGGTCAAGCTCAGCAAGTGGGACCGGCTGGTCAACCTGACCATGTTCCAGGAGCCGCTGAACATCGCCGACGTCGACACCGTGTACTGGACGCTGTGGGTGGAGATGCGTTTCTACCTGCTGTTCGCGATCGTCGTGTTCCTGGGCGTCACCTATCGCCGGGTCCTGGCGTTCTGCGTCCTGTGGTCGGTCGCCGCCATCCTGGTCACGGCCGTCGGGAACAGCGAGGCGCAGTACCTGCTCGTCCCCAACTCGGCGCCGTTCTTCGTCGCGGGCATCGCCTTCTACCTCATGCACCGCAACGGACCGAACGTGATCCTGTGGGGCGTCATCGGCTTCAGCTTCGCGGTCGGCCAGCACAACGTCATCCAGCGGTGGCAGGGCACCGAGGACATCATGCGGCACAAGATGCCCGAGGCTCCGGTGCACATCGCCGTGACCGTGTTCTTCGTGCTCATGGCGGCGCTCGCGCTCGGCTGGCTCGACCGGATCAACTGGGGCTTCCTCACCACGCTGGGCGCCCTGACGTACCCGGTCTACCTGCTGCACTGCGAGGCCGGCTGGGCGCTCGTCCGTGCGCTGCGAGGCCACTACAACGCGAACCTGGTCGTCGCCATGGTCGTCGCCTGGGTGTTCCTGGTGGCCTGGCTGATCCACGTGCTCGTTGAGAAGCGCCTCGCGCCGCGCCTGGGCACACTCGTCAAGAAGTCGTTCGCCACCATGCCGAGGGACTGACGCGCGTTCCGGCTCCGGCGGCCGCTCCGCCGAGCACCTGGTCGTGGGCTGTGTCACGACTACGTGTTTTCCGGAACCATTGACGTCGTCAAGGAACCTTACCTATCGTGCGGCCGTGGCCGACTTCAATCTCGCGGACCTCTGGGAGCTGCTCGCCGACGCGGGCGGGGACACCGAGGTGCTCGTCGCAGGCGATCAGCGACGCACGTACAAAGAGCTCGACGCCCGGGCCAACCGGCTGGCGCACCATCTCGCGGAGAGCGGGGTGGGGCCAGGCGACCACATCGGCCTGTACAGCTTCAACCGGGTCGAGTTCGTCGAGGCGCTGCTCGCCGCGTGGAAGATCCGCGCGGTGCCGGTCAACATCAACTACCGGTACGTCGAGGCCGAGCTGGCGTACCTGCTCGGCGACGCCGACCTGGTCGCGATGGTCTACGAGCGCGGGTACGCGGACCGGCTGAGCGCGCTCGCCGCCGACTTCCCGGGCCTCAAGACGTACGTCTCGATCGCCGACGACCAGCCCGCCGTCCCCGACGTGCCCGGCGCGGTCGACTACGAGGAGGCGCTCGCCGCCGCGTCGCCCGAGCGGGGCTTCGGGCCGCGCTCCGCCGACGACCGGTACGTCGTCTACACCGGCGGCACCACCGGCATGCCCAAGGGCACCATGTGGCGCCACGAGGACATCTTCTTCGGCGCGATGGGCGGCGGGGGCTGGCCGGGCACCCCGATCGCGACACCCGAGGCGATCGCCGGGAACGCGGTGCGCGACTTCCGGCTCACCTTCATGCCGGCCGCGCCGCTCATGCACGGCGCCGCGCAGTGGTTCGCGGTCGGCGGCCTGCTGGCCGGCAACCGGGTCGTGCTCTACACGGCACGCAAGTACGACGCGGCCGACCTGCTGTCGATCGCCGAGCGCGAGCAGGTCTCGTCGATCCAGATCGTCGGCGACGCGATGGGCCGGCCGCTCGCGGACGCCGCCCGAAGAGGGCGGAGCGAAGCGACTTCGAATATGGGTGGTGGGGGGCGACGGGTGGGCTCGTACGACCTCTCCAAGCTGTACGTCGTCGGCTCCGGCGGCGCCGTGCTGTCCGAGGCGGTCAAGGACGAGCTCAGGGCCGTCGTCCCGCACCTGATGATCAACGACAGCTACGGCAGCTCCGAGCTCGGCGCGGGCGGCAGCGGCGTCCCGAAGAAGGACGCCGACAAGGACGACGCCGCCGGCAACGCGCCGCGGTTCGCGATGGGCCCGCAGATCACCGTGCTCGACCAGGAGACCATGCGCCCGGTCGAGCCCGGCTCCGGTGTGGTCGGACGCATCGCGCGCACCGGCCACATCCCGCTCGGCTACTGGAAGGACGAGGTGAAGACCGCCGCGACCTTCCCGACCGTCGACGGCGTGCGCTACGTCGTCCCCGGCGACTTCGGCATGATCGAGGCCGACGGCACGATCGTCATGCTCGGCCGCGGCTCGGTGTGCATCAACTCCGGCGGCGAGAAGATCTACCCCGAAGAGGTCGAGTCCGCGCTCAAGGCGCACCCGGACGTGTTCGACTGCATCGTCGTCGGCGTGCCCGACGAGCGCTGGGGCGCCCGCGTCGTCGGGGTCGTCCAGCCGCGCGAGGGCACCGCGCCCACGTACGACGACCTCGCCGCGCACTCCCGCACGCTGCTCGCCGGCTACAAGGTGCCGCGGGCGGTCGTCCTGGTCGACGAGATCGGCCGCACCAACGTCGGCAAGGCCGACTACGCCTGGGCCTCCCGCGTCGCGGCGCAGGGCTCCTGAACTCCCGTACCCACCAAGCATCGCCGATCAGCCCAGCGCCGAGAGGACGACCGCGTGTCGACACAGACAAGCAGCACCATCCAGTTCCCGTACAAGCGCACGCTCGGACCGGTCATCAGCCGCTTCTTCTCCGAGCTGACCGCGCAGCGCATCGTCGGGATCCGCAGCGGCGAGCGGGTCATCGTTCCGCCGATGGAATACGACCCCGAGACCGGGAACGCGCTCGAGCCGGACTTCGTCGAGGTCGGCCCCGCCGGCACCGTCGTGTCGTGGACGTGGGTCGCCGAGCCCGGCAAGCACCACCCGCTGGACCGGCCGTTCGCGTACGCGCTGATCAAGCTGGACGGCGCCGACACCAACCTGCTCCACGCGCTCGACGCGGGCAGCGAGGACGCGGTGTCCACCGGCATGCGCGTCGCCCCGCGCTGGCGCGACGAACCGGTCGGCCGCATCGACGACATCGTCGCGTTCGTGCCCGGCGAGACCCCCGAGGGGCCCGCCGCCGGCGAGGCGCAGGACGTCCAGACGATGGACTACTTCTCCACCATCACGTACACGGACGTGCTGTCGCCGACCCTGGAGCGTTACGCCGCCAGCATGCGGGCCGGCGTCATCACCGGCCAGCGCTGCCCGCAGTGCAACCGCGTCTTCCTCGGCCGCGGCTACTGCTCGGTCGACGCGATCACGCTGGGCGAGGAGCACGAGGAGACGCTGCCGGACTACGGCGTCGTGTCGAACTACACGATCGTCACCCCGACTCCGTACCCGGGGCAGAAGGAGACCGAGCCGTTCGCGCGCGCCTCGGTCGTCCTGCACGGCGACGAAATGGTCATCGCCCAGCAGCAGATCATCGGCATCCCGGTCTCGGAGATCCGCGTCGGCATGCGCGTCAAGGCCCAGTGGTTCGCCGACGACGCCCGCAACGCCGCGGAGATCACCAGCAAGGGCTGGGGCACCGTCGCCGGGTTCATCGAGGGCTGGCTGCCCACCGGCGAGCCCGACGAGCCGGCCGAGCAGTACATGAACCGGGTGTTCTGACCGTGGCCGATTGGGAGACAGGCATCGTGAGCAACGAAAGCAACGACCGCGCCGACACCGCCATCGCGATCGTGTCGACCGCGTACCTTCCGGCCGTGCGGCGCAACGACGTCACCGAGACCGAGATGCTCATCGCGGTCGTCGACGAGGCGCTCGGCAAGGTCGGCCTCAAGCGCTCGGACATCGGGTTCAGCTGCCAGGGCTCGTGCGACTACGTCTCGGGCGGCACCTTCTCGTTCGTCCCGAACCTCGACGCGATGGGCGCCTGGCCGCCCATCCACGAGTCGCACGTCGAGATGGACGGCGCGTGGGCGATGTACGAGGCGTGGGTCCGCATGCAGCACGGCGACGTGGAGATCGCCGTCGCGCTGGGTTCCGGCAAGTCCTCGACCGGCGACCCGGCCGAGATCTACCTGAACGAGCTCGACCCGTACTACCTCGCGCCGCTCGGCCCCGACCCGGTCTCGCTGGCCGCGCTCCAGGCCCGGCAGCTGATCGAGAGCGGCAAGAGCACCGAGCGCGAACTCGCCGAGATCGCCGCGCGGTCCCGCCGCGACGCCGCGAACAACCCCAAGCAGCAGGTGCGTTCCGCGGAGACGGACGTCGACAAGCTGCTGGCCGAGCCGTACCTGCGCAACCCGCTGCGCAAGAGCGACCTGCCGCCGATCTCGGACGGCGCGTCCTGCGTCGTCATGGCGACCGCGCGCAAGGCCCGCGAACTCGTGTCGCGCCCCGCGTGGATCGCCGGCATCGACCACCGCAGCGAGGTGCACAACCCGGCGCTGCGCGACCTGACCGACTCGCCCTCGACGCGGCTCGCCGCCGAGAAGGCGGGCGGCGTCGAGGGCGTCGAGGTCGCCGAGCTGATGGCGCCGTTCACGGCGCAGGAGGTGGTCCTGCGCCAGGCGCTGGGCCTGGGCGACGACGTCGTGGTCAACCCGTCGGGCGGCGCGCTGACCGGCAACCCGCTCATGGCCACCGGACTGGTCCGGATCGCCGAGGCCGCCGAGCAGATCCTGTCGGGCGGGCGCAACCGTACGCTGGCGCACGCCACTTCGGGTCCGCTGCTGCAGCAGAACCTGGTGTGCATTCTGGAAGGTGACAACTGATGGGGCACGAACCGGTTGCGGTCGTCGGCATCGGCCAGACCAAGCACAAGAAGCGCCGTGACGACCTGTCGATCGCGGGCCTGGTGCGCGAGGCGGCGCAGCGCGCGCTCGACGACGCGCAGATGACGTGGTCGGACATCGACGCGGTGGTGATCGGCAAGGCGCCGGACATCTTCGAGGGCGTCATGAAGCCCGAGCTGTACCTCGCGGACGCGCTGGGCGGCGCCGGCAAGCCGGTGTTCCGCGTGCACACCGCGGGTTCGGTCGGCGGGTCGACCGCGATCGTCGCGTCCCACCTGGTGTCGTCGCGCGTGCACAAGCGCGTGCTGGCCGTGGCGTGGGAGAAGCAGTCCGAGGGCAACGCCCAGTTCGGGCTCGGCGGCGGCAAGTCCGGGTCGATCGGCGCGGGCGGCGCGTTCGCGCCGTGGATCCGCGCGTACATCCGCAAGTCGGGCGCGCCGGAGCACATCGGCTGGCAGGTGGCGGTCAAGGACCGGCAGAACGCGCTGCGGAACCCGTACGCGCACCTGCACCTGAAGGACATCTCGATCGAGAAGGTCCGCGAGTCGCCGATGATGTGGGACCCGCTGCACTTCCTGGAGTCCTGCCCGTCGTCCGACGGCGCGGGCGCGATCGTGCTGACCGACAAGGCGGGCGGCCTGGCGGCGGCGGCCGACGGGCGGCCGCCGGCGTGGGTGCTGGGGACGTCGATGCGTTCGGAGCCGTCGTCGTTCAACGGCCGCGACCCGATCCGCCCGCAGGCGGGCGTCGACTGCGCGTGGGACGTCTACAAGCAGGCCGGCATCACCGACCCGCGCAACCAGATCGACGTGGCCGAGCTGTACGTGCCGTTCTCGTGGTACGAGCCGATGTGGCTCGAGGGCCACGACATCGCGCCGGTGGGCGAGGGCTGGAAGATGGTCGACCGCGGTGAGACCGCGTTCGGCGGCTCGTTCCCGGTCAACCCGTCGGGCGGCGTGCTGTCGTCGAACCCGATCGGCGCGTCCGGCATGCTGCGCTTCCTGGAGGCCGCGCTCCAGGTCCGCGGGGCGGCGGGGGAGCACCAGGTGGACGGCGCCCGCGTGGCGCTCGCCCAGGCCTACGGTGCGGCCGCGCAGTACTTCGCGATGTGGGCGGTCGGCTCGGAGCTCCCGTCGAGCTGACTCGCGCGGGGGGCGGCCCCGACCACGCGCTCGAGGCGTGGTCGGGGCCGCCGTTTTTTGTCAGGGTTCCTGACCTTGTTTTGGTCAAGGAACCTGTCTATGCTCCCTCGCATGAAGCCACCCATCTGCGAGAAGCTCGGGATCGAGTTCCCGATCTTCGCCTTCTCCCACTGCCGGGACGTCGTCGCCGCGGTCAGCCGCGCGGGCGGCTTCGGGGTGCTCGGTGCCCTGGCGTTCAGCCCGGACCAGCTGGAGATCGAGCTCGCGTGGATCGACGAGCACGTCGAGGGCAGGCCGTACGGCGTCGACCTCGCGATCCCCATGAAGTACCTCGGCAAGGGCGGCGGTGACGCGGCGCTCCCGGCCAACCTTGAGAAGCTGATCCCCGAGGAGCACTGGCAGTTCGTCGACCGGCTGCTCGACGAGCACGGCATCCCGCCGCTGCCCGCCGAGCTCGAGGGCAAGGCCGCCAAGGCCGCCGGCCTCAACGTCGACCTCGAGTCGCGCGCGCAGATCGACACCGCGCTCAAGCACCCGCTCGTCAAGATGTTCGTCAACGCGCTCGGCCCGCCGCCCGCCGACATCATCGACGCGTGCCACGACGCCGGCGTCCTCGTCGGCGCGCTGTGCGGCAGCCCGCGGCACGCGCAGAAGCAGGTCGAGGCCGGCGTCGACGTCGTCGTCGCGCAGGGCACCGAAGCCGGCGGCCACTGCGGCGAGATCTCCACGATGGTGCTCATCCCGCAGGTCGTCGACGTGGTCGGCCCGGACGTCCCGGTGCTCGCCGCCGGCGGCATCGGCGGCGGCCGGCAGATGGCCGCGGCGCTCGCGCTCGGCGCGCAGGGCGTGTGGACCGGCAGCATCTGGCTCACCGTCGCCGAGGCCGACACGCACGAGACGGCCGTGCAGAACCTCCTGGAGGCGGCGTCCACGGACACCGTGCGCTCGCGCGCGATGACCGGCAAGCCGGCCCGCCAGCTGCGCACCGCGTGGACCGAGGCGTGGGAGGACCCGGCCAACCCGGACCCGCTGCCGATGCCGCTGCAGGGCCTCGTCTTCAACAAGGCGGCGCGGCGCATCACGCGCACCAAGAACAAGGAGCTCAACGGCTGGCCGGTCGGCCAGATCGTGGGCGCCATGGACCGGGTGCGGCCGACCCAGGAGGTCGTGCTGTCGATGGTCGAGGAGTGGGTCGAGGCGACCGAGCGGCTCGGCTCGCTGCTGTCGGACGACTGACCCGCACGTGGTTCCGCGCGGCGAGGGTGTGCTCGGGGAAGCACCCTCGCCGCGCGGCGTGTTCGGGGACGCGCGGTCGGGTCAGGACGCCGTGTGCGGCACCCCGCCCGCCGTGAGCCGGGCGACGCGGTCGTCGAAGTCCCGGTCGTCCTCCATCTGTTCGACGTTGGGCCAGATCGCCACGATCACCAGGATGATCATCGTCAGCACGCTGATCGAGGTGATCATCGGCGCGAAGAACGTGGTCTGGTCGGTGCCGTGCGGGTGCGCCCCGGCCGAGCCCGTGCCCGTGCGGTGCATGGCGAACATGCCGGTGTAGTGCATGCCGCAGACCGCGAGCCCCATGACCGGTACCGCGGCGGAGATCGCCTTGGCGCCTCGCACATGAAGTGCCGCCCACAGCGCGGCGGTCGCGGCGACGATCGCGATCACCATCGACAGCGAGACCACGCGCGGGTCGTAGCCGATCGGCTGCGTCGTCTTCATCGCGTACATCCCCAGGTAGTGCATCGCGCCGACGCCGGACCCGGTGATGACGCCGCCCACCAGCAGTGACGCCGTGCTCGACTCGCCGCCGATCGCCAGCGTCAGGCCGATGCCCACCACCAGGACGGACAGCAGCAGGCTCGCGAGCGTGAGCGGGATGTCGTACCGGACCTCCTGGCCGGGGATGCTGAACCCGAGCATGGCGATGAAGTGCATGACCCAGATCCCGGTGCCGCCGAGCGACACCGCAGCCATCGCGATCCAACGGCCGCGCGCGAAGCCGGACATGGCCTGCGCGCGGGCGCTGCACAGCAGCCCCAGGCAGGCGCCCGTGCACGACATGAGGAACGCCAGGCCGGGGGTGAGCGGGCCGTACGTGAAGTGGTTCATGTGTGTGTGCGCCGCGAAGCGCCCCTGGCGTTACGGGGGCAGCGGCCCTCCTTCCGGTCACCAGAGTGACCGGGTGTGACACGGCCCTTTCGCAAAGTACGCGGAATCGCCCGCGTTCGGGTTACCCGGCGTATAGTGCCCGGGTGCGGAAGGGCACAAGGCACTACACAGGCGCTGGGATTCGTGCCAACTTGCCGCGCATGTCCGGGACCTGGTGGTGCCATTCGGCCCGCCGCTGGTACGCGTCGCCGGCCCGCAGCACCAGCGCCTCGTCGAACGGCCGCCCGGAGATCTGCATGGCGAGCGGCAGTCCGTCGTCCCCGAACCCGATCGGCACCGACAGCGTCGGATTGCCCACCGCGCTCCAGTACGGCGTGTGCACCGCGGACCCGAACACAGCCATGAAGCCCGGGCTGTCCAGGCGGTCCACGCGCGGCGCGGTCACCGTCGCGGTCGGCGTCACCACCAGGTCCACCCGCTCCAGGAGCGCGTTGACCGCCTGCTGGCCGGTACGCCGCACGGCCTGGGCGCGCACGTAGTCCGCGGCCGTGTAGAACGCGCCGGTGGCGAAGGCGGTGCGGCCCGTCGTGCCGAACTCCTCCCAGCGGGACGTCAGGTCCGGTGCGAAGTGGGCCAGCGCCTCGGCCGCCAGGGTCAGCATGTCGGCGGCGTACAGCTCGCGGGCGAAGGGCAGTTCGACGTCGACGATGACCGCGCCCGCGGCCGCCAGGACGTCCAGCGCCGAGCCGAAGCGCAGCGGCAGCGACCGGTCGGCCAGGTCCGCGCCGAGCCGTAGCAGCGGGTCGACGCCGATCCGCACTCCCTCCACATGGCCGGACAGCGCCGCCGCGTACTCCGGTACCGGGCGGTCCGCGCAGCGCGCGTCCGCCGGGTGGTAGCCGGCCATCGCCGTCAGCAGCAGCGCGCAGTCCTCGGACGTGCGGCCCATCGGCCCCAGGTGCTCGACCGCCCCGGAGGCCGGGTTCGGCACCCTCCCGCGCGTCGGACGCAGCCCGGTGACACCGCAGAACGCCGCTGGCATCCGGATGCCGCCCGCCGCGTCCGCGCCCACGCCGCCCGGGAACAGCCCCGCCGCGATGCCGTTCGCGGTGCCCGAACTCGCGCCGCCCGCCCAGGCCGCCGGGTCCCACGGATTGCGCGGCACCGGCGTCTCGCGGCCCGGATCGGGCAGCCCGATGGTGAACTCCATGGCCGTGGTCGTGCCGAGCGGTACGGCGCCCGCGGCGCGGAGCCGGCCGACGGCGACGTCGTCCAACGCGCCGGGGAAGTCCCGCACGCCGATCGGCACTCCGTGCAGCGGGCCGCGGTCCAGGCCCGACGCGCGTTCGGCGTCGGCGCGTTCGGCCTCGGCGAGGGCCTCGTCGTCGCGTAGGGCGGCGTAGGTGCCCAGCCGTCGGCCGATGCGGGCGGCGCCCTCCAAGGCGACGCCGACCAGGTCGAGCGAGGTGACGGTGCCGGCGCGGAGCGCTCTGGCGGTCTCCGCGAGGGACATCGTTTCGGACATGCGTCGCCCTCCCCGTGGCAGGTGCTGGTGCCGGAATCGACCAGCCCAGCGTCCGGGGTCGGCATTGCCGGGGCGTCACTCCGGCGTGTACACGGGGTTACGTGTGGTCAGCGCCGCCGGAAGTAATCCTCGTGGGCTTCCGGACCGTCCTGCCAATCGTTCACGGGGTGGGGATTCGCCGAACCCTGCGGCATTCCGGAATAGGGAATTCCGGTTCCGTTCGGCCGGGGGATCCGGGAATGCCCGCCGATCTGATCCGGTCCGCGCGCCGGCGCCGGTCGCGCTGCCGCGCGGGGTGACCGGGAAGGCCTGACGGTGGTGCGCCGCCGGATTTTCTGATTCTCCGTCAGGCGATCGAGTCGGGCACCCAGTTCCGCCTCCTCCTCCATTTCGTCCTCGGTCGGCGAAAGCGCCACGATGAACATCGTCACGAAGGTGAAGAGGCTGATTCCGGTGATCAACGGCGCCAGGAACTGAACCGGTTCGGCGCCGTGCGAGACACCGCTGGACGCGGAGGTGTCGACACTCATCGAGTACATCGCGGTGTAGTGCATTCCGGTGACGGCCACACCCATGATCAATGCGGCCACGACGGTCGCCAGCATGCCCCGGATATTGAACGCCATCCACAACGCGGCGGTCGCCGCGACCACCGCGATCACCACCGACAGCGACACGATCGTCGTGTCGTAGTCGATCGAACCCCGCAGCCACAGCGCCGACATGCCCAGGTAGTGCATGCTCGCCACCCCGCCGCCCGTGAGCACGCCGCCCAGCAGCAGCGGGGCCACCCGGTTGCCGGCGTACCCGACGATCGACAGGCCGAGGCCGACCACCGCGATCGCCGCGATCAGGCTGAGGATGGTGCGCTGGACGTCGTACCGGATCGCGGTGCCCTCGACGGAGAAGCCGAGCATCGCGATGAAATGCATGACCCAGATTCCGGTGCCGCCGATCGAAACGGCGGCGAGAATCAGCCATCGGGCGCGGGCCCAGCCCAGCGCCGCGCGTGCTCTCGACGTGCACAAAAGGCCGAGGCCTGAGCCCAGGCAGGACATCACATAGGCGAGCGTGGGCGTCAGGGGTCCTGACGAGAAATGGTGGATGTCGCCCATTGCGCCGAGCCTCCTTGATCGTCGCGTGCCGACGCCCCCGAGGAAAGGCTGATCACGCGGTCGACGGCCTGCTGCCGTGGGGGGCTTGGTGCACACCGGAAAGGCGATCGCCGCGCGCCGATCATAGGCGCAGATGAAGTCGGTGTGCACTGCACGCGAATTGGCTTTGCGCGATCCGAACCATAGGCACGGATACGGGAGTTACTCATTCCGGTCGTGCGATTTTCGTGCCTTTTTCGGGCGGTCTCGCCGGAATGGCCGCAACTGTGCGGGGAATTCAGTCGGTGCGCCGGTATCGCGCCGCCGCGCCCGGGTACAGCGAGCGGTACGACGGTGCGGGACCCGTCGCCATATCCACAGATTCCGCCGCAAGAACCCCGTGCACGATGGCGCGCGCCACCACGTCGGCGGCCGCGGCGTGGATCGCCGACAGGGCCGCGGCCTCCGCATTGACGCCGTACGGGGTCTCCGACGAGACCGCGGGCAGCAGCCGGGCGCCGGTGGACAGCGCGAAAACGGTGTCGCCGTCGTAGAGCGTGTGCACCGGGCGCAGGGCGCGGGCCATGCCGTCGTGTGCGACGCCGGCGAGCTTGTGCGCCTGCGCGCGGGTCAGCGCGGCGTCCGTCGCGACGACCGCGAGCGTGGTGTTCAACGGCGGCTGGGGCGCGTCGGCGTCCACGAACCGGCCGAGCGCCGCGGCGTGTTCGTTGTGCGACGGGGGCACCAGCGGGAACTCGCCCGGCAGCGCCGCGACCATGCCGTACGGCAGCCCGCCGACCGGGTCGATCGCCGACCCCGCAGCGTTGACCACCACGAGGGCGGCCACCGTCACACCGCCTTCCAGGACGCAACTCGCGGTGCCCAGGCCACCCTTGAGCCCACCGGCGAGCGCGCCCGTCGCGGCGCCGACGACGCCCGTGGCGACCGGACCGCACTCCTCCTCCGCCGCGGCCGCCTCGACCGCGGCCCGCCCCAGCGCGGCGTCCGGACGCTTGCGGAAGTCCCCGCCGCGCCCCAGGTCGAAGATCGTCGCGGCGGGCACCACCGGCACCACCTCGTGCGGCAGTTCACCGACGGGGAACCCGCGCTCGTGGTCCTCCAGCCACGAGACGACACCCGCCACCGCGTCCAGCCCGTACGCGCTCCCACCGGTCAACGCGATCGCCTCGACACGTGGGACCAGGTTCCGCGGATCGAGCGCATCGGTCTCCCGCGTCCCAGGCCCGCCCCCACGCACATCGACCGCCGCCACCACGCCCCCGGGCGGCGCGAGCACGACCGTCACCCCGGTCAGCGCACCGTCCCCGACCATCGACGCATGCCCGACCCGCAGCCCCGCGACATCGCTCAGCGCGTTCCGCGGCCCGGCGGTCATGTGCGGCGTTGCGACGGCCATACGGGCTCCTCAGTACGGAACAACCGACATCCGGCGGCCAACCCCGCCGTACCCCCCTGATCATCCGCCGCCCACCCCAACCCGGCCACGCCGGGTCCCACCCCGCCCACCCCGTCTCGACCCGCCCGATCCCTCCGGCCCAGCCCAGCCCACTCCGCCGCGCCGCCTCGCCGTTGCCTCACCCGCTCTCGCCCGCCCACCCCTCCCGCTTCACCCAGCCTCACGTTCCCCCGCCCGCGGCATCTGTGCGGCGATCAGAATGCGAGACGCATATCTCGGATCATGAGATCCCGTGTAGCGTGCATGTTGTTCTCCAGGGGAGGGGCCGCGATGACCGTCGAGCCGCGTGCGTCCAGTCGGCGGTGGGTGATGCTCGGGATCGGGATGACCGCGCAGTGCGCCAGTTGCGTCTTCCTCTACGGCCTCGCCTACCTCGTGCCCGTGCTGCGCGAGCAGGAGGGCATGTCGCTGACCGCCGCGGCGACCGTCGTCACCTGTCCCACCGTCGGGCTGATGTGCACGCTGGTGCTGTGGGGTGCGGCCGCGGACCGGTTCGGGGAGCGGGGGGTCATGGCGGCCGGGCTCCTGCTCGCGGGTGGGGCGATCGCGGTGGCGATGAGTGGCGGCGGGGTTGTCTGGATGGGGACGTGGCTGGCCGTCGCCGGTGCGTCGAGCGCGTCGGTCAACGCCGCCAGCGGCCGGGTCGTGCTCGGCTGGTTCGGCCCGACCGAGCGCGGCATGGCGATGGGTGTGCGCCAGATGGCGCAGCCCCTGGGCATGGTGGTCGCGGCGTTGGTGCTGCCGCCGATCGGGACCTCGCACGGCGTACGGGCCGCACTGCTGTTCCCGTTGGTCTTCTGCGTCGTTGCGGGCCTCGCGGTCGCGCTGTTCGTCGTCGATCCGCCGCGTCCCGGACCGGTCGCCGGCGCCGCCAAGCCCGCCTCGCCGTACCGCACGCCGGTCCTGTTCCGCATCCACGCGGCCGGCGCACTGCTGGTGATACCGCAGTTCGTGGTGGTCTCGTACTCGGCCGACTACCTGGTGGAGGAGCACGGCTGGACGGCGACCTCGGCCGGGCGCCTGCTGGCCGCCGTGCAGACGGTCGCGGCGGTGTCCCGGCTGCTGGTGGGCGCCTGGTCCGACCGCGTGGGTTCGCGGCTGGGCCCGATGCGCACGCTGTCGCTGGCCAACGCCGCCGCGGTGGCGGCGCTGGCGGTGGCCGCGCTCTGGCCCTCGTGGCCCGCGGTCGTCGCGCTGCTGGTCGCGTCCGTGGCGACGGTGTGCTGGAACGGCGTGGCGTTCACCGCCGTCGCCGAACTCGCCGGGTCCGCCTGGGCGGGGCGCGCGCTCGGCATCCACAACATGGGCCAGAACCTGGCCGCGGCGGCCGGACCGCCCGTGCTGTCGCTGGTCATCGGCGGGCCGGGCTACGCCGCGGCGTACGGCCTGTGCGCGGTCATCCCGCTGGCAGCCGCCGCCCTGACACCGGTGCGGGACGAGCCGAGGTTCGCCCCGAAGCGCGCCGTGGCCGAACGCAGCCCGGGAGAGCGGGCGTTGAGCGAGCGCTGACGAAAGGGGCCGCGGGACACCGGTGGTGACGGGGCGTCATGCCCCGTTCAGCGGTCCCCGCGCCTGCCCCGCAGGCGGTGCCGGCGACCCTGTCCCCGGCCGCGCTCGCGCCCGCGTTCGCGCCTTCGCTCGTGCCAGCGTCCGAACGGTTCGGGCTTCCCGCCCGCCTCGCGGGCGCGCATGCGCTCCGCGTACGCCTGCATCCCGAGCAGGATGACCTCGGCGCCGAACATGAAGCGCTCGTCGCCGTCGCCCTGGGTCATGACGTCGAACAGCGACACCGCGGTGGGGAACTCGTCGGGCGGCAGGTTCTCGAAGAAGTCCCTGATCTCGTCGAAGTACGCGTGGATCGACCCGGGTGCGAGCTCCTCCTGCAGCTGCATGAGGCCCTGCTCGTACGCCGCGGACGTGGTGTACAGCGCGATCAGGTCGGCCGACCACGCGATGACGAGGTCGGGCAGCCCGCCCGCGCGCAGCATGGCCAGCATCGCCTCCATGCTGCGCAGCGTGTTGGGCATGGTCGGGATCTTCCCGAAGCTGGCCTTGGCGAGGTCGCGGTGCGCGGCGTAGACGTCGCGTACCTGACGCATGCTCTCCGCCGTCTGCTCCTGCCAGCGCTCCGGATCCGGTGGCGGGACGCGCAGTTCGCCGTTGACCCGGTCGAGGACGAGCTCGATGAGCTCCTCCTTGTTCTGGACGTGGGCGTACAGCGAGGCGGCGCCCGTGTCGAGGCTCTGCGCGACGCGCCGCATGGACAGCGCGTCCAGGCCTTCGGCGTCGATGATCGCCAGCGCGGCGTCGATGATCGTGTCCGCGGTGAGCGGCGCCTTGCGCGCGGACCGCGCGGGCTTGCGGGGCGCCCTCGGCGCGCGCCAGCCGGGCACCAGCGACGAGGGCGGCGTGGCGGCCTCGTGATCAGCGGGTACGGCGGGCATCGCTCACCTCCGGGGGGCTCTTTCGAACACTGTACTTGACGCGAACACTGTTCGACCTTATAACAGTGTTCGTTGCTTCGAACAGTGTTCGTGGATCGAACATCGTTCGGGAGAGGGTCGAGGCCCGCAGGAACCGCACCGTCCGACACCGAGCCCCAGGGGGACCTCATGAGCGCCACCGCCGAACACCTGTCCGAGCCCCGCGAAGACGAAGACGTCCGCCCCGGCTCAGCCGTCGACACACAGACCGCGGCGCCACCCGACACGGACGAGGCCGAGGGGCCCACCCCGTACAAGTGGCGCTGGTTCGCCCTCGCCGTCGTGCTCGGCGCCGAGATCATGGACCTGTTCGACGGCACCATCACCGGCGTCGCCGGTCCCAAGATCGAGGCTGCGCTCGGCGGCAGCTACAGCCAGCTCCAGTGGATGTCGGCCGCGTACACGCTGTCGTTCGCGATGCTGCTGATCACCGGCGCGCGGCTCGGCGACCTCTTCGGCCGCCGGACGATGTTCCTCATCGGCACCGCGGGCTTCGCCCTCACGTCGCTGATGTGCGGGCTCGCGACCTCGCCCGAGACGCTGATCGCCGCCCGCGCGGTCCAGGGCATCGCCGCGGCGATGATGATCCCGCAGGGCCTGGGGATCCTGCGCGACCTGTTCCCGCCCAAGGAGATGGCCGCCGCGTTCGGGATCTTCGGGCCGATCATGGGCCTCGGCGCGGTCGCCGGCCCGATCATCGGCGGATTCCTGGTCGACGCCGACCTGTTCGGCTTCGGCTGGCGCTCGATCTTCTTCGTGAACCTCCCCGTGGGGGTGTTCGCCTTCACCGCAGCCCTTCGGATTCTTCCCAAGTCCCTTGACGCGAACCGCAGCCGGAGCCGCTTCGCGGACCTCGACCTGACCGGCATGGCGCTGATGAGCGGGGCCATGGTGCTCGCCATCCTGCCGCTCGTGCAGGGCCGCGAAGAGGGCTGGCCGACCTGGACGTTCGTGTGCATGGGCCTCGCGCTCCCGGTGTTCCTCCTGTTCGTCTGGCACGAGACCCGGCTGCGCCGCGCCGGCGGGTCGACGCTCGTCGAGCTCAGCCTGTTCCGCAACCGCGCCTTCACCAGCGCGCTCGTCGTGGGCTTGCTCTTCTTCAGCACGATGATGGCCTTCATGCTGATCCTGACCGTCTACATGCAGGCGGGCCTGGCGTGGTCTGCCGCCGACGCGGCCGTCGCGATGATCCCGTGGTCGCTCGGCGTCACCGTCGGCGCGGGCTTGTCGGGCGGGCTGCTGGCCCCGAAGTTCGGCCGCAAGGTGCTGCACGCGGGCCTGCTGGTGCAGGTCGTCGGCGGCATCGCCCTGTGGTTCACGATCGACCAGCGCCCGGAGGGCGTGTCCGGCTGGATCCTGGTCCCGGCGCTCGCCGTCATGGGCATCGGCACCGGCCTGATCATGGCGCCGTTCTTCGACATCGCGATCGCGGGCGTCACCGACGAGCAGACCGGCTCGGCGTCCGGCGTCCTCAACGCGATCCAGCAGCTGGGCGGTTCGATCGGCATCGCGGTCTTCGGGACGGTCTTCTTCGGCTACGCCGACGACCGCATCGGCCACGGCGCGGTGTCCGCGTTCGGCGACGCCGCGGAGTACACGATCCTGATCATGTGCGGGGTGCTCGCCGCCACGTGGGTCGCCGCGTTCCTCATGCCGAAGTGGGCGCGCCCGGCCGACGAGGCGGGTGCCGGCCACTGACCGGCCGGGCGGGGCCGAGCCCCGTCGGCGCCGCACCGCGGTCCCCCTGACGACGCCCGCCGGAACCCTCCGGCGGGCGTCGCCGCGTTTTCCGCGGCCGACCGGTCAGGCCCGGGTCATCCGAGGCCCAGCTCCGCGCGGATCGCCGCGCCGTGCTCGTCCACCGCCGGGATCGGACCCATCGCCGGCTCCCGGCCCGGCACCGTCACCGGCGGCAGCAGCGCGCGCAGCGGCCCCGCGGGCGAGCCGACCTCGCGCCACCGGTCGCGCGCCGCGAGCTGGGGGTGGGACGCGAAGCCCGCCATGTCCCGCAGCCGCGCGTTCGCGATGCCCGCGGCGTCCAGCCGGGCGAGCACCTCGTCGGCGGTCAGCTTCGCGAACACCCCGGTGATTTCGGTCTCCAGCGCGTCGCGGTGCGTCAGCCGGTCCGGGTTGGCCGCGAACCGCGGATCCGCCTCCAACCCGGGGCGGTCCAGGACGTCGCGGCACAGCAGGCCCCACTCCCGCTGGTTCTGCACGGCCAGGAACACCTGGCCGCCGTCGCCCGCCGCGAACGGGCCGTACGGCGCGATCGTGGCGTGCCGCGCGCCGCTGCGCACCGGCGGCACGCCGCCGTACTCCGTCCAGTAGTACGGGAAGCCCATCCACTCGCCGAGCGCCTCCAGCATCGACACCTCGAAGCGGGTGCCCAGGCCGGTCGCGCGGCGCTCGTACAGCGCGGTCAGCACGCCGGTGAACGCGTACATGCCGGCCGCGATGTCGGCGACCGCGATGCCGGTCTTGGCCGGCTCGGCGCCGCCGGTGATCGAGGGCAGGCCCGCCTCGCACTGGACGAGCAGGTCGTACGCCTTCTTGTCGCGGTACGGGCCGCTGTCGCCGTACCCGGAGATGCCGCACACGATCAGCGCCGGATGCCGTGCCGCGAGCTCCTCCGCGCCGAGCCCGAGCCGGTCGGCGGCGCCCGGCGCGAGGTTCTGCACGAACACGTCCGCCCGCGCGATCAGCCGGTCCAGGACCTCGCGGTCGACGGGGTCCTTCACGTCGAGCGCGATCGACTCCTTGCCGCGGTTGAGCCACACGAAGTGGCTGGACAGGCCGCGCACGGTCCCGTCGTACGCCCGCGCGAAGTCGCCGTCGCCCGGCCGCTCCACCTTGATGACGCGCGCCCCCAGGTCGGCGAGCTGCCGGGTCGCGAACGGCGCCGCGACGGCCTGCTCCAGCGCGACCACGGTGACACCGGCGAGCGGCAGACCGGCCGGCGACGGGGCGCCCTCCGGCGGCTCGGTGCGTCCGGTGTGCTGCTGACCCGGCATGCGGGGCCTCCTCGTGGTGCGGGGACGCCCATCATCCTCCGGGGCGGATCAGTGCGTCCCCAGCGGGCCACCGCCCGCCAGGGTCTGCCGCGCCTTGTCCTCGCGCGCCGCCCGGCCGGGGTTCCGGGCCCGCCAGTACGGGTTGTCGTGCGGCAGGGCGCTGCCGACCCGCCCGTACATGCCGAACGCCAGCAGCGCGACACCGACCGCGAAGCTGAAGATCACGTTGGACATGTGGAAGCCGAGGACGTTGTGGTCGCGGCCGATCAGCGACAGGTTCACGAAGCCGCTCATGATGAACGCGACGCCGACCACGATGTTGAGGTTCGAGGCGAAGTTCCCGCCGCGCAGCGTGCCCGAGACCAGGACCAGGCCGACCGCGATCGACAGCGTGCTGAGCGCGCCGTTGGTCGACAAGCCGGCCACCTCCTGGTCGGACGAGCCGAAGAACGTGATCGACTCGACGAGCCCGAGGATGCCGAAGACCAGCAGGAACACCCCCACCAGGCCGGCGCCGAAGCGGTACACCCGGCCGAGCCGGTGGTCCACGGGCAGCTCGTCGTGCAGCTCCATCGGACGCCTCCTCGCGGACGTGTCCTTGCGGCGGCCGGAGTGATAATTCCAGGTTCGTCCTGATTCACCGGAATGCCAAGCCGGGCTGCCGCGGCCCTCGATCATTCGCGGCCGCGCGGCTAGCCTGCGCGCAGTGCTGACGCGCCGTCAGCAGAACGGCCGGAAAAGGGAGTCCACGCATGTCCGACGCCTACGCTGTCTCACACCTCGGCCTCTGCGTCGGCGACCTCGACCGCTCGCTGCGCTTCTACTGCGAGGGCCTCGGCTTCGCCCCCGTCATCAGCTACGAGATCGGCGACGAGGCGGCCGCGACGCTGGAGGTGCCCACCCCGGTGCGGCTGACCTCGCAGATGATCGCCAAGGGCGCGCTCGTGATCGAACTGCTGTGCTACGCGTCCCCGGGCGCCACCGGCACGCCCTCCGCGCACCGCAACCAGCTCGGCCTCACGCACCTGAGCTTCACCGTCGAGGACGTCGACGCCGCGGCCGCCCGCCTCGTCGAGTACGGCGGCACGCTGCTCGCCGACACCCGCACCAGCATGAAGACCGACCTGGGCTCCGCCGAGCTGGTGTTCCTGGCCGACCCCGACGGCACCCGCGTCGAACTGATGAAGCTCGGCTAGCGGGAGCGGCGCCGGGGCCGGCGGATCCGGGCGGCCCCGGCCCGGTCGGTCAGCGCGGCACCAGGTCGACGTACGCCTCCCGGATGCCGTGCACGAACGCGTTCGGCATGTCCACGACCTCGGTGCCCGGCGTCAGCCGGATGTCCCGGACCCGGCGCAGCAGCTCCTCGAAGAAGATCCGGATCTCCAGCCGCGCCAGCGGCGCGCCCAGGCAGAAGTGCGTGCCGAAGCCGAACGTGATGTGGTCGTTCGGGCTGCGCGTCACGTCGAAGCGCTCCGGGTCGGTGAACACGCGCGGGTCGCGGTTCGCCGAGCCGTACAGCATGACCACCTGGTGGCCGTCCGGGATCACCGTCTCCCCGATCGGCTGGTCGCCCACCGCGACCCGGCACATGTTGTGGATCGGCGTCACGTACCGGATGAACTCCTCGGTGGCCACCGCCAGATCGGCGCCGCCGACGAGCAGGTCCCACTGCTCCGGGTGCGCGATCAGGTTGAGGAACGTGCGGGCGATGACCGTACGGGTGGTCTCCGCGCCGCCGTCCAGCAGCAGCAGGCAGTCGCTGAACACCTCGCCCGGGCCGATCGGCACGCCGTCGATCGACGCCTTCGTCCACGTCGACATCACGTCGTCGGCAGGACACCCCTTCTTCGCCTCGAACAGCTCCAGCGCCGCCGTCGCGAACTCGCCCACCGCGGCCTTGCCGTCCTCGGTGAAGGCCTGCGGGCCGCCGCCGAGCGCGATGGTGCGCTCCGACCAGTCGCGCAGCAACGGCCACTGCTCGTCCGGGAACCCGAGCAGCCGGCCGATCATCATCGCGGGCAGCACGGACGCCAGCTCGGAGACCACCTCGACGCTGCCCTTCGCGACCGCCGTGTCGAGGATGTCGACGCAGACCGCGCGCACATGCTGCTCCCACTCGCGCACGCCGCGCGGGGTGAACCACTTGCTCACCAGCTTGCGGCGCTGGTTGTGCAGCGGGTTGTCCAGCCCGATGATCGCCGGGTCGGCGGGCAGGTTCGGGCGGTAGCCGCCCTTGTTGCGGTCCGAGTTGATGAAGTGGTCGCTGCGCGCCTCGACGTCCTTGAGGTCTGCGTAGCGGAAGACGCCCCACAGTTCGTTGCCCGCGTCCCAGGCGACCGGCTCGTGGTCCCGGAACCACGCGTACGTCGAGTACGGGTCGCGGGCGTAGAACTCACCGTCGAGCAGGTCGAGCGCGGGGCGCGGTGCGGCGGGAGCGGTGGCTGTGGTGGCGTCCATGGTGCCGTACGCAACCACGGATCCCGGCCGGATACCAGACTCCGGCAAGCTTTTGGACGGGGAACGCCAAGGGCCCGGTCCGCAGGACCGGGCCCTTGTCTCGGGTGGGCGATACTGGGATCGAACCAGTGACCCCTTCGGTGTGAACGAAGTGCTCTCCCGCTGAGCTAATCGCCCGAGAACGTGCCCCACGATACTGGTTAACCCCCGCAATCCCACAACCAGGTATTCACGCGCCCGGCCTCGCCGCGTTCATCAGCCGTCCCTTGCCCTGCTGAGATAGCGTCTGGGCCGGGTCGAACGGCCCGGCACGGGGCGGCGGAACGGGGGCGCGGATGACCACGACACGGCGTACGGCACGCGGCAACGGGACGACCCGGACCGCTCGAAGCACGCGGGTCCCCGCGCCGCGACGCACCCGCCCCGGCGGACGCCGCCCGTCCGGTGGACGCCGGCCGCGGCGCACCGGACCCGCCGCACGCGTCTACGCGACCCTGACCATCGGTTTCTGCGTCGCGGCCGGGATCGCCGGCTATCTGCGCGCCTGGCAGGCGCTGTTCGGCATCCTCTCCGCCGCCGCGTTCGTACTGGTCCTCGTCCTCGGCACGCGCTGGATCAGGAACGGCCTGCGCACCGGATGGCGCCGCCGCGGCCAGGACGCCCGCCGCCGCATCGCCAGGTCGCTGGCCGCCGTCGACGCCATGGACGGCACCGCCTTCGAACACCACGTCGCCGCGTTGTGCGAACGCGACGGCTGCACCCGGGTCCAGGTCAGCGGCGGCGCCGGCGACCTCGGCGCGGACGTGACCGGGCGGCTGTACAACGGCCGCTTCATGGTCATCCAGTGCAAGCGCTACGCACCGGACCGCGCGGTCGGCAGCCCCGACATGCAGCGCTTCGTCGGCACCGCGCGACCGGTGCACAACGCCGAGGTCGCCCTCTTCGTCACCAGCACCCGCTTCACCACCCCGGCCCGCGACCTCGCGCGCGGCCAGCGCATCATCGCCATCGACCGCGACCTGCTGGGGCTGTGGATGAACGGCACGCCGCTGGCGTCCGTCATCGCGATGACGGCCACCAGCACGACGCGCGCCTGACGGTCCCGCGGCACCGGGCCGCGGGACCGCCGCGACTCAGGCCAGCGAGATCTGGTCGCCCGTCACCGTGATCTGCTTCGGCGGCAACGGCTTGGGCGCCGGCCCGGCCTTCACCGACGCGTCCACGATCGAGTACTCGCTGCCGTGGCACGGGCACTGGATCAGACCGTCGGCGACCTTCGCGACCGTGCAGCCCTGGTGCGTGCACGTCGAGCTGAACGCCTTGAACGTGCCGGCGGTCGGCTGCGTGACGACCACCTTCTGGCTGTCGAAGATCTTCCCGCCGCCCACCGGAATGTCCGACGTCTTCGCCAGCACCTTCCCGCCACCGGCCGACGACGCCCCCGACGGCTGACCACCGCCGGCCGAGGTCTGACCGCCACCCGCCGGCTGGGACCCGGCCGTCGTCGCCGACCCCGACCCGGAATCCTTCGAGTCACTGCCACACGCGACCAGCGCGGCACCGCCGACCGCCGCCGCAGACACGGCGAGCAGCCGTCGCCGCCCCACACCCACGTTCTCGACGTCCACCGTTCCCCCAAAAGGAACTCGCAGGGACGCGCCGCGATGGCCGCGGCCGCGCATGCCCTCCACACGTACGGGAACGAGGCGATGGTTCAACGTCGAAGCCGTCAGTACGCACCAACCCCATGTCCGCCCCGGGCGACGGCACGCCGACGAGGTTGCCCACCCCCAGAGAGCCCAGCCGGATGCCCACCGACGACCACCCGGACGGAGCAGGCGACGGGCCGGGGGTTCGGCCCATTCCGGTGCGGGGGCGCGTCTTTGGCGCGCGAGCTGGCCGCCATGTGCGGGGCGGGGCTCGGTCGTTGCGGCGTGGAGACCGTGGCCATGCACGGTCCCCTGACCTGCACGCTGGCGGTGGCCACCTCCCCCTCCCGATTTGTGATTGTCCGCGCGGCCGGTCGCCTGTCAAGGCGCGGTGGATCAGTCGTCAACAGGTGGCCTGTCGCGTGTCGGGGAGGCGCCTTGACAGGCGCCCGGCCGCGCTAAAACCTCGGCAACT
>NZ_JASAOI010000047.1 GCF_029953285.1 Yinghuangia seranimata | reverse complement strand
GGTCAACACATACGAAGGAGCCGCGCTCCGTCGGAGGAATAGTCCGACCAGCGCATGCGTCCTTGCTGTGACCCCCGGCCGCTGACATGGCCGGAGGATTTTGTACCAAAGGAATCCCTACGAACACCCAGGAGACGACTGGACGGTCGATCCTGTAGTGAACGCCGGGGTTGTTATTTGGCGTTGACTTTTGGCACGCTGTTGAGTTCTCAAGGAACGGACGCTTCCTTTGAGACCCTTTCACCGGTCTCTCCGGGCGTTTCGTTTCTTTCTTTCCTGCGCTTCCAGCTTAGCAGATCTTTTCTGCCTTACTTTCCGCTTGTCCGGGCTTCCAGGGGCTTTTGAAAGCCGTCCCCGTGTCGCTCGGACTCGGAGAACAGTACATGTCCCGGGCCGCAACACAAAATCGGCGTGGGCCCGCCTCTGGAGGCGGGCCCACGCGGTCGTTCAGGGCTGTGCGGAGGGCTGTTCTACGGCCGCTTCACCGGCGGCATCTCACCCGTCTGCGGGGCCCCCGGGGGCTCCACGGCGGGCTTGGCGTCGTTGGTGAAGGTGATGCCGTACAGCGTCGGGGCCGCGGCCCCGTTGCCGGTCAGCTCCACCTTGTACTGCAGGTACCGGGACGCGCCGCCGACCGCGGCACCCGGGCCGGGCAGCTCGCGCCACTGGGTCCAGGTCGCGTCCGGCGTGGACGTGGTGCCCGTGCGGACCGAGACCTTGAGCGACGTGCCCTTGGGCAGGTCGGCCTGCCAGTTGGCCTGGAGCCAGTGGACCTTCTTCGCCGCGTCGAGAATCTGCGACGTATAGGTGCCCTGGGTCGCCTTGTCTCCGTCCTGGAGCTGCTTGACGCGCAGCGGGATGCGGTCGGTCAGGTTGTCCCGCGCACTCGCCACCATCGGCGGGAGCTGGGCCTTGATGTCGGCGACCTGCTGGCCGTCCACCGAGAAGCGGACGGTCTTGCCGTCGCGTTCGATGGTGTAGCGGTGCGGTGCGCCGCCGAAGTCGCCGTCGACCTTCTTGTCCTGGCGGTCCTTGGCGCCCGCGCCGAGGGTCACGGCGTGGAGGGCGCCGTCGCGCCATTCGAAGACGGCGGCCGGCCCGGCGTGCGGGTCGCCCCAGCCGGCGTCCTGGATCGCCGGGCCGTCGAAGACGGCCTGGAAGTCCAGCTTGCGGTTGGACGTCGGGGCGAGCCCGGTGCCCGCGGCGCTGCCGTCGACGGTCAGGGCGCCGTCGGCGACGACGGTCTTTCCGCCGGGGCTGATCGAGACGTGGCCCCAGGGGCCGGCCCCGGTGCCGTCGGCCCAGTCCTTCTGGGCCTGGGCGCCGAGGGTGAGGGTGCCGTCGGTGTCGTTGACGACGGTGCCGCCGGTGCGCTCACCGGAGGCGAAGGTCGGACCGGTGTGCTCGGTGACGCCGTCCTTCGGCATGTCGAAGCGCGCGGTGTCGGCCTTCTTGCCGGACCAGACGGTCTCGTTCCCGGCGGCGTCCTTGGACACCATCTGGAAGAGGTAGGACTGGCCGGGGGTGAGCCCGGTGACGACCACCTTGTGGTCGGTGACCGGGGTGCTGTCGTCGCTCGCGACGCGCATGTCCTTGGCGCCCTTGCCGACCACGACCTTGGAGCTCGAGGGCTCGTCCGTCTTCCAGGTCAGGACGGCGGTCCCGTCCGGCCACGGCGCGGCGCCCTGGTCGGTGATCTTCGGGGCCTTCTTGTCCGCCTTGGGCGTCTTGAACTGCGCGGGCTTCTGCGCCGGGTCCGGGCTGACGGTGCGGCGCCCGGCGGAGTCGACCGAGGTGACCCGGTAGTAGTAGGTGGTGTCCGGCTTGAGGCCCGGGACCGTCACCTTGTGCTCGCCGGCGTTCTCGCCGACGACCTTGGCCGGCGCCAGGGCGTCCGGCTTCTCGCCGAGGGCGACCTCGGTGGTCGACGCGGTGTCGGTCGTCCAGGTGAAGGTCGCGCTGCCGTCCGCCGCGGGCGTGGCGGTCAGGGTGCTGACCGTCGGCGCCGCGCCGGGGCCCGCGGGCGCGGCGGCGGGTGCCGCGTTGGCCGTGAGCGAGGACAGGGTCATGCCTCCGCCGCCGGGCGCCGCGTAGGTCGCGGTGTAAGCGCCCGAGACGCCGTTGAAGACCGCGTACTCGATGCCCTTGATCGTCTTCTTGGTGAAGGCGACGTTGAGGCCGGACTTGGTGAGGCCGGTCAGCGTCGTGCCGCCCGCGCCCGCGGTGGGCAGCATCGTCATCAGGTTGGCCGCGGCGGCGTTCGCGTTGACCGTGAAGGTGACGGTGTTGCCGTTGCGCGCCAGGCCGGTGATCGACGACTGGTTGCGGCCGTCGGTCCACTCGAGGAGCTGCTTCGCGGTGATGACCGGGACGTTCTTGGCCTTGGCCGCGGCGATGACCGCGTCCTGGATGGCCGTCTGGTCGACCGGGTCACAGGTGCCGGTGCTGTTCGCGGAGCGGTTGTCGAGGTGGTTGTTCAGCGTGATGGCGGCGTAGAAGCCCGTGGTGCCCTGGGCCCGGTCGACCATCGTGTTGAACTGCTGCGGGTAGGTCTGGCAGAACTCGTCGTGCAGCTGGGTGGTCGCCTGGTAGACGTCGATCATCGTGCCGTTGACGTCGGTGAAGCGCATCGGCATGCCGGAGCCGGTGTAGTAGCCGGGCGCGTTCTTCATCATGGGCGAGCCGTACGAGTTCGTCCACGTGTCGGGCAGGTAGTAGTAGTTGGTGTCCATCCTGATGCCCTGCGCGGCCTCGACCGTGGCGTTGGTGCTGAAGTCCGGCCAGGTCATGCAGTGCGTCCGGCTGGTGGTCGGCGAGTACCCGTAGGCGTCGCGGAAGTCGGTCAGGCTCGAGTCGAAAGCGCCGGTGAGCGTCGACGTGATGACCGACTGCGAGCTGTTCGGGTTGACGCCGATGCAGTTGTCGTTCTGCGAGACGTGCCGCGCGACCTCGTAGCCCTGGGTCTTCCAGCTGTTGACCGCGGACGGAGTGGCGTCGCCGTTGGAGTCCCAGATGTAGAAGGTGCCGCGCATGCAGCGCCAGTCCTTCACCCACTGGGCCTGCGTCAGGACGTTGGCGCACGCCGGGTCGCTGTTGGCGTTGTACTTGCTGACCCGGTAGGTGATGCCCGTCTGCGCCGTGTTGTGGTGGTCGCCGGTGGAGACCAGCACGACGGGGTTGATGTCGGGCGTCGCGGAGCCGGCCTTGCCCTGGAAGTACCAGAAGCGCGGCAGCGGCGCCTTCTCGCGGTTGACGGTCTCGATGACGTTGGCGAGCAGTCGCTGCTGCTCGTCGGCCTGCGGCACCTCGACCCGGTTCAGGTCGACCCAGTCCCGGTAGAACATGTCGGTGGAGCGCAGGTTGTCGGTGAGGGTGTCGTTCTCCTTGTTGGCCTGCGCCGGGTTGCCCTGCCGGGTCAGCACGACCGACTTGGCCAGGTCGAAGGTGAACGAGGTGACCGTGCCGGAGCCGGACGCCCGCTTGGTGACGGCGGGCTTGCCGAGGTCGGCCGGCTCGGCGGCGCCGGTGCGCCGGTAGAGCTCGGCGATCACGGTGGTGTCGGCCGCGGCGGTCCACTGGTCGGCGGTGCCGTGGAACTGGATCGGGCGGTCGGCGTAGATGCCCGCGCCGGGCCCGGTGGCGTCCTGGACCTTGACGTACTGGTCGCTGATGACGCCGGACGCCGCGCTGAGGCCGGTGAGGGCGGACAGCGTGGCCCGCGGTCGCATGGCGATCAGGTTGCCGCCCGCGTTGACCCAGTTCGTGAGCGCGGTGACGAGCGCCGCGTTCGGGTCGAGGTCGCCGAGAATGACGGTCGTGTACTTGTTGAGCTCGGTCGCGTTGACGGCGCCGATGTCCAGCGTGGTGAAGGAGTTGAGGCCTTCGGCGCGCAGGATCTCGCTGTAGTAGCAGGCGTACGGGTTGGCGTTCGCCGTGATGACCAGCACCGGGCCGGTGTTGGGCGACGAGCACGGTGCGGGCGGCGGGGCCGCGCCGGTGGTGAAGTTCCACGTCGTGCCCGAGCCGTTGTTGCCGGCCAGGTCCTGGTAGCCGCCGAGCGTGAGCGTGTACTGCGTCGAGTACGCGAGCGGCGCGTTCGGCTTGAGGACCACCTGGGTGGGCTGGTTCGGGTCGTCGAACTGGAGCGTGGACGGCACCGTGGTGGCGCCCTGCTTGAGGGTGAAGCTGATCGACGCCGGCTTGACGGCCTCGCTAAAGGTGACGGCCGGCTGGAGCGCGATCGGCACGCCGGTCTCGTTCACGCCGGGCTGCTGCCCCGTGACGGTCGGCGGGGTGGTGTCGCTGCCGTCGGTGTCGTACAGGACGTCGACCCAGTAGTTGCTGTCCTCGAAGGTGTCACTGGGGAACGCCGTGTTGCTGGAGTACTTGTAGACGCCGTTGGGCGCCGCGCCGGTGCTGGCCGGGGCGGCGATCTTGGCGTTGCCGGCCGACTGGCCGGAGAAGAAGCCGTTGGAGTAGGCGTAGTTGCCGCTCATCGTGTGGTACGACGCGATGTACGTCGTGTTCGCGGTGACCGCGATCGGCGAGGCGAGCGTGACGGACTTCCAGCCGCTGCCGGACAGGTTGGTCACGTTGTCGACGCCGCCGAGGCGGGTGCCCGCGGTGTTCCACAGGCTGACGGTGAAGGGCCCGGTGTTCGCGGAGCTCTTGTAGAACTTGATCGCCTTGATGAAGCCGTTGGACGTGGGCTTGAACCGCACGCCGAGCTCGTTGGGCGAGTTGTCGTCGTTCGGCGTCGGCACGGTCTCGTTGCCGGTGAAGATGCTGAACGTCGACGTGGACGGCGGCGTCGCGGCGGTCGTGAACGACCAGGTGACCGGCGCCATCGTGTTGTTGGCGGCGTCCTTGGCCCCGGTGAGGTTCACCGTGTGGACGGTGGACAGCGCGAGGTTGGCGGCCGGGGTGAACGTCGCGGTGAGCGTCGCGGGGTCCCAGGTGGCGGTGCCGGCGACCTGGGAGTTGTCCGGCTTGCGGACGTCCCACGCGATGGTGTTCGCCTGCACGCTCTCGCTGAACGTCGCGGACAGCGCGGAGTTGATCGGCACCGCGGTCGCGTTGTTGGTCGGCGAGGTCGCGGTGACGGTCGGCGCGACGGTGTCGGCGCCGGGCTCGAAGAGCGCGTCCACCCAGTAGTTGCTGCCGTTCCACGTGTCGGTCGGCATGATGCCGCCGGCCCCCGCGTGGTAGACGCCGTTGCCGTCGGCTCCGGTCGCGGGGGCGGTCAGCTGCTCACTGTCCCACGCGTTGTTGAAGAAGCCGTTGGTGGCGGTGTACCGGCCGTTGGGCGCGAGGTACGAGGCGATGTACTGCGTGCCCGCGGTGACGTTCACCGGGGTCGGGAACAGCGCCGTCTGCCAGCCCGACGCGGTCTCCCCGGAGAAGGTGACCTGCGTGCTGGTGCCGGTGGTGGTGTTCCACAGGTAGCCCTTGTGGACGCCGGTGTTCGCGGCGTCCTTCCAGAACTTCACGCCGAGGATGCGGCCGTTGCTCTTCGGGGTGAAGCGCACGCCGAGCTCGACGGAGATGGTCTCGCTGTCCGGTCCGACGCCCGGGTTCGTGGTCCCGAAGAGGGAGCACGGGCTGCACGGGGCGGCCTGTGCGGACAGCGGGGAGAAGAGGGTGAAGATCAGAGCGGCGACCGCGGCAAGGGCGGTCGTCGCGGTGCTGATCGCGGTGGCCTTCTTGCGGCGCGACCTGGTGGCGCGGAACGCGCTGATCGGGTGGATCAGTCTGGACATGCGAAAACGCGGCGGCGCGTGGCGGCGTGCCATCGTCGGTGCTCCTCAGTGGAAGTGGAACCGGGGAAGCGGGGGGCCCGGGCGGCCCCCCCGCCACTGGACGTGCGGCTGGACGAGCGTCAGCTCGTGAAGGTCACGTCCACCCAGTAGTTGCTCGCGCTCCAGGTGTCGGTCGGGAAGCCCCCGCCGCCGGCCTGCTTGTAGACGCCGTTGCCGCCGGACGCGCCGTCGGCGAGTGCCTTGACCGGGCCGGTCCCGGCCTGGGCGGCGAGGCCGTCCTGGTCGGAGGCGTAGTGGCCCACCGGCGCGTAGTACGACGCGACGTACGTCGTGCCCGCCGTCACCGGCACCGGGTTGGCGAACGTCACCTGCTGCCAGCCGCTCGCGGTCTCACCCGAGAAGGTCGCGGTGGCCAGCAGGGTGCCGGTCGACGACCACAGGTGGGCGACGTGCGTGCCGGTGTTGGTGGATCCCTTGTAGAAGCGGATGCCGGTGATGTTGCCGCTGACGTCCGTCTTGAACTTGACGCCCACCTCGATGGGCACCGCCTCCGGGTCGGCCGGGGTGCCCGGCACCGTGCTCGCCGGCCAGATGGTGCACGGCGCGCAGGTCGGCGGCGGGGTCGTCCCCGCGGTGGTGAACGACCAGGTGAACGGGTTCATCGCGGTGCCGTTGGTGTCCTTGGCCCCGCTGAGCGTCACCGTGTACTGCGTGCCCGCCGCGAGGTCCGCGGTCGGGTCGAACGTCGCCGTCTTGCCGGCACTGTCATAGGACGCGGTGCCGGCGACGGTGCTGTTGTCGGGCTTCTTGACCGACCACGCGATGGTCGCGGGCTGCACGTCCTTGTCGAACGTCGCCGTCACATTGGTGGCGGCGGCGACCGCGGTGGCGCCGTTGGCGGGACTCGTACCCGTGACGGCGGGACCGACGGGCGGCGGCGTGGAGTTGGTCGTGAAGACCACGTCCACCCAGAAGTTCGCCGAGTTCCACGTCGAGGTCGGGAACCCGCTGCCGCTCTTGTAGACACCGCCGTTGCTGAGCGCGGTCAGTGGTGCGCGGGCGTACTGCGCGGTGAAGTAGTTCTCGTCGGCGGCGTACCGGCCGTTCGGCGCCACATAGGAGGCGACGTACGTGGTGCCCGCGGTGACCGCGACCGGGCTGGCGAAGGTGACCTGCTGCCAGCCGCTCGCCGACTCGTTCGTGAACGTCGCCTGCGCGAGCTGCGTGCCGGACGCGTTCCACAGGTGGCCGACGTGCGTGCCGGTGTTCTCGGCGAACTTGTAGAAGCGGACACCGGTGATGTAACCGTCGCGGTCGGCCTTGAACTTCACGCCGAGCTCGACCGAGGTCGACTCGGGGTCGGGGCCGGCCGACGGCAGGGTGCCGTCCGGCCAGATGGTGCACGGGCACGTGACGGGCGGCGGCGGGACGTTGGTGGCGACCGTGACGGTGAGCCCGGCGCCCGGCGTCTCGCTGCGCGCGCTGTCGTCCGTCGCGCGGGTCTTGATGGTGATCTGCCCGAGCGCGGTCGGCGTGAACGTGTAGGTCCACGAGGCACGGCCGTTCGCCGGGTGCCACGTGGCGCCGTTGTCGACGGACACCTCCACGCCCGCGACCTGGCCGCCGACGTCGGACGCGGTGCCGCTGACCGTGAACGCCTGGTTCACCTGGATGGCCTGGCCCGGCACCGGCGACTGGAGCGTGGAGGCCGGCGGCGTGGTGTCGGTGGACGCCGTGGCGGCGACCATGCCGGTCATCAGCGTGCCGGGCTGGACGCCCATGTCGGCGAACAGGTTGATGGTCGCCTGCTGAACAGCCGTGTCGACGCTGCCGGTTCCGGTGGTGCGCTGGTTGTCCAGGCCCCACGTGTACTGGATGGTGCCGGCGCCGAAGACCAGCGCGCCGCTGGCCGCGCGGTACATGACCAGGTGGTGCGTCGCGCTGCCGTCCGCGTACGACGACCCGTAGTCGGTCAGGAGTTGGCCGGACTGCGTGGTGGTCGACAGGCGGATCAGGTTCGGGGGCCGCACGCTGTTCTCGGTGTCGGTGTCCCACTCGTACCCGAGCAGTCCGCTGCCGAGGGTCGTCGTGGTGCCGGCCGCGAGCGTGGCCGCGCGCGTGTTGCGCCACAGGCGCATCTTGCCGTCGGCGCTGTTGACGGTCATGTCGGTGGTGCAGCAGTTCGCGATGAACTGTTGTCCCGTCAGCGCGTTCTCCGGGCGGCCGCCGTCGGCGGGCGGCGAGAAGCGCGGGTCGCGCCACGTGCCGGTCCACACGTTGGGGCCGATCGGGTCGGTCTTGGCGTTGTCGTGCGTCTCCTTGTACGTGGTGAGCGTGCGGTACGGCGCGCCCTCCGCGTTCATGCCGCCGTTCTCCCAACGGGTCTTCCAGTAGACCTCGTTGCCGGAGAAGAAGGCGAGGTTGACGCCCGCGTCACGCGCGGCCTCGACGTTCGCGCGCTGCTCGCCCGACCAGTACTCGTCATGGCCGACGGACATGAACAGCTGGTGGTTCTTGATGAGTTGGCCGCGCCGCGCACTGTCGGTGTCCGTCGTGTACGTGACGTCGTAGCCGTTGCGCTCGAGGAAGCGCACCATCGGGTACTCGGCGTTGAACAGCCAGTCCTCGGGGTTGTCGCCACGTGTCGTGAACGGGCGGTTGTAGCTGACCTTGTAGGCGCGCCCAGCGGGCTGGCCGACGTAAAGGTCGTTGCCGCCATAGGCGTTGTAGGCCTGCCACGTGGTGTCGGACGCCTGCATGAACATCTTCGAGTGCGAGGCGTCGTCGCGCACGATGAACGCGATGTGGCTGGAACCCGCCGTGGCGTCGGTGCGCACCAGCTTGGCGATGTAGTAACCGGACACCGATCCCGCAGGGACCGCCCACGACGCCGACTCGGCCCAGTTCGAACAGTCGTACAGGCCCGTGGTGTTGTCGTCCGAGTTGCAGGCGGGTTGGTTCTGCGGCAGCGCCACGCTCGGGTTGACCGAGGTGATCTTCCGGGCGCCGTTGCCGCCGTAGTAGCCGAGCCGGTAGATGTCCAGGCGGTACCCGGTGGCCGGGGTCTTCACCTTGAAGTGGACGGTCTCACCGACGTTGACGCTGATCTCGGTGGCGAAGCCCTGGATCGAGCTGGTGCCGGAGCCGCTGACGTCCCACGTGCTGCGGGCGGTTCCGGTCTTGCTGTTCTCGCACACGACGGCGTTGACGATCGGCGCGTCGCACGGGCCGGCGTTGGCGCGCGTGGCGGTCGGCAGCACGATCGCCATGGCGCCGAGCAGGGCGAAGAGGGCGAGGTACACCGGCGATACGGCGCGCCCCCGCCACCGTGGCCGTAGTTTGTGGAGGGCACCGTTTCCGGTGCCGCGACGGCGTACTGCCGCGGAATGCATGATTGGCGACCCCTACCCCTAGAACCCGTCCGGCCCTCTCCCCAGGGACACGATCGGGCCGTCTGCCGACGCCCGTCCGCGGGTCCGATTCCGGCGGAGGGTGAGCGAAGTCGGCAGTTGCCTGGGCACAGTGTTGCGCAAGAACAATGCTGATGTCGGCCATTCGCCAGTCTTGCCACGACCAATACCCGGTAAGGCCGTTACCGCATAGTTCGTTGGTTGGCCCGGGTTGCCCGACTCCAGCGCACCACGTGCGGTCGCTGGGTAGCATGCGGGGACCGGACGGGCCGGCGAGGGGGCTCTGCGCGGCCGTCCGGCGTCACGACGCGCAACGATGCTCTGGGGGGCTCATGAAGGTCGTCGTCACCGGTGGGGCCGGTTTCATCGGGTCGAACCTGGCGCGGGCGCTGCTCGCGCGGACCGAGGTCGACGAGGTCGCGGTGGTGGACGACCTGTCCACCGGATCGCTCGCCAACCTCGCCGGCGTACCCGTCACCTTCCACCAGGGCACGTTCCTGGACGAGGAGTTGATGGACAAGGCGTGCGACGGGGCCGGTGCGGTCGTGCACCTGGGGGCGCTGCCGTCGGTGCCGCGGTCGATCGCCGACCCGCTGGCGAGCCATCACGCCAACGCGACGGGGACGCTGATGGTCCTCGAGGCGGCGCGGCGCGCGGGCGGCATCCACGTGCTGGCGGCGTCCTCGTCGTCGGTGTACGGCGGGAACCCGGTGCTGCCCAAGCACGAGGGGCTGCGGACGATGCCGCTGAGCCCTTACGCCGTCAGCAAGTTGGCGACGGAGAGCTACGTGCTGTCCTACGGCCACTGCTACGGCATGCCGGTGCTGCCGTTCCGCTTCTTCAACGTCTTCGGCCCGCTGCAGCCGGCGAACCACGCCTATGCGGCGGTGATACCGCGGTTCATCGACGCGGCGTTGGCCGGGCGGCCGCTGACCGTGCAGGGCGACGGCGAGCAGACGCGCGACTTCACGAACGTGGCGAGCGTGTGCGGGGTTCTGACCGACGCGGTGGTGCGCCGGGTGACGCACGACGGACCGGTGAACCTGGCCTTCGGCACCCGGACTTCGCTCAACGCGCTGATAGCGCTGCTTGCCGAGGTGCTCGGCGGGCCGGTCGACGTCGAGCACGTCGCGCCGCGCGCGGGCGACGTACGCGACTCGCAGGCGGACAGCACCGAGCTCCGCCGGCTGTTCCCCGACGCGCGCCCGGTCGACCTGCGGCAGGGCCTGGCGGACACCGTCGCGTGGTTCCGCTCCCAGGCCGCGGTGGCGGCCGGGGACTGACCGTGGTGGCCGCCAGGGCGCCGCTGGCGCCGGCGCGGTGCCGGGCGTCCGGTCCCGGGTCAGCGCCGCAGCGGTCGGGCCGGGGAGCCCACGACGACGACGCCGGGCGGGACGTCGCGGGTGACGACGGCCCCGGCGCCGACGAACGCGCCCTCGCCGACCGTGAGTCCCTGCAGGACGACGGCGTTGCTGCCGACGGTCGCGTCGTCGCACAGGTGGACGTTGCCGGAGATGTTGGCGCCGGGGTACACGGTGACGCGGTCGTCGAGCACGGCGTCGTGTCCGACGGTGGCGTTGTAGTGGACCTGGGTGTGCGCGCCGATGGTGATGCTGCTGGACACGTGCGCGTTGGCGAGGACGAGGCAGCCTTCGCCGAGCGTGCTCTCGGGGCCGATGACGGCGCGCGGGTGGACGATCGTCACCGGGGTGAGGCCGTGCGCGTCGAGCAGGGCGGTCAGCCTGCGGCGTACCGCGGGATTGGCGATGCCCACCAGGTAGGTTCCGCCGGGCTCGGCCTCCTCGGGCCGCAGCACCGGCAGGCCGCGGACCTTGGCGCCGCCGGGGGCGTCGTCGAGGAACGCGGTGACGGGGATGCCCGCGGCGAGCGCGGCGTCGAGGGTCTCGCGGCCGACGCCGCCGGCCCCGGCGATGAAGAGCGACATGCGCACATCCTGCCCGGTTCGCGTGCGAGGTGTGGCCGATGACCGCCGGTCCGGGAGGGGACGGTCGCGGCCCGGGTGCTCGCGCCGGTAGCGTCCGCGCGGCGTGTACACGCCGCTTGCGGCGCGCGAGGGCGTGGCGGTCGACGGGCATGGGCGAGGGTCGGGGGTACGGCGTGCTGGGGCTGGGAGCGAGAGTGCGGCTGGAGACCGGGAATCTGTCCCGCCTGGACTTACTGGGCGTGATCACTGTGGCCGCCATGGGCGTGTGGGCGCTGGTGGCGTCCGCGGGCCGGGCGGCGGGGCCCGAGGCGTTCCTGTTGGCGCTGATGACGACGGCCGCGGCGTACGCGACGGGCCGGGTGGCCGGTGCGCGTTCGGCGTTCGCGACGTGCGGCGCGCTGGCGGGGGCGATCGCGGTGGTGCTGCTGATGTCGCCGGACGCCCTGAGCGGGGCGACGCTCGCCGAGCCGCTCGGGTACGGCAACGCCAACGGCGCGTTGGTGGCGCAGGCGGTGGGTGCCGCGTGCCTGGCCGCGTTGGCCGCTCCGACCGAGCGCCGGCGCGGGGAAATGCACCTGCTGGCCGGGCTGTTGGTGCTGGGCGCGTTCGCGACGCGGTCGTTGACGGCGGTGCTGGGGGCGGTGGCGATCCTGATGATCGGCCTGACCGCGATGTCGGCGCGGCGGCGTGGTTCGCTGGTGGTCGCGGGCGCGGTGTGCCTGATGGTCGTGGTCGCGGGGACGGTCTATCTGGGCAGCGATCGCGAGCAGGCGTCGGGTGTGCGGAGTACCGCCGAAGAGGGCCTGACCGGGCGCCGGTTGGACGTGTGGCACGACGCCCTGAAGATCACGAAGGAGCACCCGTGGCGCGGCAGCGGCCCGGGGACGTTCCTGATGGAGAGCCCGACGGCGCGTTCCGACGCGGACACGCAGGCGGCGCACTCGCAGTGGCTGCGGCAGTCCGCGGAGCAGGGCCTGCCCGGGGCGCTGCTGCTGGTCGCGTTGATCGGCTGGGCGTACGTGCGGTTGTGGCGGTCGCCGCAGGATCCGTCGGTGGTGGCGGTGGGCGCGGTGACGCTGACGGCGTTCACGGTGCACGCGTCGATGGACTATGTCGCGGAGTTCCCGGCGGTGTTGGCGTCGGCGGCGCTGGTGCTGGGGGTCGCGACGGCGGCCCCGGACGAGCGCCTGCGGTTGCTGCGCTAGTCCGGGGCCGTAGGTTGGTCCGCGGGTGTGGAGATCAGGAGGCTTCCTCGGCCGGGATCGCGTCGGCGGTGCTCGGGGCGACCATCGGGACGGCCCACGACGCCTGGAGCGCGGCGGCTTCGTGGGCGGCCGCGGCCTTGTCGGCCGGGAGGTTGTCGACGGGGATGGGGAAGCCCGGGTTGACGCCGCCGGCTCCGGTGATGCCCTGCGGCTTGAGCAGCACGCCGACGGTACGCAGCAGGATCTTCACGTCCAGCCGCAGACCGTGGTTGCGCACGTAGTAGAGGTCGTACTCGATGCGCGCGGGCCAGCTCAGCGCGTTGCGGCCCTGTACCTGCGCCCAGCCGGTGAGGCCGGGGCGGACGTCGAGGCGGCCGCGCTGCCGGGGCGTGTAGTGCACGACCTGTTCGGGCAGCGTCGGGCGCGGGCCGATGACGGACATGTCGCCGGTCAACACGTTGATGAGCTGCGGTAGTTCGTCCATGCTCGTGGTCCGCAGGATCTGTCCGACGCGGCTGATGCGGTCCGGGTCGGGCTCGTCCGGGTAGCGCGGGTGGCGCATGGTGCGGAACTTGAGGATGCGGAACTCGCGGCCGTGGCGGCCGCTGCGGGTCTGCCGGAACAGCACCGGGCCGCCCATGGTCGTGCGGATCAGGATCGCGATCACGATCATCGCGGGGCCGAGCAGCAACAGCGTCAGCGCGGCGGTCGCGATGTCGAACAGCCTTCGCATCATGCCGTGCTCCTCCCGTGTGATGCCTGCTGTGCCGGTGGTCGGTCGAGGTGGTGCCCGGATAGTCGGCCGGGCCTGGTGCGGCGTCTCGGATGGCTTCCGACCCGGCGTCTCATGCCGCGCCTCCCGGGGACGGTGCGCTGTCGAGCCAGCCGAGCCGCTTGCGACGCGCGACGGCGCGGTAGGTGTCGACGGATATGCGGGCGACGCGCCGCTGGTCGAACTCGGCGAGCGCGCGGCGTCGTCCGGCTTCGGCGAGCCGGGCGCGGAGTCCGGGCTCGGTCAGCATGCGGTCGATCGCCTCGGCGAGTGCCGCCGGGTCGTGCGGCGGTGCCAGGAGCAGGTGTTCGCCGTGGGTGCCGATCTCGCGGCAGCCGCGGATGTCGCTGAGGACCATGGGGACGCCGCACGCGGCGGCCTCCATCGCGGAGCGCGAGAAGCCCTCGCGGTGGGAGGGCAGGACGAACAGGTCGAGTGCCGCGTAGACGGCGGGCATGTCGCTGCGGGCACCGAGGTATTCGACGGGTGTGTCGACGGCGCCGCTGAACGCGTCGGCCTTGTCGAGGTCTTCGGGGCCGATCCACACGAAGCGGGCCTTGCCGGCGAGTGTCGCGGCGGCGGCCTCGTACTCGGCGATGCCCTTCTCGGCGACCCGGCGGCCGATGCCGCCGACCAGGATCTCGTCGTCGGAGACGCCGATTTCGGCGCGCACGCGGCGGCGGGCGGCCGGATCGGGCCGGAAGCGGGTGAGGTCGGTGCCGTTGCCGACGACGCGGGAGCGCCAGCCGGGCACGGCCCGGGCGAGCGTGCCGTGGTCGGTGGCGTTCTGGTACAGCTCGGCGTGCGACGCGCGGGCGGCGACGGACTCGGCGCCGAGCACGAACGCGCGCTTGGGCCACGGGTCGCCGGGGCGGATCCACAGGCCGTGGCAGGTGTTCACGACCACGGGCACGCCGACCGCGCGGCCGAGGATACGGCCGAGCACGCCGGTCTTGGGGTTGTGCGTGTGCAGGACGTCGAGGTCGAGCGCCCGCAGTGTGGCGGCGAGTTCGCGGGCCGCGGCGGCGTCGCGCTTGAGGTCCCACGAGCGGGTGAGCGCGGCGAGCGGCACGTGGGTGACGCCGAGCGCCTCGACCTCGGGCACGTACGGCCCGGGCGCGCTGAGCCCGAACACCTCGAACCCGGCCGCGACGTCGTACTCGAGCTCGGTGCGCAGCAGCAGCGCGAGGCTCATGTCGACGGTGGTCAGGTGCGCGACGCGCAGCGGCCGGCCGCCGGGGCCGGTCGGGGTGGCGTCCGCCGCGCCCGCGTGGTCGGCAGGGGCGGTGGCGGTGGGCTGCGGCGGCACGTCGGACTCCGGTGACAGGGTGGGCCGGTGGTGCTGGTGACTCTCGTTCGACTCGCGGCCCGGGCGTGAGGTTGCGTCGGACGGGCTGTCGTTCGCGTCGGACGGGGCGGGTTCCGGGGTTCCGGGGTCAGGCATGTGCTCCCGCCTTCTTGCCGAGCGCGACGACGCGGGCGTACGCGCGTTCGGGCCCGAGGGCGCCGGTGAGCTTCGCCGCGAAGAACCGCGTCGGGTCGGTGCGGCGGACCGGGACGCGGCGCAGGCGTATGGGGTCGTCGCCGGGCAGGTTGCGGCCCAGCGCGCCGGTGGCGGCGCTGCGGAACCGGCAGCGCAGCGCGTGCTCCATCGCCGGGACGGGGACGCCCCAGGTGTACGCGAAGTGGTCGGGCCGTACGCCGAGGTGCTTGTCGATGTCCTCGGAGGCGGCGTCGAGTTCCGCTTCGGTGAGGTCTTCGGGGCGGGCGTGGCTGCGGGTGTGGTTGCCGATGGTGAGCAGCCCGCTGTCCTGCATCTCGGCGAGCTGTTCCCAGGTCAGGGCGGGTGATCCGGCGCTGGTGCCGGTGGAGCCCTCCCAGCGCATGGTGTCGCCGACCATGCCGGTGGCGAGGTAGAGCGTGAACGGCAGGCGGCGGTCGCGCAGGAGCGGCCAGGCGTTGGCGTAGACGTCGGCGAAGCCGTCGTCGAAGGTGAGCACCACCGAGGGGGTGCGGTCGTCGCTTTCGAGCCGGTCGAGGGCGGTGTCGAGGGGGACCACGCGGCCGTCCGGGATGGTGTCGAGCTGCGCCGCGAAGCGGTCGGCGGGCAGGTCGAGTTCGTCGCGGGTGCCGCCGCCGACGCGGTGGTAGATCAGGACGGTCGCGCCGGCCCCGGGGCGGCGCCCGGCGGTGCGGGCGAGTCCCTGCTTGAGGGTGGTGCGGACGGTGTCTCCGCTGAGCGGACTCATGCGGTGGTGCCCCCTGGTGTCTCGGTGTGTGCGGTGGTGCGGCCCCGCGCCCGGGCCCGGAGCCGCCCGACGGCCGCGGCCTGCGCGGTGCGGGCGAGGGCGCGGACGGGCAGCGCCGCCGCGACGAGCGGGCGGCCGCGGACCGCCTCGACGTCGAGGAGCGGCGGGTGCTCGGGGGCGAGGCGGAGTTTCTGCGTCGTGGTGGTCGGCAGCAGGTCGACGAGGGTCGGCGGGGCGTCCCCTTCCGTCGCGCCGCCGTCGGCGTGCTCGGTGAGGATGTGCTCGTGGGCGCGCCACATGGCGAGGTTGCCGACGCCGAGCGCGGCGAACTCCTCGTCGTACGCGGTCGAGTGCCACAGTGCGACGGAGCCGACCCGGAACCACAGGTAGGTGGCGGCGGGTCGGCCGTCCAGGCGCAGCACGTAGAGCCGGGCCCAGCCGCGTTCGGCGGCGCGGCGCACCAGGTCGTGGCGTTCGGCGCGGGTGGCGGGGGGCAGCGGGCCCTTCCAGCTGCGCGGGAAGAGGTCGGCGTAGGCCTCGAACCCCTCGTCGACGCGCTCGGGTTCGGTGTAGACGTCGAAGGAGTGCGGGCCGTGCTTGGCGATCTTGCGGGCGACGCGGCCGCAGTGCGTGTGGAAGCTGCGGAAGCGGGCGCGGTGCCCCTCCCAGCCGTCGCGGGCGTCGGCGAGCATGTCGTGGGAGCGTTCGCGGGCGTGGACGCGGTAGCCGGCCGCGCGCAGCGCGCGCAGGAGCCGGTGGGTCGCGGGGTCGCGGCTGGGCAGTCGGCGCAGCCGCAGGTCGCGGACGCCGGCCTCGGCCAACTGTTCGGCGAGCTGGGTGAGATCGGGCTGCGTGCTCGTCACTCGGGAGCGGGGCCGGTCCTCCGCGAGGGTCGTGTAGCGGCCGCCGCCGAGGTGTTCGAGGGCGAGGACGCTGAGCGGCTGGCCGGTGGTGTCGTCCACGACGGCGGCGACACGGGCGCGTTCGGCGGTGCCGGGGTTGTGCGCGAGTACGCCGGAGGCCCAGGCGTGCGTGTCGAAGCAGTCGGCGAGTTCGCCGCGCGAGGCGGCGAGCGCGTCCCAGCCGTCGGCGAAGGTGCTGTCGAGCTCCGCTGCGCGCAGGAACCGCGCATGGGCGCTCAACGCACCGGCTCCGGCCGTGCGGAACGGCCCCCGCGCGTGCGGTGTCCGCCCCTGCGGGGGTTCGCCGCGTGCGGTGTTCGTGCGCCGTTCGTCCTGACCACCGTGCGCCCGACGGCCCTGTCGGCGCGCATGGTTGATTCCGCCCCCACCATGAGACCCCAGCGTCTCTCAGCCCCGGCGTGAGCGGTGCCGGGGTGTGCTCTTGAGCGGCGCCCCGATGCTCCCCCACCCGGACGCAGCCCACCCGCCGTTCAGACTAGGCCCACGCAAGCCGCCATGTGGGTGGTTTCTCCATGAATTCGCGATTGCCCCGTGTAGTCCGTCCGTCCAACGCGGCGCGCCCGGGCCCAGCAGTCCCAGGCGCACCAGCGCTTATGGGGTGTGACTAGTGCGGATGTGCGCCGTCGGCGTAGTCACTGTCGTTCACGGTTCGCAGGAACCGGCTGACGGTGTGTGAAAACCCTTGTTACCGTTCCCTCTGGGGAGGACCCCTCGGGGGGTCCGGGGGTCGGTCGGAATTCGTGGGGAGCGGGTTTTGCGATCAAGCCTGCGCGCGGGTCTGCGCGATGGCGGCGACGTGCTGATGCGCAGGTCGCCCGCTCAGTGGTGGTTCGGCGGACGGGCGTCCGGGCGTCTCGCGGTGCTCGGGTACCACGGGGTCGACGACCCGGAGGGGTTCGCCCGCCAGGTCGACCGGCTGCTGCGCATCGCGCGGCCGGTGTCGCTGGACGAGGTGGAGCACGCCGTCGCGCTGCGGCGGCCGCTGCCGGGGCGCGCGGTGCTGGTCACCTTCGACGACGGCGAGCGCAGCGTCTACGAGCACGGGTTGCCGGTGCTGCGTGAACGGGGCGTCCCGGCCGTGGCGTTCGTGATCCCGTCGCTGGTGGACACCGAAACGCCGTACTGGTGGCACGAGGTCGACCGGTTGGTCGCGGCCGGGGCGGGCCCCGAGCGGGGCACGGCGCAGTGGCTGCGGCACCTCAAGACCGTCCCGCAGGCCGAACGCCTCGCCACCCTGGACACGTTGCGCGCCGGCCACCCGCCGGTGCGCCAGCGGCAGTTGACCGCCGCGGAGGTGCGTGAACTCGACTCCGGCGGGGTGCGCGTGGAGAACCACTCGCTGACCCACCCGCTGCTCGACCGGTGCGGGGACGACGACATCCGCACCGAGATCGTGGCGGCGCACGAGCGGCTCACGGAGATCCTCGGGCACGCGCCGCGCTCGTTCGCGTACCCGAACGGCAACTGGGACGCGCGCGCCGAGCGGGTGCTCGACGACCTCGGTTACGGGACGGCGTTCCTGTTCGACCACCGGCTCGGGCCGCGGCTGCCGGACCATCCGCTGCGGATCTCCCGGCTGCGGATCGCGACGACCACGTCGCCCGACCGTTTCGAGACGATCCTGTCGGGCCTGCATCCGGCGGTGCACGGCCTGCGGGGGCGGGGGTGAGCGCGGTGTCGGCGTCGGCGCTTCCGGCGGTGGTGACGGACCCCGTCGCTCTGGACAAGCTGGCCCCGGCGTGGCGTGAGCTGGCCGCGTCGACCGGTGCCTCGTACTTCGCGACGCCCGACTGGGTGCTGTCGTGGGCGGAGACGCTCGGCGCGGAGCTGCCGGGCCGTCCGCTGGTCGCGGTGTGGCGCGGCGCGGAGGGCGAACCCCAGGCGGTCGTCCCGCTGCTGAACATCCGTCAGGCGCTGCATCCGCGGCTGCCGTCCGGAGCGCGCTGCCTCACGGTGCTCGGTGCGGGCGCGGGCGCCGCCGACCACTGCGGCTTCGCCGTCGACCCGCGGCGCGCGGACGACGTGCGCGCGTGGTTCGAGGCGGCCGCGCGCCGGCACACGCTGTGGCTGCCCAACCTGGACGAGGCGACGGGCGCCGCCTATGTGCCGCCCGGCGCGCGCCTGGTGGAGCGCACCGCGTGCCCGACGATGCCCGCCGACCCGGACACCATCGGTTCGGCGCGTTTCCGCAAGGACCTGCGGCACTACAAGCGCCGGCTCGCGGCGGAGGGCGTCACCTTCCGGTTCGTGCCGCCCGGGACGTTGGACGCCGTGACGTTCGACGCCCTGCTCGGCCTGCACGCCCGCAGGCAGGAGGCGATCGGCCGGGCGACGACGTTCGACGCGTCGCGCACGCCGTTCCACCGCGCGCTCATGGACCGCGCGGCGCCCGGCCGGGGCCCGTGCGCGATGGTCGCCGACGGCCCGGACGGCCCGGTCGGCGTCCTGTACGGGTTCCTGTGGGGCGGCACGTTCTCGTACTACCAGACGGGCTGGGACCCGTCGTTCGCGCGGCTGAGCCTCGGCACCGTGCTGGTGTCGGAGACGGTTGCGTCGGTGCGTGACGCGGGCGCCACGGTGTTCGACTTCCTGCGCGGCGCCGAGGAGTACAAGTACCGCTTCGGCGCCGTGGACCGGCACGACACGACGTGGCTCGCCGGACGCGGCCTGTCGGGTCTGCTGCTGGGCGGGCGGGTGCGGGTCAAGGCGTTGCGGAGCCGGCGGGCTGCCGCGGTCTCGGAAAGGTGAGGGAGCGGATGACCGCCGAGGCGGTGTCGGTGAGCGACGGCGGGGCGGAGACCCCGGCCGCGCGTACGCCGAGCGTGAGCATCGTGGTGCCGTCGTACAACTACGCGCGCTATCTCCCGACGAACGTCGGGAGCCTGCTCGACCAGGAGGGCGTGGACGTGCGCGTCCTGATCCTGGACGACGCGTCGACGGACGGCACGCCCGAGGTCGGCGCGGACCTGGCGCGCGACCCGCGCGTCACGTACTCGCGGCACAAGACCAACAAGGGCCACATCGCGACGTACAACGAGGGCCTGCTGGAGTGGGCCGACGGCGACTACTGCGTGCTGCTGTCGGCCGACGACCTGCTGCCGCCGGGCGCGCTGGGACGCGCGACGCGGCTGATGGAAGCGCGCCCGGACGTGACGTTCGTGTACGGCAACCCCGTGAAGTTCACCAGCGGCGCCCCGCTGCCGGCCGCCCGCGCGGGCACCCGGCAGCGGACGTGGTCCGGCGAGCGGTGGATCAAGGGGGTGTTCCGGGCGGGGCGAAACCTGATCCTGTCCCCCGAGGTCGTCGCGCGCACGTCCGCGCACCACGACGCCGGCGGGTACAGCCCCGCGCTGCCGCACTCGGGCGACCTTGAGATGTGGCTGCGGCTCGCGCGGCGCGGCGCGGTCGGCTGGCTGCCGGACTCCGACCAGGCGTACTACCGGATGCACGACAGCAACATGCACCACTCGACGTTCGACGCCCGCGCCCGGCTGGCCCAACTACGGGACGGCTACGAGTCGTTCCTGGACAATGACGGCAAGGGTCTGGCGTACGGCGCCGACCTGCGCGCGGACATGCGGCGCAAGCTGGCGCGCGGCGTGCTGCGCAAGGTGATCCGCACGCTGGACGCCGGCGAGACCGAGGCCGACGGCCTGACGGTCGAGGAACTGTACGGGCTGGCCGCTGAGTTGACGAACGTTCACGCGCTGCCCGAGTACCCGGGGGTGCGCGCCCGCATGGCGCTGGGCGCGCACCGCTGCGGACGGTTGAGTCCGGTCACGTCGCTGGTGACGCTGCGGCGCGGGCGGGACTGGGTGCGCTGGCACGGCAACAAGCTGCGGCCCGTCTAGGCGAGCAGCTTCTCCAGGAATCCGGCGAGCTTGTCGCGGGTCCGGTCGACCTGCTCCTCGACGGTCAGCGACTCGGTGATGCGCGCGCCGGGCGCGACGGCCTTCTTGCCACGCACGTACAGCGAGCAGGCCAGGTCGGTGCACATGTAGACGCCGACCGAGTTGCCCTGACGCCCGGCCGCGCCCGCCTTGCGCGCCGCCATCAGGGCGACGCCGCTGCCGGGGTGGCTGGTCAGGCAGACGGAGCACAGGCCGCGGTGCAGGAAGCCGCGCTGCTGCGCGGACGACCGCAGGGCGACGCCGATGACCCGGCCGCCGTGCTCGGTGACCAGGTAGTGCCGGTCGGGGGCGCCCGGATCTCGCCAGCCGAGGAAGTCGAGGTCGGCCCATGGGCGCTCGTCGAGGTCGTGGGGGACGGAGATGCGCTTGGCCTCGCCCTGCGTGCAGTTGACGAAGGACGCGCGGATCTCGGCTTCGGTGAGCGGGTTCATGCTGCGAACGTAACAGTGCCTAGGAGCCCTAGGCAAATGATTAAGACCCCTAGTTTTCTGGCTCCGGACGGGTACCCTGGCCGGAACTGATCAAGGCGACCCCCGCCCCGACCGCCGAGGAGGCGAGCACATGGCCCGTGCCGGACTGACGCCAGAACGCGTGACCGACGCCGCCGCCGACCTCGCCGACGAGGTCGGGTTCGAGAACATCACGGTGTCCGCGGTCGCGCGCCGCTTCGGCGTGAAGGACGCGAGCCTGTACGCGCACGTCAAGAACCTCCAGGACCTGCGCGAACGGGTCCAGATGCGGGCCAGCGTGCAGTTCACCGACCGCATCGCGGCGGCCGTCGCGGGCCGCGCGGGCAAGGACGCGCTGGCGGCGTTCGCCGACGCGTGGCGGCACTTCGTCCTGGAGCACCCCGGCCGCTACACCGCCGCCCGGTCCCCGCTCCCCCTCGAACGCCTGCACGAGTCGCCCGGCCACCAGCGCGGCGTCGACCTGACCGCCGCGCTCTTGCATTACTACAAGCTCGACGAGCCCGACCTCACCGACGCGGCCCGCCTGGTACTCAGCACCCTCCACGGCTTCGCGACCCTGGAGGCCGCCGGCCAGTTCATGCGCGACCGACCGATGAGCGCCTCCTGGGACCGCGCCGTCGTGGCGCTGCACCGCACGCTCCTGGACTGGTCGACGGAACGCGAGGAGTGACGCGGGCACGGCCGGGCGCGGGGCGGAAATCCGGTGTCGTCGGGGCGCCCCGCACACCACAATCCGGGCTGTGACGTCGACTCCCCCGCCGCGGCTGCGCGGCACACCGGCCCGCATCTCCCTCGCGAGGCGTCGCGACCTGCCGCACCGGCTCGTGCTGCACATCGCGCGATGCGGCGACCGGCTGCTGCTCAACGCGGTCGCCGCACGGGACGAGCTGCCGCCGGACGTCGTAGCGGTGCTCGCCGAGTGCGGCCAGGGAGACGTCGTCGACCGGCTGACGTGGCGTGGGCTCCTGGACGACGAGGAGGAGCCCTGGGAGCCCGACCTGGGCGATCCCCGTCAGGCCTCGTTCCACACCGAGGACCCCGAACGGCTCCGCTCGCTCGCCCGCGAGGCGGATGTCGACGTGCGCGTCGCCGTGGCGGAGAACGAGGCCACGCCGGCCGATGTCATCGCGGAGCTCTACCGATGGCCCGACCGTCCGCCGTTCACGTGGCACGAGCACAACGACCCCGCCTTTGCGGCGATCCGCATCCGCGCCGCCCGTGTCCACCTTCCGGCCTTCCCTGCTCGCGAGTTGGCCGACGTCGAGGTACCGGACACGGTGCGAGCCGAGTTCGTGTGGCACGCCGACGATGTCGGGCCGTGTTGTTGCGGCGTGCACTGCACCTGCCCGCACCGGGGTCGGGCCGGTTCGCTGTCGGTGGCCTCCCGCCCCTCCCGCTTTCGATTTTCGCGCGGCCGCCCCGCGCGTCAAGCCGCGGTGGATCCTCAAGGGACCGTTGGCCTGTCCCGGGGTGGAGGGGGCGGCTTGACCCGCGGGCCGTCCGCGCTGAACATCCTCGGCACCTGCGGGAGGGGCGGGAGGTGTGGCGCCACTCCCCGTGCTTCGTATCGCCGGGCTGCGGTCCCAGCGTGGTAGGGCGCGGCGGTGCCGGTCGGGTGCGGCATCGGGTCGCGCCGCCGGGTCGCAGACCGCCTGCCCTCAGTGCGCAGCGCCGCCCGGGGAACCGCACGGACCCGTGGCAACCAGCCTGGGAACCAAATGGACGCTCAGCGTCCATTTGGTTCCCAGGCTGGAGGGCCAAGCACGAAATCGCCACCCTAATGCCCCAGTTTGATTTGATATGAGAACCGGGAAGCGTGGCCACCGGTCGTCAAAGGCGGTCGCCCGCCCACCCTGGAACCGCAGCCCGGCAACTCAACGCACCCGATGCGCCTCCACACCGCCTCCCCCTCCCGATAGTTGCCGCGGTTTTAAGCGCGGCCGGGCGGCTGTCAAGGCGCCCCCTCGAACACGGCGCAGGCCACCGGTACTTCGATGGTCCACCGCGCCTTGACAGGCGACCGGCCGCGCGGACAATCGACAATCGGGAGGGGGAGATGGCCGCCGCCGGCAGACAGGTCCGGAACGGTGCATGGCCTTCGACCTCCACGCCGCAACGACCGAGGCCCGCAACGCGCTCACCGGCCGGCCGCAGCCCGAAGGGGCGCCGCTGCAAACGTCCAGGTCCCCCCGAGCCATCCCCGGTCAAACGTTTCGGCACCCGGTGAACGGCCTGAACTTCTCGCTGGATAGGCTGCGTTCATGGGACCCCTTGAGCCAAAGGGCGGCGACCTGATCGTCGCGATATTTGCCTGGGCCGTCATTCTGATCGTCGTCGCCGGGATCCTCGTGCCGCGTATCCAGCGGGTCATCGAGCAGCGCGAGGACGCCATCGAGGGCGGCACCGACCGTGCGGACAGCACGCGCGAGGAGAGCGCGCGGGTCGCGCAGGAGATCGCCACCGAGCTGGGCGAGGCCCGCCGCGAGGCGGCCCGCATCCGTGCCGAGGCCAACGCGGAGGGCGCGGAGGCCATCGAGGAGGCGCGGAGCGAAGGACAGCGCATCCGGACCGAGATCGTCGCGAGCGGCCACGCCTCGATCGCCAACGAGCGCGACCTCGCCGAGGAGGCGCTCACGCCGCAGGTCGGCCTGATCGCGACCGACCTGGCGGCCAAGGTGCTCGGCGAGTCGGTCGCCGAGTTCGTCGCCGAACGCGACACCGTCGCGGCGTTCCTCGCCGAGCGGAACTGACCGCGGCCGAACCGCTCTTCTACGCCACCTGACCGCGCCCGGGAGACCTCCTCCCGGGCGCGACGCGTATGGCGACGAAGTCGCGGACGGCGTCGGCGAGGGCCGCGGGCTGGTCGAGCGGTACGAGCGCGCCGCTGTCGCGGATAGGCACGACGGTGGCGTCCGGCATCGACGCCGCGAGCCTGCGGGCGTGCGCGATCGGGAAGATCCGCTTGGTGTCGGCCCACGGCAGCACCGTCGGCGCGTCGAAGTTCTGGAGTCCGCCCGCCGTTTCGAGCGTGTAGCGGATCGAGATCGCCCTCAGGAAGCCCCCGACGTCGCGCCGGATCCCGGCGTCGGTCTGCACCGGCCTCAGGAACGAGTCCCACAGCTCGGGCTCGAGCGGCTTGGTCACCAGCCAGCGGAACGCGATCGGCAGCCTGCGGGCCCAGCGCAGCCGCAGGACCGCGCTCATGAGCCACACGCCGCCGGGGATCCTCGCCAGCAGTTGGATGTAGCGCAGGATCGGCGGCAGGAAGTTGTCGTACGTGTCGCAGGACGTCAGCACGAGCCCGTCGATCGGCACCGTGTCGGCGTGCCGTGTGGCGACCAGCTGGCACAGCACGCCGCCGGTGTCGTTGCCGACCAGGACGCAGCCGTCGGGCGCGAGTTCGCGGACCGCTTCGGCGACGGCCTCGGCGGCCGAGTCGGGTGTGACCGGGGCGCGCCGCGGAACGGGCGTGGTGTGCGCGCCGAGCGGCAGGTCGAGCGTGAGGCAGCGGTGGTCCTCGGACAGCAGCGGCACGCAGCGCGCCCACAGGTCGGCGTTGGCGACGAGCCCGTGCACGAAGACCAGTACCGGCGCGTCCGCCGGCCCTGTCGCGTAGCAGTCGACGGGACCGAGCCGGGTCTGCACGGTCGTCGAACTGCCCAGCGCTTTCCCGCTGTTGATGGTCATGAGCGCCCCCGTGTCCGCGGTTCCGGCGTGCGACCGTGCGGTTGACAGCCTACGCGGTGAGGCTCCGCGCACCGTCGCGGGTCCGCACGGGGGCGTGTCGAACGCCGTTGTCAGTGGGGCGCGTTACGTTGCCCGCATCATCCCCGAGGAATCCTGCCCCTCGGTGACGGTGTCCGGCCCGCCCCGACCGACTCGCACACGGGGCGGGCCTCCGTCATGCCCTGGTGCCGTTGGGAGTTCAGGCACGGCGCGCGGTGAACAGGTAGCAGCCCGCGCTGCGGCTGCGCACGTGGACGTAGTCGACGTCCGGTTGCGACAGGACGTCGGCGAGTGCGGCCTCGGCCCGGTCCTGGTCGACGGCCCGTTCGTGGAGCGGGCGGCGGCCCTCGGCGTACGCGTCCAGGATGACGCCGCTCGCGACCATGTGGGGCGGGAAGCGGCCGGTGTCCGCGTACGGCACGCAGTCGCGTTCGTGCACGTACACCGGTCCCGGCAGCGGCAGTTCCTCCTGCCCCTGGAACGCGTCGTAGGTGAACAGGATCATGCGCTCGCTGTCGCGGCCGGGCTCGGCCTTGGCGAGGCACAGCCGGCACGGCGCGCCGCCCTCGATGTCCTCGGTGTACGCGGGGTGGCCGTAACCGGGAGCGCGCAGCGTCGTGCGGACCTCTTTGGCGACGGTCTCGTCGATGGGGATGATCCGGAATGCGGTGGTCATGCTGCCAGCCTCGCCCGGAACTGTGGGGCACGCTGGCGGGTTTCGGCCGTCGCGCTGCCGCGGCGGCCGAAACCCGCCGCCGTGGGACCGGTGAGTCGCGGGGGGCGGGCGGGGGGGGGCGCGCCCGGCCGCCGCCCCGCGGCCCCCCCCCCCCGACGCCGTGGAACCGGTCAGTCGCGGGTGGCGATGACCAGCGTGTCGATCGCCTCGCGGGGCTCGCCGTCGACCGTGAGCGGCCGGTGTGCCCGCTCGGCGCGTTCGACGCGCAGCCCCGGCAGCGTGCCCGCGACCGTCTCGGGGGTGTGCAGGATGGCGGGGTCCTGCGGGCCGCCCACGCCGTCCGTCAGGTTCGTGCGGTCGTGGCCGACGAACACGAGCCGGCCGCCGGGCGCGAGCGCCGCGGCCGCCTCGGCGAGCACCGCCTTCATGTCGGCCTCGGGCAGGTGCAGGTAGGCGATGACCACGAGGTCGTACGCGCCGGTCTCGGGCCGCCAGGTGAGCAGGTCCGCGGCGACCCAGTCGACGGTGACGCCCTGCGCGTCCGCGAGCAGCTTGCCCTTGGCGAGCGCGGCCGCGGAGAAGTCCACCGCGGTGACGGCCCAGCCCTGCTTGGCCAGCCAGATCGCGTTGCGGCCTTCGCCGGCCGCGAGGTCGATCGCGCGGCCCGCCGGGAGGTCTCCGGTGTGCTCCGCCACGAAGCGGTTGGGCTCGGCCGACCACACCAGCTCGGTGCCTGTGTAGCGTTCGTCCCAGGCCTTCGAGTCCACGAGCGACCGCCGCCTTTCCGGTTGTGCGTGTTCCGCGGGCCCGGTGGGCCCGACCGCGGTGCCGGGCGGCACCGCACTCCTATGATCTTGCCGGATGCCCCGTGGCCGCGGTGCGGTAGATCCGGTCGAGCTCGGCGCCGACCGCTTCGGGCGAGAACCGTTTGCGGGCCTCGACGGCGATGCGCTGCCGGTCGTACGCCTCGGGCGCGGCCGCGACGGCCCGGATCGCCTCGGCCAGCGCGGCGGTGTCCTCCGACGGCACGAGCAGCCCGAGGTGCGGCTCCATGACCTCGGCGTGCCCGCCGACGTCGGTGGTGACCACCGGCAGGCCGGCGCACCAGGCCTCGAGGACCGCGACCGTGAGGTTCTCGGCGCGGGAGGCGAGCACGAAAGCGTCGGCCTTGTGCAGCAGCGCGGCGATCTCGGGGCGCGGCAGCCGGCCGGCGAAGGTGACGACGTCGGCGATGCGCAGCCTCGCGGCCTGTTCCTCCAGCTTCGCGCGTTCCCGTCCGTCGCCGACGACGGTCAGGCGCAGCCTCGGGTCCTCGCGGCTGGCCGCGGCGAACGCGTCGAGCAGCACGTCGAAGCCCTTGGCCGGGGCGAGCCGCGCGACGGACACGAACTCGACGGTGTCGCGGCCTTCGCGGGGGTTGGCGTCGGGCAGCGCGAACGGCGCGGCGTCGACCGGGTTGTGGATCACCTCGAAGGCGCCGGTCAGGCCGTACGAGGTGATCTTGTCGCGGAGCGACTCGCAGACCGCGATGACGGTCGCCGCCTCGGCGTACAGCTCGCGGGCCCGTTTGATGCCGAGCGGGCTGGGCGGGGGCTCGGTCCAGTGGCCCTGCCACGAGGTGTGGTGCTCGGTGACGACGTAGGGCAGTTTGAGCTCGCGCTTCATGGCGACGAGGTAGTGCGCCCAGTAGAAGTGCGCGTGCACGACGTCGACCGGGCCGTATTTCTTCGCGACGTAGCGCACGGCCTTCTGGTAGCGGCGCGCCATCATCACGTGCGAGACCCGGCCGAACAGCCGCGACGGGCGCCAGCTGAACGTCCGGATCTGGTAGTGCCTCGGGTCGTCGGGGTCCTGCGCCAGGTAGGGCGCGCCGTCGACCTGCGGCCAGGTCAGCTCGTCCGTGTTGGACAGCCTGATCACCTCGGCCGCGTGCCCGGCCGATTTCACCCAGTCGGTCTCCCACGGGACCCCGGGGTAGCCGACGATCATCACGATCCGCATGAGGTGCGATCCCCCCTCGAGACCGGGGACTCCCCTCCCCGGCACCCGGCCCATCCTGCCAGGCGCGGGGGCGCGGGTCAGCCGAACCGGTCAGTCGTGGTCGTACACGGTGACGTGCACGCCGCGTCGGCTGAGCGCCTCGACGACCAGGGGTTCGACCAACGTCCAGCGGCCGCCGGCGAGTCCGCAGCCGATGCGCGGCATGTGGACGGACGCGCCGAGTTCGAGGGCCTTGTCGCCGACCGTGCGCAGCGCGGTGCCGATCGCCTCGTAGCGGACCGGGACGCCTTTGCTGCCGGTCTTGATGCCGTGCTGGCCGATCATGTTGGCGACCGTGACGAGGCGGTCGACCTGGACGAACTGCACGGCGCCGAGCGCGAAGTCGTTGCGGGCGCGGGCGCGGTGCCAGCCGCGGTACGCGGCCTCGGGCTCGGGCCAGCGGTGGGAGACGGCGACGACGAAGCCCTTGCCCCAGCCGCCCTGGTCGTTGCACACGTGGGCGATGATCTTGACGCCCTTGGCCTGCGGGGCGGTGGCGTCGCCCTGGAGGTAACGGATCGGGACCGGCTCGCTCGCTTGTTCGACCATGGGTCGACGCTAGAACCCGGGACCGACATTCATCGACCGAATTTCCCCGTTCCGCGATCGCCACATGATGAGCAGGTAACAAGATCGCGGGTCGGCGCGGATGCCGCGGATCGGGCGGTCGATATCCCGCATACTCGGACACATGCCGCACGTGCTCCTGATCGAAGACGACTCCTCTGTACGTGACGGCATGGAGCTCGTCCTGACCCGGCACGGCCACCGTGTGGACGCCGCCGGCACCGGTGAGCAGGGGCTCGAGCTGCTGCGCGCCCGCATGGCGGCGGGCGGCCCCGTCGAGATCGTGGTGCTCGACCTGATGCTGCCGGGAATGGACGGCTTCGAGGTGTGCCGCCGCGTGCGCGCCCTCGCTCCGGTGCCGATCATCATGCTGACCGCGCGCGGCGACGACCTCGACGTGGTGAGCGGGCTGGAGGCGGGCGCCGACGACTACGTGGTCAAGCCGGTCACGGCGCGGGTCCTCGAGGCGCGCATCCGGGCGGTGCTCCGGCGTGCCGATCCGGTGCCGGCCAGGCCCGTGGACACCTTCGGCGACCTGGTCATCGACCGGGGCGCGCTCACCGTCGCCCGCGCGGGTGAAGACGTTCCGCTGCCGCCGACCGAGCTGCGGCTGCTGCTCGAACTGTCGTCCCGTCCCGGGCTCGTCTACACCCGCGAGCGGCTGCTCGAACTGGTGTGGGAGCACGACTTCCTCGGCGACTCGCGGCTCGTCGACGCGGCCGTCGGCCGGCTGCGCGCCAAGATCGAGGACACCCCGGCACAGCCCCGCTACATCCAGACCGCGCGCGGATTCGGCTACCGGTTCGGGCCGCTGTGATCCCCCCGAACGCCACGCCGCCGCGACGACCCCCGCGTTCCCTGCTCGGCTGGGCCCGCCGCGGGATCGGCGGCCTGCGGCCCCGCCTCGTGCTCGCGTTCGTGGTCGTCGCCGCGCTGGCCGCGCTGACCGCGACCGTCCTGGCGTACCGCGAGTCGCGCATCTACATCCTCAAGCGCGCGCAGGACTCCGTCGTCACCGACTTCCGCGACCGACTCGCGCTCGCTGCACGGGAGTTCGACGTCCCGCCGGACCGGGGGGCGCTGGAGCGGTTCGCCCGCGAGGTGGAGCCGCCCGGTCCACGGGCCACCGTCGTCGCGCAGTACGGCGACCTGACGGTGTCGACCGACCCCGCGGCCGACCTGACCAGGCTCAGCCCCGAACTCCAGGACCGGGTGCGGTCGCGGGCCCGGACGAGCTTCCAGCGGGTCGACTGGCACGGTGAGCCGTGGCTGGTCGTCGGCACACCGGTCACGTTCGCGGGGTCCGGTCAGCCGTCGGGCGTCGAGGCGTACGCGATCGTGTCGCTGGCCGCCGAAGACCGGGACATCGACGCGCTGCTGCGCACCGTCCGGGACGGCCTTGTGCCGGTCGCGGTGGCCGTCGTCGTGCTGGCTCTGCTCGCGGCGGGGACGGTGCTGCGGCCGGTCCGCGAGCTCGGCCGCGGGGCCCGGCGCCTCGCGTCCGGCGAGCTGGGCGCGCGCGTCAAGCCGCGGGGGCACGACGAACTCACCGATCTGGCCCATACGTTCAACCACGCCGCCGAGGCGCTTCAGGGCAGCGTCGCCGAACTGCGCGACCAGGAAGCGCTCGCCCGGCGCTTCGTCGCCGACGTCTCGCACGAACTGCGCACCCCGCTGGCCGCGATGACCATGGTCTCGGCGGTGCTGGACGAGGACGCCGACCAGCTCCCGCCGGACACCGCCCGCGCGGCCCGCACCGTGAGCGCCGAGACGGCCAAGCTGACCCGGCTCGTCGAGGACCTCATCGAGATCTCCCGCTTCGACGCGCACGCCGCCGTCCTGAACCTCGGCGACGTGGACGTCGCCGACGCCGTCCGCGCCAGCATCGCCGTGCGCGGCTGGACCGACGAGGTCGCCACCGACCTCCCGGCCGGGATCAGGGCGCGCCTCGACCGCCGCCGGCTCGACGTGGTCACCGCCAACCTCGTCGGCAACGCCCTGCGGCACGGCGCCCCGCCGGTGACCGTTGCCCTGGCGCGCCACGCGGACACGGTCGTCCTGACCGTGAGCGACCACGGTCCCGGCCTCCCGCCGGAGGTCCGCAAGCATGTGTTCGACCGGTTCTACAAGGCCGACACGGCCCGCACCCGCTCCGAGGGCAGCGGCCTCGGTCTGGCGATCGCCGCGGAGAACGTGCGGTTGCACGGAGGGACGCTGACGGTCGGCGAGCGCAAGGGCGGCGGGACAGTGTTCACGCTGACCCTCCCGACGACACAGCCGGATGACGGGACGGACGACGGAACGGCCGACCGGACGGCCGACGATCGCGACGAGGAGCCGATGTGACCGCCGCACGACCCGCGGCGCTCGCGGGTGCCCTGCTCACCACCGTCCTCGCCGGGTGCGGAGTCCAGCCCACCCCGGTGATCGACGCCGGGGTGCCCGCCGGCGGCCTGACCCAGGGCATGCGGCTCTACTTCGCCTCCGCCGCCGGGCTCAGGGCCGCGCCCCGGCCGGACCTGCAGATCACGGAACTGTCGCAGGCGGTGTCCGCGCTGCAGGGCGGACCTGACGCGGCCGAGGCGGCGGCCGGGATGTACAACACGGCCTACCTCGCCGCGTATACCGTCACCTCGGACCAGGGCCAGGTCACACTGTCCCTCGGCAAGCCCGCGCTGGAGGGGCTCGCCGAGCCGGCCGTCGGGCAGCTCGTGTGCACTCTCGCGCGGGCGGAGTCGTACGTGAACCGGACGCGGCCGGACGAGGTGCAGGTGACGATCGTGTCCGGTCGAACCAGCGCCGGCCCCTATCAGTGCCCGCAGTTCCTGCCCCGCTGAGCCCCGCCGCTTGTTACGGTGCCTGGGTGCTGTCGGGATGGGCCGCAGGGGGTGCGGCCCGGGGGGATTCAAGGAGCGGTGCATGGTGGGCTCGGGTCGTGGCGGCCGGATCAAGGTCGTGCATGTGGTGTGGCGGCTGAGCACTGGCGGGGGGATCCCGCAGGTGAGCCGGCAGATCCTCGCGGGTCTGGACCCGGAGCGGTTCGAGTGCCACGCGGTGACCGCGCGGCCCGCCGCAGAGGAGGACGAACTGCACCTGCTGGGACCGAATGTGACGGTGCATCCGCTCGATTACACGGGCCCGCCGAACAAAGTCGAGGAGCTCCGGATACCGCTGCGCTACGCCGCCGCGGTGCGCCGGATCCGCCCGGACGTCATCCACGCGCACAGCGGCACCGCCCGGCACGCCCTCCCCGCCGCCCTCGCCGTCCCGTCGGCCGGGCGCGTCATCGAGGTGCACGAGCCGCTGAAGGGCGGCCTGCACAGCGAGTGGACCAACCGCATCGAACGCCGGCTGATCACGAAGGCCCGGTTCCGCCCCTTCGCGCACTCGTCGGACGTGCGGGACGCGACGGCCGCGCTGCTCGGCATCCCGCGCGCCAGGGTCCCCCTGGTCCCGCTCGGTGTCGAGCCGCACGTCCCGGACATCGCCGCCCGCGCCCGGCTGCGCGGCGAACTGGGCGTCGCCCCGAACACCCGGCTCGTGGTGGGCGTCGGCCGGTCGGGCCAGAAGAACATCCCGCTGTTCGTCGAGGTCGCCGCGCAGGTGCTGACGTCGCTGGGCGACGCCGGCCCCGCGGTGGCGTTCGCGATCGTCGGCAACCAGGGCCCCGAGATCCGGGCGCTGATCGAGGAGTTGGGCGTCGCCAAGCGCGTGCACCTGGTGCCGCCGCTCCCCCGGCTGCAGGACGCGTTCGACGCCGCCGACCTGTTCCTGTCGACGTCGAACTACGAGGGCTTCGGCATCGCGGTCGCCGAGGCGATGTGCGCGGGCGTCCCCGTGGTCGGCACTGCGGTCGGCGGCGTCAACGACGTCGTCGAGAACGGCGTCACCGGCCGCCTGGTCCGCAAGGGCGACCGCGACGCATTGGCCGCCGCCGTAAGGGAGTTGGTGGTGGACGAGGACACCCGCACGATCATGGGCGAGGCCGCCCGCGAGCGCGCGATGGCGAACTTCACGCGGCGGAACATGATCGACGGCTTCGCCGAGGTGTACGAAGCCGCGGCGAACGAGCGTGTCGGCGTCGGTCGGTAGGGTACCGATCATGGCTCCACGACCCCTACACGAAACCGTCGAGGCCGGCTGGGCGAAGGCCCTGGAGCCGGTGGCGGAGAACATCGCGGCGATGGGCGCGTTCCTGCGTTCCGAGATCGCCGCGGGCCGCAGCTACGTCCCGGCCGGACCGAACATCCTGCGCGCGTTCCAGCAGCCGTTCGACGACGTCCGGGTGCTGATCGTCGGTCAGGACCCCTATCCGACGCCGGGGCACGCGGTGGGGCTGAGCTTCTCGGTCGCCCCGGACGTGCGCCCGCTGCCGCCGAGCCTCGTGAACATCTACACCGAGCTCATGAACGACCTCGACGTGCCGCCGCCGACCAACGGCGACCTGACCCCCTGGGCGAGCCAGGGCGTCCTGCTGCTGAACCGCGCTCTCACCACCGCGCCGCGCAAGCCCAACGCCCACAAGGGCAAGGGCTGGGAGGCCGTGACCGAGCAGGCGATCAGCGCGCTGGCCGCGCGCGGCAAGCCGCTGACCGCGATCCTGTGGGGCAGTCAGGCGCGCAGCCTGAAGCCCCTGCTCGGCCCGGGTGTCCCCGTGGTCGAGTCGGTCCACCCGAGCCCGATGTCCGCCAACGGCGGCTTCTTCGGCTCGCGGCCGTTCAGCCGGACGAACGAGATGCTCCAGCAGCTGGGCGCCAAGCCGATCAACTGGCAGCTGCCGTAGCACCCGGCCGCGTCCGCGACGGTCCGGACGCGGCCCGCACTTCACCGCAGGTCGGGCAACAACCGTGCCACGGCGCCGAGTTGTTCTCCCTGATCGGCCATGTCGAGGGCTCCGAGCCGGACAACGACGTGCCGCGCGCCCGCGTCGGCGTACCGGCGCAGCCCGGCGGCGACCTCGTCGGGCGTGCCGGTGACGACGGCCTGGATCTTCTCCAGTTCGGCGAGCGGCATGCCGTAGTTCGCGAGGGCGTAGCGGTCGAGCACGGCACGACCCTCGTCGACGCCGCGGTCGACCCGCACAGAGACGAACAGCGCCGGTGTGACGGCATCTTCGGGCCTTCCGGCCTCGACCGTCGCCTCGCGGACGGCACGCAGCCCGGTCGCGTAGTCGGCGGGGTCGGGCGGGTACGGCAGCCAGCCGTCGTAGATCCGACCGGTGCGGGCCAACGCCGCCGGGGTTCCGCCGCCCAGCCAGATCGGCGGCCCTCCGTCGTGGAACGGTCGGGTCGCGGGCGGGAGTTCGTCGAAGTGCGCGATCTCGCCGTGGTACGAGCCCTCCCCGCTCCACAGTGCCCGCCACAGTCCGACGGTCTCGTCGAGCCGCTTGAAGCGGCGTTCCCACGGCACTTCGGACAGCGTGTAGAGCGGCTGCCCGAACCGCCCCGGGAACCCGGCTCCGACGGCGACGGTGAGCCGTCCTCCGGAGAGCAGGTCGATCGAGGCGAGGGCCTGCGCGGCCTGCACGGGCCTGCGCAGGAACGGAAGGAGCGCCCCGGTGCCGAGCGCGATCTGGTCGGTGACGGGCGCGAGCGCGGCGAGCATGGTCAGTGCCTCGATGCGCGGGCTGATGAGCGAGTCGTTGACGAAGAGCGAGGAGTAGCCGAGCGATTCGGCTCGGGTGGCGAAGCCGACGAGGTCGCGCGGGTCGGTGCCCGCGCCCCACTGGGCCTGGCCGGTCGGGAGGAGTACGCCGATGTCCATGGCCTCGATGCTGCCGAGCCGCTAGATGATCGACAATTCCCGTGAGGGAATAGCCGCGACTCCGCGCGCGGGGTTCAATCGGTGGCGTGGACTTCCCGAGCGCGTTGCGCGAACGGCGCACCCGCCGCCGTGTCAGCCAGATGGACCTCGCGCTGCGCGCGGGGACGACGCAGCGGCACCTGAGCTTCATCGAGTCGGGCCGTTCGGTGCCGGGCCGGGGCATGGTGATCCGCCTGGCCGAGTCGCTGGAGCTGCCGTTGCGGGAGCGCAACGAGCTGCTCGCGGCGGCCGGGTTCGCACCGGCGTACCCGGAGAGCTCGTTCACGGACCCGGTGCTGGCACCGGTGCGGACGGCGATCGACCACATCCTGACCGGCCATCTGCCGTATCCGGCGATCGTGGTGGACCGCAACGGCGACCTGGTGGCGGCGAACGCGGCGTTCGACCTGATCACCGAGGGCGCGGCCCCCGGGCTGGTGGGCCCGGGGGCGAACGTCTACCGGCTGGCGCTGCACCCGGACGGGATGGCGCCGCGCGTGCTCAACTTCCCCGAGTGGGCCCGGCACATCGTCGAACGGCTGTCCCGGCATCCGGAACTGCAGGCCGAGTTGGCCCAGTACCTGCCGGAACTCCCGACGTCGGGTGAGCACTTGGGCTTCGCTGTACCGCTCCACCTGCGCACCTCACGCGGCGAGCTGCGGCTGATGACCACCGTGATGACCTTCGCCACGGCGGTGGACGTGACGTTGGCCGAGCTGAAGCTGGAGGCGTTCATCCCGGCCGACCAGGCGACGTCGGACGCCCTTCACAGCCCGGGGAGCTGAAGGCGCTCCGCGCAAATCCGGTTGCCGGCCCCGGCGTGCCGGGTGACGATCGCCCGATGTCGATCTTTCCGGACACCGACCGCATGCGGCTGCGCCCCTTCACCGAGGACGACGTCGACAACCTCGTGGCACTCGACGCCGACCCGGAGGTCATGCGCTTCCTCGACGGAGGCAAGCCCACCCCACGCGAGCGCGTGGTCTCCGAGGTCATGCCCCGTGTGCTGCGCGGGTTCCCCGTCCTCGGCGGGGCACCCGGCATGTGGGCCGCGGAGGAGCGGGCCACCGGCGCCTTCCTCGGCTGGTTCGAAATGCGCCCGGTCGACGCGGAGTCCGCCGAGATCCTGGAGCTCGGCTACCGCCTGCGCCGCGAGGCCTGGGGTCGGGGCCTCGCCACCGAGGGCTCGCTGACGCTCGTCGACAAGGCGTTCACCGAGTACGTGGGCGTGGAGCGCATCGTCGCCGACACCATGACCGTCAACAGCCGCTCGCGGCGGGTCATGGAGAAGTGCGGGCTCACCTTCCAGCGCACGTTCTTCCAGGACTGGCCCGAGCTCATCGACGGCTCCGAGCACGGCGAGGTCGAGTACGCGCTCACGCGGGACCGGTGGGCGGCGCGGCGGGCGGACCCGGAGGCAGCCCCGGAGCGGCCGTCGGGGGCGTAGCCGCGCGGCGCTGGTCGTAGCCGCGGAAGTACGCCCAGAACAGCACCGACCCGAGGCCGAAGCCGACCAGGAGGACGAGCGCGCCCGTCAGCGCCCCGGCCGCGGTGTCGGACGGCACCTCGGCCAGGTACTCGGTGACCAGCACGTGCACGAACAGGGCCGACGCCACCGCGAACGGCGCCGCCCAGGCGAGCCACCCCCGGTCGAGCAGCTTGCGCCCGTCCAGGAAGCGCAGCGGCAGCAGCCCGAACATCACGGTCTCCACGCCCGCGACGAACACCAGCGTCAGCACGCCGGACGCGATGAGGCCGGCGTGCGAGCGGGTGCCGAACGCGTCCCGCACCGGCGCCTGCGCGAACCACGCGGCGACGGACACGGCGATCATGAGCCACGCGCCGAGCATGATCGCGCCGGCCTCGCGGCGGGCGGTCCACGCGGCCACGCCTTCGCGGCTGACGGCGTAGACCACGACGATGCCGTACACGTAGCCGGGCATCAGGTGCGCGGCGCGCGACACCGCCACGCACACCAGCGCGACCGCGAACGCCGCGCCCGCGATGTGCACGGGGCCGCGCACGCCGGTCACGCGCCGGGCGCGCAGCTCGCCGATGTGCTGGTAGACGAACCAGGTCACCAGCAGCGCGGCGCCGAGCTCGGCGATCAGCACGAGCGTGTGCGTGTTGGGTCCGCTGCCGGGTTCGACGAGGGCGAACAGCACGGCCGCCGCCGCGAACGCGGCCGCGACGCGCAGCGGGCGCGGCAGCAGGCGCGCGGCCGCGGCGAACGGCGCACGGGCGCGGCCGAGCTTCGCGTCGATGACGTCGCGGTGCTCCTCGTACGTCTTGTTGAACAGCTCCGCCGGGAAGCGCGCGATGAGCAGCAGCAGGACGACGGCGATCACCGTGACGGCGGCGCGGGTCGGCGTGAACGACGTCTCGCCGGGCGCCTTGACGGCGCTGGTCAGCTCGTTCTCGAGCGCCGAGCCGTCGACGTGGTACGTGCCCGAGCCGCTTTCGCTGCCGCAGGTGACGCGGAGGGTGTGCTCGCCGACGCGGGCGTCGGCGGGGATGCGCACGACCGGCGTCCACGTCACACCGTCGATCGCGGCGACCGGGGCGGCCTGCTTGGCGAGGGCCAGGCGCCGGCCGCCGAGCTCGACGTGCGGGGTGCCGGCGAGGCACGCGGCGGGCAGCCGGGTCGCGGTCAGCTGGGCGGTGGTGCCGGGCTTGGCCGGGGCGAGGGAGATGTCCGGGCGGCCGGTCTGGATGACGGGCGTGCCTCCGGGCGCGGGCGGCGCTGCACCGCTCGCCGGCGGCGTGCCGGGTGTGCCCGCGTCCGTCGGCGTCGGCTGCCCGCTCGGGCTGTCGCTCGCGGTCGGCGTCGGGCTCTCGCTCGGCGGTGCGCCGGTCGTGGGCGCGCTCGTGGTCGGCGCGGCCGTCGTGGGGGCGCCCTTCGTGGGCGCGGCGGAGGTTCCCGGGACGGGCGGGCCGCCCGGCACCGGCGGGACGCTCACGGGCGTCGTCGGGGGTATGGGCGGCGCGGGTTTGTCGAGCGTGATCGACGTCGACGCGAGGGAGCGTGCGCCGCACGTGAGCGCGACGGTGTGCCCGACGTTGGGGTCGGCGCCACCGGGCACCGTGAAGTCGGCCTTGTAGGTGCCCGCGTTCGAGGCCTTCCCCAGCACGGTGGCGCCGTCGAAGGCGACCGACGCGGCACAGGACTCGAAGTTCGTGTAGCTGATCGACGCGGTGCCGCCGGGCAGGGCGGTCTTGGTCACCGAGATCGACGGCGCGGCGAGGACGGTGAAGTTGGCGCTCGGCGACGTCGGGTAGCCCCAGTTGACGAAATGGTTGCCGGGTGCCGCGCCGCCGGGTACGTGAAACGTGAACGACGTGCAGAACTCTCCGCCGGCGCTCGCCGTCGGGACCTGCACGTTGTCCCAGGAGATCTGGCCGCCGCACGAGGACGTCCAGGTGACCGTGACGAGGTCGCCCGGGCGGCCCTTGGTGGGGCTCAGCGGCAGTCCCCCCGGCGCCGCGGCCGCCTGTGTGCGCGGCGCGGCCACCAGCCCCGCCATGAGCATGCCGAGCAGCATCAGCGGCAGCAGGTACGCCGTGCGGCGTCTGAGTCTGTGCGGTTCCCCAACCATGGTCTGTCTCCCCGCCGAGCCGTCCGGCACGGGCCCGCCCTTGTGCGGGCCACCCCACCCTCGCCGGATCGGAGGCGTACAGGAGCATAGGGGCGCACGGGGGCGCGCAAGCGGCGGGTCCGACACTCGGGCACGAGTTCGAGGGACTTCCGTCGGCGACCCGTCAGTTGGGGGTCACGGTACGCCCGGTCTTGCCCCGGATCGCGTGCCAGGCGCCGAGGGACCGCGCCCGGGTGCGGGCGAGCTTGCGGTCCTGCCGGGTGAGGGTCACGGCGGTGAACTTCGCCTGGCGCACCGCCCAGTGCCACACCTCCGGCACCGACCGGTGCTCGAGGGCCATCGCCAGGTGGTTGCGTGACTGGTAGTAGAGCCGCCACGGGGGCGCGCTCGCGGCACCGACGTGCAGTGTGGCAACCAACGGCTCGGGAAGGATGTAGACCGCCCAACCGGCCCGGCGGGCACGGATGCAGTACTCCATCTCCTCCCACATCATGAAGTACTCCGCGCGCGGCAGGCCGAGCTCGCGCACCGCCGCGGCGTTGACGAGCGCGCCCGCGAAGATCAGCACGTCCACGGGGTACGGGCGGCCGTCCGCGGGCGGCTCGACGAGCGGCAGCCGGCGGTTGCGCCAGCCGGAGCCCAGCCGCGCGACCGCGCCCGTGTCGTCCACCAGCCAGGACGCGAACATCGCGGTGCGCTGCGGAAGTTCGGACATCCGGTCGAGCATGGCGGCGAGCGCGCCGGGCAGCGGGTGGTCGTCGTCGTTGAACAGCCAGATCCAGTCGTGCCCGGCGGCCTCCGCGACGCGCAGGCCCTCCGCGAAGCCGCCCGCCGCGCCGGTGTTCGACGCGAGGCGGACGTGCCGCACCTTCGGGAACTCGGCGGCGAGCATCTCGGCGGTGTCGTCGGTGGAGGCGTTGTCGACGACGACGACCTCGTCGACCGGGCGCGTCGACCCGGCGAGCGCGGTGAGCGTGTCGCGCAGCAGCGCCGAGCGGTTGAACGTGACGAACACCGCCGCCACGGACGGTTCCCGGCGTGCGGGCGGCTCCCCGGACGTCATGCCAGCCCTTCCACGATCGTCTGGGCGACGTGCGGCCACGTCATCGTGGCGCGCAGCACCGCGCCGTGCTTCTCGGCGCGGGCGCGCAGTTCCGCGTAGTCGCGGTGCAGCGCGCGCAGCGCGTCCGTGAGCGCGTCGACGTCGCCGGGTGGGACGAGGACGCCCGCGTCGCCGACGATGGTGCGCTGGTTGCCCACCGTCGTGCCGACGCACGGCAGGCCGCGGGTCAGCGCCTCGACGAGCGCGATCCCGAACGGCTCTCGGTGCGTGGGGATCACCAACGCGTCGGCCTGCGCGTACAGTTCGGGCATCCGTTCGTGCGGGACCCGGCCCGCCGACGTCACGCCGGGCGGTAGCGCGCCCTCGGGGGCGCTGCCGGCGAGCGTGAGCCGCCACGACGGCTCCTCGGCCCGCACCCGCCGGAAGGCCTCCATGAGCTCGGGGCCGCCCTTGCGCTCCCACTCGACGCCGACGAACAGCAAGTGCGGCGTCTTCTCGGGCAGTTCCCGACCCGCGGGCACGTCGCCCTCGGCGGGGACGTTGACGCCCGCGCCGACCACGACCACGCGCTCCTCGGGAACGCCGTAGCGCTCGACGACCGCGTCGGCGGTGCTCTGGCCCATGACGAACACCCTGTGGGCGCGGGCGATCATGGCGCGTTCCCGCGCCAGCCAGCCGCGTGTGTAGCGGGACCGGTGCTCGCCGGTGCCACCCGCCGGGTCGTGCCGTTCGCCGGCTCCGTCGCCGCCTTCGGTGCCCTCGAGGCCGACGCGGTCGGTGTAGACGCCGTAGCGCACGCCCGCGGGCGGGAGCAGCGCCGGCAGCGTCTGCACGATCAGCAGGGGGCGGCCCTGTTCGAGCAGTCCCCGCCGCTGCACGTACCGCTGGACGGCGGCGGGCCACGCGGCGGTCTTGGTCCACGGCGTCCCGGCCCCGGTGCGCCGCGCCTCGGCCGTCGCGCGCAACCGGGCGGCGGCGAGCCGGGGTTCGCGGGCGAGCGGCATGAGGTCGAACGCCGTGACGCCGGTGCCGCGGCCGCGCAGCGCCTTGAGCAGCCCGGGCGCGGAGCCGGAGAACGCCCCGGCGTGCAGGAAGACGAGGTCGTCGGACCGATCAGCCATGGGCCCCTCCTCGCGACCGCCGTGCCCGCACGGCCTCCGTCAGCTTGAACCCGGCGAGCCGCCCGAAGGTGCCGGCCGCGTCGGCCGTGCGGCCCACCGCGCCGCGCGCCTTCCGGGCCTCGACGGCCGCCTCGTAGCACGCCAGGAGCACTCCGGCCTGCCGTTCGAGGCTCATCCGGTCGACGACCAACTTCCTTGACCAGGCCGCGAGTTCCCCGCGGCGTGCGTTGTCCGCGAACAGCTCGCGCAGCAGCCCGGGCAGCGGGTCCGCGGCCGGGTCGAGCCCGGAGCCCACCCCGTGGAAGCCGAACCGGTCGAACACCGGCACGGTGTCCGGCCGCACGGGCTCGGTGAAGCCGCGCTCGCCGACCACCACCCCGGCGACCCCGAAGGACATGCCGCGCAGGATCGAACTGCCCATCCCGCACACCACGTCCGCGCACGCGTAGGCCGCCCGCGGGTCGTCCATCGCGCCGGTCATGACGACCGCCCGGCGCCCGAGTCCGGCGTTGACCTTTTCGACCCGGCGCCGGATGTCGTCGCCCGCCGAGCCGTCGCCGACCACCACCGCCCGGACACCCGGCACGTCGGGGTCCAGTGCGGCGACCGCGTCGACCACCCGCTCGACGCTCTCCTGCTTCATGTTGCGCGCGAGCCGCGACACCACGGCGAGCGTCGGCGGGCCCTGCGGGAGGTCGTGCGCGGCGCGGAACGCCGCCAGGTCGACGCCGTCGGCGTCGACGCTGTCGTACACCGTGTCGATCGGCGGCTCCAGCAGCGTCGCGCCCGCCCGCGCCGCCCACGGCTCGGCGCGGACCTCGTCGTACAGGTCGCCGTAGCCGAGCGTGAGCGTGACGCGCGGGATGTACGGCGGCAGGCTGCCCATCGACATGATGGTCCCGACCGTCGCCGCCCCGGACGCGCCGAGGTGGCCCTCCAGCGTCGGCCAGTACTCGTAGCCGTGCACGACGTCGATCCGGTGCCGCCGTACGGCCGCGCGCACCGCGCGCACGACCGCGGGGGACGGCCGCAGCCGCATCTCCTCGGGCGCCTCGACGAGCGGGAGCCCGAACGCGGCCATCCGGTCGCGCAACGGCCCCTGACGGGCCATCACCCACACCTCGTGGCCGCGCTCGCGCACGGTCCGCGCCAGGTCCAGCGCGTTGATCGAACTGCCCCCGAGCTGCATGTCGTGCGGAACGACGAGGACGCGCACGCGATCAGGACTCCCAGACGTGGTCCACGTACACCGGCGCGGCCATGACCACGGCGCGCGGCGGGGTGTCGAGGTCCGGGCCGGCGACGTCGAACTGTTTGGCCGGCGCCCACGACATGAGCGGGTGGCCGTCGCGGTCGTAGATGCCGACCCACAGGGCGTAGCGGCCGCGCGGCAGCGGCAGTTGGCCGATGGTGCAGCGGGACTGGTTGCCCGCCCAGCCGAGGTAGATGTCGCGCCGCGCGGTGAACACCGGGCTCGCGGTGCCCTCGGTGACGCCGATGTGCAGCACGGCCGGGCCGGTGCGCTCGGTCTGGAAGTCGAGGTCGACGACCATGGGTGCGCTGGTGGTGACGCCCGGGGTCTCGCCGCCCCGGATGTCGCAGTACGTCATGTGGACCGGCTCGTCGGTCCGCACCCGCAGCCCGGTCTCCGCCTCGACGCTGTCGCGGTAGCCGCGCAGCGCGGCGCGGATCGGGCCGTCGGCGCGGATGTCGCCCTGTTCGAGCCAGATGCCGCGGGTGCAGATCGACTCGACGGACGCGAGGTCGTGCGACACCAGCACGAGCGTGGTGCCCTGCTCGAGGACGGCGCGCATGCGGTCGAGGCACTTCTGCTGGAACAGCGCGTCGCCGACCGCGAGGACCTCGTCGACGAGCAGCACGTCGGGCTCGAGGAACGCGGCGACCGCGAAGCCGAGCCGCATCTGCATGCCGGACGAGTACCACTTGACCTGCCGGTCGATCGCGGTGCCCAGCTCGGCGAAGTCCACGATGTCGTCGAACCGCGCGGCCACCTCGGCCCGCTTGAGGCCGAGCAGCGAGCCGTACAGGTAGGCGTTCTCACGGCCCGTCAGGTCGGGGTGGATGCCGGCGCGGACCTCGATGAGCGCGCCGATGCGGCCGCGGACGTCGATGGTCCCCGCGTACGGGTACATGACGCCGGTCAGCATCTTGAGCAGCGTCGACTTGCCGGATCCGTTCGAGCCGATGAGGCCGACCGCCTCGCCCGGCTGGATCTGGAAGTCGATGTCGCGCAACGCCCAGCGCCAGTCCGCCGCGTCGCGCCGCGTGATCTTGCGGACCATCCGGCCGAGGTTGTCGCGCAGCAGCATGCGGCGGCTGTCGGCGCGGAACCGCTTCCAGAGGTGGTTGGCCTCGATGCTCCCGTTAGGCAACATCCGCGATCCCCGTTTCGAGCTTCTTGAACACCCGGTAGCCGACGAGCAGCATCAGCGTGGCCGAGGCGGCCGCGACGCCGGTGAGCTTCCAGTCGGGCATCTGGCCGTACAGGATGGTGCGCCGGTAGCCGTCGATGACGGCGGCCAGCGGGTTGGCGGCGACGTACGGGACCAGCCACTCCTTGGTGATCTGGTCGAGGCCGTACGCGACCGGGGTGGCGAACATGCCCATCTGCATCAGCAGCGGCAGCATGTGCCGGATGTCTCTGAAGTAGACGACGGACGCCGACAGCAGCAGCGCCGCCCCCATCGCGACCTCGATCTGGATCACGAGGAACAGCGGTGCGACGTACACGGTGTGCGCGGGCAGCTGCGTGTAGACGCCGAACAGCACGACCAGCACGATCGTGGCGATCATCATGTCGAACAGCGCGACGATGATGGTGGCCAGCGGGAAGACCTCACGCGGGCAGTAGACCTTGTTGAGCAGCGGGCCGTTGGACACGATCGCGCTCGCGCCCTGGGTGACCGCCGCCATGAAGAACGTCCAGCCGAGCAGGCCGACGTAGCTGAACAGCGGGTACGGCGCACCGTGCGAGCGGGCGATCTTGCTGACGTCGCCGACGCGTTGGAACACGACGGTGAAGACCAGCATCAGCATGACCGGAGTCAGGATCGCCCACGCGAAGCCGAGCACCGCCTGCTTGTAGCGGGCCCGCAGGTCGCGTTCGGCAAGGGTGCGGACGAGCTCCCGGGCGTGCCACAGCTCGCGGACGCCGCGCAGCAGGCCGACCTTGCGCTTGAAGCGCAGCTCGGGCGGCGGCGCGTCCGGGATGTCGGTGCGCGGCTGGATGACGGCGGACGCGTGTGCGCCGAAGTTGCGCGGCGGCGTCCCCCCAGGCGCCGCGCCGCGGCCGCCTTGCTGCCCGGCCTGCGGCCTGCCCTGCCCGTTCGGCCCGGCGGGGCGTGTCTCCTCGACCGCCGGCCCCGGCCTGGCGTGCCGTCCGCCGCGCGGTGCCGCCGTCGGCGCGGCCGTGCCGAAGCCCTGGCCGACCGCCGGTGCGGGCCCCACGCCCGCGCCCGGCGCGTGATGGTGTGTCTGACCGTTCATCTGGGTGTGCGGCCACGCGCCTTCGCCGCGCGCGCCGACAGACCCCCCCACAGCGTCCCCCACGGACTCCCCCTCCCTGGCCCGCCGACAACTCTGGCACATGGCTCAGCGCCGCGAACGCGAATCACTCGTATGAGATCAACCGGATGTTCGTGGGCATACGTATTCGGACCCCCGCCCGAACTCCCCCAACCCACTCCCCTGTTACGCCCTGTCTACCATCCCTGCGGGTCCCGCGAGGGCGTCCAGGAGATCTTGCCAGGCGTCCACCACGCCATCCATCGCGTAGGTCGCGAGGCAGTGGTCGTACGCGCGGTCGCCCAAGGCGGCGCGGTCGGCCAGCACCCGGTCCAGGGCCGCGGCGATCGCTACAGGGTCGTTCGGCGGGGCCAACGCGCCCGTCTCGCCGTCGAGGACCACGTCGCGCACGAACCCCACATCCGTGGCGACCGCCGGGATCCCCGACAGTCCGGCCTCGACCAGCACGCCCGGCACGCCTTCGCTGTCGCTGGTCAGCAACAGCGCGTCGGCGGCGCGGTACACCCGTCCCGGATCGGCGACGGTCCCCAGGAACCGTACGCGGTCCGGCGCGAGTTCGTCGGCGATCCGCGACAACCGGTCACGCTCCGTACCGTCGCCGGCGACGAGCAGGAGCCTTTCTCCGACCGGAAGTTGACGGCCGGAAGCGGAACGCGCGACCGAATTTCCGGTTGGCCCGTCGACGCGTTCGCCGGCGGATGCCGCGGCGCGCCGGGCGAAGGCCCGGACGGCGAGGTCGACGCGTTTCTCGGGGCCGAGCGCGCCCACGACCGCGACGACTTCGGCGTCCTGGTCGATGCCGAGCTCCTTGCGCGCCGAGGCCCGCGACTCGGCGTCGACGCGCGGGAACGCCTCCGGACGGCGGCCGTTCGGGATCGCCCGCACACGCGCCGACGGCAGCCCGTAGCGGGCCACGAGCAGGTCGCGGCCCTGCGGCGACACGGACGCGACGGCCGCCGCGCGGCGCAGCATGAAGCCGACGCGCGCCCGGCGGGCCGGAGTGGCCGCCCAGTGCCGCGGGTCGCCGATGTTCACGTACACGAACGGCACGCGCGTGGGCGCGAGCGCGAGGGCGCAGGCCGGGAGCGTCGAGGAGCCGTGCGCGACGACGACGCGCGCCCGGCGCGCGCGCCGGTACAGGGCGCGCAGGGTCGCGGGTGCCAGGCGGCCGGATCCGAGCGCCGGGACGTCGAGCGGATCCTCCGCCCCGGTGCCCGCGAGCGCGACGACCGACGAGTCCGCACCGCGGGCGAGCAACTCGCGGTGCAGGTCGACGGCGAACGTCTGGGCCCCGCGGCGGCGCGGGTCGGTGATCACGTGCAGCACCCCGGACCGGGGTGGTGTGCGGCGCATAAGAAGGCAGGTTGTCACACATCCCGCTGCGCGGAGGCGGTTCTGATGACATGCTCATGCCGGGGACCGTCGTCGGGGAGTGCGGCGGTCGCACTCGGGGTCGAACTCGGGGTGGTACCGGGGCGCGCGTGGGACGCGCACCGGGGAGACATTGGGGGTTGTGCCCGTGCACGTGTTGCACGTGATCGACAGCGTCGACCGGGCCGGGGGGGCCGAACAGGCGCTCGCCGTGACGGCTTCGCACCTGATCCGGCGCGGCGTCGAGCTGGACGTCGCGTATCTGCTCGACATGGACGGTTTCCAGCCGGAACTCGACGCCGCAGGGGTCGCGCTCTTCGGCGTGCACCGCGACTCGCGCGCCGGTTCGGCCGCCGGGCTGCGCCGGGTGATCCGCGACCGGCGCCCCGACCTGGTGCACACGACGCTGTTCGAGGCGGACGTCGCGGGACGCGCGGCCGCCGTGGCGTGCCGTGTCCCGGTGGTGTCCAGCCTGGTCAACTCGGCCTACGGCCCCGAGCAGTTCGCCTCGCCCACGCTGCGCCCCTGGAAGCTGCGAGCGGCGCAGGGGCTCGACGCGGCGACCGCGCGCGGTGTGCGCCGGTTCCACGCGCTGACCGAGCACGTCGCGGACGTCATGGCGCGCCGGTTGGCGGTGCGTCGCTCGCTGATCGACGTCGTGCCGCGCGGCCGCGACCCCGAACTGCTGTCCGCGGCCCGCACGCGGCGCGCTGTGGTGCGCGACGAACTCGGCCTGGCGGCGGACACTCCGATGCTGCTGGCCGCGGCGCGGCAGGAGTACCAGAAGGGCCTCGACGTCCTGATCGAGGCGTACGGCGAGGTCCGCAAGGCGGTCCCGGAGGCCGTGCTCGTGCTGGCCGGCCCGTCCGGCAAGGAAACGGAACGGTTGCGCGCCGCCGCGGAGGCGGTCGGCGGCGAGGAGTGCGTGCGCTTCCTCGGGGAGCGCACCGACGTCCCGGAACTGATGGGTGCCGCCGACGTGTTCGTGCTGTCCTCCCGCTGGGAGGGGCTGGGCAGCGTGGTCATCGAGGCGATGGGCTGCGGGACCCCGGTGGTGACCACCGACCTGCCGCCGGTGCGCGAGATCGTGGGCTCGGACGCCTGCGCCGCGCTGGTGCCGGTCGAGGACGCGCCCGCGCTGGCCGCCGCGCTCACCGCGGCGCTGACCGACCGCCCCGCCGCCGAGGCCCGCGCGGAGGCCGCGTTGGCGCGCTTCACGGACACGTTCACCGTCGACCGGGTTTGCGACCGAATGGTCGACTTCTACGCACGCGCACGGGCAGGTAAGCGCAAGTGACCCACCAGTACCGCGAAAACCTCCACAGTTCCGGCACACCAGCGCGCCACCCCGGCGACCGCGAGCAACTACCGTTGACCTGCCGCGGGAACACGCCGTGCCCGTCCGCTCACTCCTTGACCGCGAACCGGAGGGGGACCGGTGGAGACCTCTAGCTACTTCTCCGTCCTGCAGCGCCGCTGGAAGCTCGTGCTGGCGTGCCTGGCGGTGGGGTTGATCGCCGGTTTCATGCTCACGCCGAAGAACCCCAAGGCGGTGGGGAACCAGTGGAGCAGCACCATCGACCTGGTGAAGGCCCCCGAGTCGATGGACAACGAGCAGTTCAGCCTCATGCAGGTGAAGCTGGTCTCGGAGTCGGGCGACGTCGCCAAGGACGTCGGCACCAAGACCCACCAGGACCCCGCGCTGATCGGCGCGCGTGTGAACATCGGCGTCGACACGCAGGCGGGCACCCTCTCGGTCACCGCCAAGGGTGCCTCGAAGAACGACGCCGAGCTGCTGGCCCGCACCTGGGCGGAGTCCCTGCGGGACGCGTTCGCCGCGAAGACCCGCGCGAATTTCCAGCAGAGCGCGGACGGCGTCAAGCCGGAGATGCAGAAGGCCGAGGCGGACATCGCCGCGCTGCAGAAGCAGGTCGACCAGCTCCCCGAGGCCAAGCGCGCTACCAGCACTCAACTGGCCAACCTGAACGCCAAGTTGGACAGCTACAACAAGCTCGTCAAGAACTACGAGAAGTGGTCGTCGTCGGTCAACGACCCCAAGGTGCTCGTGCAGGACAACATGCGCAGCACCCCTCAGGCCGCCACCAGCATCCTCGCGCCGACTTCGCGCCCGCTGCGGCTCGCGCTCGCCGCCGCGCTCGGCCTCGCGCTCGGTCTGGTCGCCGCGCTGATGGTCGACCGGATGGACATGCGGCTGCGGAGCCGGATGCAGGTCGAGGACGCGTTCGGGATGCCGGTCATCGCCGAAGTGCCGGTCGCGTCCCGGCGCATGCGGGCCGGGCACGCGGTGCTCGTCGCGGCGCGTCCTGACAGCCCGGTGGCGGAGGCGTACCGCGCGCTGCGGTCGGCGCTGCTGCTCTCCGGCCCGCCCGGGCTGGCGTTCCGGCTCGGCGAGGCGCCGCGCACCGGACGCACGTCGTCGCTGCCGGCCCGGCAGTTCACCGACCCGGCGCCGGTCATCCTGGTGGTGTCGCCCAAGCCCGGCGACGGCCGCACCAGCACGGTCGCCAACCTGGCCGCGGCACTCGCCGAGGCCGGCCGCTCGGTGCTCGTCCTCGACTGCGACTTCCGCAACCCGGAGACGCACCTGTACCTGGGCGCGAAGCCCGGCACGGGGCTGTCCGAACTGCTGCTGTCCGAGCGGGAGACCGACCTGGTGCACGTCATCCGGTCGACCGAGATCCCGCACGTGAAGGTCATCACCGGCGGTGCGCCGACCAGTTACCCGGCCGCGCTGCTGCTGCGGGTCGGCGACGTCATCGCCCGCGCGCGGCACCACGCCGACGTCGTACTGCTCGACAGCGCGCCGCTGCTGTTCGCCAACGACACCAACGACCTGATCCAGCACTCCGACGCGATGCTGGTGGTCACGCGCAGCGGCAACCTGACGCCCGACCAGGCGTCGCGGGTCTCCGAACTCCTCACCCGCACCGGCGTTCCGGTGGCCGGCATCGCGCTGATCGGCACCGACCCGTCGACGGTCGGCGTGCGCGGCCGGGGCTTGGGCGGGCTCGCCGTGCCGGGCTCGGGCCTGATCCTGCGCGGCCGCGGCGGCGCGGCGGCGCTGGAGGCGGCGGACGACGGCCAGCGCTCCGCCCCGAGTTGGGCACGCCGCGAGATCGGCGACGGCTCGGCCCCGCCCGCGGTGGTCCGCCCCGGCGGCGGCGAGGACGACGACCTGCCGCGGGGCTCGCAGCCCGCCGACCCGGACTCGTTCATGCACACCGCCGAGCTGCGCACGATCAGCGTCCGCCCGGGCGAGCCGCGCGGCGGCTTCCCGTCGCCGGCGTCGGACGACGACAGCCGCTTCGAGCGCCCGCAGAACAGCTACGGCGGCGGCTTCCTGGACGACGACCCGGCCGACCACGGCCACTTCGGCCGCCCCGGCGGGCGCCAGGGCGGCGGCAGGTCGGACTCCGAGGGCCGCCCGTGACGGCGGAGGAGGGCGCCGGGGCCACGCGGCCCGACCCGTCCTCTTCCCTCTCCCCCGCTCCAGGGCCTGGCGCGGTGCCGCCCGAGAAGGTGCGCGTCCTGTGGCTCACCAAGGGCCTCGGGCGGGGCGGGGCCGAGCAACTCCTCGTCAACTGCGCCCGGCACGTGGACCGGGAGCGGTACGAGGTCGAGGTCGCCTACGTGCTGCCGTGGAAGGACGCCCTCGTCCCCGCGCTGCGGGACGCCGGGGTGACCGTGCACTGCCTCGGCGACCGGGCCGGGCAGGCCGCGGGTGACGCCGCCGAACTCGACACGGCGCCCGAACACGCGGACCGGACGTGGCCGTTGCGGCTGCGCCGGCTCGTCGCGGCGCGCGGGTACGACCTGGTGCACACGCACATGCCCGTGCCCGCGGTCGCCGCGCGCATGCTGGTGCGGCGCGGGGTCGTGCTCGTCCACACCGAGCACAACCTGTGGCACCGGTACCGCGCGCCCACGCGGCTGGCGAACGCCTGGACGTACCGCCGCAACGCCGCGGTCATCGCCGTCTCGCAGGCGGTGGCGCGCACCGTCGACCCGGCGCGGCTGCCGCGCACCCGGGCCGGCGTCGAGCCGCTGCGCGTCGTGTACCACGGACCCGACCTCGGGGGCGCGGTACCGGGCGCCGGCGGCCGGGAGCGGGCGCGCAGGCTGCTCGACCTGGACCCGGACGCCTTCACGTACGGCGTGGTCGCGAACTTCACGCCGAAAAAGGACCACACGGGCCTGTTGGAGGCGCACGCACTGCTGCGCGCGTCCGAACCCCACGCCACACTGGTACTGATCGGCCTGGGCCCGTTGGAGGCGACGCTGCGCGAGCGGGCGTCGCGCCCGGACCTGGCCGGTTCGGTGGTGTTCACCGGCTCCCGCGGCGACGTACCGGAACTGCTGCCCGCGTTCGACGTGTTCGCGCTCGGCTCCCGTCAGGAGGGGCTGCCGGTCGCGCTCATGGAGGCGATGGCCAGCGGACTCCCGGTGGTGGTCACGGACGTCGGCGGCATGCCGGAGATCGTGACGGACGGCGTGGAGGGTCGGGTCGTCCCGCCGGGCGACCCCGCGGCGTTGGCCGCGGCGCTGACCGAGGCGGCGGCGGACCCGGCGCGGCGCCGGGCGTGGGGCAAGGCGGCGCAGCTGCGTTCGGAGACGTTCGACGTCGCCGCGGCGCAGGCGCGGATCGAGGACGTGTACCGGGAGGTACTGGCGCGATGACGAGCGCGGGCGAAGGCGGCTTCCACCTTCGGGAGTTGGCGAAGGACGACGATCCGCAGGTGCTGGCGCTGCTCGAGGCCGCGCTGGCCGGCGGGCCGACGGGCGAGCGCACGCAGGCGTTCTTCGACTGGAAGCACCGGGACAACCCGTTCGGTGCGAGCCCGGGCCTGGTCGCCGAGGACGCGGACGGCCGGATCGTCGCCGTACGGCTGTTCCTGCGCTGGGAGTTCGTGCACCAGGGCGAGGTCGTGCGGGCGGTGCGGGCGGTGGACACCGCGACGCACCCGGCGGCGCAGGGCCGCGGCCTGTTCAAGAAGCTCACGTCGGAGCTCCTCGATCGGCTGTCGGCCGACACGGACCTGGTGTTCAACACGCCGAACGCCAACAGCCTGCCGGGCTATCTGAAGATGGGCTGGCGCGAGGTCGGCAAGGTGCCGGTGTCGCTGCACCCGATCCGGCCGATCGCGTTCGCGAAGGGGCTGCGCGAACTGCGCGGCGGCGAGCCGGACAAGCCGCGCTCGGACGCGGGTTCGGACGGTTTCGGGCGGCGCGGCGCGGTGAGCAGCTCGTACGCGGGCGGGCGGGACACCTCCCTGCTGCCGCCGTTGCCCGACGCGGCGGCCTCACGGGCGGACGGCGCGGAGATCCGCTGCCGGTTCCCGACCGCGCGGCAGTTCTTCGCCGACCCGGTGGCCACGAACGGCCTCGCCGAGCTGATCGGCGACGCGGACTCGGCGGACGCGGCGCTGTGGCCGGACCGGCTGCGGACCCGGCCGACGGACGCGTACCTGCGCTGGCGGTACGGCGAGGCGCCCGGCCTCGACTACCGCGTGGTGGCGGCGTACCGGCGCGGCGTGCTGGACGGCGTGGCGTTCGGCCGGCCGCGGATGCGCGGCCCGTTGGCCGAGTTCACGCTGTCGCAGCTGCTGATCCGCCCCGGCGACCGGCTCACCGCGCGGCGGCTGCTGTCGGCGGCCGGCCTGTCCGGCTGCGACCACGTGGCCACCCACCTGACGCCCGGCTCGGACGCGGCGCGCGCCGCCCGCTACGCCGGTTACGCGGTGCCGCCGCGCACGGGCATGCTGCTCGTCGCCCGACCGCTGCGGCCGCTCCCGTACGACCTGGACCCGTACACCCTGAACTCCTGGCATCTGGCCCTGGGTGACCTGGAGGTCTTTTGATCGGGTCGGCGCTGCCGCGCCTCCCCTCCGTGCCGTGGGCGGGGGTGGCCGCGACCGGGGTCGTCGGGTTCTACGTGGCGGCGTTCGCGTGGTCGATGGAGCACCGCGCGTACGACATGTGGGGCGCGCTGATCGTGTTCCCGCTGCTGCTCACCCTCAGCATCCCGATCCTCGAGCGGCTGACCCGGGACGACGACGTCTGGGTGCAGAAGCTCGTCGTGTGGGCGCTGGTCGCCAAGCTGGTGGCGTCGTTCGCGCGGTACTGGATGGCGTTCGTGCTGTACGGCGGCAACGCGGACGCGGCCACCTACGACCTCGTGGGCCGCGACCTGGCGGTGCACTTCCGGGACGGCGACTTCACGGTGGACATCCACCGGAAGGTGATCGGCACCGGCTTCATCATGATCATCACGGGGATCGTGTACGCGTTCGTGGGCCAGTCGATCCTGTCCGGGTACCTGGTGTACTCGTGGTTCGGGTTCTGGGGCCTGTTCCTGTGCTACCGGGCGTTCTGCATCGCCTATCCGGACGGTGACCGCAAGCGCTACGGGAAGCTGGTGTTCTTCCTGCCGTCGCTGTTGTTCTGGCCGTCCGGCATCGGCAAAGAACCATGGATGATGCTGTCGCTCGGCATGTGCGCGTACGGGTGCGCGCTGCTGCTCGTGCGGCGACGCGGCGCGTACCTGTTGCTGCTGCTCGGCATGACGGGCACGACGATGGTGCGGCCGCACGTGACGGTGCTGATCATGTGCGGGCTGATCGTGGGGTACCTGCTCCGCACGCGCCCGCAACAGGTGTCCGCGCTGGGGCCGTTGCGCGCGGGGTTCGGCGCGGTCGTGCTGGGGGTGGGCGCGGTGGTCGCGCTCAAGCAGGTCGGCAAGTTCTTCGGGACGGCCGACCTGAGCGCGGGTTCCGCGACCGAGGTGGTCAACCGCACGCAGACGCTGACGTCGCAGGGCGGTTCGGCGCAGCAGACGGCGGAGCAGTCGAGCGCGATCGACCCGGCGCACCTGCCGCAGTCGCTGATGACCGTGCTGTTCCGCCCGTTCCCCTTCGAAGCGCACAACCTGCAGGCGCTGTTGGCGTCGTTCGAAGGCGTGTTCCTGCTGGCGCTCATGGTGACGTCGATGGCGCGGCTGAAGAAGATGCCGACGCTGTTGGTGCGACGGCCGTACATGGCTTTCGCGCTGGCGTATGTGCTGGTGTTCGCGATGGCGTTCGCGAACATCAAGAACTTCGGGATCCTGACGCGGGAACGGGTGCAGGTGTTCCCGTTCGTGCTGATCCTCCTCGCGGTGTCCAAACCCGAGGCGCCGGACGGGCCGACGCCCAAACGGCGCCGCCGGGTTCCGGCCAAACCGCGGGGCACGGCGGGTGTCGTGCCCGTGGGTGGGGCAAGTGGTGGGGCAGGTTCGAGTCCGGCCGGGACGGGGATCCCGGCCGCAGGGAGGGGGGATCCGCAATGGCGGTGACAACGGGCGAGGCCGGGCTTCCGGCGGCCCTGGGGGGTACGGCGGCGTTCCCGGAGGGGCTGCCGCTGACGCGCGTCGAGGTGCCGGACCGGGAGGAGCTGACGCGGCGCTTCGACGCCGTGCTGGACAGCGGCCAGCTGACCAACGGCACGACGGTGCGCGAACTCGAGGAGGCCGCAGCTGAGTTCCTCGACGTGCCGCACGTCGTGGCGGTGGCGAACTGCACCAGCGGACTGATGCTGGCGCTCCAGGCCTTCGGGGTCGCGGGCACGCGCGTCGTGATGCCGAGCTTCACGTTCTCCGCGACCGCGCACGCGGCGCACTGGGCGGGCGGCACACCGGTGTTCGCCGAGATCGAGCGGGACACGCTCACCCTCGACCCCGCGGACGCCGAGGCGGCGCTGGCACCGGGGGTCGGGGCGCTGATGGCGACGCACGTGTACGGCACGCCGTGCCGCGTCGAGGAGCTGCAGAAGATCGCCGACGAGGCCGGCGTACCGCTGCTGTACGACGCGGCGCACGGCCTCGGCAGCCGCCGCGCCGGCCGGCCGATCGGCGGGTTCGGCTCGGCGGAGGTCTTCAGCCTGAGCCCGACCAAGGTCGTGGTCGCGGCCGAGGGCGGCCTGGTGGCCACGCACGACGAGGCGCTCGCCGAGGCGGTCCGCCTCGGGCGCGGCTACGGCAACCCGGGCGACTACGACTGCGTCTTCCCGGGCCTCAACGCCCGCATGTCCGAACTCCACGCGGCCCTGGCCCTGGTGTCGCTCCGTTCGCTGCCGGAACGCATCGCCCACCGCACCGCGCTGGTCGGGGCGTTCGCGTCCCGCGTGCAGGGCCTCCCGGGTCTGCGCCTCCCGGCGCTGGCGCCGGAGGACACCTCGACGTGGAAGGACCTGACGCTGATCCTGGACGCCGAGGCCTTCGGCTGCGGAGCGGTGGCCCTCGCCGACGCCCTGAAGGCCGAAGGCATCGACTCCCGCCGCTACTTCCACCCGGCGGTCCACCGGCAGAAGGCCTACGCCGACCTTCCGGAGAAGCGCGAGCTTCCGGTGACGGACGAGATGGCCGAACTGGTCCTGACGGTCCCACTGTGGTCCCACATGGACGAGGCCACGATCCTGAAGGTGGCCGACGCGGCGATCCGCATCCAGGCGCACGCCGACCAGTTGCCGAAGTAGTACCGACGAGGCGGCCGCGCACGGCTCCGACGCTGTGCGCGGCCGCCTCGCTCCACACCGGCCGGACCGCCCTCACTCGTCCAGCAGCCGCCACTCGGAGACCGGTGTTCGTCGGGTACGGCATCCGTCGGGGCGCGTAGGGCCCCGGTCAGGCGAGGGCCAGTCTGGCGACGGCGTAGGTGCGGCCTGCGAGGTCGGCGATGCGGCAGTCGCCGGCGTCGGGGACGGCGGTGCGGACTCGGTCGGTGGCGGCTTGGCGCCATTCGGCGGGGATGCCTTGGGTGCCGGCGAGGACGCCGGCCACCGAGCCGGCGGTGGCGGCGTCTACCGGGGTGTCCCAGCCGCCTTGGACGGTGAGGGTCAGGGTCGCGGTCCAGTCGCCCTCGCCCCACAGGAGGCCGGCGGCGATCAGGCAGGCGTTGCCGACGGTGTGGTGGGGGCCGTGGTGGCCGTGAGTGGCGTGGATTTCGTCTATGACGTCCTGCCAGGCGCGGCCGCGGGCGTGGGCGACGAGGACCTCGCACAGGGCCTCGAACAGCCGGGACTTGGAAGGGATGTGGCGCAGGGAGATCGCCACGGCCTCCGTCGCGTCGTGGGCGGTGAACGCCGCGGAGGTCAGCGCGGCGACCCACATCGCGCCGTAGAGGCCGCTGGCGGCGTGGGAGAGTTGCGCGTCCTTGCGGGCCAGCCGCGCGGCGCGGCGGGGGTCGCCGGGGGCGATGTAGCCGTAGAGGTCGGCCCGCGGGAGCGCGCCGTCGCCTTCCTGGTGGGCCTCGGGTGTCGGGATGCTCCCCGGGCGGGTGGTGCCCGGCGTCTGGGCGCCGTTCACGAGCATGCGGTAGGCCGCCCGCTCCGCGCCGCCCGGTCGGAGGAACGGCAGCGTGAGCAGCCACAGGGACGCCATCTGCTCGTGGGTGAAGCCCGGTCCGTAGGTCTCCAGCAGTCGGAGGGTCAGCACCGCGCGGTCGACGGCGTCGCAGCGTTCGAGCATCTCGCCGGGGTGCGCGAGCATGTGCGCGCCCGCGCAGCGGCCGAGCCAGCCGCCCTGGATCCGGTCGAGGAGTACGTCGTCGGGCGGCGGCGGGTCGGGCGGGCCGACCGGCGGCAGGCCGGCGTCGATCGCCTCGTCGCCGGCGGGCTCTCCTTCGTCGGCCGCGGACTGGCCGGTTCGTTCGGGTCGCACGTGGTTCTCCCCGTCCCTCCCCCGTCGGGCGGGCGATGCGTTACAAGTAACGGACGCCCTTGTCGGGTTGCCGACGGCCATCATGCTCCGTGTCGGCGATTATGGCCACAGTTCGGCGCACATCCGCACGCCGACGGCTCAATGGGAGCGAATCGGCCGAAGCCGACCGCCCGAAGTTACGCGGAGGTTGCGTGCTAGGGCGGTGCTCCGGGTCCTTGGCGTAAAACCAACGCGTACCCCGGAAATTCGACAGGCCGAAGGGGGTTCGCAACCGGCGCGGATCGCGTACCTTATCGGCCATGACCTCGGCTCGTGCCTTTGACGGCGGCATCTATTCGCCGTATTCGGAGACCCCGATCTACGACCGTCTGGTGGCCGAGCGAGGCCGCCCGGAGATCGGGCCCATGCATGTGCCCGCGCCGGACTTCTCGGGGCTCGGACACTACTCGCGCTTCGGCGACCGCCCGGCCCTGCCGGCGCTGCCCGCGCTCCCCTCGTCGTACTCGTCGTCCTCGTACGGCGGTTCGTCGTATTCGTCGTCGTCGTTCGGCGCCTCGTCGAGCAGCTACAGCGGTGCCCAGTACGGCAGTTCGTCGTACGGCAGCACCGGCTACAGCGCGCCGGGGTACGCCGCGGCGGCTCCGGCCGGGCCCGCGCCGCTGCCGTTCTCGCAGATCCCCACGCAGTCCGGCGGGTACGCGGCCCCGCAGCCGCAGGCGCCCGTGCAGGCGTTCTCCGGCGGCCAGCCGCTGCCGCAGGGCTACCGGCCCGCCCCGGGCGCGCCGCAGGGCTACCGGCCGGCGCCGGGCGCCCCTCAGCAGTACGTGCAGCAGGTTCCGCCGCCGCGTGTGGCGGGCCGTCCGGACCAGGGCGGGTTCCAGGACCGCTACTGATCCAACGCGCGCGGCGGCACTCGCCGCGCCACCGAATTCCCTCCGCGCCGCCCGGGTTTCCGCCCGGGCGGCGCGGTCGTTTTCCGGGCGTCTTCCGCGTCCGTTCCCAGGCGCCTTCCGGGTCCGTTCGCGGACGTCTTCCGTGTCCGTTCCGTGCGTGTTCCGGGTGTGTTCCGGTCCCCGGTTTTCGGCAGGCTATTTCGCCGGCCCGTCGCTGGGAAACACGTGAAACCTACAAAGCCGTCTGTGCGGACTCGGTTGATCACGACATCGGGTCATACGTATTTCCCCTGACAGAGTCGCAGGCAAGTCGATCTTCCCGGCCGGCACCGCCAGCCGGGGGGTTGTCACTTCGCCACAAGAGGGGGCTGAACTCATGTCTGTCGGCACCGACTTCGCGACCGTCACCGGACTCGGCGCTACGACGCCGTTGGGCGGCGACGTCGCCACCACATGGGCCGGGCTGCTGGCCGGCCGCAGCGGCGTCAGGGCACTCGACGCGGACTGGGCGGCGGGTCTGCCGGTCCGCATCGGCGGGCCGCTCGCCGTCGAACCCACCGACGTGCTGGACCGGGTCGCGGCACGCCGCCTGGACCGCTGCGAGCAGGTCGCGCTGATCGCCGCGCGCGAGGCGTGGGCCGACGCGGGCGCGCCCGACGTCGACCCGGAGCGGCTGGCCGTGGTCATCGGCACCGGCACCGGGGGCGCGCTGACCCTGCTCGGGCAGGACGACGTGCTGGAGCGCTCGGGTCCGCGGCGGGTCTCGCCGCACACGATGCCGATGGTGATGGCGAACGGCCCGGCCGCGTACGTGTCGATGGAGCTCGGCGCGCGGGCCGGTGCGCACACGCCCGTCAGCGCGTGCGCGTCGGGCGCGGAGGCCATCGCCTACGGTCTCGACCTGATCCGGCTCGGCCGCGCCGACGTCGTGGTCGCGGGCGGCGCGGAGGCATGCCTGGCGCCGCTGCCGCTGGCCGGCTTCGCGCAGGCGCAGGCGCTGTCCACGCGTAACGACGAACCCGCGCGCGCCTCGCGGCCGTTCGACGTCGAGCGCAACGGCTTCGTGATGGCCGAGGGCGCGGCCGTGGTGGTGCTGGAACGGGCCGGCTTCGCGAAGGCGCGCGGGGCCCGCCGGTACGCCTCGCTGGCCGGCGCCGGCGTCACCTCCGACGCGTACCACATCACGGCCGGCGCGCCGGAGGGCCAGGCCCGTGCCATCAACCGCGCGCTCGCCTCGGCCGGGCTCACACCGCAGGACATCGACCTGGTGCACGCCCATGCGACGTCCACCCCGCGCGGCGACCTCGCCGAGGCGGAGTCGGTCACGACGGCGATCGGCACCCACCCGGCGGTGACCGCGATCAAGTCGATGACCGGCCACCTGTGCGGCGCGGCAGGCGCGTTGGGCGCGGTCGCGACGATCCTGTCCCTCCACGAGGGCACGGCCCCCGCCACGCTGAACCTGGACAACCAGGCCCCCGAGGTGAAGCTCGACGTGATCACCGGCACCCCGCGCAGGTCCGCCTACACCGCCGCCCTGACCAACGCCTTCGGCTTCGGCGGCCACAACGCTGCCCTGGTCTTCACGGCCTGACGCGCGGCAGCCCCGCCCGGCACCGTGTGCGGGCGGGGCTGCGCGTACGAACTACAGGGCCACGCCGAGGATCGCGTCGACGGCGCGGGAGGTCACGCCTGGGGCGGCCTCGTCGGTTCCGCCTTCGGTGAGGGCGCGTTCGGCCCAGGCGTCCATGGCGCGGAGGGCGCCCGGGGCGTCGAGGTCGTCGGTCATGCGTTCGCGGATCGCGGCGAGCAGGTCGTCGGCCGGGGGGCCGTCGGGGCGGGAGACCGCGGCGCGCCAACGGCCGAGCCGCAGTTGGGCGGTGGCGAGGACGTCGGCGGTCCACTCCCAGTCGGAGCGGTAGTGGTGGGCGAGCAGGGCGAGCCGCATCGCCATCGGGTCGACGCCTTCGGCGCGCAGCTTGGAGACGAAGACCAGGTTGCCGCGCGACTTGGACATCTTCTCGCCGTGCAGCGCGACCATGCCGGCGTGCACGTACGCCTTGGCGTAGGGCGCGTCGCCGGTGAACACCTGGGCGTGCGAGGCGCCCATCTCGTGGTGCGGGAAGACCAGGTCGGAGCCGCCGCCCTGGACGTCGAACGCCATGCCCAGGTGCTCCAGCGCGATGGCGACGCACTCGATGTGCCAGCCGGGCCGGCCGGGGCCGAGCGGGCTGGGCCACGACGGCTCGCCGTCGCGCGCGGCGCGCCACAGCAGCGGGTCGAGCGGGTTCTTCTTGCCGGGCCGGTCGGGGTCGCCGCCGCGCTCCGCCGAGAACTTCAGCATGTCGGCGGTGCTGAAGCCGGAGACGCCGCCGAAGCGTTCGTCCGAGGCGACGGAGAAGTACACGTCGCCGTCGACGTCGTACGCGGCGCCCTTGGCCTTGAGGTCGACGATGAGCGGCACGATGCGGTCGATGGCCTCGACGACGCCGATGTAGTGGTCCGGCGGGAGCACCCGCAGCGCGGTCATGTCCTCGCGGAACAGCGCGGTCTCGCGCTCGGCGAGGTGGGTCCAGTCCTCGCCGTCGCGGGCGGCGCGCTCGAGGAGCGGGTCGTCGACGTCGGTGACGTTCTGGACGTAGTGCACGCGGTGGCCGGCGTCGCGCCAGACCCGCTGGAGGAGGTCGAAGGCGACGTAGGTGGCGGCGTGCCCCATGTGGGTGGCGTCGTACGGCGTGATGCCGCAGACGTACAGCCGGGCCACCGGCCCCGGGGAGGTCGTCACAAGGTCCCGGACGGCGCTGTCATAGACGCGCGGGGACGCGCCCTGACCAGGCAGGACGGGCAACTCGGGTGCGGGCCAGGCATACATGCCTATGAGCCTAACGGCAGCGGGCGATCACACGCCGTCGGGCCGGTCCCCGGCGCCGCGGAAACGATGAACGGAGAAAATCTCTCCACTTCACTGGAGAATTTTCCTCCACTTCTGCTAGCGTCGGAGTCAAGCGGAGAGAAACCCTCCACCTGGGCACCGGCAGAGCGGGAGACGGCGATGGGCGGCACGACACAGCGGCACTCGGAGACAGCCGCGACCCCGGCCGCGCCCCTGCGGGCGGACGCGCAGCGCAACCGCCAGCTGGTGATCGACGCGGCCCGCGAGGTCTTCATCGAGTCGGGCCCCGACGCGCCGCTGGACGAGATCGCCCGCCGCGCCGGCGTCGGCATCGCCACGCTCTACCGCCGCTTCCCCGACCGCGAGGACCTGATCCGCGGCGTCGTCGTGGACACGTTCGACAAGGTCCGCGCGGCCGCCGAGCGCGCCGACGAGGAGTCCGCCGAGCCGCTGGAGGCGCTGCGCTCCTTCATGCACTACGCGCTCGACGCCAAGATCGCCGCCACCATGCCGGCCCTCATCGGCCGCGTCATGGTCGACGAGGAGTTCGACGCGATGCGCCGCTCGCTCGGCGAGCACGTCGAGGCTCTCATCCAGCGCGCCCAGGCGGCCGGCAAGATCCGCCCCGACATCGTGTTCGGCGACATCACGCTGATGCTGATGCGCCTCTCCCGCCCGCTCGCCCCGGTGACCGACGCGCTCCTCGGCCAGCCCGCGGGCGACCCGCTGGCGCACCGCCAGCTCGACATCTACCTCGACGGCCTGCGCGCCGGCGGCCACGACGAGCGCCACGAACTGCCCGAACCCCGCTTCACGCTCGCCGACTTCGACCGCATCCGCGACGTGGCCGCCGCCATGCACGACGCCGACCGGGCCGAGCGCAAGCGCCGCGACGACGAACGCGCCGACGGCTGACCCGCCGCCCCCGGCACCGCGAGCACTGCACGGCACACCAGGAACGCACCCACCGCACCGCGTCCCCTGTCCTGCACCACCCGCACACAGCAGACGAAGAAGGCGATCCGCATGAGCACCGCCGCCACCCCCGCCAACAGCAGGCCGCAGCACGGAGACGACAGCGCGGGCACCACACCGACCGCCACGACTCCCCCGGTCAACCCGCGCCGCTGGCTGGCCCTCATCTTCATCGCGATCGCCCAGCTCATGGTGGTCGTCGACGTCACCATCGTGAACATCGCCCTACCGTCGGCCCAGGATTCGCTGGGCGTCTCCGACGGCGCCAAACAGTGGGTCATCACGGCCTACACGCTCGCGTTCGGCAGCCTGCTGCTGCTCGGCGGACGCATCGCCGACTACACGGGACGCAAGAGGACGTTCCTCATCGGGATCGTCGGCTTCGCGGGAGCCTCCGCGCTCGGCGGCGCGGCGCAGTCGTTCGGGATGCTGCTCGCGTCCCGGGCCCTGCAGGGTGCTTTCGGCGCGCTGCTCGCACCGTCCGCGCTGTCGCTGCTGGCCGTCAACTTCACCGAGCCGAAGGAACGCGCCAAGGCGTTCGGCGTGTTCGGCGCGATCGCGGGCGGCGGCAGCGCGCTCGGGATGGTCCTCGGCGGCGTGCTGACCGAGTACCTGGACTGGCGCGCGTGCTTCTACGTCAACGTGCCGATCGCGGTCATTGCGGGTGTCGGCGCCTACATGGTGCTTACCGAGACGCGTATGCCGGGCCGCACCCGGTTCGACATCCCCGGCGTCCTGCTCGTCACCAGCGGACTGTTCGCCGTCGTGTACGCACTCAGCGAGGCCGAGTCCAAGGGCTGGGGCTCCGCGCTCGTGCTCGGCCTGCTGGCGGCCGGCGCGGTGCTGCTCGCCGTGTTCGTGTACGTCGAGTCGCGCGCCGAACGGCCGCTGCTGCCGCTGCCCATCGCGCTCAACCGCACCCGGGGTTCCGCGTACCTGGCGATCGGCCTCTCGGTGATCGGCATGTTCGCGATGTTCCTGATCCTGACCTACTACTTCCAGGGCGTGCGGCACTACTCGCCGCTGAAGGCCGGTCTGGCGTTCCTGCCGATGTCGGTGGCCGTGGTGGTGGCCGGCGGCGGGATCTCCGCGCGGCTGCTCCCGAAGGTCCCGCCGCGCGCGCTGATGGTGCCGGGCCTGCTGATCGCCGCGTGCGGCATGTTCCTGCTCAGCCAGATGACGGTCGACTCCTCGTACGCGGCGGTCGTGCTGCCGGCCGAGCTGCTGCTGGGCGGCGGCATGGGCCTGGTGATGGCGCCCGCGATGAACTACGCGACGCACGGCGTCGCCGCGAAGGACACGGGCGTGGCGTCGGCGATGGCCAACACGGCGCAGCAGGTGGGCGGTTCGATCGGCATCGCGCTGCTCAACACCATCGCGACGCGGGCGACCGGCACCTACATGGAGGACCACCGCGCCGAGCTGATGAAGGACCCGTCGGTCAAGTTCGACGGCGTCGTCCACGGCTTCTCGGTCGCGACCGGCTGGGCCACCCTGATCCTGGTCGCCGCCGCCGCGCTCGTCGGACTGCTCATGAACACCCCGCGCCCCAAGATCGCCGAGGTCGGCGCGGACGCCCCGGCCCCCGCGGTGCACGTGGGCTGACGGGCCGGACCGCAACGACGAGAGGGACGAACCCGTGCGGGTTCGTCCCTCTCGTCGTCGGCGTCGGCGGCGTCGTCCGCGTCGGCGATCTGTGTTCTGTGTTCTGTGTTCTGTGTTCTATGTTCTGCGTTCGACGTCAGATCAGCGGCCACGGAACCGCCGGGCGCCGCCCCGGGGTCGGGAGCGGGTGGCGGCCGGTGTCCAGGAGGCGGGCCACACGGGCTCCCACGGCCTCGACCTCGGGCTTGGTCAGATGGGCCGCCAGGGCGGCGTCCAGGCCCGTCGTGAGGGCGTCGCGCAGGCCGCGCAGGGCTTCCAGGGCCTCGTCGGTCAGCGGTTCGTCGGCCCAACCCCACAGCAGCGTCCGCAACTTGTTCTCGGTGTGCAGGCAGATGCCGTGGTCGATGCCGTACACGTGGCCGTCCGGGCCGGGCAGCAGGTGCCCGCCCTTGCGGTCGGCGTTGTTCACGACGGCGTCGAACACCGCGATGCGGCGCATCGGTTCGCTCGCCAGGTGGCACAGCAGCGCCGGCTTCTGACCGCCTTCGCCGTCGTCGACCGCGACCTGCGCGATCGGCAGCCAGCCCGGTTCGGGCTCGGGCCCGTCGGTCAGGCCCACGAGGCCCTCGCCCGGCTCGCCCGGCATCCACAGCTGGCACATGCCCGGGCCGTAAGGCCCCTCGCGGTGCACGGTCGGCGGCACGATGTTCCAGCCGAGGGCCTCGGACAGCGCGTACGTCGCGACCTCGCGCCCCGCGAGCGTCCCGTCCGGGAAGTCCCACAACGGCCGTTCGCCCGCGACCGGCTTCCACACGCACTCGCGCTCGACGCCTTCGTACGCGATGCGGCAGTACAGCGTCGCGTTCGACGCGTCCCGCAGCCGCCCCTCGACGGTGATCTCGCCGCGCGTGAGCAACTCGTCCACGGCGGCCGCGTCCAGGCCGCCGGTCGGGTCGGGCGTGGTCGGCGGAGGCACGTTGCCCACGTCGCCTGCGGGGCCGTTCGCGGCGCTCAGCGGCGGTATCCGTTCGCGCGGGGGCAGATGTGGCCGTCGGCGTCCATCGGGAGCCCGCAGAACGGGCACGGGGGACGGCCGGCGGCGACCACGAGCAGCGCGCGCTTGGCGAACGCCCGCGCCATCGGCCCGGTCAGCCGCACGCGCAGCAGCGGCGGCCCTTCTTCGTCGTCCTCGCCGAGCAGCGTGTCCTCGGGGTTGTCGTCGTCGGGGACCTGTGCCTGCGCCTCGACGACGAGCCGGTCGTCGTCCGAGTCCCACGCGAGCGCCATCGTCCCGACCCGGAACTCCTCGAGGATCGGCGCCTCGAGCGGCGCGGCGTCCTCCAGGTCCGGCGGCGCGACGGCCGGCACGGGGGTCTCGCCGCCGCTGCGCCGCACCAGTTCGTCGAGCAGTTCGTCGACGCGTTCGGCGAGGACCGCGACCTGCGCCTTCTCCAGCGCGACGCTGGTGACGCGCCCGCCGGCCGAGGCCTGCAGGAAGAAGGTGCGCTGCCCTGGTTCGCCGACCGTGCCTGCGACGAAACGGTCCGGGGGGTCGTACAGGAAGACCTGGCGGGGCACGAGCTGCTCCGTACTACTCATTCACGGGTACTGGACAAGGACTGCGGGGGTGCGACGTCTTGCGGGGTGCCTCCAGGAGCGCATACCCCTCCGGTGCACCTTATGGGGCTCCGGCTCCGCCTCCCACCACCGCGTCGTCGGTTGCCGCCGCGGATTTCCGGGAAACGCCGGATTTGCCGCCCGAGGACGCCTTGGCGCGGCGGCGCTTGGGCGCGGGGATCAGCCCTTCGACGCCGCCGCCCGTGTCGTTCAGGCGGGCGACGAACGGCCGCATGGTGCCGTACCGGACGACCGTGAGGGAGCACGGGTCGACCATGATGCGCTGGAACAGGTCGAGGTGCAGGCCGAGCGCGTCGGCGACGATCGCCTTGATGACGTCGCCGTGCGAGCACATCAGGTACTGCGCCTCGGGGCCGTGCTCGGCCTCCAGGCGCGCGTTCCAGTCGCGCACCGCGGCGACCGCGCGGGCCTGCGTGTCGCGCAGCGCCTCGCCGCCCTCGCCGGGGAAGACCACCGCGCTCGGGTGGTTCTGCACGACGGGCCACAGCGGGTCCTTGACCAGCGTCTTGATCTCGCGGCCCGTCCAGTCGCCGTAGCGGCACTCTCCGACGCGGTCGTCCACCTGCACGCCGGCGTCGAGCGCGAGCTTGGTGCCCTCGCGGACGGCGGCGATCTCGGCGGACGTCTCGCGGCACCGCTCCAGCGGGCTGGAGACGACGGCGGCCAGCGGCACGTCGGCGATCCGGCGGGCGAGCGCGGCGGCCTGCTCGCGCCCCCGTTCGTCGAGGCGGACCCCTGGGGTCCAGCCGGCCAGTACGCCCGAGGAGTTCGCGGTGGTCCGGCCGTGCCGGACCAGGAGCAGCGTCGCCATCCGATCACTCTACGGCCGGGACGGGTCCGGCGTGCCGGACGGTGTCCTCCCACCTGGGCCGCGCACCCGACACAATGGCCAGGTGATCGTGGACTGCGCCATCTACCGCAACGGGGTACGCACCCAGGGCCCGACCGACTTCTCGGACGCGCTCGACGAGGCCAGGGCCTCCGGCGACGCCTTCCTGTGGATCGGCCTGCACGAGCCCACCGAGACGGAGTTCGACATCGTGACCAGCGAGTTCGGGCTGCACCCGCTGGCCGTCGAGGACGCGCTGCACGCACACCAGCGCCCGAAGCTGGAGCTCTTCGACGACTCGGTGTTCGTGGTCCTCAAGACGCTGTACTACATCGACGAGACGTCGAGCGTGGAGACCGGCGAGCTGATGGTCTTCGTCGGCGACTCGTTCATCGTCACGGTGCGGCACGGCCACGGCAATCCGCTCGGCCAGGTCCGCAAGCGCCTGGAGGCGAAGGAGGACGTGCTCAGGCACGGGCCCGGCGCGGTGCTGTACGCGGTGTGCGACGCGGTCGTGGACGCGTACGTGGCGGTCGCGAACGAGCTGGAGATCGACCTCCAGGAGCTGGAGAGCCGGGTGTTCTCGGCGCACCGCGACAACGACGCCGAGTCGATCTACCTGCTCAAGCGCGAGGTGCTGGAGTTCCGGCGGGCGTCGCTGCCGCTGAGCGAGCCGGTGCGGAGGCTGTCGTCGGCCGAGGTGATGTACGTCCCGACGGAGACCCAGCCGTTCTTCCGGGACGTCGGCGACCACCTCTCCCGGGTGAACGAGCAGGTCGAGTCGTTCGACCGGCTGCTGTCGGACGTGCTGAGCGCGAACCTCGCGCAGGTCGGCGTGCGGCAGAACGAGGACATGCGCAAGATCTCGGCGTGGGCGGCGATCGCCGCGGTGCCGACGATGATCGCCGGCGTCTACGGGATGAACTTCGACCACATGCCCGAGCTGCGGCAGGCATGGGGCTACCCGACGGTGCTCCTCGTGATGGCGGCCGCCTGTGTGGGCATCCACAGAATGTTCCGGCGCCGCGGCTGGCTGTGACGCCACCCACATCCGTGCGGCGCGCCCCGTCACCCACACGAGTGGGCTCGGCGGTTTCCGCCGCGTCGGCCCACAACCCTTTCAGGGCACGGTCGTTGGAATGGATGACGGCCGCGGCGGGGCTGCTCGAACCCCCCGCCCCGGCCGTAATTACGTGCCGATGTCGAGCCTGTGACGTGGCAATTACGTGCCGGGATCGGCGTGATGCACTCTTTCGTGATCCCCCGGAGCGGGCTTCAGCACCCCGCCCCGGCACTTCCCACGCCGATCCCCGCTTAGGCTGGTGCGGTAAGCAGGCCAGGGGAGAGCAGGTGGGGATGTTCGGCAGGCCGGGTAGGCAGCGCATGTCGCGGACGGAGCCACCCGTGGTTCCGGGTTCCGGTGCCGCGGGCGCCGACTGGTCCTCGCACCGCGAACTGGAGGACGCGGTGCGGGCGTACCTCCTGCACCCCGACATCGCCATGGAGGCGCTCGGCTCGGTGCTGGGGCGCCGGCCGGTGCGTGGGTTCACCCTCGAACGCGTCGTGGACATCAACGCGAACGGCACCTCCGTGTGGCAGGAGGCCGCGGTCTGCGACGACCACCGGCTGGTGCTGTGGCACAGCGAGGACATGACGGACGCGTCCGCGCCCGGCGGCACGGTGCTCGACTCGTCGGTGCAGGTCATCCCGCTCGGGTCGGTGTCGCACGTCGGCATAAGAACCCTCGTCGGCACCGGTGCCGACGGAGAGCGCGAGATGCGCGGGGCGTACGTGTTCCTGGCGACGCCCACACTTCAGGAGATCGCGACCGTGCGGGGCGAGGAGGGCACCTCCACCGGGCGGTTCCGGCAGGAGGCGTACCGGTTCAGCAAGTCGCTGGACGACGGAGGCCCGGGCCAGATCCGCCGCCTGCTGGAGTTCGCGCAGGTCGTGGCGGACCGGGTCCCGGGCCCCCGGTAGCCGGTCGGGCGGTCCGGCGGGGGGTCAGCCCCGGCCGGACAGCTCCAGCGCCTCGGCGATCGTGCGCAGCGTCGCGATGCGGCCCTCGAGGCTGTCGGCGGTCGGCGCGACGGTCAGGGTGGTGACGCCGCTGTCCGCGTACGCCTGCATGCGGTCGGCGATGCGCTCCTTGGTGCCGAGCAGCGCGGTCTTGTCGATGAGGTCGTGCGGGACGGCCATGCCGGCGCCCATGTAGTCCTTCGCCAGGAACTTGTCCTGGATCTCGACGGCTTCCTTCTCGTAGCCCATGCGCACGGCGAGCTTGTTGTAGAAGTTCTGCTCGCGGCTGCCCATGCCGCCGATGTAGAGCGCGGCGTACCCGCGGACGGCGTGCGCGGCCTCGACCGGGTCGTCGCCGAGCGAGACCATCGCGGTCGGGACGACGTCGAAGCCGTCCATGCCCAGGCCGGCCTTCTCGCGGCCCGCCCGGACGTGCGCCAGGGACTCCTCGGCGTGCTCGGGCGCGTAGAAGACGCCCAGCCAGCCGTCGGCGATCTCGCCGGTCAGCTCGAGGTTCTTCGGGCCGACCGCGGCGATGTACAGCGGGATGTGCTCGCGCACGGGGTGCACGGTCAGCTTGACCGGCTTGCCGGGGCCGCCGGGCAGCGGCAGGTCCCAGTGCGCGCCGTGGTGCTCCAGGCGCTCGCGGCGCATCGCCTTGCGGATGATCTCGACGTACTCGCGGGTGCGGGCGAGCGGCTTGTCGAAGCGGACGCCGTACCAGCCCTCGGAGACCTGCGGGCCCGAGACGCCGAGGCCGAGCCGGAAGCGGCCGCCGGACAGCACGTCGAGCGTGGCGGCGGTCATCGCGGTCATCGCCGGGGTGCGGGCCGGGATCTGGAAGATCGCCGAGCCGACGTCGATGCGCTCGGTCTGGGCGGCGACCCAGGTCAGCACGGTGGCGGCGTCGGAGCCGTACGCCTCGGCCGCCCAGCACACCGAGTAGCCGAGCCGGTCGGCCTCCTGCGCGACGGCGAGGTTGTCGGCGTCGTTGCCCGCGCCGAAGTAACCGAGGTTGATGCCGAGCCGCATGCCCATGCCGATACCCCTCTTGTGTCGGTCTGTGTCAGGACGGACCCTACCGCTATTACTACCGCTCAGTAACCTGCCTGGGGCAAGACCGTGGAACGGCACACGGCGCACGCTCGTACGGCCCCGCCATCCGCGCCCCGTCCCCCGGAACGGCTAGTCTCCCGATCCATGGAGCAGCGACATCTGGGCCGCACCGGACTGCGGGTATCCCGGACCGGCCTCGGCACGATGACCTGGGGGCGGGACACCGACGAGCAAGACGCCGCGGACCAGATGAAGGCCTTCCTCGACGCGGGCGGCAACCTCGTCGACACCGCCGACGTCTACGCCGACGGCGAGGCCGAATACCTGCTCGGCCGGCTGCTCGACGGATACGTGCCGCGCTCCGAAGTGGTCATCGCCACCAAGGCCGCCAGCGTGCCGTACAGCGAACGCCGGTTCGACGGCTCGCGCGCCCACCTGCTGCAGGCCCTCGACGCGTCGCTGGCCCGCATGGGCACCGACCACGTCGACCTGTGGCAGCTGCACGCCTACGACCCGGCCACGCCGCTCGACGAGACCCTCCACGCGCTCGAACTCGCCGTCTCCAGCGGGCGCGCCCGGTACGTCGGCGTGTCCAACTTCTGCGGCTGGCAGCTCGCCAAGGCCGCCACGTGGCAGCTCGCGGCGCCCGGACGGGTCGTCGTCGCCAGCGCGCAGATGGAGTACTCGCTGCTGCAGCGCGGCATCGAACGCGAGGTCCTGCCGGCGGCCCTTGACCTGGGCGTCGGCCTGCTCCCGTGGTCCCCGCTGGGGCGCGGCGTGCTGACCGGCAAGTACCGGCACGGCATGCCGGCCGACTCGCGCGGGGCGTCCGCCGACATGGGCCCGTTCGTCGCCACCTACCTCGACGCCGACTCGCGCCGCATCGTCGACGCGGTCGCCACCGCCGCCGACGGCCTCGGCGCCGCCCCGATCGAGGTCGCCCTGTCCTGGGTCCGCGACCGCCCCGGCGTCGTCGCCCCGATCGTCGGCGCCCGCAACGCCGGCCAGCTCCGGGCCTCCCTGGCCGCCGAGGGTCTGACCCTCCCGACGGAGATCCGTGCCGCCCTGGACGACGTGTCCGCGCCGCTGACGGGGTATCCCGACCACGACTGGAGCCAGGCGTAACGGCGGACGCGCCGCCACGCCGACCGACCGCTTGAGATGACGAGAATGAGCCCCCGTTCGAACGTCCCCGACCCCCAACCGGGCCCCGACGCCACCCTGGCCGACCTCCGTGCCGCGGTAGCCGCGATCGACGCCCGCCACGCCGCGGAAGCAGCCGCCCAGGCGGCAGCCGAGGCCGAGCAGGAGGCCCCGCCACCCCCGGCCCTACCGAAGCAGTCGAAGGGCGAGGGGGACACCCCGGGCCCCGACGAGCCGAAGCCGAAGACGAAGGGCCCCCGGAAGCCCGCCGCGGCTGAGAGCGACGAGGGCGGCTCCGCCGAGACGCAATCGCCCGCGGAGCCGGTCGGGGCCGCCACCCAGGGCGCCCCGCCCACCGCGACGCCTGGCGGCGCGTCGAGCGACGGGTCTCAAGCCGACGCGTCCGCGACGGAGTCGCTGGACGACACCACCGGCCGGCCCGCGGTTGAGGACGAGGAGCAAGCCCCTGCTGCGGACGCTGGCGCCCGTGCGCGCGCAAAGTCGTCTTCCGCTGCAGCTGGATCGTCTGCGCCGCCCAGCGAGGCCACGCGGAGCGCCGCGTCGGCGACGGGGCTCGACGCCACCGAGCAGGCCGACTCCGCCGCTCTGGGGTCGACAGCGCCTGGCGGCGCGTCGTCGCGCCAGGCCGCCACGTCGTCCAGCCAGGCCATCCCGTCGGTCCGCCGGGTCGTCCGGGACGATGCCGACGACATTCCCTGGGCCGTGCCCGGTGCGCTCCCCCACACCGGCGCCGCCGAGCCCGAGCGTGTGCCCGATGAGCCTGCGGCGCGGGTCGAGCGGCGGGTGCGGCCCAAGGCCTCCGCCGGGCGGGCTCCCGTCGACGGCGACGCGCTTGATGCGCCTGTCGACGAGGCGGCCGTTGCCGCCGTCGCGGCGCTGCTCACCGCCGGTGGGGCGCCTGCCGCGCTCGCTCCGCAGGTGATTGCGGCGGTCGGGGCGGAGGCCGCCGAGTTGCTGGGCGCCGATCCCTGGGTGCTGCTCGCTGTGCCCGGTGTGTCGCCGGAGAAGGCCGATCTGTTCGCGCAGGAGGCCGAGGGGCGGGTGCCCGACCCCGGGGACGAGCGGCGGGCGCATGCGTTGGTCTCGTGGCACCTGACGCGCGCCGCCTATGAGGGCCACACGGCCGTCGACGCGGCCGCGGTCCGCGATGTGCTGCGGCACTTCGGTGTGCCCGATCCCGGCGCCGCCCTGCGTTCCGCCTATGAGGCCGGTCGCGTCATGGCGTTCGCCGAGCGTCCCGAACCGACACCTGTCGTCGAGGACTTCGCGGATTTCGACGAGCCCGACGACTACCCCGACTTCGACGAGTTCGGCGAGGACGACTTCGAGGACCCGGACTTCGCCGACCCGTTCGCGTCGGACCGCCCCGTCCAGGTCGCGTTGGAGCGCTACGCGCTCGCGGAGGAGAGCATCGCCGACGCCGTCGTGCGCCTCGTCTCCACCGTCGAACCGTCGGACGACCCGGCCCTGACCGCCGCGGAAGGCGCCGCGGGCAAGGCCCTGGGCGCCGCCCTGCGCGGCGCCGCGGTCGTGCTGTTCGCCGTCGGCCCCGGTGAGGCCGTTCCGGGCGGTCCCGTGGCCCTCGCCGCGCGGGCCGCCGCGGAAGGCGTCCGTGCGGTCGTCGCCGCGCCCACCACCGACGGCCGGGAGCTGCTGCGCGCGTCCGCGCCGGAGAGCGACGCCGTGTCGCTGTCAGGCCTGCTGCGCGGCGCCGAGGGCCCCGGCCGGGACGTCGACGGCCTGCTCGACCTCGACCTGCTGGTCGTCGTCGACGCGCATCTGCTGGACGTCGAGGCGGCCGCGGCCGTCCTCGAGGCCCTCCCCGACGGCGGCCGCGTCGTGCTGGCCGGCGACTCCGGCGAGCTCGAATCGGCCGGTCCGGGGCGGGTCTTCGCCGACCTGCGGGACAGCGGTCTGCTGCCCGTGGTCACGTCGGACGGCTCCGCTCCGGGTGTGCTCGGCCGGCTCGCGGGCGGCGTACGGGGCGGCCGGCTGCCGCAGGTGGAGTCGCCCGACCGGCAGGTCGTGCTGGTCGCGGCCCGGTCCGCCGCCGAGGCGGTGCACCGGTGTGTGCAGCTGGTCGGCGACTCGATCCCGCGCGCGCTCGGCATCCCGTCCGAGGACGTGCTGGTCGTGACCCCGGCGCACGGCGGGAGCGCCGGCAGTGCCGCGCTCAACACGGCGCTCAAGGCGCGCCTCAACCCGGGCCCCGGCCAGTTCGCCGGCTTCGACGTCGGCGACCGTGTCGTACGCGTTCCGCCGCCGCGGTCGACCGGGCTCGTCGAGGGCCGGGTCGTCGAGGCGGTCGCGGACGGCCTGGCGGTCGCGTTCCGGGACGCCCCCGAGCGGCCGGTGGTGGTCCCGCGCGGCCGCCTGCACGAGCTGCGGCACGGCTGGGCGGTGACGGTCGCGCAGGCGTCCGGTGTGCGGCGTCCCGGCGCGGTCGCGATGATGCCCGGCGACGCGGCGCAGCTCCTGACGCGGCCGCTGGTCTACACGGCGTTCACGCGTGGCACCCGGCACCTGTCGGTCGTGTACGCCGCCGGTGGAACGCTGCCGCAGGCGGTCGCCCAGCAGCCCACCGGTGCCCGTACGACCCGGCTCGCGGACGCGCTGAAGGCGGCGGCCTCGGAGTCGGGGCTGGTCGAGGAGGGGCCGGCCTGACGCCGACCACCCGGCCGAACGGCCGGGTCGGGCGCGGCCATGTCCGGCACGGCCGGGCCAGGCGCGGTCCGGCAGGAGCAGCCAGGTCAGCCTGGGGCGGGCGTCCGTCGCGGCGTCCGCCCCGATCCCACCGGCGGCAGGTCAGGCCCAGGCGGGCATCCGTCGCGGCGTCCGCCCATAACCCGGGCCTCGTCGGCGGCCGACCCCGACCGTCGGCCCGTCGCGCGTCAGCGCAGGTCTTCCTCCAGCGCCTCGAGGTCGTCCTCGTACGCCGTGCTCGTCTCGAAGCGGTAGATCACGCCGCGCGGGTCGATGTCGTCGAACGGCGCGTCGAGCCACTCCCCCGGGTCGCCCTGCTCGACGGCCGCGACCCACAGCGTCGAGTCGCCCGACTCCAGCCCGAGTTCCTCGGCGCGTGCGGCGATCTCGTCGGGGTCGTAGACGTCGAACAGCACCGCGAGCGCGGTGGACGTCGTCTCGACGCCCTCGCCGCCGCCCGGCTCGTCCGACTCGGCGTCGGCGCGGCGGGCGTGGTCGAGGAGCGTGAGCGCGTCCTTGACGATGTAGTCGCGACGGATCAGCACGCTGATGGCGTCCGGGTTCTCCGGGCCGAGGTAGTCCTCGGCCTCGGAGCGGTCGGGCACCTCGAACGGCGTGACCTCGTCGTAGACGTCGTAGAGCACCTCGTCGTACGCCTCGGCCGCGGCGGCCAGTTCGTCGTACGCGGCGAACACGGCCGGGTCGCTCTCGCCCTGCCGCCGCTCGACGGCGGCCAGGTGGCGGTCGACGGCCGACTTGAGTGCCTCAGCGGCTGCTCGGACCTGCTCGGGGGTGGGCTCAGCAACACCGGTCATGGCATGACGCTATCCGCAACAGCCCCGGTTGCGCACAATGGTTGTGATGCCGGATGCCGATACGTTGGTGAATCGGTGGTTCGTAACTGTCCGGGCTATGTGGGGTGATCGATTGGCGGACTACGAGTTCCAGCAGCTGCACCTGCCGCGCGGCACGTCGCGCGGCGACGCTCGGCGCATCCTGACCGAGCACGCGGAGTACGGGCTGTGGGAGTTGGATCGGCTGACGATCCGCAGGGACGGCAGCCGCAAGGTGGTCCTGCGCCGAAGGATCATCCGTCAGCTGCGCACGTTCTGACCCTCCCGCACCACACGTAAGGTCCCGTCCTCCGCACGGCGAAGGCCGCCCACCCGCTCTACGCGGAGTGGACGGCCTTCGCTGTTTTCGTGCTTCTCGCCGGTTGCCCTAGGGCACCCTCAGTGCCGCGCTCAGCCCTGGTTCGGCCGGGAGCGGCGGTAGAGGATCACACCGCCGAGCAGGAACGCGACGCCCGCGGGAGCCAGCACCATGGTGGCGGCGCCGGTCCTCGCGAGACCGTGCTTGGGGGGAGTGGTGTTGCCCCCGGTCGTACCGCCACCGTTGGTCCCGGCCGGCGGAGTGCTGGCGGGCGGGGCCGTCGTGGGCGGCTTGGTCGACGGCGGACCGCTGGTGGGCGGCTTGGTCGTCGGCGGCGTCGTCGTGGGCGGCGCCGTGGTCGGCGGCGTCGTCGTAGGCGGCGTGGTCGTCGGCGGGGTCGTCGTCGGCGGCGCCGTGGTCGGCGGCGTCGTCGTAGGCGGCGTGGTCGTCGGCGGATGCGTGGTCGGCGGCCTCGTCGTCGGCGGATGCGTGGTCGGCGGACGCGTGGTCGGCGGGCACGTCGTGGGCGGCGGAGGCGGCGGGCACGACGTCGTGGGCGGCGGCGGCATCGTCCACGGCGGCTTGTGCGACGTCGGCGGCGGAGGCGGCATCGTCGACGGCGGCCTGTGCGTCGTGGGCGGCGGCATCGTCGTCGGCGGCTTGTGCGTCGTCGGCGGGCAGGTCTCGACCGGAGCGCACGCCGGCGGCTTGTGCGTCGTCGGCGGCTTGTGCGTCGTCGGCGGCGGAGGCGGCGACGAAGGCGGCGGGCCCAGCGTGGGCGGGCAGGTCGGGTTGGTGCCGCAGTGCGGCGTCGTGTGCGGCGGCTTGTAGCCGGACACGTTCGCGCACTTGTTGCCGAAGGCCGGGTTCAGGAGACCCACGACATTGACAGTGTTGCCGCATACGTTCACCGGCACGTGGACCGGTACCTGCACGACATTGCCCGAAGCCACACCCGGTGAGCCCACGGCGGCCCCTTGCGCACCGCTGCCGGCGTTGGCGATGCCGACGGACGCGGACGCTAGTGCGCCCGAGGCCGCGACAGCCACCAACAGCCCCTTCTTGGCAAGCTGTTGCATAGGAGTTCCCCTGTGTCTTCCGTGTGAGGGGCGGGAGATACCCCGCAACGGCATTAACAGGGTTCGATCAGTTCAAGTCACTTAACTCGGCACGTACGGACGTTATTTTCGCTCGTTCGGATGAGATTCAGGATTTCCTACGACCATCCCATTCCCCCATTCGTGGACCTCCCCCGTCGGGCTCGAACTCCGTACGCGGGCATGCGAAACAGCCCCGGAACCGCAGGTCCCGGGGCCGTTCGCTACGCGACGAATCAGGCGTTGGCGCAGAAGTTGCCGAACGTGGGGTTCAGCAGGCCGATCACGCTGACGCTGTTGCCGCACACGTTCACGGGGATGTGGATCGGCACCTCGATGTCGTTGCCCGAGCCGACACCGGGGGAGCCCACGGCCGCGCTGTTGGCGTCCGCGTCCGCCATCGCCGCGCCGGTGCCCGCGAGCGCCAGTCCACCGGTCGCGAGGGCCAGAACCGCGACCTTGCCCATCTTCTTCATGTGTTTCAGTCCTCCTTGTCGGAACCACGGCCCGCTTGGGAGCCGCACAAGGGGAAACGACATCGGTTTGGCGAGGCTACGCACCCGGTCGGCGATTCACCTTTTAGGGTTGATCTTGCGGAGGGTCAGCAGGCGTCGATGAACCGGTCGAGCACGCGCACGCCGAACTTCAGGCCGTCCACCGGAACGCGCTCGTCGACGCCGTGGAACATGCCCGCGAAGTCCAGGTCCGCGGGCAGCTTCAGCGGCGCGAAACCGAAGCACCGGATGCCCAGGTCGGCGAACGACTTGGCGTCCGTCCCGCCCGAAAGGCAGTACGGTACGGCCCGCGCCGCCGGGTCCTCCGCCTTCAGCGCGGCCGCCATGGCCTCGACCAGGGCGCCGTCGAAGTCGGTCTCCAGCGCGCGGTCGCCGTGCACCCGCTCACGCCGGACACGCGGGCCCAGCACGGCGTCCAGCTGCTCGAAGAACTCGTCCTCGTAGCCCGGCAGGAACCGGCCGTCCACGTGCGCGGTCGCCTGGCCGGGAATCACGTTCACCTTGTAGCCGGAGCCGAGCATCGTCGGCTGCGCCGTGTTGCGCACCGTCGCGCCGATGATCCGGGCGATCGGCCCGAGCTTCTCGATCGCCGCCTCGGGGTCGTCCGGGTCCAGCTCGATCCCGAGCGCGTCCGAGACCTCCTCCAGGAACGCCCGCACCGACTTCGTCAGCCGCAGCGGGAACTGGTACTCCCCCAGCCGCGTGATCGCCCGCGACAACTCCACGATCGCGTTGTCCTTGTTGATCATCGACCCGTGGCCGGCCGTCCCGTCGACGACCAGCTTCATCCACTCCATGCCCTTCTCGGCCGTCTCGATGAGATACAGCCGCAGGTCGTCGTTCACCGTGAACGAGAACCCGCCCACCTCCCCGATCGCCTCGTTGCACCCCTCGAACAGCTCGGGCTTCTGGTCGACCAGGTACCGGGCGCCGTACGTGCCGCCGGCCTCCTCGTCCGCCAGGAACGCCAGCACCACGTCGCGCGGAGGCTTCCGCCCGGTCCGCAGCCGGTCCCGCATGACCGCGAGCACCATCGCGTCCATGTCCTTCATGTCGACCGCCCCGCGGCCCCACACGCAGCCGTCGGCGATCTCCCCGGAGAACGGGTCGTACGTCCAGTCGGCCGCGTTCGCCGGCACCACGTCCGTGTGCCCGTGGATCAGCAGCCCGGGCCGGCTCCGGTCCTCCCCCTCCACCCGCACCACGACACTGGCCCGCCCCTTGGCCGACTCGAAGATCTCCGGCTCCAGCCCCACCTCGGCCAGCTTCTCCGCGACGAACTCCGCCGCCCCGCGCTCCCCGGGCCCGCTCCCGTCCCCGAAGTTGCTCGTGTCGATCCGGATCAGGTCCCGGCAGAGCTCCGCGACCTCCGCCTCGCCGCCACCCACAGCACCCGTCCCCACGCCGGCACCCTCAGCCATCACGCCTCCTCGTCGTCCACACCTCTGCCCGCCCCATCCTGCACCCCGCCTACGTCCCCCACATGTCCCCGCCCACCCCGCCGCGCCCACCACACCCCCGGCCGGCCCACCCCCCGATCTTTGATACAGTTCTCCACGTCGGCACGGCCCCAAAGGCCACGCCCACACACCCGGTCCGGGTGGCGGAATAGGCAGACGCGCTAGCTTGAGGTGCTAGTGCCCGCAAGGGCATGGGGGTTCAAGTCCCCCCTCGGACACTTTCACTACGCACATAGACGGTGATGGTCGAGTTTCGACCATCACCGTTCGCGTTTTGTGGTCGTAGCGCAGGCGCAGCCCCAGCAGCTCATAAACCTCGTGCTTTGCGGCCGAGTCGCCCCTCTTCAGGATTCCAGGCAGCCCGCCGAGGGATTCAACGAGTGTGCGGATCTCGTTCCGGTCCATCAGTCCCTGGCCGGTCACACGGTCGGTGAGCTGGGCGAGCTGGACCTGGGACGGCCTGTCCTGGACAGGTCAGGCGCGCCGATCTGTCGGGCGGCCGAAGAGGAGGGCCGCCAGGGCGAGGCCGACCGCGCCGCCGAGGCACTGGGCGGCTATGAATCCCGGGACCGATGCCGGTTCTATGCCGGTGAAGGTGTCGCTGAAGGAACGCCCGACGGTCACCGCGGGGTTGGCGAACGAGGCGGACGAGGTGAACCAGATCGCGGCACCGACGTACGCGGCGACGGCGACCGGCGCGAACCGCAGGCGGCCCGTCCGGGCGAGGCCGGACACCAGCAACACCAGCCCCGCTGTGGCGACGACTTCGCCGAGCAGGAGGTGTCCGGCGGACCGGTCCTGGGTGGACCACTCGACGAGGGCGCGGTCGAACATCGCGTCGGCGAGCACCGCGCCGCAGATCGCGCCCGCGGTTTGGGCGGCGACGTATGAGGCGACCTCCCGGGCGGTGGCGCCCGCTGCTCGGTGCCGGGCGGTCCACCACTCGGCGAGCGTGACCACGGGGTTGAAGTGCGCCCCGGAGACCGGTCCGAGCAGCAGGATCAGCACACCGAGCCCGAGAACCGTCGCGAGGACGTTGGCGAGGAGCTGGACCCCGACGTCGGACGACAGAGTGGTGGCCTGGATGCCGGAGCCGACCACGACCGCGACGAGGGCCGCCGTCCCGACGAACTCCCCGGCCGCGCGCCGCGCGAGGGGTATGGAGGGTGCCGGCGGGGCGGCCTGCTGATCCGCCGGTTCGGGCGGCGTCGCGGGCGTCGCCGCGCTGCGCGGTGGCTCCTGGACGTCGCCGCGCCGCGCACGGGGCGACGGTACGCGGAGCGGCAGCACCGTGGTGGCGGCGTCCGGAAGCGGCGGCGGCTGGTTCGGCATGTGCCGATGCTGGCATCGGCGGTGGTCCGGGGAACATTGGCCATACCGACAAATGCCGTACCGGCAAACCGCCCTTCGGCTGGAGGTAGGCGCATGCCTTCGCGCCACGGTCCGGCCCGAACGGGCCCGACCGCCGGTCCAGGCCGTCGCCTGTACTCCCCGCCGACCGACGCCTACGCGGCAGGATAGGGGCGCTCGTCCGCAGTCCGGGGTGGAGCGGGCGTTCGAGTACGGGGGTTGCAGACGTGCGGGTGCTGGCGGATCGGTACGAGCTCGTGCGGTTCCTGGGCCGCGGCGGCATGGGCGAGGTCTGGGAGGGGCGGGACCGCGTTCTGAAGCGGCGGGTGGCGGTCAAGCTGCTGCCGAGCCGGAACGGGGACACGTCCGGGGCCGACCTGTTCTTCCGCGAGGCCCGCACGGCCGGGGCGCTCAACCACCCCGGGGTGGTGACCGTGCACGACCTCGGCCGCGATCCGGCGGACGGATCGCTGTTCCTGGTGATGGAGTTCGTTGAGGGCCGCGACCTGGCCACCGTGCTGCGTGACGACGGGCCGCCTCCGGTGAAGGACGCCGTGCGGTGGGCCGCCGAGGCGGCCGCGGCGCTGGTCCGCGCTCACACGGCCGGGATCGTCCACCGGGACCTGAAGCCGGCGAACCTGATGCTCACCGGCGACGGGACCGTCAAGATCCTGGACTTCGGCATCGCCCGGTTCATGGAGGCCACCGACCGGTCCAGCAGGGTGCTGGGCACCGTCGCGTACATGCCGCCGGAGCGCTTCGACGAGCAGCCTGGAGACGCCCGCTCGGACCTGTACTCGCTCGGCTGCGTGCTCCACGAACTCCTCACCGGCAGGGTCCCGTTCGAGGCCACGGGGATGGTCTCGATGATGAACGCCCACCTGCGCAAGGCACCGACCCGGCCGGGCGAGCAGCGGCCGGGCGTCCCTGCCGACCTCGACGCGCTGGTCTTGGCCTTGCTGGCCAAGGAGCCGAAGGACAGGCCGTCCACCGCGGACGAGGTACGGACCCGTCTGCGTGCCATCACCGTCCCCGGCGTGCCTCCGCCGATCGACCCACTGCCGGGGAGCCATGCCGCGCCACCCGACGTTCCCCTGCGGCTGGTCGACACGGAACCGAACCCGCGGATCCCACCGGGCGACTGGGACAAGCCCACCGAACCGCGACCGCACCCCCCGATCCGCCCCAAAGGCCGCCGACTCCCCTGGATCGCCGCCGGCGGCGTGGCGGTGTGCGCCGGGCTGATCGCGGCGGTGCTGACCCTGACCGGGGGCGACGATTCGGGCGGTCGCGGCACGGGGGCGGCGAAGTCCCCGGCCGACGGCGGAACCCCTCGGTCGGTGCCGCGCACCTTCAACACGGCCGCCCTGGACGACGCCGCTGTCGACCCGGCGCCGCTGACCGGCGCGGCGCTGCTTCCGAAGACGGTCACGAACCAGCTGGGAGCGGTCTTCACGCTCGCCTCGAGCGACGTCCAGCAGACGTGCTCCATGCCGTCGATGAGCCGCGAAGTCTCGGAGCAGCTGACCGCCCCCGCCTGCACCAGGGCTCTGACCGCGCTGTACACGGGCCCGGGTGCCCGAGGCGATGCCTCGCCGATCCTCGCATCGGTCCAGATCTTCCCGTTCGCGAACAGCCGGCAGTCCGAGAACACCGGGAACGAGCTGAACCAGATCGTCCACCACCCGCATGCGAGCGGAACCTCGTCGTTCGGGATGGCCTGTCCGGCGTCGGGCCCGGCGGCCGACCTGTGCCGGCAGGCGCAGGGCGCGGACGTGAACAGCTACATCAGCGTCCAACAGCGGTACGTCATCGTCGTGACGGCGATGTACGCGGACGGCAGGACCCAGGTCGACAACTGGACCTCCGCTACGCCCAGCGCCATCGCCGACGCCTGCGGACCGGCCTACTACATCGCGACGCAGAAGTAGCCGAAAGATCAATCGGCCCTCGTCAGGCGGCTCTGGTGTCCTGAGTCTTTGATTGGCCGAAGAAGTAGGCCGCCCTCATGGCGCGTATGGGACGACCGACAGTCGAAATGGCGCAAGCGGTTCGCGGCCGACCCGTGCGCGCCTGTTGTCAGTCGCAGGCGCCGTCGGCGGTGCGGCAGGCGTCGAGGCCCTCCGGGCTGGAGGAGGCCAGGGTGGCGAGCAGGCGCATGGGGGTGACGAGGGCGTCGCAGCACAGGGCGTAGACGTTGGCGCGGCCGCGCGGGGTGACGGTGACCAGGCCCTGGTCGCGGAGCGGGGCGAGGTGGTGGCTGACGAGGGTCTGGCCCATGCCCGTGGCGTCGGTCAGCTCGCGGACGGTGTGGGGGCGTTCGGCGAGCAGGAGGACCAGGGTGAGCCGGTTCTCGTCGCCGAGCGCCTTGAGCAGCGGGGCGAGGGCCGCGGCGCGGGTGGCGGCGGTCTCGGGCTCCAGGAGGTGGATGTCCAGCGTCTGCGTCATAACCACCATTGTGCCACAGCACCTGTTGGCATCAACAGCGATTGCTGTTTATAGTCGTGGTCGTTGTCAGGACCCGTTTCCCGTGGACGACCGAGGAGTCATGCCATGAGCACTGCCCAGGACCAGGCTGCGGCCGAGCTGCCGGTCGTCGTGATCGGCGCCGGCCCGATCGGGCTGGCCGCCGCGGCCCACCTCGTCGAGCGCGGCTTGGAGCCGCTCGTGCTGGAGGCGGGTGACAGCGTCGGCGCGGCGATCCAGGAGTGGGGCCACGTGCGGCTGTTCTCGCCGTGGGAGTTCGACACCGACGCCGCGGCCCGCCGCCTGCTGGAGCCGACCGGGTGGACCGCCCCGCCGGCGGAGGTGCTGCCGACCGGCGCGGAGTTGGTCCGCGACTACCTCGCTCCGCTGGCCGCCACCGCGCAACTCGCTCCCAGGATTCGTACCAACACGCGCGCGGTCGCCGTGTCGCGGCGCGGCATCGACAAGACCCGCACCATCGGACGCGAGGACCACCCGCTGTTCGTGCGCACCATCGACGGCGAGGGTTTCGTGCGCGACATCGAGGCCCGGGCGATCATCGACGCGTCGGGGACGTGGGGCCGGGCGAACCCGCTGGGCGACTCCGGGCTGGCGGCGGTCGGCGAGGCGGACGCGGCGCCGTACCTGACCGGCGCCCTGCCGGACGTGCTCGGCCGCGACCGCGCCCGGTTCGCCGGCAAGCACGCGCTCGTGGTCGGCATGGGGCACTCCGCGGCGAACACGCTGCTGTCGCTGGTCGAGCTCGCCGAGGCCGAGCCGGGCACCCGCGTCACCTGGGCGGTGCGTGGCGCGTCGGTCGCGCGCTTGTACGGGGGCGGGGACGCGGACGGGCTGCCCGCTCGCGGCGCGCTCGGCTCGCGGGTCAAGCAGGCCGTGCAGGCGGGCGTGATCACCCTGGTCCGCAGCTTCACCATCACCAAGTTCGAGGTCCCCGACGGTGCTTCGGACCCGGTCGAGGTCGTCGGCAGCACTCCCGACGGTACGCAGCGCATCGCCGCGGACGTCGTCGTCGCGGCGACCGGCTTCCGCCCGGATCTGGACATGCTGCGCGAGGTGCGCCTGGAGATCGACGCCAGCACCGAGGCGCCGGTCAAGCTCGCGCCCATGATCGACCCGAACTTCCACAGCTGCGGCACCGTGCCGCCGCACGGCGAAAACGAACTCGCGCACCCCGAAAAGGACTTCTATATCGCGGGAATGAAGAGCTACGGACGTGCGCCGACGTTCCTGATGGCCACCGGCTACGAGCAGGTCCGCTCGATCGTCGCCGCGATCGCCGGCGACCGCGAAGCCGCGGACAACGTCGAACTGGAACTGCCGGAGACCGGTGTGTGCTCGACGAACCTGCCCGGCGAGGACGAGGCGGGCGGCTGTGGCAGCTCGTGTGGCACCACTGCGGAGCCTGTCGCCGTGCAGCCGGTCGCGGTGTCGTCGTGCGGTAGCGGCGCGGAGGCTGGCCCATCCTCGTGCGGCACGGCCGACGCGCCCGTCGCCGAGGCGGGCTCCTGCTGCGGTTCCTCCGCCCCGGAGCCCGTCAAGATCGGCGTCGGTTTCGCCACCGGCCTGCCGAACGGCCTTGCGGGCGCCATCGAACGCGGCGATGCCTGACCGCGACCCGGCCGAGGCGATAGAGCGCGCGGGCGTCGATGTCGACGCCCCGCCCGCTCTTCCCGCCCCGGCAGCCGAAGCCGTGGCCGATGACCTTCATCGGCCACGGCTGCGCGCCGTCCTGATCGCGCTGTGCATCACCGAGATCACCAGCTGGGGCATCCTCTACTACGCGTTCCCGGTCCTCGCGGGTGCCATCAAGGACGACACCGGGTGGTCCAGCTCGGCATCCACCGCCGCGTTCTCCGTGGCCTTGGTCGTCTCCGGGATCGTCGGCATCCCCGTGGGCCGCCTGCTGGACCGGCGCGGCCCGCACCTGCTGATGACCGCCGGATCCACCGTCGCGGTCGGCGCCGTCCTGACGGTGGCATGGGCACCGAACCTGCTCTGGTTCACGGCCGCGTGGGTGCTGGCAGGCGTCGCGATGTCCGCGGTCCTCTACCAACCCGCGTTCGCCGCGCTGACCCGCTGGTACGGGCCACAGCACCTGGCCGCGCTCACGACCGTCACCCTCGTCGCCGGGCTGGCCAGCACGGTCTTCGCGCCGATCACCGTCGCGCTGTCGCACTGGCTGTCCTGGCGCGGCGTGTACGTCGTCCTGGCCGGCGTGCTCGCCGTCGTCACCATCCCTCTGCACGCGATCGTGCTGCGCCGCCCCTGGCCACCCGCTCCCGTGTCCGTGCACCACGCCGAAGTGCCAGGCGACGTCAAGTCGGTCGTCCGCAGCCGGCCGTTCGTGATCCTGGTCGTCGCGATGGCGCTCGGCTCGTTCGGCATGTACGCAGGCCTGGTCAACCTCGTCCCGCTGTTCACCGAACGCGGCTCCAGCACCACCGTCGCGGCCTGGGCGCTCGGGCTCGGCGGCGCCGGCCAGGTCCTCGGACGCCTCGGCTACGCCGCCCTCACCCGCCGCGCCGGAGTCCTCGCCCGGACGGTCGGGATCCTGGGCGCGACGGCCGCGGCGACCGCGCTACTCGCGTTCGTCCCCGGCCCGATCTGGCTGCTTGTGGTCATCTCCGTCATCGCGGGAACCGCGCGCGGCGTGGCGACGCTGCTCAGCGCGACCGCGATCACCGAGCGGTGGGGCGCGGCGTCCTATGGGACGTTGTCGGGCATCCTGTCGGCGCCCGCCATGGCCGCGTCCGCGCTCGCGCCGTGGGCGGGAGCGGCGCTGGCGGGCCCGCTGGGCGGGTACGCGCACATGTTCGCGTTGCTCGCGGCCCTCGGGTGCGCCGCCGCGCTGCTGGCGTTCGGCACGATCCCACGAGGAGCCAAGACCGCATGACCCACCGCCCGCACCGCCACGACGTCGCGGTCGTCGGCGCCGGCCAGGCCGGGCCGGCCCCCAGCCGGGCCGCGGCGCCTGGCCTAGCATGACGCGGGTGACGCGACGGGAGCTGCACCAACACCGGGCCTGGGCCCTGGTGCTGATGGTGTGTGCGCTCGTTGCGTGCGTGTCCGGGCTCGCCCGGCCCTCGATGGCCGGATCCATGCCGATGGCGATGCCGGACACGCGGACGGACCTGCGCTCCGCCGAGTCCCATGCATCCGTGGTTCAGGTGCCGACTGGCGCCCCGGCTGCGATGGAAGGGATGGGCGCCGCGTCAGCGGACCGCGGGGCGGAGCACTGCCCCATGGTCGACAAGCAGTGCGAGGTCCGCGCGACCGCGCTGGTGCACGGCGCCGGCGTCGCCTCTGCCGTGTCCACGCGCCCGTCGGGCGCGGCGTGTTCGGCCGACTTGCCGCGTCCGCAGGCGAATGCGCCGCCGGCGACACCGCCTCCCGACCTGCACCGGTTGTGCGTGTCGAGGACGTGAGGAACCGCCGCTCGCGCGGCTGAACGCCGCGCGGGCTGCCGCCGTTCCCACATCCACCTCGGCACACTCTCGATTGCGTGTGTGCCGTCGCTCCCTGAAGAGGAGTTCTCGACGCATGCCGTCGTCTATTGCTCTGCTCGTCACCGGTGTCAGCACCGGTCTGCTTGCCGGCGGCGCCTCGTGCGCGGTCGTGCAGGGCGGTCTGCTGGCCGGGGCGGTGACTCGCCGCGATTCCGGGCCGGCCGCCGCCGCGGCCGAGTCCGCCTCCGTTGCGTCGCCCCGGCCGCCTTCCGGGGCTACCGCCGCCCGCGAGGAATCCCGGCATCTCGCGCCGGTCGGCGCCTTCCTGACCGGAAAGCTCGTGTCCCACACCGCGCTCGGCGCGCTGCTGGGGGTGTTCGGCGCCGCGCTGCAGCCCACGCCGCGCACCCAGGCGCTGCTGATGCTCGGCGCCGCCGCGCTGATGGTGCTGTTCGCGCTCGACCTGTTCGGCGTCAAGGCCGTCGGGCGCCTGGTGCCGAGGCCGCCCGCCGCGTTCGGGCGGCTGGCGCGGCGCAGCGGCAGGTCCGCGTCGGCGTCCGCCCCGATGGTGGCCCCGGCCGTGGTGGGGCTCGTCACGGTGCTGGTGCCGTGCGGGGTGACGCTGTCGGTGGAGCTGATCGCGATGACCACCGGCTCACCGGTCGCGGGGGCCGCGGTGATGGCGGGCTTCGTGCTCGGAACCGCCCCGCTGTTCGCCGTCCTCGGCTATCTCTTCCGCCGGTCCAGTCGCGCGCTGTCGGGACGGCTCGGCATCGCCACCGGCGTGGTCGTGCTGGCGATCGCGGTGTGGACCGTCCGATCCGGGCTCCAAGCGGGCGGCTGGGCCACCTTCTCCGACCCCGGCACCCCGGTGGCCGCCGCGCCTCCACGTCCGGCAGGCCCGGTCTCGCCCATGGGCACCGAGCCGCCCGAAAGCACCCCTACGCCTGAGGAGTCCGAGCCGGATCCGGCCACGGCCGCGGTGCACATCGACGCTACGGGACGGCAGATCCTCACCCTCACCGTGACCGACGGCTACCACCCGCGGGCCTTCCTCGCCACCGCAGGGATGCCGACCACCTTGCTGCACGGCGACGACTCCGGGGGCTGCGCACGGGCGTTCACCATCCCCTCCCGCGGCATCCAGGAGATCGTGAAGCGCAACGGCGACACCCCCGTCGACCTCGGCACACCCAAGCCCGGCACGCTCAAGTTCTCCTGCTCGATGGGCATGGCCACCGGCCAGATCACCTTCAAGGAAGGAACCGCCCCGTGACGTGGTTGCGCCGCAACAAGCCCGCGGAGACCGGCCCGCAGACCGTGCTCCTGGTCGACGGCACGCACTGCTCAAGCTGCGGCCTGCTCATCGACGACGAACTCGAGGACGTCCCCGGGGTCCGCTCGGCCAGCACCGACGTCCGCACCGGCCGGACGGTCGTCCGCTTCGCGACCGACCCCGTCAACCCCGAACTCCTCGTCGCCGCCGTCGAACGCGCCGGCTACCGGGCCACGACCGCCGACTCGCCATGACCTGACAGCGCGTCAGGTATCAGCATCGTGAACCGACCGCACGACCGGCGTCGGTGACAGCGACCGGCCCGCTTGCGGGAAAACCGAGGGCCCGCGACGAGTACGTCGCGGGCCTTTCCGTCGGTGCGGCGGGATCAGCAGCAGCCACCAGCCGCGGGCTGGAGTTCGAGCGCCTCGGCCCCGGCCGGGAGGCAGCAGGCGCTTCCTTCGTCGCGCGGGAGCTGCTCGGCGTCGGCCTTGACGACGTAGACCTCCCACGGCTCGGCGCCGGGGCCGTGGACCCAGACCTTGTCCTGGACGGCGTAGCAACAGGTGGTGTCGTTCTCCTCGACCGTCGCGAGCCCGGCGTCGGCGAGGCGGGTGGTCGCGGCGGAGACCTGCTCGGTGGTGTCGACCTCGACGCCGAGGTGGTCCATCACCGTCGGCTCGCCCTCCGCGCCCTGGATCAGGACGAGCTTCAGCGGCGGCTCGGCGATGGCGAAGTTCGCGTAACCGTCGCGGAGCTTGGCCGGCTCGGCGCCGAACAGCTTGGTGTAGAACGCGATCGAGGCGTCGAGGTCGGCGACGCGGAGCGCGAGCTGGACACGGGACATGATGCGACCTCCTGGAGGTACGGCCCGTTCTCGGATTCGGGCCGTGGCGGAACGCGCCGTAGGCGCCGGTCATCTTGTTTCGACATCTGTCGATATCTCGAAGCTTGCCCCCGGAATCGACGGCTGTCAATATTGATGCATGTCGAATCTGCGAGAGCTTCCGATACTCGAGACCGCCGCCACGGCGCCGTGCTGCGCGCCGCTGGCCCGCGAGCCGCTGACCGTGCCCGACGCGGAGCGGCTTGCGGTGATGTTCAAGGCGCTCGGCGATCCGGTGCGCCTGCGGCTCTTCTCGATGGTGGCCTCGCACGAGGGCGGCGAGGCGTGCGTGTGCGACATCCAGGACGTCGGCGTCTCCCAGCCGACGGTCAGCCATCATCTGAAGAAGCTGCGCGAGGCCGGCCTCGTCACTTCGGAGCGGCGCGGCACCTGGGTCTTCTACAAGGTCGTTCCGGAGGTCACGGCGTCGCTCGCGGGACTGCTGGGACAAGAGGGGTGACGGGCGGGACGCGTCGCCAAGAGTTCACCGTTTGTTGGCTGGCATCAGTCGCGGCTGATCTGTGAGCATCAGCCCATGCTGACGTCAGCCAAGACTGATCTGATCAAAGTGCTGGCCGATCCGATGCGCCTGCAGATCGTCCAGCTGCTGGCCGTCGAGACCTTGTGCACCACGCACCTGGTCGAGATGACCGGCGCCAAGCAGACGAACCTGTCCAACCACCTCAAGGTGCTGCGCGACGCGGGGGTCGTGGAGACCGAGCCGTGCGGACGCTTCAAGTACTACCGGCTGTGCCCGGACGTGCTTGAGTCCGTCGCCGAGTCGTTCGCCGAGCTGGCCGCCACCGCGCGCGCCAACGCGGACAACAAGCGCGCCTGCTGACCAGCCACGCCCCCACCACAACCTGATCGTGTCCGACCTGCCCGGTTCCCAGGAGTCCCGTTGACCGCCACCAAGCAGCCCGCCGACAACGCGGAGCCCGCCATAGCCGCCGAGCCGCAGCCCGCGCCCGGGGCGACGCCGCCGCGCGTCCCCCTCGCCCGGCGGGCCGCGGCGGAGTTCCTCGGCACGGCGGCACTCGTGGCGGTGGTTGTCGGCTCCGGCATCCAGGCCACCGAGCTGTCCAAGGACGTCGGCGTCCAGCTGCTCGCGAACTCCCTCGCCACCGTCTTCGGCCTCGGCGTGCTGATCCTGCTGCTCGGGCCGGTCTCCGGCGCGCACTTCAACCCGGTGGTCACGCTCGCCGAGTGGTGGACCAAGCGCCACGGCGAGGGCGGGGTCACCGCGCGCGAGCTCGCCGCGTACCTGCCCGCCCAGGTCGCGGGCGCGATCGGCGGCGCGATCCTCGCGGACGCCATGTTCGACAAGCAGCTCGTCGACTGGTCCACCCACGACCGCTCCGCCGGGCACCTGCTGATCGGCGAAGTCGTCGCCACGGCGGGCCTGGTGCTGCTGATCTTCGGGCTCGCCCGCACCGACCGACTCCAGTACGCGGCCGTCGCCGTCGCCTCCTACATCGGCGCGGCCTACTGGTTCACCTCCTCCACCTCGTTCGCGAACCCCGCCGTCACGATCGGCCGCGCCTTCACCGACACCTTCGCCGGCATCGAACCCGCCTCGTTGCCGGGGTTCATCGCCGCGCAGCTGATCGGCGGCGCCGTCGGACTGGCGCTGGTGGCGGTGGTCTTCGGACGGCACAGACGGGACGGGAAGCCGTGATGGGCTCCGTCGCCGACCCGGTCCTCGAACGGCTGTGACCATCCCACCGTCCGACCCCTTGCACCACACCCCGGAAGGAACCCCATGTCCGACAAGCCCTCCGTGCTGTTCGTCTGCGTCCACAACGCGGGCCGCTCCCAGATGGCCGCGGGGTTCCTCCGCCACCTCGGCGGCGGCAGGGTCGAGGTCCGCTCCGCCGGCTCGATCCCGGGCGACCAGGTCAACCCCGTCGCGGTCGAGGCGATGAAGGAGGTCGGCATCGACATCGCCGACCAGCAGCCCAAGGTCCTCACCACCGAGGCCGTCCAGGCGTCGGACGTCGTCATCACCATGGGCTGCGGCGACGCCTGCCCGATCTTCCCCGGCAAGCGCTACCTCGACTGGGCGCTCGACGACCCGGCCGGCCAAGGCATCGACGCCGTGCGCCCGATCCGCGACGAGATCGAGAAGCGCATCAAGGGCCTGCTCGCCGAACTCCTGCCCGGTAACGCCTGAACCGGTCCTCCCTTCCCTTGGTGGGGAATCAGCGCGAGCGGGTCCGGCCGGACGGTGAGGCCGGAACCCGGAAGGCGTCCGCGCGTGTGCGTCGCCGACCGGGTCAGGCGTCGTCCGCGGGCAGGGTCTGGGTGATCCGCCACAGGCGGCGGGGCAGGTCGCCTTCCTCGAAGGGGTGGACCTCGTCGAGGCGCCATCCGGCGGCGAGGTCGTCGACGAGGCGGCGGGGGAAGAAGTGCACGGCGAATCCGCCGTGCTCGTAGATGTCGTCGCCGTGGGCGATGCCGGTGCCGTGGTGCGCGTCGCCGGTGTGGCGGACGGTGTAGACGAACACCCCACCCGGACGCAGCACGCGGCGCACCTCGCCGACGACAGCGTGGAGCTGCTGGGTGGACAGGGCCATGCACAGCAGCATGTGCGCGAACACCGCATCCACGCTTGCGTCCGCGAGCGGCAGCGGGTCGCGTACGTCGTGGACGCTCGCGGTGACTCGCTCGTCGACGCCCTGGGCCCGGGCGGCGTCGCGGAGCTGGTCCAGGCCGGTGGCGCTGAAGTCGGTGGCGTGCACGGTGAACCCTTCGCGGGCGAGGAACAGCGCGTCGCGGCCGTGTCCGGCGCCGAGTTCGAGGACGTCGCGCGCGCCTGCGGCGCGGAACACCGTCGCGGCGTGCACGGCGGGGGCGGAGGGCTGCTCGCCGTACATGCCCGGGTGGGCGGTGTAGGTGTCCTGCCAGTGCGCGCGCTGCGCTTCGGCGAGGTCCCCGTCGTGCTCGGTCACCGCTGCGCTCCCTCTGTTCGGCCGCCGTGCCTCGTCGCCGGGTGTCGTCGGCAAGCCTAGGACCGGGGCGGCGGCGGCCTGCGCAGGCAGCCACCGGAGCGGCGCGGACGGCTTACTCCATGGAACCCGATAGTTCACGGTTCCTTGAATTCATTCATACGTGTACTCTCGTGGGATGCTGCATCCCGCTGCCGACATCGACGTGCTGACCCGGTTCGGCCGGGCGCTGGCCGACCCGATCCGCTGCCGCATCCTCCTCGCACTCCGCGAGGCGCCGGCACACCCGTCCGACCTGGCCGACACCCTCGGCATCTCGCGCACCCGCCTGTCGAACCACCTGGCGTGCCTGCGCGACTGCGGCCTGGTCGTCGCCGTGCCGGTCGGCCGGCGCAGCCGCTACGAACTGGCGGACGCCCGCCTCGGCGTCGCGCTGGACACCCTGCGCGCCACCGTCCTGGCGGTCGAGGCGGACCCGTCCTGCCCCGACGCCGAGACCCAGGGCTGCTGCTGATGGCCACCCCGATATCCCTCTCGCCGGGCCCAAGTCCGGCCCGCCGCGAGGCACTCGCCCGCCGCATACGGCTGCTGGTCGCCGCCACGATCGCGTACAACGTCGTCGAAGCCGTCGTCGCGCTGACCGCCGGCACTGTCGCGTCCTCGACCGCGCTGGTCGGCTTCGGCCTGGACTCGGTCATCGAGGTGTCCTCCGCCGCGGCGGTCGCCTGGCAGTTCTCCGCCCGCGACCACACCCTGCGCGAAGCCCGCGAGCAGCGCACCCTGCGCATCATCGCCGTCTCGTTCTTCGTCCTCGCCGTCTACGTCACCGCCGACGCCGCGCGCACCCTGGCCGGGGACGGGGAAGCGGACCGGTCGATCACCGGGATCGTCCTCGCCGCGCTGTCGCTCGCCGTCATGCCGTTCCTGTCCGCCGCACAGCGCAGGGCCGGACGTGAGATCGGGTCCGCGAGCGCGGTGGCCGACTCCAAGCAGACGCTGCTGTGCACCTACCTCTCCGCCGTCCTCCTGGTCGGCCTGGTCCTCAACGCGACCCTCGGCTGGACCTGGGCCGACCCGCTCGCCGCCCTGGTCATCGCCGCGATCGCGGTCAAGGAAGGCATCAACGCCTGGCGCGGCGAAGGCTGCTGCGCGCCTGCGGCCACGGGCGCGGCCGCCACGGCAGGCGACGCCGGGTGCGGGTGCGGGGCAGGCTGCTCCTGCTGCTGACCGGTCCCGGGCGGTCCCGGGCGGTCCCGCCGGCCGAACGGCCGGCGGTGCGCCATGGCGTCCCGTCCGTTCGAGGCACCCGAGGGTCGACCGCCGGCCTCGGCGGCATGCCCAGTCCGCCGACTGATCGTTGTAGATCCGCCAGGCTCCTGGCTAGTTACACAATATCGTGTAATAGTTGGTCCATGGCTTCGAAGACCGTGTCCTGTACGCCCGCGGGGGTCTCGACGGCCCTGGAGGGCAAGCCCGCCCTGGCCGACCGTCCGCTGATCAACTCCGCGCAGGCCACCGATCTGGTGGGGCTGTTCAAGGTGTTGGCGAACGACACCCGGCTGCGGCTGCTGCACGCGCTGCACCGCGGCGGCGAGGTGCCGGTGGGCGAGCTGGCCGAGCAGGTCGGAATGCGCCCGCAGGCGGTCTCCAACCAGCTCCAACGGCTCGCCGACCGGGGCATCGTCGCCACCCGCCGGGACGGCAACCGGATCTTCTACTCGATCGCGGACCCGTGCGTCCCCAGCGTGCTCGACCTGGCACTGTGCCTCATCGAGGAGACGGAGGCAGGCGGTGACAACCCGACCTGAGCTCGACCAAGGGCCGCCCCTGACGCAGAGGTTCGCGCAGCTCGGCGAAACCCGCGTCGCCTACCTCGACACTGGCACCGGCCCGCCGCTCGTACTGCTGCACGGCTGCCCGTTCTCCTCGTTCGTCTGGCGCGGCGTGGTCGCCGAACTCGCCGACCAGTTCCGGTGCATCGCCCCCGACCTCCTCGGCCTCGGTGACACTGAGACCCCCGCCGACGCCGACTGGACGCTGCCCGCCCAAGCGCACACGGTGCTCGCACTCCTCGACCACCTCGGCCTGGACCGGGTTGCGCTGGTCGGCCACGACCACGGGGGCGCCGTCGCCCAGCTCGTCGCCACACAGCAGCCCGCCCGGCTCACGGCCGTCGTGCTGGCCGACGCCGAGGCGTACGACAACTGGCCCTCCGCCGAGGAACGGCCGTTCGTGCGCGCCACGCAACTGCCCGTCGCGGGCAGGCTCGTGCTGTGGGCCTGGTCCCGCCGCACCTTGTTCCGGTGGGCGCTCGGCTCCGGGCAGGCCGTGTACGACCGCGCGGTACTGACCGACGAACTCGTCGACGGCTACATCGCCGCCAACCTGGCCGACCCGCACCGCCGCGCCAAGACCCGGCGGTTCCTCGCCACCCAACTCGACCCCGGCAACCAGGCCCACACCCAGGCCGCAGCCGACGCCCTACCGCATGTGCGCCTGCCGGCACTGATCCTGTGGGGCGAACGCGACGTGCACTTCGGCCCGGAGTGGGGCAGGCGGCTGCACGCGGACATCCCTGGTTCCCGCCTCGAGATCCTGCCCGACACCGGGCACCTGCTCATGGAGGAGCGGCCCGCCGAAGTCGCCGCGCTGATCGCCGCCTTCGTCCACGCAACCGCAGCGCGGGGGTGAGACCCGTGCTCGGGATCGTCATCGTCGTCCACATCACCGCCGGCGCGACCGCCGTCCTGTGCGGCGCCGCCGCGATGCTCGCCCCCAAACGCGCCGGCCGACACCCGCACCTCGGCCGGGCGTACCTCACGGCCCTGGGCGTCGTCTTCGCCACCGCGGTCGCCATCGTCGCCGCCCGGCCGCACACCGCCTACCTGCTCATCCTCGGCACGATCGCGCTGACCGCGGCAACCGCCGGCTTCCTCGCACGCCGTCGGCACCGACCGGGGTGGCTGCGCCGGCACATCGCCGGCATGGCCTTTTCGTACACCGCGCTGCTCACCGCGTTCTACGTCGACAACGGCCCGCGCCTGCCACTGTGGCGGCTCCTACCGCCGCTCGCGTTCTGGTTCCTGCCCGCCGCCGTGGCCGTCCCGCTGCTCCTGCGCGCGGTGCGCCGGCACACCATGCGGCGACCGCAGCAGGCACCCCCGCACACCGCTCGGCCGCCAACGGCCCCTACGCGTGATTTCGGCGCACCCTGAAATACAGGAGTGCCACACCACGTAGGAGGCAGCGCTCATGCAGGGTCCCGACCCCTCGGTCCGTACGGCCGCAGAGCCCGTCGATCCCGACGTCGACCTGCACATTCCCGCGCAGCGCAGGGAAGCCGTGCGCGCGATGATCTCCGTGGACGAGACCGACACCTGGCACCGCAAGAGCGTCGCGGTGGACGTCGTGCACCGCGCGCACGCCGCCGGGCCGGCCGGGGCGACGATGTTCCGCGGCATCGAAGGCTTCGGTACCCCCGGCCTCGTCCACACCGCGAGGTTCCTGTCCCTGAGCGACGAACTCCCGATCGTCATCGTCGACGAACCCGAGCGGCTGCGCGCCGAGGGAGGCGGCCGCGTGTTCGCGGGCGCCGACGTCACCGGCAGCGTGTTCGCCGGACTCGGCGCCGCCCCCCTCGGCCTGTCGGTCGGGTTGGTTGCCGGATGACCCAGCCCTCACAGACCCCCGCCGCCCTTGGTCGCCCCCGGCTTGGCGCCTGGCGGTTCGTCGTCACCTTCGGCGTTCTCAGCCTCCTGGCCGACTTCGTCTACGAAGGGGCCCGCGCCGTCACCGGCCCCCTCCTCGCCCACCTGGGCGCGTCCGCCACCGTGATCGGCGTGGTCACCGGCGTCGGCGAGGCCGCGGCCCTCGGCCTGCGGCTGGTCTCCGGGCCGCTCGCCGACCGCACCGGACGGTTCTGGACGCTCACCGTCGCCGGGTACGCCCTCACCGTCGTCACCGTGCCTCTGCTCGGCGTCGCCTCCGTGCTGTGGGTCGCCTGCGCGCTCGTCATCGCCGAACGGATCGGCAAGGCCGTCCGGTCCCCGGCCAAGGACACCCTGCTCTCCCACGCGACCGCCGTCACCGGCCGTGGACGCGGCTTCGCCGTCCACGAAGCCCTCGACCAGATCGGCGCGGTCATCGGCCCGCTCACCGTCGCCGCCGTGCTGGCCGCGACCGGCAGCTACACGCCCGCGCTCCTTATGCTCGCCCTGCCCGGCACCGCCGTCCTGGCGCTGCTCGCATGGCTCGCGCTCCGCGTCCCCGAGCCGGCCGCGTACGAGGACCACCCGGTGCCGGAGGCCGCATCCCAGCCGCAGCCCGACGCCGAAGTACGGGCCCTGCCGCGGGCGTTCTGGACCTACGCCGCCTTCACCGCGGCCACCACCGCAGGGTTCGCCACCTTCGGTGTGCTCGCCTTCCACCTCGTCCAGCGCCACCTGCTGTCCGCCTCCGCCATCGCGGTCCTGTACGCGGCGGCGATGGCCGTCGACGCGGTCGCCGCCCTCGCCAGCGGCTGGGCATACGACCGGTGGGGCGCGCGCGTGCTCGCCGTACTCCCGTTCCTGGGCGTCGGCGTGGCGGTGTTCGCGTACACGAATACCCTCGTCCTGGTCATCGTCGGCGCGCTGGTGTGGGGCGCCGCAACCGGCATCCAGGAATCCACTCTCCGCGCCACGGTCGCCGACCTGGTCCCGCCGCCGCGCCGCGCCACCGCTTACGGTGTCTTCGCCGCCGTCGTGGGGGTGGCGACCGCCGCAGCGGGCGCGCTCGCCGGAGCCCTGTACACCGTCTCCATCCCGGCGCTGATCACCACGACCATCGCCATCCAAGTGCTCGCCCTGGCATTCCTCGCCGTGATGCGTCGTCCGGCTGGACCGAGCCCGGGAAGCTCGTAACCTCGCGCATACGCGCCGCCGGCGGGGTCGGGTCGCCCCCAACCCCGCCGGCGTGCAGGAGCTCAATGCCCCCGGGCGATGTGCCGTGGCACAGCCCCTGGGCGGTGTGACTCAGGTCAGCGTGACATCGTCGACCTTGGTGTAGGTGGCGTCGCCGGTGTAGTTGTCATCGTGGCTGCTCACCGTGAGCGTGTACGAATGCCCCGCCGTGATCGAGGCGTTGACCGGGGTCCAGCCGGAGCTGGCGACACACGTCTTCGCCAGGACCGTCGTGGTCGTCCCGGTGGTGTTGTCCTTCAACGTGGCCGTCGCCCAGTCGTAGGTCACGGTGTCCGGGCACGTCACGTTGTAGTAGAAGGACAGGGTCGCGGTGCCGACGGGCGCCGTGAAGGTCTGCGCGACCGACGAGTCGCCGTTGGTCGGCGACGTCGACCCGATCAGCGCGGCGTAAGTCCCGCCGTGCGCACCGCTGTTGCTCACGCCGGTCGCCGGGCCGGTCCCCGTCCAGCCGGACAGGCTGCCGGTCTCGAAGCCGCCGTTCGTGACACCGCCGCCGGTGACCGTCGACAGCGCGACGTCGTCGACCTTGGTGTAGGTGGCGTCGCCGGCGTAGTTGTCGTCGTGGCTGGACACGGTGAGCGTGTACGAGTGCCCGGCGACGACCGAGGCGGTGACCGGCTTCCACCCGGAACTGGCCACGCAGGTCTTGGCCAGCGGGGTGGTGGTCGTGCCGGTGGTGTTGTCCTTCAGCGTGGCGGTCGCCCAGTCGTAGGTCACGGTGTCCGGGCACGTCACGTTGTAGTAGAAGGTCAGCGTGTTGTTGCCGGTGGGCACGGTGAAGGTCTGGGCGATCGACGAGTCGCCGTTGGTCGGCGACGTCGACCCGATCAGCGCGGCGTAAGTCCCGCCGTGCGCACCGCTGTTGCTCACACCGGTCGCCGGGCCGGTCCCCGTCCAGCCGGACAGGTTCCCGGTCTCGAAGTCGCCGTTGGTGATGCCTCCGCCGCCGGTTCCGGTGACGGTCAGCCCGAAGGTGGCCGTGTGGGTCGCGGACGCCCCGGTGCCGGTGACGGTCACCGTGTACGCGCCCGGCGGGGTGGACGCCGAGGTGCTGACGGTCATCGTGGACGAGCCGCCCGCCGTGACCGAGGCCGGGCTGAACGACGCGGTCGCGCCGGCCGGCAGGCCGGACGCCGACAGGTTGACGGTCTGCGCGCTACCGGCGGTCACCGCCGTCGACACGGTGCTCGTCGCCGGCGAACCGGCGGTGACACTGGCCGACGTCGGGCTGAGCGTCATCGAGAAGTCGTTGGTGCTCGTCACGCAGCCCGGCAGGGTGAACGACGAGATGCGGGTGCGCCAGTTGAAGTTGCCGTTGGTGGGGATGTACTCGTCGGTGTACCAGAAGGTGCAGTCGTCCGCGGGGTCGATCGCCATCGAGGTGTAGTCGCCCCAGCGGCTGTACGACGTCTGCGATCCGCCGCCGGTCACCGCGGTCGTCTCGCCCTGCGTCATGGTGCCCGGCGAGTCCCCGGCCAGTCGCCCGGTGAACCGGATCGACGGGTTGGTGCTGCTGGACGACTGCGAGTAACCCAACGCGATGTTGCCGGCCTTGTCCTGCGCGATGGAGCCCATCCAGCGGAACGTGGAGTCCGGGGCGTAAGTGCCCTGCTGGAACACGGACGGGGAACCGTCCGAAGCCAGCCGCAACTCGTACCAGCGTGCGCCGACCGAACTTCCGGCCGTGACCGAGTTGTTGACCACGACCGATTCGTGGTCGCCGTAGTTGCGGTACGCCAGCCGGTACATCACCCGGTCGGACAGCGAGTCGAGTTGCTGTGTGGTGCCGCCCTGCGGGATGCACGTGCCGCTGGTTCCGCACGCGGTGGTGTACGCGGCGACGGTCAGGGCCGTCGGGCCGGTCCAGGTGGAGTTCGCCGGGGTCGCCCAGTCGACGTGGAACTTCCAGTAGGCCAGCGTCGTGGCGGTCGTCCCCAGGGAGACGAAGAGCGCCGGCCGGCCGGCCGGAGGAGCGGTGGAGCCGTCCAGGTCGGAGCCCAGCAGGCCGCCGTACGACGAGGACGTCGTGAAGCACTGCTGCGTGGCGGTGGTGCCGGCCAGCATGTTCGCCCGGTTCATCGCGCAGACTTCCGCGTTGATGAAGGTTCCGGACGGCGTGAACATGTTGTAGCTGGTGTAGTACGCGTCCGGCCACACCGAAAGCTTCGGGTAGTCGGGGAAGTTGGTGAACTGGAACGAGTAGCGGTTGTAGCTCCCGGTCGCGTCGGCGCTGGTCGAGACGGCCACGCACTCGTAGTACGGGCCGGAGCTCGAGGTCACGTTGGCGAACTGCTGGATCACCCAGCGGTTCGCCAGGGTGTCCCAACGCACGGTCGCGTCGCCGTCGTTGGCGGTCTGGCACGAGCCGCCGAATCCGGACCACAGGGTGCTGGTGTTGGTCGGCGCGAGCAGCGTGGCGCCCGTCTTCGAGTACACCGCGTACGCGGTGTTGACGACCTCGACGATCTGCGTGGACCCGACGGAGGCGTTCGGGTCCGGCGGCACGCCGGAGATCGAGTAGTTGCCCGAGCCGATGCCCTCGAACCCGAGCCCGACGGCCGGGGCGCCCGCGCCGCCGACCTCGTGCTGCACGACCGGGTCCGGGATCCGTGCGGGCGGCGGGTGGGGCAGCCGGTCCTCGTCGTCGTCGTGGTCGCGACCCTTGTGCTTGCCCGGATTGGAGTCGGGCGTGGCCCGCATGTTGCGGAGCGGGGGCGAGGTGTCGTGGTGCACTTCGGCACCCGAGTCGGCCGCCTGCTGAACCACCGTGTCGGCGGCGGCACTCGGCGCGGCCGAAGCCGTGGGGACGCCGAGCCAGAAGGCGGGGACGGTTGCGAGCATCGCCGCGAGCGCGGCGAACCGGCCAGGCCGGGATATGGAGCGTGACACTGAACATCCTTTCGGCATCCGGGGATCACCCGGGAGGCAGGGGAGAAGGACGTTCGCGCATGGTGCACGCGTGTTCGCAATTGGTGAGTGTGGCCCTGGTGTTGGCCGCGGACAAGAGGTCGTGCGGTGAGACGGTCGGGTGTGCGCGAAGATTTACGCAGAACTGACGTTCATACGCACGCTCTTGGGTCGCGGTGGCCGGCGGCCCGGCGGCACACTCGCCGCCGGACCACCGTCATGTCGCGCAGCAGGTAGCCGGCCCGTGGGCATCACGGGTCGTCAGTTCGCCGGTCAGCGGCCGGGGATGTCGACGCCGTTCGTGAAGATCTCCTCGTCGTTGGCCACCGGGGCGTTCGGCGCCGAACCGGTGCACACCTTCGGCGGATTGCCCGGCGTCCCGGTGCCCGGGCAGAGGAACCGGTCGACGGTGCGCGTGTCCGACCAGACGGGGTACGCGGTGTCGTTGGTGACCGCGAGGCCCGCGTAGTCGCCGTAGAACGTTCCGCTGAACTGCGTGGGCGGAGGCATGCTGCTGCTGGTCGCGCGCGTGTCCGAGAACCGGGTCAGGTCGCGCCCGGACGCCGCCGAGACGGTGATGTCGGAGTAGCCGGTGGTGGCGTCGTCCCCGTACTGGCGGTCGTAGTAGCTGACGACGAGCGTGCCGCGCGGGGTGAACGCGGCGCCCTGCCAGAACTGGTCGCTGCGGCCCTGGCCGCCGGCTCCGACCGACGGCAGCCGGCGCACATCGGTGTTCGTGCCGGCGAAGCTGCGTCCGCCGTCCGTCGACACCGACATGACGATGTCGTTGTTGCAGCCGCCGTTCTTGACGCCGTCGTACAGGTTGATCCCGGTGGTCGCGGAGAACCCGGCCGGGGTGCAGCCGTTCGCCTCGTTGGAGTTGCGGTTGACGTAGGAGCCGTACGTCACGACCACGCGCGACGGGTCACGCGGGTCGGCGGCCGCTGCGGGCGCGTTGCCGGCACGGAAGATCGAGTTGGTCGACGTGCCCTTCTCCGGCAGGCAGGCCCGTCCCGCGTCGGCGCCCTGGTAGGTCAGGCAGTCGGGCAGGTCGTAGTAGTCGCCGACCTTGACCGGGTCCGAGAACGTCGCGCCGCCGTCGGTCGAGCGCGCGAGCATGACCTGGTTGCGGTTGTCGTTGCCGGTCACCGTGTTGTTGAAGTTGTTGTAGACCACGTACAGCATGCCGTCGGCGCCGACGAACGGCTGCGAATCCTGGTTCTCGTTGCACTTGCCCTGCGGCGTGGGCAGCCCGAAGGTGTTGGTGCACGCGGCGCTGTCGCGGCTGACCAGCACCGGCGCGCTGAAAGTCTGGCCGTAGTCGGCGGAGTACGCCTCGTAGATGTAGCCGGTGCCGTCGGCCGCAAAGGTCGTCCACGACACGTACACGCGGTCGGCGAACCGGCTGCGCGCGTTGTTGTCGACGGCCATCAGCTGCTTGTCGAGCAGCGCCCCGCCGGTGCCGGGCAGGTCCGGGATCTCGGCCACGGGGTGCCCCGTGAAGTTCCAGGACGCGCCCGCGGTGCCGGTGGACCGGTAGATGTAGAACGCGCTGGAGGCGTCCGGATTCCCGGACGTCGCGCCGCCGCGGTTGAACATCTGGCACGACAGGTACGCGTTGCCCTTGGAGTCGTACGCGACCGATGTGTCGCCGCCGCTCTGCCAGTACTCGCGGGCGTTGCCACCGAAGCCGCCGCCCCGGGTGAAGCCGTTGGGCGTCGTCGAGTCGGCCCAAGTACGGCCGCCGTCAAGGGAGTACGAGACGCCGCACGTCCCGTCGCCGCGCCGGTAGTCGTTGTAGCTGGCGATCAGGTGCCGTGGATCGTTGGGGTCGACGGCCGTCCAGGTCTCGTTCTGCGCTTGACCCCGGCCTTGCAGATCGCTGTCGGACACGTTGAGGCAGTTCTGGTTGACCTTGACGTTGTCCGCGAGCCGAGACGAACACCCGTTGCCTGACGGCCGGTACGGCTCGGCCGCATTGCCCGCCGCGAACGGCGCGGCGGCGCGGGCCTTGCCGGCGTCGTCGTCGCCGTTGAGGATCGACGTTGCCAGGCCGGATAAGTGCCGCTGCTGAACGGGGTTCAAGGACTTGTAGGTGAAGGGCTGCGCCTGCGCTGACCCTCCGCCGAGGACGGTCAGCGACGCCGCGACTGCCGCGGTCGCCGCCCCGGCGGCGATGGCCGCCCGGATACGAGCCGACTTCATACGCGATCTCCCCGAGTATCGGTGTGCACTGATGGAACGCGTGCGATCGGGAGGAGCAGGTGAGAAGTTCGTGCGCGTGCGAGGCGAATGCTTCCAGCGGTACGGACGCACCTACAAGCGGACAACTCGACGGTCCGCGCATGCGACGGCAAAGACTTGGTAGATCACCGAACGGACGGGCAACGCCGCTCATGCCCGGACGAGCCGAACCCGACGACCTGAGTCCGCGAGCTTGCCGGTATGGATCAGCTGCCGCGCGGCGCGTACATGATCACGCCGACGCCGACCAGGCAGATCAGCGCGGTGCGGACGGTCTGCAGATCCGCGATGCGCTCGTCGTTTTACCCTGGTGTCGGCACCTAGGATCGACTATCGTCGATTAACGATGAATAAGCGCACTGTATCGCCGAGCCTCCTCGACGCGGCCACGGCCACGACCTACGCCTCCTGGTTCAAGGCGCTCGCCGACCCGACCCGGGTGCGGCTGGTCAACCTGCTTGCGGTCGAGCGCCGGCCGATGAGCGTCGGCGAGATCGTCGAACGCTCCGAGGTCGGCCAGTCGACCGTCTCACACCACCTCAAGCTGCTCGCCGAGGTGCGCTTCGTGCTCGCCGAACGGCGCGGCACCTCGACGTACTACCGCGCCAACGAGAACTGCCTGTCCTGCTTCCCCAGCGCCGCCGACGCCGTCATGGGCCACCCCGCCCCCGACCCGGCGTCCGTCCCCTGCGAGGAACCGACATGAGCGACAACAACCCGACCACCACGTCCGATGTCGTCGAGCGCGTACGCGACCGCTACGCGAGCGCCGCCACCCGGGCCGCGGGCGGCGAGACGTTGATCGACCCGTGCGCCACCCCGGTGTTCGGCTCCCAGCTGTACGACGGAACCGAAGCCATGGAGGCCCTCCCGATCGGCGCAGCCCAGGCCAGCCTGGGCTGCGGCAACCCGCTCGCCGTCGCCGACCTCCACGAGGGCGACACCGTCCTCGACCTCGGCTCCGGCGGCGGCATCGACGTCCTGCTGTCCGCCAAGCGTGTCGGCCCCACCGGACGCGCCATCGGCCTGGACATGACCGACGAGATGCTCGGCCTCGCCCGCCGCCACGCCGCCGAAGCAGGCGCCGCCAACGCCGAGTTCCTCAAGGGCCGCATCGAGGACATCCCGCTCCCCGACGCCTCCGTCGACGTCGTGATCTCCAACTGCGTCATCACCCTGTCCACCGACAAGCCGCGCGTCTTCCGCGAGATCGCCCGCGTCCTCAAGCCCGGCGGCCACCTCGGCATCAGCGACCTCATCGCCGACAGCGACGCCACCCGGACCCTCGACATCGACCCCACCGGCTGCGGCACCACCGCCGTCACCCCCGACGAATACACCGCCCACCTCGAAGCCGCAGGGCTCGTGGGCATCACCATCAAACCCACCCACCAGGCCGGCCCCGGCCTCACCGCGGTCATCGTCCGCGCCCACCGCCCGGAGGGAGCGTGACCGCGCCCACCCGCCCCGCAACGGCCTTCACCCTCACGGCCATGCGCCCCGATCACGCCGACCAGGTCCTCGCGATCTACCAGGCAGGCATCGACACCGGCAACGCCACCTTCGAGACCACCGCCCCCACCTGGGACGCCTTCGACACGTCCAAGCTCTCCGGCCACCGCCGCGTCGCCCTCGACCCCGACGGTCGCGTCCTCGGTTGGGTCACTGCCACCGCCGTCTCGGACCGTTGCGTCTACGCCGGCGTCGTCGAACACTCCGTCTACGTAAGCCCCGACGCGCAGGGCCGCGGCATCGGCCGAGCCCTCCTCGACGCCCTCATCGACTCCACCGAAGCCGCCGGCATCTGGACCGTCCAGTCCGGCATCTTCCCCGAGAACACCGCCAGCCTCGCCCTCCACCACGCAGCCGGCTTCCGCACCATCGGCACCCGCGAACGCATCGGCCAACACCACGGAGTCTGGCGCGACGTCATCCTCCTCGAACGCCGCAGCACAAGCGTCTGAACCTGTAAGTACCGAACCAGAGGGCGTTGCGAGTTGGGAACTGCTTGTCGCGGTGGGCGGTGCCGCGTTGGTCCGGTCGTGTGACGGTGTGGCGGGTCGGCCGGTCGGGACGTGCCGCAGGTCGGTCTTCGTCGTTGGAACCGTGCATGACTGCATCTCGTCTCGGCCGCGCAGGCCTGTCCCTGAGCGCCGCCGTCGTGTTCGGCGTCGGCGTCGGCGCCTACACCCCGGCGTCCGCCACGACCGTGACCCTGACCAACGCCGACAGCGGGAAGACCGTTCCGGCCGCGCCGGGCGACACGGTCAAGGTGACGCTCACCCCGAAGCAGGACCAGGGCCTCAAGTGGACCTGGCGGGTTCCCTCAGCCTCCGACTCGGGCGTGCTGGAGCGCACCGCCGGCAGCACGTCCCCTAACGGCGGCGCCACCGCGGCCTTCAGGATCCAGGAGCCCGGAACGGGCACCATCACGGCGCAGGCGGTGTGCAAGCCCGTCACGTCCGGCGCCAAGTGCCCGTCCACCACCAGGACGTGGAAGGTCACCATCGTGGTCGACTCGCCCCCCCGGCGCGCCCGCGCCCCCGTGGGGGGCAGCGGGACCGACGTCTGGGACGACACAGTCGCGCACGGCCAGGGCTCCCGCGAGTGCCCAAGCCGAGAGATGGGTGGCCGCCGCCGGGGCGGCGGCCACCGTGTCCTGGTGTCCTGGTGTCCAGATGTCCTGGTGTCAGGCGCGGCCGAGGGCCTGCCAGAAGGGGTAGTGGTGTTCGGTGGCGGCGTCGACGGTGCGGATGCCGCCCGGGCCGGGAGCGAGGGCGAGGACGTCGGCCGGGTCGCGGTAGCGGGGCCAGCACGGCTGGCCGGGGGCGTTGGGTTGGCCCGTGGCTGCGAAGCGGGTCCAGTAGCGGATCATCCGGTCGCTGAGAGCGGTCTGCTGGGGGGTGAGGGTGACACCGGCGTCGAGCAGGTAGCCGAGTTCGGTGGTGTGGGTGGCGCCGTAGCCTTCCAGGCCGGGGAGGTAGGAGGGGGCGTTCTCGTCGGCGAACTCGTAGACGTAGACAGGGGTGCGGCCCTGGTAGGTGTACGTGCGGGCGGTATCGAGCGTCTTGCACCACGACAGCGGGCCGCCGCAGTCGCTCTGGGCCGCGAAGAACGCGAGGGTGGGCGTCCGGTAGGAGCTGAGCGGGTACCTGGCGAGGACCTGGTCGGCGTCGGCGCCGTACAGGGCGCGGACCATCTGCGGGTACTGCTCGGCGGTGATGGGGCGTCCGGCACCGTCGTAGGACAGGGCGCCCCACAGGTTCATCTCGTCTTTGGTGGCGCCGAGTACGACCGGTACGCGGTTCCACGTGCCCTGGGAGATGGCTTCCTGCGGCTGGCGGGGCAGCAGCGTGCCGCCCACGGCGGGGGCCCAGCGTCCGTCGGGAAAGGCGCCCTGCGCGGCGATGGCCGCGGCCGGAGCGGCGCGCAGGCACGCGGCGGCGGACGCCGGGTCGGAGCAGCCGAGTGCGGCTGCGGTCTCCCTGCCGGTCTGCTCGGCGGCGGCCTGGGTGGTGAACGGGTCGTGGCAGGCGCCCGATTGCTCGATGGCCTTGTCGAACAGGCCGCGCGCCGCAGGCGAGATCAGTTGTCCGCAGACGCTGATGCCGCCGGCGGACTCGCCCATGATGGTGACATTGCCGGGGTTGCCGCCGAAGAAGGCGGCGTTGGCGCGGACCCAGCGCAGCGCGGCCTGCTGGTCCATCAGGCCGTAATTGCCGGACGCGCTGCCGGGGTTGCCGAGGGCGGGGTGGGCGAGGAACCCGAAGGCGCCGAGCCGGTAGTTGACCGAGACGACGACGGCGTCGCCTCGGGCGGCGAGGCGGGTGGCTGGCAGTTCGGAGGCGCTGCCGTAGAGGAAGCTGCCGCCGTGGATCCACACGATGACCGGACGCCCGTGCGGGGCACGGCCCTTGGCGTCCACGGGTGTGGTGACGTTGAGGTAGAGGCAGTCCTCGCTGCCGAACGGCGCCCCCATGCCGCCTGCGGCGTACTGGGTGCAGGTGTTGCCCGGTTGGGTGGCTTCGCGTACGCCGGTCCAGCGAGCGGCCGGCTGCGGCGGGCGCCAGCGCAGGTCGCCGACGGGCGGGGCGGCGTACGGGATGCCCTGGAAGGCGCGGTGACCGTCGGCGACGGTGCCGTGCACGAGGCCGCGGTCGGTCAGCGCGTACGCCGACGGGCTCGGGCGCTCGTACCGCCCGGCGGCTTGAGCTTTCGGCGCGGCCGACAGCGCGGTGACCGCGAGAGCGGCGGCGACCACGATGCGGCCGAGGGTGCGGGCAGGGGTTCGGGGGCGAGGTGGGCGCGGTACGCGGCCTCTGCTGGACACGTCGTCCTCCTGGGGGACGCAGGCGGGCAGGTCGACACCGCGGCGGCCCGGAACAGGGGCGCCGCGTGCCACGGCCCTGGACGGTGGCCGCCGCGATCGAGCCGCTCCACGCCTGCACGGTGTACCGCCCGCAGTCGCAGGGTGAAGCCGTCGTTCCGCTCGTCGCGCGGCATTCGTACCGCAGGGGTCATGGCGCGGCCAGAGGCATCAGCGGGTGACGAAATCCGCCGAATTTCAGGCTGTTTCCTTCACCGCTCCGCTGTCGGCCATGCAGGTTGACCTCTCGCGCCGGCTCCGACGTTCTGGTCGCGCAACGATCGCAACAGCCACCGGAACAGCAAGGGGGCGTACGTGGATCGGTTCACCGCGACGGGGGCGGGCGGAGTCGAGCCGGCAGGCGTGGAGTTCGGCGGCGAAGGCCCCGCGGCGAACGCATGTACGGCGTCACCCTGGACGGCGGCATGGCCGACCGCGTGCTGGTCGACTCGGCCATGGTCTTCACGCTGCCGGACGGCGTCGACGTCCGCGACGCGGCCCTGGTGGAAGCGCTGGCCGTCGCCCTGCACGGCGTCAACCGCGCGGGGCCGGTCGCCGAGCGCCGCGTCCTGGTCGTCGGCGGCGGCCCGATCGGGCTGTGCGCGGTCGCCTGCGCGCAACACGCGGGCGCGGAGGTGACGCTGACCGAGCCGCAGCGCTACCGCGCCGAAGCCGGCGAGGCGCTCGGCGCGCGGATCGGGGCGCAGGGCGAGTACGACGTCGTCATCGACGCCGCCGGCGTGCAGGCGTCCTTCGACCTGGCCGTCGAACACGCCCGGCCCGGCGGCACGCTGGTCCTCCTCGGATCCTTCTGGACACCGGTGTCCATGAGCGTGACAGTGCAGATGAAGGAGATCGGCATCGTCCCGGCGTTCACCTACGGACACCACCACGGCACCGAGGAGTTCGCCGCCGCCGCCGAAGTCCTCCGCGACGTCCCGCACCTGCCCGACGTGCTGGTCACCCACCGGTTCGGCCTCGACGACGCCGCCGAAGCATTCAGCCGCGCCGCCGACCCGACCGCCGGCGCCATCAAAATCGTGCTGGCGCCCTGACACGGGACCGCCGTTCATCGGGTCGACGTCCAAGCATGGGAGGCGAACCCCGCGGCGCGCGAGCCCACGAGTCGCATGCGGCCCTGCGTCCACAAGCCGATAGCCGTACGGCGGCCGCCCGCCGAGACAGCGGCCTTGGTCCGGGGCCTGCAGGGTCATCGTCATCCGCGCCCGGATCCGAGCACGGACGACCTCGCGCTTGGCCAAGTCACCCAGCAACACCATCAGTTCGTCATGCGCAGCAATCTCCGGGTCGACTTCGCCGCCGAGCTCGGGCAGCCACACACATGCTGCGGTGGCCGACCTCCAGCATCTCTTCAATGCGGGCGCCGGTGAGACGGAGAACTCCACCGATGCCCGGGCCGCGAACGCGCGCGGTTCGAGGGCCGAGCCGTCGGCGTCGGGCACCGCTCAGTGTCCGCGCTCAAAGCTCATCGTCGTCCCATGCGGCGAGGAGGGCGTCGGGGTCGATGTCGTCGGGCCGGTCTGCGGGGCGGAGGGACTGTTGTTCGCACCAGATGACCTTGCCGCGCGCGGTGTAGCGGGTGCCCCATCGGTCCGCGAACTGCGCGACCAGGAACAGGCCGCGCCCGCCCTCGTCGGTCGCTGCGGCGCGGCGCAGGTGCGGCGAAGTGCTGCTGCCGTCCGAGACTTCGCAGGTCAGGGCGTGGTCGTGCAGCAGCCGCACCTGGATGGGCTGGGTCGCGTACCGGATGGCGTTGGTGATGAGCTCGCTGAGGATGAGCTCGGTGGTGAAGGCGATCTCGTCCAGTCCCCATGCCTGCAGCCTGCCGGTGCACGCCGCGCGGACACGGGCTACCTCCTGGGGGTCCGAGGGCACGTCCCAGGTGGCGACGTGGTCGGGTGGGAGGAGCCGGGTCCGGGCCACCAGGAGCGCGATGTCGTCGCTCGGGTGTTCAGGCAGCATCGCGTCCATGACCGCCGTGCACGTCTGCTCGGGGGTGCGTTCGGTCCCCCCGGCGGCCAGTGCCGTGCGCAGCCGCTGGAATCCGGCGTCGATGTCCGAGCCGCGGTGCTCGACCAGGCCGTCTGTGAACAGTACGAGCCGCGAGCCTTCGGGCAGGTCCAGTTCGGTGGATTCGAGCGGCTGGTTGCCTGCCAGGCCCAAGGGCGGGGACCCGGGGATCTCGGGGAAGGTGACGCTGCCGTCGGGCAGCACGATCGCGGGCCCGGGGTGTCCGGCCCGTGCCAGGGTGACCCGGCCGATCACCGGGTCGTAGATCGCGTACAGGCACGTCGCGCCGGTGATCTGCGCGATCGTGTCCTCCTGCTCCTGGTCGATGCGGGTGACCACTTCGTCCAGGCGGCCGATGAGTTCCTCGGGCGGCAGGTCGAGCGTGGAGAAGTTGTGGGCGGCGGTGCGAAGCCGCCCCATGGTGGCGGCCGCGTGCAGGCCGTGGCCGACGACGTCGCCGACGACCAGCGCGACCCGGGCTCCGGGCAGCGGGATGACGTCGAACCAGTCGCCGCCGACGCCGGCTTGGGCCGGCAGGTAGCGGTAGGCGACCTCAAGCGCGTCCTGGTCGGGCAGTTCGCGTGGCAGGAGGCTGCGCTGGAGGGTGACGGCGAGGGTGTGCTCGCGGGTGTAGCGGCGCGCGTTGTCGATGGACAGCGCGGCGCGGGCGGCCAGCTCTTCGGCGACCGCGCGGTCTTCCTCGTCGTACGGCTCGGCGTCCGCACGTCGCCAGAAGGTCGCCACTCCCAGTACGACGCCGCGGGCGTGGAGCGGCACAGTGATCAGCGAGTGGAATCCGGTTTCGGCGAGCCGCCGGGCGTGCTCCGGGTCGTGGCCCCGGCCGTCGGCGGCGGCCAGGTCGGTGTGGAGCACGGCGTGGCCGTCCTCGACGGCGGCGGCGACCGGCGTGCCGGGGGTGAGATCGAACGGTTCGCCGACCGCTCGCAGAGGGTGGTCGTCCGGCCCGCCGCGCAGGGCGGTGCGGCGCATGGCGGTGCCGGTCGGCTCCTCGCCCCGCAGCACCGGTTCCAGCAGCTCGACGGTGGCGGTCTCGGCGAAGCGCGGCACGGCCACGCCCGCCAGCTCCTCGGCGGTGCGGTGGACGTCGAGCGTGGTGCCGATCCGAACGCCCGCGTCGTACAGCAGGCGGAGCCGCTCGCGGGCGATGTCGGCGCGCCCGGCCAGCGCCCGCAACTCGGTGGTGTCGCGGAGCGTCACCACGCTGCCTCCATGGCCCCCGTACGGCGCGGTGGGCCGCTTGTTGACGGCCAGCAGCCGGTCCCCCGCGAGGTGCACCTCGTCGTTGGCGACCCGGTCCGAGGCCAGCAGCGAGGCGAGCGTGGGGTCCACGGGCAGGTCCGCGACGGCGCCCTGCTCGACGTCGGGCGGCAGGTCGAGCAGTCGGCGCGCCTCGTCGTTGGCGAGCAGCACGCGCCCGTCCGCCCCGGTGATCAGCACGCCTTCGCGTACCGCGTGCAGGACGGCGTCATGGTGCTCGTACATCCGCGTGATCTCGGCCGGCCCGAGATCATGTGTCTGGCGCTGCAGCCGCCGGCTCACCAGCGCGGTTCCGCCCGCGGAGAGGGTCAACGCGACGGCGGCGCCGCCCAGCAGCAGGGGCAGCTGCCGGTTCACGGTGTCGCCGACGCGGCCGGTGGTGATCCCGGCGACGACGACGCCGACGAAGCGGCCGTCCGAGGCGAAGACCGGCGTGGTGGAGACGATGGACCGGCCGGCTGTGGCCGAGACCGTTGTGACCAGTGTTTCGCCCTGGACCAGTCGCCGGCGCACGTCGGCGGGAATGTCGAGGCGGAGACCGATCCGGCCGGGGATGGTGTGCGCGACCCGGACGCCGTCGGCGTTGAACACCGCCACGTAGGCGACGCCGGTACGCTCCACGGTGCGCAGGGCGGCGGGCTGCAGCGCGGCGGTCGGATCAGGGCTCTCTATCGCCTCCGCCGTCCCCGGCGCCTGCGCAAACGCCTCGGCGACACCGACCGCCTCGTGGCGTGCCTTGTCGGTGCTGTCCCGGTAAGCCTGCACGACCAACGCCGCCGCCGCGGCGGCAGCCAGCAGCACCACCACCGCCACCTGCAGCCAGAACACCTGACCGGCGAGGCTCCGGAGACTCAGCAGCCCCCACATCCGGCGCTTCGGGGCTCCGGGCCGCGAGGACGCCCCGCGCGACCCGGACCCGATACTGCTCGGAGACGGCGAGCGCGTCGATCGACGACGGCGCCAAGCCATGTCCCAGTTGTAACACTGTGGCCAGTCTCCTGCCCGGCGCGCCGAGCGCAGGACTCCCCAGAGCGACCGGCGGTTCGCGTTTCACGATGTCGTGACCGGCGTCAGCGGCTCGACGGACGGCGTGTCTCCGGGAGGCCCGCCACACGGCGGATGGTGGAGTCGACAGGCGTGATGGCGTCCTCCGCGGCCAGCCGCGCGGCGACGGCGCGGGCTCGGGCGACGTGACTCGGATTGCGCGTGGCCTCGGCAAGGGCCGGAGCCAGGGCATCGGCGGTCAGCGTGCGCAGCGGCACAGTGCAGGGGGCGATTCCGAGTCGGACGAGGCGGCGGGCCCAGAATCCGGCGTCGAATTGGATGGGGACGGGGACGGCCGGGACGCCGGCCCGCAGGCCGGCGGCGGTCGTACCGGCCCCGCAGTGGTGGACCACCGCGGCCGTGCGCGGGAAGAGCAGGTGGTGAGGTACGTCGTCCACGGTCAGCATGTCGTCGCCGTCGGCCGCGAGACCGGCCCATCCCTGCTGGATGACGCCCCGTAGGCCGGCCGCACGCAGGGCCGCGACGACTTCGGCGCTCACCCGGGCGGCGTCGGGGACGGTGGCACTGCCCAGGCCGACGAACGCCGGGGCGGGACCGGACGCGAGGAAGTCCTCGACTTCGTCCGGCAGCCGGCGCTGGTCGTATGTCCACCAGTAGCCCACCGGGTCGAGGCCCGGCCGCCAGTCGCGTGGGCGCGGCACGATCGTGGGGCTGAACCCGTACCGCACGGGCCAGTGCCGACGCTCACGCTCCCGGCGCGAGGCGGCCAGCCCGACCGGCGGCAACCCCAACCGCGTGCGCAAGTCGCGCGCCGCGTCGGTGAAGATGCGGTCGACCGCCCTGTCGACCGCGTGCCCGGCCATGAGGTTGACGGCCGGGCCGAACGACCGAGCCGACACCACCGGTGGCGCGAACACCCGTGTGGGATGCAGCGGTTGCAGGTACGCGCCGACACTGGGCACCCGAAGCGCCTCGGCGAGCGTACAGACCACCGGCGCCAGAGACGTGGACGTCAGCAACACATCGTGACCGGGCGCGACGCCGACCAGCCCGTCGGTCAGCTCGCCGACGAGCTCACGGGCCAGCGCGACCATCCGCATCAGCTTGCCCGGCCCGGTGGCACTGCGGTGCAGCCCCCGCCCGCGTTCCGAACGCAACTGCTCCTGCGGATCGACCGGGAGGGCGTGGAACCGCATGCCCGTCCCCGCCGCCAGCGGCTCGAACCGGGCATGGGTCACGAGCGTGACCTCGTACCCCCTCCGCACGAGCCCCGCACCCAACCCGGTGAACGGGGCCACATCCCCTCGCGAACCCGCCGTCATGATCGCAACACGCACAGCGAGATTATTCCGATCCACCCTCTTTCCACCCCGCAGGAACACGCCTGCGCCACCTGAAGCGCCCCCGGGCACACCCAAGCGCCCCACCGGTCACGGCGCCCCAGTCCGGAGACGGCGGTCGTCACGGGCTGCCGACCAGGAGGAAGACCCCGTCGTCCAGGCCGCGCTTGATCAACTCCTGGTGGCCGGCCATGTGTTCGCCGGCGGAGCCGGAGTTGGCGGAGAAGCGGAGGGAACCCTGAATGCCCGGTTACGCGGAATTGATGCTTCTACGACCGGTTTGCGCGTGGCGTACAAGCCGCTCAGCAGGGCGACTGCCACGATGGCGGCGGCAGCCGTACCGGCCTTCCTCCGGTGCGGTAGCAGCCACCGGCCATGGAATTTGGGTCCTGCAACGGAAAGGCGATCGCCGTGTACATGATGCGCGAGGTGTACAGAGCCGAACGAGGGAAAGCGCCGGAGATCGTGGCGGCGTTCAAGGCCCTCTTCACGGTGTTCGAAGAAGCCGGGTTTACGAACCGGCGCATCTACGTCGACTACGCCGGCCCTATGGACACGGTCGTCGGCCAATGGGAATTCGACAGCCTCGACGAGTACTTCACCATGGAGCGAGGGTTCTTCGTGAATCCGGATGCGGACGCGCAGTCGCTGATCGACGCGTTCAACAGGAACGCAACATCCGGCTACAAGGAGATCTACGAGGTCATCCAGTAGCGGACCATCGAGGCAGACCCCGGCTCGCGATTCGGCGTTGCGGCGTGGGACCCCCTGCGGCGGCCGTGTCGTCCATGACCATGACGCCGCCGGTGTGGCAGGCCGGGCACACGGCCGTGTACCGCCGTTCGGGTGAACTGCGTTGTGCTGTGGGGGATGTCGGCCGGGCTGTTGCGGTACCGGCGTGATCCTTTAGTGGTATCGCCGGACCCGGGAGGAGGCGCGGCTTGCCCGAGGACGACGCGGAGGAGCAGAAGCCGGGCCGGATCAGCCGGGCGGTCCACGCCGCCGCCGGTCCGGCAGTGCGGGGACAGGAACGGCTCGCCGCGCATCCGCCGCCGGGCCCGTTCCGGCCCGGGTTCTGGCGCAGCCCGATCCGCGGGCCGTGGCTCACCGCCGTGTTCGGCCTGGTCCTCCTGTTCGGGATCACCACGCTGATGGTGACGGGCCTGCTGTCGTACGCGGCCTACGACCCCGATGTCGATCCCGTCAACGACCTGACGCCAGACAAGGGGATCCTCGGGTTCTACCTGTTCGACTGGCCCACGCGGCCGTACTGGCTGTACCGGCTGCTCCAAGGCGTCCACGTGACGCTCGGCATCGTTCTCGTGCCGGTGCTGCTGGCCAAGCTGTGGTCGGTGATCCCGAAGCTGTTCACCTGGCCTCCCGCCCGGTCGGCGGCGCAGGCACTGGAGCGCCTGTCGCTGCTGCTCCTGGTCGGCGGCGTGATCTTCGAGTTCGTCACCGGCATCATGAACATCCAGCTGTGGTACGCGTTTCCCGGCTCGTTCTACCGGCTGCACCTGTACGGCGCATGGGTGTTCATCGGCGCGTTCGTCGCGCACGTGATCCTGAAGACGCCCCGGATGCTGTCGGCCCTGCGTTCGCGCAGTCTGCGCGCGGAGCTGCGGACCGACACCGCCCACACCGTGCCCGAACCGCCCGACCCGGACGGGCTGGTGGCCGCCGACCCGGCCGCCCCGACGATGTCCCGGCGCGGCGCGCTCGCCCTGGTCGGCACGGGTTCACTGGTGCTGCTCGCGACGACGGCCGGGCAGAGCATCGGAGGCGCGTGGCGCGAAACCGCGCTTCTCGCGCCCCGGGGCCGCGAACCGGGCTCCGGCCCGAACGGCTTCCAGATCAACAAGACCGCCGCGTACGTCGGCATCACGCCTGAACAGATCGGACCCGCCTGGCGGCTGCGCCTGTCGGGCGGCCCGGCCGAGCAGACCCTGAGCCGCGAGGACCTGCTCGCGATGCCCTTGTCGACGCACGCGCTGCCGATCGCCTGCGTAGAGGGCTGGTCCACCGACGACCAGGACTGGACGGGCGTGCCGCTGCTGCGCCTGGCGGAACTGGCGGGTGTGCCGCGGCCCAGCGCGGTGCTGGTCCAATCGGTGCAGACCGGCGGGCCGTTCACGGCGACGGTCCTGGCCGGCAACCAGGTCCGCGACCTGCGCTCGCTGCTCGCGCTGCGCGTCAACGGCGCCGACCTGTCCGCCGACCACGGCTACCCGGCCCGCGTGATCGTCCCCGCGGCTCCGGGGGTGCACAACACCAAATGGGTCGGCCGCCTCACCTTCCGGACGTGACCATGGCACGCTTCCGCCGCTGGTACGGCGCGAGTCCGCTGCACCTGCTCGCCCTCGCGGGCTGCTTCGCCCTGGCCGCGTACGCCGCGATCCGGCTGTTCGACTACGAGCCGCTCCGCGTCGCGATCTGGTTCGTCGGCGCCGCGGTCGTCCACGACCTCGTGCTGTACCCGCTCTACTCCGTCGGGGACCGGACCACGCAGGAGGCTGCTTCGGCGGTGAGTCGCGGACCGGCCGCCCCCGGCGTCAACTACGTGCGGTTCCCGGCCTGCCTGTCGCTGTTGCTCCTGCTGGTGTGGCTGCCCGAGATCCTCCGCGTGGTCGTCGACACCTTCGACCGCTCCACGGGGCTGGACGGATCGATCTTCCTGCCGCGCTGGTTGCTGATCACCGCATGCCTGTTCGCCGCCTCAGCCGGTGTGTGGGGCCTGCGCAACCTCCGCCGACTCCGCAGGCGCCAGCATCGGCTGTGACGCACGCCACATGCCGCTCCTGTCAGGAATCGGCGCGCTGTCCCGCTCAAGTCCCCGAGAGCAAGCGAACCGACAGGAGCGACCCATGAAGCACCGCATCGTCGTCCTCGGCGCCGGCTATGCCGGGGCCTACGTGGCCGGGAACCTGGCACGCCGGCTGTCGTCGGCGGATGTCGAGATCACCGTGGTCAACGCCGCGCCCGTCTTCGTCCAGCGGTTGCGGGGGCATCAGCTCGCGGCCGGCCAGGAGATAGCGGCCCCGCAGCTCGCCGACGTCTTCTCGGGCACGGCGATACGGCTGCGCCTGGCCCGGGTCACCGCCGTCGATCCCGAACGCCAGGTAGTCGCCGTGGCCGACGCCGACGGCGGCGGCGAACTCGGCTACGACACGCTTGTGTACGCGCTCGGCAGCCACGTCGCCGACCACGGCGTTCCCGGCGTGGCCGAGCACGCCTTCGACGTCGCCGGCCGGCCCTCGGCGCTACGCCTGCGCGAGCGCCTGGACGGCCTCGACGTGCAAGGCGGCGGGAGTGTGCTGGTCGTCGGCGACGGGCTGACCGGCATCGAGACCGCCACCGAACTCGCCGAGTCCCGGCCCGGCCTGTCGGTGGCGCTGGTCGCCCGCGGCGAGCTGGGTGCCCGGCTCTCCGCCGGAGCCCGCGATCATCTGCGCCGGGCCTGCGACCGACTGGGCATCACCGTCTGGGAGCACACCAGCGTCGAGGCCGTCGAAGCCGCGCGGGTGCTGTGCGCCGACGGCACCGTCCTGGCGTCCGACGCGACCGTGTGGACGGCCGGGTTCGCGGTGAACCCCATCGCCGCCGCCGGCGGGCTGGAGGTCACCGAGCACGGCCGGATCGTCGTCGACCGCACCATGCGGTCCGTCTCGCACCCGAATGTCTACGCCGTGGGCGACAGCGTCCACGCGATCGGCGACAACGGCCGGCCGTTGCCGATGTCGTGCGCTTCGGCGGGCTACACCGGCATGCAGGCGCTGAAGGCGATCGTGGGACACCTGACCGGCCGCAAGATCGCGAAGGTCAAGCTGGCCTACACGTTCAACCACATCAGCCTCGGCCGACGGGACGGCATCCTGCAGCCGGTCGACGACCAAGCGCGGCCGAAGCCCAAGTACGTGCGCGGCCGGAAGGCCGCACGGATCAAGTCGGGCATCCTCAAGGGCTCGCTGTGGACCACCTCGCATCCGACGTTCGGCCTGCCCACGCGCAGGCACCGCCTGACCGCGACGCCGGACGCGCCCGCACCGAAGCTGAACGTGCCCGCCGAGAACGCGGCCGCATAGCCCCCTAGGGTGACCCACGTGGACAGCACCGCCACTGACCGCTTCGACACCGGTCGCTTCGAGGCCAGCCGGTTCCGGCTGGCCTCGCTGGCGTACCGGCTGCTGGGCTCCGCCGCCGACGCGGAAGACGCCGTACAGGACGCGTTCCTGCACTGGCAGGCCGCCGACCGGCAGCGGATCAAGGTTCCGGAGGCATGGCTGACCAAGGTCGTCACCAACCTGTGCCTCGACCGGCTCCGCTCGGCACAGGCCCGCCGGGAACGCGCGGTCGGAGCTTGGCTGCCCGAGCCGCTCCTGGACGGCGACCCGATGCTCGGCCCGGCCGACACGTTCGAGCAGCGCGAATCGGTTTCGCTGGCGGTGCTGACGCTCATGGAGCGTCTGTCACCCCTCGAACGGGCGGTCTACCTTCTGCGCGAGGCGTTCTCCCACAGCCACGCGGAGATCGCCGAGATCCTCGACATCACCGAGGCCGGAAGCCAGCAGCACCTCCACCGCGCCCGGTCTCGCATCACCGCCGCGCGCTGCCGCAGCGGGAGCGAGGTCGATCCAGCTTCCGCGCGCAGGATCGTCGAGGAATTCCTCGCCGCCGCCTCCTCTGGCCGCACCGAGCGTCTGGTGGCGCTGCTCACCGACGACGCGACCGCGATCTCCGACGGCGCCGGCCTGACCGAGAAGCTGTTGCGCTACGACACGGCTGAGCGGATCGCCGCCGTGGCCCGGGCCGGCTTCACACCCACACCCGCGAAACGACGCCTCGCCGGCGGCACGTCCGCCGTCCACTACGCGCTCGTCAACAGCGCCCCGGCCATCCTCTTCGTGGTCGGCGACCAGGTCGTCGGCGCCGTGACGTTCGACATCACCGGCGGCCGGATCGCGACCGTGCGCGGCATCGCCGCCCCTGCGCGGCTGGTCCGCCTGACCGAAGCTTGGCGACTGCACGAACAGGAGGACGCGCCGCTCATCACCCAGTGGTAGACGTCTGGACCGTCGGGGGCGGCGGCGGGGGGCCGACTTTGGACACGAGGGACGTGGTCTTGTCGATCACGTACACCGCGTCCACACCGGAGCCCGCGCCGACCATCCACCCGTCGCCGCGGTGTTGCCACTGCAGCTTCCCGTCGGCCAGCGCAAGGGAGTAGACGTCGTCGCCGTTGCTCACGTAGACGTGGCCGTCGTGTATCTCGGGTTTATCTCCACCTGTGCCGATGTACGTGGACCACATCGGCTTTCCCTTTCCCGGGTCGAGCCTGATGATCCGGCCGTTCCCCTGGACCACCAGGGCGCCGTCGGCGAACGTCAGCCAGTCGCCCCTTCCAGAGGAAAAGCCCGCGAACGTCCAGCGCCACACGCCTGTCTTGGCGACCACCGCCCGGAGGCCCGCCTCGGTCTCGACGTAGGCGGTCCCGGTCGCCTCCCCCACATCGACCGCTTTGGCTCCTGGGACGTTCCATGCCTGTGACCCGTCGGTCAGATCGAGGGCGTAGGCGTCGGACGGACCGCCCGACGCGGTCCCGCGGAGCGCCACGAACACCTCGCTACTGACGATCTGCCGCCAGCCGGCGCAGATGTCCGAGTTGCTGCCCAGTTCGTTGTGGTCCATGAACCTGGTCCACCGGGTCTTTCCGGTCTTCAGGTCGAGCGCCGAGACGGTGTAATTGGCCGCGTTCGTCGCAGCGAGCGTGAAGACGACGAGCACGGCTTCGGAAGAGGCCGAGCACTCGACGGATCCCGTGCCGACGTCGAACTGCCATTCCTTTTTTCCGGTCGCCGAGTTCAGCCCGATCACGTTCGGCGTAGCCCCGTCGTCCGACTGCCGCAGTACGACGGTCAGCGGACCGGCCAGCCTCGCGGACGTGATCGGAGTGCCGGCGGCGTATCCCCACACTTCCTTGCCCGAAGCCGAGTCGACCAGCGCGACGTCGCCGTTTGCCCGGCGGATGAGAGTGCCCCGCTCGCGGTCCGCGTCGAGCAGGCTGCCCTGCGTCTGCCATTTGACTTGGCCGCTGTCCGCCGCCAGCGCTTCGACCACCTGCTGGGGTGCCGCGGTCACGACGAGATCGCCGAGGACGCGGAAGGTCTCGAAGCCGCCGGAATTGACCACCGCGCTCTTCCACAGCGGTTGTGCCTGGACTTTGGCGGTAGGGATCGAGGGCGAGCCGCCCGCGAACAGCCCGGGCCCGAAGTAGACAGCGGCGGTGCCCAGGGACGCCACCAGGACGGTGACCAGCAGGCGCCGCGACCATCGCGCGACCCGGCTCCCGGGCACGGGCACGCGGACCGCGGGTGCCAGCGGTCCCAGATGGTCGGTCCTGTCGCCGGCGCCGTGCAACGGCTGACTCGCACCCGGGTCAGGGACCGCGACCGGTGGCGGACCCGGCGGGAAAGGGTCGGGTTCCGGTGGCCGATAGCACCGGTTCCGGGCCAGGGCCAGGCGGCCGGCGGTGTCGCGGCTTCGCTTGTGCGGCTTCGGCAGCCCGTCGGCCGCGAGCGCGATGCGCAGGTGTCGAAACAGGGTGTCCATGTCGATGAGTTCGGGGCCGTCGTCGACACCCTCGGTGAGCACGGTGACCAGAGCCCCGGTGAACGCGGTGAGCCGCTCACCGGCCGGCGACAGCGCGACCTGGGTGGCCGAAGTGGCGGTCAGGACATAAGACCCTTCGATCTCCGTCTCGTCGGCGAGGCTCGTGCCCCCGCTCATCGACTCGCCCAGCGCGCGGCCGCTGAAGCAGCAGTCGACGATGACCACGGTGCGCATCGCCGGCTTCCGGTCGTGCCGGATCACGTCGGCGACGTCGTCGTAGCACAACGCTGTGAACCACTTTTCCGGCTGCGTACCCGGCAGCGCGAGAAACAGGTCGGCGCTCTTGGGCTTGGTGAGCCCGTGTCCCGCGTAGTAGACGACCAAGGTGTCCTCGGCTCGCGCCGCCAGCCCGTGGAGCGTGTTCAAAACGGAGACAGAGCTCTCCGGCTGGTCGAGGACGACGCATCGGGAGGGCGGAATCCCCCAGACCAGCGGGTTCGTGAACGCAGCGCGCAACGCCGACAGATTGCGGGCGACCGCAGGCAGGTTCGGCAGATCCGGTGCGGCGTAGGTGTGCGCGCCGATCAGCAGCACGCACGACTTGGCCGGGTCCGGCAGGACCGTCATCGGTCAGCCCCGGCTCTGCTCGCCCGTGTCAGCGGCGTCACTCGGCGGCGCAGGGGCCGACGCCGCGTCGGGGATCCGCAACGCCCGCACCACCCGGGCCACGGTCTCCGGCGAGCCGTCCTCCACGACGATGGACACGCCGTCGTGCTCCACGCGAATCCCGCCCGTCCCGCGCCTCGAACGCTGAGACCGCCAAACGGCCAGGGAGAGCAGCAGGTTGCCCAGGTCGACAGCTTGGTTGACCACGAGTTCGACGACCTCGTACACGCTGCCCATCTCGCCCGGACCCGGCACTTTCCCGGTCAGCGAAGGCCCGGTGGCCCGCCGCACATCGAGGTCGTCCATGAGCCATTCGTAGAGCTCGAGGGTCGCTTCGCCGTCCTCGGTCGCGTCGTCGCCCTGCCACGAAAGCCGGATCTCCATGCCGTCCCCCCACGAACGAGCAACTCCCCACTCGGCCAACGGCATCGTAACGTCGGCACTTGCACGTCCGAGGCGAAGTCGACCCAACTGCCTTCGAGAGCTCAGGCCGGCCCCGGGTGTCTCCGGCGCCGTCCTGCCGGCGCACAATATTTGACCCCCGTTGACAAACCTCTTAGCCTCGCTTCGCCGGGGGTGTCGGGTGACGCTGGGAGTTGGTATGACCGCGGGGCAGCGCGGCCGGGGGCGTCCGGCGAAGATCGACCGGGAGCGGATCCTTCAGGCCGCGCTGGAGGTGGCGGCCGACGGGGAACCGCTCAGCATGAAGGCGGTCGCCGACCGGCTCGGGGTGCAGCGGCCGAACCTGTACCACCACGTCCCGGACCGGGAGGCCCTGGTCGCCATGGTCTCGGCGGCGCGTATCGACCAGGTGATGGACGAGGCCTGGATGCCCACGCCCGACGCGGGATGGCGGGCGTGGCTGACGGCATTCGCGTACGCCGCGCGCGACGCGATGCTGAAGCTGCCGTCACAACCGGACTACGTGCTGCTCGAAGGCCCCCTGGGACAGCGCCAGCTCGACCAGGTCGAGAAGCTGCTCGAGGCTCTCGTGCGGGACGGTTTCGAGGTCGTCGCGGCGGCGCGGTGCGTGACGATGATCGCCGAGCTCGTGCACATGCACGTCCGGTCCGTCTTCGCGCTGCGGGGCCGCGAGAACGAGCCGCACCGCGGGTCGATCGTGGACGCGCTGGAGCAGCAGGGGGGCAGGTGGCCCTTGCTGCGCGCCGCCGTCGCCGAGCCGCACGACGCCGCGGCCCAGTTCCGCTTCGATGTCGAGGCCGCGCTGGACGGGCTGGCGAAGGCCGGCGCCCGGCAGGCCTGATCCCGGGCCGCGGCCGGACGGGCGGCCCGGCCGGCCGGGTCCGGTCTCCGCCGCGGCGCGCTTGACCGCTGTCAGGCGGGCGCGCGCATGACTGCGCGTTTTCTACGCCTCGGATCCGATCACACGGCAACTCCCCTGTCCGTCAAGGCTGTTGGCAGCGTCGTATCGCCGGAGCGGCACGCGCCCGGGTCGCCGTAATTCGACTTCCCTTCCGCGCCGGATCGCACGCCTGCGGCCGCGCGTGCGAGTGCCGATCGGCCGTCGTCCCACGCCCTGCCCTGTGACCCCGCGCGCACGCGTACGCGCCGGTGGTGCCGTGCGGCGTGCCCGGAAACCGGTGGCGGCCGGGCTCTGGACTTTTTTTGTACGCGCGTAAACAATCGTGCTCGCCACGCCGGGGGATCGCGCCGCGTGCCGGGCCCGCACGGGTCCGGCACGCGGGCGCGAGCGTGCCGTCACGCCCGCACCCGGGTTCCCCGCCGTCTTCCGGCCGGGCGGGCCCCCGTGCCGACCGTCTGGAGATTCGCATGCCGCTTGGCAGACGCCGGCCCACGAGACCGCAGAGACCGGCCGCCGCACGCCGCACGCCCTCGCGGGCCTCGCGGTGACCGCCCCCCTCGGCCCGTCGCGGGGTGCCGCGGCCATGACGGCCGCGGTGATCGAGGCGGAGTCGGAACGCACCGCGCGGGCCCGGGCCGAGCGCGAGGTGGTCTTCGCCGACGACCTGCTGCCCGGCGTGGGCCCGCAGCAACTGACGCTGCGCCAGGGCTTGGCGGCGGGCGGGTCGGCGACCTTCCTGACCCTCACGACGCTGTCCGCGTTCGACGAGTTGGAGAGCGCGGCCCTCGGCGTCCTGGCGCCGGACATCCGTGATTCGTTCGGGATGGGCGACGGGGCCATCGTGTTCCTGTCGGCGGCCTCGGGGGCGTTCCTGGTCCTGGGCGCGCTGCCCATGGGCTGGCTCGCGGACCGCTGCAGGCGCGGCCGGGTGGCCGGCTGGGCGGGCCTGGCGTTCTCGGCGTTCGTGTTCTCCTGCGGCCTGGTCGCCAACACGTTCCTGATGTTCCTGGCCCGGCTGGGTGTCGGCGTCGCGAAGTCCAGTGCGCTGCCCGTGCACGGGTCGCTGAACGCGGACACCTACCCGATCGGAGTACGCGGCCGACTCGCGGCGGCGACCGGGATCGCCGGGCGCCTGGCCGCCGTGCTGAGCCCGCTGGCGGTCGGCGGGATCGCCGCTCTCGCAGGTGGTGACGACGGCTGGCGCTGGGCGTTCTTCGTGCTCGGTGTGCCGAGCGCGCTGGTGGCGGTCTTCGCGTTCCGGCTCCCCGAACCGCCGCGCGGCCAACACGAGATGAAGTCCGTGCTGGGCGAGGTCGTCGAGGCGGACCGGGCGATGCCGATCTCGGTCGAGGCGGCGTTCGCACGGCTGATGCGCATCCGCACCACGCGGACCGTGGTCATGGCGTTCGCGGCGATGGGCTTCGGCCTGTTCACCGGACCGGTGCTGACGAACCTGTGGCTGGAGGAGCGCTTCGGGCTGGGGACGTTCGAGCGCGGCGTGTTCGGGACGTTGGGCGGGCTGGGCGTGCTGGCCGTGCTGCCGTTCGTCGGGCCGCGGTACGACCGGCTCTACCGCGCCGACCCGGCACGCGCGTTGCGGCTGGTCGGGTACCTGATCCTGCCGGTGGCGTTCTTGACGCCGGTGGTCTGGTTCATGCCGAACGCGACGGCGTTCGTGGTCGTCGGGACGGTCCCCGTCGTCCTGTTGTCCTCGGCGTTCGCCATGGTCGGTCCGGTGATGCAGTCGGTGACCCCTTACCGGCTGCGCGGCCTGGGCTCGGCGCTGGCGGCCATCTACATCTTCTTCATCGGCGCGACCGGAGGCTCGCTGCTGTCCGCGCTGCTGCTGGACTCGTATGACGCGCGTACTGCCGCCGTGCTCATCGGCGTCCCCTCGACGCTCGTCGGCGCGCTGATGCTGGTCCGCGGAGCGTCGTTCATCAAACACGACCTGTCCCAGGTGGTTCACGAGTTGCGTGAGGAACTCGCGGAACGGGACCGGCAGCGGCAGGACCCGGCGGACGTCCCGGTGCTCCAGGTGCACGGCGTCGACTTCGAGTACGGCAACGTGCAGGTGCTCTTCGACGTCGGCTTCGAGGTGCGCCGCGGCGAGGTCTTGGCGCTGCTCGGCACCAACGGCGCCGGCAAGTCGACGATTCTCAAGGCGGTCTGCGGGCTGGGCACGCCCTCGCGCGGCGTGGTCCGGCTGAACGGCCGCACCATCACCTACGTCGCACCGGAGCAGCGCGGCCGCCTGGGCGTCCGGCTGCTGCCCGGCGGCAAGGGCGTCTTCCCGGCCATGACGGTGCGCGACAACCTCGACATCGCGGCTTTCCAGCTGCGTGACCGGGATGCCGGCTTTCTGGCGCGGCGCCGGTCCTACGTGCTGGACGTGTTCCCCGACCTCGCGGCCCGGCTCGGGCAGCGGGCGGGCAGCCTTTCCGGCGGCCAGCAGCAGCAACTCGCACTGGCGATGGTGCTCGTGCACGACCCCGAGGTGCTGCTGATCGACGAACTGTCGCTCGGGCTGGCGCCGGTCGTGGTCCAGGACCTCCTCGCGGTCGTCGAGCGCCTGAAGGCGGACGGACTGACGATGATCATCGTCGAGCAGTCCCTGAACGTGGCGCTGGCGATCGCGGACCGGGCGGTGTTCCTGGAGAAGGGCCAGGTCCGTTTCAGCGGCGACGCACAGGAGTTGGCCGGGCGCGACGACCTCGCCCGCGCGGTCTTCCTCGGCAAGGACGGGGGCTGACCGGTGACCGTGACCCGCCAACTCGTCTTCGACGGCCTGGTCAACGGCCTGGTCGTCGGACTGCTCGCGATGGGCGTCGTGCTCGTCCACCGCGCCACCCGCGTCGTCAACTTCGCCGTCGCGAACATGGGCCTGGTCGGCTCCGCGCTCCTGGCCCTGCTCAACGTCCGCTACGGCGTGCCGTTCTGGATCGCCCTGGCCCTCTCCCTGGCCGCCGGCGCCGCGTTCGGCGCCGTCACCGACCTGGTGGTGGTCCGCCGGCTGTTCACCGCACCGCGGGTGATCCTCCTGGTCGCCACCATCGGCGTCGCCCAACTCGCCCTCGTGGTCGTGACCGCGTATCCGCAGGTCGACGGCACGAGGACGTACCCCGTGTGGTCGACGGCCACGTGGCGACCGGCGGGCGTGGAGGTCACCGCGACGCAGCTCGCGGTCCTGGCCGTGGTGCCGCTCGCCGCCGCCGGGCTCGGCTGGTTCCTGGGCCGCACCCTGCTCGGCAAGACGGTCATGGCGTCCTCGGACAACCCCGAACTCGCCCGCCTCAACGGCATCAGCCCCAAGGCCGTCTCCACCGCCGTGTGGACCATCGCGGGGCTTGTGGCCACCGTGTGCCTGATCCTCGTCTCGGCACGCAACGGCTCGGTCTCCTCACCGGCGGTGCTCGGCATGACGACGCTCATGCGGGCGCTGGCCGCCGCGATGATCGCGCGCATGACGTCCTTCCGGACCGCCCTGCTGGCCGGCGGGGGCCTCGGACTCCTCGAATCGGTGGTCCAGTTCACCTGGCTCGACCAGCCCGGCCTGACCGACCTGGTGGTCTTCGCCCTGGTCCTGGCCGCGGTCGCCGTCGCACCCCGCGGCAAGGCCGACGACGGCACCGCCTTCTCCTTCGCGCCCCGGGTGCGGCCGGTCCCGGAACGCCTGCGCGGGCTGTGGTGGGTCCGCAACATGGAACGCCTCGGCTTCGCGGGGCTCGGCCTGGTCGCCGTCGTCCTGCCGATGATCGTCACGCAGCCGTCCCGGCACCTGCTCTACACGGTGATCCTCGCGTACGCGATCTGCGCCGCCTCGATCACCGTCCTCACCGGTTGGGCGGGCCAACTGTCCCTGGGACAGATGGCGTTCGCCGGAATCGGCGCCCTTACCGCGGCGAGCCTCTCGCGCGGGCTGCGCCTGGACATCGGCGCCGGCAAGGTCCTCGTGGTCGAACGCCTCACCTTCCCCACCGCGGTGGGGGCCGCGGCGATGGTGACGGCTGCGGCCGCACTGGTGGTCGGCCTCGGCGCGCTGCGCGTGCGCGGGCTGCTGCTCGCGGTCACCACGGTCGCGTTCGCGGTCGCGTGCGAGCACTGGCTGTACGCCCAGGACGTGTTCCATGACAGCCCGTCACTCGCGGTCGCGTCCTTCCCCCGCAGCGACGTGTTCGGGATCGACGTCACCTCGCAACGCTCCTACTACTACGTCGTGTTGGCGGTCCTGGCGGTCGTGCTCGCGATCACGGGGCGGCTGCGGCGCACCGGGGTGGGCCGGACCACGGTGGCGGTGCGCGACAACCCCGCCACGGCGGCCGCGTACACCGTCCACGCAGCGCGCGTGAAGCTGCGGGCGTTCGCGCTCGCGGGCGGCGTGGCCGGACTGGGCGGAGCGCTGCTGGCCGGGGCGCTGCAGACCGTGCCGTACACGGACGCGTACTTCCGCAGCGAGGACTCCCTCATGCTCGTGTCGGTCGTCGTCATCGGCGGCCTCGGCTCGACCTCGGGACCGGTACTCGGCGCGCTGTGGGTGATCGGCCTGCCCGCCTTCTTCCCCGGGAACGACCTGGTCCCGCTGCTGGTCTCCAGCGTCGGCCTGCTGTTGCTGCTGCTGTACTTCCCCGGCGGCCTCGTCCAGATCGGCTACAGCGCCCGGGACGCCCTGCTGGTGTGGGCGGACAAGCGGTCGGCGCCGGCCCCGGTGAAGAGCACGTCGGCCGCCTTGCCCGCACGTCCGCCACGGTGCCGCGCGGAACAGCCTTCCCCGGAGCCGGTGTTGGTGGTCCGCGACCTGCGGGTGCGGTTCGGGGGCGTCGCCGCGGTGGACGGGGTGTCCCTGGAGGTCGGTGCGGACGAGATCGTGGGTCTGATCGGCACCAACGGCGCCGGCAAGTCCACGCTGATGAACGCCGTCGGCGGGTTCGTCCCCGCCGCCGGAACCGTCGAACTCCTCGGCCGGGACGTGTCGAAGGCATCACCCGCCGCCCGCGCCGCCCTCGGCCTGGGCCGCACCTTCCAGGCCGCCACGCTCTTCCCCGAACTCACCGTCGCCGAGACCGTGCAGGTCGCGTTGGAGGCCCGCGGCCGCACCGGGCTGCTCTCCTCCGCGTTGGGCCTGCCGAAATCCACGAGGGGCGAGCGGGCCAAGAAGGCCGAGGCGCACGACCTGATCGACTTCCTCGGTCTGGGCCGCTACGCCGACGCGTTCATCGCCGACCTCTCCACCGGGACCCGCCGCATCGTCGAACTCGCCGGCCTGCTGGCCCTCGACGCCCGGGTCCTGTGCCTGGACGAGCCCACCGCGGGGGTGGCGCAGCGCGAGACCGAGGCGTTCGGCCCGCTCCTGCACGAGATCCGGCGCGAACTCGGTGCCGCGCTCATCGTCATCGAACACGACATGCCTCTGATCATGGGCATCAGCGACCGCGTCTACTGCCTGGAGACGGGCCGCGTCATCGCTGCCGGCACCCCCGACGACGTCCGCAACGACCCCCAGGTCGTCGCCAGTTACCTCGGCACGGACGAACGCGCCATCAACCGCAGCGACTCCGGTGCCGCTCCTGCGCCCACCACCTCCGCAGCCGCATCCCCCGACGCCCACGAGAGGACCTCGTTCGCATGACCACCACACGACGCACCGTCAGACAGACGCCCGGAACCCGCTGGGTCTCCGTGCTTGCCGCCGTCGCCCTGGCGGTGGGCGCCGCCGCCTGCACGGTCGAGGACAAGGAGAAGCCGAACGCCGCTCCCGGCGGCGGCGCCCCTGCCGCCGCGGTCGCGCCCGGCGTCACCGCCGACCGCATCAAGATCGGCGTCGTCTACCCCGACATGGCCGCCCTCAAGCAGTTCGTCAACCTCGACCTCGGCGACTTCGAAGCCGCGTACCGGGCCCTGATCGACAAGGCCAACGCGGCCGGCGGCATCAACGGCCGCACCATCGTCCCGGTGTTCGGGAAGATCAACATGCTTTCCCCGTCCGCCGCCCAGGAGACCTGCGTCAGGCTCACCGAGGACGAGAAGGTGTTCGCGGTCCTCGGCCTCGTCACCGAGACCGCGCAGGCGCTCTGCTACACCCAGGCCCACAAGACGGCCCTGATCGGCGGGCCCGTCAGCCCTCAGCTGGCCGCGCAGGCCGGGGCACCGTGGTTCAGCGACACCGACGCGGACGTCGCCGCCGAGGCCGTGCGCGTCCTCGCCGGTCGCGGCGACCTGACCGGGCGCAAGGTCGCCGTCGTCTCCAACGCCCACGACCAGGCCACGACGGAGAAGAACGTCCTCCCCGCCCTCCAGAGGGCCGGAGTCAGCCCGGTCACCACCGGCTTCCTCGCCGAAACCGGCACCGACGCGGCGGCGCTGGCCCAGCAGTCCGGCGTCCTGTTGCAGAAGATGCAGGCGGCCGGCGCCGACACGGTCCTGGCGGTCGGCAGTGTCTCCGCGACCTTCCCGCAACTGCTCGAGAAGACCTCGTGGCGGCCCCGGCTCCTGTTCACGGTCAGCCCGGTCGGCTACCTGATGGACAAGGCCAAGCACGACTACGGCACCCTGAAGGACGCCGTCACCGCCGCCGCGGTCCAGGACTGGGACGACCCCGCGCTCAAAGACTGCGTCGCCACGCTCGAACAGGCCGACCCGACGCTCAAGGGCAAGCTCGTCGAGCCGGCCACCGTGCCCGCGGGACAACCCACCCCCGGCGCTTCCCTGCAGGTCGCCTGCGTGGACATGGCCATCTTCAAGGCCATCGCCGACAAGGCCGGCCGGGACCTGACCCACGCCTCCTTCCAGGCCGCCGGGTTCGGCCTCGGCCCGACCCATGTGCCCGGATACCGCGAATCCGCGACGTTCGGACCGCAGACCCCGCACGGCGCGATCCCCGTCCGGGCGCTGGTCTACGACCCGGCCGGCAAGAGCTTCGTCCCGACCCCCTCGTGACCGGCGACACCGCGTCGCCCTTCCCTCCGCTGTAGCCGCGGACCGCCACCACTCCCAAGGACACCCATGACGGCCGTCATCCCCAGACCCACCAGCCACACCGCGCAGCCGGGAAGGCTCCGCTCCACGGGCCCCTGGCACGTGACCGCGGCGGACCCCGCCCTCGAACCGGTCGCCGCGGTCGCGGCCGCCCTCCTGGCACCGCACCTGAGCGTCAGCGCCACCACTGCGCATGCCGACACACCGGTCCCACCGCGCACCCTGACCCTCACGCTGGGCGCTATCGCCCGCGGGCCCGAACCTGTCGGGCAATCGCCCCAAGGCGATGTGGAGCCCGTCGACGAGTCCTACGAACTCGTCGTCGCGCCGCACGGAATCGACTGCCGGGCCCGCACCCCCGAGGGAGCGTTCCGCGCCGCGACGACCGCGATACAGCTGATAGCCGCGGCCCCGGGCGGCGAACTCGGGTGCGGCATCTTCCACGACGCCCCGCGCTACGCCTGGCGCGGCCTCATGCTGGACCCCGCACGCGGCTACCTCGCCCCGGACGAACTGCGCCGGCTCATCGACCTCGCGGCGCTGTACAAGCTCAACGTCCTGCACCTGCACCTCACCGACAACGAGGCCTGGCGGCTCCAACTCCTGGACACCCCACAGCTGTCCGCCCCCGGGACACACGGCACACCGTGGTACACCGCCGACGAGTACCGCGACCTCCAGGAGTACGCGGCCACGCGCTTCGTCACCGTCGTCCCCGAGATCGACCTGCCCGGCCACAGCGCCGCACTGCGCGCCGCGCTGCCCGACCTGGCCGACGCTCCCATGGACGACCGCGTACGGGAGTTCCTGGGACGCCTGGAAGGCCTGGTCCCCTTCGCGCCGCCGCTCGACCTCGCCGACGACGCCACGCACGACGTGGTGGCACGCATCCTCAAGGAGGTGTGCGCGCTCACCGTCGGCCCGTACGTCCACATCGGCGCGGACGAAGCCCTCGGTATGACCGACGAGAACTACGCCGTGGCCGTGCAGCGGCTGCGCGACATCGTGCTCGCCTCCGGACGGCAGCCGCTCGCCTGGCAGGAAGCCTCCCGGGCCGGCGTCCGCCCCGCCGACATCCTGCAGTTCTGGACCCGGCCCTCGATGATGGACGCCGCGGGCACCCAGGCGGCCGCGGCACTGGGCGACATCTTCGACACGCTGAAGGAGCTGTTCGCGCCGACCGAGCACGACCTGGCCCGCATCGTCGCGGCAGGCGGCCGCGTCATCCTGTCCCCGCAGTCCCACCTCTACCTGGACCGCCCCTACGACCCCTCGGAAGTCCCCGAAGGCCAGCAGGCGGACGGCGCACGCCTCGGCTTCCCGCTCTACCCGCCCAGCACGGTACGCCGCACCGCCTCGTGGCGGCCCGACAGCCACGGCGTCCCGGAAGCCAACATCGCCGGGATCGAGGCGACGCTCTTCGGCGAGACGGTCGAGGGCATGCACGACGCCTGCGTGCTGCTCCTCCCCCGGCTCCCCGGCATCGCCGAGACCGCATGGGCCGGCAACCCCGCCGAATGGGACGAGTACCAGCACCGACTCGCCGCACAGGCCGTGCTCTGGGACGCGCGCGGGCTCCACTACATGGCCTCCCGCCACGTGCCGTGGCCGACGGCGGGACACGGCGCTTAGAAATCCTGCGCCCGCCGTGGGCGGGGCCCCGGCCGCAGATGCCGCCGGGGCGCTCGCCCGCCCGCCGTACGACGCGCGTCCAGCCGGATGCGTCGAACGCGACCATCCCGTGGGCCCGTTCAGGGCTTCACCGACGACGTGTGGGCGTCGGGATCATTCGAGGAGTCGGCCGTGGTGGTCGCGGAGCCCTTCGAGGGTGACGTTGGCGATGCGGGGGCCGTCGGGTTCCATGGTGATGAGGGTGATGTGGTCGAAGTTGCCTTCGTCGCCTTCGGGTTTGACCCACAGACCGCCGGTGGGGCCGAGGCGGATGTGGTCGCGGCCGTCGATGACGGCGTTCTTGTAGTTGTGGACGTGTCCGGCGAACATCGTGTACGGGCGGTCGCCGAGCGCGGCGCGGATGCGGTGGATCGCCGGGTGGCCCTCGCCTTGCCATATGGGCTGGTGCATGAGGACGAACGTCCAGCGGGCGTCGGCGTTTTCGCGGATGACGTTCTCGGCCCAGGCGGTCTGCTCCTCGGAGACACGGGCCATGGCCTGGTCGCCCTCCCAGTCGACGGACTTCTCCACGAGGCGGCGGAGGCCCTCGGGGTCGCGCTCGGCGTAGGCGTGCATCTTCGCCAGCGCTTCGAGTGCTTCGGGCGACTGCTCGACCGGGGGGTCCTGGGTGTCGAGGACGAGGAAGAGGACGTCCTTGTAGCGGAAGTGGTGGTGGAGCCGGCCGTACCTGCCCAGCCAGTGCCGGCGCGCGAGGTCGTCGGAGACGTCGTGGTTACCCGGCACCAGGAAGAGCGGCATGTCCAAGGGCGCGACGATCCGGTCGAGTTCGGCCCACGCCTCGGCGAGGACGCCCTCGTCGTCGGTGTATCCCTCGATGAGGTCGCCGAGTTGGACGGCGAAGGCGGGGCGGAGCAGGTTCAGCGCGGCGATGCCGCGTTCGAAGACGCCGGGGCGGGCGATGCCCGTGCGGTCGGAGATCAGCGCGAAGGTGAACCGCCCGGGGGCGTCGGCGATGTCGAGGTGGGTCCAGGGGCCGGTGGCGGGCGGCTGGTCGGGTGTTCCGGCCCGGTCGGGCGCGGCCTCGACGGAGAGGTGCGGGTTCATGCCGGGGTTCCTCCGATGGGTGCGGGCGTCTTCGCGCGCAGGGCGGCGATGACGCCGGGGAGTTGGTCGAGCCGGTCGACGGCGGCGTCCGGTCGCACGGCTGCCAGGGCGTCGGCGGGGCGGTAGCCGCCCGTGATCGCGACGGCGAGGTAGCCGGCGGCGCGGGCGCAGTGGATGTCGTACTCGGTGTCGCCGACGTAGTAGGCGCGCGCTCGCGTGGGGCGCTGGCTGAGCAGGGCGGACGTCTTGGCGGGGACCCCGGCCAGGACGACGTCGAAGCGGCCGTCGAGGCCGGTGTGGCGGATGTCGTCCGTGACGGCCTGTGCTCCTGCCGCGGAGACCACGCCCACGCGTGCGCCGCGGGCGCGCAGGGTGTCGAGGGTGGGGTGCGCGTCGGGCCGCAGCGGCGCGGGCTCGGTGGCGAGGGCGCGGTTCCAGTGCCGTTCGGCGGCGTCGGCGTCGGCCACCCCGAGGCCGCCCAGGAACGCGGACAGGGGGAGCTTCCAGCTGGACCGGAAGGCCGTGGCGGACAGTCGCGGCAGGCCGCGGTGGGCGAGGACGGCGTTGGTGGCGCGGACGGCGCGGTCGGTGTCGGCGACGAGCGTGCCGTTCCAGTCGAACAGCACGAGCGTGTCGGTGAGATCGAGGCGCGGCGGCGCGAGCGAGTGGTGCTCGGTGGGCGGCATGAGGGTCCTCAGTAACGGTGCTCGGTCAGGAGGTCTTCCGTCGCGGCGAGCGCGTCGCGGGCGGGGCCGTGGCGGAGCGCGACGGTGACGTAGAGCGCGTCGAGCACGGCCAGGTGCACCAGGCGGCTGCTCATCGCCTCGACGCGGTACGCGGTCTCGCTGCTGCCCGCGACCAGCACCAGGTCCGCGGAGTCGGCGATCGGCGCGCCGGCGAAGCTGGTCAGCACCGCGGTGGTCGCCCCGACGGTGCGCGCGGTCCGCAGCGCGGCGATCGTCTCGCGGGTCGCGCCGGTGTGGCTGACGGCGAAGCACACGTCGCCCGGCCGCAGTGTCCGGGAGGTGACGTGCTGGAGGTGCGTGTCGCCCGGGAAGACCGCGTCGAGGCCGAGCGTGGCCAGGCGGTACGCGGCGTCGGCGGCGGGCGGCGCGGACGTCCCCACCGCGGTGAACAGGATCCGCCGTGCCCGCAGCAGCGCGTCCGCCGTGGCCTGGACCGCCGCCGGGTCGACGACGCGGACCGCCTCGTCCAGCGCGCGCGCCGAGGCGGACAGCACCTTGCGGGCGATCTGTCCCGCGTCGTCGCCGGGCGCCACGTCGTCGGCCAGCCGTCGGTGCGTCGGGGCGGACTCCCGCGCGAGGGCGAGCTTGAGGTCGTGGAATCCGCGCAGGCCCAGCTTCTGGCAGAACCGCGTCACCGAGCCGACCGAGGTCTGCGAGGCGGCGGCCAGGTCGCTCACGGACATCTGTACGACGTCGGCGGGCGCCTCGGCCACCACCTGGGCGACCCGCTGCTCGGCGGGCGACAGGCCGGACGCCCGGCGTGCCAGCTCGCGCAGCGGCGGCGAGTCGTCGGCGACGGAAACCGTTGTGGAAGGATCGTCCATGCCGACATGATTATCTGGAATATTCCTCCAAAGCAAGAGTCGACCAAGGGCGGGTACGCATGGGCGGGACGATGACCGCGGTGTCCGGGATACCCGGGCCCAGCCTGGCCGCGCCCCTCCACCACGGCGCCGGATGGCCGCAACTGTGGGAAATCCTGCTGGCGTTCGTGCTGTCGAGCGCGATCGGCGCCGAACGCGAGATCCGCAACAAGAGCGCCGGGCTACGCACCCACGCCCTCGTCGGCGTCGGGACCGCGCTGTTCGTCGAGGTCTCCAAGTACGGCTTCGCCGACGTCCTGCCTCCCGGAGCGCAGGGCTACGACCCCTCCCGCATCGCGGCGCAGATCGTCTCGGGTATCGGCTTCCTCGGCGGCGGCCTGATCTTCGTCCGCCGCGACAGCGTCAACGGCCTGACCACCGCGGCCGTCGTCTGGCTCACCTGCGCCGTCGGCATGGCCTGCGCCGCCGGCCTTCCCCTGCTCGCACTCGCCGTGACGGCGCTGCACTTCGTGGTCGTCTTCGGCTACACCCCGCTCATCCGGCGCTTCAGCACGGTCGACCGCCAGGTCGCCGAGCTACGCCTGACCTACCTGCCGGCGCACGCCGTCCTGCCCCGCACCCTCGTCGCCGCCGTCGCCCACGGGTTCCGCGTCACCGACGTCGCCGTCCACCACCGCGACCACGACCCCGCCGCATCCGGCGCCCCCGACCCCGTCGACCGCATCCGCGGACGCGTCACCCACGTCGTCCTCCACCTCGAAGCACCCCCGGCGCGACGCACGGACCGACGCACCGCGCCACGCGCCGAACCATCCGCGGAGCCACAGGCCTTGATCGCCGAACTCGCCGAAATCGACGGCATCCTGACCGTCGCCGCCGGTGACCGACAGCCCACCGGGTCGGGAGGGTAGGTTGTGCCCGTGGCCGACTCGAAGATCACCGGCGGCGCCGGGCGGCGCATCCGGGGGCTGGACGCCGAGCAGCGGCGGCTGCGGCGGCGGGACGACCTGCTGGACGCGGCTTTGGCGCTGTTCGCCGAGCAGGGCTACCACGAGACGTCCATCGAACAGATCTGCAAGCGGGCGTTCGTCGGGACCAAGAGCTTCTACGAGGTCTTCGACGGCAAGGAGGCCGCCTACCTCGCCCTGCAGGAGCGGATCGTCGCCGATGTGACCGGCAGGCTGGCCGAGACCCTCGACGAGGCCGGGGACACCGGGGAGGACGACGCGTCGCGGCGGCTGGTCCGGCTGTTCGCGCACGCGTTCGTCGACGACATCCGCGTCGCGAAGGTGACCTTCGGGGAGGGGCGGGCGATCACTCCCCTCGCCGAGCGCCTGCGCCGGGCCAACCGCCGGTGGGCCGCGTCGTTCGTCGAATCGGTCTGGGCGCGGTTCGGGGTGCGGTCGGCGGGCGACCTGCACGGTGTGGCGATCGGCGTGATCGGCGGGCTGTTCGACATCATCGCCGACTGGCTGCTGGACACCGTCGATACGGCCGATCCGGCGGAGCGGACCCGGCTGGAGGAGTCGCTGCTCCGGTTCTACTCGGCGGTTCGCGCGGGTATCGCAGCGCCCTGAGTGGCGCGTCCGCCCCCCAACTGCCCACGCGCCGAGGGGCTTTCGATGGGCGTACCCAACTGCAATCAGGGTTCGTTTTTTGGAAACGAGCTCTTGTTTCCAATATCCCGCCGTGCTCTACTCCCGGGTAACAACCGCACGCGACCTGACCAGGAGCACCGCATGCGAACCCGCCTGAGAACCGCCGTGGCCCTCGCGATCGCCGCCGTGGCCGCGCTGTCCCTCTCCACTCCGAACGCCTCGGCCGCGACGCCGACGGCCGGCTGGAACAACTGGGCCTGCACCCCGAGCGCCGCCCACCCCGAACCGGTCGTCCTCGTCCACGGACTCGGCGCCAACGACCTGGAGAACTTCGCCACCCTGGCGCCGACCCTCGTGGTGAAGGGCTACTGCGTCTACTCGCAGACGTACGGCGAGACGGTCCTGGGCCCGCAGGCCGCCGGGCTCGCCCCGATGGAGGACAGCGCCGCGCAGCTCGGCGCGTTCGTGGACCGTGTCCGCGCGGCCACCCGTGCGGCGAAGGTCGACATCGTCGGCCACTCCGAGGGCACCACCGTCCCCGCCTACTACATGAAGTTCCTCGGCGGCGCGGCCAAGGTCGACCACTTCGTCGGCTTCGGCGCGAACTACCGCGGCACGAGCCTGGACGGACTCGCGACCCTCGCCTCCGCGCTCCACCTCCAGGGGCTCCTCGACGGCGTCGGGTGCCCGGCGTGCGCGGAGTACCTGCCCGGCTCCGCGTTCCTGTCCGCCCTCGACGCGGGCGGCGTCGCCGTCCCGGGACCGACGTACACGAACATCGTGTCCCGCTACGACACGGTGGTGACCCCGTACACCAGCGGTGTCATCCCCGGAGCGAACGTCAGGAACATCGTCCTCCAGGACGTGTGCCGGCTGGACTTCAGCGGCCACCTCGGCCTCGCGGTCGACCCCAACGTCGCCGCCCTGGTGCTCAACGGGCTCGACCCGGCCCACGCCAGGCCGGTCGTCTGCCTGCCCTTCGTCGCGCCCTGACGCCGGGGGCCGCCGACCGATCGGGGAACGATCCACCCGGCGTCGGCGGCCTCGCCGGCTAACGGCCGCGGATGTCGATGGAGACGATCTCGCGGGCGTAGCCGTCCGGGTCCACGAGTCTGCTCATGAGGCGGACCGGGCGGAGGACCACCTTGCGGTCGGTGGTCTCCAGGTCCGGCAGGAGCCGGTTGAGCCGGGTGTCGAACCGGTGGATGTCGGCGAGGTCCCGGAAGACGGCCTTGAAGACGAGGTTGTTCGGGCCGGCCACCAGGGTGACCGCCTTGATGTTCGGCATGCCGGTGATGGTCGCGGCCGCCGTGGTGAGCGCGTGCACGGGGGTGCGTGCCGTGTACCAGGCGGTGAGCGGGGTGGAGGTCTGTGCCGCCGCGACCTCGACCATCATGCGCAGCGCGCGCAGCTTGGTGAGTTTGGCCAGGCGTCGGCGGACGGTGGCCTCGCTGACGTCCAGGTCCCGGCCGAGCGCGCTGAGCGGGCGGCGGCCGTCGCGGCTGAGGACGAGGCACAGGGCCCGGTCGAGGTCGTCGATGCCGTCGGACGCGCCGGTGATGCGGCCGTGGTCGGGTTCGGGGAGGCGGGTCAGGGCGGCCTTGTCGAGTGCCGCGTGTCCGATGTGGGTGCCTTCGGAGTGCACGGTCAGCACCGGGTGGGTGTGGATCGCGGTCACGCCCGGTGTGGTGCCGAGGCGTCCGAGGATGTACGTCGACATCGGGGCCATGCCGTCGGTGACGACGGTGGCCAGGACGTTGCCGGTGCCGGTGACGACGTCCACGAACTGGGCCTGCGGATCGCGGGCGATCTTCTCCGCGGTGGCGAGCGCGGTCGCCGGGGTGCAGGCGAGTTCGACGATGGCGACGGCGAGCGAGGTCACCAGCACCGGATAGCAGGTCACCCACGCCGTCCCGCTGCGTTCCATGAGCTCCCAGCGCCGGGCCGCGGTGGTGGGGTCGACGCCCACGGCCGCGCCGATCACCGCCCAGGACGCCCGTGGGGACCGTTCGACCGCCTGGATGACCGCGAGGTCGAGCTCGTCGACGGCGACGGGGCCGGCCGGGGAATCGGTGACGGAATCAGGCATGAACAGCACCTTACGCGCAGGTTTCCGGTGTCTCGAAGCTCTCGATGACTTGGGCGTCACTATCGGGGCTGAGACGCCCTGCCGTGCTGTACCGGCCCTCGTGGAGAGTGGACGATGACACCTGATTCCTCCCCCGCCGCCAGACCCACGCGCCCGGTCTCCCGGGTGGTCCTGCTGGTGACCCTGCTGCTCGCGATCTCCGCCTTCCAGGTGGCGGCGGTGATGATCACCCCGGCGCTTCCGAAGATCGGCCCGAAGCTGGGGGCGTCGGCGTCGCAGATCTCGCTGTCGCAGGCGCTGTTCTTCGCGCTCGGCGGGCTGTCCGCCGCCGCGCTGCCGGTCAGCGACCGGTTCGGCAGGAAGCGGATGCTGACGGTGGTCCTTGCGCTCGGGATCGTCGGCAGCGTGCTGGTGGCCACCTCGGGGAACCTGGCGCTGTTCGACCTGGGGCGGTGGCTGCAGGCGACCGGGGTGGTCGCGCTGCCGCTCTCGTTCCTGATCCTGCGCGACCAGGTGCCCGCCGAGGAGTACCCGCTGTACCTGGGCTGGCTGAACGCGCTCAACAGCGGCGTCAGCGGCATCGACGTCTTCATCGCCGGGCGGGTGACGGACACGGTCGGCTACCGGGGGATCTTCTGGATCGCCACCGGACTCGGTGCCGTGGCCCTGGTGTGCGTGCTCGCGTTCGTACCCCGGTCCCAGGCGATCTCGCAGCGCACCGACTGGCTGGGCATCGCGACGCTCGGGGCGGGTGTCGTCGCGGTCTCGACCGGGCTCGCGCAGTCCGGCACGTGGGGCTGGACCGACGCCGGCACCGTCCTCCTGCTGGTCGCCGGGGTCGCCCTGATCGCCGCGTTCGTCGTCGTGGAGCGGGTCTCGGCGCACCCGATGGTCCAGGTCGGCCTGCTCGCCAGCCGCCGGGTGTGGGGCCTGGCGGTGATCATCCTGTTCGGCATGGCCGGGTTCATGGGGGCCACCAACATGCTCATGCCGTTCTGGGCCGAACTTCCCAAGGCCGTCGGCGGGTTCGGGTTGAGCGCGACCGACTACTCGCTGGCCGTACTGCCCGGCACGTTCCTGACGGTGTGCTTCGCCCCGACCATGGGCCACCTCGCGCGCCGGGTCGGATGGCGGCCGATCCTGATCACCGCGACGGCGGTCGCGGGTGCGGGGCTGGTGGGACTCGCCCTGTGCATGGACTCCACGGTTCCCGCGTTCGTGTTCGCCACGCTGGTCACGTGCGTCTTCGCGGGTGCGGCGATGACCGCGGCGACCGGGCTCGGTGTGCTGTTCTCCCCGCCGGAGACACCGGCGTTCCTTCCCGGGATCGTGTCGGTGATGTTCTCGTTCGGGTCGTCGCTCGGCTTCGCGATCAGCGGATCGGTGCTGGCCCGGGACACCGTCTCCGTGCCCGGCGCGCCGCCGCTTCCCACGCAGGACGCGTTCACCCATGCGTTCGCGCTCATGGCCGCGTTCATGGTCCTGGCGGCGGTGCTGACCCTCGTGGTTCCCCGCATCCGCTCCCAGGCGCACGCCCCCGCCCGCACCGGCACCGGCACCGGCACCGCGCCGGACGTGCAGACCGCCGAAGCCTGACCGCACGGCATCCCGAGAACGCCCCGCGCGGCGACCCGGCGCACGGCCGCCGCGCGGGGCCCCGTACCCAAGGACGACGATGAACGAGCGCAGCCTGACCATCCCCGGCGACCTCGGTGGCATCCCGGCCACCATGGCGACACCGCCCGGGGACGGGCCCTTCCCCGCCGTGGTTCTGCTGCACGGCACCGCGAGCCACCGCGACGAGGTCGGCGGGATGTTCGCCCGGCTCGCGGCCGCCCTCGCCGCCCGCGGCGTCGCCTCGCTGCGGATCGACTTCGCGGGCTGCGGCGCTAGCACCCTGCCGCAGACCGACCTGACCGTGACCAGCGAGGTCGCCGACGCCCGCACCGCCTACCGGTGGCTCGCCGACCACGACGACGTCGACGCGGCCCGGATCGGCGTGCTCGGCTTCTCCCAGGGCGGGATGATCGCCACGCTGCTCACCCGGGCCGAGCCCGGGCTCGCCGCGCTGGCCTGGTGGTCGTCCGGCCCCGCTTCCCCCTTCGGCCACCCCTTCGCGGGCCTGGCGCCCGCGTTCGCCGGCGACGCCGATCCCGTTCTCGTGGACGTGGGCTTCGCCCGGTTCACCTTCTCGCGGACCTGGTGGGAGGAAGTCCAGAACATGGACCTGCCCGCCGCCCTCGCCGCGTTCGACCGCCCGATCCTGGGGCTGGCCGGGGGCGCCGACACCGTCATCGACATCGCCGCGTCCGCCGCGGCGCTGCGCAAAGCCCCCGGCACCGACGTCACCGTCACCGAACTTCCCGGCGCCGACCACATCTTCAACGTGCTCGACCCCGACAGCGACCAGTCCACCCCCGTCGTCGTCACCACCGCGGACTGGTTCGCCGACCGCCTCGCCGCGGTCGCGCCCGACGTGATGCCGATGAGCCCGGCCGAAGCCGAGCTGATGACGTTCGCGGACTACGAGTTCCCGCGCCCCGAAGAGCTGGACGACCGCGTCCGCTTCCACGACGGCCTGGTCGCCCGCATCCAGGGCCACCGACCGCTCATGATCGACGTGGACGTACCGCGCCCCTCCGACGGCAGGCCGGTGCCCGTCGTCGTCTGGCTGCACGGCGGCGCCTGGATGTGGGGCACCAACAAGCACACCGCCACCCCCATCGACACCGAACGCATCCGCGAGGAACTCCTCGCCGCCGGCATCGCGTTCGCCTCGGTGCAGTACCGGCTCAGCGGCGAGAGCCGCTGGCCCGCGCAGCTCCACGACATCAAGAGCGCGGTCCGCTGGCTCAGGCACCACGCCGACCGGCTCGGCATCGACCCCGAACGCGTCGCCGCCTGGGGCGAATCCGCCGGCGGGCACCTTGCCGCGCTCCTCGCCACCACCGGCGACCGGCCCGACCTCGAGGGCCACGTGGGCGTCACAACGGGCACGAGCCGTATCCAGGCGGCCGTCTCGTGGTACGGCCCGACCGATCTGGCCGCCATGGTCGAGAACGGATTCGCGGCACCGGCGTACGAACTGCTCGGAGGCCGGACCGAACTGGCGCGCCAGGCAAGCCCCTTGCACCATGTCGGCGGCGGTACCGCCCCGATGCTGCTGATCCACGGCACCGACGACACGCCCGTCCCCGCCGACCACAGCCGACGCCTCGCCGACGCCTGCACCGAGCACGGCGTCCCCGTCGAGCTCGTCCTCGTCCCGGACGCGGGCCACGCCTTCGCCGGAACCGACCACGTCCCGTACATCGCGCGGAGCGTCCTCTACCTCGCCCGTGCCCTCCGCGGCGACACCTCCGACCCGGCGCCTGGGCAGTTGCTCGGGACACCGTGACGGCCCGACTCACTCCGCGACGGCGCCTCCGACTCGTCCGACCCCGCCCACTGGTCGGTAGCCTCGGCGGCGCGGAATCGGCGGGCGGGGAGTGGTGCGTGTGCGTGTGCTGGCGGATCGTTACGAGCTGGTCCGATTCATCGGCCGTGGCGGGATGGGCGAGGTGTGGGAGGGTCGTGATCGGCTGATCGGCCGCCGCGTCGCGGTCAAGCTTCTTCGGCCGGACGGCCGCGATGCGACCGCCACGGCACTGTTCATCCGCGAGGCGAACACCGCGGGCGCGTTGCACCATCCGGGCGTCGTCACGGTGTTCGACCTGGGCGAGGACGCCGCCGACGGCACGCTGTTCCTGGTCATGGAATACGTCGACGGCCGCGACCTCGCCGAGGTGTTGCGCAGCGAAGGACCGCCCGCTGTGGGGGTCGCGGTCGGCTGGGCGGCGCAGGTCGCCGCGGCGCTGGCCAGAGCGCATGCGGAGGGCGTCGTGCACCGCGACCTCAAGCCCGCCAATCTGATGCTCACCGCCGAAGGCGCCGTCAAGATCCTGGACTTCGGGATCGCGCGGTTCGCGGACGTGACGAGCCGGTCGAGCAGGGTCATCGGGACGCTCGCCTACATGCCGCCCGAGCGGTTCGACGAGCAAGGCGGCGACGCCCGGTCGGACCTCTACTCGTTCGGCTGCGTCCTGTATGAACTCCTCACGGGGGAAATCCCGTTCGACGCGTCCGGGCCTGTGGCGATGATGAACGCCCACCTGCGGACGCCCCCGCCTCGTCCCGGCCTCCGACGCGACGGCGTCCCCGCGGCCCTCGACGACCTCGTCCTCGAGTTGCTGGCCAAGGACCCGCTCCGTCGGCCCGAATCGGCCGAGGCGGTCGGCCGACGCCTCCTGGCGCCGGCCCAACCCTCGCCCGAAGATCGGGCCGTCGCCCGGCCCGCGGCGACCGCAACCATCCCGGCCGACGAGGCCGAGACGGAACTCCTGCTTGCCGGGCCCACGTTGCCGGCGCCGGAACGGATGGGCCGACGCAGGTTCCTCGGTGTCGCCGGAGGCATCGCTGCGGCTGTCGCGGTCGGTGGCGGCATCACGGCGGCGGCGCTGAATCTCGGGAGGGACGACCGCGCGGGGCCCTCCTCTCCCGTCGCGCGCACGCCGTCCGAGCCGTTCAGGCCGTGGCGCTTCAAGGCCGGCCGACCGTGGAACACGGCTCCTGTGGTCACCGGAGGCCTGGTCATCGCGGGCAGCGACAGCGAGGGCCTGCACGCGGTGGACTCCGCGACCGGCGCGCCGCGTTGGGCGACCTCGTTCAACGGGTTCGGCGTCGAGTCCCGGCCGCCTACCGTGATCGACGACGTCGTCTACGTCGGGTCCTCGGACAACAAGCTCTACGCCGTCGATGCCGCAGGCGGCTCCGAGCTGTGGTTCGTCGTCACCACGAACCCTCTGTCGCCGGCTCCGGCGGTCGCCGGCGAGACCGTGTTCGTCGGTGGTCGTTCCGACGCCGTCCTTGCGGTGGACATCCGCAAGCGGAAGCTGCGCTGGAGCTTCGTCGGGGTGCACGCTTCCGGCCTCGTGGTGTCCGGCGAGAGCCTGTACATCGCCGGCGTGGACGACAAGGTGCACGCGCTGAACACGGCCACGGGCGAACTCCGTTGGACCTTTGCCGCGAACGGCCTTGCGGGCCGCAAACCCGTGGTCTCCGACGGCGTCGTCTACGTCGGCGGCCAGGACGGCCGCGTCCACGCCGTCGACGCCGCGGCCGGGACCGAGCGCTGGTCGTACACCGCGGGGAAGCGGGCCGTCGTGACGTCTGCGCCGGCCGGCGGGAGGCTGTACGTGGGTGCGGGCAACGTTCTGCGCGCGCTTGACGCCGCCGACGGCACCCCGAAGTGGGAGTTCGACGCCCAAGCGCCGATCACGGTCGAACCGACGGTCGCTCAGGGGCTCGTGTACGTCCCGACGCAGGCCGGTGACCTCCGCGCCGTCGACGCGGCGACCGGCACACAACGCTGGTCGTTCGGTGTTCAGGGCACCTGGGCGGTCACTCCGGTCACCGCGGCCCAGAGCGCGGTGTACTTCGGCACCCTCAACGGAACCCTCTTCGCGCTGGACGCCGCGACGGGCGCGGGCCCGACGGGATGATCGCCGGGCAACGCCGCGTCCGTCCGGGTGTCGTACGTACGGCACCCGGATTGCGGCTGACCACCGCGGGCACCGGTCTCGACCGGAACCGTTTCCCGCCCCTCGGGGCCGCGCGTCCGCGCGGCCCCGACGCCGACCAGCGAGGCCATCGTCTTGAGCATCCCCACCCGTGCACTCGGCCCCCGCGGCGCCGTCCTAGCCGCCATGTTCCTGCTGTTCCTGCTCGCCGGTTGCAGCAGCTCCTCCTCGTCCGGCGGCTACGGCGGCAAGGCGACGGCCGCATCGGGGCCCGCATCGCACAGCGCAGCACAGACGACGGCCACGTCCGGGCCCGCGTCGCACAGCGCTGCACAGACCACGACGGTCACCATCGAGAACTTCAAGTTCACGCCCGCCGCGTTCAGCGTCGCACCCGGTGCCACCGTCACCGTGGTCAACATGGATCCCGTCCCACACACGCTCACCGCGAACAACAAAGCCTTCGACACCGGCACCATCGCCGCAGGCGCCACGGCCACGTTCACCGCACCCACCGCGCCGGGAACCTACCCGTACCTGTGCACCATCCACACGTACATGACCGGCACCCTCACCGTGGGCTGACACCCGCGGCCACGGCAGGCGAACCCGTCCGCCCGCGGGCGCGGGGATTCTCCGAACCGCTATGTCATTTGGCTCCAAATGACATAGCGTGTGACGCGACGGAGAGCGCGATGCAGTCGGAGGAGAAGGCGTGAGCCTCAAGGGCAAGGTCGTCATCGTCACCGGCGGCGGCAGCGGAGTCGGCGCGGCCGTTGCCGAGGCCGCGACCGCCGCCGGCGCGCGGGTCGTGATCAGCGGGCGGCGCGCCGACGCCCTCCAGGCGGTCGCCGACCGCACCGGCGCCCTGCCGTGCCCCGGCGACGTCTCGCGCGCGGAGGATGTGGGCACCTTGATCGCGACCGCCCTCGAGTACGGCGGGCGCATCGACGGGGTGGTCTCGAACGCCGGAATCATGCGCCCGGGCAGCGTCCTCGACGTGACACCCGACGATTGGGACGCCACTTTGGCGACCAACCTCAGCGCGCTGTATCGGCTCGCCCGCGAGGCCCTTCCGCATCTGCTCGCCGTGAAGGGGGCGATCGTGTCGGTCAGTTCCATCGCGGGGCTGCGCGCACCTGCGGGAAGTGCCGCTTATGCCGCGTCCAAAGCCGGGATGATCATGCTGACGCAGTCCCTCGCGGTCGACTTCGGCCGGCGCGGGGTGCGCGCCAACGTGGTCTGCCCGGGCTGGGTGCGGACGGAGATGGCCGACGAGGAGATGCGGGAGTTCGGCGGCCCCGACGGACTCACGGTCGACGAGTCGTACGAGGCGGTGACCCGACTCAGCCCGCTGGGACGGCCGGGAACCGCTCCCGAGATCGCCGCGGCCGTGGTGTGGCTCCTCTCGGACGGGAGCTCCTACGTGAACGGCGCCGTGCTCACCATCGACGGCGGGACCACGGTGGTCGACCCGGGAACGGTCCCCTTCGACTTCCACCTCCGGAGGAAGGATCACTCGTGAAGGCCCGCCGAACGGCCGCGTGCACTCGTGACCTTGAATGGTCTTTCCGAACCCGCGAGTTGCGGGCAGACGTCACTCGCCGGAGCCGGTGTCCAGGTCCAGGCCCAGGTCGAGGGAGGGGATCTGCTGCTCCGCCCAGATGATCTTGCCCTCGTGGGTGTAGCGCGTTCCCCAGCGCTCGGTCATTTGGGCGACGAGGAAGAGGCCGCGGCCGCCCTCGTCGGTGCTGGTCGCGTAGCGCAGGTGGGGTGAGGTGTTGCTGCCGTCGGCGACCTCGCAGATCAGGGTGCGGTCGCGGAGCAGGCGCACCCGGATCGGTGGGGAGCCGTAGCGGATCGCGTTGGTGATCAGTTCGCTGAGGATCAGCACGGTCGTGAACTCCAGGTGGGCCAGCCCCCATGCGTCGAGCTTTTCGGCGACGGCGTCGCGGGTCACGGCGACGGCGGCGGGGTCGGACGGTACGTCCCACTCCGCGACGTGGTCCGCGTTCAGGGTGCGGGTGCGGGCGATGAGCAGCGCCACGTCGTCGGCGGGGCGGGCCGGGAGCAGCTCCTTCAGGACCGCCTGGCAGCTCTCCTCCGGCGAGCGGCCGACGTGGGCGAGGGCGTTGCGCAGCAGCTCCATGCCCACGTCGATGTCCCGGGTGCGGTCCTCCACCAGGCCGTCGGTGTACAGGACGATCTGGGTGCCGACCTCGAGTTCGAGTTCGATGGTCTCGAACGGCATCGCGCCCAGGCCCAGCGGCGGTCCGGCCGGGACGTCGGGGAAGTCGACGGTTCCGTCGGGGTGGACGAGCGCGGGCAGCGGGTGCCCGGCCCGCGCCATCACGCAGCGTCGCGAGGTCGGGTCGTAGATCGCGTACAGGCAGGTCGCGCCGATGATGCCGGAGCCGACGTCGGCGTCCGCCTCGTCGAGGTCGATGCGGCCGACCAGGTCGTCGAGGTGGCCCAGGAGTTCGTCGGGTGGCAGGTCGAGGGTGGAGAAGTTGTGCACCGCGGTGCGCAGGCGTCCCATGGTGGCGGCCGCGTGCAGCCCGTGGCCGACGACGTCGCCGACGACCAGCGCCACGCGACAGCCCGACAGCGGGATCACGTCGAACCAGTCGCCGCTCACGCCGGACTGCGCGGGCAGGTAGCGGTGTGCGACCTCGAGCGCGCTCTGCTCCGCGAGGACGCGGGGCAGCAGGCTGCGCTGCAGGGTCACCGCCATGGCGTGCTCGCGGGTGTAGCGGCGGGCGTTGTCGATGCTGATGGCGGCGCGCGCGACGAGTTCCTCGGCGACGGACAGGTCCTCGTCGTCGAACGGCTCGGGCTTCTCCATGCGCCAGAAGTTGGCCACGCCGAGCACGACGCCCCGGGCCTGGATCGGGGCGGTGATGAGCGAGTGGATGCCGTACGCGACGACCCTTCCCGTCCGCTCCTTGTCCTGGGCCAGCCATCCGTGGGCGGCGGAGAGGTCGGCGAGCACCTCCGCCCGGCCGCTGCCCATGCCCCGCGCCTGCGGCGTCGAGGGGATGAAGTCGATCCGCCGGCCCAGCGGGTAGAGGGGGTGGTCGTCGCGGACGCCGCTGACCGCGACGCGGCGCATGTCCGATCCGTTACCGGTCGGCTCCTCGCCGGTCAGCACCGGATTCGCCAGGTCCACGGTGACGAAGTCCGCGAAGCGGGGCACCGCGATCGCGGCGAGCTCCTCGGCCGTCCGCGTGACGTCCAGGGTGGTGCCGATGCGGACACCGGCGTCGTACAGGAGCTTGAGGCGCCCGCGCGCCGTCTCCGCCTTGCCGGAGAGCGCCTGCAGCTCCGTCGTGTCGCGGATCGTCGTGACCGTGCCGGCGCGGTCGCCGGGGTCGTCCGTGGGCCGCTGGTTCACCGCCAGCAGCCTGTTCCCGGCCAGGAGCACCTCGTCGGTGGCGGTACGGCCGGAGGCGAGCAGTTCCGCGGTCTCCGGGTCGAGGCCGGGAAGGTCCGCGATCCGCCTGCCCTCGGCGTCGGGCGGCAGCTCGAGCAGCCTTCTGGCCTCGTCGTTCGCCAGCAGCAGCCGCGTGTCGCCGCCGACGATGAGCACGCCCTCACGGACGGCGTGCAGCACCGAGTCGTGGTGCTCGTACATGCGGGTCATCTCGGCCGGGCCCAGGCCGTGGGTCTGCCGCCGCAGCCGCCGGGCCACCAGCGCCGTCCCGGTCGTGGCCAGCACGAGCGCGGCCGCGCTGGTGCCGAAGATGATCGGCAGCTGCTGCTCGACCGCCCCGGTCACCTTCGCGACCCTGAGGCCGGCGACGACCAGGCCCACGACCGACCCCTTCTCGTCGAACACGGGGACGACCGCCTGGACCTCGCGGCCGAGCGGACCGTTGACGTACTCCACGACGACGTGCCCGGCCAACGCGGGATCGATGTCGGCGACGACCTGCTTGCCGATCAGCTCCGGCCGCGGGTGCGTGTACCTGAGCCCCTGCGTGTCGGTGACGACGATGAAGTCGACGTGGGCGTCCTTCAGCGCCGCCTGCGTCAGCGGTTGAAGGGTGGCCGAGGGATCAGGGGACCGCAGCGTGTCCACCAGGCCGGGCGAATGGGCGAAGGTCTGCGCCACAGCAACCGACCGGTTCTCGGCCTCCCGGTCGACGCTCTGCCGGGACTGCAGGACGAGCGCGAGCACCATCCCGGCCACGAGCAGAATCACCACGGCCACTTGCAGGATGAAGACCTGCCCGGCGACGCTTCGCGGACGCTTGTCGGACAGTGAGTGAACCGATGCGTCCTGCGACCGGCCAGCACCGGCGGCCATACTTACGTTCTAACACCTTTCCGGCCCGTGCCGCAGCTGCGACGGCTGGGGAAGCTGTTCATCCCTGGGGTGAGCCGGCCGCCGGTACGGGCTCAGTTTCGCGCGAGTTCGACGTCGAAGCCGAGGGTGTCCCGGGTCGCGAAGCTCGTCCGCGGCCACCGGTCGGGGTCGGCGACCGCGAAGACCGCGGTGGTGATCCCGGCGCCGCGTTCGAGCAGCCGGTCGCGGAGTGGGCCGTCGACGAGGGGCTGTTCGTACTGGAGTTCCAGGCCGCGGAGCGCTATGCGGGCCGAGCGGGTGGCGCCGTCGTCGCGGTGGCCGTACGCGTCGGTGCGGTCCCGCTCGTCGACGAGGCGAACCAGGTTGCCTATGTAGTGGTCGACGTCGTCGACCAGGACGCGGAGGCGGACGAGCCGTTCGACCTTGTCCTCGACGACCGGCCGCGGGTACGTGAACGCCGGGTACATGTAGCGCTGCTTCGCCGCGTCGTACCAGGGCGCTTCGGAGAACTCGAAGTCGAAGCCGAAGAGGTGGCGCGTGCCCATGTAGAAGCCCTGGGCGAGCTCCTCGTCGGGCTTGGCGTTGCCCTCGCCGAGGAACTCCCGCCACGATCCGCCCTGCGTCTGCCAGGCGGCGCGCGTGGTGGCCCCGGCGGCTTCGAGGAGGTCGCGGGTGCCGGCGGCGTCGGCGACGAAGAACGTCAGGTTGCTGACGCACGGCCCGACGCGCCGCAGTTCCTCCGCGGTGAAGACGTCCTCGATCAGCGGGCTGCAGAACTGGAACATCGCGTCGCCGCAGCCGCGGTGGTCGATGTCCAGGACCACGCCGGAGATCCGGCTCACGAGCTCCTGCTCGATCGGGCCGGCGCCGAGGAGGTCCTCGAACGCGGCGCAGGCGGCCGGCACGTCGCGGACCGCCGACTCGATCTGGAGGCAGTTGGTCTCCAGCTTGATGGTCCGGTGGGTCACGAGGCGTCGCCTCCGGTCGCCAGCACCAGCTTGCCGACCGTCTCGCGGTTCTCCAGGAGGCGGTGCGCCTCGGCGGCCTCCTCCAGCGGCAGGGCCGCGTGGACGAGCGGCGCCAGCCACCCCTCCCTGACCCCGGACCACACCCGGTCCGCGGTGCCGAGCACCTCGGCGCGGTCGCGCAGGAAGTTGGTCATGTAGCCGCCGGACACGGTGATCGACCGCGGGATCAGCTCCATCGGCGAGAACGCCTCCGGGAGGCCGGCCGCCTGCCCGAAGACGCAGACGCGGCCGCGGTCGGCGACGGCCCGCAGGTCCCCGCGGAAGGTTCCCGCGCCCACGCCGTCGACGACGTAGTCCACGCCGCGGCCGCCGGTCAGGCGCAGCACCTCGTCGGCGAAGTCGGTCCGCGTGTAGTCGATCACGTGGTCCGCCCCCGCCTCGGCGGCGACCGCGGCCTTGGCCGCGCCGCCCACGGTCGCGAACACCGTGGCGCCGAGGTGGTGCAGCCAGCGCACCGCCGTGCGCCCGGTCCCGCCCGCGGCGGCGTGCACGAGGACGGTGACGCCCGGCCCGACCGGGTGCTGGTCGTGGACGAGGTAGTGGGCGGTCAGCCCTTGCAGCAGCACCGCCGCGGCGGTCCGCAGCGAGACGTCGTCCGGCACCGGCACGGCCTGTTCGGCGCCGATGACGGCCAGGTCCGCGTACGACCCGACGCTGGAGGCCGCCCGGACCGGGGCCCACGCGACCCGGTCGCCCGGGGCGGCGGTGTCGACGCCCGGGCCGACCGCCTCGACGACGCCCGAGCCCTCGACGCCGGGTGTGAAGGGGAACGGCCCGGCGCCCAGGCCCCGGCGCATGAACACGTCGGCGAAGTTGACCCCCGCGTACGCGGTGCGCACCAGGACCTCGCCGACCCCGGGTTCGCGGACCTCGGCCTCCCGCACGCGCAGGACCGACGCGTCCCCCGCCTCGGCTGCGATGACTGCTCTGGGCACGGGTCTCCTCGCGGGTCGCGGCCGCGGTGCCCGGCCGGAGCGTGGCACCGCCCTGAATAAGTGCGACGGATAGTTGCAGATATTCAGGACGGTGACAAGATGTACGCTGCACGCTTCCATCCACCCCCGCGAAGGACCAGCCATGGCCGCCGGCTCCCCTGACGCCCCGGGCACGCGCGGGCGCGGCCGTCCCCCGGGACCGAGTGCCGCCGTGCGCGACGCGGTCTTCCGCGCGGTCAGGGACGAGCTGGTCGAGCACGGCGACGCCGGATTCCGGATCGAACGCGTCGCCGAGCGCGCGAACGTCCACAAGGCGACGGTCTACCGGCACTGGCCCACCCGGACCGCGCTGGTCCGCGCGGCGACCGCCGACTGGCAGAGCACCCGCGTCGACCTGCCCGACACGGGTTCGTGGCCGGGCGACGTCCGCGCCTTCTGCGACGTGTTCGCGGACCTCCAACGCGCCGAGTACACACGCGCGTTGCTCCGCACGATCGTCTCCGCGAACGTCGGCGACCGCGAGCTGCGCGACGAACTCCACGACACCTGGCGCCGCGTCGCCGCCCCGCTCCGCGAACCCGTCCTCCGCGCCCGGCGCCGCGGCGAGGTCGCGCCGGACTGCGACCCCGACCTCGTCATCGAAATGATCGCCGGGCCCATGGTCCACCGCACGGTCGTCACCGACACTCCGCTCGACCGCGCATTCGTCGACGCCGTTGCCGAGTTCGTGATCGCCGCGACCTGGCGCGGGCCTACGGGCCGGTGACGGGCCGGGTCACCCGCACGGACCTGCTACGGTCGCGTCGTCCGACGACCCGGGAGCCTGTGGTGGACGAAGTATCGAGGCCGCAGCCTCGCCTGCGGCGGCAGCCGCAGCAGGCGCGCAGCCGTGCCCGGGTGGAGGCGGTGCTCGCCGCCGCGGACCGGATCCTCGCGCAGGAGGGGTTCGAGGCGCTGACCATGCGGCGGATCGCCGAGGAGGCGGGCGTACCGGTCGGCAGCATCTACCAGTTCTATCCCGACAAGGGCGCCGTGGTGGACGCGTTGGGCCGGCAGTACCTCGAGTACTTCGAGGTGGCCGTCGGCGAACTCGTCGAGCGGGCCGCCGCCGGCGAGTTGCGCGAACCGGTCGACACGATCGTGGACGTCTACGCCGACCTGTTCCGGCGCCAGCCCGGCGGGGCGGCCCTCTGGGCGGGGCGGCACCTCAGCGCCGAGCTCGCGCGGGCCGACGAGGCCAGCAACGCGGTTGTGGCGGAGGGTGTGCGCCGCATCGCGGAGCACCTGACCGGCGAGCCGGGAGGCGAACGCCTGGAACGCGCCTCGCGGATGGTCGTCTGGGTCGCCGACGCCGTCCTCCACCAGGTGTTCCGGGAGGGCAGCCCGGCGGATCCCGAGACCTTGGACGAGCTCAAGCGGATGCTGCGGCTGTACTGGCGGGACCTGGGCGTCTAAGGGACTTCGCGCGCTTTCACGCGGCTCCGGCACGCCCGGGGCGGCGCGCCGAGGCATGCGCCGATCCCCTTGTGACCCGCATCACATGGTGGAGCTCCCGCCGTGCCCTGTAAACAAGACCCGAACATCGGTTCATGTTTCTCTCGCGAAAGCGGTGTGCATGTCGGCCTCACCCCCTCACCCGACCCCGTCGCCCCGGTTCCCCGCGTCCTTCGTCTGGGGCGTCGCGACCGCGTCCTACCAGATCGAGGGCGCGGCCGCCGAGGACGGCAAAGGCCCGTCGATCTGGGACACCTTCGTCCGCCGGCCCGGCGCCGTCCGCGACGGGCACACCGGCGACGTCGGCTGCGACCACTACCACCTGCTCGACCAGGACGTGGAGCTCATGCGCCGGCTCGGCCTGGACGCGTACCGCTTCTCGCTCTCCTGGCCGCGCGTCCTGCCGACCGGCTCCGGCACCGTCGAGCCGCGCGGCCTGGACTTCTACGACCGCCTGGTCGACCGCCTGCTCGAGGCCGGCGTCACGCCCACCCCGACGCTGTTCCACTGGGACCTGCCGCAGGCCCTGGAGGACGAGGGCGGCTGGCTGAACCGCGAAACGGCGGACCGGTTCGCGGAGTTCACGTCCGTGGCCGCGGAGCGTCTGGGCGACCGGGTCAAGCGGTGGATCACGCTCAACGAGCCGTTCATCCACATGGCGTTCGGCTACGCCTTCGGCACCCACGCGCCGGGCCGCGCGCTCATGCTCGACGCGCTGCCGGTCGCGCACCACCAGCTGCTCGGCCACGGCCTGGCAACAGCCGCGCTGCGCGCCGCCGTTCCGGACGCGCAGGTGCTGATCTCCAACAACTGCACGCCCGTCCGGCATCGCTCCGACGCCCGGTCCGACGCGGACCTGGCCGCCGGATCCGCGTACGACGCGCTGCACAACAGGATGTTCAACGACCCGCTGCTGCTGGGGAGTTACCCCGACCTGTCGGCCTACGGCATGGAGGACCCGGCCTGGGGCGGAGTCGTGCGCGACGGGGACCTGGCGACCATCGCCGCGCCCTTGGACGGGCTGGGCATCAACTACTACAACCCGACCTGGGTCACCGCCCCCGCCGATTCGGCCGCGCTCCTGCCCTTCGACCTGGCCGAGCCGGAAGAGGCCTACCGGCGCACCGCCTTCGACTGGCCGGTGGTCCCCGACGGGCTCACCGAGCTGCTGACCGGCCTCAAGGCCCGCTACGGCGACGCGCTCCCGCCCGTCTGGATCACCGAGAACGGCTGCTCGCAGCCCGCCGGACTGGACGACCGGGCCCGCATCGACTTCCTCGCCGGACACCTCGGCGCCGTCGCCGACGCGATGGCCCAAGGGGTGGACGTGCGCGGGTACTTCACCTGGTCGCTGATGGACAACTTCGAGTGGGCCGAGGGCTACCACCAGCGCTTCGGCCTGGTCGAGGTCGACTTCGACACGCAGACCCGCACCCCGCGCGCGAGCTTCGACTGGTACCGCGACCTGATCGCCTCTCAGCGGGCCTAGGAGGTCTACGACATGCGTTTCCCGTGGGCGCGCAAGCGCTCGACACGGCGCGGCCTGGCCGCGACCGCGGCCGCGGCCCTCGCGCTCGCGGCCGCCGGGTGCGGCGGCGGCTCCGGCGGGTCCGGCGGCTCGCCGGACACCGGCAAGAAGGTCGACCCCTCCGCCGTCCAGGGCGCGTTGGACAAGCCGGCCGAGATCACCTTCTGGACCTGGGTGCCGAACATCGACAAGACCGTCGCGCTGTTCGAGAAGAAATACCCGAACGTGAAGGTCAACATCGTCAACGGAGGCCTGTCGAAGGACGAGTACATCAAGCTCACCACCGCCCTGAAGGCGGGCAGCGGCGCCCCCGACGTCGTCCAGGTCGAGTACTCCGCGCTTCCGCAGTTCGCGCTCACCAAGTCGCTGGTGAACCTCGCCGACTACGGCGCCTCCGACCTCAAGGACAAGTTCACCCCGTCCGCCTGGTCGCAGGTCAACGTCGCCGGCGGCGTCTACGGCATCCCCCAGGACACCGGCCCGATGGCGATGTTCTACCGCAAGGACGTGTTCGACAAGATCGGCGCGACCCCGCCCAAGACCTGGGACGAGTTCGCCGCGGTCGCCAAGAAGGTGCACGACGCCGACCCGACCGTGTCCATGACGTTCGCCGACCCGGACGACCCCGGCACGGCGACCAGCATGATGTGGCAGTTCGGCGGCAAGCCCTTCACGGTCAAGGGCACCGACATCGCCGTCGACCTCAAGTCCGACCCCGGGGCCAAGACGTACGCGGAGGTCTTCGGGCCCCTGGTGAAGGACAAGCTCGTGGACGGCACCGCCGGCTACAGCAGCGACTGGTGGACGTCGATGGCGGCCGGCAAGTACGCGGTCTGGATGGCCGGCGCGTGGGCGCCCAACGTCCTGGAGCAGTTCATCCCGCAGAGCAAGGGCCAGTGGGGCGTCGCCCCGATGCCGGGCGGCGGCAGCGCGGAGAACGGCGGCTCGTCGGTCGCGGTCACCACGCAGGCCAAGAACAAGGAGGCGTCCATCGCCTTCGCCGAGTGGCTCAACTCCGACCCGGAGGCCGTCAGGTCACTGAACGGCGACGTCGGCCTGTTCCCCGCCACCAACGCACTGTTGGACGACCCCGCGTTCCGCTCCGCCGAGGTGCGGTTCTTCCCGGGCCAGAAGCCCAACGAGGTCTTCTCCGAGATGTCCAAGGCCGTGCGCCCCGGCTGGCAGTACCTGCCCTACGAGGTCTACGCCGACAGCGTGTTCAAGGACACCGTCGGCCAGGCCCTCACATCCGGCGGCGACCTGGGCGCGGCGCTGGCGGGCTGGCAGGACCGGATCAAGTCGTACGGCAAGGAACAGGGCTTCACCGTCAAGTAGGCCGTACCGCCCGGGGGCAACGCGCCCCCGGGCCCGCGTCCGGTCCGTACTGCCGATGGAGGCGTAATGCGTGTCCGCGTGGGTCTGGCTCTGGCCGCCGTGCTGGCGGTCCTCGTTCCCCTGATCGTCTTCTGGCCCGGGTCGGACGGCGGCGGGCACAGCGACGAACGGCACGGCTCCAACGTGGACTTCGTGGACCCCTTCATCGGGACCACCGGCGCCGCCGGAGCCGAGTACGGCGGCATGATCCCGAGCACGGCGCCGCCCTTCGCGATGACACGCTGGTCGCCGATGACGCGCACCAACACCGTCAGCCTGCTGCCGTACCACTACGACGACACGAAGTTGTCCGGCTTCATCGGCACCCACCAGCCCGCGATCTGGATGGGCGACTCCGGGTACGTCGTCGGCATGCCCGGCGTCGGCGACGTCAAGACCGCCGAGGCGGACCGGGGCGTGCCGTTCAGCCACGCGGAGGAGCAGGCCTCGCCGGAGCGGTACGCGGTGGACCTGCACCCGTCCCCCGGTCGGACGCTGCGCACCGAACTCACCGCGACGTCCCGGGTCGGTGTCATGCGCATGACGTACCCGGGCGGCGCGGGCGCGAACTTCGTCGTGCAGGGCACGCGTTCGGGGGTCACCGGCCAGGTGCACGTCGACCCCGCCCGCCGCGAGATCAGCGGCTACAACCCCGACCGCCAGGACGCCAACCTCGGTCCGTTCAAGGCCCCCGGTTTCAAGGGCTACTTCGTGGCGCGCTTCGACACCGCGTTCGCCGGGCTCGGCACGGCGACGGGCGCCACGCAGGCAGACGGGCAGGCCGACCGCACGGACCAGGAGGTCTCGGCGTACGTGCGGTTCCCCGCCGACGCCACGACCGTCACCGTGCGGATCGCGACCTCGTTCATCTCCGTCGACCAGGCGCGGGCCAACCTCGACGCGGAGGTCCCCGACGGCACGGGCTTCGACGCCGTCGTCGCCGCGACGAAGGCCGCCTGGGCGGACAAGCTCGACCGGGTCCGCATCAGCGGCGGGGCACCCGACCAGCTCGCGACCTTCTACACCGCCATGTACCACGCCCTGCAGTACCCGTCGGAGATGTCGGAACAGGGCCGCTACTACAGCGCCTACGACGACACGGTGCACTCCGGGGTCAGCTACACCGGCTACTCCCTGTGGGACACCTTCCGGGCGCAGAACGCGTTCCTCATCCTGTTCGCGCCCGAACGCGTCGACGACATGGTCACGTCCATGCTGCAGGACTACCGGCAGGGCGGCTGGCTCCCGCTGTGGAAGAACATCACCGAGACCAACATCATGGAGGGCACCGGCGCCGAGTCGGTCATCGCGGAGGCGGTCGTCAAGGGCTTCCACGGCTTCGACCGGAACCTCGCGTGGGAGGCGGTCTTCAAGAACGCCATGACCCCGCCCGACAAGGACACCGAACTGCGTTACGACGACCGCGAGGTCTGGACACCGGTCGAGGCCCGGGCCGGCCTGACGTGGTACCAGCGCAACGGCTGGGTCGCGGCCGACCGCACCGCCGAAGCGGGCACCCGCACACTGGACTTCGCCTACGGGGACTACGCCGCCTCGCAGCTGGCCGCCGCCCTGGGCAGGACCGACGACGCCGCGAACCTCCTCAAGCGCAGCGGCGACTACAAGACCGAGTACAACGCCGCGACCGGCTTCATGCAGGCACGCAACCTCGACGGCACCTGGGCCTCCGGAGGCTGGACCGAGGGCGACGAGTGGGTCTACACGAACGACGTCCTGCACGACGTCCCCGGCCTGATCGCCCTCAAGGGCGGCGACGCCGCGTTCGCCTCGTGGCTCGACGGCTACTTCGCCGGCGGCCACAACAACCACACCAACGAGCCCAGCCACCACGTCCCGTACCTGTACGACTATGCGGGCCGGCCGTCGCGCACGCAGGAACTCGTCCGGCAGATCGCCGCCACCGACTACCACCGCAGCCCGGGCGGGCTGTCCGGCAACGACGACTGCGGCCAGATGTCGGCGTGGTACCTGTTCTCCGCGATGGGCTTCTACCCGGTCAACCCCGCGTCCGGCGAGTACGCGGTGGGCAGCCCCTTCTTCGACAAAGTCACCCTCGACCTCCCCGGGGCGCGCCGCCCGCTCGTCGTCTCGGCCGCCCAGGCGCCGTCCCGACCCTACGTGCAGGGCCTCAGCCTGAACGGCGAGAGCATCGCGAAGCCGTTCCTGAGCCACGACGCCCTGCTCCGCGGCGGCGAGCTCACCTTCACGATGAACGCGAAGCCCCAGACCTGGGGTTCATGACCCGGCGGTCAGATCGCGGCGCGGGTCACGGGATGTACCACTGCTGAGCCGGGCTGCCCGGAACGCAGGCGGCGAAGGTCGCCTGCGTCCCGGGCCCGTTGTCGGTCAGGCCCTGCGAGAGGTGCGTGATCACGGAAGCGCCCGGGGTCGACGCGGGGGTGAAGGTCAGTCCGGAGGTGTTGCACGACGCGGCGTTCTGCCACGGCACGGCCTGCGCCGGCGCCCAGGTGAAGGGGGCGGGCGCCGCCGCACGAGTGCAGGGCGAACAGCGTGGTCGCGACCCACCGCCCGAGCGCGGCGTCCTCCGCCCACCACACCGAGGCCGTGCTGCCGTCGGTCAGCAGCTCGGCCAGGGTGTACCGGCCGCCGAAAACCGTCCCCGGTGCCCACATATCGCGCTCCCCGTAAAGCGTGAACGCCATTTCGCGGGTGATTCAGACGCGCGGTGCGGAAGCAGGCTACCGACGGCCGACTCGGCCGGGAACGGCACTTGAGCGAAAACCGAGGTTCGCCGTTTCCGGAACAGGCAATTCCGAAATCGGCGCCCGACGGGTCAGAGCCAGCCGTTGCGCCGGAACGCGCGGTACAGGAAACCGCAGACCGCCGCCATGAACCCCAGCGCCGCCGGATACCCCCACGTCTCGTGCAGCTCCGGCATGTGGTCGAAGTTCATGCCGTAGATCCCGGCGACCAGCGTCGGCACGGCGAGGAGCGCGGCGGAGGCACTGATTTTGCGCATATCGGTGTTCTGCTGAATTCCCACCCGGGCGAGGCTCGCGCTCAATACGCCGTCCAGCAGCTCCGCATATCCGGCGAGGCGTTCGCGGACATGCGCCAAGTGGTCGGCGACATCGCGCATATAGCGTCGCATTTCGTCGTCGACGAGCGGCACGCCGCCGCCGGCGAGCGCGTCCAGCGGGCGCACCAACGGACCCGCCGCGCGCTGGAACTCCATCAGCTCGCGCTTGAGCTGGTAGATCCGCTCGGCCTCGTTGGTGGTCGCGGTCGGCGAGAAGACCTCGGCTTCCAGCTCCTCGAAGTCGTCCTCGATGGCGTCGGTGACCGCCAGATAGTCGTCCACGGTGCGGTCCACGATCGCGTGGACGACCGCGGCGGGGCCGTGCGCGAGCATCGCCGGGTCGGCCTCCAGACGGCGGCGCACCGAGATCAGCGGCGGCGCGCTGCCGTGCCGTACCACGACGACGAACTGCGGCCCGGCGAAGACCATGATCTGCCCCGTGTCGACGACCTCGCTGGTCGCGGTCAGCTCGGCGTGCTCGACGTAGACGATGGTCTTCAGGACCAGGAACAGCGAGTCGCCGTACTGCTCCAGCTTCGGCCGCTGGTGCGCCTGCACCGCGTCCTCCGCCGCCAGCGGGTGCAGGCCGAAGACGTCCGCGACGTCGGCGAAGTCCTCGGCGCTCGGCTCGTGCAGACCGACCCAGACGAAACCGTCGGGCTTGCTGCGCGCGAGCTCGTACGCCTCGCGCACGCCGAGGTTCCCCGGCTGCCGGACCCCGTCGAGGTACACCCCGCAGCCCACCATCGCCGGCTTCCACGGCCCGACCAACTGCTTCGGCACCGCCCGGGCGCCTGTCCGCCCCGGCCGACCGATACTGCGCCACCTCGGCATGTGTCTCCCTCCCGGTCCCCAACACCCACGACTGCCCTACGCCTGCCGCGGCCCTTCCCGTTGCCTGTCCGCGATCGCGGCCGCCACGCCGATCCTGGCAGCGGCGACGCTTCCGCACCGCCGATACGCTCACCGGAGCGGCAGGCGACCGGGCGTTGGAGCGTACATGCGGGTGCTGGTGGTGGAGGACGAGGTCCGGCTCGCCGAGACCGTCCGGCAGGGCCTGGCCGACGCCGGCTTCAACGTCGACGTGGTCCACACCGGCACCGACGGGCTCTGGGCGGCGACCGAGCGCGCCTACGACGTGGTCGTCCTCGACATCATGCTGCCCGGCCTCAACGGCTACGAGGTGTGCCGGCGGATGCGCGCCGCCGGGGTGTGGACGCCGGTGCTCATGCTGACGGCGAAGGACGGCGAGTACGACCAGGCGGACGCCTTCGACCTGGGGGCCGACGACTACCTGACCAAGCCGTTCAGTTTCGTGGTGCTGGTCGCGAGGCTGCGCGCGCTGGTCCGGCGCGGGGCGCCCGCCCGGCCGGTCGTCCTCGAGGTCGGCGACCTGGCGCTCGACCCGGCGCGCCGCCGGGTCGAGCGCGCGGGCGAGGAGGTGGCGCTGACGCCGCGCGAGTTCGCGCTGCTGGAGTTCCTGATGCGGCGGGCCGGCGACACGGTGTCCAAGACGGCGATCCTGGAGAACGTCTGGGACGCGCACTACGAGGGCCCGGCCAACGTCGTCGAGGTCTACGTCGGCTACCTGCGGCGCAAGCTCGACCGGGCGCGCGCCAGGGCGAGGATCGAGACGGTCCGCGGGGCCGGCTACCGCCTCGTCGGCTGACCGCGGGTCCACCAGGACGACAGCCAAGTCCGTCGGCGGCCGCCCGGTGGCGCGAGTCGGCGCCGGGCAGTGGCACGCGGCCGCGGCCCGAGGCCACGTGTTCGCGCTGCGGACCGCACCCGGCGGCGGCCCGGGTCAGTCGGTCGGCGTCGGGACCGTGACGCGGAACAGCGCGCCGCCGCCCGGCGCGGCCGTCACCTCGACCGTGCCGCCGTGCGCGGTGACGAGTTCGCGGACGATCGCGAGTCCCAGGCCCGAGCCGCCGGAGGCCCGCCCGCGGCTCTCGTCGAGCCGGACGAAGCGGTCGAAGACGCGTTCGCGTTCGGCCTCGGGCACGCCGGGGCCGTCGTCCCGCACCTCGACGACCGCGCGGGCGCCGTCGGGGAAGAGGCGCATGGCGACGGTGGACGCGGCGTGGGAGGCGGCGTTGTCGGCGAGGTTGCGCAGCACGCGCGCGAGCTGTCCGGCGTCGCCGCGCACCCGCACCGGGACGACGTCCGCCGTGACGGTCAGGGCCGGGTGCTGTGCGGCGAGGCGGGCGCGTTCGGCGGTGACCAGGTCGTCGAGGTCCACGTCGCCCGCGGTGTGCGGGATCCCGCGTTCGTCGGCGCGGGCGAGCAGCAGCAGCCCGTCGACCAGGTCGCCCAGGCGCACGGTCTCGGCGCGGAGCATCCCGACCAGTTCGGCGTCGCGGCCCCGGGCGCCGCGCGCGTCGAGGACCTCCAGGCCGGAGCGCAGGGTGGCCAGCGGGCTGCGGAGCTCGTGCCCGGCGTCGGCGACGAAGCGGCGCTGCGTCGCGACCTGGGACTCGATGCGGTCGAGCATCATGTTCATCGTGGTCGCGAGCCTGGCCACCTCGTCCTGGGCCTCGGGCACGGGCACGCGTTCGGCGAGGCGGGCGGCGGTGATGCCGGCGACCTTGCGGCGGATCGCCTCGACCGGGGCCAGCGCGCGCCCGACGAACACGTAGGTCGCCGCGGCGACGACCAGGACCAGCAGCGGGTACCCGATGATCAGCAGGGCCGCGGCGTCCTCGACGCTGTCCTCCGTCGGGCCGAGGGATTCGGCGGCGAGCGCGGTGTACGTGCCGGCGGGCGTGGCCGCGCCGACGGCCGCGATCCGGTACCGGCCGCTCTCGCCGGGCCCCAGGCGGCGGTCCTCGTGCCGGACCTCTCCGTCCGCGGCGCGCAGCGGCGAGACGGGCGGCTGCCCGGCCAGCGTCGGCGATGACGCGACGACCGCCCCGCCCGGGTCGACGATCTGCACGGCGGCCAGCGCGCTGCGCGCGGGCGTCAGCGCGGCCGCGGGCGGGCCGCCGCGCTCGACCTCCGCCGCCACGGCCTGGGCACGCTGGGTCGTGGCGGCGTCGACCGTGCGGACGAGCTGCCGGTGGTAGAGGAACACGAACGCGGCCGCCGCGACGCCGAGCACCACGGCGACGACGACCGCGGCGGCCAGCGCGGACCTGACCCGCGCGCCGGAGCGCTGACGGATCCACGCACGCACCCGGGTCACCATGCCGGAAGCCTAAATCGTGCCGAACCGGCCACGACCGACCCCCAGGTGTCCGTGCCGGGTCGTGCTCACCGTCGGGCCACCACCGGCCGCAGCGGCGACGTGCGCAGCCGCTCGACCCACGGCGCGGCGCGTCCGGCGGCGAGCATCAGCGGCACGGCGAGGAGCACACCGAGCAGGACGCCGGCCACGACGTCGTGCGGGTAGTGGACGCCGACCCACACGCGCGACGCGGCCATCGCCAGCGCGGCGACGGCCGCCACCACGCCCAGGGCCCGGTTCAGCAGCCAGATGACGACGGCCGCCGAGGCGGCGATCACCGCGTGGTTGCTGGGGAACGACCAGTCCCCGGTGCCGGGGCAGGCCTCCACGGTGTACGCGCCGGGCAGCGTCTGGCACGGGCGCCGCTCGTGGACGGCGCTCTTGAGCACCATGTCCGCCGCGTACACCAGCACGACGATCAGCGGCGCGGCCAGGGCCCGCGCCATGCGGGCCGAGTCGTGCTCACGCGCCTGCCACCACGCGGCGACCATCAGGACGGCGAACACTCCGAGCCCGAAATCCGTCCAGTAGGAGACGACGTCGTTGAGCACCGTGGGGGTGTGCGACGCCAGACGGGTGATCCGCAGGTACAGGCCACCGTCGACGTCCGATCCGGAAAACGCGAGAACAGTCACGCCCCACCGTGCCGTGCCGGACCTGAGAATCCGCTGAGAGACGCGTCTAGGCCGTGTCTGATGAATGTGATCGTCGTTTGATGTGATGTGGGTGTTCGTGGTGGCCTGACCGATGGCCAGTGGGCGTTGATAGAGCCGTTCCTGCCGGACCGCACGCCGCAGCGCGGTGGTCA
>NZ_JASAOI010000046.1 GCF_029953285.1 Yinghuangia seranimata | reverse complement strand
ACCCGGCACTCGCGCCGCCCGCTCACGCGGCCGGCGCTCCACCACACGCCCTCTAGAGCTCGACCTCAACCAGCAGGTCCCCCTCCGCCACGGCCTTCGCCACCTCGCTGATGCGGCCCGCGGCGCGGATGTCCTGGGCTACTTCGGCGAAGCGGTCGAGGACCGTCTGCGGGCCGGTCACCCGGACCAGGCGGACGTCGGCCCGCATGGACAGGCGTTCCGCGGACTTGGCCTTGCGGATGCCGGCGATCGCCTCCGAGGCCACGGCGAGGAGTTCGCGGTCGGCCTCGCCTGCCGCCGCGCGCAGTTCGTCGGCGGTCGGCCACGGGGCGCGGTGCACCGAGGCGTCGTGCCACCACGACCAGGCCTCTTCGGTGGCGAAGGGCAGGAACGGGGCGAGCAGGCGTTGGAAGGCGGACAGGGCCGTCCGCAGCGTCGCCCGGGCCGAGGCGGCGCCGGACGGGCTCAGGTCGCCGTACGCGCGGGCCTTCACCAGCTCGACGTAGTCGTCGCAGAAGTACCAGAAGAACCGCTCGGTGCGGTCCAGTGCCTTCGCGTAGTCGTACTCGTCGAGCGCCGCCGTCGCCGCGTCGACGACCTCCGCCAGTTCGGCCAGCAGCGCGCGGTCGAGCGGTGCGGTGACGGGGGCGGTCTCGTCGGCCTCGCCCATGGCGAGGACGAACTTCGAGACGTTGAGCACCTTCACGGCCAGCCGTCGCCCGATCCGCATCTGGGCGACGTCGAACGCCGTGTCCGTCGCGGGCCGGGCACTCGCCGCCCAGTACCGCACCGCGTCGGAGCCGTGCTGCTCCAGCAGTGCGGCCGGAGTCACCACGTTCCCCTTCGACTTGGACATCTTCTTCCGGTCGGGGTCGAGGATCCAGCCGGAGATCGCCGCGTGCCGCCACGGCAGCACGCCCCACTCGCTGTGCGCCCGCACGACGGTCGAGAACAGCCAGGTGCGGATGATCTCGTGGGCCTGCGGCCGCAGGTCCATCGGGAACACCCGGGCGAACAGGTCCTCGTCGCGCCCCCATCCGCCGGCGATCTGCGGGGTGAGCGAGGACGTCGCCCAGGTGTCCATCACGTCCGGGTCACCCCCGAACCCCCCGGCCACGCCCCGCTGTTCCTCGTCGTACCCCGGCGGAACGTCGGTGCTCGGGTCGACCGGCAGCGCGGCCTCGTCCGGCACCAGCGGCGTGTCGTGGCGCGGCTGTCCCTCGTCGTCGAGCGGGTACCACACGGGCACCGGCACGCCGAAGAACCGCTGGCGGCTGATCAGCCAGTCCCCGTTGAGTCCTTCGACCCAGTTCTCGTAGCGGACCCGCATGTGTTCGGGGTGCCAGCGCAGTTCACGTCCGCGGGCGACGAGTTCGTCGCGGAGCCCGGCGTCGCGTCCGCCGTTCCTGAGGTACCACTGGCGCGTGGTCACGATCTCAAGCGGCTTGTCGCCCTTCTCGTAGAACTTCACCGCGTGCGTCACGGGCTCGGGCTCGCCGATCAGTTCGCCGGACTCACGCAGCAGGGCGACGATCCGTTCCCGCGCGGTGTGCGGTGTGGCTCCCGCGAGTTGCGCGTACGCGGCGAGCGCCGCGTCCGTGTCGAGCCCTGCCGGAGGTTCGGCGCGGAACCGCCCGTCCCAGCCCAGCACCGCGCGGACGGGCAGGTCGAGTTCGCGCCACCAGGTCACGTCCGTCGTGTCGCCGAACGTGCACACCATCGCGGTGCCGGTGCCCTTGTCGGGGTCGGCCAGGTGGTGTGCCAGGACCGGAACCTCGACGCCGAACACCGGCGTGCGGACGGTGGTTCCGATCAGCTCGCGGTAGCGCTCGTCGTCGGGGTGCGCGACGACGGCGACGCACGCCGGCAGCAGTTCGGGGCGGGTCGTGGCGATCACCAGCCGCCCCCCGTCGGCCCGGATGAAGGCCAAATGGTGCAACGCGCCCGGTCGTTCGCGGTCCTCGAGTTCCGCCTGGGCGACGGCGGTCCGGAAGGTCACGTCCCACAGCGTCGGCGCCTCCGCGAGGTACGCCTCGCCGCGCGCCAGGTTCCGCAGGAACGCCCGCTGCGACGCCGCCCGCGCCGCCGCGTCGATGGTCTGGTAGGTGTGCGACCAGTCGACGGACAGCCCGAGCGTGCGCCAGACGTCCTCGAAGGCCTTCTCGTCCTCGCCGGTGAGGCGTTCGCACAGCTCGATGAAGTTCCGCCGGGACACCGGGAGCTGGGTCTTCCCGGGCTGGGCCGGCGGCTCGAAGTCCGGGTCGTAGGGCAGCGCCGGGTCGCAGCGCACACCGAAGTGGTTCTGCACGCGCCGCTCGGTGGGCAGCCCGTTGTCGTCCCACCCCATCGGGTAGAACACTTCCTTGCCCCGCATGCGCTGGTACCGGGCGATGGCGTCGGTGTGGGTGTACGAGAAGACGTGCCCGACGTGGAGCGCGCCGCTGACCGTCGGCGGGGGCGTGTCGATCGAGTAGACCTGTTCACGCGTCTTCGTCCGGTCGAACGCATATACGCCCGTCTCGTTCCAGACACGCGACCACTTGCGCTCCAGCCCTTCGAGGGCGGGCCGGTCCGGGACGTCTGCATGCCGAGAGGTGGGCGTCATGCCCCGGCATCGTACCGGGGAGCGCACTCCGGACATCCGGGAATTTCCGGCGCTCGTGTAAGGTCGTAGTCCGGTACAGCCATGTGCCACGACGGATCAGGAGTCACGGTGTACACCGCGGGAGCGCGAGCTAGCTGCGTCGAGCCGGAGAACTGAGAGCCTTCTCAGTCCCGTTCTCGGCCCGGCTCGGCGTGTCGTCCACTCCCCCCTCCCGCGACTCCTCCGTGAGGTAACGCCGCCATGCGCTCGACGCAGATCCGCACGCTTTTCACCGACTTCTTCACCTCCCGGGGCCACCGCTCCGTACCCTCCAGCCCGCTGGTGCCGGACGATCCGACGCTGCTGTTGACCAACGCGGGCATGAACCAGTTCAAGCCGTACTTCCTCGGCGAGCGCGAGCCCGAATTCACCCGTGCGACGAGCATTCAGAAATGCGCGCGCACGGTCGACATCGAGAACGTCGGGCGCACCAACCGGCACGCGACGTTCTTCGAAATGCTCGGCAACTTCTCCTTCGGCGACTACTTCAAGGCGGACGCGATCGCGTTCGCGTGGGAGCTGATGACCGAGGGCTTCGGGCTGCCCGAGGACCGGCTGTGGATCACCGTCTACAAGGACGACGACGAGGCGGAGCGGCTGTGGCGCGCGATCGGCGTGCCCGCGTCCCGCATCCAGCGGCTCGGCATGGCGGACAACTACTGGTCGATGGGCGTGCCGGGGCCGAGCGGCCCGTCGTCGGAGATCGCGTACGACCGGGGCCCTGCGTTCGGTCCCGAGGGCGGCCCCGCGGTCGACGGCGAGCGGTACGTCGAGTTGTGGAACCTCGTCTTCATGTCGGACGTCCGCGGCGAGGGCCCCGAGGAGGAGGGCTACCCGGTCCTCGGCCCGCTCGCGCGCAAGAGCATCGACACCGGCCTCGGGCTCGACCGGCTCGCGGCGGTCCTCCAGGACGTGCCGAACGTCGTCGGGACCGACCTGCTGCGGCCCACGCTGGACGCGGTGCGCGAGCTGTCCGGGCGCGACTACCCCGGATCCGGGTCCGACAAGGTGTCGTTCGAGGTCGTCGCGGAGCACGCGCGCTCGATCGCGTTCCTGATCGCGGACGGCGTGCTGCCCGCGAAGGACGGCCGCGGCTACGTCCTGCGCCGCCTCATGCGCCGCGCGATCCGGCACGCGCGGCTGCTCGGCGTCCCCGGCCCGGTGCTGCCGACGGCGACCGCGAGCGTCATAGGCAACCTCGGCGACGTGTGGCCCGAACTGACCCGGCAGGCGTCGCTCATCGAGAAGGTCGTCACCAGCGAGGAGGAGGCGTTCGCGCGCACCCTCACGCAGGGGACGAGGCTGCTGGACGCGGCGATCACCCGCACCCGCGGCGGCGGCACGCGCACACTCCCCGGCGAGACGGCGTTCGAACTCGCGGACACCTACGGGTTCCCGCTGGAGCTGACCGTCGAGGCGGCGCACGACGCGGGCCTCGACGTCGACGAACCGCGGTTCGCGGCACTGCTCGACGAGCAGCGCACCCGCGCCAAGCGCACCGGCCGCGCGAGGACCGCGGACGCGCTGCGCCGCCTCGACGTCTATCGCGAGCTCGCGGGACGTCTGCCGGACACCGAGTTCGTCGGCTACACCGACCTGACCGCGGAGGGCCGGGTCACCGGGATCGTCGCGGACGGCCGGGTCGTGCCGTCCGCGGGCGTCGGGCAGCACGTCGAACTCACGCTGAGCCGCTCGCCGTTCTACGCGCAGGCGGGTGGCCAGGTCGGCGACACCGGAACCGTCGTCGGCGCGGACGGCACGCGACTGCGGGTCACCGACACCCGCTACGGGCTCGACGGCTTCCGCGTCCATTCAGCGGAGGTCCTCGACGGCGAACTCCGCACCGGCGAAAGCGTCGAGGCGTCCGTGGACGGCGACCGGCGGGCGGCGCTCACCCGCTCGCACTCCGCGACGCACATCCTGCACGCGGTGGTGCGGTCGGTCCTGGGCGACCACGCGCGCCAACAGGGGTCGCTCGTCGAACCCGACCGGCTGCGCTTCGACTTCGCGCACTTCTCGGCGCTGCGCCCGGAGGAACTGGCGGAGATCGAGGAGACCGTCAACCGGCACGTGCTGGCGGACCCCGGCGTACGGGCGTGGCACGCGGACCGCGCGGAGGCGGAAGCGGCGGGCGCGATCGCGCTGTTCGGCGAAAAGTACGGCGACACGGTGCGCATCGTCGACATCGGCGACTTCTCCCGCGAGTTGTGCGGCGGGACCCACGTCGCGCACGGCGCGCAGGTCGGCGCGTTCCGGCTGCTGGGCGATGCGTCGGTCGGCGCGAACCTGCGGCGCGTGGAGGCGCTGACCGGGTTCGACGCGCTGCGCCGCGGCGACACCGAGCGGCGGCTGCTGCGCGAGGTCGCGGAACTGCTCGAGTCCCGGCCGGACGACGCGCCCGAGGCGCTGCGCAGGCGGCTGGCGGCGTTCGCGGCGACCGAGGCGGAACTCGGCCGACTGCGTGCGGCGGAACTGCGGGGACGTGCGGACGCGTTGGTGGCGCTCGGCGAACGGGTGGACGGCGGCGGTCGCGTGGTCGTCGGCCGCGTGGACGTCCTTTCGCCGGACGACCTGCGGACGCTGGCGGGCGACGTCGTGGCTCGGCTCGGGTCGGGGCCGTCGGTGGCGGTCCTGGGCTCGGTGTCCGGCGGCAAGGCGCTGCTGACCGCGGCGGTCTCCGGCGACGTGGTGGAGCGCGGCGGCGTCGCGCGCGACCTGCTCTCGCAGGCGTCCCGGCTGGTGGGTGGCGGGGCGGGAGGCAAGGGGGCGGTCGCGAGTGCGGGCGGCCGTCAGGTCGAGGCGCTCGACGAGGCACTGGCGATCGCGGGCCGGGCGGCGCGCGAACTGCTGCGCGGCTCGGTCTGAGCGGCGGGGCGGGGCGGGCCCAACATCCGGCCCCGCGCCCCCCCCCCCCCCCCCCCCCCCTGGGGGGGGGGGGGGGGGGGGGGGGGGGGGGGGGGCCCACAAAACCCCCCCCCCCCCCCCCCGCCCCCGCCCCGACCGCCCTTGTCTTTGTCTCTGCCCCCTTGCCCGCTCCCCCGTGCCCGCTCCCCCGTGCCTGCTGCCCCGTGCCCGCCCCCTCCCCCCTGCCCCCTCGCCCCTTGCCTCTTGCCCCATGCCCCCTGCCCGGTGGAGCGGTTCGCGCATCCCGTGCGCACGGCGACCGCGCTGATCCCGCTGCCGGCGCGGCGCGCGCCCGCGGTGCTCGTGCCGCGCGTCCTCCCGCCCCCTTGGCCCTTGTCCCGCCCACCTGCCCCTGTCCCTGGCCCGCGCCCTCACCCGTTCGTGCGGCGGCCTCGTCCCGTCGGGGCCGGCGAGCGTGAGGGAAATCCGGATGACCGGCGTCACCCCCGCGATCTATGGTGTGCGCATGGATGCGACCTTCATGCTCATCGACGCGCGGTGCCGTGCTTTCGGCGACCGCCCGCGGGGCGTGCATCCTGTGTCGGGCCGGGTCTGGAAGGGCGGTTGGCCCGCCTGGTCACTGTCCGCCCGCGGCTGAGCCGTTCGGGCTGACCTTCCGTCAGTTCTAGGCGTCGTCCGTTGACCTGACGACGTCTCCAAGGCCGTGCGTGTCCGCCGGCCGCACCTCAGCCGTGTTCTCGCCGAGCGACGCCGCCGCACACTTCCCCGTGCGACGGACGCCGTCGCTTCGGCATGCCCGCACGCAGTTCCTGTCTCACGCAACCACGCCCGAGGAAGGGCCATTCCGTCATGACCATGTCCGGGAACACCAGCACCCGCACGCTCGCCCAGGTCCGCAACATCGGGATCATGGCGCACATCGACGCGGGCAAGACCACCACCACCGAGCGGATCCTGCTCTACACGGGTGTCTCGTACAAGATCGGCGAGGTGCACGACGGTACGGCCGTCATGGACTGGATGCGTCAGGAGCGCGAGCGCGGCATCACGATCACGTCCGCCGCGACGACGTGCCACTGGCCGGTGGACGGCGTCGACCACCCGATCAACATCATCGATACGCCGGGCCACGTGGACTTCACGGTCGAAGTCGAACGCTGCCTACGCGTACTCGACGGCGCCGTCGCGGTGTTCGACGGTGTCGCCGGGGTCGAGCCGCAGTCCGAGACGGTGTGGCGGCAGGCCGACCGCTATCGGGTGCCGCGGATCTGCTTCGTCAACAAACTGGACCGCACGGGCGCGGACTTCGCGCGCTGCATCGACATGATCGGGACGCGTCTCGGCGCCGTTCCGCTCGTCGTGCAGCTGCCGATCGGCGCCGAGGCAGGCTTCACCGGCGTCGTCGACCTGGTCGGTATGCGTGCGCTGGTCTGGTCCGCGGAGGCGGCGCTCGGTGAGCGGTACGCCGTCGAGGCCGTCCCCGCGGACCTCGCCGACGCCGCCGCCGAGGCGCGCGTCCGGCTGCTGGAGACGTTGGCCGAGCTCGACGAGGAGTTCTTCGACGTGTACCTGTCGGAGGGTGGTGGTGACGTGGTGGACGAGGCGGCGATCCATGCCGCGATCCGTCGTGTGACGCTCGCCTCGGGCCGCGGTGACGGTGTCACCGTCACTCCCGTGGTCTGCGGAACGGCTTTCAAGAACAAGGGCGTTCAGCCGCTGCTCGACGCCGTCGTGCGCTACCTGCCGTCGCCCCTGGACACCGAGGGCGTCGAAGGGCACGCGGTCGACGGTTCCGGTGCCGTGGTCGTGCGCCGGCCCGCCGAGGACGAGCCGTTCGCCGCGCTCGCGTTCAAGGTCGCCGTCCAGGAGCACCTGGGCAAGCTGACGTTCGTGCGCGTGTACTCGGGCCGGCTCACCCCCGGCGACCAGGTCCGCAACGCGGGCCAGGGACGCAAGGAACGGATCGGCAAGGTCTACCGGATGCACTCCAACAAGCGGGAGGAGATCGCGTATGCGGGCCCCGGCGACATCGTCGCTGTGTCCGGTCTGCGCCTGACCACGACGGGCGACACCCTGTGCGACCCGGCGGCTCCGGTGCTGCTGGAGTCCATGGAGTTCCCGGCGCCGGTCATCGAGGTGGCCATCGAGCCCGCCTCGAAGGCCGACCAGGACAAGCTCGCCGTCGCGATCCAGCGACTCGGTGAGGAGGACCCGTCGTTCCAGGTGAAGACGGACCAGGAGACCGGCCAGACGATCGTGTCCGGCATGGGCGAACTGCACCTCGAGGTGCTGGTCGAACGGATGCGGGACGAGTTCGGCGTGACCGCCACCATCGGGCGGCCGCGCGTCGCGTACCGCGAGACGGTGCTGGCGACGGTCTCCGAGCACGACTTCACCTACCGTCACCAGAACGGCGGCAAGGGGCAGTTCGCGAAGGTCCGGATCACCGTCGAGCCGCTCGCGGGCGAGCACTACGAGTTCGTCAACCGCGTCACCGGCGGCCGCATCCCGCGGCAGTTCATCCCGTCCGTGGACGCGGGCTGCCAGTCGGCGATGGACTCCGGCGTGCTCGCGGGCTACCCCCTGACCGGGGTGCGGGTCACGCTGCTCGACGGCGACTTCCACGAGGTCGACTCGTCCGAGATGGCGTTCGAGCGGGCCGGCTCGATCGCCTTCCAGGAGGCGGTGCGGCTCGCGACACCCGTGCTGCTCGAACCGGTGATGGAGGTCGAGGTCATCACGCCGGAGGACCACGTGGGCGATGTGATCGGTGACCTGAACGCGCGTCGCGGCCACGTGCGTTCGCTCGACGAGAGGTCAGGCGCCAAGGTCGTCACGGCACTTGTGCCGCTGGCGGAGATGTTCGGCTACGTCGGAGATCTGCGCGGGCGCACCTCGGGGCGGGCCGCGTTCACGATGCGGTTCGACTCGTACGCCCAGGTTCCGGCGAACATCGCCGCGACGCTGATGTGACCCCGTGTGGGCCGCCGTCCGTCCTTCCGGGCGGGCGGCGGCCCTGTGTTTTGGAGGGTCAGTCCATGCCCGTCCGACCCGGGGTCCAGAACGGCTTGGTCACCACGGACCGGCGCGGCCACCCGCGTTCCTCGACCAGGACGGCGCGGGCCCGTTGGACGGTCCGGGCCTCGCCCGCGATGTACGCGACGCCCGGCTCGTCCGGGAGCTCGAGGCGGCGCAGGGCGTCGGGCAGCACCTGCGAGGAGGCCGCGGAGGCGTTCCCTCGTACCGCGTACGTGAGTTCGGCGCTCCGGGGCAGCGGCAGCCGGTCGGCCTCGGCCGCCGTCTCGACGACGCCGTACACGCGCACGTCATCCGGCACCGCGGCGAGCATCGCGCCGAGCGGGACCGAGGCGGTCTCCTCGCCGACGAACACGTGGTACGGCGCGTCCTGACGGAGCGTGAAGGAGCCTTCTGGCGCCCGGAAACGGACCTCGTCACCAGGGCGAGTGGTCCGGCCCCAGCGGGCACCCGGCCCCTCACCGTGGTCCATCACGCACAGGTCCAACTCGCCTGCGGTCGCGTCGAACGACCACACCGAGTACGTGCGCAACTCGCCGATCCTGCCGCGCAGTCCGCGACCGGATTCGTCCGGCACCAGGACCCGCACCTGCTGGCCCGGACTGCTGCTGAGCTTCCGGAGTGCCTCTCCTCCGATCCGGATCCGGTTCATCCTTGCCGCGATCCGCTCGGTCTCCAGGACCGACCCGGTAACGACGAAGCGGTCGACGAGTCGCCGGGTCAGTCCGCCGGAACGGGCCGCGCGGCTGGGTGGTTCGGTGCAGACCGGGTCGTGCGGGCCGTGTTCGGCGTCGCCCGGGTCGCGTTGCGCGTTCTGCGGCTGGTGTTCCGCATCGTGCGGGTCGCGTTCCGCGACCTGCGGCCGGTGTTCCGCATCATGCGGTGCGGTCTCGTGGCCTTTGTGCGTCGGAGCCGTCATGGACCCTCCCCCTCTGGGTGCCTCACTCGTTCCGTTCGCGGTCGTGGTGGTGGTCGTGGTGATGCCTGCGGTGATGGTGGTGCCGGACCGCCCTGCGGCGGGCCTTCGCGTCCCTCTTGATCTCCTTGAGTTCACGCCGCGCGTCGTCCAGCACCTCGCGCACCCGCTCGACCACGACAGGGTCGCCGTGCGCGCGGACGATGACGCCGACCGCGGTCTTGAACAGCCGCAACGCCGGCGCGACGATCTCGGCGGCGTCGGGATCGCGCAGCAACCCCCACTCACCGCGCGCCGTGGCCCGCGCCCAGATCCGGTCGATGTCGCGCTGGTGCGCGTCGACGACCTCCCGCCCGTCGGCGGTGAGGTGGAAAACCTTCCGCCCTCCGTCGCGCTGCACCTCGACGAGGCCTTCGTCCTCCACCAGTTGCAGCGTCGGATACACCGCACCCGCGCTCGCCTTGTAGGCGCCCGCGAAGCGTTCCTCGAGACGGTTCATCAGTTCGTAGCCGTGGCCGGGCTGTTCGGCGATCAACGCAAGGAGCGCAAGACGCAACTCCCCGGGCCCGAAGAAGCGCCCCGTCGGTCCGCCACCGGCAAGTCGTCGCGGATTCACACTCGAAAGATATGTCGTACGACAGTCGGTGTCTATGTCGTACGACCTATGTCTTACGACATATCTTTCGCTAGCGGGTTTCGGTTCCCGACGAACGAGGTCGCGGTGGGGAGTTCAGAGCCAGCCGCGGCGGTCGGCTTTGGCGCCGGCTTCGAAGCGGCTTCGGGCGTCTAGGCGTTCCATGAGGTCGGCCATCATGCGGCGGACCGTGCGGAGGGAGAGGCCGAGGCGCTTGCAGGCGGCGGCGTCGGTGAGGCCGTCGGCGAGGAGGCGGAGGAGTTCGGACTCCTGGCGGGTGAGGCCCTGGTCGTCGCGTTCGTGGACGGTGCCGCAGGGGGTGGCGGCGGCCCAGATGTGTTCGAAGAGGGCGACGAGGGCGGTGATCACGCCGGGTCCGGAGACCTGGACGGCGCCACGGCGGGTGTTGTCGGGGTCGACCGGGACGAGGGCGACGGAGCGGTCGACGACGAGCATGCGGAGCGGGAGGGAGGGGACGGTGCGGACCTGGCCGCCGAGCGTGGTGAGCCATTCGGCGTAGTGCGCGGTGACGGGGTCGTTGCGCATGCTGTCGAGGTAGACCGTGCGCATCGCGACGCCGCGGGTGATGACGGCCTGGTCGAGGGGTTTGCTGGCGGCGAGGCTGGCCGCGGACTGGGCGCCGCCAGGGTTGAAGGTGAGGCACTCGGTGGCGGCGGTGGCGGCGAGTTCGGCGATGCGGCTCTTGATGGCCCCGAGGCCGATGAGTCGTTCGGCGTCAGGGTGTCCGCCGCCGTAGTGGAGGTCGGAGTACTCCGCCAGAACGGTGCTGATGGCGGCCTGACAGCGTTCCAGTTCCCACTGGTTGCGCAGGAGTTCCTCCTGGCGGCGGCGCAGGAGGCCGTGCAGGCTGACGTTCGGGTCGATGGCCTCCAGGCCGCCGTGCGGACCGTCGTCGCTGATCCGCAGGAGGCGTAAGTCCGCGAGCCGGTCGAGGGCTTGGCGGACGGCGTCCTCGTCGAGGCCGGAGAGTCTCGCGAGTTCGGCGACCCCCCGGCGGTGGTCCTCCAGCATCAGCCGGTAGACCGCCTCCGCCGTCGTGTCGAGCCCCAGTCCTTCCAGCACGCTGCCCCCGACTCCCCGAAGCGCGGCAGGTCGCCGCGAGGCCGCCCCCGCGACGACCTCGAATCGTCATGCTTGCAGCTGCACTTCGGGCCGACAAGCACAAGATTCCGGCCGACGCATTGACCGGGCTTGGCAGGGTCGTGCCACGTTGCATTTGCTGCCAGCGCGAAACGGTTCCGGGTGGGTCCGCCGCCTAGCAGACTGCGTAATCGCCGGGTTACGCAACGTCCGGTAGGCGCACCCTCGGCACCGGACTTCGCTCCGGTGGCGCCCGATCAGGCATTTCCCCCAGCGGAAGGAGACAGCCATGTCCTTCGCCGCGATAGTCGCCGAGGCCACCGCCGCGCTTTTACCGCAGGACCTCGCGCAGAGCACCGGCAGCGGAGACACGCAGACCGGCGAGAACATGAACTGGGACTGACGCGCCGACGGGGGACGAGGAGGGAACGGTCGTGCAGATGACGTCCGTGACGCTGGTGGCGGCCGACGTTCCGCCTGACGGCGCGCCGCGGCCCATCGTGCCCGACGCGGCCCTGTTGAGCAGCCTGATCCGGGCGGTGGCCGGGCCGGACGACGGCCTGGAGCACGTCGCGGTGGCGGTCGCGCCGGGGCAGGTCGAGCTGGTGGTCTTCACCACGGGCGGCAGTCCGTGCGCGGCCGGGGCGGCGGTGTCGGCGCTGTGCGGGCGGGCGCTCGCGGCGGCGGCGCAGCTGAACGGCTGGGCGGTCGCCCGGGTCGACTGAGGATGATTGTCGCGGAATTCCGGGAGACCAACCGGGAATTCCACCGATGGGCTGGGCATAGGGCGGCTGAAATCCGTCCCTCTGCGCTGGTTCTCAGCTACTGCGGCGTGTTCCCCCGGCGGGCCGTGGTCGCGGATAACTGATTTACCGTCAGTAACATTGAGAGAAGAGGTCGGAACAACGACTTCGTCGCGCCCCACCCCCCGGCACCGACGACTTCGACGCGCCTCGCATTCGATCACCATTCGATCACCACGAGGATCCGCCATGCCTTCTGCGGAATCGTTGACCCTGGAATTCCTCGGAATCACGGTACGCGCCACCACCACCGCCCCCGCCGACCTGCGTTTCGCGTTCGGCCCGCACATCGTCGCCGACGCCGCCCGCCCGGCGCACGCCTCCGCCAGCACGCTGCACGTCGACTTCGTGGACGGCGATCCACCGCACGTGGTCGTTCGCGCGCCCGACGGCACACCGCTGCTCAATCGCCCGTACCGGGGCTGGCCCGGGTGGGAGGGAGTACCCCCGCCCGTACCACCGTTCGCCGTGCTCGGCAGCCGGTACGTGCTGGTGCAGGCCGCGGTGCTCACGCGGAACGGCACGACCGTCGCGCTCATCGGCAGCCCCCAGTCGCCGCGCGCCCGCGTCGGACTCGCGCTCGCTCAGCGTGGTTGGTCGTTTGTCTCACCCCAACTGCTGGTACTGGAAAGGGACTCGGGTGTCGTCATGCCCTATCTCGCACCGCTGGAGTTACGTGGCGAAGCCCTCGCCGAACTACGCGGGACCATCGGCACCCGCACGCCCCATCGCAGCATCGTCTCCCCGGTCAGCGGCGAAGTCGTTCTGGTGCGGCCGGAGGCGGTGGCACCGACGGCACGGGTCAGAGCGGCCGTCAAGAACCCGGTCCTGATCCGCCTGTGCCGGGGTGACGACGAGCAGGCCCGGCTCGACTACTGGAACTTCGTGCCTGCGGCCTGGCCCGCCGACCACGCCGCGGAAGCCCTGGTGCACGCCGAGACGCTTCGGCTCGAACTCCCGCCTGTGGGTGGGGCGGAGGAGGCCGCGGGGCTCGTCGACTCGCTCGCGGGTGGGCGGTGCACCGACCCGACGCTTTTCCCCGACGAATGCGAGGAACCATGCCCCGACGCACCGCGTACGCCGCAGGCCACCCCTGTTGGATCGACCGCGTCGGTCCGGACCTGACGTCCGCCTCGGCGTTCTACGGGGCGGTGTTCGGGTGGTCGTTCGCGGACGAGGACGGTCCGGGGGGCGGGCGGGGTGCGTACCGCATTGCTTCGGTGCGGGGCGAGATCGTTGCGGGGCTCGGGCAGGCCCCACCTGCGTTGCCTGCCGCGTGGCATGTGTACCTCGCGGTGAAGGACCCTGATGCGACGGCTTCCCGCGTCGCTTCGCTCGGCGGACGTGTTGTCATGGGTCCGATGACCGTGGGCGACAACGGGCGGCTGCTCCTGGCGGTGGATCCGGCGGGAGCGGCGGTCGGGTTCTGGTCGGGGGCGCGGGCTGAGGGTGTGGTGCTGGGCGACGAACCGGGTGCGGTGAGTGGGTTCGCCTTGCGGGTGGGGTCTGCGGATGACGTGGAGTCCTTTTACGGGGGGTTGTTCGGGTACCGGGAGATCAGTGACCCGGTGTTGATGCTTGACGGGTTGATGCTTGACGGGTTGACGCTGGCTACCGTCCAACGGACGGGGCGGCTCGGCGGGGCCCGGTGGATTCCATACATCGGCGTGGAGGATCTGACCGCTACGGCGTCCCGGGCGCTGGAGGCGGGGGGTGGGTTGGTGGAGGTGCCGCAGATGTTGGGGGATCTGGCGTCGATGGTGGTTCGGGATCCGGAGGGGGCGTTGTTGGGGATCGTTGAGCTGTCTTTGTGACGGGGTCCTGGCTGCACCGTTCCTGACCTGGTTTGTGGTTTTGGCCTGACGCCCCTCCCGCTTTGGGATTTTCGCTTGGACGGCCCGCGCGTCAAGGCGCAGTGGGGTCTTCTTCGGACTGTTGGCCTGTCCCGGGGTTCGGGAGGCGCCTTGACCCGCGGGCCGTCCGCGCTGACTACCTTGGCGACTGGCGGGAGGAGCGCGGGGTGTGGACGCGCTTTGTTGGCTTTGCTCCGCCGGGTTGCGGTTTGCGTGTGGGGCGGGCGGTTTTTGTTGCTGGGGTTTGTTGCGCTGCCGGGTTCCTCTCCCAGCGTGGGCGCGCCTGCCTGACTCGGCCGGGGCCCCGGCCTCGACCCCCCATCACTTTGCTGTCACGTATGCGAATCACCAGAACTCCCTCATTCGGGGGTGTTCGCGTCACACTTGCGTCACCGCATCGGGCCTTGCTTCTAGAGCTCCTCCAGCGCCGCCGCCAGATCCGGGCGGCCCCTGATGCCCAGCTTCCGGTACACCCGGCCCAGGTGCGTGTCCACCGTCCGCTTGCTCAGGCACAGCCGTTCCGCGACCTCCAGGTTGCTCAGGTTCTGCAGGACCAGTTCGGTCACGCGCCGCTCCCCTGCGGTCAGACGGGCCGAGGCCGGGCGTTGGGGGGACGGCGCCTCGGCGGCCGGGGGCGGCTCGTCCGTCGCGTCCGCGGCCTGGGTCGGTGCGTCCGCCAGGATCGCCCGGGCCGCCTCGTGTTCGCCCAGCGCCTTGTAGGCCGTCGCCACGCGCGCCCGCCACGGGACGCAGCCCTCGGCCTCGATGCCCCGCACCGCCAGCTGGTGGCCGCATTCCAGGAACAGCGCGGCGGCGGCCGCCGGGTCGCCTGCTGCCAGGACGGCCAGGCCTCGCGACTCCAGGTGCATCGCCCGGACCAGTGGGTGGGCGTCCGTCGGTACGGGATTGCCCGCCAGCACGGCGCCGGCGGCGTCCGCGGCGGGTGAGGCCGCGCCTTCGGGGCCGTGCCAGAACCCGCGCGGGTAGGGCCGGGTCAGCAGGATCCTGGCCGCGACGGCTGCCGCGCCGGCTGCGATTCCCGGGGCGCCGTGGTCACGGGCGAGTTCGAGCGCTTCCTGGGCGTCGTCGAGGGACTCGTCCCAACGCGCCGTTACGTCGGGGTCCGTCCCTGTCGCCCGCGCGCGTGCGTCCGCGCGGACCACGAGCGCGAGTGCCAGCCCCGTGTCGTGTCTGCGCCGTCGTAGTCCGTCCACGAGCGGGTCGCACCAGCGCAGTGCCTCTGCCGGATCGCCGCTCCACGCGAACGCCGCTGCCGCGCACAGGAGTCCGAGGTCCGGCACGCCCGTGGGGCCGCCTGCCACGCATCGTCCGGCCAGGCGCATTGCGCGGTACGGATGCCGTCCTGCGGCCGCGTGGCCCGCCGCCAGCACGCCCAGGTACGCCCTGGCCCCCGTGCTCTCCGCTCCGCTCCCGGCGACCGCACGCGCGACGCGCCGGTCGACCACGCGGTGTCCGGCGAGCAGGGCCTGTGCTCCCGTCAGCAGGACGAGTTCGCGCGGCGCGTCGGGGACGCCGCCCAGTCCCGCGGCTGCCACCACGAACGGCCGCGCGCCTTCCGCCGATTCCACGGACGTCACCGGCACCGCACCGGGGCCGGTCAGGGCCGTCACGGCCTGGGTGAGTTCCCTCGCGTCGTCCGTCCGGGCTACGACGGCGCCGAGTGCCCGCACCGCGGAGCGGAGGTCTCGGTGCAGTTCGACCGCACCGAGTCGTCGGGTCAGCTCTACGGTGTCGGCCCCGGCGCCGGGTGGGAGTTCGGCCAGGGCCCGGCGCAGGTACCGGCCTGCGGCGTTCCAGTCCGCGGTCGACGCCGCGTCGTGGGCTGCTGCGCGCAGGACGGGTACCGCCCACGCGCGTTCGCTCCCGCCGAGCGAGCCCAGGGACATCACATGGTCGGCGGTTTGGCGGGCCGGGGCGCCCAGTCGTGACAGCAACTCTGCGGCGTGTTCATGGAGTTCCAGCCGTATCGCCGGATTGAGTCGGGCCAGGAGTTCGGTCCGCAGCGCGGCGTGGCGCAGTCTGTCGGGTGGTTCTTCCTCCAGCAGGCCCGCTGCGCGCAGGATCCCCCGTGCCTCGGTGGCCGCGAAGCCGCCCCGTCCCGTGAGGACCGCGCACATGTCGAGGTCACCGCCTGGTCCCAACACTGCAAAGGCGTCAAGGAGTTCGCCGGTCTCCGGGCTGCGGTCGCGGACCCACGTGACGGCGGTGTCGACCAGCGTGGCCGATCCGACGCGCAGGACGGTGTCCAGGTCGGGGGTGGCGGCCGTCCCCGCGTCGCCTGCGAGTCGCTCGGCGAGTTCGCTGAGGATCAGCGGATTCCCGCTGGACAGCCAGTGGCACGCGGCGGCCGTCTCCGAGTCCAGCGGCCGCCCGAACACGGCGGCGACCCGCTCGGCCGCGCATGTCTCGCACAGCGGGCGGGGGCGCAGCGTCCGGACGTACGGCAGGCCGGCCAGGTCCGCCGGGTCGGCGTCGTCCGGGGCGTCACCGACGGTTGCGAGGACCGCGACGGGCGCGGCGTCCAGGCGCCGGGTGATGTACGTGAACCAGCGTAACGACGGCCCGTCCGCCTGCCCGAGGTCGTCCACGGCGATGACGACGGGCGCGGTCGCGGCGAGTGCGCGGGTGGTGTGGAAGAGCTGGTCGAGCATGGCGTGTGCGGGCTCGCCCGCTGCCGGGTTCAGCACGGCCGACCGTTCGAGGAGGCCTGCGGACGCGAACTCGTTGTGCTCGGCTCCGGCCGCGAAGCCGGGCGTCCGTTCCGGGAAGCCGGCCGGCGGCCGGTCGAACAGCTGCCGCACCATGCCGTACGCGAAGTCCCGCTCGGCGCTGTGGCAGCGCGCCCGGAGCACGACCGCGCGGGCGGGCAGCCTGCGCAGGGCCTCCCGCAGCAGCGCCGACTTCCCGATCCCGCGCGGGCCCTTGACCACGGCCACGGCGGGCGATCCGTTCTCCACGGTGCGGAACAGCGCGTCGATCGCCGCCAGTTCCCGGTCGCGGTGCAGCAGTGCATCGCTCACGTCCACGCAGCCCTTCGGATCGGTCCGGCCGGGGTCCGCCCGGCGCGACGGACCCGGAGGCGTGGCGCGGGCCGCCTCGGCGCGGCCCAGCAGCCAGTATTACTCCCCGGAGTGGATTGGTGCCATACGGCAGTTCGGGCCTGTGATTCCTTCGCACATCCCCTTTGGGGGATACGTATCCACGTACGCATCGCCGGTCCGGTACGTATTGCCGGCGCCATACGTAGGCCGGTTTCCGACCGGAACTTTCAGTATTTACAGGGCCCTTCGCCCACGGGTTCACTGACGGCGGATCGCGATTCGGCATGACCACCGGCGGATTCCGGGCAGTCGGCACCAACCACCGGTGGTTCCGGGCACACGTCGCCGCCATCGCCCCACCGCCCGTTCGACCGCCACGACCATCCGGGGGGCCGCCCGTGGAGCGTCCGCGTCTGAAGGCGCACTACCTGTGTGAAGTGGTCGACGACGACAAGGTGTTCCTCACCGGTGAAGGCCGCGACTTCCTCGTCGCGGGCGAGGCCGCGGTCGCGCTGCTGCCGTATCTGGACGGCACCCACCAGGTGGGCGAGATCGCCGCCGCGCTGTCCGGCCGGGTTCCGCTTACCGCCCTGCTGACCACGCTGCGCCGCTACGAGACGGCCGGCCACCTCGCCGAGGGTCGGCCTCGGCTGCCGGAGTCCGCGCTGGCGTTCTGGGACGCGCAAGGCGTCGACCCCGCGGCGGTGGCGTCCGTCCTGGGCGGCGACCGCGGGGTCGCCGTCGTCGCGTGCGGCACCGCCGACCCGCGCCCGGTGCTGGCCGCGCTCGCCGAGCACGGCATGAGCGCGCACGCCGCCACGCCCGCCGACGTCCCGATCAGCGACAGCCACCTGACCGTCGTGGTCACCGACGACTACCTCGCGCCCGAGCTCGACGCCGTCAACGCCGCCCATCTGGCCGCCGGCCGCCCGTGGTTGCCCGTCAAGCCTGCCGGTGTCACGCCCTGGGTCGGCCCGCTGCTCACGCCCGGCCGTACCGGCTGCTGGCGCTGCCTGGCCCAGCGTGTGGCCGGGAACCGCCAGGTCGAGCGCTACCTGGCCGGGAAGCGCGGGGAGTCCGTGCCACTGCACGCCTCGCACGCCTCCATCCCCGCCGGCCCCGCCCTGGTCGCCGCGCTGGCCGCCGCCGAGGCGCTGCGCAGCGCCGCCACCGGCGCCTCCCCCGCACTTGACGGCCGCATGGTCACCGTCGACCTGGCGACCCTGGGCAGCGAGAGCCACATCCTGGTGCGCCAGCCCCAGTGCCCCGCGTGCGGCGACCCCGCACTGTTCGGCGGCCGGGGCCCCAAGGTCGTGCTGGCCACCGGCACGGCCACGCACACCACCGACGGCGGCTACCGGGTCCGTCCGCCCGAGGCGACGTTCGCCGCGCTGGAGCGGCACATCTCGCCGCACCTCGGCGCGATCACGCGTCTTGCCGAGCACGACGACAGCGCCAACGGCATCACGTACAGCTTCACCGCGGGCCACAACTTCGCGATGGTCAACGACAACATGGACCTGCTGCGCCGCAACATGCGCGGGCAGAGCGGCGGCAAGGGCCGCTCCGAGATCCAGGCCAAGGTCAGCGCGGTGTGCGAGGCCATCGAGCGGTACACGGCGGTGTGGCGCGGCGACGAGCCGGTGGTGCGCGCCGCGTACCGCGACCTCGACCCCGCGGCGGCGGTGCACATGGACCGCCTGCTGCTGTTCTCCCCCGGGCAGGTCGCCGGCCGCACGGAGTGGAACCGCGACCCCGCGCACCGGCTGCAACTGGTGCCCGACCCGTTCCCCGAGGACGCCGTGCTCGACTGGTCGGCGGCCTGGTCGCTCACCCACGACGAGGAGCGGCTACTCCCGGCGGGCTACGTCTGGTACGGCCATCCGGACCTGGCACGGCACTTCTTCTGTGTTGGCGACTCCAACGGCAGCGCGAGCGGCAACACCCTCGAAGAGGCGGTCCTACAAGGCTTCTGCGAGGTCGTCGAGCGGGACGCGGTCGCGATGTGGTGGTACAACCGGCTACGACGGCCCGCATTCGACCTCGACTCGCTGGGCGACCCGTACGTCGCGACGATGCGCGACTTCTACGCGTCGATGGACCGCTCGCTGTGGATGCTCGACATCACCTCCGACCTGGGCCTCCCGGCCTTCGCGGCAGTCTCGCGGCGGCACCACGCCGTCGAGGACGTCATGGTCGGGTTCGGCGCGCACCCGGACGCGCGGATCGCCGCGGTGCGGGCGCTGACCGAGGTCAACCAGTTCCTGCCGTTCGTCGACCGGCGGGACGCCGACGGCAACACGCTCTACCGCTCCGACGACCTGGAGACGCTCACCTGGTGCCGCGAGGTCCGGGTCGCGGACGAACCGTGGCTGCTCCCCGACCCCGGGCAACCCGCGACTGTTCTGGGCGACTTCGCGGTCCCTGACGGGCACGACCTGTCGGCGTGCGTACGGTCCGGCGTGGAAAGTGCGCGGGCGTGCGGGGTCGAGGTGATCGTGCTCGACCAGACCCGACCCGACCTCGACCTGCACGTCGTCAAGGTGGTCATGCCGGGCATGCGGCACTTCTGGCGGCGGCTCGGACCCGGACGGCTGTACGACGCGCCGGTGCGCACCGGCGCGCTCGAACGGCCGCGTACCGAGGCGGAGATGAACCGGTGGAACGTCTTCTTCTGAGCCGGGCGGGCGCCGTAGCCACCGCGACTCTGCTGCGGCCGGGAGCCCCGGCCGACCCCGGTCCCGGGGTGCTGCCCACGCCGGGGTTGCGCGCGGCGTACGAGGCGCTCGCGGCCGGGCCGGTCACCGACGCCGGGCTGGCCGCGCTCGTCGCGGAGCACGACGGCGAGGCCGGGTTGCTGCGGCTGCACATGCTGCTGCGCAGGCTGTCAGGCGCGGGTCTCACGCAGGTGCTGGTCACCGTCGACGAGGTCCCGGTCGCACGCCTTGGCGCGGTCGGCCGCGGGCCGGTCGCGCTCGCGCCCGCGCCCGGGTTGGACGTCGAGGTGCGGATGTCCGCGCATGCGTCCGGTCGAATCTCCGCGTCGACGCCGGGCTTTGCGTTGGGAGGCACTGTTTGGCGGGCGCCGGGCAGTTCTCTTGAGGTCCTGCTCGGGCGGGAACTTGCTGCATTGCCAGCGCAGTTGGCTTTGCCGCGCACGGTCGACGGCCTGGCCGCGCTGCTTCCCGGGGTTCCCGAGGAGGCGGTCCGAATTGCTGTGCGTATGTGCTCGGCGGCCGGCCTGTTCGAGGCCGAACGGCTTTCGCAAGCCCTCTGGAACGCCGACGACCTCGTCTTTCATGCGCGCACCCGCAACCCGGGCACTGTGCGGGGCTACGGCGGCACCTATCCCGGCCGGGACGTGTGCCCTCCCGAGCCTGCCGTGCGTGCTCCGTTCACCGCGTTCGCCGGGGAGACCGTCAAGCTCGCGGTGCCCGACACTTCCATGCACGGCCCCGGTTTGTTCGCCGTCCTCGAAGAACGCCGCTCGCTTCGCGAACAGGATGCGGACGCTCCCATCGACGTCGACCGTCTCGGCGAACTGCTCTACCGGGCCGACCGGTTGCGCGGCACGTTCACCGGCTCCGACGGCCAGGAGCTCGCCGACCGCCCGGTCCCCAGCGGCGGTTCGCTGCACGAGCTGGAGGTCTACCCGCTGGTCACCGACTGCGCGGGCGTCCGGCCCGGCCTGTGGCACTACGCGGCCGATCGCCACGAGCTTGAGCTCGTCGCCGAACCGGGCCCGGGTACCCAGGCGTTGGTCGACAACGCCCGCAGCGGCGCTCTGATGACGGCCGACCCTCAGGTCGTGCTGCTGGTGACCGCGCGCTTCGGCCGGGTGTTCTGGAAGTACGAAACGGTCGGCTACCCGCTGATCCTCAAGCACGTGGGCGTGCTCTACCAGACGTTCTACCTGCTCGGCGAGGCGCTCGGCCTCGCGGTGTGCGCCCTGGGCGGCGGCGACGCGGGCGCGTTCGCCGCGGCCTCCGGTGTCGACCCGTACGTCGAGGGCACCGTCGGCGAACTGGTCCTGGGCAGTCGGCCGCCGGGCGCGCCACGGGTGTTCGGGCCGCCGGGCGAGGACGGGAGGCCTCGGTGAAGTTCCGCTACCAAGCCCTCCAGCGGATGCGGGAGCCGGACGAGCTCGACGCCCCCGTTCTGCTCGCGGCGCCGCGCGGCTGGATCGCGCTGTTCGTGGTCATGATCGTGATGACGGCCGGGGTCGTCTGGACGTTCGCCGGCCGCCTCGACATCAGCGTCGGCGCCCCCGGGCTGCTGACGAGACCGGCCGGAACCGCGCGGGTGCAGAGCCCGTTCGCGGGGATGGTGCGCACTCTCGCCGTCCGTCCGACGGACAAGGTGACGGCCGACCAGCCGATCGCCACGATCCAGGGCCAGGACGGCCAGACCCGCGTCGTCACGAGCCCGTTCGCCGGCCAGGTGATCGGCGTGGCGGCGGACGCAGGGCAGGTCGTCGGCCCCGGCGCGACGCTGGTGACCGTCGAGCGCTCGGACGCGCCGAACGACCGCATGGTCGCGATGATCTTCGTGCCCGGCGACCGGGCCGCGCGGCTGCGCCCCGGCAACGCGGTGGACCTGTCCGTGTCGACGGCGCCGCCCGCCGCGTTCGGGCTGCTGCGCGGCAAGGTCACCTCCGTCAGCCCCTATCCGCTGACGCCCGAGGCGCTTGCCGGGCTGGTCGGCGGGGAGGCCGCCGCGCAGGCCTTCTCACACGGCGCCGCGCCGCGCCTGGTGGTGGTCGACCTGGTGGCGAACGCGGCGACGGCCAGCGGCTACGAGTGGTCGACCACCGCAGGTCCGCCGATGCGGCTGAACACACAGGTCACGGTGTCGGCGTCGATCGACGTCGGCAGTCAGACGCCGTTCAGCCTGATCCTCGGCCGCTGACCACCGTGCGCAGCAGGAGAGGAGGAACGCCGTGACGCAGACCGCCGAGACGCCGTCGGCCGGGGCCGCGCCGCCGGATCCGCCCGGCGCGGGCCTGGGCCGGGCCGACGGGACACGACGCCGCACCGGCCTGGCCGCTGTGCGGCAGCCGTGGCGGCACGCGGTGCCGACCGTCCTGCAGATGGAGGCCGTCGAGTGCGGCGCGGCGTGCCTGGCGATGATCCTGGGCTACTACCGCCGGTTCGTGCCGCTCGAGGAGCTGCGCGGCCTGTGCGGGGTGTCGCGGGACGGCGCCAAGGCGTCCACCATCCTGGCGGCCGCGCGCAAGTACGGTCTGACCGCCCGCGGTTATCAGACCGAGGCGGTGAACCTGCGCGGCCTGCCCGGGCCGGTCGTCATCTTCTGGGCGTTCCAGCACTTCCTCGTCGTCGAGGGCGTCCGCACCCGCTACGGGCGCACCGTCGTGGCGGTCAACGACCCCGCGGCAGGGCCGCGTTTGATGGAGTGGTCCGAGTTCGACTCGGGCTTCACCGGCATCGTGCTCGCCTTCGAGCCGGGGCCCGACTTCACGCCGGGCGGCAGCAAGACCCGGGTGTCGACGGCGCTCATGGACCGGCGGCTGCCGTCGGGGCGGGCGCTGCCGCTCGTGCTGTGCGCGAGCCTGCTGCTGGTCGTTCCCGGCATCGCGGCGCCGGCGTTCACCCGGGTGTACATCGACCGTGTGCTGACCGGGCATTCGCCCAGCTACCTCGTCCCGCTGCTGGGCGCGATGGCGATGGCGGCGGCCGCGACGCTCATCCTCACGTCCGTGCAGAGGCACTACTTACTGCGCCTCGAAATCCGCATGGGGCTGGTCAGTTCGGCCCGCTTCTTCCGCCATCTGCTGCGCCTGCCCGTCGACTTCTTCCTCCAGCGACGGCCGGCCGAGGTCGCCAAACGGGTGTCCGGCAACGACACCGTCGCCGAAATCCTGTCCCGCGACCTGGCGTTGACGGTCGTCAACCTCGTGCTGGTGCTGTTCTACGCCGTGTTGCTGGTGCGCTACGACCTGCTGCTCGGCGTGCTCGGCGTCGGCATGGCGCTGCTGAACATCGTGGTGCTGCGCTGGGTTTCGCGGGCCCGTGAGGACGCGGTGGCGGCGCTGCGCACCGACCGCGGCAACCTCACCGCGACGACGTTCACGACGCTGAGCCAGATCGAGACGGTCAAGGCGACGGGCGCGGAGCCGGACGCGTTCAGCCGCTGGGCCGGGTTCCTGGCCAAGGTGGTCACCGCCAAGCAGAAGCTCGGCATCCCGACGGCGGTGCTGGTCGTGGTGCCGCCGCTGCTGGCCGCCGTCAACAGCGGCCTGGTGCTGCTGATCGGCGGGCAGCGGGTGGTCGACGGGGCCCTCAGCATCGGCATCCTGGTGTCCTTCCAGACGCTGCTGACCGCGCTCAGCCGCCCCGTCACCCAGCTGACCAACCTCGGCAGCCGGCTCCAGGACATCACCGCCGACATCAAGCGGCTGCACGACGTGGAGCGGTACCCGACCGCGGCGTGCTTCGACGTCCCCGACACCGGCGGCGGCGCGCGCCTCGACGGCTACCTCGAGTTCGACCAGGTCAGCTTCGGCTACAGCCCGCTCGCGGAGCCGGTCGTCAAGGAGCTGTCTCTGCGGGTGGTGCCGGGCCGCCGCGTTGCGCTGGTCGGCAGTTCGGGCAGCGGCAAGTCGACCGTCGGGCGGCTGCTCACCGGGCTGTACGCGCCGTGGTCGGGCTCGATCCTGCTGGACGGCATGCCGCGCGAGGGCGTCCCGCGCACCGTGCTGGCGGCCTCCGTCGCGTACGTCGACCAGGAGGTGTCGCTGTTCGAGGGCACCGTGCGCGACAACCTGACGCTGTGGAACGACGACGTTCCGGACGACGTCGTCGTCGACGCGCTGCACGACGCCGCGATCCTGGAGACCGTCTCGACCCGTCCCGGCGGCATCCACAGCCAGGTGTGGGAGAGCGGCGCGAACTTCAGCGGCGGACAGCGGCAACGCCTCGAACTGGCACGGGCGTTGGCGGCACAGCCGACGCTGCTGATCCTGGACGAGGCGACCAGCGCGCTGGACCCGGAGACCGAGCGGGTGATCATGGACAACCTGCGGAGACGCGGCTGCGCGTGCCTGACCATCGCACACCGGCTGTCCACCGTGCGGGACGCCGACGAGATCATCGTCATGGACCGCGGCAGCATCGCCGAACGCGGCACGCACGAGGAGCTCATGCGGCTCGGCGGGCACTACGCGGCCCTGTTGGAGTCCGGCCGGCAGAACGGCGACGACGACGCCGAGGCCGCTCGCGTCGCGGGCGGTGGCCGGTGACCGCGCCCCTGGACACCGCGGCCGACGGTGCCGCGCACGGCGGTTCGGCGTTCTGTGCCTTCTTCACCGACGGCGCGCCGCCGCTGGACCTGGACGCCACCGAGCGGTTCGTCGTCCTCAACGACCTCCAGCGCGTGCTGCTCGTCGACGACGGTGCGCTCGACCTGTTCGCCGTCCAGCTCGACGAGGGCGCCCCGATCGGCCGCTGGACGTTCCTGAACCGGGTCGGCCCCGGCGCCGTGCTGGTCGGCTCGCCGCCCGGCCCCCGGCACTGCATCGTCGGGCGGCCGGTGCTGGGCACGGTGCTGCGGTACGTCCCCAACGCCCGCCTCGAGGCGCTGACCGGCCGCGCCGGGCCGTCCTACCCCGCTGACCTGAGCGACGACGATCGGCGGCTCGCCGTCGAGCAGTTCCTCGACGGCTTGGAGTCCGGCATCGTCGCGCTGTCCGAGGCGTTGCGGGACGCGCTGCCGCCGCGTGACTTCGTCCCGCTGGCGGCCGACGGCGAGTCCGGCGGCGTCACCGAGCTGGACGACGGCGAGGCCACCCGCTCGGTCGACGGCACACTGTGGGTGCACGTCGAGCAGGGCACCGTGGAGATGCCGGACGGTATCGCCGGGCAGCTCACCGCGGGCGCCGACGTGTGTGTCACGCGCCGCGACTGGCTGGTCGCCGTCGGCGGTCCCGCCCGGGTGCGGGCGCGCGGCATGCCGGAGCTGCTGGACGAGGGCGTGCTGTGGAGCCGCATCGTCACGCACGCCGCGCGGCTGCTGTTCATGGTCGACCGGCGTGTGCAGCGTTCGCGCACGCTGGAGGAGAAGGTCCTCACCGAGCGGCGCGACCGCGACTCGGGAGCACTGGCGCGGGCGGCGCGCGGCTTCGACGCCGTGCTGCACGACACCGACGCGCGGATCAGGTTGGCCGACGTCGCCAACGACTCGCCGACGCTCGCCGCCGCCCGGCTGGTGGCCTCGCACCTCGGGTTCACGGTCAAGGCGCCGGTGACGAGCGCTCAGGGCCGCGGTTTGGACGAACTCCAGGCCATCGCCCTCGCGTCCGGCGTCCGCACCCGCGTCGTCCGGCTCGACGGGCCGTGGTGGCAACGGGACGTCGGCCCGCTGGTCGGGCGCCGCAAGGCCGGGAACCGCCCGGTCGCACTACTGCCGGTCGGCGGCCGGTACGTGGTGGCCGAGCAGGGCGCGGTCCGTCCGGTCACCCCGAAGCTCGCCGCCGAACTGCACAACCAGGCCACCATGCTCTACCAGCCGCTGCCCGACGACGTGCGCAGCGTGGGCGCGTTGCTGCGCTTCGGGTTCCGCGGGCACCGCGGCGACCTGTGGACGTTCGCGTTGACCGGCACGCTGGTCGCAGTCATCGGCCTGCTCGTGCCGATCATGACCGGGGCGGTGCTGGGCACGTTCGTCTCCCAGGCCCGCCGCGACCTGATCGTGCAGGGCTCCGTGGTGGTCATCGCCTCGGCGTTCGTGGTGGCGGCACTGGCGGTGGTGCAGAACATCGCGGTCCTGCGCATCGAGAGCCGTTCCACCTCGGCGATGCAGGTCGGCGTGTGGACCCGGCTGCTGTCCCTTCCCGCCGCGTTCTTCACGCGCTACTCGACCGGCGAACTGGGCACGACGGTGCTGGGTGTCAGCGCGGCGCAGGAGATGCTCTCCGGGATGATGACCACGGCCACGCTCGGGCTGCTGACCGGGCTGGCCAACCTGGGGCTGCTGTTCTGGTACGACGTGCAACTGGCCTTGCTGGCGACGGTGTTGGTGCTCGTCGGCGCCGGGTTCGCGGCGCTGGCCGGACGCGCCGAGGTGCGCTGGCAGCGGCGGCTCTACGAGCACGAACAGGCCATGTCGTCCCGGGTCTTCCAGGTCCTCAACGCGGTGCCGAAGCTGCGCGTGACGGCAGCCGAGGACCGGGTGTTCGGGGTGTGGGCCGCCGAGTTCACCAAGGGCCGCGCGATGGCGGCCGCTTCGCGGCGTGTGCAGAACACCGTCACCACGTTCAACTCGGCCTTCCCGCTCGTGTGTTCCGGCGTGCTGTTCGCGCTGGTGGCCGGGCCGATGGGCGACAAGATCTCGGTGGCCGCGTTCCTGGCGTTCTTCACCGCGTTCAACCTGCTCCTCGCGGCAAGCCTCCAGTTCAGCGCCGCGGCCATCACCGCGATGGGCGTCGTCCCGATGCTGGAGAAGATCCAGCCGATCCTGCGCGCCGAGACCGAGTTCGCCGGCTTCCGCGCCGACCCCGGCGACCTGTCCGGGCGGCTCGGGCTCAGCCACGTGTCCTTCCGGTACGGCACGGAAGGTCCGCTGACGCTGGAGGACGTGTCGTTCACCATCGAGCCCGGCGAGTTCGTGGCCTTCGTCGGGCCGTCGGGGAGCGGCAAGTCGACGGTGCTGCGGCTGCTGCTCGGCTTCGAGACGCCGATCGCGGGGACGGTGCTGTACGACGGGCAGGACCTGGCCGAGCTCGACGTGTCCGCCGTACGCCGACAGTGCGGCGTCGTCCTGCAGAACGGTTCGCTGCTCGCCGGCGACATCAAGGCCAACATCGTCGGCAGCACCGGGCGCACCCTCGACGACGCGTGGGCCGCGGCCGAGATGGCCGGCATCGCCGACGACATCCGCGCCATGCCGATGGGCATGCACACCGTGCTGTCCGAAGGCACCAACACCCTTTCCGGCGGGCAGCGGCAGCGCATCATGATCTCCCGCGCGCTCGTCGCCCGCCCGCGCATCGTGTTCTTCGACGAGGCCACCAGCGCGCTCGACAACCCGACCCAGAAGCTCGTCGCGGAGAGCACCCGCAGGCTCAACGCGACCCGCGTGGTGATCGCGCACCGGCTCTCCACGGTCGCCGACGCCGACAAGATCGTCGTGCTCGACCGGGGCCGCGTCGTCCAGCAGGGCGGCTACGAGGAGTTGCTGCGGGACACCGACGGGGTGTTCGCCCGGCTGGCGGCCCGCCAGATGTCCTGACCCACCATCCAGACCCGGCCCGACCGCGGAGGACCGCATGGACTACGCATTCGTCATCTACGGTGAAGAGAAGATCTGGGACGAGATGACCGACGAGGAGCGCGACGACCTCTTCGCCCAGCACGTCAGGTTCGGCCGCGAGATCGCCGAGGCCCGGCTGACGATCCGTTACGGGGCGCGCCTGGCCCGGCCCGACATCGCCGCGAAGGAACCCCGCGCCGAGGACGGCGTCCAGGAACCCGGCGGACTGTGGATCATCGACCTGCCCGGCGACGAGGAGGCGATGTACTGGGCGGAGCGCATCCCGCTCGTGCACGGCAACGTGGTCGACGTACGGCGCTGCGACCGCCCGGGCGACCGGCCCGACGCGGAGGCCTGACCCGATGGGCGCCGGGGTCGGCGGAGGTGTCGGGCCTCCGTCCGAGTACCTGCTGTCCTGCTACCTCTCCCCGCCGGGCGACCACGCCGTGCTCGGGACGCGCCACGACCAGAGCATCGCCCTGTGGCGGCGCGGGCCCCGCGGCGTCGACCTCGTCCGGCTGTGGGAACTGGAGCGGATCAGCGGGCAGAAGCACCACTTCTGGCCGCTCTACACCCCTGAGCGGGCCCGGGAGTTCCTCGACGCGCTGCTCGGCACCGTCGGCCTCACCCTCGACGACGTCGGCACCGTGTGGGGCACCCCGGGACTGCCGGGCAGCGCGCCGGTCCCGGTCCCGGCGGGGGCCGGCGCGTTCCCCGTGCACAGCCTCGCCCACCTGTTCAGCGGACTCCTCATGGACACCCGGCTGTTCAAGGACGAGACCATCGTGGCGACGGCCGTCGACAGCGGGCCGGACTTCGTGCAGGACCGCGCCACCAAGGACTTCTGGTACGCGGGCTGCGTATCGGTGCGCGGTTCCCTGACGTTCCTCCCGGTCGAGTCGCCGGGGCCGCTGTACACGGCCGCCGAGACGATGTTCGGCAAGGAACCCGGCACGCTCATGGCCCTCGCCTCGGCGTGCCGCACGGCGATCCCGTACCCGACCGCCGAAGCCCTCGCCGGCATAAAGCTGTTCGGCGGGCGGGCCGCGCCTTGGGCGCCCGCGCACCGGTTCGTGCGCGGCGTCGTCGCCGAAGCCGGACGCCGCCTCGCCAACCGCGCCGACGACCCGGCGTTCTCCCCCGAGGAGAACCTGCAGAGCGCCGTCATGAAGATCGTGCAGGAGGCGTGCGAACTCGTCGCCGCCCGCAACATCGACCTGCTCTGCGCCACCGCCCACGTCGACCCGTCCACCGCCTACCTTTCGATGAGCGGCGGCTACGCCCTCAACTGCCCGGGAAACACACGTCTGTTGGACAAGTACGGCTTCCGCGGCCTGCTCGCGCCCCCGTGCGCCAACGACTCGGGGCAGGCCCTCGGGCTCGGGCTGCTCGGACTGTACGGGACCGGCGCGTTCCGGGACGCCGAGTGGCGGCTGGGCAACGCGTACCACGGCTCCCCGGTGTCCGATCTTCCCTCCTCTCTGGAGGAGTTCGCGCCCTGGATCGCCGACGTCACCGAGTTCGACCCGGTCCGCTTCGCCGCCGACGTCACCGACGACATCGTCGCCTGGGTCGACGGCGCCGCCGAGATCGGCCCCCGGGCGCTCGGCCACCGCAGCCTGCTCGGCGACCCGCGCTCCGGCGCCGTCAAGGACCGGCTCAACGACGTGAAACAGCGTCAGTGGTGGCGGCCCGTCGCGCCGATCGTGATGGCCGAGCACGCCGAGGACTGGTTCGTGCAGCGGCGGCCCTCGCCGTACATGCTCGAAGCGGTCGACGTCCGGCCCGAGGTCCGCGAACGGGTCCCGGCCGTCGTCCACTTGGACGGCTCGGCACGCCACCAGACCCTGGCGCGCGACGACAACCCGCTGCTCCACCGGGCGTTGGCGGCCTTCCGCGACGCGACCGGCGTCCCGATGCTGTGCAACACCTCGCTGAACGACAAGGGCGAGGCCATCTGCGACACGGCCGCCGAGGCCCTGACGTTCTGCGTCCGCCGCGGCATCCGCGTCGCGTACGTCTCCGGCCGCCGCATCGCCCTGCGCACCACCCCGACCGGGAACGCCGTACCCCCGACCGGGCCGCGCGTGCGCGCCGTCCACCATTTCGCCGGCCAGGAGCCCGACCGCGACGCCGCCTGGTCCCGCTGGCTCGACCGCGGCCTGACCGAGGCGGGCATGTTCCAGCTGTCCCGCTCCCCCGACCTACGCACCGAACTCGACGCCGGCGGCACCCCGGAACGCGTCAACGCCCTCGCCGACTACGCGGCCACCACCAACCGCGGCTTCCCGCTGATGGTCAACCGCTTCTGCAAGGCCCACGGCCCCGGCTCCGCCTTCATCGACGCCCCGGGCGCCCTCCCGGCACGACTGGCATCGAAGGAGGCGTGAACCGTGGGCTGGGACTGACGACACCACACCGACGCCGCGGTCCCGCTCCCTCGCGACCGGGATCGCGGCCTGCGGGAATCATTCCGCACCCGCTTAGGAAGCTCTTAAGCAGCGGAACAACCAATATTAACCAGCGACTTCCCGTCAAATGCCGATCCCGCGGGAACGGCTGCTAGCGTCCTTGCCGTGAGCATCAACACAGCCAGGAGCCGCACGGCAATCGTCTTCGCGGCCGCATTCGGCCTGTCGGTCGGGGCGCACGCATTCGCCGCGGAGACAGCCGGACAGTCGCAGTCCTGCCCCGCCTCGGGGGCCGCGCCGGGAATTGGGCACGTGCCGCGATTCACCGACGGCAACGTCGCGCTTTTCACCGGCGGGAATTACACGGTGGACGGCGCGGCCGCCGAGGCGGAAGGGCTGCTCGTCGTGCAGGGCAAAGCGACCTTCGCCAAGGACAACGGCGGGATCTTCAACGTCGGCCGCGTCGGCGCCGGGTCCGGGATCATCCCCGCGCCGGGCGACGTGATGCTGGCCGTGGGCGGCGACCTGGCGATCGCCAAGGGGACGACGGTCGACGTCGGGTCCGGCCTCACGGCGGGCCCACGGTACGGCGGCTCCGTGCAGGTGGGCGGCGTGATCGACGAGAAGGGCGTGCTCCAGACGAACGGCGGCGGCCGGGCGGCGCGGCTCGGCGCCGCCGACGCGCTCGGCACGTACTCCGGGTTCCGGCAGGCCGTCGAGAGCGAGTCCGCCTCGCTCGGGTCGCTCAAGCCCACCGGGAGCAGCGTGCGCGCCGGCGGCACGGTCACGTTCACGAGCACCGCGGCCGGCGGGCTGCAGGTCTTCGAGATATCCGCGGGAGACCTCGACGGCGCGTCGAGCTTCGTTTTCCGGGCGATTCCGGCGGGCTCCTCACTGGTCGTCAACGTGACCGGAACGCACGACGTGAAGATTTCGCCGATGTCCGTCGGTTTCAACGACGACCGCGTCGACCTGTACAGCTCGACGCATTTCGGGGACGCCGCCACGCGCATTCTCTACAACTTCCGGGACAGCGCGTCGATCGCACTCGGCGGCGGCGGGAATTTCATGGGTTCCATCGTCGCGCCGAAGGCGTCCGGGGATTTCACGGCGAGCACCAACGGCCGGGTGTACGTCGGCGGAAACCTGACGGTGCACGGCACCGGCAACGAGACCCACAACTATCCGTGGACCGGCTCCCCCGTCTTCACCTGCAAGCCCGGACAGCCCGGACAGCCCGCCGCACCGGCACCGCCGGCGACGCCGGGCGCGCCCACGCCCTCGGCTCCGTCCAGCGGGCCCGGCGCGCCCGCTCCGTCCGCTCCCGCGTCGCCCGGCGCACCCGACGCCCCGGCACAGCCCGGCGGTCCGCTCGCGCAGACCGGCGGGTCGTCCATGACCCCGGTGGTCGCGGCCGCGGCCGTCGTGCTGGCGGGTGGCGCGGTCATGCTGGTCTTCGCGTGGCGCCGTCGTCGTAGCTGACATCGACTCGGGATTGGCGGTCGCATGGAACACGCACGTCTTGCAACGGTGCTCAACGCACTTCCCCTGGCGGTTCTGCTCATTGACGCGAACGGCACGATCGTCATGACGAACACGGAAGCCGCCGACAGCCTCCAGGCCCACGGAACCCATCTGGTGGGTCGCGGTGTTCTGGACGTACTCCCGCAGTTCGACCTCAGTTGCACGCCGGGAGGCATCGCCCACGCGCCCGCGGACGAACTGGCCTTCAGGATGACCGTGCGGTGCACGGACAGCTTCGAGTTCACGGCGGAGGTCGCCGTCCGCAGCCTGGTGCACGACGACGCCAACCTGCTGCTGATCACCATTCAGGACCTCACGGGCCGCATCGTCGTCGAGGCGGAACTACGGCGTCTGCACCGGCAGATCGAGATGATCCTGTGCGCGACGACGGACGGCGTCATCGGTGTGGACGCCCACGCCCGCGTGGTGCTCGCGAACCCCGTCGCCACGCAGGCACTGGGCTACAGCGCCGGCGAACTGGACGGCCACGCGCTGCTGCCCATGGTCATGCCGTCGCATGCGGACGGCACCGTCCTGCCGGCGGAGGCGTCGGCACTCCTCGACACGCTGGTGTCGGGACGCGACCACCGCCTCCCCGTCGCGACGCTGTGGCGCAAGGACGGCACTCCCCTCCCGGTCGAACTGTCAACGGTCGCCGTGTGCGAAGGCGACCGTGTGCTCGGCGCGGTGGTGACGTTCGCGGACCGGTCCGCCTTCCAGGCCCTGATCGAGCACCAGCGGACGTTCGCGGCGTTGATCGACAACGAACTGCACGCCCCGCTGGTGCGCGTCGCCCAGACCCTGACGCAGCTGGCCGACGACCCGGCCGGCCAGTTGTGGCCCGAGGCCAACCGGACGCTGCGCGGGCTCGCCGAAGACTGCCGGCACGCGGCGCGGTTGGTCGACGACGTGCGTTCAGCGCGGGAGCCGTACACGGCACAGCGCGGTAACGGCCCGGGCCCCGGGCGCACCCGGTCGTGGACCGAGCACGCAGGTGGCGTGACGACGCCGCAGCTCAGGCCAGATGCGCCGCGAGTAACGGCGCGACATCGCCGGGCCGTTCCAGCAGCGGCAGGTGCCCTGCCTCCGGAACTGTCTCCAGTCGGCAGTCGGGGAGCACCTCCCGTAACCGCTGTCCGTTGGCCGTGAACTGCGGCATGTCGTCGTCGCCGACCAGGACCAGGGTACGGGCGGTGATGCGGCCCAGGTCCGTGTCGGTGTGCCGGTGGGCGGTGAGGAACGTCATGGCGCCGTCCGCCAGTTCGGTCCAGCGATGGCGATTGACCACGGTGCGCAGTTCGGCACGCAGGGCCGGGTGGCGCTCGGTGCCGCGGAAGATGTCCGGAGGAGAGGTCATCCACAGGTCGGTCATCGCCTCGCTTCGGCCCGTCATCCGGTACAGGAGCTCCAGTTCGCGGTAGCGGCGGGCGGCGTGCAGGTCCGGCGGGGCGCCGGCGACGGTCGGGGCCGCGAGGACGAGGCGTTCGACGGAGTCCGGGTGGTCGGCGGCGAGTTGCAGGGCCGCGAGCGAGCCGAAGGACAGGGCGACGACGCGCACCGCGTCCTCGTCGTCGGCCAGTTCGGCCAGTCGCGCGGCGAGCGCCGGCAGGGTCGTGCCGTAGGCGAGGGGGCCGGAGGCCCCATGCCCGGGCAGGTCCACACCGAGGTGCCGGTGGCCCGGCAGCAGGTCCCACAGGGGCCGCCACGTCGAGGAGTCCATCGTGTAGCCGTGGATCCACAGCACCGCGGGCCCGGTGCCGTGGGTGCGGATGTGCAGGTCGGTCACGGCCGCCCGCCTTCCCCGCACCCGGGGGCGCCGACGTCGCCGAAGCCCCGGCAGAACGCGTGGTACGCCAACACCGGCCGGTCCCGCGCGCCGTAGTGCGCGGGGGCGGTGGTGTCCAGGTGGTCCCAAATCAACGCGTCCTCGGCCAGCGCCCGTTTGCTGCCGACGACCAGCATCGGCAGGTCCGCCTCGCGGCCGGCCCGGACCCCGACGGCGACGCGCGCCGTGCTCCCGCCGCGCGCGGCCGGGACGGCTCCGGTCACGATGACGTGCACGTCGCCGTCGGGGCCGAACTCGGTGACCACGACGCCTGGGCTGAACGCCCGTGCGTAAAAGCGCGGTTGGTAGTCCCACGTGACGACGCCCGTGGTCGCGATGCGCCAGCGCACCTGCTCGCGACCGCGATCATCGCGCCAGGGCGACGTGGTCATCATGAACCGTGCCTCGACGGCGAGTTCGCCGCTCACGTCCGGGCACATCCGCACTTCGCGGATCCTGGGCACCTTGTGGAGCGCGGTGAAGTGGTCGAGGTCGAAGGCGTTCTCGACGACGAGCGCCGGGTCGGCCGACACCGGCTGCGAGACCGCGCCCACCAGTGAGTAGGAGGAGCTGAGCTCCTTGACCGCCCGGGTGAACCCCCGGTCGTCGGCGGGGTCGTCGCCGAGTCGTACGAACACCGCCTCGCCCCACGTGATCGTGGGGTGTTCGGCCGCCGACCGGCGCGGGTCGGAACCGCCGAGGGCGATGCGGCGGCCGTGGAACGGGCAGATCAGGTGCTCGCCCGAGAGCTTGCCGCCGTACCCGAGGTGCGCACCGCGGTGCGGACAGGTCGCGTCGAAGACCCGTACTTGGGAGGGATCTTCGCCGCCGCGCACGGCGACGAGGCGGTTCCGGCCGAGTGCGAGCGGCGTGACGGGTCCGGTCAGCTCGGTGGTGAAGGCGATCAGGTGCCATCCGGTGTGCACCGGCACGGGCACGGGCACTCCCGCAGGGGGCGACGTCGCGTCGTTCATCGCCGCACCACCGCCTGCCGCAGGTCCCGCACCACCCGTTCGGCCCCCGCGAGCACCGTGTGCACCCACGGCGGCCCGCTGTCGGTGACGGTCGCCTCGCCCGCGAAGTACACGGTCTCGTCCACCGGTTCGGCCCAACGCGCACACGCGTCCGGGGCTCCGGCGAGCGGCGCCGTGAACGCGCCGCCGATCCACGGCTCTGTTCCCCAGTCGGCCGTCTCCACGGCGACGACGCGGGCGCCGAGCGTCCACGGCAGCGCGGTCGCCAGGAGGACGGCCAGTCCGGTCGGGTCCGCCGCGGCCTGCCGGGCCCGGTCGGCGGCGCCGGCCTTCGCGACGACCGACACCTCGGGGCGCCCGGCCCGGCACGTGACGAAGCCGGCGACGCCGTCCAGGTCGAGCACGACGGTCGCGGCCGGGGCGGGCCGGGAGAGCGTGACGAGCGCGCAGAAGCCGTCGCCGAGGGGAAGTTCGGCGGCGGCCTTGGCCTTGTCGGCGGGCAGGGTATCCAGGGCGAGGCGCCCCGAGGCGACGACGGACGGCGGCGCGGCGACGACCGCGGCCCTCGCGTGCACGGTTCCGTCCGGGGTGTCGGCCTCGACGTGGCCGGGCCGGTGCCGCAGTGCGGCGACGGGACGGTTCAGGCGGACGTCCAGCCCGGCCGCGAGGTGACGGGGCAGCGCCTCGAAGCCGCCGCGTACCGCGAACTCGCCGACGCCGCTCCGGTCACCGCGCAGCATGGCGGCGACGCCGTACGCGCTGAGCCGTTCCGGGTCGGCGCCCTGGTTCTGCCGGAACCACGCGCGGCAGGCCCGCAGTTCGTCGGCGGTCGGGTTCTGCCGCAGCAGCCATTCGTCCACGGTGAGCCCGAGGGGCAGGTCCGGGTCGGCGAGCAGCGCTCGCTCGAACACCCACGGGGCGCGGCGCCCTGCGGCGAGGACGCCCATGTCGCGGGCGATGCCGCCGTCGACGACCCGGGCACGGATGTCGCGCGGGACGGGGGTGAGGGCGGGTGTCCCGGCGGCGCCCGGCCTGGCTCCGGGCGCCCCGGCGGTACCCGGCCTGACCCCGGGCACCGTTCCCCCCTCGGTCCGCGTGGGGCCGCCCCCGCCCAGGATCGCGTGCACCGGGTTGCGGTCCCCGTGCACCACCTGCGCGCCGAGCTCCCACGCCTGTGTGCCGTCGTCCGGCAGGTGGCTGCGGATCCGCCCGCCGATCCGTCCGGACGCCTCGTACGCCACGACCCGCAGTCCGGCGGACGCGAGCCGGGCCGCGCACGCCAGGCCCGCAACGCCGGCACCGACCACCAGCACGTCCAGCGGATCGCCGGCCGTACCCGCGGCGAGCCGCCGCACGGTCGTCGCCTCCACGACGTGTGTCGTCCGCCCGTTGGTCCGCCCGCTCATGCGCGTCCCTCCACCCTCGTCGCCGGTTCGTCCGCCGTGAGCCGCACCGCGTGCCGCCGCAGCCGTCTCGGGACGAGCCGCGACGTGTCCCAGTCGAGGGGCGCCGCCGACGCCGCCATGTGCGGGAACCTGCGGGCGAGTTCGGGCAGCAGCGAGGCCAGTGCCTGCCGGACGAGCTGGGCGGCGAGGCAGTAGTGCCCGCCTCCTCCGAACGCCAGGTGCGGTGCCGCGTCGCGGTCCGGCAGGAGTTCGTCGGGCCGGTCGTACACCGCAGGGTCGCGGTTCGCGGCGGCCAGCACCACGAGCACTCTGGCCCCGACCGGAACGGTCCCGCCCGGGAGCGCGACGTCCCGCACGGCGACCCGGGCCGTGAACGGGATCGGCGTTTCCAGCCGCAGCAGTTCGTCTGCGTAGCGCAACGCGGTCCGCTCGTTCGCGGCCGCCAGGCCCCCGCGCAGCACCAGGGAACGCGACACCCTGGCGAGCGCGTTGCCGGTCGCCTCCGCCAGCGGCTGCCAGCCTCCGACGACGGCGAGCGCCAGGATCCCGAGCGCCTCCGCGCGCGTGAGCCGGGTGTCGGCGACGAGCGCCGCCATCGGACAGGCCGTCCCGACCGGGGCTGCGAGCAGCCGTTCGGCGTGCGCGTCGAGCGTGCGCGTGAGCATGCCCATCGCGAACCGGCCGCGTGCGGCCGCCGCGGGTCCGGCGAGCGGGTCGAGGTTGACGGACGCCGCCTGCGCCAGCGCCGCGAACGCCGCGCGGTCCTCGCCCGGCAGACCGAACAGCCGCGCGAACACCCCCGTGGACAGCGGCGTCCCGATGTCCGCGACCACGTCCACTTCCTTGCCGGTACGCGTCAACTCGTCCACCAGCGCACCGATCTCGGCGGAGACACCGCTCCACACGGACGCCAGCGCCCCCGCCCCGAGCAGCAGCGCGCCCGGCGCCCGCAGCCGCCGGTGCTCCGCGCCGTCGGTCGTCAGCATCGACGGCGGCAGGGCGTCGTCGCGGGCCCGCTCCCGCTGCCCCTGCTGCGCCGACAGCCCGGGCTCGCGCAGCGCGGCGGCGCAGTCCGCGTGCCCGGTGACCAGCCACATGCCGGTGGACGGGTCGTGGTGGACCGGATCGTGGGTCTGCAGCCAGCGGTACGCCGGGTACGGATCGGCCCGCCCGGCGGGCGCGAACGGATGCGTCAGGTGCTCCGGCAGGCGCACGGTCACGGGCATCGCCGTCTCGTCTCCCTCCCCGGTGCGGGGTTCACCGCACCCTCGGGCCGCGCCACCGGAAGGTCGCGGCGGTCAGTACGAGGCCGGCACCCGTCCAGAGCGCCAACACCAGCGCGGTGCGGCCCAGTTCCCACGTACCGGCGGGTTCGACCGCGGTGAACGAGTCGGGCAGGAACACCGACCGCAGCCCCTGGGCCATCCACTTGAGCGGGAAGAACGCCGCGATCTCCTGCATCCACGGCGGCAGTTCGTGGAACGGGAAGAAGATGCCGGAGATGAACTGCATGACCATGAACACCGGTGTGACGACCGCGGCGGCCGAGCGGGCGTTGGGGATCAGCGCGCTGTAGGCGAAGCCGAGGAGCGTGCACGCCGCGGTGCCCAGCGTCAGGTCCCAGCCGAGGACGAACCACCGCCCGCCGGTCGCCGGCAGCGGCAGCCCGAACACCCCGATCGCGACGGTCATCAGCAGCGCCGTCTCCAGCACCGTCGTGACGACGACCCGCACCAACTTGCCGACGAAGTAGGCCGACTTGGGCATCGGTGTACCCGCGAGGCGGCGCACCAGGCCGGTGTCGCGCTCGATCGCGACGCTGATCGCCAGGCCGGAGAAGGCGGTGCTCATCACGCCCGCGGCGATCGTCCCGGCCATGAACATCTGCCGCAGGTCGGTGTCGGTCCCGGCGGCCTTGCCCTTGAAGATGGCACCGAAGACCACGAGCAGCAGCAGCGGGAAGCTCAGCGTGAACACGAGCGACTGCTTGTTGCGGAAGAAGCCTTTGAGCTCGACGGACGAACGGGCCGCGCACGCGCGCCACAGTCCGCCGCGGAGCGGTGCCGGCTCGGTGCGCGGCGCGGCGGTGCGGCCGTCCGGCCCCTTCGGCCTCTCCGGACGGCCGCCTCCGCGCGGCCTGGTGGTCGACGCGGGCATCACGCGGCGCGCTCCTTCCCGTCGGTGTCGGTGCCGTCGCCCGGGTGCGCGGCGTTCCGCACACCGATCAGGTCAAGGTAGGCCTCCTCCAACGTGGCGCGGTGCACCCGCAGTTCGGGCAGTTCCAGAGCGCCTGCGGCGGCTGCCCACGGCAGCAGCGCGGCGAGCGCCGCGGTGGGGGTGTCCGTGTGGACGACGACCGAATCGCCGTCCCGGTCCACTCGCGCGTCGCCCGGCAGCCCGGCCGGCATCGCCCGTCCCGCCAGCGCGCCGGACGCGCGGAACGCGACGGTGGCGGGCCGGTGTCCGCGCCCGCCGAGGTCCGCCAGGCCGCCGCACGCCACGACCTGCCCGGCGACGATGACCGCCGCGCGTTCGGCGAGTTCCTCGGCCTCGTCCAGGTAGTGGGTGGTCAGCAGCGTCGTCGTGCCGCGCGCCGCGAAGAACCGCACCAGCTCCCATGCCTCGCGCCGCGCGGCCGGGTCCAGGCCCGTGGTGGGTTCGTCGAGGAACAGCAGTTCGGGATCGCCCACGACCCCGACCGCGACATCGAGGCGGCGCTGCTGCCCGCCCGACAGCGTGCTCGTGAGCGTGTCCCGGCGCGCGGCGAGGCCGACCATGTCGAGGACACGGTCGACCGGCAGCGGCGCGGGGTACATCGCGGCGAACGACCGGACGACCTCCCGGACCGTCAGGTCCGGGAACGCGCCGGTGGTCTGCGGGACGACGCCGATCCTGGCGCGCCACGCGCGCCGGTCCTCGGCCGGGTCGCAGCCGAGGACCCGCACGTCGCCCGCGGTGCGCCCGCGCGCACCGCACAGGATTTCCACGGTCGTCGTTTTCCCGGCGCCGTTGGGGCCGAGGAGCGCGAACACCTCGCCGCGCCGCACCTCGAGGTCGACGCCGCGCAACGCGGCCGTTTTCCCGTAGTTCCTGGTGAGTCCGCGGACGACCACGGGGTCCCGGCCGACGTTCTTCCGCACGGCTTCCCTCTTTTCCGGCATGGCGGGCGGCGCCGAAGAACGTCGGCCGGGGACGGGTCCCGATATCAGGTGCAGCAGCAGCACGGGCAGCAGCAGTACGTGCCGCCGGCCGCGACGTCGGAAAGGTCGCCCTCGCTGAGTTCGGCGGTGTCGACCATGGGGGTCTCGGGGATGTGGAACTCGTAGCGGCCGGTCGCCAGACCGACCTCCCAGAAGTCCACCTGGACGTCGAGGTTGCCGTCCTGCTTGCCGTCGGGCACCGTGCGGACGATGACGACCTCGGCGTCGGCCGGGAGTTCCAGGCCGGCCTCGGCCAGCGCCGAGCGCGGGTCGGTGGACAGCCGCGCCGCGTATTCCTCACTCGACCACGCGTTGATCAGCGCACGGGTGTAGGCATTGACGAATTCCGCGCGCTTCTGAGGATCCAGAGCCATGTTTACCGCTCCTCATTTCAGCGCCACAGCACCTTGTGTGCCGGCGTCGTTTGGAACAGTGGCACACCGCCCGAACACTGCCAAGACGTAAGTTTCACAGGGCGATTCGGGGCATTCTCTAAGTATTGCCAAGGCCCCCTGCGGCGCCGTACATTCACGACGGCCGGAATAGTCGATACGCAATACGTAGGCGCTTCCCGAACCGCCGTGTACGCAATTCCCGGGACCGGCCTACGCATTCATACGAAACAGCGTGTACGCACTTGCCGAGGCACCGCCGGAATGCGGAGGTTCCGTCGCGATGGACACCCTGGATACGTACGTCGGACTCGCCCGCAGGCGGCCGCCCGGCCCCGCCGGGCCCGTCGACATGCCGGCCATGCGCCGCGCACCGCTCGACTTCCTCGCCGAACTCGCCCGGAGGTACGGCGACATCACGATGCATCAGGCCGACGGCGACACGGTCTACACGCTCAACCGCCCCGAGTGGGCCCGCCACGTGCTGCGCGACAACGGCGCCAACTACACCAAGAAGCGCACGCCCGACGACTTCATGCTGCGGCCGCTGCTCGGCAACGGGCTGCTGACCAGCAACGGCCCCGAGTGGGCCGCGCAACGGCACATGTGCGCACCGGCGTTCCGTCCGGCCGAGGTCGCCCGCTTCGACACCGTCATCGTCGACGCGGCCGAACGCATGCTCGCCGCCTGGCGTCCAGCCATCGCGTCCGGCCAGCCGCTCGCCGTCGACCACCACCTGACCGCGCTGACCCTCGCGGTCATCACCCGGGCCATCCTCGGCGCGAACATCGAGGGCGTCGGCGAGGGCTTCGGCCGCGCTGTGGACGACGTCAACAGGTTCATCGGCCACTACATCCCCGCAGAGGACCCCGACCCCGCCGACACCGCCCAGCGGCACCGCGACTACCGACGCGGCCGCGCGTTCCTCGACGCCGTCACCCGCACGCTCATCAGCGCCCGCCGCGCGACCGGCACCGACGAGGCCAACCTGCTCAACACGATGATGACCTCGCACCACATCGTGTCCGACACCGACCTGCGCGACCAGGTGCTCACCATCGTCATGGCCGGGCACGAGACCACCGCCAAGTCGCTCACCTGGACGCTCTATCTCCTCGACCGGCATCCGGAGGAGGCGGCCAAGGTGTACGGCGAGGTCGACCGCGTCCTCGCCGGCCGCCGGGCGACCGCCGCCGACTACCCGCGCCTCGAGGCGTGCCGCCGGGCCGTCCAGGAGGCCATGCGCCTGTACCCGCCCGTGTGGCTGACCTCGCGGCGCGCGACCGGGCCCGACGTCGTCGGCGGGTACGACGTCGCCCCCGGCACGCTGGTCTGCGTCAGCCAGTGGATGCTGCACCGGCACCCGGAGTACTGGGACCGCCCCGACGCCTACCTGCCCGACCGGTTCGCCGACACCACGAGCCTTCCCAGCCACCTCTACCTGCCGTTCGGCGGCGGCGACCGCATCTGCATCGGACAGCACTTCGCGATGCTGGAGGCCACGCTCGTCCTCGCGACCATCGCGCAGCACGTACGCCTCACGCTGGTGCCCGGACACCCCGTCGTCCCCGAGGCACTCGTGACGCTGCGGCCCAAGCACGGCATGCGCATGGTCGCCGGGCCGCGGGAGACACAATGAGCCCGGACACGTACGTACCCGCCGCACAGCCGTACGTACGCCCCCGCCCCAAACCCGGCTCCTACGACCCGGCCCACACCACCGCGGGCGGCCTGCACGGCGAACTCGCCCGGCTGGAGGCGCAGGCCGCGCTGTCCTTCGACGAGGAGCTGGACGCGCTGCGCTCGCTCGGCGTCCTGCGTCCCGACGCGCGCGTGCTGGTCGAACTGGGCGCCGGCTCCGGCGCGGTCACCCAGCGGCTGCGCGCCGCGTACCCCGGCCTGCGCGTCGAGGCCGTCGACCACGACCCCGCGCTCGCCGCGCACATCCCCCGGGACGCCAAGACCGCCGTCACCATCAGCGACGCCACCCGCGTCCCGCTCCCGGACCGCAGCGCCGACGCCGTGCTGCTGCGCTACGTCCTCCAGCACGTGCCGGATCCCGCGCCCGTGCTGGCCGAGGCGCTGCGGCTGCTCCGACCGGGCGGCCGCATCGCGGTCACCGAGGTGGACGCGGGCTGCTGGGGCATGGCCGACCCGATCTATCCCGAACTCGCCTACTTGCACGCCGCATTGGGCGAGGCGCAGCGCCGCGCGGGCGGCGACCGCGACATCGGGCGGCGGCTGACCCGCATGCTGCGCGCCGCCGGCTTCGCCGACGTGGCGATGCGCCCGTTCGCGGCCACCACCGACCGTCACCCGGTCGAGGCGTTCGCCGCCCACCTGGGTCCGCAGCGCCTCGAACCGCTGGTCGCCTCCGGGGTGCTGACGCTCCGCGACGTCGCCCTGGCCGCCGACCGCTGGAACCGCTTCCGAGCCGACCCGGACGCCTGGGTGATGCTCCTCGGCTTCACCGCAGCCGGTACAGCGCCGGACCCCTCGCGCGATCCGTCTGAAAACACCGTCAACACCCTGCCCGACATCCCGCCCACGAAGGGACCGGATGCCCCGTGAACCCCAGCCTCAAGATCTTCATCACGATCTTCTGTTTCATCAGCGGCGTGGCGGGCCTTGTCACCGCCGTCCTCAAGGCCGCCGACAAGCCCGCCGAGACCACCGCGGCGATCATCTCCGGCATCGTCGGCGTCGTCTTCCTCGCCGGCGGCTTCGCCCTGACCCGCAAACCGCGGTACTAGTCACTCCGTCATGGTCACTCCGCCGGGCGGTCTACGCGGTCGCGCAGGCGCGTGGGGGCCATGACGCAGAAGCTCTCGGTCATCAGTTCGGCGACCTCGCCCCAGTCGGTGGCGTCGTCGAGGTACATGCCGACCACGTCGCGGCCCCAGCCCGCCCGGAAGAAGGGGTGCCCGGCGCGGCACAGCGCCTGGAGCTCCTCCCCCGCCGAGCGGAAGGTCACCACGGTGGCGGGGCCGTCGTGGCCGATGACCTTCGCGAACGCCGGCGGCCGGCCGTCCACGACGGTGACGACGTGCGCGAACGTCTTGTCGCGCACCCGCCACCGCCGCCCCACCCAGGCGGCCTCCTCGTACGCGTCCGGCAGGGCGAGGCAGATCTCCCGGAGCCGGGCCAGCGCGTCCTCGGCGACTCCGCCGTCAGGGTCCATGTCCATCCGGCCGACAGTACGCGGCGCCTCCGACGCCGCCGTCGATCACGACCCGCGAGGGCACGCGGGTATATGAAAGACGAATGGCGATGGATGACAAGCAGGTGGACGCGTACCTGCGGCGGATCGGCGCCGAGCGCCCGGCCCGCCCGGACGGAGCCGCGCTGCGCGAGCTGCACGCGCGCCACCTGCGCGCCGTCCCGTTCGAGAACCTGGCGATCCACCTCGGCGACGGCGTCTCGCTCGACGAGGACCGGCTCTACGGGAAGATCGTCGTCGACCGGCGCGGCGGGTTCTGTTACGAGCTCAACGGCACGTTCGCCCTGCTGCTCACCGCGCTCGGGTACGACGTCGAGCTGCTCGCCGCGCGCGTGCACGGCCGGGACGGCCTCGGGCCGCCGTACGACCACCTCGCGCTGCGCGTGACCGCCCCCGGCGAGGACGCGGTGTGGCTCGCCGACGTGGGCTTCGGCCGGCACAGCGAGTACCCGCTGCGGTTCGACATGCGCGGTGAACAGGCCGATCCTGGCGGGGTGTTCGAGATCCGGGACGCACCCGACGGCGACCTGGACGTCCTGCTCGACGGCACGCCGGAATACCGCATGGAGACGCGTCCGCGGCGGCTCGGCGACTTCGAGGCGACCTGCTGGTGGCAGTGCACGTCCCCGAAGGCGCACTTCACCCGGTCGCTCGTGTGTTCGCTTCCGGTCGACGGCGGCCGGATCACGCTCAGCGGCCGCACACTCGTGACGACCGACGCGACGGGCCGTCACGAGCGGGAGCTGGGCGACGACGCGGAGGTGCTGGCGGCGTACCGCGACCTCTTCGGAATCAGCCTGGACCGGGTGCCGACCCTCGGTGCAGACGGGTGATCCGGGCGGCGGTGTCGAAGGACAGGATCGGGTCGGGCGCGTCCGACAGCAGGCTCGCGTAGAGCGGCTGGTAGTGGGCGATGATGCGCGGGGTGCGGCCGTCGGTGCCGAAGCGCTCCAGCAGTTCGCGGCCGCGGGCGGCGAAGCCGGTCATCGCGGTGTGGTCGATCCACAGCTCGACGCCCGATTCGGCGAAGACCAGCACGCTCTCCTTGCTGCTCGCGCCCGTCAGCCAGTTGGTGCGCAGGCGGGCGGTGCCGCGGTGGCCGCGTGAGTCGAACGCGAAGGTGTACCAGGCGCTCGCCCGGCCGTCGAGCTCCTCGCCGCCCAGCAGTTCCGTGAAGTCCACGAAGCGGGCCAGCAGGCTGAGTTGGTTGACGCCGCCGTCCATCCAGCTGGACACGTACGTCTCGAACACCTCGGGGCCGCGCAGCACGAAGGGGTCGTTGAACGCCGACGTGATCTGGGTTACCGGGCCCCACTCGGGGTAGCGGGCGATGGTCTCCTCCGCCCAGCGGACCTCGGGTGAGAAGGCGAAGTGGTGCGCGGTGCAGAGGCGTTCACCGACGGCGGCGACACCGTCCTCGTCCATCGCCCGCAGCCGATCCAGCGCGGCCAGGTCGTGCACGATCGGCTTCTCCACCAGCACCCGCGCGCCGGTGCGCGTCAACGCCTCTGCGGCCAGGTCCACATGGGTGGGGACCGGCGTCGCGATGACCATCAGGTCGGGGTCGTGCTTGTCCAGCGCGTCGGCCAACGACCGGTGGTGCGGGGCCTGTTCGCCGCGGAAGGAGGGACCTTCGGGGACGTGGGGATCGACGGTGAAGTCCAGGGTCACGTCCTCGCGCGCGGCGAGGACGGCCAGATGGGTCTGGGCGATGTGTCCGAGCCCGAGGAGCCCGACACGGAGCGGATCCGTCATGCGTATGACCGTAGCGCGGGGTGCGGCGTGGCACGCGGGCCGCGCACGCACGCCGGGTTACGCTCGCGCCGATCGGCCCACGCACCACTGGAGAACGCTCGCATGGCCGCAGCGCCCACCCACCGTCCCTCCCGTCTGCGTACATGGCTTCTGCAGGACCAGGCCTCCCGACCCAAGCACCCCACCCTCGACCACGGCCACGAACAGGGCGCCGGTGGCCCGCCGGCCCCCGCCGAAGAGGGCCGGCGCTGGTGGCGCGTGATGTGCCTGACCGGCCTCGACTACTTCTCCACACTCGGTTACCAGCCCGGCATCGCCGCCCTCGCGGCCGGCCTGCTCTCCCCGATCGCCACGATCGTCCTCGTCGCGCTCACCCTCTTCGGGGCGCTCCCCGTCTACCGGCGCGTCGCCGAGGAGAGCCCGCACGGCGAGGGCTCGATCGCGATGCTCGAACGGCTGCTGTCCTTCTGGAAGGGCAAGCTGTTCGTCCTCACCCTGCTCGGCTTCGCCGCCACCGACTTCCTGATCACCATCACCCTCTCGGCCGCGGACGCCACCGCCCACATGGTCGAGAACCCGCACCTGACCGGCACCCTCCAAGGCCACGAAGTCCTCATCACGCTGCTGCTGATCGCACTTCTGGGGGCGGTCTTCCTCAAGGGCTTCGGCGAGGCCATCGGCCTGGCCGTCGTCCTGGTGTTCTCCTACCTCGCGCTCAACGCGGTCGTCGTCGGCAACGGCATCTGGCACGTCGCCGAGGACCCGAGCGTCGTCACCGACTGGCGGCACGCGCTCGTCGCCGAACGCGGCAGCATCTGGGTGATGATCGGCGTCTCCCTCGTCGTCTTCCCCAAGCTCGCCCTCGGCCTGTCCGGCTTCGAGACCGGCGTCGCGGTCATGCCGCACGTCGAAGGCGCCCCCGACGACGACCCGGCCAAGCCCGCCGCGCGCATCCGCGGCACGAAGAAGCTGCTGACCACCGCCGCCGTCATCATGAGCGTCTTCCTCATCACCAGCAGTTGGATCACCACGCTCCTGATCCCGCAGCAGGACTTCAAGGCCGGCGGGCCCGCCAACGGCCGCGCCCTCGCGTACCTCGCGCACGAGAACCTCGGATCCGCCTTCGGCACCGTCTACGACATCTCGACGATCCTGATCCTGTGGTTCGCCGGCGCCTCCGCCATGGCCGGCCTGCTCAACCTCATGCCGCGCTACCTCCCGCGGTACGGAATGGCGCCGGGCTGGGCGCGGGCCGTGCGTCCCATGGTCATCGTGTTCATCCTGGTCGCGTTCCTGGTGACCTGGCTCTTCGACGCCAACGTCGACAAGCAGGGCGGCGCGTACGCAACCGGCGTCCTCGTCCTCATCACCTCCGCCGCCATCGCCGTGACCATCGCCGCCCGGAAGGCAGGGGAACGCGGCTGGACCATCGGCTTCGGCTGCATCGCCGTCGTGTTCGTCTACACCACGGCGGTCAACATCGCCGAACGCCCCGACGGCGTCAAAATCGGCGCGTGCTTCATCGCCGGCATCATGGCGCTGTCCCTGCTGTCCCGGATCGTCCGCGCCTTCGAACTGCGCGTCACCGATGTCAACCTCGACCCGATGGCGGCCCGCTTCGTCCGCGACTGCGCGCACCGCACGATCCGCTTCATCGCCAACCAGCCCGACACGCGCGACGAGGCCGAGTACCGCGACAAGCTCGACCAGATGCGCGCCGACAACGACATGCCGGACTCCGACGACATCATCTTCGTCGAGGTCACCGTCCTCGACCCCTCCGAGTTCGAGTCCGGCCTGACCGTCCGAGGCGAGGTCGCCCACGGCCGCTACCGCGTCCTCCGCCTCGAAAGCTCCTCGGTCCCCAACGCCCTCGCCGCCATGCTCATCCACGTCCGCGACGTCACCGACCAGCGCCCCCACATCTACTTCGAATGGACCGAGGGCAACCCGCTCGCCAACTTCCTCCGCTTCTTCCTCTTCGGCCACGGCGAGGTCGCCCCCGTCACCCGAGAAGTCCTCCGCGAAGCGGAACCCAACCGAGCCCGCCGCCCCCACATCCACGTGGGCTGACCCTCCTTCGACGGCGTTCGGCCCCCGAACCCCGAAGTGGCCTTCCGACCTGCACGAACCCCACCCCCTTCGGCATGCTTCGGCATCCCACCGCAACACCTCCGCCCCGGCCCGACAGTGGCTCCACCAACCACTACGGGTCCGGGAGGACACCATGAAGCTCATCCCCCTCCGCACCGCCGTCATCCTCGGCACGGCGACAGCGACCGGCTCCGCGGCGGGCGAGTCCGCGACGGCGCTCGCGCACGCGACGGGCCACCCCGTCCCCCACCTCGGCCACGTGGTCACGGGCATGGCGGCACTGTGGATCGCGGAGAAGCTCGACGCGCTGATCGCCGACGAGGCGGGTGGTACACGCTAGAAGCGGTGGCTCTCGTCGAGACAGGCCTGGTAGTCCGCGACGACACTCGGCGGCAGGAGGTCCGCGTCCTGCAGGAGACGGCGTGCGACAAGCCGCCTGAAGCGTTCGTAGTCGCGGTCTCCCCGAGTGCGCGACCCACCCAGAGCCAGAAGACACGCTTTGTACCGCTTCATCAACTCCTCGACCCCTGCTTCCGTCGGGTCGCAGATCGCGAGTGCGACCAAGGCATGCGCCCGCGAATACTTGCCGCCGTGGGGCTCGTACCTGTCGATCCCGGTCAGCCGGGGCAGTTCGGCGAAGAGCGGAAGCGCCGGCTCCACAGCGTCGTCGATGTCACCGTCCCGAACCCACTGCGCCCGATGCACGTTCACATTGGCGTCGATCGGGCGCGGCTCGAACTCCAGAGCCACATCAGGCGCCTCAGCGGGCCATCTGTTCACCCGCTTCGTGGCGACCACACCCGTCAGCGCGTCCCACGACGCCGCGCTGAACTGGGAGTTCCACAACATGGCGTGCTTGTGCCAAGCCGCTCGGGGTTTCGCGCCCGGTGCGACCAGGTCGGAGACGCTGACCTTCCCGTACTTGGCGAGCACGAGAAGCACCAGGTTCACGCTGTACGACGCGCAGCGGAAGACGGCCGTTTCCTCGGTCGGGTTGTATGCGGTCCACGCACCCAGGGGCCGGTCCTTGAGCGACGCCTGAAAGAGCGCAGGCACCGACGCGGTGCCGTCTTCCTCCAGCAACTCGCCGAGATCATCCAAGATGCGCATGTGGTCGGTAAGCGGCGCAGCGGCCAGGAGGTTGAAGAGCAAGCCGTCGTGCGCGTCGCCGTCCGGACAGCGGCGCAACGTACGGACGATCTTGCGTGCGACCAGGTACTCGCCGAACGTCGCGTGCAGGAACTCGTACCAGCGGCGGCTCCGGCTCAGGGCGTCGTCCGCACCGGTGCGGGCCTCGTGGATGAAGAAGAACCGGCCGAACAACATGCAGGCATCGGGACGTTCGGGTGTGTCGTCCGGCTCGCGGAGGAAGGCGAGGTCGTGGGCGGCCTCCTCCGCGCTGACCCCCTGGCGGCCCCGGATGAACATCGCCACCGCGATGACGGACAGATCGTCCAGCTCCCGTTCGACCTTCTCCTCGACGGCGGCCGGCCGGAGCTTCGGTTCACGTTTGACGACCTGCCTGCGCACGAACAGACGCAGCAGGCGCTCGTACAACCCGCCACGGCTGAGCCTGGCGACCACCCCCGGCTCCGCACCGCCCGCGAACGCGTAGTACAGCGCGAGCATGAACAACAGAAGGGGTTGGGATGCGAGTTCCGGATGTACGGCACCCAGGTCGGAGGGCGGAAGCGCTCCGCGGTTCCGGCGCAAGGCAGCCCCGTTCGCGGCGTTCCACACCTGAAGCCACCGCTCGATCCTGTCGGCGTCGAACGGCTCAAGGCGCGCGACCAGTGTGCCGTCGGGGATATGCGCCTGATCCGCCACGACCGTGCGGCTGGTCACGACGACGGCCACCGGAGTGCCGTTCGCGAGGCAACCGGCCTGGAACGCCGCGAGATTCTCCAGGTAGTTCCACTGATCGACCGTGCCGGCCTGGAGCAGTTCGTCGAACCCGTCGAAGATCAGTACCGGGAGCACCTCGGGTGCGGCATCCCGCACGTCCTCCCAACCCGCCGCCCGCAGCGTGGCCTGCCGCACGGCCCGTTCGAGCTGATCCAGGGTCGCGGTCCCCGGGAGCACGTCGCGCAGCTCGATCCGCACGGGCAGATAGTCGCCGGGTGGCAGGCGCGCGGCGAGCAGCCGGGTGAGCAGCGACTTCCCGGTCCCCGGATCCCCGAGAACCATCAGCAGCCGCCGCGGTGCGTACGCCGAGACCAGTTCGCCGGCCAGGAACCCCGCGATGTCGTCGTGCACGGCCCGGCCCGACCACCACGAGTCGACGTGAGGAGCCGCTGACTGGTCGTACAACGCCGCCCGGAACGCAGGATTGACGTATCCGCGCTCCATGCTGGGGATCTCGACGCCCCGCAGGTCCTCACGCAATTCGCCGGCGAGTGAGATCGGCTCGGCCAACGCCCGGCGGTGCCCGCGGACGATCCGTGTCGCCAACGAGTCCGCGCCGGGTTCGTGGCAGGTGAGCGCCCGCAGCGCGGACTCCAGGCCCGGCAGGCCGTTGTCGTGCACGGCGGCCGAGGTGGTCGTCCCCGCCTGAAGAGCCGACCAGGCGAACAACGCCGGGTGCTCTGCACCCAGTTCGGCCATCCGTTGCGCATGGGCATCAGCCGCGGCCCGCGCTGCTTCGACGAAGTCGGGCAGATCGTCGGCCGCGACCTCACCGCCTACGGCTTCGAGCAGCACCTGCTCGTACGCTGCTTGGAGAACCCGAGTCCGCCCGTTCTTCCAGTCGTACGTGACCGTGCCCGGCACCGTGAACAGGTGGACGGCCCCACCCACCCCCAGGATCGCGCCGACGCCGATCGAGCCGCACCGGTCGAGGGCCGTACCCATCGGGGGGCTCGCGACCAGGCACTCGACCGCCGCGACCACCCGTGCCGCGTGCCAGAGGTGGATCCGATGCGCCCGGCACCCACCCCGGACCCGCGCCTCGGCCACCGGCAGGATCGCGGCCACCAGCGCGGCGAGGCGCTCGCGGAACCGCGCGAGATCCTCGGCCCCGCACAGCGTCCACGAGCCGATCTCCGCGACGTCGTCGTCCACCTGGCCGGTGCCGCCGCCGAGCAGTCGGGCCGCCGCATCGAACGTGCGCGCCGGTTTCGTGGTGATGTCCCATGAGCCCTCCGCGCACAGCGGGCACACCGTCGGCTCCGACGCGACGGCCGCCTTCGCCCCGGTCTCCCCCGGCGTTCGTGCCCGGTCCAGCGCTGTCTCAAGCTCCTCCAGGCGTCGCTTCCGATAGTCGAGTTCCTCCCGAACCCGGCGCTCGTCCACGCGGTCCAGGCAGAGCTCGACGATGGTCCTGACCACGTCCCAGTCCGGCGCCTTCGCCCGTCGGCCGTTGAGCAGCTCCGACACCGCGGACGGGCTCAGGTTCAGCCGTCTCCCCAAGTCGGCGTTCCTCAGCCCCCGTTGGGCCACCATCCGCTTGATCGGCCGCCAGAAGTCCTCGACCGCGTCGCCGCCCGACACGCGACTCCTCCCACTCGGCGCCGTACGTAGACACCGAGCGTAGAGCGACCGCAAACCGGCCGGGCGGTAACGCGGAAGGCCCCGCGCTCAGGGCGCGGGGCCTTCCGTCGGGCGTCTCCGGGGGGAGGCCGGCCGTCGAAAGGGCCGGTCCCGTCGGATGGGGGTCAGCGCAGGTCGTAGCGGTCCAGGTCCATCACCTTCGCCCACGCCGCGACGAAGTCGTTGACGAACTTCTCCTTCGCGTCGTCGCTGCCGTAGACCTCGGCGAGGGCCCGCAGTTCGGAGTTGGAGCCGAAGACGAGGTCGACGCGGCTGCCGGTCCACTTCACCTTGCCCGTGGCGTCGCGGCCCTCGAAGGACTGGGCGTCCTCGGAGGTCGGGGTCCACGAGGTGTTGTAGTCGAGCAGGTTGACGAAGAAGTCGTTCGTCAGCGTGCCCGGCGTGTCGGTGAAGACGCCCACGGACGAGCCCTGGTGGTTCGCGCCGAGGACGCGGAGGCCGCCGACGAGGACGGTCAGCTCCGGCGCGCTGAGCGTGAGCAGGTTCGCGCGGTCGAGCAGCAGGTACTCGGCCGGGAGGCGGTTGCCCTTGCCCAGGTAGTTGCGGAAGCCGTCCGCGGTGGGCTCGAGCGCGGCGAAGGACTCGACGTCGGTCTGCTCCTGCGTCGCGTCGGCGCGGCCGGGCGAGAACGGCACGGTCACGTCGTAGCCCGCGGCCTGGGCGGCCTGCTCGACGGCCGCGCTGCCGGCCAGCACCACGAGGTCGGCGATCGAGACCCGCTTGCCGCCGGACTGCGCGGCGTTGAAGGACTGCTGGATGCCCTCGAGGGTGCGCAGCACGCCGGCGAGCTCGTCGGGCTCGTTGGCCTCCCAGCCGGCCTGCGGCTGCAGACGGACGCGTCCGCCGTTGGCGCCGCCGCGCTTGTCGCTGCCGCGGAACGACGAGGCCGCCGCCCACGCGGTGGCCACGAGCCGCGCCGTCGAGACGCCGGACGCGAGGATCTGCGCCTTGAGGGACGCGATGTCCGCGGCGTCGACGAGCTCGTGCGTGACGGCCGGGACCGGGTCCTGCCACAGCAGTTCCTCGGACGGCACCTCGGGGCCGAGGTAGCGCGCGATCGGGCCCATGTCGCGGTGGGTCAGCTTGTACCAGGCGCGCGCGAAAGCGTCCGCGAACACGGCCGGGTCGGCGTGGAAGCGCCGCGAGATCTCCTCGTACGCCGGGTCGAAGCGCAGCGACAGGTCGGTCGTGAGCATCGTCGGCGCGACCTTCTTGGCCGGGTCGTGCGCGTCGGGGACGGTGCCCGCGCCCGCGCCGTCCTTCGGCCGCCACTGGTTGGCGCCGGCGGGGCTCTGGAACAGCTCCCACTCGTACCCGAAGAGGATGTCGAAGAAGCTGTTGTCCCACGTGGTGGGGGTGTTGGTCCAGATGCCTTCGAGGCCGCTGGTGATCGCGTCGGCGCCCTTGCCGGTGCCGTACGTGCTCTTCCAGCCGAGGCCCTGCTCCTCCAGCGGGGCGGCCTCGGGGTCGGCGCCGACGCTCTCGGCCGGGCCGGCGCCGTGCGTCTTGCCGAAGGTGTGGCCGCCGGCGATCAGCGCGACGGTCTCCTCGTCGTTCATCGCCATGCGGCGGAACGTCTCGCGAATGTCGCGGGCCGCGGCGATCGGGTCCGGATTGCCGTTGGGGCCCTCCGGGTTGACGTAGATGAGGCCCATCTGCACGGCGCCGAGCGGGTTCTCCAGCTCACGGTCGCCGGTGTAGCGCTCGTCGCCGAGCCAGGTCTGCTCGGGGCCCCAGTAGACGTCCTCCTCGGACTCCCACACGTCGGGGCGGCCGCCGCCGAAGCCGAACGTCGTGAAGCCCATCTGCTCCAGCGCGACGTTGCCGGCGAGGATCATCAGGTCGGCCCACGACAGGTTCTGGCCGTACTTCTGCTTGACCGGCCACAGCAGGCGGCGGGCCTTGTCCAGGTTGCCGTTGTCCGGCCAGCTGTTGAGCGGCGCGAAGCGCTGCTGCCCGGCGCCGGCGCCGCCGCGGCCGTCGCTGATGCGGTACGTGCCGGCGGAGTGCCACGCCATGCGGATCATGAGCGGCCCGTAGTTGCCGAAGTCGGCCGGCCACCAGTCCTGCGACGTGGTCAGTACCTCGGCGATGTCCTGCTTCACGGCGGGCAGGTCGAGGCTGTTGAACGCCGCCTTGTAGTCGAACTCCTCGCCGAGCGGGTTCGCCACCGCGGGGTTCTTCGCGAGGATCTTGAGGTTCAGGCGGTTCGGCCACCACTGGGCGTTGCCACCGCTCTGCGTCGGGTGCGGAGCGCGCCCGTGCGCGACGGGGCAGCCGCCACCAGCGTTTGCGTCTTGGTTCTCGGACATCGGAAAACCTTCCGGGCTAAGAGGATCACGCTGCACAAAAACTGCGCGACGCGCGCGGTCGCCACCCGCCGCAGACCGACCCCATCCACCTGTCCGGCGGCGGCTCGGCCCGGGTTGCGGTCATGACCAAAGCTAACTTTGTAGAGACGAACGGTTCAAGGCAACGAACGACCCAAGTCTCTGTGTTCGTGTCATGAACCGTTTCGGTGTTTCCACCAAACACTTGGCCGGATCCGGCCCTTCCTCTCCCATATGAGCGACCGTTTATACACGTTACGTAATGATTTGCCCCGAGACAGCCCTCACGGCTTCCCCAGGATTCGGCCGATCAAACGACAACATGCCCCGGTCGGGTGCGGCGGCCTCAGTCGCTCGGGGCGCCCAGGCCCGCGATGACGACCGACAGCATGCGGCGGCCGGCCTCGCGGTTGTCCCCGGCGGCGCCGGCGATGGCGGTGACGAGGGCGAGTACTTCGGGCCAGGGCAGTGCCGGGTCGACGAGCCCGTGGTGCCGGGCGCTGGCGAAGAGCGGCTGGGCGGCCGCGATGACGCGGTCGTGCCATTCGTCCACTTCGGCGGTGGTCTCGCCCGGGGCCAGGGCGTAGGCGGCGACGAGGGTGTCGCGTAGGCCCCGGCTTTCCTGCATCCGGGCCACGACGGCGGCGAACCAGGCGAACAAGGCGTCGGGGCGGGCGGTCTCGGCCAGAGTGTGCGCCTCCGCGCAGAGGCTGTCGATGACCCGGGCGTAGACCGCGCTGATCAGGAGTCGGCGCGTCGGGAAGTGCCGGTACAGGGTGGCGTTCGCGACGCCGGCGCGCTCGGCGATCAGGTCGAGCGGGGCCTCGGCGCCGGCCTCCTGGAACACCTGCGCGGCGGTGTCGAGCAGGCGTGTGCGGTTGCGCTGCGCGTCTCGGCGTACCGATCGTCCGGTCACATCAGCCTCGTTGCCTATCCGGGGAGTCTCCCCGTATTGTGGCACGAGAGCTTTCCGGGGAGTGTCCTCGTTTCTGTGGGAGGGAGCGGACATGACTACGTCAAGCCCCACCGAGGTCGTACGCGCGATCAACGCGCTGCGCGCCGCCGGCGACTTCGACGCCGCCCTGGCGCTCATCGCGCCCGTGTCCCTCGACCAGGGGGTCGAGTGCGACCGGGCGCAATGGCGCCGCAAGTGGGCGGGAATCGTCGCCGGCGTCCCCGACTTCACGGTCACGACGGTCCGGAGCGTCGAGGACGGCGAGTGGGTGGCCAACCACTACACGGTCTCCGGCACCCACACCGGCGACTTCTTCGGCCGGCCGCCGACCGGAGAACGCTTCGAGGTCACCGGCATGGACATGGTCCGTGTGGTGTCCGGACAGCTCGTCGAGCACTGGGTCGTCGCCGAACCCTTCTGAGGCGACTCCCGGGACCGCGTGGTCGAAGGCCCGCGGCAGGTCCATTTCTTACAAGCCCTGGCGCGGGCGAGGTCCCTAGCATCGGCTGACGCGGGCGGGCTCAAGGGCGGCGGCCTGCTGGCCGCGCGCGCCCGGGCCGTTGTCGACGGGGCACAGCCGACGACGGCCCGGGCGCTGCGCACGGCGCGCGTCCGGGGCCGTCGGGCCGGCGAAGGCGTCAGGCGTCGCGGGTGAGACCGCGGTCGGGGGCGTTCATGTCTCCCGTGGCCGGGATGCCGTCGGCGATGCCGTAGCGGAGGTAGACGGCGCCCGTCGGAGTGGACGCCGGCGGGGCGAGCAGGGTGACGTTCGTGGGCACCGTGCCGTCCTCGAACAGCTTCTTTCCGACGCCGAGCACGATCGGGTGCACCCACAGGTCGAGCCGGTCGAAGAGCTTCTCGCGCAGCAGGGTCTGCACGAGGTCAAGGCTCCCGACGACCTTGACGTGCTTGTGCCGGTCGCGGATCTCGCGTACCGCGGCGGGCAGGTCGGGGCCGAGCTGCGTGGAGCCGGCCCACGGGAGGTCGGGCTTGCCGCGGGAGGCCACGTACTTCGGGATGCTGTTAAAGAGCGTGCCGAACGCGTCGTCCTGCTGCGGCCAGTAGGCCGCGAAGATGTCGTACGTCCGCCGGCCGAGCAGCAGCGCGTCGGTGCCCTCGTACGCGTCGAGGATCTGCGCCCCCTCGGTCTCCTCGATCAGGGGCGCCTGCCAGCCACCGAACGGGAACCCCTCCGGGTCCTCCTCGGGGCCGCCGGGCGCCTGCCCGACGAGGTCGAGGGTGGTGAACATTGCGATGTGGATGAGGCCCATGCCTTGCTCCCGAGGCGTCGGATACAGCGGTCAGAGGGTTGGACCCGCGCGGCCCGACAAACTCATCGGTCTTCCTCACGATAGTTCACGCGACGCTCATGCCGGCCGTTCCCGATCCCGTGTCGGTCCGGACGGTGCCGGGCCCGTATCCGCGGCGGCAAAGCGGTGCCTCCCCCGAGGCGCGCCCCCCGATCTACTTCGCGCGCCTCTCCAGGAACGCCGTCATCCGCTCGCGCTTCTCCTCGTCCTCAAACAGCACGGCCTGGGCCGCCAGTTCGAAGGAGGGGTGGGCTCCCTCGGGGGCGTCCACCGCCATCTTCGTGAGCCGCAGCGCGAGCGCCGACGAGCGCAGGACACGGTCGAGGAGGGCGTCGGCGGCGGCGAGCAGCCCGTCCGCCGGGACGACGTCGATGACGAGGCCGCAGCGCAGCGCCTCCTCGGCGTCGAGCCTGCGCCCGGCCAGGAGGATCTGCTTGGCGACGCTCTCGCCCAGCAGCCGCACCAGCCGCCACGTGGCACCCGCGCCCGGGAGGATGCCGAGTTGCGGTTCGGGCTGGCCGAACACCGCGCGGTCGCTGGCGATGCGCAGGTCGCACGCGTACGCCAGTTCCGCGCCGCCGCCGAGCGCGTAGCCGTCGATCGCGGCGACGGTCGGCATCGGCAGCGCCCGGATCCGTTCGAACAGCCGCAGGTTGATGCCGTCGAGCGCGTCGAGGCGGCCGCGTTCGCGCAGTTCCGCGATGTCCGCGCCGCCCGCGAACACGCCCTGGTCGCCGCCGGTGAGCAGCAGCGCCCGCGGCTCCTTTTCCAACCGCCCGCAGACGGCGTGGAGTTCGTCGACCATCTCGCGCGAGATCGCGTTGCGTTCGGCGGGCCGGTCGAGCCGGACCACCACGCGGTCCGACGCCTCGGTGACGTCGAGGGTCCGGTACGTCACGCCGCGCCACCGTCCCAGTCGTAGAACCCGCGGCCCGACTTCCTGCCGAGCTCGCCGGCCGTGACCTTGTCGACCAGCAGCCGCGGCGGGTCGAAGCGCGGCCCGTACGCCTCGGCGAGGTTGCGGGCGATGTCGAGCCGTACGTCGAGGCCGACCAGGTCGGTCAGCCGCAGCGGGCCCATCGGGTGCCGGTAGCCGAGCTCCATCGCACGGTCGATGTCGGCGGCCGAGGCGACGCCGTCCTCCAGCATGCGGATGGCCTCCAGCCCCAGCATGACGCCGAGGCGCGAGGTGGCGAAGCCCGGCTTGTCGCGGACCACGATGACCTCTTTGCCGATCAGCGCGGCGATGTCGCGGGCGGCGTCGACGGTGGCCGGGTCGGTCGCGTCGGCGACGACGATCTCCAGGAGCGGCATCGCCGGGACCGGGTTGAAGAAGTGCCGTCCGATGAACACCCCGGGCCGGGCGAGCTCGGCGCCGAGCTCGCCGATGCCGATGCCGCTGGTGTTGGTGCCGAGCAGGCGCGGCGCGCGGCGTTCGGCGGCGGCGAGCACCGTGCGCTTGAGGGCGAGGCGCTCGGGGACGGCCTCGACCACGAGGTCGAGGCCTTCGGGCAGGTCGCCGATGTCCGGGACGACGGTGACCCGGTCGGGGGCCGCGGCGGCCGTGCCGGCCGCGAGTTTGCCGCGCGCGAGGGCCCGCGCCGCGGAGTCGCGGATGCCGGGCACGATGTCGCCCGCGCGCGCCGCGTCCGGTTCGACGACGGTCACCGTGCAGCCGGCGACCGCGAAGACCTGGGCGATCCCGATCCCCATCGCGCCGCCGCCGACGACTCCGACGCGGGCGTCCGGTTTCATGGCGTGCCTCTCCTCCGGGCCGACGACATTCCACGGGAGGCTAGCGATGCGTGATCTAGATGTCGACAGTTGACGGCGTATCGGCGGCGAAGACTGTGGCATGCCACCCGATCCCCGTACACAGCCGCGCCCGACCGACGCTACGCCGCCGCGTCGTCCGCCAGCGCGCCCCACGACGCCTGGGCCTGGGCCTGCCAGTCCCCGTGCAGCTTCGCGAACACCTTCGCCGCCCGGTCGCCGATCCACCGCGCGGGCAGCAGCTCGGCCGGCAGCCGCGGGTCGAGGAACGGGAAGCGCCGCCACTCGTGCACCAGCCGGACCTGCGCGAGCACCACCTCGGCACCCGGCCGAGGCCGTAGGCCGGCGAACTCGTCGAGGAACGCCTCATACTGCGCGGCGGTCTCGGCGAGGTCCCACGCCTGGTCGACCATCCCGCGCTGCGAGCCGATGTCGCCGAACGCGCCGCAGAAGGAGAACGCCGACGCGTCGAGCCCGAGCTCGCGCATGATCTCCTCGGCCTCGGGCGCCCGCGCCGGGTGCGGGCTGATCCACATGCCGGGCGCCGGGCTCCCGAACCCGGCCCAGGTGAGCTTGGTCCGCAGCTGGTGCCGCAGTTTGCGCTGGGTCTCCGGGACGGTCGCCATGACGACCAGCCAGCGGCCGTCCCACGGCGGGCTCGGCGCGCCGAAGCTGTAGATGCGCTCGGCGCCCTCGGTGAGCAGCCGGCGGCCGGGCGCGGTGAGCACCCAGCGGACCCGGCGGCCGGCGCGCTCGGAGGCGATCCAGCCGTCCGCGGCGGTGCGGGCGAGGGCCTGGCGCGCCGACTTCTCCTCGACGCCGAGCCCCTCGAAGGCCCTGAGCAGGGTCGAGGTCCACGCGGCGCCGCCGTGCGGGAGCACGTACTCGCCGAGCAGCGTCATCAGCAGCGAGCGAGCGCTCGCGGCGCCGACCTGCTGCCGTCGCGACATCGCCGGCCGGGCCGGTTCGCCGGGGTGCTCCATCTGCGTTCGTCCTCCGCTCGACCTGCTGCGCCCGAGTATCCCAGACCCCGCCAATTTCCTACATGCTATTGACGCTACATCGGAGCCTTGTAGAACATCGAGGCGTAGAACTCGCCCCACCGAAGTTCCGCCCGTCGGCCGAAAGGCGCCCACATGCCCCCGACACCGGTCCGCTTCGACGCGCACCCGGACACCTACCGCCACTGGACCCTGTCCGTCGACGGCGCCGTCGCGCGGCTCACCCTCGACGTCGACGAACGCGGCGGCCTCGTCGAGGGGTACGAGCTCAAGCTCAACTCGTACGACCTGGGCGTCGACATCGAGCTGTACGACGCGCTCCAGCGCATCCGCTTCGAACACCCGGCCGTCAAGGCCGTCGTGGTGGGCAGCGCCAAGGAGAAGGTGTTCTGCGCGGGCGCGAACATCCGGATGCTGGCCCAGAGCGCGCACTCCTGGAAGGTGAACTTCTGCAAGTTCACCAACGAGACCCGCAACGGCATGGAGGACGCCTCCGCGCACTCCGGCATCGCGTTCGTCGCCGCGGTCAACGGCAGCGCGGCCGGTGGCGGCTACGAACTCGCCCTCGCCTGCGACGAGATCGTGCTGATCGACGACGGCTCCTCGGCGGTCTCGCTGCCCGAGGTGCCGCTGCTCGGCGTCCTGCCCGGCACCGGCGGCCTGACCCGGGTCGTCGACAAGCGCGGCGTCCGCAAGGACCTGGCCGACGTGTTCGCCACCAAGGCCGACGGCGTGCGCGGCAAGACCGCGGTGGACTGGAAGCTGGTCGACGCCACGGTCCCGCGCAGCCGCTTCGCCGACGCCGTCGCCGAGCGCGCCGCCGCGGCCGCCGCCCGCTCGACGCGCCCGGACGCCGCCGAAGGCGTGGCTCTGACGCCCCTCGTCCGCGACGAGTCCGACACGCGCATCGCGTACACGCACGTCACCGTCGACCTCGACCGCGCCGCGCGCACCGCGACCCTCACCGTCGGCGCACCGACCACGCCGGCCCCCGTCGACCCCGACGCCGCGCGCCGCGAAGGCGCCGCGTTCTGGCCGCTGGCCGTGACCCGCGAGCTCGACGACGCGATCCTGCACCTGCGCACCAACGAGAACACGCTCGGCACGTGGATCCTGAAGACCGCGGGCGACGCCGACGCCGTCCTCGCCCACGACGCGTTCCTCGCCGCGCACGCCGACGACTGGTTCGTGAACGAGGTCCGGCACTACCTCAAGCGCACCCTCAAGCGCCTCGACGTCACCAGCCGCACCCTGCTCGCACTCGTCGAGCCCGGCAGCTGCTTCGTCGGCCCGCTGCTCGAACTCGCCCTGGCCGCCGACCGCCAGTACATGCTGGACGGCGTCTTCGAGGACGCCCCCGACGCCGCCCCCGCCGAACTCCGTTTGTCCGACGCCAACTTCGGCGCGTACCCGATGGGCAACGGCCTCACCCGCCTGCGGTCGCGCTTCCACGGCGACCCGGCCCACGTCGAGGCCCTCGCCAAGCACCTCGGCGAACCGCTGCCCGCCGCCGAAGCCCTCGCCCTCGGCCTGGTGACGTACGCCCCCGACGACATCGACTACGAGGACGAGGTCCGCATCGTCGTCGAGGAGCGCGCCTCCCTCAGCCCCGACGCGCTCACCGGCATGGAGGCCAACCACCGCTTCACCGGCCCCGAGACCCCCGAGACGAAGATCTTCGGCCGCCTCTCCGCGTGGCAGAACTGGATCTTCATCCGCCCCAACGCCGCCGGCCCCGACGGCGCCCTGCGCAAATACGGCACCGGCCAGCGCGCCGACTTCGACAACGAGCGGGTGTGATGCCGCGATGAGCACCATCAACTACTCCGAGCGGATTCCGAACAACGTCAACCTGTCCGACGACCGGCGGCTGCAGAGGGCGTTGGAGTCGTGGCAGCCGAAGTTCCTGTCGTGGTGGGGCGAGATGGGCCCCGCGCTGCCGACGACGGACGTGTACCTGCGGACCGCGGTGTCGGTGCAGCGCGACGGGTGGGCGCACTTCGGGCACGTCGCGCTGCCGGAGTACCGGTGGGGCATCTTCCTGTCCGAGCGCCAGTCCGAGCGCACGATCGCGTTCGGCCGGCACAAGGGCGAGAAGGCGTGGCAGCAGGTACCCGGCGAACACCGCGCGGACCTGCAGCGGCTGATCGTCATTCAGGGCGACACCGAGCCCGCCTCGGTCGAGCAGCAGCGGCACCTCGGCGCCACCGCGCCGAGCCTGTACGACCTGCGCAACCTCTTCCAGGTCAACGTGGAGGAGGGCCGCCACCTCTGGGCGATGGTGTACCTGCTGCACGCCTACTTCGGGCGGGACGGCCGCGACGAGGCCGAGTCGCTGCTGCTGCGCAACTCCGGCAGCGAGGACGCGCCGCGCATCCTGGGCGCGTTCAACGAGCCGACGCCGGACTGGCTGGCGTTCTACATGTTCACCTACTTCACCGACCGGGACGGCAAGTACCAGCTCGGCACGCTGAAGGAGAGCGCGTTCGACCCGCTGGCGCGCACCTGCGACTTCATGCTGAAGGAAGAGGCCCACCACATGATGGTGGGGACGACCGGCATCGACCGCGTGGTCACCCGCACCGCCGAGCTGATGCGCGAGCACGACACCGACGACATCGCCCGGTTCGGCGGCATCCCGCTCGCGGTCATCCAGCGGTACCTCAACTTCCACTACAGCGTCTCGCTCGACCTGTTCGGCTCGGAGACGTCCACCAACGTCGCCAACTACTTCACCAACGGTCTCAAGGGGCGCTGGCAGGAGGAGCGCCGCAAGGACGACCACGTCCTGACCGACGGGCACGTCATGGTCGACGCCGTCGCCGACGGCCGGCTCACGACGGTCGAGACGCCCGCGCTCGTCGCGCTGAACCAGGACCTGCGCGCCGAGTACACGGCCGACTGCGGCAGCGGCGTCACCCGCTGGAACCGCATCCTCGCCGACCACGGCATCGACACTCCGCTCACGCTCCCGCACCACGGCTTCAACCGCGCGGTCGGCGCCTTCGCGGGATGCCACCTCTCCCCCGCCGGCGAGTTCCTCACCGTCGAGCAGTGGGAGGCCGGGCGCCACGCGTGGCTGCCGAGCGACGCCGACATGGCGTTCGTCTCCTCGCTCATGCGGCCGGTGTACGAGCCGGGCCGCATCGCCTCGTGGGTCGCCCCGCCGCGGCAGGGCATCAACGGCCAGCCGTTCGAGTACGAGTACGCGCACCTCGCCTAGGGCGTGTCCACCAGACACGCCCCAGCCACCGGGGCCTCCGTCCGGCCCGCGTTCCGCACGATCCGAACCGATCCGAAGGGGCCGCGATGCCAGAGCCGTTCAACGCCGCCAGTTACCTGGTGGACCGTCAGATCAGTGCGGGGCACGCGGACCGCACCGCGGTCGCCGGGCCGCGCGGCACCCTCACGTACGGCGAACTCGGCGATCGGATACGGCGCGTTGCGGCCGGGCTGAGGGCGAACGGGCTGCGCCCCGAGGAACGCGTCATGCTGTTCGCCTCCGACGGCCCGGAGCTGCTGGTCGCCATCCTCGCGGCCATGCGCGCCGGAGCGGTCCCGGTTCCGGTCTCCACCATGTACCGCGGCCACGAGCTCGCCGAACTGCTGCGCGACTCGCGGGCCCGACTACTGTTGGTGACCCCGGAGTTCGCCGAGGCCGCCGACGAGGCGGTGCGGAACACCCCCGACCTGGCCGGGGTCGTGGTCGTCGACGACGCGGCCGTCGACCCGCCCGGGCACGTGGCCCGCATCGCCTGGGCGTCGCTGTTCGACCACGGCGAGGACGCCGAGCCGTACCCGACGCACGGCGACTCCCCCGCGCTGTGGCTGTACACCTCCGGCACCACCGGGACGCCCAAGGCGGCGATGCACCGGCACGCCAACATCCGCCACGTCGTCGAGACGTACGGCGAACAGGTGCTCGGCACCACGCCGGACGACCGGTGCTTCTCGGTCGCCAAGCTGTTCTTCGCCTACGGCCTCGGCAACGCGGCGTTCTTCCCGCTCGCCGCCGGCGCCACCGCCGTCCTCGACCCGGCGCGCCCGTCCCCCGCCGGGGTCGCCGCCCGGCTGGCCGCCGACCGGCCCACGCTGTTCTTCGCCGGACCGACCTTCTTCGCCGCCCTCCTGCACAGCCCGGACGTCCCGCGCGACGCGTTCGCCTCGGTCCGCTTCGCGGTCTCCGCGGGCGAGGCCCTGCCCGCCGAGCTGTACGCGCGCTTCCTGGAGCGCTTCGGCGTCGAGATCGTGGACGGCATCGGCTCGACCGAGGCGCTGCACATCTTCCTGTCCAACCGGCCCGGCGAGGTGCGGCCCGGCACCACGGGCACCGCGGTCCCCGGCTACGAACTGCGGCTGCGCGACGCCGAAGGCCGCGACGTGCCCGACGGCGAGCCCGGCAACCTGTTCCTGCGCGGACCGTCGCTGGCCACCGGCTACTGGGCGCGCACCGACACCACGCGCGCGGTCTTCCAGGGCGAGTGGCTCGCGACCGGCGACATCTACTCCCGCGACGCGGACGGCTACTACCGCTGCCTCGGCCGCGGCAACGACATGATCAAGGCGGGCGGGATCTGGGTGTCGCCCGCCGAGGTCGAGGCGCGGCTGCTCACCCACCCGTCGGTCGCCCAGGTCGCGGTGGTCGCCGCGACCGACACCGACGGCCTGGAGAAGCCGGTCGCGTGTGTCGTCGCCGCGCCCGGACACACCGTCGAACCCGACGAGCTGGTGGCCTACTGCCGCGAGGGCCTCGCCGCGTTCAAACGGCCGAGGCACGTCATCGCCTTCGACGTCCTGCCGACGACCGCGACCGGCAAACTCCAGCGCTACGTACTGCGGCAGGAGGTCGCGGTGCGGCTCAAGCAGCACGCCCCACGCACGACGCACGACGCGGAAGAGGACTGAACCACATGCTCGACGGACACCTCCTGGTCGACGCCCACGTGCACGCCCCGCGGTTGCCCACGCTCGCGCCCGCATGGCTGCGCTGGGCCCACGACTTCGGGCACGCGCACGACTGGCCCGCCGTGTACGACGAGGACGGCACCGTCGTTCCCGCCCTGCTCGACGCGCACTTCGCCGAGCAGGGCGTCGACCACGCGGTCCTGCTGTGCGAGTACAGCCCCAAGGCCACCGGCATCCAGCCGGTCGAGGACCTGCTGCCGATCGTCAAGCACAACCCGGAGCGCTTCCGGTTCCTCGGGAACGTCAACCCGCACCTGCACTACCCGTTGGACGCCGAGGTCGAGCGGCAGGCCGACCTCGGCGCGTGCGGTCTCAAACTGCACCCCGTGCACGGCGGGTTCTCGTGCGCCGACCCGATGCTGTACCCGGCGTACGCCGTCTGTCGCGAGCGCGGCCTGCCGGTCGTGGTGCACTGCGGCACGAGCAGCTTCCCCGGCTCCACGAACGCGTACGCCGACCCGGTCGCGCTGGACACCGTGCTGCGGGACTTCCCGGGCCTGACCGTCGTCCTCGCGCACGGCGGCCGCGGCTGGTGGTACGAGGCGGCGGCGGCGCTGGCGATGCTCCACGACACCGTGTGGATCGAGCTGTCCGGTCTGCCGCCGCGCAAACTGCCGGAGTACTACGCCAGGTTCAACTTTGCACGGTTGGCTGAAAAGTTCGTCTTCGCGACCGACTGGCCGGGCATGCCGGGCACCGCCGCCAACGCCCGCGCCTTCGCGGAGGTCGCCTCCCGGCACGGCGTCGACGACACGACCCTGGCCCTCGCACTCGGCGGCAACGCCGCCCGCGTCTACGGTCTGGGCGGCACGCACTAGCGGCCCCCGCGGACGAAGTGCTTCAGTTGGTGGGCGACCGAGCACCCCAGACTTTCTGACGCAGCGTCATATCTCGGTCGCACAGAAGGGATCAACGGCAATCAGGGTGATCGCAAGTGGCCGATGTGGCCGAAAACCCACTTCGGATTCCGCAAAAGCCGATCACGCCTTCAAGATCAACTCCGCTAGTGTCGCGGGCGTCCTCAGCCGCAGGTTAGCCAAGGTGATCGAAACATGACGCAGAGACTGGCCGTCCCTCCCATATATTCGCCGTTCCAAGCAGCCGTGCATCCGCGTTATGCAGCCATCGACAAACAGACGATCGACTGGGCCGACAAGTTCCAGATCGGCTCGGAAGCGCTGCGCACGAAATTGGTCACCCACGAGATAGGCACCTTCGCCGCCCGGATCCTGCCCGAGGGCCGCGAGGAAGCGATCGGCATCGTCGCGGACTTCGTCCTGTGGCTGTTCGGCGTCGACGACGGCCACTGCGAAGAGGGCAGCCTCGGAACGGACCCCAAGGAACTGGTGGCCGTCCTGTCGCGGCTGACCCGGATCGCGCAGAACCCCGAAGCGCCGATGATGCTCGACGACCCGCTCGCGCGGGGGCTGCGGGACCTGCGGCAGCGGATAGCCGTGCACGCCAGCCCCGTTCAGACCGCCCGCTGGGTGGACGCGCTGCGCGAGTACTTCATGTCCGTGGTGTGGGAGGCGTCGCACCGCACGCTCGGCACCGTCCCGGACCTCAACGACTACACGCTCATGCGGCTCTACGACGGGGCGACCTCGGTCATCCCGCCCATGATGGAGTTCGCCTACGGCTACGAGCTGAAGCCGAACGAACGCGACGACCTCCGGGTACGCGCGCTCGCGGAGATGGCGTACTTCCTCATCACGTGGGACAACGACATCTTCTCGTACCACAAGGAGAGCCGCGCCGGTCAGTACTACCTGAACGTCCTGCGTGTGCTCGAGTACCACGACAACCTCACGCCCGAACAGGCGTTGCCGACGGTCATCGCCCAACGCGACCGCGTCACGTGCCTGTTCCTGCGGATCCGCGAGCAGGTGCTCGCCACCGCGAGCACCGAGCTGCGCCAGTACATCGACAGCCTTGCGGCGTTCATCCGCGCCGCGCAGGACTGGGGTGTCAGCTCCCGGCGCTACACCACGCCGGAGGACCCCGCGAACCTCCCGGCGATGTTCCACGACACCCCGAGTGACACGAGCACCGAACCGCTGCCGATCCCGTGCATCGCGTGGTGGTGGGACCTCCTGCCCGGGTGAACCGTGCGAGACGTACCACGACCGATCCGGACCGAGCGGCGAAACGCTCGCACCACAAGGAGTTACCGCGATGACACGTGACCTGCGTTCCCTGCCCCGAGCACCCGGACGGCTCCCCCTGGTGGGCCACGCGATACCGCTGCTGCGCCGTCCGCTGGAGTTCCTCACCGAACTCGCCGACACCGGCGACATCGTCCGCGTGGACCTCGGCACGCTGCCGCTCTACTTCGTCACCACGCCGCAGCTGACCCACGACCTGCTGGTCGGCAAGGCGGGGTCGTTCGACAAGGGGAGGTTCTTCGAGCGCGCCCGCGTCCTGCTGGGCAACGGACTCGCCACGGCGGAGGCCAAGGCGCACCGCAGGAACCGGCGGCTCATGCAGCCGATGTTCCACCGCGCGCGCATCGCCGGCTACGCCGAGGCCATGTCGCTGCGGGCCCGCGCGGTGTCCGACGGATGGGAGGAGGGCCGCGTCGTCGCCCTCGACCAGGAGCTGTACCACTACTCCGTCAACGCGCTGTCCGACACGCTGTTCTCGTCGTCGATCGACAAGGCCACGGCCGAGGCCATCCGCGAGGACGTGCCCGTCCTCATCAAGTACGGCCTGGTCCGCGCCGTGCAGCCGACCGTGGTGGACCACCTCCCGCTGCGGGCCAACCGGCAGTTCGACGCGGCCTCGCACCGGCTGCGGGCCATCATCGACGACATCGTCGCCGCCACCCGCGACCGCGGCGTCGACGGGCCCGACCTCCTCTCGTCGCTGCTGGCCGCGCGCGACGCCGACACCGGTGAGGCGCTGACCGAGACCGAGGTCCGCGACGAACTGGTCACCATCCTGTTCGCCGGCACCGAGACCGCCGCGGCGACCCTCACCTGGGCCTTCCACGAACTGGCCCACAACCCCGAGGCGGAACGGCGGGCCGTCGAGGAGGTCCACGCCGTGGTCGGGCAGGGCCCCGTCGAGGCGCACCACGTACCGCAGTTGAAGTTCCTCACCCAGGTCGTCGACGAGACCGCCCGCCTGCACGCCCTCCCGCTGCTGATGCGGCGCGCGATCGAACCCGTCGAACTCGGCGGCGTCACCCTCCCGGCCGGCACCGAGATCGGCTTCAGCCTGTACGCGCTGCACCGGGACCGCCGGCTCTACCCCGACCCCCTGCGCTTCGACCCCGACCGGTGGGCGCCGGAGAACAGCGACGGGCGGCCCCGCGAGGCGTTCATCCCGTTCGGGGCGGGCGCACGCAAGTGCATAGGCGACACGTTCGCGCGCATGGAGATGACGATCGGGCTCGCCACGCTGCTGTCGCGCTGGAAGCTCGTGCCGGTCGAGGGCGTCCGCGTCCGCGAGGTCACCGCAGCGGTGGCGCACTGCGACCAGATGCCCATGGTGCCGTTCCGGCGGACCCTGCCCGCGGCGGCCGACGCCGTGCCTCAGGAGACGGCGGCCCGCTCGGGAGCGTAGGAGCCTCGTCGTCCAGGCGTGAAAAGCGGCACCGGGCCGCGGAACCCTCGGGGTTCCGCGGCCCGGTGCGTTGTGCGGGGCTCCGGCGCTACTTCCTGCGACGCAGGCCGAACCAGCCCGCGACGCGGGCGCCGAACGACGCGCGCTGCGGGGCCGGGGTCGGAGCCGGAGCGGCGGGCTCCGCCACGACGGCCGCTTCCTGGCCGACGGCGAGAGCTCCGCCGGCCGCGGAGGCCTCGGCCTCGGGTCGCCGGGGCTCCCGCGCGGCGGCCTCGTCCTCGGACCGTTCGGCCGACGGTTCGGACGCCGCGGGCTGCGCCACCGCGGTGTTCGGGTCCGTCTTCCGGGGCTGCTGCGTCGCGGCCGCCGTGGGCGTGAACCTGACCGGCAGCGAGATGAGTTGCCGGGACAGCCAGGACGCGGCCCAGGTCAGCTCCTTCTCCTCGATCGCGAGCATGATGTCCGGCAGCCGCCCGATGAGCACGTCGACCGCGGTCTCCGTGATCGCGCGGCCGATGTCCTGGCCCGGGCACTCGTGCGGGCCGCCGCTGAACGCCAGGTGCGAGCGGTTGCCGTGCATCGGCGCGGCCAGGTCCGGGCGGATGTCGGGGTCGACGTTGCCCGCGGCCAGCCCCAGCAGGAGCATGTCGCCGGCCTTGATCGACTTGCCGGCCAACTCGGTGTCCCCCGTGGCCCAGCGGGCCGGGCACACGATCGTGGACGGCTCGTCCCACAGGATCTGCTCCAGCGCGTCCGGGAGCGTCATGCGCGCGCCCGCCAGCGACGCACGGAACCGGTGGTCGGTCACCATCATCCGCAGGGTGTTGCCGATCAGGATGGTGATGTTGATGTGCGCCGACACCATGATCAGCCGCAGGTGCTGGACGACCTCCTCGTCGGTCATCCCCGCGGTGTGCTGCATGAGCGAGGACGCGAAGTCGACGCCCGGGGACTCGCGCAGCTTGGTCACGTGCGCCCGGAGGGCCTCCACCACGATCTCGTTGCTCTCGAACGCGGTGGCGGTGGCGCGGGTCAGGTCCAGCGTGGCGTCGACGAGGCGGGGGCCGTACTCTTCGGGCATGCCGTACAGCTGGGTCATCACGAGCATCGGCAGCTTCTCGGCGTAGTCGGCCATCAGGTCGGCCTCGCCGTCGGCGCAGAACGCGTCGATGAGCTGGTCCGCGAAGCGCGTGATGTGCCGGCGCATGCCGCGCCGGTCCAGGCCCTCGACGCCGTCGGTGACCGCCGCGCGCAGCCGCTCGTGCTCGGTGCCGTCGACGAACACGCACAGCGGCTGCCAGCCGACCAGCGGCAGCAGCGGCGAGTCCTCGGCGACGTCGCCGTCCAGCTGCGACTTCCACAGGCGCGAGTCACGGGTGAACCGGCTGGCGGACCTGGCCACTTCCAGGTTCTCTCGGTAACCCAGCACCAGCCACGCGGGCAGGTCACCCTCCATCAGGACCGGCGCCACCGCGCCGTGTTCGGCTCGCAGCCGCTCGAACAGGCCCATGGGGTCGGTGCGGTGCGCTTCACCGTAGATCCGGGCGAGGCCGCCCGGACCGTACGCGTCGGATCCGGCGTGCGCGGGGCAGCCGGGCGGCGGTACGAGTGCCTGGGACCCTTCCGCGGATCCGCCGTCGGCAGTGGTGCTGTTCATCGTCTCTCCGCATCTGCGAGCGTCATCGCGTGCAGGTAACTCGTGAGTTCGAGCAGGACATCGCGGCTGGAGGCGCGGCTGCGGGCGTCGCAGTCGACCATCGGGACCCAGTCCGGCAGGTCCAGCGCCTGCCGCAGCTCGTCCAGGTCGTGCCGGGGCGCCCCGGGGAAGGCGTTGACCGCGACGACGAACGGCATACCGCGTTCCTCCAGGCGGCCGATCACGTCGAAGCTGACCTCGAGGCGTCGCGTGTCGACGAGGACCACCGCGCCCAGGGCCCCGTCGAACAGCCCGTTCCACAGGAACCAGAACCGCTCCTGGCCCGGTGTGCCGAACAGGTAGAGGACCAGCCGCTCGTTGAGGCTGATGCGGCCGAAGTCCATCGCGACCGTGGTCTCGGTCTTGTCCTCTATGCCGGTGACGAGGTCGATTCCCTCGCCCGCCCGGGTCATGGTCTCCTCGGTGGTCAGCGGCCGGATCTCACTGACCGAGCCGACCATCGTGGTCTTGCCTACGCCGAAGCCGCCCACGATGACGATCTTGACGGCGGTGCTGGCCGTCTCCGGCAGGGTGTCCTGCGGCCGCGGACCGGGGACGTTTCCGGGGTCAGAGCTTGCGTAGTCCATGCATCACCGCCTCGAGCAGCACCGCGTCGGGGAGGGACGCGGCGGGGATCGGCGGCCGGGCCTCCACCCGCCGCTGGGAGAGCAGATCGCTCAGGAGCACCATGACCACACTTGCCGGTAACGCCAGGTAGGCGGAGATCTCCGCCACGGACAGCGGGTATTCGCACATCCGCACGATCGCGGCGTGCTCGGGCTGCAGGCCCGGATCCGGAGCCGACCGCGACACGATCAGGGTGACCAGGTCGAGGGGCTCCCGCGCGGTCGAGCCGCTGCGGCCGCCCGTCAGGACGTACAGCCGCTCAGGGGATCCCTCGTCCCAGTCCAGTCGCCGCGGTCCACTCATGTGGCCCGCCCGGCGGGGGCGACCCGCGGTGGGCTGCTGAGATGCTCCCCGATACGGGCGACCAGGTCGCGCATGCGCTGGCCCATCAGCCCGGCGTCCACGCCCTCGTCCGCCAGCACGGCGAGGTACGCCCCGACACCGGCGGCCATCAGGTAGAAGAACCCGCCGTTGATCTCGATGACGACCAGGCGCATGCGCCCGTCGCCGTGCGGCAGTTCCTTCGCGATGGCCCGCGACAGGCTCTGCAGGCCCGCGCACGCCGCGGCGATACGGTCGGCGGTGTCCTCGTCGCAGCCGTGCTGGGCGATGCACAGCCCGTCCGCGGACAGCACCACCACATGCCGGGTCTGCGGGACCCCGTCCGCGAGGTCCTTGAGGATCCAGTCCAGATCGGCCCGTTTCTGCATCACCGCTCACCTTCTTTCGCAGGCGTGTTCTGCGGGGGCGAGTCCGGGTGCTGCCCGCGGCTGTCCGCGGTCCCGGACCCGGGGGACTCACCGGAGACTGCGTCCTGGAACGCTGCCAGCCACAGGCCCGGTTCGGGCGCGTCGGCGGTGTCCGTTCCGCGCTGCCCGGCGGGGGCGGACGCCGTCGCCGGGCCCGTGCCCGCCGGTGTCCGGGGGCTGGGCGGAACCGATGCCAAACGGGGCGGGCCGGCCGACGTCCTCCGGCGCCGCTGCGGCAGCCCGTTCGGGGTGCGTTCCATCGGCTCGTCGTCTTTCGGCGAGGCTGCTCCTCGGGTCGTGCCGGACGACAGGGTCCGGGTACGGGCCGCGGGCAGCGCGTCGAGGCCGGGCGCCGCGCCGGTGACCACGGAGATCGGGGCGCTGGTCAGCAGTTCGGTGGGGACGATGAGGATCGCGCGGACACCGCCGTACGCCGACGGGCGCAGCGACACGCGGAACCCCTGCTGCTGGGCCAGCCGGCCCACGACGGCCAGGCCGAGTCGCGGCGACTCGCCGAGGTCGGTCAGGTCCAGGCCGGCGGACGCCTCTTCGAGCAGGCGCTCGACACGGCGGCGCGCCTCCTCGGCCAGGCCGATGCCGCCGTCCTCGATCTCGATGGCGACGCCGGACTGCACCTCGCTCGCGGTGACCCGGACGAGCGTCTTGGGCGGCGAGTACCGCGTGGCGTTGTCGAGCAGCTCCGCCAGGGCGTGGATGAGCGGTTCGACCGACGAGCCGACGACCGCCACTTCGGCGACCGACGCCAGTTCGACGCGCGGGTAGTCGGTGATACGGGAGATCGCGCCGCGCAGCACGCTATACAGCGCCACGTTGTTCTGCCACTGGCGGCCGGGGCGGGCGCCGCCGAGCACCGCGATGCTGTCCGCGAGGCGTCCGATCAGCGCGGTGCCGTGGTCCAGGCGCAGCAGGTCGCCGAAGACGTCGGGAGTGGCGCCGTGCCGCTCTTCCATCTCGCGCAGGTCGGTGGCCTGCTGGTGGACGATCGCCTGGACGCGCCGGGCGATGTTGACGAACGCCCGTTGCGCGGAGTCGCGCATGCCCTCCTCGGCCTCGACCGCCTCGGCGACCGAACGCAGCACGGTGCGCTGCGCGGCGGCGAACTCGGGGCTGATGTCGGGTGATCCACCGAGTTCGTGGACGATCTCCCGGGCGGACTCGCCCTGCTGGAGACGCAGGATCGTCTTGGGGAGCATTTCCTCGGTCAGTTGCAGCAGCGCGGCCTCCTGCGCCGCCAGCCGGCGCCGCAGGGCGGCCGCCTCGGCGTCACGCTGGCTGTGCTGCTCGGCCACGGCGGCGTCGCGCTGGGCACGCAGCCCACGTATGCGACGGCCGCGACGGGACGCCTCCGCGCAGGCCGCGGCGACGGCGACGGTGGCGACGGCAAGGCCTACGCCGAGCGGCACGCGCACGTCGGCGTCCACCATGACCACGGCGGCCACCGAACAGGCGAGCGAGAAGACCGCCGGAAGCAGCCAGGCGACACCGGCGGCGGGGCGTGGGGGATCGGGTGGCGACCCGACTCGTACCATGGACATCCTCGAAATCGTGCGGACGGGGCGATGGGATACGCCGTCGCGTCCAGGAGTGCCGTCCGACACCGATGCGCTGGTGGCTCTCGGCGAACGGTGTGGCGCCCGCGACGTGTCCGATCCGAGCCGGCGCCCAGGCGCCGCGCGTCAACCGCCGCGACCGGCAAGGCACACGGCGGAGCAGACCCCCGTCACGCACGCCGCAGTCGTGGTGTACGGCGGCCCTATCGCCCCATCTCTGCGGTCGGTGGTGCCCCGGCAGTGCGCAACCACTGGCAGTCGTCGCCGCACGTCACAGGGCCTCCCGGAGCATAGCGGTTTCACGCGGAGGGATTATCAGCCCGGCGCCTGGCGTTGGTTGGCGAATCCATGCGCATGCCACACCCGTTCGACGTCGTGCGTGCCGAAAGACGTCCCAAAACCCCCGGAAAGACGGTTAGTCGACGACTTCCGACACATCACAGGACACGGAGAAGCCGGTCAGTCGACAAACCGCCGCACGCGAGGCCGGATAATCCCCCACCTACAGGTCGCACGACACCCCGGACACACCGATCGCGCCACCGGTCACCGGCCTCACGTCCGGCAGAACCGAAATCGCCGCCCACCAACCCGTCTTGCTCGGGTACGTGACGAACGCCATGTGAAGGAGTTTTCCTTCAACGCCTTTGTGTGCCTAGGGCTCGTCTTCGAACGGCGGTTCGTCGAACGGTTCGTCCCCGAAAGGCAGGTCCTCGGGCGGCTGGGCGTCGGACGGGTCCTTCCCCGCGAGCGTGTCCAGGATCTGCTGGCCGTACTTCGCCAGCTTGTTCTCGCCGACGCCGCTGATCGCGGACAGCTCCGCCAGCGTCGACGGCGCGGTCGCGGCGATCTCGCGCAGCGTCGCGTCGTGGAAGATGACGTACGCGGGCACGCCCTGCTCCTTCGCCGTCGCGCCCCGCCACGCGCGCAGCAGCTCGAACACCGGCAGCGCGCCCTCGGGCAGGTCGACCGGCGCGGCCCGCCGCGACTTCCCGGAGCCCGACGCGTCACCCGACTTCGCGCGGGCCCGCTCGGGCTCGCGCCGCAGCATGACCTGGCGGCGGCCGCCGAGCACCTCGCCGCTCTCGTCCGTCAGGACGAGCGTGCCGTAGTCGCCCTCCACCGAGACCAGCCGCTGCGCGAGCAACTGCCGGATCACGCTTCGCCACGCGTTGTCGTCCAGGTCCGCACCGACCCCGAAGACGCTCAGCGTGTCGTGGTCGAACTGGATGACCTTGGCGGTCTTCTTGCCGCGCAGGATGTCGATGACCTGCCCCGCGCCGAACTTCTGCCGCCGCTCGTTGGCCAGCCGCCACACCGTCGACAGCAGCTTCTGCGCGGCGACCGTGCCGTCCCACGACGCCGGCGGCGTCAGGCAGGTGTCGCAGTTCCCGCACGGCTTGCCCGCCTGCCCGAAGTAGGCGAGCAGCTGCACCCGGCGGCACTCGACCGTCTCGCACAGCGCGAGCATCGCGTCCAGGTGCGCCCCGAGCCGGCGGCGGTGCGCCGCGTCCCCCTCGGAGTCGTCGATCATCTTGCGCTGCTGGACGACGTCCTGCAGCCCGTACGCCAGCCACGCCGTGGACGGCAGCCCGTCACGCCCCGCGCGACCGGTCTCCTGGTAGTAGCCCTCGACCGACTTGGGCAGGTCCAGGTGCGCCACGAACCGCACGTCGGGCTTGTCGATCCCCATGCCGAACGCGATCGTCGCCACCATCACGACGCCGTCCTCGCGCAGGAACCGCGCCTGGTTCGCTTCGCGGGTACGGGCATCGAGACCCGCGTGATACGGCAGCGCCGTGATCCCGTTCGCGACCAAGAACTCGGCGGTCTTCTCCACCGACGCACGCGACAGGCAGTACACGATGCCCGCATCGCCCGCGTGCTCGCTGTTCACCAGTTGCAACAACTGCTTCTTCGGATCCTGCTTCGGCACGATCCGGTACTGGATATTGGGCCGGTCAAAGCTGGCCACGAAGTGCCGCGCCTGCTCCAGATTCAGCCGCGCCGCGATCTCCTCATGCGTCGCCGGCGTCGCCGTCGCGGTCAGCGCAACGCGCGGCACCTTCGGCCACCGCTCGTGCAGCTCGGACAACATGAGGTAGTCGGGCCGGAAGTCGTGCCCCCACTGCGCCACACAGTGCGCCTCATCGATCGCGAAGAGCGAGATGGCGCCCCGGTCCAGCAGCCGCACCGTCGCATCAAGCCGCAGCCGCTCCGGCGCCAGGTAGAGCATGTCCAGCTCCCCCGCCAGGAACGCCCCCTCGACCCGCCGCCGCTCCTCAATCCCCTGCGTCGAGTTGAGGAACCCCGCCCGCACCCCCAGCGCCGTCAGCGCGTCCACCTGGTCCTGCATGAGCGCGATCAGCGGCGAGATGACAACGCCCACACCCTCCCGAACCAACGCCGGGATCTGGTAGCACAGCGACTTACCGCCACCAGTAGGCATCAAGACCAGCGCATCGCCACCGGCAACAACGTGCTCGATGATCTCCTGCTGCTCGCCCCGAAACGAGTCATACCCAAACACCCGCTGCAACGTCCGCCGCGCGTCACTGTCCCTGGGGTCCCCCTCGAGCATGCTCACCAATGCAGTCTAAAGAGTCCCACCCGCTCCCCCGGACCACAGAGGAGGATGCGCGCGGCCCGCCCCATTCGATCCGGGACGGCGCGGACCGCGCGCTTCCAGCCATCTGCCGGGGTCTACTGTGCCGCGGCCGGGGGCGGGTGTCGTTGGCATCCAGCGCGGGGATCTTGCACATTCCGTGCGCCGCCGTGATCGCGTTCGCGGTGGCTATGTGGCCTTGCGGGGTGCCGGCTGAGCTTCCCGGTCACGCCGGGGGCGGATGTCGCTCGGGGCGCAGTCGTACGCGCGGCGGAAGGCGCGGCTGAAGTCGCCGAGGCTGCGGAAACCCCAGCGCGCGGCGATCTCACCGATCGTGCGGTGGCCGAGGGCCGGGTCGGCCAGGTCGTCGCGGCAGCGTTCCAGACGGCGGCGGCGGATCTCGGCGGCGACGGTCTCCGGCTGGTCGAGGAACAACGCGTGCAGGGTCCGCACGGAGATGTGGTGGGCGGCCGCGATCGTCGCCGGACGCAGTTCCGGGTCGGCGACGTGGTGGTCGATGAACGCATTGACGCGCGTGCGCAGGACGGTGGTACGGGATTCGGCGGGGACGTCGCGCAGCCGGTCCAGACGGGCCGCGAGGACCGTCGCCGCGAGGTCCGAGCCGATGGCGTCGAGCCGGGCCAACTCGGTCGCGCTGCACCCGTCGGCGGCGGACGGCAGGCCGGTGAGGAAGCCGCCGAGCAACGCCGCCGACCCGGTTCCGCCGGATATGCCTTCGCCCAGCAGTTTGTCCGCGTGCCCGGCGGCGGCCAGGGGCAACATGGTGCGGTTCAGGCGGAGCAGGGTCAGTTCGACCGGCCCGTTCACCTCGAAGAATTCGCAAGACAGGGGGTGCGAGGTGGAGAACAGCACCATGTCTCCCGCCGGAACGCAGGCGACCCGGCGCTGCTGCTCCAGCCGGAACACACCGCTGCGGACGACGACGAGGTAGTAGGCCTCCGGGTCGCGGCGGCGAACCTGCAGCGGGGAGCGTTTGGCGCTCATCGGCGAGAAGGAGAACGTCGTGACCTCGGTGTCGGCGAAGCGCACGGCTTCCGCGACACCGCGGAACCCGTTGCCCGCCGGGCAGCGGATGCTCACCGACACCACCGTCTCGTCCACCATGTCGCCCCACCACGCCAACCGATCGGCGGCGGGCAGCGGATCGGTGCTGATCCGCGAGACCGGGCCTGCGGGATCGATCGCCGAGATGGCGGTGGCATCGACAACGGACATGGGCAAATCGTGCACCAAACGGAGGCCCCGGCGCAGTTGGTGTGCGAGGCCCGTCCGGTGACGCGCCTGGGACCGCGGGGCACTGCCGTTACCCTGTCGGCCCCGGTGCAGCCGATACGAGGAGGAACCATGGCGCGGATGCCGTCGGCCGAACGGCGCCGGCAGCTGGTCGAGGCGGCGGTGCGGGCGATGGCCAGGGACGGTGTGGCCCGGACGACGACGCGGTCGATATGCGCGGAGGCCGGGGTCTCGCTGAGCGTCTTCCACTACTGCTTCGACTCCAAGCAGGCCCTGCTGGAGGCCGTGATCACGTCGATCACCGACACGTTCGTCGCCGATGTGAGTGCGCACGTCGAGCCGAAGGCGACGCTGCGCGAGACGGTCCGGGGCGCCCTCGGCACGTACTGGGAGCATGTGACGGCCCACCCGGCCGAGCACATGCTGACGTACGAGCTCACCCAACACGCCCTGCGCAAGCAGGGGTTCGAGCATCTGGCGCAAGCGCAGTACGAGCAGTACGTGGCCTCGGGGGCCGCCCTTCTCGAACAGGTCTGCGCGGTCTGCGAGATCGAGCCGCGGGTGCCGATGACCGTTCTCGCGCATCTGCTCGCGGCGATGATCGACGGGCTGACGCTGCAGTACCTGGTGCTGGGCGACGAACGGACGGCGGAGGCGCTGCTCGACGCGACGGCCGAGCAGTTCGTGACGTTGCTCGGAGGCTGACAGATCATCAACCCGTGAGGCCGCTCGGAGGCCGACAGATCATCAACAGGTCATTTGACCCGGACTCTTGACTCACTCGGCGATCCCCGCGATTCTCGGGCCGAGCCCCTGTTACCGCAAGAAACACCCGGAGGCCTCAGCCCGGTACCGTCCCCATGACCGGAGGCATCGTTGATCATGCGTCGACCAACACGCAGACGGGGCAGGCGGTTTACCCTCGTCTCGCTCTTCATCGCCCTGGCCGCCGTCGTGTTCGGTGCGGGGCCGGTCCCCGCAGCCGACGGCGGCCCGTGGTGGGAACCCACCGCGCGGCCCGCGCCGGACTCCCAAATCAACGTCACAGGTGCCCCGTTCACGGGCACCGACGCACAGGGAAAGGTGCGCGGCTTCGTCGACGCGCACAACCACCTCATGTCGAACGAGGGCTTCGGCGGCCGCATGATCTGCGGCAAGCCGTTCTCGGACGCGGGCGTCGCCGACGCGCTCAAGGACTGTCCGGAGCACTACCCGGACGGCTCCGGCGCCCTGTTCGAGCACGTCACGGGTGGTGACAACGGCACGCACGACCCGGTCGGCTGGCCCACCTTCAAGGACTGGCCCGCCAACGACTCGATGAGCCACCAACAGGACTACTACGCCTGGATCGAGCGGGCCTGGCGCGGCGGCCAGCGCGTCCTCGTCAACGACCTTGTCACCAACGGGCTGATCTGCTCGCTGCTGCCCCGTGACCGCGGCTGCGACGAGATGGACGCGATCCGTCTCGAGGCCCAAAAGTCCTACGCGATGCAGGACTTCGTCGACAAGATGTACGGCGGCCCCGGCAAGGGCTGGTTCCGCATCGTCCTGAACTCCGCGCAGGCCCGCTCGGTGATCGAGCAGGGCAAGCTGGCGGTCGTGCTCGGCGTCGAGACCTCGGAGCCCTTCGGCTGCAAGCAGATCCTCGACGTCGCCCAGTGCAGCCAGGCCGACATCGACAAGGGCCTCGACGAGCTGTACGGGCTCGGCGTGCGCAGCATGTTCCTCTGCCACAAGTTCGACAACGCCCTGTGCGGCGTGCGGTTCGACAGCGGCACCACCGGAGTGGCCGTGAACGTCGGCCAGTTCCTGTCCACGGGCACCTTCTGGAGCACCGAGCAGTGCGCCGGCCCGCAGAAGGACAACCCGATCGGCCTGGTGGCGCCCCCGGCGATACTCGAGAAGCTGCCGCCCGGAGTGAACATCCCCTTGTACACCTCGGACGCCCAGTGCAACTCCCGCGGCCTGACCCGGCTCGGGGAGTACGCGGTCAAGGGCATGATGAAGCGCGGCATGATGCTCGAGCTCGACCACATGAGCGTCAAGGCCGCCGGGCGCGCCCTGGACATGCTGGAGGCCGAGGAGTACCCGGGCGTCATCTCCAGCCACAGCTGGATGGACCCGGCCTGGACCGAGCGGGTCTACCGGCTCGGCGGTTTCGTCGCCGGGTACATGAACGGCGCCGACGGGTTCGTCGGCGAGGCCACGCAGAACGCGGCGCTCCGCAAGAAGTACGGCGTCGGCCTCGGCTACGGCACCGACTTCAACGGCGTCGGCAGCCACCCGGGCCCGGTCGGCGCGAACGCCCCGAACGCGGTGAAGTACCCCTTCCAGAGCGTCGACGGCGGCTCGGTCATCGACCGGCAGGTCACCGGCGAACGCACCTGGGACCTCAACACCGACGGCGGCGCCCACGTCGGCCTCGTGCCCGACTGGATCGAACAGATCCGCCTCACCCCCGGCGGCCAGGACGTCGTCAACGACCTGACCCACGGCGCGGAGTCCTACCTCACCACCTGGAAGGCGACCGAGAAGCACGAACTCGGCGTCAACCTCGCCGCCGGCCGGCCGGCCTCGGCCTCCACCACCGAGTGGAACCCCTTCTTCAACTACTCCGCGGGCCGCGCCGTCGACGGCGACACCGGCACCCGCTGGGCCAGCTGGTGGTCGGACGACCAGTGGATCCAGGTCGACCTCGGCGCACTGCACCCGGTCGGCCGGGTCACCCTCGACTGGGAGCGCGCCTACGCCCGCGCGTACCGCGTCGAACTGTCCGACGACGGCACCAACTGGCGAACCGCGTGGTCCACAACCACCGGCGACGGCGGCTACGACACCGCCGAATTCGCCTCCCAACAAGCCCGCTACGTCCGAGTCCACTGCCTCACCCGCGGCACCCAGTGGGGCTACTCCCTCTACGAAATGTCGGTCGGCCGCTCCTAGGCCACCCGCACCGATGAGCTGACACAGAACGCTCGGCTGGGGACCCCCCAGCCGAGCGTTCTGCCTGTGCCGGCGGAAGGGTCGGTTGCTCCTGCCGGTCCCGGAGCCCCTTGGCCTTGCGCAACTCCGACTCGATCGCCTGTTCACTGCGCGGTCACATGGCCGTGTCTGGATATCTCCTTCGGGTGGGTGTGCGGGTCGCGGACGTGGAATCAGGTGCGTCGTAGCGGAGTCCGGTTCACGGGGTTTCGGGCAGGACCGGCGGGATGTACTCCTGCGGGACCGGCTCACCCAGAAACTCGTCGGAGGTTTCCTCGACGGCTTCCGGTGCGTTCTTGGAATGCACCTGGAGGTCGACGGTCTGACCGATGGGGTACCAGTACAGCGACAGCGTCATGAACAGGCGCCACATGTCGTTGTTGGCCTCGACGTAGGCGTAGAAGGGCTGTCCCTTGCGCAGCGGCAGGGCGAGGGAGCCGGCGCCTGTGGGGGCCGGGGCGGAGCAACGGTAGTAGTGGCCGTCGGCGAACACCGTCAACCAGCTCGCGACCTCGCTGCTGGCCAGGCCGGTGACGGCGGCGGTCAGGATTCCGTCGGTCGGTGCCGTGGCGTGGAACCAGGTGGAGAACATCGGGACGGTGGTGGTTCGCCAGGAGCGCCGGTAGTGCGCGGTCCCGATCATCTGGGCGGGGCCCTCGAACTTGACCGGTCCGGCTGCCCGGAGGGTCTTGCCGGCGGCGACGGTGACGTCGTTGTTGAAGGCGGCGGCGCCGTTGGCGGTGACCGCTCCGTGCGTGGTGGTCGCTCCGTGCACGGCGAGCGCCGCGTCCACCTTCAGTCCGGCGGGCTGGCTGACCCGGAGGGGGTTGGTGCCCTGGCCCCGAAGCGAGCCCTTCACGGTCAGGGTGGTGGTCTCCTGCCCCGCGACGGTGACGTTGTTGTTGAACGTGCTGGCGCCGTCGACGGTGACCGATCCGGCGCTGGTGACCTTGACCTGCTTGCGGAGTTCGACGTTTCCGTCCGAGACCAGTGACCCGGAGCCGGTCACCTGGAGCGTCTTCTTGAACGTGCCGAGCCCTTCGAAGCTGGCGTCGCCTTGCACGGTCAGGGTCCGGACCACGAGGTCGGGAATGCGTACGGTGACGGCCGTGGTCAGGGTGTGGTGGAGCGTGGTGCCACCGGCGGTGACCTCGGCGCGGAGCATGAACCCGGTGACGGTGGTCAGGCCGCGCGGGGTCGTCCAGGAACGCTCCTTGTCGACGGGGACGCCGCTGTCCGAACCTGCCCAGTGCATCGTGTACTTCGCGTCGGAGCCCTCCCAGTGCAGGACGGCCGCCTCGCCGTTCTCGACCATGATCTTCTCGGGGGCGAAGTTCCGGAAGACGAAGCCGGCCGGGAACTTGTCGACCTCGACGGCGGCGTTCTTGTCGGTGAAGCCGCTGTTGGTCGGGGAGGAGCTTTCGACGATCTCGATGCGGACCTGACCGGCGGTGCGGTTGACCTCGATGCCGGAGAGGGTGAGCGTGACGAGCTGGCCGGTGAACTGCACGGCGCGGGCGGGGGTGAACGTGATGACCGCGAAGCCGCCGGAGACGGCCGGGGCCGAGGGGGTCCAGCCGGTGCTGGCGCCGGTCTTGATGCCGGCGCCGTTGGACGTGAGGTGCTCGGCGCCCGCACCGACCGGAACCCGGACGGTGATCTTGTTGCACCAGGCGGGGGTGGTGATGCCGCCGCCGACGTTGATGTTGACCGCGGCGACCTCGGTCTCCTCCGGGGTGCTGATGCGCAGCGGGTTGGGGTCGGTGGAGGGCTCGTAGGGCAGGAGGTTGGTGGAGTTCACCAGCAGCAGCGACACGGCGAGGCCTTCCGGGCGAGGTGGGAGCGCGGGTGCGGAATCGTCGGCGGGGTCGACGGGTGATGCGGAGGCGGCGGGGCCGGTCGCGGCCCCGCCTGGGCGCGAAGCAGGGGAACTTACCCGCCGGTCGCGTCGAGCAGCAGGTATCCGTACCGCGCCTGCGGCTGGGGGTCGCCGAAGTGCGCCGCCGTGTCGGCGGGCACGATCGGCAGCTCCACCCACGCGGTCTCGGCACCGCGCGGCTCGGCCCAGGACCACTCCCCGTGCCATGAGGCCGGCCGCGGGAGCACGATCCCGGCCGTCGGCGGCTCCTCACCCGCCGCGGCCAGGCGGGGTTCCTCGGCCTTGTCGGCCCGCTCGGGCGCGAGCAGCGGGCCAAGCCGGAAGGACGTCCTGATCCGCCGCACCGCCTCGGACACCAGGGCGTCGGGGAGCTCGAGCCTGGTCACCGGCAGGATGTCGGTGGTCGCGTGCACGGCCGCGTACGGGTCCATCAACAGCGTCAGATGATGCGTCACCGGCTGCTCCGGGGTCCGCGCGGGCACGGCGAGGGCGTGGCCCTTGTCGATCGGGACCAGGTAGTCCCCGCCGCCCTCCGGGAGCACGGCGTGGAAGACGTCGTAGGACGTGTCCTGGTCGGGCCCGGTGGCGCCGGAGAAGTAGCCGATGAGTCCGTCGCCGAGCCGCTTTTCGTTCCCGAGCCGGACCGGCCACCGGTAGCCGTCGTACTCCTCCTCCGATTCGCCGAGCACCTCGTCCCAGCTGGGATTGCTCAGCAGCGGGCCTTCGAGTTCGATGCCCAGGTCGGCGCGGACCAGTGCGAGCGGACGGCCGACAAGTCGCAACGGGGAGCTGTCGTCCTGGGCGGCGTCGTCGAGGATGGTGTCGAGGGTCTTGTCGATGGTCTCGAGGAGTCCGGCGAGTGCCGCGGCGGGCTTGTCCTTCAGCGCCCGGACGAACCCGGCGAGGTGCGGCATGGCGCGTTCGAACTCGACGGCGTCGGGATCGGGGTGCGGCGAGCCGGGCAGCGGAAGCCACACGCTGTCGTCCCGGCCGTCGGTGTCCGTGACGACGCGGAGTTCGCCGAGGCAGACGCCGTCGGGTCCGTGGACGACGAGGGTCTGGTCGAGGTGGTTGAGCAGCAGCCAGCCGGCGAGGGGGTTTTCGAGCGTTGCCGCGCGGGCCATCGGGGAGAGCCGGTTTCCGTCGACCGCGCGCACGGTCTCCAGTCGGACCCGGGCGCCCTGCATGAGGCGTGGGCCGAGCTGGACGAACCGGGCCTGGCCGATGAGGTCTTCGTCGGGCGGGGCGTCGGGCGTGACGCTTTCGCCGAGGGTGAGGGAGACCTGTTCGTAGTTGTTGCTGTTGACGATGTCGTAGGCCTGGCCGAAGCGGTCGACGATGCGCAGGTCGTGGAAGAAGAACTGGCCGGCACGGACCGGCTGGAAGGGCGTTCCGGGGTCGTCGGGGGGCGGTTCGAGCAGGCCGGGGTCGGGGACGCTCTGGATGTCGCCGACGAGCCGGGTGGTGGCCGCGGGCACGTGCACGGTGGTGCGGGCGGCGCCGTCCTGTTGGACGAGCCAGTCGTGGAAGCCGTCGAGGCGTTGGGAGAGCAGGCCGGGGTCGCCGAGTTCCTCGCGCAGCGCGAGCAGGCCGTCGACCGGTGCCGCGGAGTAGGTGTCGAGGTAGCGGTCGATCTGCCTCTGCAGGACGTACGGTGCGCTCGGGGTGAGGAAGGCCCGGTTCTTGAAGGTGAGCCAGCGCAGGTCGGCCTCGCCGTTACCCCGCTGGGCGCCTTCACCGGACCATTCGTAGCGGCTTCCGTTGAAGGTCCAGTAGGTGGTCTCGTCGGCCTGGTAGGGCGTGGGGCAGTACTTGACTTCATACTCGAGGTGCATGGGCAGCCAGGGTTGGCGCCACTGAGCGGCGTATTCGGGGACAGGCCCGACAACGGAGCCGGAGTCGGCCAGTGCGGCCGGGAGCGCGCCGGGCACCCGGGCCGCCAGGTCGAGCAGAGCGAACTCGGCGAGCAACGGCGTGCAGGCGGCGGGAAGTCCGGTCAGGCCGGGGGTGGGCGGGGTGGTGGGCCGGTCGATCCACTGCCCGTCCACTTTGATCCGCGTGAGCAGACCCTCGGGGAGGCGGCAGGGCAGCGGGGTGTCGCGGGTGAGCGGTTCCTTGGCGCCGGTGTCCTTGATGAGCACCACCGGGTCGGCGGGGCGGTAGTAGGACTCGCGGGCGGTGCGTTCCAGCTGGTACTTCGGGTCGAGGCCGCGTTCGGCGGCATAGGCGTCGACTGCGGCCCGGAGTTCCTCCGGGGTGGCGCCGGTGGGCAGTTGCCGGGCCAGGACGAACTGCTCGTCGAGCAGTTGGGCGGTGCTCCGGGCGAGGCTGCCTTCGCGTTGCTCGTCGAGTTCCAGGTCGGCCCGGGCGTCGAAGCCCTCGGGGTGTTCGGGGGTGAAGGCCGGCACCGGCTTGTGGCGCAGCCACCAGATGTTCCACAGGCGTTGCCGGGCGCGGCGCAGCCGGGGGGTGAGTTCGTCGTATTGCCGCTGTGTGCCGTTGAGTTGGGCGAGCCACGCCGGTTCCGGAGGTGGGGGCGGGAGTTCGGCGTCGCCTTCGACGGGGCGGGCGGTCACCTTCCAGACGTGGCCTCCGTCGGATCCGGAGAACCAGGAGTGGTGGGTGACGGTGTCGAGGTCTTCCTCGCCGTCGGCGGTGTCGAGGGTTTCGAGGGTGCCCTGGAAGAGCGAGCGCACGAGGTCGCCGGTGCGGGCGGACCGGGTCTGGCGGGCGGCCAGCCGGCCCAGGGCCTCGGCGCTGCTGCTGCCCAGCGTGAGGATTTCGCTGAGCTGGATGTTGCTGGGCTTGTCGGATTCGGGTGTGACGCCTTCGCGTTCCCACTTGATGCCGAGCGCCGAGCCGCTGTAGAGGGTGCGCTCCAAGGCACCGGGGACGGTGCCGGCGGGGACGGACCAGCCGAGGGCCTCGAGGAGGTCGGCCGTTCCCTCGGCGTCCGGCGGGAGCAGGCCCGGCACGGAGGCGGCGGTGGTGAGGTAGTCGAGTTCGTCGTCGCTGTACCAGCCGACGACGAAGTAGCTCAGCGTCGCGTCCGGCGGGTAGTTGTCCAGCGCGCCCTTGAGGTCGTCGAGGGTGTCGTGGAGGGAGAACACGTCTTTGTTGTAGGGCTGGTAGACCGCGAACCCGGGCAGGCCGGGACCGGCCGCCGTGAGGTGCGGCGGCTGGGGTGCCGGTTCGGTCCACGGCCCGTCGGCCAGCGCATGGCGGCGGCCGAGGAAGGTCAGCCGGAGCTTCTCGCCCTCCGGCGAGTCGGGGTCCGGGTGTTTGTTGGTGCCGTAGACGTCGTTGCCGTCGGCGTCCTGGACGGGGCGGCTCTCCAGGTAGTCGCTCTGTACGATCCACCCGGCGGCCGTCCGCTCCGGCGACGCTGCGGTGGTGCTGTAGCGGACGACCAGCCACCGGTTGGGCACGAACGGGAAGGTCGTCTCGCCGGTGGTCTGGTCGTAGTGCCCGTCGGCCAGCGCCTCGGGCAGCTGCCACTGGACGTAGACGCCCTCGCTCTCCGGGCCCATGGTCTCGGTGCCGACACCGGGGGCCGGTTCCGCGCCGGTGCCTTCGTCCAGCATGGCGTCGAAGTTCGGCGTCCACCGGTTGAAGGTCTCGGCGGTGCGCACCAGCCGGTTGACGACCAGGGCGTTCACCTTGACGGGGACGATGAGGTCCGTGGCGGTCATCGGGTGCTCTCCGTCCGGGTGGGGCTGTCCGCGGGGGCCATGCCGGGGCTGAGGATTTCCTGTTGCAGCGGGGCGTTGACGAACTCCAGGGCGAGTTGCCCGGGGTCGAGGTCGTCGAGGCCGAGGGCCCGGGCGAGGGCGGGTACGAGGCCGCCTTCGCCGAACATCCGCAGCACGGCGGGTCCGTCCGCGGCGGCCGGACGCAGGTGGAGGTCGAAAAGGCTGCCGGTGGCGGGGTAGTACGTCTCCAGCGGGGTGCCGATCGGCGGGTCGGCGGTCAGGCTGCGCAGGCCGAGCCGGTTGCCGGCGTCGATGCCGTAGTGGATGCCCTGGCCGGGTTCGCGGATGACGACCTTGTCGGGCACGCCGTCCCAGAGCACCAGAAGGATCTTCGTGTCCGGCTTGGCGCGGCGCAGTTCGGTGAGGACGGTTCCGTCTGCGAGGAACGCCGTGATCCTGATGTCCGGCCAGGCGGGGACGAGTTCGGAGTGGATGAGCAGTCCGCCGGCGGCCGCGGCACCGCGCCGCCGGGCGGTGGCCCGGTTGAGTTCGGGGGCGAGGCGGGTGTCGATGGAGGTGTGCACGCCGACGTCGGCTGCTCCGGCGACCAGGGCGTCGAGCCAGCCGGGGTCGAGACGGAACATCCGCAGGGATTCGGAGGGCAGCATGCGCGGGTCGGGCACGAGATGGTTGAACGGCACGCCCTGGAGCAGGCCGAGTCGGGCCTGCCAGGCGGCGATGCTCTCCGCGTTGCGTTCGGCGGTGGTCCGCAGCAGGGAGAGGTTGCGCTCTTCGCTCAGCGCAGACCTGAGCTGAGCGCGTGGCGCTGTCGGCGGTGCCGTCCTGCGCCCCGCGGTGTCCGGAAGCTGACGGCTTTTCAGGCCGGTGCTGAGGTGCTCCCGGAAGCCGCTGGAGGCGAGTTCGCGGAGCGCGCCGAGCGCGGGCGGGGCGTCGGGGTCGGCGGAGGCGCGGGACGGGTCCGCAGCCTGTGCCATCAATGTCGTGGCGCGGTTGGCGAGTTCGCGACGGGCCCGACTGACGGCGGTGGTGTAGTCGGGGTCCGCGAGGCCGATGGTTCGGCCGAGGGTCCAGGCCGCGGCGTAGCTGACGTCGAACAGGCCGTGCTCGGGTTCGTAGATGAGCGCGTGGTCGGCGGTGGTGTGCGGGCCTGGCTCCTGGTCGGAGGGGAGTTCGTGGGCGCCGACGGGCGTGGCCGGCCCGCGGTACCAGGCGTACGTGCGTTCGCCGGACAGCGTGAGGTGCGGGACGGCGGTGTAACCGCGGCTGAGCCGGTCGCGGACGTACTCGTCCTCGGCGTCCGCGTCCGCCGACGCGTCCACGGGCAGCCGCAGGGCGAGCTGTTCGGGGTCCTCGGCGCCGGGAGCGACGAGGTTCTCCAGCAGCGCGCCGGGATCGGCGGCGGGCCCGTCGCTGCTGGTGAAGGTCCAGCTGTGCAGCGAGCACAGGCGGACGGCGGCGGTGCCGGGCGGGAGGCCGCCGGACAACCGGCCTTCGAAGCCTTCGAGGGAGACGAGGTGGACGGCGTAGTTGCCGGGGGTACGCGGGAAGCGGTTGGCGTTGACGACCGAGTAGTCCCCCACCTCGAGGACTTCGCCGTCGGCGCGCGACTGGGCCGCGTCGGTGACCTTGCGGACGTGGGCGAGGTAGTACAGCTCGTCGTGGTGCGGGACGACCGCGGTGAAGAGGTCCGCCGGGACGTCGACGGTCTGGCACTTGCTCTGCGCTTCCGCGTCGGAAACGCCGCCGGACGGCAGGTTCGGGCCTTCGACTCCGTCTTCGGCGGGGTCGCGGAGTTCGGCGACGGTGCGCAGCACGGTGGCGCCGACGGCGGCGGGGTCGCCGGGGAGTTCGTTCTCGCCGAAGACCAGCAGGGCCAGCCAGGGCGGTCGGGCATCGGGTCGGTCGGCGTCCCGGGTTCCGGCGAGATTGCGCTCCCAGGGCAGGATCGACCGGTTGAGAGTGATGTGCGGCAGGGTCCTGGTGTACGAGGCGGTGCTGCCGGGCGGCGGGTAAAGGGCGTGCACCGAGGCCTCGTTGAGCACGAAGCGGACGGCCCTGATCTCGAAGGTCTCCTCGGACGGCGGCAGCCTGTCTTCGTCGTCCAGGTCGCCGTCGGCATCGGTGAGGGTGTTCATGACCTCGACCCGGTACCTGCCCGGGGTGGCGCGCGGGATCAGGTGGTCGAGGAAGTGGATCCGCAGATCCGGTTCGGTGGTCACAGTCCGGTCACCTCGTCGCGGTGGTGGTCAGGGGCGGGGTGGTCAGGCTGCGGCCGGCGAGGTCGGCGTAGCCGGTGAGCGGGCTGTCGGTGTCCGGCCCCGTCCCCGCGCCGAGCCGGGCGAGGGCACGGTGCGCGGCGCCGCGGCGGGCGGCGACGGCGGGGTCGGCGACCGTGTCGACGACGGTCCTGATGCTCTGCGGGTCGGCGACGGGCGCGGGCCCGGCGGCATCCGCGACCCGGAGCGGCATGCGGCCGTCGGGGAGTCCGTCGTACGACAGCGCCTGGGAGGTGACCGGTCCGGTGTCGGTGCCGTAGTCGGGCGGCGGGAGGGTGATCTTCAGCCCGGTGTAGCGGCCTTCGAGCAACTGCTCGCCCTTGAGCGCGTCGCCGGGTTTGGCCAGCGGTTTGCCCCACAGACCCGGGGCTACGCTCCCGGTGACTTCCTTGACCGTCCAATAGTGCTCGACCGGGTCGAAGGGGGCCGTGTCCTTGGTGACGGTCACCCGGTGGGCGGAGGTGACGCCGGTCTTGCGCATGGGCCGGATGTCGATCGTGCCCTCGTTGGACTGCTTGATCAGCCGGTCGTTGAGGTACAGGTGCGAGGCGGGGATGCCGGCCTCGGTGGTGAAGCTGAACCCGGCCGAGGAGACGAGTGTGGGTTCCTTGGTGGCCGCGCGCCGGACGATCTCCTCCTGGTCGATGTCGGTGAGGAGGCCTTCGTTGGCGGCGACCCGGACCGGGGCGGGGATCTGGGCGCGGAACTCGGGCCAGTCCACGCTGGGGGTGCTGTCCCGGGAGGAGCCGAAGCCGAAGCTGAAGGAGATGAACCAGAGTTTGACCGTGGCGCGGCCGCCGAAGGGCGGCAGCCACAGATGCAGGTCGATGCCGACTTCAACGGAGATCCGGACCCGGACGAACCACACCTTGACGGTGGCCGCGACGCCGATGCTGATGCCGAGGCTGACGTCGAGGTAGAAGGGCTTCCACTGGACCAGCACGTCGAGGTGCGCGGTGAACCAGGCGGAGAAGACGCCCTTGTCGTACACCGCCGCCAGGCGTCCGCCGAACATGAACGCGGCCGGGGTGATGGCGGCGTAGGCCTCGGCGCGGACGGTGATGTCGCTCGCCGGGGACCACACGATCCCGAGGCGCTTGGGGTTGGGGTAGTGCACGGGGACGTTGTAGCTCGGGTGGTAGCCGCCGAGGCTGATGGCGAAGTCCCCCGCGCGTCCGCCGCCGGTCCACACGTACACGGCGATTCCGCCGGTGAGTTCGATCGACGGGTCCAGCACGTAGCTGCCGGGCAGGAGGGCCGCGTCCATGGACAGGCAGTGCGCGGCGGAGTCGAACCCCAGGCTCAGGCCGATGTTCACCTTGGCGACCGAGCGGGCAGCGGGATTGACGTTGCGCGGCAGGCTGACGGAGGTGCGGCCGAGCAGCATGGCCTTGACCGAGTCGCCCAGTTCGAGGACGGCCAGGGCTTTGGTCTCGATGAAGCCGAAGCTGGTGAACTTCACGCCGGCGGCGATCCAGTACTGCCCCTGTTGGGGACGGATCCAGCCGGTGGGGCCGGTGAGTGCTTTGAGCGCGTCCTCGGGGGTGTACGGGGTCGGAGCGGGCATGCCGGGCAGTGCCTGGGCCGCGTCCAACCGTGCCACCAGCGGGAATTCGGCGATCTCGGCGCCGTCGGGGACCTTCTTGAACGAGCTGTTGACGCCGAATCCGGCGGAGAAACCGGTGACGGTGAACGGCGGCGGGCCGAACAGTGAGGCACCGCCGATGAGAGAGGCCTCGCCGTAGATGAAGACCGAGTGCCAGCCTTCGGTGCTGCGGGCCCAGAGCGCCTGGGCGCCGATTTGGACCGCCATCGCCTTGACCAGGAGCAGTCCGGCGAGTTGGAAGTCCAGGGCGGGGTCGTCGGGTTCGCGGTTGCTCAGGCCGCCGCTGATGCCGATGAGCCCGTCAGCCGCGGTGGCCTCGATGGCCATGCCGTGCAGGAACGGCAGCAGCGGGAAGCCGCCGCTCATGCCGACGTAGAAGCCGAGCCCGGCGACCTCCCAGGTGAGCGCGCCGATCGTGACCTGGCCTTGGAGCTCGATCAGCAGGCCCTTTTTGAAGTCGTAACGCACCACGATCGCCGCGAGGTACACCGGGCCCAGTGGCTTGCCGATCGCAAAGGTGTGCTCGAGTTTCGGCTTCTCCTTACCCTCCGGCTCCGGCCCGAACTTGGGCGGCACGGTGATCACCAGTGCCGGGCTCGGCGTGCCCATGACCGACAAATAGACCGCCGCGTTCACGCCCTTGGTGAGCGGGACTCCGGCCGCCTCGTTGGCCGTCGGCAGCTGCTGGAGCGGGCCGAGGTTGTACTCCGTGATGACCCGGTTGATCTTCGTGACGTCCTCGGCGCTGAGGTTCTTCTCGGAGATGTACATGATCTGGAGGGCGGGCATGGACAGCAGTCCGTTGCCGATCATCGGACCCACCAGCGGCAACCCCGCGGCGTCCCAGTCGGTGCGGACGCGGAGCATGGCGACGGTGGTGGCCTTGACCTTGCCGTCCTGACCGGTGCGGCCGAGCACCGTGGTGCGCAGCACCAGCACCTCGACCGGGTTCGCCCCGGTGCCTTGGTCGAGCGGCGCGCCGGCGGTGACCATCACGTTGTCGGTCTTGCCCATGGGGTGCTGGTGGAGCTGGATCTCCTCCAGCCACTCGACCAGCGGCCCGGGCAGTTCGACGTCGTACTCACCGAGCGCTTCGAGCAGCGGGGCCACCAGCACCGGCCGGCCTTCGACGGCATGGGCCGCGCCGATGGAGTCCTTGCGCAGTTCGGCGCGGAACTCGACGGACTTGTCGACGGCGCTGCCGAGGTGGAACGCGGCCCAAGGACCGGCCGCGGGGCACTCTCCGGCCTCGGCGGCGGCCGCGCCGGCGGCGAGCAGGAGGCGAAGGTCCCGGCCACGCGGGGCGAGTTCGGTCAGGTCGACGCGCGAGACGGCCGTCTCGAGCAGCCAGGTGGCGGGCCTGGCCTCGAAGAGCAGCCCTGTGACCGCGCTGCCGGAGGAGAAGAAGCGGGCGGTGGCGGGCATTTCCTGCCCCGCGAAGGCAACGGTGCCGGTCACCGCCAGCCCCACGGAATCCGCCGTCGCCTGCCCGAGCGTCAGCACACCGCCCGGGAAGTGCTCGAACGTCCCGGAATCCCCCGCCAGCCCCAGCCGCCCGGTATCGAGCTCGAAGCCGCCGGAACCCCCGGACGGGAACAGCGCACGCAGTTGGTCGACCGTCATTGCCATGAAGACCCCCGGCTGTGGACATGGCTGTGCGGCGCCTCCGCTGACCTGCGGGGCTCCGGTGTCGATACGGATACAGAAAGTAGGCGACCGCCACCTGGGCCGAGTAGCCGTGGCTTCCCGCCACCGTCGCCATCCAGCCGTCCTGGCCGAACAACGAGAAAGTACGCACCAATTACCCCGTTTGCTCCGGTAATCAGCCTCCCGCATCAAGGGATTCCAGCCAACCGGTCGCCTGCCCGAAGGCAACCGTCCGGTTGAATCATTGTTCGGAGAAGGCGCTCAACCTGCCCCAATGCAGCGAATATGCAGCCCTTCCGAACCCATCGCGCGATCCAGCCATGATCAAAGAATGTCCGGAATATCAGCGGATGGCTGGCCAGATCACCCCCCTGAGACGCCAACTCGGCGACCTGCACGAAGAGGGCTTCGCACACCAGAACGCAACCGCCCGCGCCACCACCCGGGCGAACGACTCACAGGCGGGGACCAAGAGGTGACCGACAGACACAGCCCCAGAAACGACAAACACCCGCCCCGGCCGAAGCCGAGCACGGGTGCCAATCGATGCCGCCCCGAAACCGAGGCTCGTGGGGCGATCTTGTGTCCGAGGGGGGACTTGAACCCCCATGCCCTTGCGGGCACTAGCACCTCAAGCTAGCGCGTCTGCCTATTCCGCCACCCGGACGTGACATGCGGTTGGGGCCGCGTGTCTGGAGATAACGATACCAAGATTCGGATGGTGCTCGCGACGAGGTATCGGGTGGGGGGGGGGTTGGGTGACGGGGTGGGTGCGGAGGGTGAGGGTCAGGTGTAGTAGACGCGGGTGCCTGGGGGGAGGTCGGGCATGGGGGTGCCGAAGTTTTGGGTCCAGTAGATGCGGTACGAGCCGCCGTAGGCGATGCCGATGCCGATCTGGGTGAGTTCCGGGGTGAGGATGTTGGCGCGGTGGCCGGGGCTGTTCATCCAGCCGTCGACGACGTCGGCGGGGGTGGGTTGGCCTGCGGCGATGTTCTCGGCGCAGCGGGAGTAGGCGTAGCCGGCGGCGCGGATGCGGTCGGCGGGTTTGCGGCCGTCGAGGCTGTCGTGTTCGAAGTAGTCGCGGGCGGCCATGTCGGCGCTGTGGGCCTGGGCGGAGGCGGTCAGGCGGGGTTCGGCGGCCAGGGGTGGGAGGCCGTGGGCGGCGCGGGCGGCGTTGGTGAGGGTGATGACCTCGGCGCGGAGGGGGTCCAGGGAGGACGGGGCGGGTGGGGCTGCGGGGGTTGGTGGGGTGGGGGGTGTGGCGAGGGGGCTCGCGCCGGGGGTGAAGGGGTTCGCGCCGCCGCCGGGTGGGGTGTAGGTGGGGGTGGCGGGTGAGGGGGCGGAGGGGGCGGACGGGGTCGAGGGGGGTGCGGTGAAGGGGGTGGCGCCCGGGATGGGGATCGGGGCGTATTCGGGGGCCGGGAGGGGTGGCGGGGTGGGCTCGTCGATGACGTCGACGCCGAAGTCGCGGGCGATGCCGGCGAGGCCGTCGGCGTAGCCCTGGCCGAGGGCGCGGATCTTCCAGATGCCGTTGCGGAGGTAGATCTCGGCGAGGAGGAGGACGGTCTCGCGGGTCACCGGGGGTGGGGTGAAGCGGGCTGCGGTGTTGTCGGGGTGGGTGGTGACGATGAGGGTCGGGGTGGGCAGGCTGCCGAGGGTCGCGCGGGTGTCGGCCGGGCTGACGGCGAGGGTGACGCGGGTGGCGCCTCGGCGGAGGCGGGGCGGGTCGACGACGGCCGTGGTCGCGTCGCGGAGGAGGACGCCGGGGGCGGTCGTCTGGTTGAAGAAGACGAAGTCGGCGTCGCCCGTGACGCGGTTGTCGTCGCCGGTGATAAGGAGCGAGAGGTCGTACGGGCCGGGCACGCGGAGGGTGAGGGTGCCGGTGGGGAGCGCTCGGTTCGCTCCTGCGCTCAGCTCGGTCACGGAGTCTCCCGTTCGTTTCGGGCTTGCGGGGTGCTGTCGTCCTGGACGACGGGCCGTGCGGTGTCGCCGCGGCGACGGGCCGCCTGGTGGGTGGGCTTTGCCTGGAGAGAACGCCGGAGGGGGTGGGTTGGTTCACGCCGTCCGGAGGATCTCACTGACGTGGCGTCAGGGTGCCTGTGGGGCACGAGTGTTGGCGGCTTGATTTCGGTCGGGTAACTGGTCCGGGCCAAAGTTCTCCGGCAATTCACGCGCGGGAGATGTAACCGCAGGGCGATGCCGCCAAGATGCTTCGCGACCGTGTTACCGCCGGGTACACCCTCGACCGGCGGAGCGCCGATGCTTCTTGGAGGATCTCCGCATGTCTCCGCTCTCCCGCCGTGGCTTTCTGGGTGCCGCGGCCGCGACAGGTGCCGGTCTGGCGCTCGCCGGGCCCGGTGGCCTGACTCCCGCGGTCGCCGACGCGATGGCCGCCACCGACGGCATCCCGGGCACGCTGGACGACATCGAGCACGTCGTCGTCCTCATGCAGGAGAACCGCAGCTTCGACCACTACTTCGGCACGTTGGCCGGGGTGCGTGGGTTCGGGGACCGGTCGTTGGTGCGGTTCGCGGGTGGGGGTGATGTGCTGCATCAGCGGCTGTTGGGGCTCAACGGCGGTACGACGCTGCTGCCCTGGCATCTCGACACCAAGACCAGCAACGCGCAACGGGTCAACGGACTCGACCACAGTTGGGAGGGCGGCCACAGCGCGTGGGCGAACGGCCAGTACAGCAACTGGATCCCGGCCAAGACGTGGCTGACGATGGGTCACTACCAGCGCGGGGACATCCCGTTCCAGTTCGCGCTGGCGGACAACTTCACGGTCTGCGACCAGTACTTCTGCTCGTCGATGACGTCGACGAACCCGAACCGGCTGTTCCTGTGGACGGGGACCATTGATCCGCGCGGCGAGGCGGGTGGGCCGGTCACGGACAACAGCGAGAAGGGGTACACCTGGACGACGTACCCGGAGCGCCTCGAGGCGGCCGGTGTGTCGTGGCGGGTGTACCAGCAGGAGGACAACTACGACGACAACGCCCTGGCGTGGTTCAAGCAGTTCCAGAACGCGCCCAAGGACTCGCCGCTGTGGGTGAACGGCATGACCCGGCGCGGCGCGACGGCGTTCGCGGACGATGTGGCGGCCGGTCGGCTGCCCGCGGTGAGCTGGGTGGTGGCCCCCGAGTCCCAGTCCGAGCACCCGAACTTCGCGCCGGCGCAGGGCGCGGACTTCACCGCGTCGTACGTGCTGGACGCGCTCGCGAAGAACTCCGAGGTCTGGGCGAAGACCGTGGTGTTCCTCAACTACGACGAAAACGACGGGTTCTTCGACCACGTCGTGCCGCCGACCGCTCCCGAGGGCACGCCGGACGAGTTCGTCAACGGGCAGCCGATCGGGCTGGGCGCGCGGGTCCCGATGATCGTGATCTCGCCGTGGAGCCGTGGCGCGCGCACTTGTTCGGAGGTGTTCGACCACACGTCGGTGCTGCGCTTCCTGGAGAACTGGACGGGCGTGCGCGAGACGAACATCTCGCAGTGGCGGCGCACGGTGTGCGGCGACCTGATGAGCGCGTTCGCGTTCACGCGCAAGGACGTGTCGTTCCCGGCGCTGCCGGACACCAAGAAGCTGCTGGACGACCTGGCCGGCCAGCGCTGGAAGCTGCCGCCGCTCGTGCCGCCGCTGATCCAGCACCAGCCGACGCAGGAGGCGGGCGACCGCGAGGCGATGCCGGTCGGCTACCGGTTCGCGACGACGTCGTGGACGCAGCCGGACAGCGGCCTGCTCTGGGTCAAGGTCGAGAACACCGGCGAACTCGGCGCGGGCTTCTCGATGTACGCGGTCAACCACCGCAAGTTCGGGGCGTGGCAGTACACCGTGCCGGCGGGCGGCAGCGTGCAGGACTACTTCAGCGCGCTGGGCGTGAGCGGCGGCCCGTACGACATCGACACGCACGGCCCGGACGGCTACGTGCGCGGCTTCAAGGGCGACGTGCGGACCTGGCGGGACGCGGCGAAGGCCCACCCCGAGGCGGCGGTGGTCGACCAGGCGGGCCGCACGCTGAAGCTCACGCTGACCAACTCGGGTGGCGCGGCGGTGTCGTTCGTGATCAGTGCGAACGGCGCCGAGGGCGCGGGCGCGGGTTCGGCGGCCACGGTGACGGTGCAGCCGGGTGGTTCGTACGAGACCGTGCTCGCCGCGACGTCCGCCGGCCGGTACGACTTCACCGTGACCGCGAACTCGGGTGACGGCTTCGCGCGGCGTTTCGCGGGGCGTCTGTACAGCTGATCCGAGGCGCCCTCGGGCAGCGCTGAAAGCGTTGGCGGCATCGGGAACTCCCTTTGCCGCCAACACTTTTGCCCCCTCGTCAGGCACGGCTACCGTCCAGTACGGTGCCGCAATGACACGCGGGCGGACATGGCTGTGGTTCTCGCGGGCCGCGTACACGCTCTCGGGCGTGCTGGTCGTGGTCCCGATGGTGGTCCTGATGTTCACGTACGCCGTCTACTCGATCCCGTCGAACTCGATGGAGCCGACGCTGTGGGGCGGCGACCGCGTCGTCGTGCACAAGGGCGCGGATGTCGGCCGCGGCGACGTCATCGTGTTCACGCAGTACGGGTGGTCGCCCACCGCACACGAGTTCGTGAAGCGGGTGGTCGGCGTCGGCGGCGACAAGGTCGCGTGCTGCGACGCCGCCGGGCTGGTCACCGTCAACGGCAAGCCCGTGCGCGAGACGTATCTCGCGGCGGACGAACTGCCGTCGCGGACGGGGTTCGAGGTGACGGTGCCGCAGGGACGTCTGTTCGTGCTGGGCGACTTCCGTTCGGTCTCGCTCGACTCGCGTACGCACCTGCTGGATCCGACGAGTGCGACCGTCGCGCGGTCGGACGTGGTCGGGCGGGTCGAGTACATCGTGTGGCCCCTCTCGCGGCAGCAAAGCGTGCCCGGTTCGGACGCGTTCCGGGCCGCAGGCGTACCGGGCGGAGGGGCGCCGGACGGCCCGGCCGCGCTGCTGGCGTACGCGATCGTTGCGGGGCTCGTCCTGAGTACGGGGACGACGCTGTGGTGGGCCGTGGCGACGATCGTGCTACGCGTGCGCGGTCGTTCGGGCGGTGGCGGCCCCGGCGTCGCGCCAGTGCCCGGAGGGGATGCCGACGAGGCCGTAGAGCCACCGCACGGGTGACCGCCTCCACAGCAGCAGCGGGCCGACCGTGGCCGCGAACACCGCGAGTCCGATCCACCAGCCGGCGGCGTGCACCAACAGGCTCGCGTAGACGGCTCCGACGAACGGCATCGCGTGCACACCGAACGCGGCGATGCCCAGCGCGACGACGCGCGGCACCTTGCGGTCGGCGTCAGCGCCGGGCAGTCGCCAACCCTCGTACAGCCAGCTGATCTCGGTCAGGAGCATCAGCAGCACGACCGGGCCGCCGAGGAACAGCAGTGCGAGGAACGTCCCCGAAGTGAGGAAGTGCGACACGTTGTTCGCCACCATGTCGCGCGGCCAGTCCTTGAACTCCGCGCGATTGGTGGTCAGGACGCGCCGGTAGCCGCGACCGTCCCAGCCGTGCACCAGCACCGCGAACATCAGGAAGTAGGCGCTGACCACCTGGAGGAACGCCCAGTAGCCGGCGCCGACCAGCGCGAGCGCACGCGAGACCCAGAAGCCGAGCGCGGCGCCGACGACCACTCCCCCGGCGTACAGCAGCACGAACCCGGCCCACAGGTCGCGGTGTCGGGCGGCGACGTGCATCGTGGCCCACGACGGGTTCTGCCACAGCAGGAACAGCCCGGGCGGCACGACCAGCACGGCGGCGAACAGGACCGTCGAGACGAAGTACGGGTTGGCGGTGACCGCGCGGGCCCGCACCGCGATGTCCGGGTCGGCGTCCGGGTCCGGCAGCGGGCGGCGTTCCCAGGCCTGGAGCTGCCGTGCGGCGGACAGCGCGAAGGTGGCGCCGAGGGCGTACGCGAAGAACAGCACGGCCTGGAGCGGAAGCATCGTCACACCGCCTTGATGGCAAGGTTCTTGGTGGTGAGCCGGGTGCACCCCACGAGTGCCTGGTCGGCCTCGACCCGGGTCATGAACACGAACGGCGGGATGATCGGCGGCAGCGGCAGGCCGTCGGCGGCGAAGGTGAGGCAGATCAGGCCCTCGATGCAGCCGTACAGGCGGGTGACGTAGATCGTGACGTCGCCGTTGAGGTCGAGCTGGTCGGCGGCGATCGCGTAGGCCGGGCCCGGGTCGTGCGTGGTGAGCCGGTAGTCGCGCAGGCTCGCGGCGTTCATGGTCAGCTTCATCGCCTTCAACGGGCCGTTGGCGGTGGGGACTTCCACGATGCCGACGAACGCGAAGCCGATCGGGGCGAAGAAGCTCGACGTGACGGTCGGGGGACGGGCACCGGCGACGGTCGCGTGGGCGGCGGCGTCCAGCGCGCCGCGCAGGTCGGTGCCGTGCGCGGGGCCGCGCGCGGGGCCGGCGTACGCCCGGCCGGCGGCGGGGAACAGCAGCGTCGCGACGAGCACGAGGGGGACGGCGAGAGCGAGTCCGGCGGTGCCGGTGCCTCCGGCGGAGCGGCCGTCCGGTTCCGCGGGGTCCGGTTCGGGCCGGGCCGCGGCTGAGGCCGACGGATCCGGCGAACCCTTTTGCGGCGCAAGGGGCTTCTTCGGCCGCCACCCGAAGCCCATCGAACTGCCCACGATGCCCAGCGCCATGCCGACCAGGAAGCCGCCGAGGTTGGTCGCGGCGAAGGAGACGACCGACGCGATCAGCGCGACGAGCGAGACGAAGTGCCTTTGTGCGGGCAGGAACCACAGGCACAGCCCGGCGACGACGAGCACCGCCCCGATGCCGAGCGCTGCGAGGCCGCCGACGCCGAGCGTGATGAGGATGGACAGCGGCGACATCGGGATGAGGATGATCTCGGTGCCGCCGAGAACGAGGTAAAGGCCGCCCCAGAACGGCCGGGTGCGCCGCCAGCGGCGCAGCGCGCGGCGTTCGCGGGGGAACGGCAGGTGCCGGTCGAGCCATGCTCCGGGGTGCACGCGGGCGACTCCTTCCGTGAGGGCGACGACATCGGGACGCCAGGCACCGCGCCCGTCCGCCCCGGGGGTAGGGCGGACGGCGCGGTGCGCGGCGGCAGAAGGGGGCGGGAGCGAAGCGACTCGAATATGGGCGGTGGGGGGCGACGGGTGGGCACGTGGCGGACGGGCCCGTTCCGTCGGCGGGCTGTAGACGGCCCTTCAGCAGCCGCGTCCGCCCGTCCCGGCGGCGGGTTGTCGACGGGCCGTCAGCAGCCGCTGCCGCCGAGGGACACGGACACGTGCAGGCCCTTGAGCTTGAAGTCGCCGCCCGTGGCCGACCAGGCGTTGGAGCGGACGCCGGCCACACTGACCTGGCCGGCCTGCAGGCCGAACGATCCGGGCGTGCCCTGCGCGCCGGGGACCGTGTCGAGCGTCGACGCGTCGCGGCCGATCTGGACCGTGCCGAACTCCGCGTCGCCGACGAGGTCTTCGGCGTCGATGACGAGGCTCTTGGCGGTGACCGGCCCTGCGCTGCCGCCCGCCGTGAGCTTGAAGACGACGTCGCCGAGCGGCGTGCTGACGCGCGCCGATTGGCAGATGTCGCTGAGTGTCGCGTCGCCGACGGCGAGCAGCGACACGGGGTGGCCCTTGCCGCCGATGTCGTTGTCGGTGCCGACGTACGACGCGAGGCCGTCGCTGGTCAGCTTGCCGGAGCTGACCTGGAACGCGGTGCCGGACACCGCGAACGAGGCGGCAAGCGCGCCGGAGGCCATGGCCATGGTCATGGCGCCGACGGCGACGACCGCAGGCACGCCGACCGCGACGGAGCGCCTCCAGCTGGTACCGCCTTCGGGTGTCTCGTCGTCGATCCTGAGTTTCGCGGTGACCCGGCCGAACACCGAGCCGCTGTCGCCGATCACGTGGTTCCCTCCATTGCTCCGTAGTGCGTCGAAACAATGCGCGGGCATTCCGAGGAAAGCCGCCGCGCCGGGGAATTCGGGCAGCATGGAACGGCTGCCGCGGAACGGCCGCGGATTCACGCACGCGGCCGTGACGGAATTGCCTGACACGGCGCCGAAGCGGTCGCGCTCCGAGCCCTGTCCGAACGAACTGGCCTGATCTTTGCGGAGCTTCGGTGAACGTCGTCTGCCATCCTCTGCCAGAATGCAGGCGTCGTCTCGTAGCCGCAGAGTAGGGCCCGTTTTGAACAAAAGTCAACAGTCCTCGCGGGTCCCCTCGGGCCGCGCGGGCGACTCCCCCCGCTCGCAGGAGCGCCGCGCGGAACTCATAGCGGTGGGGCGCCGGTTGTTCGCCCGCACCACGTACGACGCGCTGTCGATCGACGACATCGCGCGGGAGGCCGGCGTCGCCAAGGGCCTGCTCTACTACTACTTCGGCAACAAGCGCGGCTACTACCTCGCGGTGGTCGAGGACTCGGTCGCCGAGCTGGTGGCCAGGGCCGAAGGCGACCTGGAACTCCCTCCCAGGGAACGCCTGTTGCATACCCTCGACGGCTACCTGCGCTTCGCCTCCGGGCACGAGGCGGCGTACCGCACGATCGTCAGCGGCGGGGTCGGTGTGGACGCCGAGGTGCTGGCCATCCGCGACCGGGTGCGCGAGCGGCTGCTGACCACGATCGCCGAAGGGGCGTACGGCCGCGCCGGGCTCACCGCGCTGCCGCGGACCGCGCTGACCGGGTGGCTGTCGTACGTCGAGGGCGTCACCCTTGACTGGCTCGAACACCGGGACATGGACCGGGATTCGGTGCGGGCGCTGTGCGCCGCGATACTCCTCGACACGCTGCGCACGATCGAGCGATTCGCGCCGGAGTATCCCGCGCCGACCGTCGGCGATTGAACTCCCCGGCCGCCGCCACGGCCGGACTCCGGGCATTCCCTGGCGAAAACACTGTGTCGCGCCACTGATTCGCAGCGCCCCGTTGACAGCCGCGCGGGGCGCTGCGACGTTTCATGGGCGTCTCACTTTTCCGCGTACTCGGGGAGGAATCATGGCGACGGCCGTGGAGAAACTCACGACGGAACTCGGCGCGGCCCCACCGGACGGATTCTCCGGACTGGCCGACAGCGACCTGGAATTCCTCGCCGACACGCTGAAGGCGGCCCGCGAGGGCCAGGCGGCCGGCCTCGACCGGGCCGCCGAGGAGTCGCTCAAGATGGTCCCGGCGATCGCGCGCGGCCCCGTGCGGCGCATCCTGTTCAGGTGACCGGCATGGACACGCTGCGCACGCGCGCCGAGATCGAGAAGATCTCCCGGTTCCTGGAGACGGACGTCGAACGCCTGGCTTTCCTGGCCACGTTGCCCGCCCCCGATGTCCGGCGGTTCCGTGAACAGGTCACGGCCGCGCTGTTCGACGGGCAGCCGGAGATGCTCGACCGGATCGCCAAGGCCACCAAGCTCGTTCCGACGTCGATCGCCTCGACCATCTCGCAGAAGGCGCTCGGCTCCAAGCTGGCGGCGCGCGTCGCGGGCCGCCTCGAACCGGCGCGCGCAGCCGACATCATCGAGAAGCTGCCGATCGGGTTCACCGCGGAGTCGTGCGCGCACCTGGACCCGCGCAAGGTGCGGGACGTGGTGGAGCGGCTCCCCGAGGACCTCGTGGTCAAGATCGGCGTCGTGCTGGCGAAGCGCGGCGACTACGTGACGATGGGCCGGTTCGTCGGACACCTGAGCGACGGAGCGCTGACCAGGATCCTCGAGCAGGTCCCGGACGACGTCGTGCTGCGGGTGGGCTTCTACATGGACATGCCCGAACGCCTCGACCACATCGTCGGGTTGATGGACGACGCGAAACTGGCCGCGGTCATCCAGGCCGCCGCCGACGGGCTGTGGGCCGAGGCACTCGCCGTCGCCGCCGAGGTCGGCCCCGAACGACGCGCCGAGATCGCCCGGCTGACGGCACGCCAGGACGCCGAGCAGCTGGATGCGTTGGTGCACGCCGTCCACGCCGGGCACCTGTGGGAGGCGCTGTTGCCGCTCGTCGCGCTGCTCGGCGACGAGGACCGCAAGACCGTCGCGGTGCTGCCCGCGCTCCAGGCGCCCGAGGTGCTCGCCGACGTCGTGCGGGCGGTCGTGGCCACGGGGCTGTGGGCGCAGTTCCTGCCGCTGGTCGAGGTCCTGCCCGAGAAGTCCCGGCAGGTGGTCGCCGAAGCGGCCGGTGCACTCGGCGACGTCGATCTGGAGCGGATGGCCGAGTCGGTGCAGGCGCAGGACCTGTGGGAGGCGGTGATCCCGCTCGTCGAGCTGATGGACGACGCGGCGAAGGAACGGGTGTTCGCGCTCCCGGCGTTCCAGGACCACGACGGCGGAGCGGACGAGGTCTAGACGCCGAGGCGGCCAGGGACGCCTCGGACCGATCCGCATGCCGGATCCGGGTGGTCGCGCCGCGTCCGGGGCGCGGCGCGGCCACCTCGGCCCCGCGCGTGGGGCATGCTCCTTCTGTCCACCGCACCGAGGAGCCGAGGAGCCCCGCGATGACCGACCTCGCCGACCTGCTCGCCGACCTCGCCGCGGAAGGCGCGGCGCTCGACGCGCTCGTCGCCGGCCTGCCGGACGACGACTGGGCCCGCCCCACCCCCGCCGTCCCCTGGACGATCGCGCATCAGATCGCGCACCTCGCGTGGACGGACGCCCAGGCCGAACGCGCGGCCGTCGACCCGGACGGGTTCGCCGCCGAGGCGAAACGCTTCCACGAACTGGGCTCGCGGTTCGTCGACGAAGCCGCCGAAGCGGGCGCGAGTGAACCGCCGCGCGACCTGCTCGCGCGCTGGCGTGCGGCGCGCTCGGGCCTGGCCGTGGCGCTGGCGGCGCTGCCCGACGGGGTGAAGATGCCGTGGTTCGGCCCGCCCATGAAGCCGACGACGATGGCCACCTCACGGCTGATGGAGACCTGGGCGCACGGCCAGGACGTCGCCGACGCGCTCGGCGTCCGACGGAAACCGACCTCGCGGCTGAAGGCGGTGGCGTTCCTGGGCGTGCGGACGTTCGGGTACGCGTTCACCGTACGGGGCCTCGACGCGCCGGCGGTCGGGCTGCGGGCCGAACTGCGCGCGCCGGACGGGTCGTTGTGGGTCCTGGGGCCGGACGACACCGACCAGGTCGTGCGCGGTTCCGCCGAGGACTTCTGCCTGCTGGTCACGCGGCGGCGGCATCCCGACGACCTGGACCTCACCGCTCAGGGCTCGGTCGCGGCCGAATGGCTCACGCTGGCCCAGGCGTTCGCGGGCCCGCCCGGAGAGGACCGCCGCCCGGACGGGCCGTGAGGTCGGGTCAGACCGCAAAAGCGGGTCAGGTCGTAAAAGCGGGTCAGGTCGTAAAAGCAGATCGGCTCAGGCCGGCCACTCGTCCATCACCTGGGCCAACGCCGGGTGCACGGCCCACATCTCATCGCGCGTCACATGCCCGGGCTCGGCGGCGTGCTGGCGGGCGCGGACGAACTCGTACAGGCGGCGGAAGAGACGGGTGCCGCCGGTCTCCCACAGCTCCTCGGCCGCGTCGGTGAGGTGGAAGAAGTACCAGGCGTAGTTGAACAGCCCGTGCTCCAGCGCGTGCTCCATGTCCGGCAGGGCACGGAACGGCAGCGTGTCGGCGGGCATGTCGTACACGACGCCGGTGAGGGTGCGCATCGCCGGCAGCATGTCCGGCTCCATCTCGGACAGGTAGCCGACCATCGCCATGTTGGCGTGCAGCTCGACCAGCCACAGGTCGGGGTACGACGCCCAGTCCTGCTGGTGGTACAGGTGCGTCAGCTCGTGGACGTGGACGGCCTCGTAGTACGACACCAACGAGCCGGGCTCGCCGTACTGTTCGCGAAGGTTCGCGCGGGTGGCCTCGCTGACGTAGGGCATGTACGACGCCAGTTGCTCGTCGTAGAACGGCGCGGGCCCGACGGGGACGGTGATCTCGCCGTCGATGGCGCGGGGCATGCCGTACAGCGGCATGTCGGTGACGCTCGGCCAGTCCTGCTCGTCGGCGACGTTGAGCCGCAGCGTCGGCACGAAGCGCAGCGCGTCGGTCATCCAGGTGATCGCCCGCTCGGTCCGCGCGGCGAGTTCCTCGGCGCGCGCCTCGGCCCCGGCACTGGCCCGGACGGCGAACGGGAACCCGGACACCGGGCTCAGTCGACGGAGTTCGGTGCGCGCCATGTCAGACCTCCCGCAGCTGAGTTCGATCACATCCAGACTAGACCGAGACCAATTCGAAATACATTAAGAATCTTTCCGTGACCAGACGGTCACCCCGGGCTGGCGGCGCGTGACCGCTCCCCGCGTGGGCATGCGAAAGGGCGGGGTGCGGAGCCCGTGAGCTCCGCACCCCGCCGTTTCCCTTTCCCTACGCCCCGCCCGGGGTCAGTCCCGCGCGGCCGGCTTCGGAAGGAGCTGCACCAGAGCAGCCGTGGCCACGCAGAAGATCGTCAGGGGGATCAGCGCCCACGTGACGGCGTGGGCGTAGTCGTTGGCCGCCAGGCCGGTGCCGAGCGCGTCGTAGAAGACGATGCCGACGACCGCGACGCCGAGGGCGCCACCCACCTGCTGGGCCGTGGTCAGGACGCCGGCCGCGGAGGCGGCGTGCTTCGGGGTGATCCCGGCCAGCACGATCGCGGACATCGGGGCCAGCGCCACACCCATGCCGTAGCCCGCCAGCGCCAGGCCCGGGATGAGCCACATGACCGACCCGGTGGCGCCGATGCCGGCGACGGTCTCGGCGAGGACCGCATAGCCGCCCGCCGTCAGGACCGCGCCGAGGGTGAGCACCTGCCGGCCGAGCCTGGCCGCGATCTTCTCGGCCTGCGCCGCGCCGATGAAGTAGCCGACGCCGAGCGCCATGAACAGCAGGCCGGAGTTCAGCGCGGTCATCCCGTGGCCCATCTGCAGGTACAGCGCGAGCACCAGGAAGAAGGACGCCATCGCCAGGGAGTACGCCAGGGTCACCGCGAGGCCCGCGGAGAAGGAGCGCTCCTTGAACATCTCGAGGTCGATCAGCGGGGCCGCGTCACGCCGGGCCAGCCGACGCTGGTACCAGGCGAACTCCGCGATCAGCACCGGCGCCGCCGCCAGCGACAGCCACGTCCACAGCGGCCAGCCCTGCTCGCGGCCCTGCACCAGCGGAAGAACGACGGCGACCAGGCCGCCCGTCACCAGCACCGCACCCACCAGGTCGAGGCGCGTACCGCCCGTGCCCTTGGACTCGGGCACCAGGCGCGGCGTCATCACCAGCGCCGCGATGCCGACCGGCACGTTGATCCAGTAGATGCTGCGCCAGTCCAGCCCGAACAGGTCGATCTCGATCAGACCGCCGCCGATGAGCTGCCCGAAGACGCCCGCGAACCCGATGGTCAGGCCGTACGCCATGAAGGCACGCGCCCGGTGCTGCCCCGTGTACACGACGTTGAGGATCCCCAGCACCTGCGGCATGAGCAGTGCCGCGGAGGCGCCCTGGGCCACCCGCGAGACGATCAGCATCTCGGGGTTCTGCGCGAGCCCGCACGCGGCGGACGCGATCGTGAAGGCCCCCAGTCCGATCATGAACATCCGGCGGCGGCCGGCCATGTCGCCGAGGCGTCCGCCGGTGATGAGCAGTCCGGCCAGCGCCAGGCCGTAGCCGGCGACCACCCACTGGATGGCGGCGGAGCTCGCGCCCAGGTCGGCCTGGGTGGCGGGGATGGCGACGTTGACGATGAAGAAGTCGAGCGTGGTGATGAACACCCCGGCGAGGAGCACCAGGAGCGTTCCCCACGAGGGGGTGTGGTCGGGGGCGGTGGTGCGCGCCGCCGCGACGGGCGCGGGGGCGGCGCTGCGGGGCGTCGCGGTCGTGGACACGGTTGTGTCGTCCTTTCCGGGCAGGGGGCGGGGCGGGTACGGAGGGCTGTGCGTGAGGGGAAGGCGGGGTGGGGAGCGGGTCCGGCGCGCGGGGGGGGTGGGGCCGGGCCCGCTCCCGGGCGGGTCACGCGCCGGCGGGGACCTTGTCCAGGAAGCCCTGCACCTGCGTGACCTTGCCGTTGTCGTCCAGCACCGCGACGTCGAAGCCGACGGCGAGCGCCTCGCCGCCCGCGGGGCCGAGGTTCCAGGTGAACCGGACGATGTTGTGGTGGCCGTCGACCGCCCCGGCGAGGCTGAACACCAGTCCGCCGAACTGGCCCTGCACGGCGCCGATCACGGTGTCGATGCCGTCGTGTCCGCCGACCTCCGCGAGCGGGTCCGTGTACGTGGCGTCCGCGTCGAACACCTCCTCGACGAGCGCGCGGCGCTTGGCCGGGTCGGTCTCGTTCCAGGCGGCGAGGTAGCGGTCGACGATGGCGGTGAAGTCGGGGGTGGTGGCGGTCATGGCGTCCGTCCTCTCGGTGGTCCCGGCGGGCCCCGCGGGGGCCTTGCCGGGGTCTTCGCTTCTTCTGTCTTGCGGTCCTTTCCGCAGGTCAAGAAGTTACGGAGATTGCGATCACCGGGAATCGGTCACGTATAAGTACTTGCCTAAGTACGGTCGCCGGGGCCCTTAAGTACGCCCGCCGCGGGCGCCCCGGCGGGAGCAACAAGAGGGGTGAGCGCGGAGCGCTCTCGAATATGGGCGGTGGGGGCGACGGGTGGGCAAGCGGGTAACGTGCCCGGCATGGTGCAGGGAAGAGCAGCCGAGCAGGCGACGGTCGGGGCGCTCCTCGACGCGGCGCGCTCCGGCACCAGCGGGGTCCTGGTGGTGCGCGGCGAACCGGGCATCGGCAAGACGACGCTGCTGAAGCACGCGGTCGCCGCCGCCGAGGCCGCCGGCATACCCGTCGTCCAGGGCACCGGCGTCGAGTTCGAGGCCGAGCTGGCGTACGCGGGACTGAGCCTGCTGCTGCGCCCCGCGCTCGCGCACACCGCCGCGCTGCCCGAACCGCAGCGGCAGGCCCTCGACGCCGCGCTCGGCCTCGCCTCCGGCGCGGCGCCCGAACCGATGTTCGTCGGCCTGGCCGTGCTGTCGCTGCTGTCGGAGTACGCCGGCGACGGGCCGCTGCTGTGTGTCGTCGACGACGCGCAGTGGCTCGACAAGGTGTCCTCCGACGCCCTGGTGTTCGCCGCGCGGCGCCTGCACGCGGAAGGCGTGGTCGTGCTGTTCGGGGCGCGGGACGGCGAGGGCTCGTTCCCCGCGCCCGGCCTGCCCGAGCTGCGGCTGACCGGCCTCCCGGCGGCCGAGGCCGGGGCGCTGCTGGACACGCACGCCGCCGACCTGACGCCCACCGCCCGCTACCGGGTGCTCGCCGAGGCGAACGGCAACCCGCTCGCCCTGCTCGAACTCCCGGTCGCACTGGCCTCGGAGAACCCGTCGGCGGTCTTCCGGCCCGGCGCGCTGCCGCTCACCAGCCGGCTGCAGATGGCCTTCCACGGGCAGGTCAGCCGCCTGCCGGCCGCGACGCAGACGCTGCTCCTCGTGATCGCGCTCGACGACACCGGCGACATCGGGGTCGTGCTGCGCGCGGCCGAAGCGCTCGGCGCCCAGGCCACCGACCTCGAACCGGCGCACGCCGCCGACCTGGTGCGGCTCGACGACGGGACGCCGCGGTTCCGGCACCCGCTGATCCGCGCCGCGGTACACCAACGAGCCCCGCTCGACCGACGGCTGACGGTCCATCAGGCACTGGCCGCGGCGCTGGACGCGCCCGACCAGGCGGACCGCCGCGCATGGCAGCTCGCGGCGGCGTCCACGACACCGGATGCGGCGGTCGCCGACGCGCTCGACGCCACCGCCGAAGGGGCCCGTGAGCGGGGCGGATACGCGGCGGCGGCCCGGGCGTACGAGCACTCCGCCCGCCTGACGGTCGATCAGCGGCAGCGGGTACGCCGCCTGGCGCTCGCGGCCAAGTGGGCGTCGGAGGCCGGCGAACTGGACCGCGCCCGCGACTTCGCCGCCCGCAGCGTCGGCCACAGCACCGACCCGGTGGTGCGGGCCACGCTGACGCTCGTTCAGGGGCTGGCGGACTTCTGGCAGGGCAGCTTCCCGAGCGCGCACAAGCTGCTGCTCGCCGGCGCGGAGGACGTCGCCGACGAGGCCCCAACGTACGCGGCACGCCTCCTGGTGCAGGCGGCGCACACGGCGTGGTACCTGAGCGAGGCCGAACTCCACGCCACACTCGACCGGTTGGACGCGCTGGACCTGCCGGAGGACGACCCGATCACACCGGTGGCGCGGTATTTGGTGGCCTGCCTGGGCGCCTCCGGCGCGGACGGGACGACAGGACCTGACGGGCCTGCCGCGGGTCCGGCGAGCGGTTCCACACCGGCGGAGAACGGAACCGAAAACGCAAGCCCCACTGCCGCACCCGCCCGCCGCGCAGCCGGCGCGGGCCGTGCGGCCGGGGTGGTCGCCGGGCGCGCGGCGAGCGGCTCGGCAACCGCCGCCGACGACGCGCCAGAACAGGGCGCCGCCAAGCCGCCCACCCGATCCCGCACCGGCTCGCCTCCCCTCTCCGACGCCCTTGCCGCTGCCAGGGCGGCCGGGGAGGTCGACGCGCGAGTGCTCCAGCTGCTCTGCGGTGTGGCCCTCACCCAAGGGCAGGACGAGGACGCGTACGACCTCGCCGTCCGGCTCGTCGCCGACTCGCGGCGCAACGGTGGGATCGGGCGGCTCCCGACACTGCTGTTCTTCAAGGTCGAGGCCGAGGTCTTCCAGAGCCGCTTCAACGACGGGCTCGCCACGGCGAGCGAAGCGCTCGGGTTCGCGCGGGACACCGGGCAGCAGCAGTGGACGAGCCAGTTCCACAGCGTGCTGGCGATCCTGCACGGGCTCTCCGGTGACGAGGCGGCGTGCCGGGAGGCGGCGGACGCGTCGTTGACGACCGGTGCGGGTGGGGCGATGGCCTCCGGGACACCGTGGGCGTACTGGGCGCTCGGGATGCTCGACCTCGGGCTCGGGCGCGCGGCGTCGGCGCTCAGCCGGTTCGAGCAGCTGACCCGGGAGCCGCTGCGGCACCACATCTGCGCGACGCGGAGCACGCCCGACCTGTTGGAGGCCGCGGTGCGGCTGGGCGAACCGGAGCGTGCCGCCGAGTCGTTCGCGCGGTTCGAGGCCTGGGCGGACCGGGTGCGGCAGCCGTGGGCGGACGCGATCGTGCTGCGCTGCCAAGCCCTGCTGTCCGACGACGCCGACGCCGAGGTGCTGTGGACCGGCGCGCTCGCACTGCACGACCCCGACCGGCGCCCGATGGAACGGGCCCGCACCGCACTGCTGTACGGCGAGTGGCTGCGCCGGGTGCGCCGCAAGACCGACGCCCGCGACCATCTCCGCACCGCGCTCGAGGAGTTCGAGCGCATCGGCGCGCGCCCGTGGGCGGAGCGCGCCCGCACCGAGCTGGACGCGACCGGCACCGGCACGGCACGTCCGGCCACCGCGTCGCCGACCGGCGCGCTGGCGGTGCTGACCCCGCAGGAGCTGCAGATCACCCGGCTGGCGGCGCAGGGCATGTCGAACCGGGACATCGCGGCGCAGTTGTTCCTGAGCCCGCGCACCGTCGGACACCACCTCTACAAGGCGTATCCGAAACTGGGCATCGTGTCGCGTACGGAACTGTCGAGCATGCCGGAGCTGTTGGGCGCCGGCTGACGTCCCCGCAGGCCGGGCCGTCCGTCTGATGTCCAGTCATCGGCCCATGACCGCTTGCCGGTCGGCCACGTACGCGTAACGAACGCTCGCTAGACTGTCCGACGAACGTGCCGCGCGACGACGAGCCGGCGACGAGACGGCGGGATTGCGAAGGACGTGCCCATGGCCGAGCTGGTGGCGGATCTGCGGGCCGACGGCCACGACGACTGGCGGGCGTACGAGCCCATCAAGCTCCCGCCGATCCTGTCGGCGTCGTTGGACGCGTTCGACGAGCACGGCTACCACGGCACGACGGTTCGCGACATCGCGCGCCGCGTCGGGGTCACCGTGCCCGCGCTGTACTACCACTACCAGAACAAGCAGGCGCTGCTCGTCGAGCTGCTGCTGGGTTCGATGAACGCGGTGCTGGGGCGCTGCCGTTCGGCGGTCAAGGACGCGGGCGACCAGCCGGTGGACCGGTTCTCCGCGCTGGTGGAGTGCATCGTGCTGTACATGGCCAACCGCGCGCCGATGGCGTTCCTGGACACCGAGATGCGCAGCCTCGAACCGGAGAACCGGGCCCGCTACATCGCGCTGCGCGACGAGCTCGAAGCGCTCGTGCAGACGAACGTGCGGGACGCGGTGGAGCTGGACGAGTTCACCACCCCGTACCCCGTCGACGCCGGCCGCGCGGTGCTGACGATGGCTCAGGCGGTGGCCAACTGGTACCGCCTGGACGGCCCCCTGACGCCGCAGCAGATCGCCGACCGGTACGTGGCGATCGCGCTGGCGAGCATGGGGCACCGCGCCACCGTGGCGCCGGTGGCCTCCTAGCGGCGGTTACTCGTCCAGGAACGTCCCGAGTCGCTCCACCGCGGCCGCGAACTCCTCGGCCATCGTGTACACGACCTCGCGCGCGGGCCGCACGCGGTTCATCATGCCGACGCCCTGCCCCACGAAGTACGTCGCGAGCTCGCGGGCTCCCTCGTGCCCGGCGGCGGCGAGCCGGTCGACGCGGCGCAGCGCGGGCTCGCTCAGCAGCGACTGGATGGGCATCGGCAGGGGCGGCGGCGCGTCGGGGGCGGCCCAGGCCTCCGTCCACGCGGAGCGCAGCTGCCGGGACGGCTTGCCGGTGCGGGCGCGCGAGCGGACGGTGTCGCTGGACGTGGCCGCCACCATCTTCGCCTTCGTGGCCTCGGCGGTCTCGGCCTCCTCGCAGGTCAGCCACACCGAGCCCGTCCACGCGCCCGCCGCGCCGAGGGCGAGCGCGGCGGCCATCTGGGCGCCGTTGACGATGCCGCCGGCGGCCAGCACGGGCACGGGGGCGGTGCCGGGCGGGGTTGCGGCGCGGACCGCGTCGACGACCTCGGGGACGAGGACCATGGTGGACACCTCGCCGACGTGCCCGCCCGCCTCGGTGCCCTGGGCGACGACGATGTCGACCCCGGCCTCGACCTGGCGCACCGCGTGGTCGCGCGTGCCGACGAGGGCGGCGACCGGGACGCCGGCCGCCTTGCCGCGTGCGAGGAGGTAGTCCGGCGGGACCCCCAGTGCGTTGGCGATCAGTCGGATCGGGTGCGCGAACGCGATGTCCAGGCAGTCGCGGGCGTGTTCCTCGGTGAGCCGGGGCCGGTGCCGCTGCCCGGCGGCGGGCGGGTCGTGCGGTTCGACGCCGTGCGCGGCGAGCAGTTCGTCGACGAACTTCCGGTGCGCGGCCGGGATGTGGTCCCACAGCCCGATCGGGTCGCGGCCCTCGCCCTTGCCCGCGTACGAGGCGGGCGCGATCAGGTCGACACCGTACGGCCGTCCGCCGACATGCTCGTCGATCCACCGCAGTTCGAGCTCGAGTTCCTCAGGCGTGTGCGACGCCGCACCGAGCACGCCGAACCCACCCGCGTTGGTGACCGCGGCAACGACGTCCCGGCAGTGGCTGAACGCGAACAACGGCAGCTCGATGCCGAGGAGTTCCGTGACCGGTGTGCGCATCGCCCCTCCAGGGATGGGTGCGGGCTTCCGACGGGCGGGCTGCGACCCGACGAGCCGAGCCCGGGAGACAAGACTTCCGCACCGCGGGGGAGTTCTCGCGCAAACCGCGTGATCTTCCACGCCGGAGGCGGGACGAAGTGGGACGGGGCAGTGGCACGACCTGATGCAGGGCGGCACGAGGCGGGGCAGGGGCAGGCTTGGGACACGGTGGGATCGCTGCGGGGCGGGCGGAGCGAGCGACCGCGGCGACGCGAGGCCGGCGCGGCAAGACGGGGTGGGGCGGGGGCGGCGCGGAGTCAAGGCGCGAAGCGTGGTGGGACCGGTGCGGGGCGGGCGAGGAGCGCGACCGCGGCGACGCGAGGCGGGAGCGGGAGAACGACGCGGGACGGGGACGGACGGGACGGGACGAGACGGGAACAACGAACGCTGCACCGAAGCGGATCGCGCCTACGCGACGCCGGGGCGGAAGACGAGCCGGCGCCGACGCCGCGGGACGGAGGGGCGGGGGTGCGCGGGCCCCGGCCCCGCGCACCCCCGCGTTGTGGTGCCCCACCTGTCCCCCGGGGGCCGGGGGGGGGGGGGGGCGGGGCCCCGGGCCCCGCGCACCCCCGCGTTGTGGTGCCCCACCTGTCCCCCGGCGGCCGAGCCGCCCGCGGCGTCGGGCGCCGGCGCGCGGTGGCCGCTCGTTGGTCGGGCGGCGGGTGGCCCGCCGTCCGACGCTGCCTCAGAGGCGTTCGATGATGGTCGCGTTCGCCATGCCGCCGCCCTCGCACATGGTCTGCAGGCCGTAGCGCCCGCCGGTGCTCTCCAGGACGCCGAGCAGGGTGGCCATCAGGCGGCCGCCGGAGGCGCCCAGCGGGTGGCCGATGGCGATGGCGCCGCCGCGGATGTTGGTCTTCTCCAGGTCGGCGCCGGTGTCCTTGGCCCACGCCAGCGGCACCGGAGCGAAGGCCTCGTTGACCTCGAACGCGTCGATGTCGTCGATGGTCAGCCCGGCGCGGTCCAGCACCTTGCGGGTCGCGGGGATGACGCCGGTCAGCATGAGCAGCGGGTCGTCGCCGGTGACCGCGAAGGAGTGGAAGCGGGCGCGCGGCGTCAGGCCGAGCTGCACCGCCTTCTCCTCGCTCATGATGAGCACGGCGGACGCGCCGTCGGTCAGCGGCGAGGAGTTGCCCGGCGTGATCAGCCACTCGATCTCGGGGAACCGCTCCCCCATCGCCTCGTGGAAGAACGCCGGCTTGAGCCCGCCCAGGCCCTCGACGGTGGTCGACGGGCGCACGGTCTCGTCGACGCGGAACTCGACCGGCGCGCCGTCCGGGCCCGTCACGGTGATGGGCACGATCTCGCGGTCGAACGCCCCGGACGCGGCGGCCTCCGCGGCCAGCCGGTGCGAGCGCGCCGAGAACGCGTCGAGCTCCTCGCGCCCGAACTTCCAGCGCGCCGCGATGATCTCGGCCGAGTAGCCCTGCGGGATCAGCCCCTCGGGGTAGCGCGCCGCCAACGGCTCGAACGGGTTGCGGCCCTGCGCGGTGAAGCCCATCGGCACGCGGCTCATCGACTCGACGCCGGCCGCGATGACGATGTCGTACGCCCCGGCGATGACGCCCTGCGCCGCGAAGTGCGCGGCCTGCTGGCTGGATCCGCACTGCCGGTCGACGGTGGTGCCGGGTACGGACTCCGGGAACCCGGCGGCCAGCAGCGCGTTGCGGGCGATGTTGAGGGACTGGTCGCCGCCCTGCGACACGCAGCCGGTGATGACGTCGTCGACGAGGACCGGGTCGAGGCCGTTGCGCTCGACCAACTGCCGCAGCACGTCGCCGAGCAGGGCGACGGGGTGGGTCCCGGACAGCGCGCCGCCGGGCTTGCCCTTGCCTGAGGCGCTGCGTACGGCGTCGACGATCACTGCGGTGGTCATGATGCGGGCACTCCCGTCGCGGGGTTCGGGGGGATCGAACGCACGGCACACAGAGTTACTGAACGATCGCTAAGGTCACCCTATCCCGGGGCCGACGAGGGGTGTCAAGGGCCGAACCGACGTGCGGGGCGAAAATTCGACCCGAGGGTTAGCCGCGATCGGCACGGGGGTAGCACCCGTTGGCTCAGACTGCACAGCCGTGCCGCTGGACATCGCACGCGCGCGGCGCCATCGTCCGACCACCGGCTCGCCGCAGGGAACGGCGAGCCGGCGGACCACGAGATCGGAGCCCGCGCCATGACCCAGGCCCCCGCGACCGCCGCCCACACCATGACCATCGACGGCGCCGCCGCCGAGACGCACGCCGTGCTCGACGTCGTCGACCCCGCGACCGGAGCGGTCTTCGCGCAGGCCCCCGACTGCACCCGCGACCAGCTCGACGCCGCCTTCGCCGCCGCCGAACGCGCGTACCGCACCTGGCGCGTCGACGAGGACGCCCGCCGGACCGCCCTGCGCGCCTGCGCCGCCGCGCTCGTCGCCCGCGCCGCCGAGATCGGCGCCGTGCTGACCGCCGAGCAGGGCAAGCCGCTCGCCGACGCCATACGCGAGGTGCACACCGGCGCCGCGTGGCTCACCTACTACGCCGGCCTGGAGGTGCCCCGCGAGGTCATCCAGGACGACGAGCGCGGCCTGGTCGAGGTGGTGCGCCGCCCGCTCGGCCCGGTCGCGGCCATCACGCCGTGGAACTACCCGCTGACGCTGGCGTTCTGGAAGATCGCCCCGGCGCTGCGGGCCGGCAACACCGTCGTCATCAAGCCGTCCCCGTACACCCCGCTGTCGACGCTGCTGGTCGCCGAGATCCTGCGGGACGTCCTGCCGGCCGGCGTCGTCAACGCGGTCAGCGGCGGTGACGAGCTCGGCCGCTGGATGACCTCGCACCCCGCGGCCCGCAAGATCAGCTTCACCGGCTCGGTCGCTACCGGCAAGCACGTCGCCGCGGCCGCCGCGCCGGACCTCAAGCGCGTCACCCTCGAACTCGGCGGCAACGACGCCGCGATCGTCCTCGACGACGCCGACCCGACCGCGATCGCCTCGCGCGTCTTCTGGAGCGCCTTCCAGAACAACGGCCAGGTGTGCGCGGCCGTCAAGCGCGTGTACGTGCCCGAGGCGCTGCACGACGACCTCGTCGAGGCGCTCGCCGAACAGGCCAAGGCGGTGCGCGTCGGCCCGGGCACCCAGGAGGGCGTGCAGCTCGGCCCGGTCAACAACCGCCCGCAGTACGAGCGGGTCGGCGAGCTGGTCGCCGACGCGCTCGCGGGCGGCGCCACCGCGGTGGCCGGCGGCGCGCCGCTCGACCTGGGCGGCGACGGCTACTTCTTCGCGCCGACCATCCTGACCGGCGTCGCGGACGGCACGCGCATCGTCGACGAGGAGCAGTTCGGACCCGCACTGCCGGTGATCCCCTACCGCGACCTCGACGCGACCGTCGAGCACGTCAACGCCGGCCGGTTCGGGCTCGGCGGCTCGGTCTGGTCGGGCGACCCCGACCGCGGCGCCGAGGTCGCCTCGCGCCTCGACGTCGGCACCGCGTGGGTCAACACCCACCTCGCGCTCGGCCCCGGCCAGCCGTTCGGCGGCGCCAAGTGGAGCGGCATCGGCGTCGAGAACGGGCCGTGGGGGCTGTACGGCTTCACCGAGCCGCGCGTCCTGCACCGGGCGCGCTAGGACTCGGAAACCTCCGGCGGCCTACGCCGGACGACACGAACGGCCCCGGCCGACCGCGCTGTGACAGGCGCCGCGGTCGGCTGGGGCGACCACACCGGTCGTGCATGAACTCAGCTGCCGGCCCGGGGCGTTCCTCGCCATCGCGGCGACGGCCGCCTGGCCCGCCGCGTTCGGGTGCACGGGTGTCGTCGGCGACGCCGGCAGTACCGGCTCCACCCAGCGGTCCCACAGCCACTGGCCGGCGTCGTGTCCGCCGACCGCCGCCGGGTCGACGCAGAGCGCGCCGACCGCGGCCGCAGTGTCCTTCAGCATCGCGTTCAGTCGACTTCGGCGTCGCCGACCTACGCTCCGCGCCCGCCGCCGCGCCGGTGCACGACGACCCCGAGGCCGCCGCCACCGTCATGATGGCCGCCATGGTCGGCTACTTCCTCGCCTCGGAGTACTTCGGCCGCGGACCGGCCGACGTCGACGCCGACCGGTTCACGACGACGCTCGCGCGGCTGCTGACGGGAACGCCGTAAGCCCGCCGCAGGGGTCAGGCCGTCGCCGTCGCGGCGCGCTCGGCCTCGCTGCGTTCGACGCAGAACTCGTTGCCTTCCAGGTCTGCCATGACCACCCAGCCGGGGCCCTCCGGGGTCCGGCGGTCGTCGACGACCGAGGCGCCGAGGGCCACGAAGCGTGCCACTTCTTCGTCGCGCGTGCGGTCCTGCGGCTGAAGGTCCATGTGCACGCGGTTCTTGACCTGCTTGGCCTCCGGAACGCGGATGAACAGCAGCGGCGTTCCTTCGTTCTCGACCAGTACCTCGTCGTCGCCCGGGCTGTCCTCCTCGGAGATCTTGCCGCTGGTCACCTCGGCCCAGAAGCCGGCCAGCGTGTAGGGGTCCGAGCAGTCGAACGTGATGTGGCGCACCAGGGAAGTCATGCGGCGGATCCTAGCCAGGGCGCCCGGACCCGGCGCGGCATTAAACCGCCTCTTCGAGGACCTGCTACGAGACCGTCAACGCCGGTCCGCGGCGGCGGCGTTCGCGCCGGCCACCCGCAGCACCAGGGCCGCCCACGGCTGGTCGTCCACGCCGACCAGGCCGACGTTGCTGTCGCCGCCCGGCGCGGCCGCCCCGCCTGGGGGATCGTCCACGTACCGGCCCCAGTTGTGGCCCACCACCCACGGGTCGGCGATCATCGCGGCGGCGAACTCGGCGTAGCGGTCGCCGCGTTCCTCCTGCGTGTCCACCGTCGGAAGGGCCTCCGGACGGGTGTTCGGCAGCCCCGCGTCCCCGGCCCGCACCGTGAACGCCGAGACCAGCACCGGGCGTCCGGTCAGGTCGTGCAGCGCCTGGAGGTCCGGGAGCTCCTCCCGGTCGGCGTCGACGCTGAACACGTCGACGTACCGCCCCGCCACCCGCACCACCTCCGGCGGCGTCGCCGAGGACGCCCGCACGCCGAGGATCAGGTGGTGCGGGTCGAACTCACGCAGCAGACGCGTCGTCACCTCGAAGTAGTGGCTCGCCAGCGACTCCAGGAACCCCGACGGATCCCCGCGGTACGCCGAGGCCGCCTCCCGGCCCGGGCTGCCCTCGGGCAGCGCCAGGTACTCGTCCAGCAGCCCGACGTCCCAGCGCAGCGTGCCGTCGAGGTACCAGCCGAGCAGGTTCGGGTCCTCGGCGAGCCGCGCCGTGCGGGCCCGCAGCACCTCCTGCGCGTGCGTCGCAAACGCCGGGTCGAACCAGTCCGCGGGGCCGCCGACCGACAGGTCGAGCTGCGGCGTGTACGCGAACTGCGCGCCGAACACCTCGAAGCGCGACCCCGGCCCCAGCGTGTTGAAGCCCATGTTCGACAGCCGACCGCCGGTCGCGGCCACCCACGCACCCGGGTCCGGGTACGCGGCGGCGGCCGCTTCGCAGTACGGGCAACGCCCCGTCGCCTGGTCGGTCGCCTCGTCCAGGCGCACCGCGTCGACACCGAGCGAGTAGAACGGCCTGCCGTCGGGCGTCCGCAGCATCCAGCGGCCGGACGGCTCCTGCGCCACCCGGTAGTACCCGGTCCCGTCCGACGGCCCGACCGGCTGCCTCGCCACCTGCGGCATCGGCGCCGTCGGACCGAACGGCACGCTGTGGGCATCGTGCGAGCTGCAGCCGGACACGGTCGCGAGCAGGACGAGCGTGACGGCCGACAGCAGGGCGGTCACGAGGGCCAGGGGCTTGACCAGGGGCTTGACCAGGGGCTTGACCAGGGGCTTGACCAGGGGCTTGACCAGGGCCGGGGCCTTGCGTGGCGGACGCTTGGCGGCGTGGCGGCCGGAGGGCTTGGCGGGTGTCCTGGCCGGGGTCCTGGCGAGCGAGTTCGCGACGGGCTCGGCCGGTGACTTGGCGGCCGGTTGGGCCGATGTCCTGGCGACGGGCTTGGCCGACGGCCTGACGGCCGGTGTGCCCGGTGCCTCGGCCGGCACCAGATCCGAGCCCACCCCCGGCCGTTCCGAGCCCACCGACGGCCGCCGCTGAGGCGCGTACCGCAACCGCCGCATAACCCGACTCCCCGTGCCGCGCGTCCGGCCGGGACGGGCCGGAGTGACTGCTGGACTGACCGCCTGCGCGACCGCGACGCCGTGGCGGCGCCCGTCGGGCGGTGCGGTGTGGTGCGGAGTGCTTCGACGGGCCCGGGGTTGGCGGGCCTGCCGGTAGTGGTGCGGACCTGCGTGTGCGTCGTGGTGGTGCCGTGGCGTGCGCCTCGCCGTCGCCGAGCCTGGTCCGGCGTCGTCGCGTCGCTACGTCATTACGTCGTTACGTCGTTGCGTCGTTGCGTCGTTCGCGACCGGGGCGGAACGCCCGATGGCGGACGAGCCGCGAGTACCCCGTCCGGCGTACCCCGCGGCCCCCGAGACCCTACGCCAGAACCCGCGCGCGCCGCAGCTCAGCCGCGATCGGCGGCAAGTCGCAGGGCCAACGCCACGAGGTCGGCGTCCCGCCACACCCCGAGCTCGCCGTCCGCCGCGCCCGGCAGCGGGACATGCACGACGTCCCGCCACGGCGCCGGCACCGCGCCGATCCCGTACACCGCGCCGGCCAGGCCGCCGGTGATCGCCGCCACCGTGTCCGTGTCGCCGCCGCTGTCGACGGCGGCGATCACGGCCTCGGCGTACGAGCCGGTGCTGCGCAGCGCCCACAGCGCCGACCCGAGCGCGGGCCACACCGCGCCGTTGAACTCCGTGGCGTGCTCCGGCAGCCAGTCGGGCGCGAGCACGACGGCCCAGCGCTCCCGCAGGCCGGGCCGGATCTCCGCGAGCGCGTCCTCGACCGCGTCCAGCGGGTCGCCGCCGTCGAGGGCGACGCGGATCAGCCGGTGGAAGACCATGCAGCCCTCGCCCGTGGCCGGGTCGCCGTGGGTGAGGCCGGAGACGACGCGCGCGGCGCGCCCCGTCGCCTCCTCCGACTCGCTCGCGAAGTAGAGGGCGCCGGTGACCGCCCGCATGAGCGAGCCGTTGCCGGCCGCGCGGTGGTGGTGCGCGGCGTAGTTGTCTGCGGCCCGGTCCCACGGCAGGCCGGAGCGCAGCACGGCCTCGGTCTGCAGGCCGATGTCCATCGGGTCGGACAGCGCCCACCGCTGGAACCGCGCGAACACGTCGGCGGGGTCCAGGCCTCCACGCTCCAGCAGGGACAGCGCGACGTGCAGGGCCATCTGCGTGTCGTCGGTCGCTTCGCCCGGCGACCAACCGCGGCCGCCGCACATCCCGTTCGACTCCGCCTGGGCGACGGTCGGGAAGCGCCGCGTGAACACGCCCTCGATGTCGAACTCGAAGGGCGCGCCCAGCGCGTCTCCGACCGCGGTGCCGACGAGCGCGCCGGCGGCGCGTGCGTTGCGGTCAGGCGAGGCGGGGTGGGCGGATGGCGTGGTCACAGGCGGTGCGTCCCTTCGTCGTTCGCCCGTACGCGGGGGCGGCCGGGTCCCGGGATCCTGCCACGCGCGGCCTGCCGGACGCAGGCCAATTGCGGCCGCGCCGGACGGGCTCGACGAGCCGGGCGGCGGCCCGGGATCACAGGTCGACGCAGGTGCCGTCGCCCGCGCAGTTGACCGGCGTTCGGGTCGGGGACGCGGTGCCCGAGGACGCGGTCGGCGTCGGGTTCGGCGTCGGTGTCGACCTGGCGGACGGCAGGGCGGTCGGCCTGCCGCCGGTCCGTGTCGAGTCGGCCTGTTGTGTCCCGCAGCCGGTCGCCGTCGCGGTCGTGATCAGCACCGCCGCCCCGAGCGCGCACGCGCGCAGCACGCCGGACGTTCGTACCCCCGTGGTCATGCCCGGCATTGTGCCGGGCGGCCCGACGAGGCGTCAGGACTGGGGCACGCCCACCGGGTGCCGGGCCTGGAACGCCAGCCGCAGATCCGCCTCGGCCGCGAGGTCGCCGAGCATCTCGTCGAAGCGCAGGAAGGCCTCCCAGCGCTCCGCGCCGGGAGACGCCGCCGCCTCGAGCGCGTCCATGATGCGGTCCTCGAGCTGCGGCAGGCGCGCGCCCTTCCACACCTTGTCGGCGAGGCAGACGAGCAGGTCCTCGACGGGCAGGCCGGGTTCCGCCCAGGTGCCGTGCGTGCACGCGAACCGCGCGAGCTCGGCGTCCACCCCGCTGTCGTAAAGGAGTTCGTAGCCGCCGAGCTCGTGCGCGTGGCCCGGGCCCAGCAGTTCGTCTCGGTGGACGGCCTTGCCTATGTCGTGCGTGGCCGCACCGAACAGGACCGCGTCGCGGTCGAACTCCAGCGCGGGGTACTCGCGTTCGACCCAGCCGACGATCCGGAACGCCACATCGTGCACCAACCGGAGGTGCGCCGCGAGACGCGGCGGAGCGTCGACCTGGCACAGCAGGTCGACCACCCGGTCGGGAAGAGGGCGCGGATCCGGGTCGCAGGTGTCCACGAGAGCCCGGCGCAATGCTTCAGACGCCATCACCTAACGGTACGTCACAACTGCGTCGCGTCTGTGACGACTCCCCACCCGCGCGGTGAACTTCGCGTCGCATGGATCTGCGGGGCTTGGACGAAACGGACCGCTTGGGCCTGCTATCGATCAGATCAAGAACCAAACGGTCAGCAGATCAGACAAAGCCGATCACGTTGGGCCAGATGCACCATCAGGAACTCGATCGGGCTACCCGCGGTGGCAGGGACCGTGGGCTACACGGAGGGTGGGTGAAGGCCGTTCGGCCGCAAAACCACCCGAAAGGAACAGTTCGTCATGCACAGCAAGTGGACCACCGTCGCCCTCACGACCGTCCTCGGAGTATCGGCGGTCGGTGTCGGCGCCGGGGCCGCCGCCGCGTTGATCGACATGCCCGAGGTACGGGCCGCGGCACCCGCGGTGGATCCGGCGGTGCCGGACGCCTCCGCGGCGGTCGGAAAGCTGGGGGCGCTCGGATCCGTCCTCAAGACGGTCAACGGCCTCGTGAGCGCCGCGACCGCCGAGAAGCCGGACGCCGACGCGCTCGAAGACAAGCTGACCGTCCTCGACGTGCAGACGAAGGCCCTCCTCGACCTGCTGGGCGGCGCCGCGCCGTCCCTCCCGGCCTCTCCGCCGGCGGTCCTCCCCGACAAACCGCTCCCGGTCTCCCCGCCGCCGATCATCCCCCTGGCCCCGAACGTCGACCCGGCCGCCCACGCCCTCCCCCTCCCGGGCCTCAGCCTCGAAGACGCCCTGGCCAACCTGAAGAAGGACGCCGCCGCCCTCGTCGCCGCGGCCACGAAGGTCCCGCCGAACGTCGACGGCGTCAAGAGCGCCGTCACCTCGGTCGCCACGGACCTGCTCGCGGTGGCCACCGCCGCCGTGACGAAGCTGACCGGCGTGTAGCCCACGCAGTCCTGACGGACCGTCCGCCCCCGACCGGAGCCGGTCGGGGGCGGACGCACGTGGGGGGGGCGGACGCCTGTGGAGGCACAGGCGCGCCGGGGCGGAGGGTGTGCGCTCTATGCGACACAACGTGCTGTCAGAGCTCGTCAAGCCGTCAACCCGTCAGCATTTCCGCCGTCGAGCACCCCACACCGTCAGCGATCCGCCCGACCGGCAACTCGCCCATACCGTCATGATCGATCCGCTGGCATGCTTGCGCCCCATGAACGACGTCTCCCCCGCCACCGCCCCTCTCCTCGTCCGGCAGATCTCGTTGGACGAGGCCCAGCTGTTGTGTGCGGCCGCGGTCGGTGCGGCGCGGGAGCGGGACGTCGCCGTGTCCGTCGCCGTGGTCGACGGCGGGGGGAACCTCGTCGCGTTCGCGCGGATGGACGGGGCCGAGATCGCCGGGCCTGCCCTTGCCGTCGACAAGGCGTACACGGCGGTCGCGAACAGCTGTGCCACGCACGAACTCACCGAGGCCTCGGCGCCCGGGGGCGGGCTCTACGGCCTCCATGCGGCGTCCGGCGGGCGGTTCGTCGTGTTCGGGGGCGGGGTGCCGCTGCGTTGGCAGGGGCGGATCGTCGGCGGGGTCGGGGTCAGCGGGGCGGCCGACGCGGCGGACGACATCGCTTGTGCCGAGGCCGCCGTGGCGCGGTGGGCCTGACCGCAGGGAGTCCCCTCATGCCGGCTCTCGTCGACGACGTCGTTGCGTTTGTGCCCGCGCCTGGTGCGAGGGTGGTGTTTGGGCTGGCCGGGCCGCCTGCGGCGGGGAAATCGACGCTTGCCCGGTACCTCGTGCGCGCGGTGAACGCACGCCTGGGGGCCGACGTCGCCGCGTACGTCCCGCTGGACGGCTTCCATCTCTCGAACGAGCAACTCACCCGCATCGGGCTGCTCGACCGAAAAGGCGCTCCCGACACGTTCGACGCCTGGGGGTATGCCGCGCTGTTGGCTCGCCTCGTCGACGAGCGGGCTCGCGACGTCTATGTCCCGGACTACGACCGCACCCTGCACGAGCCCGTGGCCGCCCGGCACGTGGTCACGCCGGCTGCCCGCCTCGTCGTCACCGAAGGCAACTACCTCGCCGCCGACACCCCCGCCTGGCGCGAGGCCCGCGCGCACATCGACGTCCTCTGGTACGTCGACGCCCCGGACGCCATACGCGAGTTCCGTCTCGTCGACCGTCAACTCGCGGGCGGCCGCGACGAGGTCGCGGCCCGGGACTGGGTGACGCGGAGCGACCGGCCGAACGGCGAGTGGGTGAAGCCGAGTCGGGCCGCATGCGACCGGGCGGTCGGGCCCGAGGACCTGCCCGCCGACCTGGGCGAGGGCCTCCCTCCGGCCGGTCCCGCGGGCCCAGTTGATCAGTCGTCTGATTGAACGGTTGGCAAAGAACCCGGCCGTCTCGCTCCCTTCCTCACGCGGTCCCTGTCACCGTGTGGATATGACTACCGCCGATGCGTCCGTCCCGGGAGACATCCCCGCGAACCCCCCGGCCTCCCCGTCCTCTTCGGGCGCACCGGCCGCCGAGGCCGCCGCCCCGGCACGCGTCCCGGCGCCGAAGCCGGGTCCGAAGCCGGGCCCGCCCCGTGTTCCGGCGCCGGCCAAGCCGCCGGTGTCGGCGCAGTACCAGGTGATCGCCGGTGAGCTGCTGGTCGTCGGCAAGCAGCCCGACGGCGACTCGGTGCGGTTCCGCGCCGAGCGTCCCGAGCTGTTCAAGGGCCTCGCGCACGGCGAGCGGATCCGTCCCGGCACGGACGGCAGCGTGCAGTTGCGCCTCGACGGGATCGACGCCCCCGAACTCCATTACGCGGGACAGCGCCAGCCGTTCGGGGACCGGTCGCGGGACGCATTCCTCAAGCTGCTCGGCTTCGGCGAGGTCAAGCTGGCCGCGAACGAGATGACCGTCACCTCCGCCGAACCGCCGTCCGTGCCGGGCGTGATCCTGGCCCGCATGGCCGAAGTCCACGGCCGCCCCGTCGCGTTCCTGTTCACAGGTGACGCCGCGAAGGCGCTGCACGGGCGTGACGGCGGCACGGTCACGGCCGACGCCGCACTGCTGGCCGGCAGCGCCAATTTCCGGATGCTGGCGTCCGGCGACGCGTACCCGTTGCAATACACCTCCACCGCACCGGAGTTGCGGAAGGCGATCGTGGCGGCGGCATCGAAGGCCCGGGCCGCGCACCTGGGTGTGTACGCGATGGACTCCAGCTCGCGGTTCAGCGTCGTCGACCAGAACGCCGTCGGCCCCGGCGGCGACCTGGTCTTCCCGAAGTTCTTCCGCCGGGTGACGGACTGGCTGCGCGAGAGCGAAAGCGTGGTCGCGAACGAGTCGGCGACCGGCCTGGCGGGGCCCGCGCCGCTCACGCTGCCCGCGTGGCTGCGCGCGAACCCGGGCCACGACGACCGGGTCCAGGTCGGCGGCGGACGCCCGCAGCCGCTGCACACCCTGCTGCACCAGACCGGTTCGGTGGTGACCACGTCGGCCGACCTGTTCTCGCTGGTGTTCGTCGAGCAGTGACACCGAGAGAGCTACTAACGCGGTTACCCAATAAGGGGATTCGCGTCGGGCGCCGCAGCGCGCCCGGCGCACCCTGGTTGTTCTGAGCGAGCGCTAGTACGGTGCCCTCGTCTGCCCCTGCGGAAGGCGAGGAGTCCGATGTATCCCGGAACGCACGCCCGCACGACGCCCGACAAGCCCGCCGTCGTCATGGCCGGCAGCGGCCGCACCGTCACCTACCGCGAACTGGACGACAACTCCTCCCGGTTGGCGCGCCTCTTGTACGACGCGGGCCTGCGCAGGGGCGACGGCATCGCGCTGCTCAGCGACAACAACCCGCGGGCGTTCGAGGTCTACTGGGCGGCGCTGCGCTCCGGCCTGTACGTCACGGCCGTCAACCACCACCTGAACGCCGACGAGGTCGCGTACATCGTCAACGACTGCGCGGCCCAGGCGTTGGTCGTGGCGGCGTCGGTCGGCGCGCTCGCGGAGGCGGTCGTGGACACGACGCCCGGCGTCCGCGTCAGACTGGCGTACGACGGACCGGTGGCCGGCCACGGGGACTACGACGAGGCCGTCAAGCGCTTCCCGCCCGACCACCCGGAGGAGCAGCCCGCCGGCGCCGACATGCTGTACTCGTCCGGAACGACCGGGCGTCCCAAAGGAATTCGCCCGCCGCTCCGGGACGGCCGCATCGACGAGCCGGGCGACTCGCTCACCGCCGTGTTCGCCGCGCTCTACGGCTTCGACCCGGACACCGTCTACCTCTCCCCCGCGCCCGTCTACCACGCCGCGCCGCTGCGCTTCTGCGGCCTGATCCACCGTATGGGCGGCACCGTGGTGATGATGGAGCGGTTCGACGCCGAGGCCGCGCTCGCCGCGATCGAGCGGTACCGGATCACCCACACGCAGTGGGTGCCGACCATGTTCGTCCGCGCCCTCAAGCTGCCGGAGGAGGTCCGCACCCGGCACGACCTGTCGTCGCTGCGCACCGTGATCCACGCCGCCGCGCCGTGCCCGGTCGACGTCAAGCGGGCGATGATCGAGTGGTGGGGCCCGGTCATCCACGAGTACTACGCCGCGACGGAGGGCAACGGCGTCACGCTCATCGACTCGGCGCAGTGGCTGGAGCGCCCGGGCTCGGTGGGCCGTGCCGGCCTCGGGGTGGTCCGGATCTGCGACGACGACGGCGCCGTCCTGCCGCCCGGCGGCGTCGGCACGGTCTACTTCGAGCGCGAGGAACAGGCGTTCGCCTACCACGGGGACGCCGAACGCACGCGAGCCGCCGAGCACCCCGAGCACCCGCTGTGGACCACGACGGGCGATGTCGGCTACGTCGACGAGGACGGCTACCTGTTCCTCACCGACCGCAAGGCGTTCATGATCATCTCAGGGGGCGTCAACATCTACCCGCAGGAGATCGAGAACGTCCTCGCGCTGCACCCGAAGGTCTACGACGTCGCGGTGATCGGCCTGCCGGACGACGAGATGGGCGAGCAGGTCAAGGCGGTCGTGCAGGCTGCCTCCGGCATCGAGACCGGGCCCGAACTGGAGCGTGAGCTCATCGAGTTCGTCCGGGAGCGCATCGCGCACTACAAGGCCCCGCGCAGCGTCGACTTCGTCGCCGAACTGCCGCGCACGCCCACCGGCAAGCTGGTCAAGCGGCTGGTGCGGGCGATGTACGCGTAGCGCCGGCCTCGACGGCGTCCACGACGAAAACACCCGGCCTCGCCCCACGCGGGGCCGGGTTCAGTCGCCGACCTCGACGACCGTTCCGCCGGTCATCCGCACCAGCTCGTCCAGCGTCGTCGGGAAGACCGTGTGCGCCCTGCCGCCCGCGGCCCACACCACCTCGTGCTTGCCGAGCCACGCGTCGACGAGCGTGCGCACCGGCTCGGGGTGCCCGACCGGGGCGACGCCGCCGATCCGCTGGCCGGTCGCGGCGTACACGAAGTCCGGGTCGGCGCGCCGCACTTTGTCCGCACCGATCAGCGCCGCGACGCGCTTGGTGTCGACGCGGTGGGCACCGCTGGTCATGACCAGCAGCGGCTCGCCGTCCGCGTCGAAGACCAGGCTGTTCGCGATCGCGCCGACCTCGCAGCCGAGGTACTCGGCGGCCGCGGCGGCGGTCGGTACGTCGTGCGGCAGTTCGCGGACCGCTTCGGTGATGCCGTGCCGGGCCAGGTCGGCCGCGACGCGTTCGAGCGCGTTGGTCATGCGCGGCACACTAGCCGTGCCGCGCACACCGCGCCTATCGGATATGTGCCGCCAGCGCGCCGCGCGGGGCACGGGGTCACACCGACTCGGGCCGGAAGATGTTGTGGTCCGTCAGGAGCTGTTCGAGGCGGGCCTGGTCGACGCGGTTGACCACGGCCTCGGTCTCCTGGCGGTCACGGATGACCTTCGCGAGCGTGAACGAGGACGTCACCAGGTACAGCGCGCCGACCGCGAAGAAGCCGCGGACCCACGCCGACACCGGCAGGTAAGCGATACCGATCCCGACCGCCGCCATCGACACGGCGAACGAGATCCACGCCTGGAAGTAGAACATCGCGGAGTTCCGCGGTTGCAACGGTGATGTCATACAAGCAGGGTGACGCCGCGTCAGGCCGCAGGCCTGAGTACGGCTACTCATCTCCCGGAGGGAACTGTTCCGTCCCGGAATGAGCATTCGGTTCGGGAACCGACGAAGGCCTCGGGGACAGCCCCGACACCCGGATGGTGATGTTCAGCCGCCCGCGCAGCCCGAGCGCCGGCTCGGCCGTCCCCGGGTAGGTCTTCGGCACGCCGTGGTACGCGAACCGCGACGGCCCGCCGAACACGAACAGGTCGCCGGACTCCAGCTCGACGTCGGTCCACGGCCGGCCGCGCGTCTCGGTGTTGCCGAAGCGGAACACGCACGTGTCGCCCAGGCTGAGCGAGACCACCGGGTCGTCGCCGCCCTCGTAGGCGTCCTGGTGCAGGCCCATGCGGGCGTGGTCGTCGTAGAAGTTCACCAGCGCGAGGTCGGGGTGGTACGCGGCGGCCGCCGCGTCGTCGTACACCTCCGCCACCGCACGCCGCCCCAGGTCGCCGAGCCAGCCGGGGAACGGCTTGACCGGCTCGCCGTCCTCGGTGGTCCGCACGTAGTGGTACGGCCGCCAGGTCCACCCCAGCGACACCATCCGCACCGACATGACGCCGCCGCCGGGCAGGACGACCGTGCGCAGCCCGGCGGGCGGCCTGGCCCAGGCGCGGCAGGCCTCGAGCAGGCGGGCCTGCGCCGCGGCGTCCAGCCACCCGGGCACGTGCACGGCGCCCGGCGCGACCTCGCGCCGCTCCTGGGGAAACAGCGCGGACATATCGCCACCCTAACCGCGCCCTCCGACGCGCCCGGGGTGGCGACTGCCGGCTGCCGGCCCTATTGCTTCCAGGCGCCCGCGAGCGGGTTGCCGTCCTCGAACAGCCCGAGCCCCGCGGCGGCGTGCAGCACCTCGCGCGTGGCGTCGGCGGGGAACACGGTGCCCTCGAGGTCGAGCAGGCGGTCGACCTGCGCCCCGTACCCCTCGGGGGTGTCGGAGAGGACGCCGCCGTTGACGCCGAGCACGACACGTGCCGCCCGGCCGCCGCCGACGCTGAAGATCTCGCCGGTGACGGGCACGTCCGGCGCGGCCAGCCACACGACGAACGGCGCGACCTTGTCGCTGGTGAAGTGCTCTTCCAGGAAGGCCCGGAAGACCTCGTCGGGGATGCCCGCGGTCATGCGGGTGTACGCGACGGGCATGATCGCGTTGACCCGGATGCCGTCCACGCGGCCGTCCATCGCGAGCGACTTGGTCAGGCCGAGGACGCCGCCCTTGGCGGTGATGTAGTGGCTCGTGCCGGTGATGCCGAAGACCGAGTTCGACGTGGTGTTGACCACGCGGCCGCCGGTGGCGCGCAGGTGCGGCCAGGCGGCGCGGGTGACGGCGACGGTGCCGTGCAGGTGGACGTCGAGCATCCGGTCGAAGACCTCGACGGGGATCTGGTCGAACATGCCGCCGTGCGAGATCCCGGCGTTGTTGACGAGGACGTCGAGGCGGCCATAGGTGTCGATCGCCGTCGCGACGACGGCGTCGGCCTCGTCGGCGACGCTGTGTGTGTCGGCGGTCGCGGTGCCGCCGTTCTTGACGATCTCCGCGACCAGTGCGGCGGCGTGGTCGGTGCCGTCGGCGTCGGGGAGGTCGTTGACGACGACCTGCGCGCCGCGCGCTGCCAGGGCCAGCGCGTGCTCGCGGCCGAGGCCCCGGCCGGCGCCGGTGACCAGGGCCACCTGGCCGTCGAGGCGGATCGGCGCGGGTGCGCCCGGCCCCGACGCCTCGCCCGGCTGTCCGTCGGTCTGGTCCTGCCGCCCGTCCGCCATGGAACGCCGCCTCCCGCACGTGTCACCGCCGGCACGCCGCGGCCCGGATGCCGGGCGTGCCCCACAGGGAGAGAGAACACGTTTTCTTTAACCCGGTCAAGAGTTACGCGGGGTAGGTCGGGCGCGGGATCAGCCGCGGGCCCGTCTCCGACCCGATCCGGATCCGCCTCAGGCCTTGGCGGCGACCTCGCGCCCCGCGGCGGACTCCGCCTCGGCCGGGTGGTCGACCTCACGGGTCAGCGCCGGACCGGGCATCTTGCGCGGCGTCACCTCGGCCAGCAGCTCCAGCCGGCGCCGCGTCACCTCGTTCTGCGGCGTGTAGACCGTGATCCGGGCCCGCTGGTCGCCCGTCATCAGGTGCACCACCTCGATGTCCAGCTCGCCGACCGCGCTGTGGTACAGGCACTTGACGGCGCCGTCCAGGCCGGCGACCTCCTGGCGCGCCCAGAACTCCCGGAACTCCGGCGAGGCGTTCATCAGCAGGTCGATCATCGGGCCCCACCCCGGATCACCGGGGTCCGCCGCGACGGCGCCGCGCAGCTTCGCGACGAACTGCTTCGCGGTGCCCGCCCAGTCGGCGGCGAGCGTGCGCCAGCCCGGGTCGCAGAAGTAGATCCAGACGGTGTTCTGTGCGCATTCCGGCAGCTCGCGGTAGTCGCCGATCAGCCCCAGGTACGCCGCGTTGCTGCCGAGGATCTGCCAGCGCGGGCCGATGATCGCCGCGGGGAACGGCGACAGCTGGTCGATCAGCAACTGCGTCGCGGGGCTGATCTTCGGCTCCGACACCACGTGCTCGGGGTCCGGGAGGTCGGCCAGATGGAAGACGTGGGCGCGCTCGACGTCGTCCAGGCCCAGAACACGGACGACCGACAGCAGCACCTGCGCCGACACGTTGATCTGACGGCCCTGCTCCAGCCACGTGTACCAGGTGGCGCCGATGCCGGCGAGCAGCGAGACCTCCTCGCGGCGCAGGCCGGGCGTGCGGCGGCGGGCGGACGTCGGCAGGCCGACCATGTCCGGGGTGGTGCGCTCGCGCCTGGATCGGATGAACTCGCCCAGCTCACGGCGGCGTTCGGCGGTCTGCTCGCGGGACAGCCGGACCCGTGAGGCTGCGGGCTTCGCGTCCGCGTTCCCGAACACGTCCGAATCCCATGTGCCGCCTATTCGTGCCATGGTCGTCCCTTCAGTTCCGTCCGTTCCGTCCTCCGGTGCGCGGCCTCGGCACCGGTCTCGGCCCCGCAGCCCATCCTCACCCGGTCGCCCCGCGTTATCCAGGTTGAGCCAGTACTAGTTTCACCGGGCCTCTGGTACCAGGTAAAAGACTGCCCCAGGGTTGGGGCCATGGCGAACACGACCACAGTCCCCTCCGCCGCCGGGTCGGCGGCGAACCCGGCGACCGCCGGACTCTCCACCCCTGGCACCACCGGCACCACCCTCACCCCCGCCCGCATGTGGCGGGCGCTGCCCATCCTGCTGCTCGGCGCGTTCCTGCCCGTGCTCGACGCGTTCATCGTCAACGTCGCCCTCGCGAACATCGGCACCGACCTGGGCGCGAGCGAGGCCCAGCTCGAACTGACCGTGTCCGGGTACGGCGTCGCGTACGCCTGCACCCTCGTCGCGGGCGGCCGCCTCGGCGACCGCTACGGGCGGCGCCGGCTGTTCCTGGCCGGCATGGCCGGCTTCACCGTCATGTCCGCCGCGTGCGGGCTGGCGCCCAACGTCACCACCCTCATCGCCTTCCGCATCCTCCAGGGCCTCACGGCCGCGCTGATGTTCCCGCAGGTGCTCGCCGCGGTGCAGGCCGGCTTCGAGGGCGCGGACCGGCAGCGCGCGGTCGGCATGTTCGGCGTCGTCGTCGGATCGGCGGGCGCGGTCGGCCAGATCGTCGGCGGACTGCTGCTCGAGGCGGACCTGTTCGGCTCGGACTGGCGGCCGCTGTTCCTGGTCAACGTGCCCGTCGGGATCTTCGCCCTGGCGGTCGCGGGACGCGTCGTCCCCGAGACGAAGGCGCCTGTCGCCACCCGCATCGACGTGCGCGGCGCGGTCGGCCTGGCCGCCGCCATCGCCCTGCTCCTCATACCGCTGACGCTCGGCCGCTCGCAGGACTGGCCCGTGTGGACGTGGATCTGCCTCGCGGCCGTCGTCCCCGCCGCCGTGCTGTTCGTCGTGACGCAGCGCCGCATGGAACGGGCCGGCGCCACGCCCCTGGTCCCGCCGTCGCTGCTCCAGCTGCCCGCCGCGCGCTACGCCCTCGGCGCGATGGTGGTCTTCGCCCTGTCCATCGGCGGCCTGATGTTCAGCCTGGCGATGCTGCTCCAGGTCGGGCACGAGTTCTCGCCGATCCGCTCGGGCCTGGCGATGGCCGCCGCGGCGGCCGGGTTCCTGCTGATCTCGGTGTACGCGCAGCGCCTCGTCGGCCGCTACGGCCCGAAGCTCCTGATCGTGGGCGCGCTGCTCTTCGCCGCCGGCTTCGCGGGCTTCGCCGCCGTCGCCGCGGGCACCGAGGACGCCCTCAACCTGCCCGAACTCCTCGGCCCGCTCTTCGTCCTGGGCATCGGCTGGGGCATGGTCATGGTCCCGCTGCTCGGCCTCTCCCTGAGCGCCCTCCCCGTCGACCGCGCCGGCCTCGCCGGCGGCGTCCTGTCGACGGCCATGCAGGTCGGCCTCGCCACCGGCGCCTCCCTCCTCGGCTCCACCCTCTTCTCCACCATCGGCAAGCACCCGACCGCCGACGACTGGCGCACCGGAACCCTCGTGGTCGCGGCGATCCTGATCACCCTCTCCCTGATCACCGCCGCCCTCGCCGCCAAGCTCGCCCGCGTAATCCGCGAGGCGGCAGCGGCCCGGTGACCCGTTTCGCCACAGGGCGCACCGGCCTCGAGCCGGTGCGCCCCGCGGCACGTTCGACGAGTTCCCCAATGTCGCCGACCTGCCGAGCGGGTACCCTGTCCCCCACCACGGGGGTGCGGGGGCGCCTTCGGCATCATCGCGGGGGACGTTGATGACGGACGACATTGCACGGATACTCAACGGATCGTTGTACGCGGCGGGTTCGCCGCCGCCGTCCCCGACCCGACTGCAGTCCGCAGCCGCTTCCCCGTCGTGAGCAGTCAGTGTCAACCCTGACCAGCTCAATGACGCGGCGAGGGCTGCGGGCGAGATCGATCGGGACCTGACGCTCACCACCCAGTCATCGCCAACGCACGCCGACGACGCCGCGAACAGCCTCAAGGGCTGGCAGACGTCGGACGCGCTTCGCTACATGGGCGAGACGTGGGAGCACCAAACCAAGAGCCTGCACGCCGCCTTGGCTGCATGCGAAGAGAAGCTCAAGAAGTCCGCCCAGGGGTACACGGCAGACGAGAAATCCAACTCGGCCTCAATGAAGAAGATCTGCTGACATGGGCAAACTCAGTGTCAGCCAGGTTCAGCAGGCGAACCTCACGCCGTTGGACGACGCCGCTGTCCATTGGGAGCAGGCGGGCAGACGACTCGCCGAGCTGGACCAGTGGTTCGACAACTCCGTCGTCGCCGTGGTCTCCCAGCATTGGCAGGGTGTCCAGTCCGCCGAGAACGCGATATCCGAGCTCAAGTTCGTGAACGTACAGCTCAGCTCGGCCGCGATCGAAGCGCAAGCGCTGGCCAAAACACTGCGGCAGGCGCACACGGACTTCCAAGTGGCCAAAGCACAGCTCGAACGGGCCGTCCAGGACGTCGCCAACGAAGGTATGACTCTGGACCAGGCGCCACAGATCAGCCACTGGCTCGAAGGGGTCTCCGTGTCGTGGCCTCCCGCCGCGCAGGGCGCTCCCGTCGACGTCCAATACGAGCAGCAGCGCCAGGAGATCGCGACGCGCTTGGCCAACGCCGTCGAGGCAGCGCTCGACGCCGCGACCCAGGCCGACGAACGGGCGTCGCGCGCGCTCATGCAGAACACCGGAGGCAGCGATGAGCAGTTCAACGCCACCCCCGACGCGGACCCGTATCGGGACGTCCCCCAAGCGCTGACGCTGCTGCGGAAGTCGCCGGATCTCACCGCTGCCGAGCGGACCGAACTGGAGTCCTTGCTCACCGCGAACAAGGAGAACGATCTTTTCGCCGAACGTCTGCTGACCCAGTTCGGCGCGGAGAAGCTGGTCGACCTCACCCGCAAGCTCAAGCCTGCGTCGATATCGCCGATCGACGTGCTTCCCTCAAAAAACGACCAAGCGCTCATCGACCTGCTGGGTCAGACGCTCGCGTCCGCAAGCCCCGAACTCGGCAAGAACCCTGGATGGCTGGCGGATCTCAAGGATGCCGGGCGCCAGGCGACCGGGGGCAACGGACTGTTCTCCGGCGGGGGTACGTACGGGTACCAGTCCTTGAGCATGCTGTTGCAGACCGGGACCTACGACACGAAATTCATCAATGCCGTGGGCGCGGACATCCTCGCCTTCGACAAAGACGCCAATCACGGCGGCGTGCTCAGTTCCCCGGACGGACGGCGGGATCCCGTCACCGGGCTGCTCACCGCGCTGAAGAACAGCCCAGAAGGTTCCGCGCAGTTCTTCGCGGGAGACACCGGCAAGGAACGCATCGACTACCTGGTGAACCAACGCACGGACGGTGAAAACCGGGCGCCGATGATGTCGTCCCTGCCACCCGGCCAGCCGCATCTCGGCGCTCTCGGGGACGCCCTGGTGGCCGCAACCACCACCGGCGACGCTCGCACGCCGCAAATGCTGAGCACTCTGCGGAACTCGATCGACGTGCTGGGTACCGGTTTGCCTCCGAACTTCCCGGATGCGCTGCATGACAGCGTCGCGGCCATGCTCGTCGCCAACCCGGAGTCCGTCCACAACGCGATGATCAGTCAAACACGTCTGACAGACCCGATCTCCGGAATGCCCGTTGCGGCGATGGACTACGGAAACCTGTCTCGGGTACTAGACGGTCTCGGTGCCGACGCAGGAGGCAAGTACATCGAGCAGATGTACATCGCCGAGTCCAGGTACATGGTCAACGGGCTGGATGCCGTTGTGGCGGCACACCCCGGCGACACCAACGCTGTCGCTCGGGAGGCCGCGGCCGGCACCCTCGTCGAGGAGTCGTCGACCGTTTTCGGCGCTTACGACGCCGCCATGACGAGCGGGATCGCCGCCCGGCAGGAAGCGAATGACGAGGCCGCCAACAACGCCAACCCCTACCACCAGCCCATGAAGAAATGGGGCGTGCCCGTTCTCAACTTCATCACCTCGTCCATAAAGCCGATCGGCCCCGCCTTGGACGTCGTGGTCGCTCCCGGGCTGGACTACGTCATGGACGCTTGGGAGACGGACACCTCCGACGACGCCAAGAAGGCCATCGTGGATCGCCACGAACAAACGATCTCAAGCGTCCAGGAGATGCTTGGCGCATACCGGCAGAAGGCTCAGGAGGAATGCCGGGACAGCATCGGAACGGGCGTCGATGTCAGAGCCACTTCGGGAATCGACAACGGGGGCAACCACTTCAACCGAGTGAACGGCCGCACCCCCTGAGCATGGAGACACATCGGATGAGACGCTCGCCTTCGGCGTACGCGATCGCCGGACTGGTCTTGCTGGCCACAGCGGTCACGGTTTGGTGGTTCGCGTTCCGCGATGACACCGAAGGCGGGCCCAAGCCCGTCGCGGCGGATGCTCGGGTATGCAGCGGGATCTCCACACACGGGGACCTCGCCCGACTGTTGCCCAAGCTCAAACGCGATTACGTCGACAACGGCGGGCGCCTTCGTTATCCGGCCGCCGGACTTTATAGGTGCGACTACGGCGACACGCACGGAGCCACGCTCGAGATCTTCGTCGAAGGCCCGCAACTCCCCGGCTGGAACGCACTGCAGAATTCCTTCGAGCAGTCCCGGGTCCCGATAGGGGCGGGGATCGACGGATACATGATGGCCGATCGGGCATGGCTTGCCGTGCCGCCGTGCCACACGCGCGACGGGCAGTTTCTCGCGACGCTGGGCATCACCTTGTCCGAGTACAAGGCCCCCGACACGCCGCCGACTCCGAAGCTGATGGCGCAGACGCTGGTCAAGATCGTCAACACGATGCGGGACAACGTCGGCTGCACTGGCTCGCGGGTGCCGATGCCGTCGTAACGGCAGACGGCCACCGGTGGGGTGAATCTCGTCGGGCCTTCAGACGTGTCTCAGGGCTTTCTCATGCGTGGTGTCGAGGCTGGGCGCATGAACGACAACGAGGTGAGCAGGCGACAGTTCCTGGTGCTGGGGGCGGGGACAGCGGCGGCCGGGTTTGTGCTGGTGGGGTGTGGGGACTCGGGTGGGGGGAAGAGCGGCTTGCCGCCGACGAGTTCGGCGGGGGTGGGTGGTTCTGCGTCAGGTTCGGCGTCGGCGCCTACGTCGGGGACTGCGTCCGCGCAGTGCGTGTTGTCGTCGAATGTGACTCAGGGGCCGTACTACCTCGACAAGGCGCTGGTGCGGCAGGACATCACGGAGGGCAAGCCCGGCGTGCCGTTGAAGCTCCGGCTGACAGTGCAGGACACGACGGCGGGGTGCAATCCCGTGCCGGGGGCGGCGGTGGAGGTCTGGCACTGTGATGCGTGGGGGTACTACTCGGGGTTCGTGTCGGCGAATCCCGGCGGGTCCGCGCCGGCCGAGAGTGCGGACACGAGTGGGGCGAACGACGGTACGTACCTTCGGGGTTACCAGGTGGCCGGTGCGGATGGCGTCGTGGAGTTCACGACCATCGTGCCGGGCTGGTACATGCCGCGGGTGACGCACATCCACGTGAAAGTACACACGGGCGGGCAGCAGGCCGATGGGACGTACGTCGGTGGGAAGGTGAACTTCACCGGCCAGTTGTTCTTCGAGGACGCCATCGGCGAGGCGGTGTACAAGCAGGCCCCGTACAACGAGCACACCGGGACACCGACGAAGCTGGCCGACGACATGGTGTACCAGGGCGGCGGGGCCAAGGACGGGCTGATGACCGTGACCCCGTCGGGGACGGGGTACGTGGGGGTGCTGACGCTCGGCATCGACCCGGCGAAGGAGAACAGCGGTGCGAGCGGCGGAGGTTCGGGAGGCGGTGCACCGGGAGGCCCTCCCCCTCGGTAGCGCGATCGTGGACGGCTGCCGGACCCTAGTCTTGATCCGCTCGGCGCGTGATCTGCTGACGGGGGACGGACTGTGGAGTACTCGGACGGGACGCTGATCGCCGGGCGGTATCGGCTCGTCATGCGCCTGGGCGGCGGCGGGATGGGCGAGGTGTGGAAGGCTCGGGACGAGCGTCTCGAGGTCGACGTCGCGGCCAAGCGCCTTGTGGTGGACCCGTACGCGACGCCCGCAGAGCGGCGCACGGCACTGGCGTACGCGGTCAAGGAGTCCCGGCACGCGGCGGCACTGCGCACACACCCGAACGTGGCCGCGGTACACGACGTCGTCGAGGACGACAGCGGGACCCCGTGGACGGTGATGGACCTGGTCTCCGGCCGCTCGCTCGCTCAAGCACTGGCCGCGAACGAGCGGTTCACACCGGACGCGGCCGCGCGCATAGGCCGCGAGGTGGCCAGCGCGCTGGACGCCGCGCACGCGGCCGGGATCATGCACCGCGACGTGAAGCCCTCGAACGTCATGCTGACCCTGGAAGGTCGGGTCCTGCTGCTCGACTTCGGGATCGCCAAACACCCCGAGGACACGCGGATCACGCGGACCGGCATGGCCGTGGGCACGGTGGAGTACATGTCCCCCGAGCGCTTCGACGGCGCCGACGCACCGGCCGGCGACATGTGGGCGCTCGGTGTGACTCTGTACGAACTCGTCGAGGGTTCATCGCCGTTCCGTCGAAACACGATGATGGCAACGATCCGGGCCATCAGCACGGAGGAGCCACAACTGTCGGTCGCCTCGGGGCGCCTGGGCCCGACGATCCTGCGGCTGCTCGAGAAGGCACCGGAGGCCCGGCCGACCGCGGGTGAGGTGCGGGAACTGCTGCGGGACGGCCTGCTTTCGGACGCAGGCTCGCCGACACGCACCGCCGACGCACAGAGGCCACCGCACATTGCCGATGAACCCCCGCCGCAGGACGACCCGCCGAAGCCACCGCCGACACCGGCGGGGCATGAGCAGTTCGAGCGGGCCGCCCTCTTGGCCGACTCCATCGAGGATCCGGACCATCGGACAGCCGCCCTCGTCAAGGTGCTCGGTGTCGCTCCCTGGCTCTTGGACGACGTCCTCCCGCGGATCCCCAAGGAGTTCCGCGCAATGGCGCTGCTCGGACTCGCCGCCCGAAGCGATGACCCGGCGCAGGTCGCACGGCTGATCGATGAGGCGCGAAAGGTCATCCCGCGGATGACCGATCCCGCCGGCTACGCCGCCGCAGAGCAGGAACACGGACGCCAATCCGCACGACTCGCCGGAATGCTGGCCGCCACGGACCCGTACGGCGCACGTCGGTTGATGGAACGTGCCGAGGCCCGCGCGCGTCTGCTGGCGCCGGTGACGAACTCCCCGTTCGCACTGCCGCAGGCGATGGCGCAGATCGCCGTCGCGGGCCGAAGCGCCGATCCCCATTGCGCGCGTCGGCTGTTCGACGCCGCCGAGGTGGCCGCACGGAGTGTGGAGGACGAGGGGGATCGGGCGTTCGCCCTCCGATGCGTCGCCGACGAGGCGGCACGGGTTGATCCAGAACGCGCGGTTCGCATCATCGGCTCGATGGCGAACGATCACCGGCGACGCAGCGCCTGGACGTCCGCAATCGAAGCGGCGGCCGATGCCGGCCACGGGCACGCGCGCTACCTGATCGACATGGCTGAACGGACCCTCGTCGGACCGCCGCAACAGACCGAACCGACAGGGATCCGGCGTCTCTTCGGACCGGCCGGTCAGCCGTCCCTGGTCGACACCGGCGGCCTCGTCGACATCGCGGTGGCCGCCGCCGCGGACCCCCGCCGGGCCGGGCAGCTCGTCGCCCGGATCACCGTCGCCGCCGACCGGGTCAAAGCCCTGGTCGGGATGGCCGGCAAGATCGGATCGACCGACCCGGCCCAGGCTCGGGACTGGCTCGAGGCGGCCGGGCAGGCCGCACTGCGGCTCGAAGCGGCCGAGAACCTCGGCGTGCTCGGCGAATTCGTCGAAGCCGCCGCACCCCTCGCCCCCGCTCTGGCCCGCGACGTCGCCCGGCACCTCCTGACGGGCCTCGGCATCGCCCCGACCACCAAGAACCTCGTGCATTCGGCCGGACACCTGGCCGCTCTCGACGTGGGGCAGGCGCTGCGCCTGGTCGACCACGTCGACGCTCGCGGGAAGAAGCTGTCCGTGTCTCTACGGGCCGACCTTGCCGAGAACCTGCTCAAGGCGGCCGTTGCGGCGGTGGAGACGGATCCACAGCTGGCGACGGAAGTGGTACGGCGTGCTTGCGAGATCGTCCACCAGCCCCCCGAACTCACCAAGTACGTCTCTCTGGTGTGGCGGCCCTTGAACGCGCTGGCCAAGCAGGACCCCGACTCCGCCTCGCTGCTCATCGACCAACTGCCGGGCCCCGAGCGCGACCCGCTGGTCTCCGAAGTCGTGACCACGCTCGCGCGGACCGACCCGATGCGGGCGGAGCAACTGGCCCAAAGCATCGGCGACCCGTCCTTGCGGAAGCAGGCGCTGGTGACGGCGGTACTGGGCGCCTGACGGGGGCGTGCGCCCGCGTGCGTGGGGTGTTCGAGCGTGCTTCGGCTGAACGGGTGGTGTTCGGCCGATCCGGCTTCGAACGGTGGCCGAAAACCTACGCTTCCGATCGGGGGTGATGCCCGATGTCAGACGAGGACATCGAAGTTGTCAGCTGCTTCTTCCACGCCGTCGGCACTCAGATCAGGCTGCTGCGTGAGCAGGCGGGGCTCAGTCGGCAGGAGCTGGCCGCCGCGCTGGGATACAGCCCGGACCAGATCTACTCGGTGGAGGCCGGCAGGCGTACGCCCCATCCGGAGCTCCTGCGTGCGGCGGACGAACCGTTGAACGCGCGAGGTCTGTTGAAGGGGGTCGCGGATGACGTCGAAAAGGTGAAGGAGAAGACGCGGATCAGACATCCGGACTGGTTCCGTGGCTATGCACGGCTGGAGACGGAGGCGGTTGAGCTCGGCTACTTCAGCACGCTGGCGGTTCCCGGGCTCATGCAGACCGAGGATTACGCGCGGGCAACGTTCCTGGGCGCCCAACCGCCGCTCAGCGAGGAGCAGCTCGAGGAGCGGGTGGCGGCTCGGATGGCCCGCCAGGAGATCCTGACACGATGGCCGCCGCCGACGGTGAGTGTCGTGCTCGACGAGTCCGTGCTGATGCGTCGGATCGGTGGATCGCACGTGCATCAGGGGCAGTTGGAGCACTTGCTACGGCTCGCGAGCCTGCCCGGAATCACGCTGCAAGTGCTGTCGCTGGGTTGCGAACAACATTCAGGTATGAACGGTCCGTTCATCCTGCTGACGCCGCGCAGTCGGCATCCGGTGGGGTATCTGGAGATCCAACAAGTCAACCGCATCGTCACGCATGCAGAAGAAGTTCGTATGCTGAACGTGCGATTTGGCGCACTCCGCGCGCAGGCATTGACTCCACCCGAGTCGATCGCGCTCATCAAGCGGATGTTGGGAGAGCGATGACCAGGCACCTGGATTGGAAGAAGAGCAGCTACAGCGGTGACAACGGCGGGGAATGCGTCGAGACCGCTCATCTCGACGCCACCGTCCTCGTCCGCGACTCGAAGCGCCCCGACGGTCCTCGGCTCGGGTTCCGGGCCGGGGTGTGGAGCGAGTTCGTCCAGAACGGCCGCTGACAGCACGTACGCCGGGCAGGCGCGTCGTTGAGCCTGCCCGGCGTACGACTGCCTCTGCTAAGCCCCGACGCCCAGCCCGCGGGCGATCAGCATGCGCTGGACCTCTGACGTGCCCTCGCCGATCTCCAGGATCTTGCTGTCGCGCCAGAACCGCGCCACCGCGAACTCGTTCATGAAGCCGTAGCCGCCGTGGATCTGGGTGGCCTCGCGGGCGTTGTCGACCGCCGCCTCCGAGGTGTACAGCTTCGCGATCGCGGCCTCCTGCTTGAACGGCTCGCCGTGGACCAGCTTCGAGGCGGCGTGGCGCCAGGTGAGGCGGGACATGTGGGCCCGCATCTCCATGTCGGCCAGCTTGAACGCGATGGCCTGGTTCGCCCCGATCGGCTTGCCGAAGGCGTGGCGTTCGCCGGCGTACTTGACCGACTCGTCGACGCAGCCCTGGGCGAGGCCGGTCGCCAGCGCGGCGATGGCGATGCGGCCCTCGTCGAGGATGCCCAGGAACTGCGCGTAGCCCCGGCCGCGCGTCCCGAGGAGGTTCTCGGCGGGCACACGGCAGTCGGTGAAGGACAGTTCGTGGGTGTCGGAGGCGTTCCAGCCGACCTTGGAGTAGCCGGGGGCGACGGTGAAGCCGGGCGTCCCGGACGGGACGATGATCGTGGAGATCTCGCGCTTGCCATCCTCGGAGGTGCCGGTCACGGCGGTGACGGTGACCAGGCCCGTGATGTCCGTGCCCGAGTTGGTGATGAAGCACTTGGTGCCGTTGATCACCCACTCGCCGGTGGCCTCGTCGAGGCGCGCGGTCGTGCGGGTCGCGCCCGCGTCGGAGCCGCCGTCGGGCTCGGTCAGGCCGAACGCGCCCAGCATCTCGCCGGAGCAGAGCTTCGGCAGCCACTGCTGCTTCTGCTCTTCGGTGCCGTACTTGTAGATGGGCATGGCGCCGAGCGAGACGGCCGCCTCAAGGGTGATCGCGACGGACGAGTCGACGCGCGCGAGTTCCTCGAGGGCGATGCCGAGCGCGAGGTAGTCGCCTCCCATGCCGCCGTACTCCTCGGGGAACGGCAGGCCGAACAGCCCCATCTTGCCCATCTGTTGCACGAGCGGGTACGGGAACGCGTGCCGCTCGTAGTAGTCGCCGATGACCGGGGCGACGACTTCCTGGGCGAATTCGCGCACCGTCTGGCGCAGCAACTCGTGTTCTTCTTCGAGCCGGTGGTCGAGCATGGCGGTTTCCTCTACCTCTCACCCGCGAGTGCGCGGACGGTCCGGGACGGGCTGGGTCGGCCCAGGTGGTCGGCCAACCACGTGCTTGTGGCGACGAGGCGGCCGAGGTCGACGCCGGTGTCGATGCCGAGCCCGCTCAGCATCCACACCAGGTCTTCGGTGGCGAGGTTCCCGGTGGCGCTCTTGGCGTACGGGCAGCCGCCCAGTCCGCCGGTGGAGGCGTCCACCGTGGTGACGCCGTGCCGGAGCGCGGCGAGCGTGTTGGCCAGGGCCTGGCCGTACGTGTCGTGGAAGTGCACGGCGAGCTTGTCCACTCCTACGCCGGCCTGGCCGAACGCGTCGATGAGCGCCGTGACCTGGCCCGGCGTGGCGACGCCGATCGTGTCGCCGAGGCTGAGCTGCCAGCAGCCCATCTCGACGAGCCGGACGCCGACGTCGACGACCTGCGCGACGTCGACCGGGCCCTCCCACGGGTCGCCGAAGCACATGGAGAGGTAGCCGCGGACGCGGACGCCGTCGCCGGTCGCGCGGGTAACGACGGGGGAGAACATGTCGAGGGCGCCGTCCAGCGAGCGGTTCAGGTTGCGCTGGGCGAAGGTCTCCGTGGCGCTCGCGAAGACCGCGATGTGGCGGGCTCCGAGGGCGAGAGCACGGTCGAGGCCGCGCTCGTTCGGGACGAGGACGGGCAGGTCGACGTCCGGAAGCAGGTCGGAAAGAGACCCGAACAGTTCCTCGGCGTCCCCGAGTTGCGGCACCCACTTGGCCGGCACGAAGCTCGTCGCCTCGACCGTGCGGTGCCCGGCGTCGACGAGGCGCCGGATGAACTCGGCCTTCACTTCGGTCGGGACGACGGCCGACTCGTTCTGGAGCCCGTCGCGGGGGCCGACCTCGTGGATCGTCACGGCGGTCGGCAGCCCCGGTTCGGGGACCACCATGGGGAGCCCGTTCACGACCGCGCCTCGCTCTCTTCGTTCGCTGCCTGCCCGTTTTCGGCTTCCAACGGGTGCACCAGGGCCAGGACTTCGTCCAGTGCCACGCGCGTGCCGACGTCGACGCGCAGCTCGCTGACCGTGCCGTCGAACGGCGCGGTGACGGCGTGCTCCATCTTCATCGCCTCGACCACGACGATCGCTTGACCCGCCGTCACCCGGTCCCCCACCGCGGCCTTCACGACGGTGACGGTGCCGGGCATCGGGGCGACGAGCGTCCCGTCGCCGGTGGCGCCCGCGGTGCCGGGGCCCGACTCGACCGGGTCGAACGGCACGACCCGCCAGGCGTCCGCGCCCAGCGACATCCAGCGGGCGCCGTCGGGGGCGTAGGCGTAGAGGTAGGTGCGGGTCAGGCCTGCGTCGGTCACGCGCAGCGCGCCGTCCTCGACGACGGCGTGGGCGGCCTCGAAGTCGCCGTCTTCGTACGAGACTTCGGTGTGAGCTCCGCGTCCGCGCACGCGCACCACCACCGGGTCGGCCCCGTCGATCCGGAACCGGTGCACGGTCGCCGCGGGGGCGCCGACCCGCCAGCCGGAGGGCACCGAGAACGGGTCGATCCAGCCGCCGTCGCCGGCCGACGGCTCCAGCGCCACCTGGGCGAGCAGCGCGGCGGCGACCGCGACGTCCCGCAGCGCCTGGTCGGTGTGCGCGGCGGTGAGGGTCGGCAGCGCGGACTCGACGAGGCTGGTGTCGAGCCGCCCGGCGAGCACGTCCGCGTCGGCCAAAAGGCGGGTCAGGAAGCGGGTGTTGGTCCGGACGCCGAGCACGGTCGTCCGCTCCAGAGCGCCGCGCAGACGGTGCAGCGCGGTCACGCGGTCGGGCCCGTACGCGATGACCTTCGCCAGCATCGGGTCGTACGCGCTGCCGACCTCGTAGCCCTCGACGAGCCCGGAGTCGACGCGCACGCCCTCCCCGTCGGGCTGGCGCAGCGTCAGGACCGGTCCGCCGCTGGGCAGGAAGCCGCGCGCCGGGTCCTCGGCGTACACGCGCGCCTCGACCGCGTGCCCGGTGAGCGTGACGTCGTCCTGCGTGAAGTCCAGTGCCTCGCCCGCCGCGACGCGGACCTGCCAGGCGACGAGGTCGACGCCGGTGACCATTTCGGTGACCGGGTGCTCGACCTGGAGGCGGGTGTTCATCTCCATGAAGAAGTAGTCGTCGGGCCGGTCGCTCGACACGATGAACTCGACCGTGCCGGCGCCGACATAGCCGCAGGAGCGGGCCGCCTCGACCGCGGCCGCGCCCATCGCGGCCCGGGTTTCGGCGTCCAGCAGCGCCGACGGCGCCTCTTCGACGATCTTCTGGTGGCGGCGCTGGAGGCTGCACTCGCGTTCGCCGAGGTGGACGACGTTGCCGTGCGCGTCCGCGAGCACCTGGATCTCGATGTGCCGGGGCCGGTCGATCCAGCGCTCGACGAGCAGCGTGTCGTCGCCGAACGCACCCGCGGCCTCCCGGCGCGCGGCGGCGATCTCGTCGGCGAGCCGGGCCTCGTCGCGCACCAGGTGCATGCCCTTGCCGCCGCCGCCCGCTGAGGGCTTGAGCAGCACCGGCAGGCCGATCTTGCGGGCCTCGTCGGCGAGTTCGGCGTCGGTCAGGCCCGAGCCCGTGCTTCCCGGAACGACCGGGACGCCGTACGCCGAGACGGTCTGCTTGGCGCGGATCTTGTCGCCCATCAGCTCGATGGCGCGGGCGGGCGGGCCGATGAAGACCAGCCCGGCGGCCTCGACCGCGGCGGCGAAGCGGGCGTTCTCGGCGAGGAACCCGTAGCCCGGGTGCACCGCCTGCGCGCCCGCCCGCACGGCGGCCGCGACGACCTCGTCGATGTCGAGGTAGTCGGCGACGCGGACGGCGACGTCGGCCTGGCGTACGTGCAGGGCCTGTTCGTCGAGCGCGGTGTAGACGACCGCCGACCGGACGCCGAGGTCGCGCAGCGTACGGCTGATCCGGACGGCGATCTCGCCGCGGTTGGCGATGAGCACCGTGTCGAACATGCGAAGGGAGGGGCTCATGCGGCTCACATCCGGAAGAGGCCGAAGCCCGGGTCGGCGAGGGGCGCGTTGGCGCAGGCGGACAGCGCGAGGCCGACCGCGGTGCGGGTGTCGAGCGGGTCGATGACGCCGTCGTCCCACAGGCGGGCGCTCGCGTAGTAGGCGCTGCCCTGGTGCTCGTACTGGTCGAGGATCGGCTTCCGGAAGGCCTGTTCGGCGTCGTCCGCCCAGTCCTCGCCGCGTGCCGCGAGCTGGTCGCGCTTGACGGTGGCGAGCACAGTCGCGGCCTGCTCGCCGCCCATGACGGAGATCTTGGCGCCGGGCCACATCCACAGGAACCGCGGCGAGTACGCCCGGCCGCACATCGAGTAGTTGCCCGCGCCGTGCGAGCCGCCGATGACGACGGTCAGCTTCGGCACCCGGGTCGTCGCGACCGCGGTGACCATCTTGGCGCCGTGCTTGGCGATGCCGCCGTTCTCGTACGCCTTGCCGACCATAAAGCCGGTGATGTTCTGCAGGAACAGCAGTGGGATGGCGCGTTGGTCGCACAGCTCGATGAAGTGCGCGCCCTTCATGGCCGATTCGGAGAACAGGATGCCGTTGTTCGCGACGATGCCCACCGGGTGGCCGTGGATCCGGGCGAAGCCGGTGACCAGCGTCGTGCCGTAGTCGGCCTTGAACTCCGAGAAGCGCGAGCCGTCGACGAGGCGGGCGATGACCTCGCGGACGTCGTACGGCGTGCGGTTGTCGGCGGGGACCACGCCGTACAGCCCGGACGGGTCGACGGCGGGCTCCTCGACGGGGGCGACGTCCCACGGGCGCGGGGCGCGCGGGCCGAGGCCCGCGACGATGTCGCGGACGATGCGCAGCGCGTGCGCGTCGTCCTCGGCGAGGTGGTCCACGACGCCCGAGGTCTTCGCGTGCACCTCGCCGCCGCCGAGCTCCTCCGCCGTGACGACCTCGCCGGTGGCGGCCTTCACCAGCGGCGGGCCGCCGAGGAAGATCGTGCCCTGGCCGCGCACGATGACCGTCTGGTCGCTCATCGCCGGGACGTACGCGCCGCCCGCCGTGCACGAGCCGAGCACCGCGCTGATCTGCGGGATGCCGGCCGCGGACATGCGGGCCTGGTTGAAGAAGATGCGCCCGAAGTGGTCGCGGTCCGGGAAGACCTCGTCCTGCATCGGCAGGAACGCGCCGCCCGAGTCGACGAGGTACACGCACGGGAGGCGGTTCTCGAAGGCGATCTCCTGCGCCCGCAGGTGCTTCTTCACCGTGAGCGGGTAGTAGGTGCCGCCCTTGACCGTGGCGTCGTTCGCGACGACCAGCACCTCGCGGCCCGCGACCCGGCCGATCCCGGCCACCACGCCGGCGGCGGGGGCGGCGCCGTCGTACAGGCCGTCGGCAGCCAGCGGGGCGATCTCCAGGAACGGCGAGCCGGGGTCGAGCAGCGCGTCGACGCGGTCGCGGGGCAGCAGCTTGCCGCGCGCGGTGTGCCGGGCGCGGGCGGTCTCGCCGCCGCCCTCGGCGGCCTTGGCCAGCCGGCGCCGCAGCTCGTCGGCGGCGGCGCGGTGGCCGGCCGCGTTGGCCCGGTACGCGTCGCCGTGCGGGTCGGCACGGGTGCCTAGCCGGGGGCCGATGTCGGCCGGGCCGGCCGGTACGCCCGGTGCCCGCGTGCCGGGGATGGTGGGGGTTGCCCGCATGCCGCCGCCTCCGCTGGTCGACCGCCCCGCCGCCGGGTGCGCGACGTTAGCGATCGTTAACAAGTCTTGACGCACCCGACGTTAGCGATCGTTAACCGGGCTGTCTAGCATGGTGGCCATGTCGCTCGACCAGGCGCCGACTCCGCGCCGCGCCCAGATCCTCCACGAGGCCGCGCAGCTGTTCGCCGCGCGCGGCTTCCACGGCGTGAGTGTCGACGAGATCGGCGCGGCGTCGGGCATCAGCGGGCCCGGGCTGTACCGGCACTTCCGCGGCAAGGACGCGATGCTGGCCGAGCTGCTGGTCGGCATCAGCGAGAAGCTCCTCGACGAGGGCCGGCGCCGCGTCGCCGACGCCCCCGACCCGACGGCCCGCCTCGACGCGCTGATCTGCGGCCACATCGACTTCGCGCTGAACGAACGCGCCCTGATCGTGCTGCACGACCGCGACCTGTCCAGCCTCCCCGACGCCGACCAGCGCAAGGTCCGACGCCTCCAGCGCGCCTACGTCGAGATATGGGTCGGGGTGGCCCGCGAGGCCTACCCCGCCTTCGCCGCCGTCGACGGCGAACCACGGACCCGAGCCGCGGTCCACGCCGTCTTCGGCCTCCTGAACTCCACCCCCCACAGCGCGAGCACCCACCGAGCCCCTCGTCCTCCGGACACGGAGGCCATGGCAGGCCTGCTGCGCACCCTGGCCCTGGGCGCCCTCGCCGCGGCGGGCGCGTGAGCCCGCGCCCCACGCGAGGACGAACGGGGCCGCAGCCGACGGAAGGGCCGGCCCCGACGTTCCGAGGCTCCGACGAGCACCGCAGGACCGACCAGTGCCCGGAAGACCCAGCGGAACGGACGACGCGTAGGAGCGGACGCCAGATCGCACGCACCGCCGCCGCGCGCCGACCCTCCCCGCGCGGGTTCGGGCGCACCGTCGGCCGCAGCGGCGCCTGTCAGCCCGCGCTCCACACGGGGACGGGCGGGCCCGCCGCGGCAGGTCTCGACCTCGCCCTAAAGCCGCCGTCGCGTCGGCCATCGGCCGCCGTGTCGGGGCCGTCTCGCCGTTCGCGGCGGCATAACGTCGGCCCCGTCGTCGGCTGGTACCTCTCCCGTCCACTCCGAAGGAGCCCCCATGGCCCTGGTGAACCTGTCCGTCGAGGCCGCGGTTGCGACGATTACGTTGGACTCGCCGCAGAACCGGAACGCGCTGTCGGCCGCGCTCATGGACGAGCTCGACGCGCACCTCACCGCGGTCGCGGGCGATGACGCGGTGCGGGCCGTCGTGCTGACGCATACCGGGCCGACGTTCTGTGCCGGGGCCGATCTCCGTGAGGCGGCCGACGGGGGGATGGAGCGGGGGACCGTTCGGCTGCTGGGGCTGCTGCGCAAGATCATCGAGCTGCCGGTGCCGGTGCTGGCGCATCTGCGCGGGAACGCGCGGGCGGGTGGGCTCGGGCTGGTCGGGGCGGCGGACCTCGCCGTCGCGCCCGCGGCGACCTCGTTCGCGTTCTCCGAGGTCCGTCTGGGCCTCGCGCCGGCGATCATCTCGCTGACGACGCTGCCGCGCCTCGACCCGCGCGCGGCGTCGCGCTACTTCCTGACCGGCGAGGAGTTCGACGGCGCCGAGGCGGAGCGGATCGGCCTGCTGACGATGACCGGCGACGGCGTCGAGGGCGCGGACGCCGCCGCCGCGCACCTGTTGTCCGGCCTGCGGCTCGCCTCGCGGCAGGGCCTGACCGCGACGAAGGGCCTGCTCAACGCCGCGCTGGCGGAGCGGGTCGCGGCCGACGGCGACGCGGTCGTACGCCTCTCGGCGACGCTCTTCGGGTCGGAGGAGGCCGCCGAGGGCATGGCGGCGTTCAAGGAGCGGCGTCCGCCGCGGTGGGTGGAGGCGACGAAGGGCTGACGCGGGGCTTCAGGTCCGGGCGCGACGGTGGCGTCTGCGCGGACGTGGCCGGGCGGCGTGGGTCGCCCCGCCGGAACGCCGGCGGTGGCAGGCCTCGCCGGCCGCGTGTCCGCGGCGCTCCGTCTGCGCACCGGGCTCACTCGTCCGGGCCCGGCCATCGTGCCGGGCCCAACCCCCTTCCCCCTCAGAACCGTTCGACGACCGCGAACCGTTTGGCCACGACCAGTGTGTCGTCGTGCACTGTGAACTCCGGGTCGCCCATGGCGTCCCGCATCTCGGGGCTGTGCCAGAACTTCTCGTGGTCGGCGCGCCACGCGGCGACCGATGTGAACCCCTCGCCCTCGTCGCGGGCGTGCGGCCAGTCGACGTCGGCGAGGCGGACGACGCGGACCTCGGTGATCTCGATGACGGCGACCGGTCTTTCGTCCGAGTCGATGACCAATGCCTGTTCGCCCGCCCGCGGGATGGGCTCGCCCTCGTGCTCGTAGTCCTCGACGAGCCCGCTCGTCGTCGTCTTGCTCCCGTCGAGCACCGCGGCGACGAGCTTGTCGCGCAGCGGCCCCGGGAAAGCGAACTGCATGAGCGGAAGATCGGCATACTCGGTCATCCGGCACACGCTACCTGGCGGGCCCGTTCCCGCGTGGGTGCAATTGCGACCGTCGGGTGATCAGGCCGCCCAGGCCGGTGAGCGGCCGAGGGCGCGCAGGATCCGGTCGAGGACGGCGTCGTCGTCGCGTGGTTGGAGGCTCGGCGCGAACGCGGCCCCGGCGCTGAGCCGGTTGGTGCCGTCGGGGACGGCGAGCGCGAGCGGGAGCAGTTCGTCGAGCAGGTCGAGGTCGGCCGGGAGCGGCGCGCCGACGGTGCGGGCGACGTCCCATGCGTGGACTGCGGAGTCGACGAGGTGGAACCCGATCGCCTGCCACGCCGGGAACGGCATCCCGAGCGTGAACTCCGGCAGGGTGAACTCGTCTTCGCGGTCGGCGACTTCGGCGAACGCCGCGACCGCCTCCGCGGCGCTCTCGCGGTAGCGGGCGGCCGGGTCGGGGCCCATGGCGCCGGTCTTCCAACGGGTGAGGTCGGCGCCGTCGCCGCGCGCGGCGGCGGCGAATCCCCGGTGCTGCGCGGTCATATGGGACAACAGGTCGTGGAGGCTCCAGCCCGCGCAGGGGGTGGGGTACGCGAAATGCGCGGCGGTCACGTGGTCGACGACCTGGACACTCACCTGGACCGCACGGGCGTTCAGAGGCCTTATGTGATCCAATCTGGTATGCATGGTGGTATACATATGCTTACGATAGGTATTCGCCTATCATCGGTCAACGAGTATCTTCGCCGCATGCCCGACAACGCCCCGCCTCCCGCACCGGCCGGCCGCCAGGACCTCGCCGCGATGATCGTCCCGCTCGGCCGCAACCTGATCAACGCCGAGCTGCCGGTGCTGCGCGCGCACGACCTGGCCATGTGGGGGTACAGCGTCCTGCTCCGCCTCGACGACGAACCGGTGCGCACCCAGGCCGCGTTGGCCCGCGACATCGGCGCCGACAAGACCCGCATCATCGCGATCCTCGACGACCTGGACGACCGCGGCTGGATCCGCCGCCAGCCCGACCCCGACGACCGCCGCGCCCGCCTGCTGTCGCTGACCCCGGAGGGCCGCCGCGTGCGGGACTCGGTGCAGTCCGCCATCCAGGAGAACGAGGAGCGCCTCCTGGCCCGCCTCGACCCGGCGGACCGGAAGGGCTTCCTGAACGCGCTTCAGTTTCTCGCCGCGCTGCCCGCAGAGGAGTTCACCGACGAGCCCGTCGCCGACGACTGACCCCGGCGCGCCGAGTGGGTGGCGCGTGACCGGACGAGGCAACCCGCGAGCCCGGCCACGCGCCACCGCTGCCCGCAGACCGCCGGTCGGGGGCCAGGCCCCTGCGGGAGACGGAGGATCGACGCCCGCAGGGGAAGGCGGGCGCACCCACAGACTGCCCGGCCCCGGCCCGGATTTCAATCAGTCGACTGAGGAACGAGGGGCTCCGGATAGGCGGCTCGCCGCGCCCCCTCACCCGCAACGCGTCGGCCCGCACGGCAGGATGGGGGCGTGCGCGTACGACCGTTGACCCCGCAGGCACTGGCCGACCACCTGGCCGAGGTCGCCGTCGCGCGCGTGCCGGCGCACGGCCGGCTGCGGTTCGCCGTCGACGGCGCGGCGGCGGCCGAACCCGGCGCGCTGGCCGACCTCATGGTGGATCCGATCCGCGCCGCCGGCCACCCCGTACAGCGCGTGTCGGCCGACGACTTCCTCAAGCCGGCCTCGGTGCGCCTCGAGCACGGCCGCCAGGACGCCGACGCGTTCTACTGGTCGTGGCTCGACGAGAAGGGCCTCGTCCGCGAGGTGCTCGAACCGGCGGGCCCCGGCGGCACCGGGCGCGTGCTGCCCAGCCTGTGGGACGCCGAACGCGACCGGGCCAGCCGGGCACCCTACGTCGAACTCCCGCCCGGCGGCGTGCTGTTGCTCGACGGCCCGCTGCTGCTCGGGCGCGGACTGCCCGTCGACTTCACGGTGCACCTGAGCCTGTCCGACGCCGCCCTGGCCCGCCGCACGCCCGACGACGAGCGGTGGACGCTGCCCGCGTACGCCCGCTACCGCGTCGAGTGCCTGCCCGAGGACGCCGCCGACCTCGTGGTGCGCTGGGACGACCCGCGCCGCCCGGCACTCGTCGAAGAGCCGTAGCCCCCACGGGAGCCCGGCCCGCGGCCGTGGCCAAGCGGCCGCAACGACCGGCCCGCGGCCGGGCACCGGCGTCCGGAAACCGCCGCCGGGCCGTCCGCCGGGCGTTACGCGGAAACCTACTAATCGAACGTTAGCTCTGTCTCTGGTGCCGGCTACTCACGAGTACTACGCTCTCGTAGCCCTCATCGCGGCGCGTGCGGCACAGGCCAGGCGCATGCCCCGAGGTGGCCGAATAGTCGCACCGTATCGCCCAGTTCGGCACCGCTCCCCGCCTAGCTCCGTCCCGAGCACTCCCCAGGAGGCCGCATGTCCGATTCACCGTCGCCCAGCGGTGACACCGGCGAGAGAGACCCGGGCCTCGCCGCCGCGTCCGCGACCGCGGTGGCCGCCGCCCCGGCGCCCAGCCCACTGTCCCGGCTGTGGAACCGTCAGCTCGACCGGTACCCGGAAACCCTCCCCCGGGTGTTCTACCTATTTGTGTCCACGCTTGCCGGAATCGTCCTGTACTACGAGCTTTATGTGCAGTACTCGGTTTCGACGACGCTGATCCGCGACTTCAACCAGACGTACATGTTCGCCACGATGATCTCGGTGGTGGGCAACCTGGCGGGCGCTTTCGCGTCGCTCATCGCGGGCCTCGCCGACCGCTGGGGGCGCGCGAACCTCGTCGTGTACGGCCTGCTCGTCGTCGGCCTGCTGATCGTCTTCGCGGTGCCGAACGCGCACAGCAAGTACCAGCTGATGGCGTACATGGCGATCGTCAGCTTCGTCGAGGGCCTGGTGCTGGTCGCCTCCCCCGCGCTGATCCGCGACTTCTCACCGCAGGTCGGCCGCGCCGCCGCGATGGGCTTCTGGACGCTCGGCCCGGTCATCGGCTCGCTGGTCACCACCCTCGTCACCAGCCACACGCTGGACGACACCAGCTGGCAGACGGAGTTCCGGTACGCCGGCTACGCCGGTCTCGCGGTGTTCCTCGTCGCCTTCATCGGCCTGCGCGAGCTGTCCCCGGCGCTGCGCGACCAGTTGATGGTGGACCTGCGCGACCGCGCGCTGGTCGAGGCCAAGGCGCGCGGCCTGAAGACCGAGGACCTGCTCAAGGGCCAGTGGCGGCAGATGATGCGGCTGGACATCATCGGCCCGTCGATAGGCATCGGCCTGCACCTGATGTTCTACTACTCGGTCGTCGGCAACCTGGTGGTGTACTACGGGACGGTCTTCAACTACTCGGAGCAGCGGACCAACGCGCTCGCGAACTGGTACTGGGTGGCGAACGCGCTCGCCCTGGTCGCGGTCGGCATCGCGTCCGACGTCCTGAAGGTCCGCAAGCCGTTCATGATCTTCGGCGGGGTCGGCACCGTCGTCTTCACCCTGCTGTTCCTGATGAAGACGGACCAGCCGGAGACCAGCTACCACACGTTCGCGTGGCTGCTGGTCGGCATCGGCGTGTGCAGTGGCTTCACCTTCGCACCGTGGATGGCGGCGTTCACCGAGACCATCGAGCGGCACAATCCGGCGGCGACCGCGACCGGTCTGGCGGTGTGGGGATGGACCCTGCGCGTGATCGTGTCGGTGTCGGCGATCTTCACACCGCTCATCGTGACGTCGGTGACGCCGCTCGTGAACAAAGCCGACGCGGGGCAGGCGGCCTTCGAGCGGTCCGGCGACGCGGCCGCGGTCGTGCAGGCGAATCCCGAGCTGTTCGCCGAACTCAACAAGTACCCGGACCCCATGAAGGCGCCGCCGGAGCTGCTGAACAAGGCGATCACCACCATCGGTGAGTACGGGGCCAAGAACAACATGCCGAACCTGCTGCAGAAGTTCCTGGACCCCGCCACCCAGAACGACCTGCGGCTCCTCGACGACCTCCAGAACACGGCCGAGCGGGCACCGGACGAATGGAAGCGCTGGTGGTGGTTCACCATCGCGTGCCAGGCCGCGTTCCTGCCGACGGTGTTCATCATGGCCGGGCGCTGGAACCCGAAGAAGGCCAAGCAGGACGCCGACGAGCACGCGCAGCGGGTGGCCGCCGAGCTGGCCGAGCTGGAGGCCGCGGAGGCCGCGGAGGCCACCGCCTAGCCGGCCGGACGGCGGGGCGGGCCGACCCCGACAACGCCGCAGGGGCCCGTACCGGTGAAGCACCGGTACGGACCCCTGCGGGAGAGAGTGAGCGGAAGGCTCAGGCTCAGATCGTGCGGATGTTCTCCGCCTGCAGGCCCTTCTGGCCCTGGACCACGTCGAACTCGACCTGCTGGCCCTCGATGAGCTCGCGGAAGCCGGTCGACTGGATGGCCGAGAAGTGGGCGAAGACGTCGTCGCCGCCGCCGTCCTGCGCGATGAAGCCGAAGCCCTTTTCCGAGTTGAACCACTTGACGGTACCGGTAGCCATATTTCTCTCCTTCAGGGGAAGGGTCACGAACCCACACCTCGTGGGCCCGGTGTCGCCGTGATGATCGCCCTGAATTCGGGAAACGGCGCACGCACCGGTCCGAAAACATCCACCGAAACCAAAAAATGCACCCGCCGTTACAACTCGACAGGTGCACACAGATTTCGCTGGGAACCACAACTGCAACGAGTACGACGTTAGCACACCCATTCCGGGAGGGCGAAACAACCGAAACACCGCAGGTCACACGGTGCGGTCGCGGCGCGTCCCGAGGCCCCCGAGCGCCTCCGGCAGACCACGGCAGCCCCTAGAGTCCGCTGAATGAGCGAGATCGTCGACCGTGCCACCCGCCCCAAGCGCATCGTGCTCATCAGGCACGGCGAGAGCCAGGGAAACGTCGACCCGGCGGTGTACGAGCGGACCCCCGACCACGCGCTCGAGCTCACCGAACGCGGCCGCGACCAGTGCGCGAGGGCCGGCGCCGCCCTGCGCGAGCTCTTCGCCGGCGAGCACGTGACCGCCTTCGTGTCACCCTATCGGCGTACCCGCGAGACGTTCCGGCACCTCGGCCTGGACCCGGCGACCACCCGGATGAAGGAGGAGCCGCGGCTGCGCGAGCAGGACTGGGGAAACCTCCAGGACCCGTCCGACATCGACCGGCAGCGGGCGGAGCGCGACGCGTACGGCCACTTCTTCTACCGGTTCAAGGACGGCGAGTCGGGCGCCGACGTCTACGACCGGGTGGGCGCGTTCCTCGAGACGATGCACCGCGATTTCGCCCGCCACGCGCTGCGCTACGGCCCCGACCGCAACGTTCTGCTCGTGACGCACGGGCTCACGATGCGGCTGTTCTGCATGCGCTGGTTCCACTGGAGTGTCGAGGAATTCGAGTGCCTCAGCAATCCCGACAACGGGGAGACGAGGGTTCTCGTGCGCGGCGACGACGGCCGCTACACGCTCGACCGGCCTTTCAGCCGTTGGAAGTGACGGCCCGGCACGGCGGCGCGCCGACCGTCCCGCCGTGGAACGGGGGCCGCAGCAAACCGGACGCGGCATGATGTGGTCATGACGACGATGTCCAAGGGTTCGAACATCCCCGTGCCGTTCACCTCGCTCCGCGCGGTGGTCACCTGGCGGACCGGCGGCGCGCCGGACGTCGACGTGTCCGCGCTGCTGCTGGACGACGGCGGCAAGGTCCGCGGCGAGGACGACTTCGTCTTCTACAACCAGCCGTCGCACCCCTCCGGCGCGGTGGCGCACGCCGGGAAGCAGCAGGGCGCCGACGGGACCGCGACGGACGCCATACGCGTCGACCTGAGCCGCGTCCCGGCGGGCGTCGAGCGCATCGTGATCGGCGCGTCGGCGGATGGCGGAACGTTTGGCCAGGTACCCGGGCTCAGCCTCAAGCTGCTCGACGAGGCGGGCCGCGAGCACGCCGTCTTCGACATCACGGACGCGACGACCGAGACCGCCTACCTGTTCGGCGAGCTGTACCTGCGCAACGGGGCGTGGAAGTTCCGCGCGGTCGGTCAGGGCTACGCGTCCGGGCTCGCCGGGCTGGCCACCGACTTCGGCATCGCCGTCGAGGAGGAGCCGCCGCCCGCGGCCGTCCCGCTGAACCCGCCGGCGCCGCAGGCCCCGCCCGCGCCGACGTACACGCCGCCGACGCTGCCGCCGTCCGCCGTGCAGACCGCGCCGAACCAGGCGGTGCGCACGATGCCGACGGCGCCGACGCTGCAACCGCCGGCCCCGGCGGCGCCCCCGCAGCCCGCGCCCGCCTCGGCCCCCGCGGCGCAGGGCACCGGCGCCCCGGTGAGCCTGAAGAAGCAGAAGCTCGTCAACATGGAGAAACGTCTCGCCGACCAGGGCCACCCGCGCCTGCTGAGCCTGACCAAGCAGGCCGCCGTCAGCCTGGAGAAGCGCGGCCTCGGCGAGCACACCGCGCGCGTCGCGCTCTGCCTGGACATCTCCGCGTCCATGAACCAGCTGTTCCAGAGCGGCAAGGTGCAGGCGCTGATCGAGCGCGTGCTGTCGCTCGGCCTGCGCTTCGACGACAACGGCGAGGTCGACGTCTTCCTGTTCGGCGCCAACGGGCACGAGGCCGGCACCCTCGGCCTGGGCCAGTACCAGGGCTGGACCGACATGATCCTGCGCAAGTACCCGCTGGAGGGCGGCACCGACTACGCCGCCGCGATGCGGCTGGTGCGCGAGAACTACTTCAAGACCTCCGCGCCGCGGCACGGCCCGGTCGCGGACCGCCTGCCGGTGTACGTCATGTTCATCACCGACGGCATGACCACCTCGCAGGACGCCACCCGCCAGCAGGTCGTGCACTCCAGCTACGAGCCGCTGTTCTGGCAGTTCATGGGCATCGGCCCGTCGCCGAAGGCGGTCGACAAGCAGGACCCGGCCGCGGCCGGCGGCGCGCCCGCCCCGAAGAAGAAGGGCAAGCTGTCCGAGCGGCTCGCCAACAAGCTCATCGAGAAGCTCGGCGGCGGCTTCGCGTTCCTGGAGGAGCTCGACGACCTCCAGGGCCGCTACACCGACAACGCGGCGTTCTTCGCGGTCACCGACCCGGCGAACCTCACCGACGAGCAGCTGTTCGACCTGATGATGGAGGAGTACCCCGACTGGCTGAACCGGGCGCGCAGCATGGGCCTGCTGCTCCCGTAGCGGTCACGGGAGTTCAGTAGAGTCCCAGGGGTGACCACGGTTCCGAACATCACCCTCAGCAACGGCGTCCAGATCCCGCAGCTCGGTTTCGGCGTGTGGCAGGTGCCGCCCGCCGAGACCGAGGTCGCGGTGCGCACGGCGATCGAGGCCGGGTACCGGTCCATCGACACGGCGGCCGCGTACGAGAACGAGACCGGCGTCGGCGCGGCGATCGCGGCGTGCGGGGTGCCGCGCGACCAGCTGTTCGTCACCACCAAGCTGTGGAACCGCCAGCAGGGGTACGACACCACGCTGCGCGCGTTCGAGACGAGCCTGGAGCGGCTCGGCCTGGAGTACCTCGACCTCTACCTGATCCACTGGCCGATGCCGGCCGCCGACCGGTACCTGGACACGTGGCAGGCGTTCGAGAAGCTCTACGCCGACCGGCTGATCCGGGCGATCGGGGTCTCGAACTTCCAGATCCCGCACCTCGAGCGGCTGTTCGACGCCGCGGGGGTGCGGCCGGCGGTCAACCAGGTCGAGCTGCACCCGTACCTCCAGCAGCCGGAACTGCGGGCCTTCCACCGCGAGTTCGGCGTGCAGACCGAGGCGTGGAGCCCGCTGGCGAAGGGCGGCGCGCTGCTGACCGACACGACGGTCGCGGAACTCGCCGCCAAGCACGACCGCACGCCCGCGCAGATCGTGCTGCGCTGGCACGTGCAGCTGGGCAACGTGGTGATCCCCAAGTCGGTCACCCCGAGCCGGATCGCGGAGAACATCGCGGTGTTCGACTTCGCGCTCGACGACGCCGACATGGCCGCGCTCGGGAACCTCGACGCGGGGCGGCGCACCGGGCCCGACCCGGACACGTTCAACCTCGGCTACGACGCTTGAAGGACGCGGGCGCGGCGCCGACTGGGCGCGCTGCGGTCGCGCGTGCGGCGGCGGTGACTCCGCGGCGGGGCGTGCGGCGGAGGTGACTCCCCGGTCGCGCTTCAGGGCCTCGGGGCGCCTACGGATACGGGCGGCGCGGTGGGCGGCGCGGGGATATAGGCAGTCGTTGGCGGGGTAGCAGGCGCAAGGCGGCGGCGCGGGCCCTGCGGCGGCGGCGTGCCGCCGCGCCGACCATCACGTACAGCAGCGTGATCCACAGCAGGAACCAGCCGGTGGCGAGGGCGAACCGCAGCACGGCGCTCAGCCCTCGCCGAGGATGCGGGCCTTCTGCGCCGCGAGCTCCGCGTCGGTCAGGACGCCCTGGTCGCGCAGCCGGACCAGCCGCTCCAGCTGGTCGACGACGCGTTCGGACGGCGGCGGGGGCGGCGGCTGGCTCTGCTGGGCCTGGTACTCCTGCTGCGCCAGGTACCGCTGCTGGGCCTCGTACTGCTCGGCGGCCTGCTGTTCGGCGGCGCGGTCGGCCTGGTGGGCGCGGACCCGGCCGCTGACCGCGGTGGCGGTGCCGGCCACCACGGCGGTGCGCGCGGCCGCGCCGAGCAGGCCGGGACCCCGGCGCGCCATCAACGGTCCTCGCATCAGCATGGGTTCGCCTTCCTGGGGCGCGGGGGTACGGGGGTGCGGGGGTACGGGGCGGGGTCTCGCGGGTCAGGCGCCGGAGTGGGACGCGACCGCGAGCAACGCCGCCTCGGCGACGTCGGCGGGGATGCGTTCGAAGGCGGCGACCCGGCCGTCGGCGTCGGCGATCGCCGTGGTGATGCGGGCCGCCCAGGTGTTCTCCCAGACCAGCAGCGCGGCGGACGAGTCGGGGGCGAGCGCGTCGGCCACCTGGGCGATGTCGTCCCGGTTGAGCAGTCCGCTGATGGTGCCGTCGACGTCGTCGAAGCCGGCCACGTCGACCGGGTCGAGGTCGTCGAGCTCGAAGTAGGTGACGTCGCCGTCCGCGTCCTTGCGGACGAAGGTGAGGTCGAGGATGCGGATCGTGCCGCTGTTGACCAGCGCGGCGAGCGCGGGGGCGATCTCGCCCCGGAAGTTGTTTCCGGGGAATTCGACGACCAGGCAGTCCACGGGTCCCAGCTGCATGCTGCCGACGCCGCCTCTCGGGTCCGGTGTTGCGGATGGGGCAGGTGCGCCCCGATCGCGCGGCGCATCAACCAGTCAAACCCGGGCAAATTGCCCACGCAACCGCGCGGCGCGCCTGCCGAGCGCGATCCCCGCGCGTGGGCAGCATGGGGTCGGTATGGGAGCAGATACGCAGCAGCCGGTCGAGCCGCAGAGGGAACCGAAGACCCCTTCGGCCTGGTGGATCCTGGTGCGCACGGTCGTCACGCTCGTGCTGGTGGTCGTCGCCTACTACGTGCTGCCGGACGACGTGAAGGACGCCTCGGCCGCCGCCCGCGTGGTCGGCTTCGCCCTGTGCGTGCTGGCACTCGCCGGGCTGATCCTTTTCCTGATCCTGCGCCACGACGCCGGCGGCGTCCCGGCGCGCGCCGAGGGGCTGCTCCTGACCGTCGTGGTCAGCCTCGCGTTCTTCGCGACGGTGTACTACCGGCTCGCGCAGATCAAGGGGCAGTTCAACGGGCTGGACACCCGCACCGACGGGCTCTACTTCACGCTGGTGACCACCGCGACGGTCGGATACGGCGACATCAACGCGGCCGGGCAGGCGGCACGGATCGTGGTGATGGTGCACATCGTCTTCAACCTGGTGTTCCTGGGCGCCGGGGTGTCGGTCGCGATGGAACGGATCAAGCAGCGGCGACAGGGCCTTCACTGACGGGGGCGGCCTCGGTCTCGGCGCGCTCCGCGCCGGCCTTGGCCTCGGAGCGGCGCCGCGCCCACACCATGGCGCCCAGCACGAGCAGCACCCCGGCGGTCGCGCTCACCAGCACCGGCATGGACAGCCCGTCGCGCACCGAGGCCCCCGCGGCGACCTGCACGACCGTGGCCGGGAGCAGCCCGATGGTGCTGCCCAGGGCGAAGTGCGAGGTCCGGATGCCGGTGGCGGCGGCGCCGTAGTTGACGACGGAGCCGGGGAGCACCGGGACAAGGCGCAGGATCGCGACGGGGACGACGCCGTGCCTGGTCAGCCGCGCGTCGAGGTCGGCGAGCGCCTGCTTGCGGTGCAGCAGGCGGCGGACCCGCTCGCGGCCCAGCCTGCGGCCGATGCCGAGCGCCAGCAGGCTGCCGAGGACGGTTCCGGTCATCGCCACGACGAGGCCTGTGTAGACGCCGAACAGCGCCCCAGCGATCGGGGCGAGCAGCGTCTTGGGGATGCCGAAGGCCACGCCGAGCGCGCAGAAGACGACGAAGACGCCGATGGTCACCGGGGTCGGGTACTCGGTCCACGAGCCGTGCAGCAGGAAGTCCCGGACGCCGTCGAACATCCGGATCCCCCACCCCTCGTGCCGTCGCGCCGGTCGTCGCGGCCGGACGGCCGCCGTCCGATTGTACGGAAACCGCCGGGGGGCGCGCGGATGCCGCCCATGAAAACCTAGTGAACGGTAGGTTTTCGTGGAACGATGTGCCCGGGCCCGTGCCCGACCCGCATTTCCGCACGCCGCCAGGAGGCCGTGACCATGACCACCCCCATCGCGGACGCCTCGGCCCGCAACCGCTTCCGCGGCGCCGCCGACGCCCCGTACGAGGACCCCTCGCTCCCGGTCGACGAGCGCGTCGCGGACCTGCTCGGGCGCATGACGCTCGAGGAGAAGGCCGGTCTGATGTTCCAGACCATCGCGATCATGGGCCCCGACGGCGTGCTCATCGAGGACCCGGCCGAGCTGTTCGCCGGCAACGCCACGGTGCGCCAGCTGATCGCCGAGCGCGCCATGTCGCACTTCAACCTCATGGGCGGCGCCGAGCCCAGCCAGATCGCGGCCTGGCACAACACCGTGCAGGAGATCGCGCTCGGCACCCGGCTCGGCATCCCGGTCACGCTGTCGACCGACCCGCGCCACCACTTCACCGACAACCCCGGCACCGCGGCGATGGCGCAGGGCTTCGCGCAGTTCCCCGAGACCTGCGGTCTCGCCGCGATCGGCGACGCCGACCTGGTGCGCGACTTCGCCGACATCGCGCGGCGCGAGTACCTCGCGGTCGGCATCCGGCTCGCGCTGCACCCGCAGATCGACCTGGCGACCGAGCCCCGCTGGTCGCGCATCAACGGCACCTTCGGCGAGAACGCCGAGCTGACCGGCCGCATGGTCGCCGCGTACATCGAGGGCCTCCAGGGCCCCGAGCTGGGCACCGAGTCGGTCGCCGCGATGACCAAGCACTTCCCCGGCGGCGGACCGCAGAAGGACGGCTCCGACCCGCACTTCGCGGACGGCCGCGAGCAGGTCTACCCGGGCGGCATGTTCGAGTACCACCTCGAGCCGTTCAAGAAGGCGCTGGCCGCCGGGACGTCGCAGATGATGCCCTACTACGGCATGCCGATCGAGACGGACATGGAAGAGGTCGCCTTCGGCTTCAACAAGGGCGTCATCACCGGGCTGCTGCGCGAGGAGCTCGGCTTCGACGGCATCGTGTGCACCGACTGGGGCCTCATCTCCGACGCCGAGATCATGGGCGCCTCCTACCCGGCACGCGCGTGGGGTGTCGAGCACCTCACCGAGTCCGAGCGCGTGCAGAAGGTCATCGAGGCCGGCTGCGACCAGTTCGGCGGCGAGGCGTGCCCCGAGCTGGTCGTCGCGCTGGTGCGGGCCGGCAAGGTCAGCGAGGAGCGCATCGACACGTCGGTGAAGCGGCTGCTGCGCGAGAAGTTCGTCCTCGGCCTGTTCGACGAGCCGTTCGTCGACATCGAGGCCGCCGACACGCTCGTCGGCACGCCCGAGGCGATCGCGGCCGGGCTCGCGGCGCAGAGCCGGTCGATCACGCTGCTGAAGAACGGCGCGGAGGGCGGCGCCCCGGTGCTGCCGCTCGCGGCGGGCACCAAGGTGTACGTCGAGGGCGTCGACGCGGGCGTCGCGGCCGGCTACGGCACGGTCGTGGCCACGCCCGAGGAGGCCGACGTGGCGATCCTGCGCACGCGTACCCCGTGGGACCCGGCCAAGGGCCCGTTCGAGGCGTTCTTCCACTCCGGCTCGCTGGCGTTCGGCGAGGAGGAGCTCGGCCGGATCCTCGCGCTGTGCGGCACCGTGCCGACCGTGGTCGACGTGTACCTGGAGCGTCCCGCGGTGCTGCCGGAGATCGCGGCGGGCGCGGCGGCCCTGGTGGCCAACTACGGCGCGGGCGACGGGCCGCTGCTGGACGTGCTGTTCGGGCGCGCGACGCCCGAGGGCCGACTGCCGTTCCAGTTGCCGGGCTCGATGGCGGACGTCGAGGGCCAGCGGGAGGACGTGCCGAGCGACAGCAAGGACGCGGTGTTCGAGTTCGGGTTCGGGTTGAGCTACTGAGCTGGTGAGCTGGTGAGGCATTGAACCGCTGAGCTGCCTGACGAGCGGCCCCGTCGTGGAGGGATCCACGGCGGGGCCGTCGGCGTTCGCGGCCGGGATCGCGGCCGGATCGGGACAGGATCGGCCGGAACCGCCAACCGAACAGGCACACTTGAGGGACGGCGACCGGAGGGGGCGGGCGATGACCGGTTACGGCCACCACAAGGACGATGTACTCAAGCGGCTGCGGCGCATCGAGGGCCAGGTGCGGGGGCTGCAGCGGATGGTGGAGAACGACACCTACTGCATAGACGTCCTGACGCAGGTGTCGGCCGCTACGCGGGCGCTCCAGTCGTTCGCGCTCGCGTTGCTGGACGAGCACATGGCGTGCTGTGTCGCGGAGGCCGTCGCGGGCGGCGGCGAGGACGCGCAGGAGAAGGTCCGCGAGGCGTCGGCGGCGATCGCGCGGCTGGTGAAGTCGTAGGTCGTCGGTTGCGTGGGTCGCGTCGCAGGGCTTGCGTCGCGTCGGTCGCGGAGGGGGCGGGGGCAGCGGGGGGGGTCAGGCCCCGGCCGGGTTGGTGCCGGTGGCCTGCTGTTTGACGTACCGGCTCCACGGGCGCAGCAGGAACGGCCGCGTCCACAGCAGGTGGCCGCCGCCCGGCGGGGAGACCACGCCCCCGCGCGCGGGGTCGCCCGCGAACCACACCTTCGCGCCGTCGCACGGTCGCAGACGGCGCGCACGGCGTGCGGTGGCGACCACCGCGAGCACGTGCTGCGAGCCGTCGCGCGCCGGGTCGATGAGCACCAGTACCGACTGGTTGGAGGCCCCCGGGTAGCTGCCCGGCTCGTGGAACCGGCACGCGCAGGCGACCCACGGGTGACGGGACAGCACGCGGTGCATGCGCGCCGACTGCACCTGGGCGACGAGACCGAACACCACCGCGCAGCCCGCCGCGAGGATCACGGCGAGGGTCCAGGGCGACGGGACGTCGGTGTGGCGCTCGACGGCCCAGGCCGCGGCGTACAGCACCGCGCCCAGCAGGATGAGCCCCCACGCCCGCAGCCGGTAGCCGCGCAGTGCGCGCCGAGTGGCCGGTTCGGCCAACGCCGATCCCTCAGGCGGCGTCGGCTCGGGGGACCTCATGGCATGTCAGCCTAGAGGTTGCGGGGGCGCAACCTGCGCGGGTCAACGCGCCGGGGCGGGCGGAGTGCGGAACAGGCGCCCGCTGGCCACACCACGCGCCGTCAGCGTGCCGACCACCGACCAGGCGCCGACGAGCAGCAGGAACAGCAGCACCGTGAGCACCTTGAAGACGGTCGCCCCGGTGTGCACCCAGAGGCCGGCCGCGCCGGTCACACAGGTGCCGACGGGGAAGGTGAAGCCCCACCAGGTCATAGCGAACGGCAGTTCGGCGCGGGCGGTACGCCACGTGAGGGCGGCGGACAGGGCCAGCCAGACGAGGGCGAAGCCGAGGACGGGGATGCCGTACAGGAGGGCGAAGTCCTCGAACGCGTGCGCGTACTGCGGGCCGACCGCGAGGTGCGCGACGCCGCCGAGCTGGTTCGCCGCCGTGACCGACTGGCCGAGCGGGCCGAGCACGATCCACAGCGTGGGCACCATGATCGCGGGGCCGGTGCGGTGCAGGACGAGGCGCGTCCAGATCAGCGGGAGCAGGGCCACGGTGGCCATCAGGCTGATGCCGAACATGGCGTAGCAGGCGAAAAGCAGTGCGAGCCGCAGCTGGCCCTCGGCGACGTGAGGGATGAGCAACGGGCCGGTGGCGGCGGACACCATCGGGGGCACGACGGGCATGAGCCAGGTGGCGAACACACTCTCGAGCCGCAGGTCGTGCCGCGTGATCATGAGGTACGGGACGACGACGGCGCTGGCCAGACCGGTCAGCGTGCCGAGGATCCACAGGACCGAGCCGATCGCGATCGCCGACGTGTGGCCGAGGAGCTCGGGGCCGAAGGTGATGGTTCCGGCCGCGACGGTGAGCAGGGCCATCGGCGGGGCTCCGTAGAAGGGTGCCATCGCGGGGTTGAGACCGTGGCCGCGGGCGATGTCGGGGTGCCGCACCCAGTGCAGGGCCGTCCCGAGGATCAGCGCGACCAGCATCGCCGAGGCGAGCAGCCAGACGAGAACGGCTGCCGTGTGCAGGCCGCCGACGTGCACCGGCACGACCGCCGCGGAGTTCGCGACGATCCCGGTCCCCATGACCGCCGCGAACCAGTTCGGCCCGATCCCCCGGAACACGTCGGCCGGACGATCCAGCTCATGCAGCAGTCGGCCCCTGGCCATCGTCGTCACGCTCATGCCTCCACCCTCGACGGAGGTGGCTGCGTGCGGTACCGGCCTTGTGTCGATGAGGCCATAAAGGAGCCTTATGGGCTGCAGGGGACCTGGCGGTGCATGGTCGCGGCGGTTGTGGGCGGTGGGGGGTGGCCCACTCCGTTGCGGCGGCGCGTCGTCGGCGTGCGAGCCAGCCGCCATCCGCGTTGCAGGCCTCGCCTGTTGCGGCGTGGACGTCGAAGACCATGCACGGTCCCCCGGCCCGTCTGCCGGCGGTGTCCTGGCGCCCCTCCCGACTTTTGATGGTCCGCGCGGCCGACCGGCTGTCAAGCCGCGGTGAACCAGTCATCAACAGGTGGCCTGTCCCGGGGTGGAGGGGGCGGCTTGACAGCCGCCCGCCCGCGCAGACAACCCGGCAGCTATCGGGAGGGGCGCGGGGTGTGAAGGCGCTTTGACTGCGCTGGTCGTGCCGGGCTGCGGTCCCAGCGCGGTGGCCGGGCGGGCGGTGTCGGTCGGGTGCGGCGCCGGGCTGCGGCCGTCCGCCCCCTTACCGGGAACGGTTTTCAAGAGACGGAAACGGCAAGATATTGCCGTT
>NZ_JASAOI010000045.1 GCF_029953285.1 Yinghuangia seranimata | reverse complement strand
CCGAGCAGAAGCTGGGCAAGCCGGTCGTGTCCGCGGCGATCTGCACGGCGCACCAGATGCTGCGCTCGCTGGGGCTGCCCGCGGTCGCGCCGGGAGCGGGCACACTGCTGTCGGGGCGGTACGCCGAGGCGGGGTGACCGGTCGGTAGGATCGCCGCCGAACCTGGCAGGAAAGGCGATCATGACGGAGAGCAGGCCGAGCTCGCTCATCAACACGGTCTACGGTGCGTTCGTCCGCCGCCTCGGCGGCTGGATCTCGATCGCGGACCTCATCACGTTGATGGCCGAACTGGACGTCGACGGCCCCGCGGTGCGCTCCGCCATCTCCCGCCTGAAGAAGCGCGGAACGCTGGTCGCCGAACGCCGCTCGGGCACCGGTTACCGGCTCGCCCCCGAGGTGGTGCCGGTGTTCGACGAGGGCGACCGCCGGATCTTCGACCGCCTCGAGCCCGCGGCGCTCGAGGACGGCTGGGTCGTGGCGGTGTTCTCCGTCCCCGAGAGCGAACGCGCCGCCCGGCACCAGCTGCGCTCCCGCCTGACCTGGCTCGGCTTCGGCAACGCGTCACCGGGCGTCTGGGTCGCGCCGGCCCGCCTGCTCGACGACGCACGCAGCATGCTCGAACGCGTCGGCCTGTCGTCCTACGTTCACCTGTTCGCCGGGGGCTACGAGGCGTTCGCGGACCTCTCGGACACGGTCGGCGCGTGGTGGGACTTCGAGGCGATCGAAAAGCAGTACGCCCAGTTCACCGACGCCTACGGCGGCATCGCCGCGGACCTGGGCACCGGCGACGAGGTCGACCCCCTCGACGCCTTCCGCAACTACGTCCCGATGCTCACCCAATGGCGACGCCTGCCCTACCTCGACCCGGGCCTGCCCGCCGAACTCCTGCCCGCCGACTGGAACGCCGTAGAGGCCCGCCGCGTCTTCGCGGACCTGCACGCGCTCCTGGCCGAACCCAGCCTGACGCACGTGCGGGCGGTGACGGGGCTGGAGGAACAGTAGGGGCACCGGCGATGCAGCTTCCTGCGGCCGCGCTCCGAGCTTCCGCCGTCGCCCGTATCCGTAACCCCCCGTGCCGTCCGCGCGTCGGCCCTGCCCGCGCTCCCGCTCCCGCGCCCCCAGCGCCCGCCCGCTGGCCCAGTCAGCCGCTCGTCAGCGTGCCCGGTCGCAGCGCTGCTCCCGCCCGTGCGCTCCGGGCGCTCGTGCCCACGGACGCGTTCCGTGTGCCTGGGGCCTGTGCTCCTGCCGTCCGCCGGGACCATGTCCCACGCCCCGCAGTTCGCGCCCTGCGCCCCCGCCGGCTGCGTTCGGGGTGTCTGGGGCCTGTGCTCCTGCCGTCCGCCGGGACCATGTCCCACGCCCCACCTTCCGCCGCAGCGCCGCTCGCGCGTTCGCCTCCGCTCTCGTGCGCTCCTGCCCACAGGCCGATCCGTCGCCCGAGCCCCGCCTTTCCGCTGGCGGTGCCCTCTCGCGGCTTCGCGCGGAGTGCTGGCGCACTCCGTCCGTTCCTGCGCGGAGCGCTCGTGCCCACGGACCCGTTGCTCGCGGCCACACATTCCGCAGGCCGCGCCGGGGCGGTCTCGCCTTGTGGCGCCGCTCTCGCGCTCCACGCTCGCACCCCCACTTTGCGCCCCCCTGCGCCCGCGTCTTGAGCTCGTGCCGCCGGATCCGTGGCCGACGCCCCCGCGATCCGCCTGCAGCGTCTCGCGCGTTCCGTTCGTGGCCCGTTCGTTCGCGCCCTGCGCCCCCGCCGGCTGACCGACCCGTCGTCCACGCCTCCCTGCCGCTCGTGCGCCGTGCTCGCGCGTTCGGGGTGTCTGGGGCCTGTGCTCCTGCCATCCGCCGAGACCGTGTCCCACGCCCCGCCTTCCGCCGCAGCGCCGCTCGCGCGTTCGCCTCCGCTCTCGTGCGCTCCTGCCCACAGGCCGATCCGTCGCCCGGGCCCCGCCTTCCCGCTGGCGGTGCCCTCTCGCGGCTTCGCGCGGAGTGCCGGCACACTCCGTCCGTCCCTGCGCGGAGCGCCACTGCGGGCAGGCGCGCCCACGTGTGCAGTAATTCTGGCGGTCGTCAGAATCTCGCGGTATCGTGCGGGATTGCTGGCTCGATTAAGCGGCCGGTATCGCACCGGAAGGGGTAGCACATGTCCGCAGCCGAGAACGACGTCGCAGGCGCGCCCGTCGTCGAGACCTCCGGCGGCGCGTTGCGCGGTACCCGTGAGGACGGGCTCGCCGTCTTCCGGGGGGTCCCGTACGCCGCCCCGCCCGTCGGTGAGCTGCGGTTCCGGTCGGCTCGGCCGCACCCCGGCTGGGCCGGTGTGCGCGACGCCTCCGCATACGGCCCGAGCGCCCCGCAGCCCGTCGGGCACCCCGTGCTCGGCGACCACGGCCGTCCGCCGTTCGACGAGGACTGCCTCACCCTCAACGTCTGGACCCCCGCCCCCGACGGCGCCCGCCGGCCCGTGCTCGTCTGGATCCACGGCGGCGGCTTCCTCTCCGGATCCGGCACGCTGCCGTACTACGCCGGCGACACGTTCGCGCGCGACGGCGACCTGGTCGTCGTCACCATCTCGTACCGCATCGGCGCCCTCGGCTACCTCTACCTCGGCGACGAGGACTCCACGAACGTCTGGCTGACCGACCAGCTCGCCGCGTTGCGCTGGGTGCACGAGAACATCGCGGCGTTCGGCGGCGATCCGGACAACGTCACCGTGGCGGGTCAGTCCGGCGGCGCGTTCTCCACCGCGGCGTTGGCCGTCCACCCCGAAGGCGGCCCGTTGTTCCGCCGCATGATCCTGCAGAGCCCGCCGTTCGGGCTCACGCTGCCCACGCCGGACGAATCCCTGGCCACCACCGAGCTGTTCGTCCGCGCCGCGGACGCCGGCAGCGTCGAAAAGCTGCGCGAACTGCCGTACGAGCGGCTGATCGAGGCCACCTTCGGCATGTTCGCGGCCCCGGCGCCGTGGGCGACCTGGCGCGTGCCGTTCCTGCCGGTCGCCGACGGCCGGCTGCTCGTCGGGAACCCGTTGGACACGCTGGTCGGCGGCGCCGCGGCGACCACCGACCTCATGCTCGGCTGGACCCGCGACGAGGCCACCTTCGCGCTCGTGCTCGAACCGCAGTACGCCGACCCGGACCCGGCCCTGGTCCGCGAACGCTTCGCCGGCGCGTTCGGCGAACGGGCCGACGCCGCCTACGCGCACTACACCGAGACCACGAGCGGCGGCCTCGGCGCGGTGGTCACCGACCTCCTCGGCGACGAACTGTTCCGCATCCCGTGCTCGACCCTCGCCGAAGCCCGCGCCACCGCCGAAAACCCCGCCTGGGTCTACCAGTTCGACTACGCGACCCCCGCCTACGACGGACGCCTCGGCGCGACCCACTGCCTCGAACTCCCGTTCACCTTCCACAACGCCGACCGCTGGTCCCAGGCACCCTTCCTGGCCGGCGCCGACCCCAAGACCGTGGCCGACCTCGGCGCCGCGATGCACCGGGCCTGGATCGCCTTCGTCCGCACCGGCGACCCGTCAGCGCCCGGCGACACCGGCCTCCCGGACTGGCCCCGCTACACCACCGACGGCCGAACGACGATGCGCTTCGACGCCACCAGCCACGCCGCCCCCGACGAACTCGGCGACCGCCGAGCCCTGTTCGGCGTCTGACCGAAATGGCGAACCGCCCGTGCCCCTGCGGATCTCCCACAGGGGCACGGGCCGTTCCCCGGCCACCACCACCCTCGCGGTCAGAGCCGCCCGCACACCGCCGCTACGCGCTCCCGCAGCGCGTCCGCGAGGTCGAGGTCGAGACCTTCGGAGACCCGCTCCAGCAGCTGCGCGAGCACCACCGTTTCGGCGACGCGCCCCGCCGCGCTGTCCAGAACCGGGAACTCCCTGCGGACGCGCGCCGCGACGTCCGGGTGCAGCAGTGCGTACGTGTGGAGCATCGCCGCGTCGAAGCCGACCGGGGCCAGGCCCCAGGCCTCCCAGTCGACGATGTGCGGGCCGTGCCGGGTCACGCTCGCCCAGTGCAGGTCGCCGTGCGCGGGCACCATGCCGCCGATCCGCGGCGCGGCGACGCCGACGAACCGCGGCACCGCCCGGTCCACCCAGTCCTGACGCACCGTCACCCGCTCGGTGCGGGCCCGGCCCACCGTCTCCAGCGCGCTGCGCAGCGTCGACCACCACCGCGGGCCGGGGTCGAATCCCTCGGGCGCGCGGGCCGACGCCGAGCACACCGGCTCGTCGACGTACGCGATCAGCTCCGCCCGGAACGCCGCACCGCCCTCGGCCCAGTCGAACAGGTTCAGCAGCGCGGGCCGTACCCCGGCCAGGTCCCCGAACGCCTTTTCGGCGGCCTCGTTCCCCTCCCACAGCCGGCCCCGCGCACCGGACGCGGACGCCTCCAACACCCGCAGCCACGCGGCCCGCCGCCCGTACCGCACCCTCCGGGACACCATCCGGGACGAGAATCCCCACACGACCTCGCCGTCCGACACCACACCCAGCACGTCGGCGGCCTGGTCGAGGGCATCGAGAACGCGGAGCGGGTCCGCGCCTTCCCCCGGCGACGAATACATCCGTAGCCCCCCTTCCCCTGGCGCCAGGCTACGGGTCGGCGGCGGATTGGCAACCCAGGTTCACCCGTAAGGATGCGGACCACCCGCGACCGCGCCGTGAGCTTCGTCGCCCGCCACCTCCAACGAACGCGCGGCGCACGGATCGTCAGGGCTTCGAGTTCACCGCAACTCATGTGACCTTTACCGCTGTTCGTCATTGAACAGTCGGAATGATCCGCTCCGTACCCGACGTCGAAGCGCCACCGTGCAGTGCGGTGGCCGCGGTACTGGGGGGTCCAGTCATGAACATCAAGAGGATGGCGGCAGGCGTGTCCGCGCTCGCCGCGTTGGGGATCGCCGTTGCGGGGCCTGCGGTTTCGGCCGGGGCGGCGGCGGACGGGACGGGCACCGACGCCGCCTACTTCGCTGTGAGCCTCAACGGAGGCAACGAGGTTCCCACGCCCGGCGGTCCCGCAGCGGGCGACAAGGACGGCACCGCCGTCGCCTACCTTCAGGTGAGCGGCGACGAGATCCGGTTCGCCGCCGCCTTCAAGGGGATCGCCGCGCCCGCGACCGGCACGATCCAGGCGGGGGCGAAGGGGGAGAACGGGGCGGTCGAGGTCACGCTGTTCACCGCCCCGGCGTACGGGAACAACGGCACGGCCACCGGGACCGTCCGCGTCAAGGACGCCCAGTTCCTCGCCGACCTGAAGGCGAACCCGCGCGCGTTCCACCTCGACATCGCCACACCGGAGTTCCCCGGCGGCGCGGTGCGCGGGCAGGTCAACGGCATCAGGAGCACGCTGGACATGGACCACGCGCTCCAGCGCGACACCAAGGCGTCGGTGACCCAGGGCGTGCAGATCTACGCCTGCACCGTGCAGCCGGACGGCTCGTTCGCGTTCACGCAGGACAACGTGCGGGCCACGCTCGACAACGGCATCTCGCACTTCTTCGCGAACCCCGGCCCCGCCGGCCCGCCCGAGTGGCTGGCGCGGGACCGGAGCGCGGTCACCGGCAAGGTGCTGGCCCGCACGCCGAACGGCACGGGCAACATCGCGGAGTTGGACCTCGCCGCGACGCAGGCCGGGCGCCCGTTCGGCCTCCTGGCCGGCACGGACGAGATCCTGCGCCTGAACACCGTGGGCGGCGTCGCCCCGTCCGGCCCGTGCGACCCGGCCGCGCAGGCGCGCGTCGAGGTGCCGTACCGCGCGGACTACGTGTTCCTCGACTCGACGCAGCCGATCGTCTGACGAACGCGGCGGCGGGCCGGTCCAGCCAGGGCCGGTCCGCCGCCGTCGCGTAGCGGCTACCCGCGCCGGGCCTCCAGCGCGTCGAGGATCAGGTCGAGGCCGTACGCGAATTCGGCCGTGTGGTCGTAGCCCGGCTTCAGCGCGTGCTCGACGATCATCTCCGTGAGGTACGGGAACTCGTCGGCGGGCAGGGCCGCGAGGATTCCGTCGGCGACCTCCGCGACCTCGTCCGTCGAGGTCAGCGGCAGGTTCTGCTCCTGGAGCACGTACCCGCCGACGTAGCTGTCGATGAGTGAGACGGCGTGTGCGGCCGTCCGGAGACCGAACCCCGCCTCCCGCAAGACCCCCAGCACGGCGTCGTGGTGCCGCAGCGTCGCCGGCCCCGGGTTGCGGCGCGAGTCCATCAGGCCCAGCGCCCAACTGTGCCGCGACAGCACCGCACGCGCGGAGTTCGCCCGCGCGCGGATCGCGTCCCGCCAGTCCTCCCGCCCGGCGTCAGGCAGTTCGATCGCCGCGAACACCACGTCCACCACGCCGTCGAGGACCGCGTCCTTGTTCGGCACGTGCCGGTACAGCGACATCGCCTCGACGCCCAGCTCCTGCGCGACCTTCCGCATCGAGATGGCGTCGACGCCGCCGCGGTCCGCGACCCGGACCGCGGCGTCCAACACACGTTCCCTGCTGAGCGGTCGGCGGGGCGGGGGAGAGGGCGGCACGCGAGCTCCTGACCGTGAGGGTGTTGACAGGCTTACACCCGTAAGCAAGCCTTGCAAGCGTACCCCGGCTTACGCCTGTAAGGCCCGAACGGTTGGGTCGGTGCGCCGGCCGGCACAGGAGCCAGGAAGGAAGCCACGCATGCCGATGCCGCTCTGGTGGGGCCACGTCAACAAGCGCGTCTTCAACCCGCGTGAGATCAGAAACGGCCGCCGCCCCGTCCTGATCCACGTCGGCCGGACCTCCGGCACGACGTACCGCACCCCGCTCGACGCCCACCCCGTCGACGGCGGCTACCTGTTCATACTCGTGTACGGCTCCGGCTCCGACTGGGTACGCAATATCCTCGCCTCCGGCACCGCGCGACTCCGGGTCGACGGACAGGAACTCGACCTCACCGCCCCACGCCTCGTCGACAGGGCCGAGGCCTTCCAGGCACTCCCGAATCATGTGCCCCGCCCGCCCAAGGTGCTCCGCATCACGGAGTTCCTCCGCATGGACCGCTTGTGAGGAGACCGGATTGACGTCGCCGTCGATGCTGCTCGAGGCGGCACCCGAGGCCATGCGCCCCCGACTGTTCGACCGCCTCGGGCCCGCGCTGCAGACCGCGGTCCTCGGCGACTTCCGCACCCCGGACGCCGTGGTCTCGGCGCACGTCGCGGCCAACGGCACCCGCGAGCAGCAGGCGGCCCTCGGCCGCAACCGGCGCGCCCATCCGGACACGATCTACGCACTCGCCGCGAAGGCCGACGTCCAGGTCGCCGTGGCGGTGCTCAGCAACCCGTACGCCCCGCGAGAAGCGCACAAGGCGGCCGCGAGGGTGGTGCCCCAGTACCTGATCCCGCGCAAGGGCGAGCCCAGCGGGCCCTACAGCCCGACAAAGCGGTTGATGCTGGCCATCGAATGCGACGACCCGGACCTGACCGTGGCCGCGCTCGCCGTGCTCCCGTTTCCGGGCGCCAAACGGACCAGCCCCGCGATCGCCCTCCGGGGCTGCCTGGGCCTGCGCCGCATCGTCGGGCCCGATGTGGCGCGCGGCGCGACCGCCCGGTTCCTGACCAGGCCCATACCCGAGCCGGTGCGCGTGGTCCTGGCCGACCCGACCGACCTGCGCCGTCTGGAGCGGACGTATGAACGCAGCTGTGGCACCCAGGGGTTCATCCGGATGCTGCGTGGCCGAAGGAAGGTGACCCAGGATGTCCTCGAGCGCTGGCCGCACACCCCGCTGGACTGGTCGCAGATCATGGACGCCGACCGCGCCGAGCCGTTCCAGCGCGAAGCGGTGACGTACCTGTCGAGGCAGGCCGGCTGCCCCGACCTCATCCGCGACCGCCGGGAGGGACGCCCCGACGATCAGGAAGCCCGCACGCACCTCGCAGGCCTCACCGCCGCGCGCCTCGGCGACGACATCGAGGCCTGGGCGGTCGCCCTCGCCCTGGCCGGGGACTTCGCCGGCACGACCCCCGAACTCCTCGACACCGCGGTCGCGGTCGTCGGAGGCCGGGCGGCCCCGTACTAGCCCTGCCGGGAGTCGACCAGCCCCGCCGGGTGGTCCGAGGTGGCCACCGGGATCGGTCCGGCCTCGCGGCGGGCCGCCTCGGCCCGCGCGACGGGGCCGCGCAGGCGGAAGATCGCGAAGAGCCCCACCGCCTCCAGGACGAACACCGAGGAGAACGCGATCCGGTAGTCGTCGCCCGTCGCGTCGAGGAGGACGCCGACCGTCAGGAGCGTCGTCATCGAGGCGACGAAGCCGCCCATGTTGACGATTCCCGAGGCCGTTCCCTGCCGCTCGGGCGGGTTGGCGGGGCGCCCGAAGTCGAAGCCGATCATCGAGGCCGGCCCGCACGCGCCGAGCACCAGGCACAGCACGACCAGCAGCCACATCGGCGCGATGCCGCCCGGGTAGAAGATCGTGGCCGCCCACGCCGTGGCCGTGGTGAGGACGGTCCCCAACGCGATCGGCAGCCGCGCGGCCTGGTGCCGGGCGATGACCTGTCCGAACACGAAGCCGAGCACCATGCTCGACAGCACGATGACGGTGAGCAGCCCGCCGGCCGTGCCGCGCGTGTGGCCCTGCGACTCGACGAGGAACGGCATTCCCCACAGCAGCAGGAACACCATCGCCGGGAACTGCGTCGTGAAGTGCGTCCACAGCCCGAGCCGCGTTCCCGGTTCGGCCCACGACTCGGCGATCTGCCGCCGCACGTAGGCGGCTCCGCGGTGCGCCACCGCCGGCACCTCGTACCCCTCGGGGTGGTCCTTCAGGAACAGCTGGACGAGCACGAACACGACCGCCCCCGCCGCCGCGCTCCCCGCGAACACCGCCGTCCAGCCGGCCTCGTGGAGCAGCCGGGAGAGCACGAGCGTCGAGATGAGGTTGCCCGCCTGCCCGATGAGCGCGGCGAGTTGCGCGACGAGCGGCCCGCGCCGCGCCGGGAACCAGCGCGTTCCGAGCCGCAGCACGCTGATGAAGGTCATCGCGTCGCCGCACCCCAGCAGCGCGCGCGACGCGAGGGCCATGCCGTACGACGTCGAGAACGCGAAGCCCAACTGCCCGACCGTGAACAGGACGATGCCCATGGTCAGCATGCGCTTGGTGCCGAGCCGGTCGACGAGGAGGCCGACGGGTATCTGCATGCCGGCGTACACCAGCAGCTGGAGGATGGAGAACGTCGACAGCGCCGACGCGTTGACGTCGAACCGGTCGGCGGCGTCGAGTCCCGCGACGCCCAGCGAGGTCCGGAAGATGACCGCCACGAAGTACACGGCGACGCCGACCGACCAGACGGCGACCGCGCGCCGCCCGCCGGGGGGATCCGTCGGCCGGACGGGGGAGGCGGCCGGTGTGTGTGTCTGCGTCATGTCAGCGCACCTCGCCGCGGATGATCTCGGGCAGCCGCCCGACGTGACGGTGGACGGCCGCGACGGCCGCGTCGGCGTCGCCGCCGCGCAATGCCTCGAGGATCTCGGCGTGGTCGGTGAGCGACCGTGCGACCCGCTCGGCACCCGCGTGCATGACGGCGACGACCATCCGCACCTGGCGGTCGCGGAGCTGGTCGTAGAGCCGGGCCAGGATCTCGTTGCCGGCGCTGCGCACGATCGCGGCGTGGAAGCACCGGTCGGTGACGGCCGCCTCGGCGAACTCGCCGGCGGCGACCTGCGCGCGCTGCTGGTCGAGCAGTTCGGTCAGCCGGGCGATGAGTTCGGGCGACGCGGGGACGGCCTTGCGTGCCGCGTGCGCCTCCACGAGCTGCCGGGTCTCGACGACGTCCGCCACCTCCTGCGCGGACACCGGCAGGACGAGCGCGCCCTTCTTCGGGTACAGCCGCAGCAGCCCCTCGGCCTCGAGCCGCAGCAGCGCCTCGCGGACGGGCGTGCGCGACACCCCGGCGGCCTCGGCGAGCTCGCCCTCGGTGAGCAGCGTGCCGCCCTCGTAGCGGCGTTCGAGGACGCCGAGCTTGACGTGCTGGTACACGCGGTCGGCGGCGGGCGGTGGTTTGGCGGGGGACGGGACGGCGGCCATGCGCACAAGATAGATACAACATGGATGCGTGGGGAGGGTCGTCCATACTGCGGACGCACCAAGGGATTTGCCGCCCGGCAAACGCCAACAAAACGGACGAAACAACCATGCGAAAAGGGCGGCCGGACCCTCAGGCCCGACCGCCCCCGCTACCTCACACCCCCGTCACACCCGCATCGGACGCGGCTCAGACCGCCGGCTGCGCGTCCGCCATCTCCCGCAGCTCCTTCTTCAGAATCTTGTCGAGCGTCCCGGTCGGGAACGCGTCGACGAAGTACACCGCCCGCGGCACCTTGAAGTCCGACAGCTTGGCGCGGCACAGCTCCACGACCGCCTTCTCCAGCTCGGCCGCCTCCGGCGCCGCCGCGTTGCGGATCACGAACGCCACGACCACCTCGTCCAGGAAGTCGTGCTTCTTGCCGACGACCGCCACCGAGCCGACCCCGGGCACGGTGAGGATCAGGTCCTCGACCTCGCGCGCCGACACGTTCTCGCCGCCGACCTTCAGCAGGTCCTTGTCGCGCTCCCGGTAGAAGACGTTGCCGCCCTCGCCCAGCGCCACCATGTCGCCGGTCTTGAACCAGTCGCCCTCGAACGCCTTCTCGGTCGCCTCGGCGTTGCCGTAGTACTCCAGGAAGAACTGCACGCCGCGCTCGCCGTGCAGCCACAGCTCGCCCTGCTCGCCGACGCCGCACTCCTCGCCGGTGTCGCGGTCGACGATCTTGAACCCGTAGCCCGGCGCCGGCCGGCCCATCGACTTGGCCGGCAGGTGCTCGGACGGCTTGCCGGTGATGGCGTGGATGACCGTCTCGGTCATGCCGTACGCGCCGTACACCTTCAGCCCGAGCATCTTGTCCAGCATGGTGTTGACCATCCCGAACACGCCCACCCGCAGCTTCGACTCGGGCCGGTCCTTGGCCGCGAGCGTGCCCATCGCGAAGGGCATCAGCGAGATGTGCGTGATCCCGTTGCGGACCACGACGTCCCAGAAGCGGCTCGTCGACCACTTCGGCATGAGCACCGCGGTCGCGCCGACGCCCAGCACCGAGAACATCGACCAGCTCTGCGCGTTGACGTGGAACAGCGGCAGGTAGATCAGGTAGCGGTCGTCCGGCCCCAGGTCGATGCTGCGCGGCCCGGAGCGGCTGGCCCACACGGCGTTGGCGTGCGTGTGCACGACGCCCTTGGGGCGGCTGGTGGTGCCGGACGTGAACATGATCCCGAACGGCAGCAGCGGCTCGATCGGGCGGCCGGGGTACGCGTCGGCGTCGCCGTACAGCTCGGCGAACGGCACGGCGCCCTCGGGCAGCGCGGCCGCGTCGTCCGCCCCGATGACCGCCGTCCAGCGCAGGTCGGCGCCCGACTCGGCGATCAGGTCGAGGAAGCGCGGCTGCGTGATCGCGGTGGTGCAGTGCGTGTGCTCGGCGAAGTACGCCAGCTCGCTCGCGGTCGCGTGCGTGTTGGTGGTCACCGCGACGGCGCCGACGGTGGCGCAGGCCAGCCAGGCGACGAGCATCTCGGGGCAGTTGTCGGCGTGCACGAGGACCTTGTCCTCGCGGCCGACGCCGCGTGCGTGCAGGCCCGCCGCGACGCGCAGCGTGTCGGCGAGCAGCTCGGCGTACGTCCAGGTGCGCCGCTCGCCCTCGGCCGGCTCCCATACGAGCGCCGGGTGCTCGGGCCGGTGCTCGGCCCAGTGCCGCAGCAGCCAGGGGATGTCCTGTCCGTGGACCTGGTGGCCCCAGTTACCGGAGGTGAGCCCGTTGAGTGCGGCCGCCATCGCGTTCCCCTCGACATTCCGCGCGCGCTGCGACGCGTGCGCGGGCGCTTTCGGGCGCACTCGCGTGCACCCCGCATCGCGGGAACGATAGGCGCCAGTTTTTGACAGTGTCAAGGATGTGGGCGGGAGGCGGACCGCACACGGGACACCGCCCGTATCCATCGAAAGTCGGAGAGGCGGCTGCACCGAAAGATCCCGCCGGCCCCAACCGCCGCGCGATGCCCCGGCACACCCGTGCACCGGAGAGTAGAGGACAACGGCGGCCGACCGGTCGCCGGGAACGTCCGGGCCCGGTCCCGCGGGCCCGGGCAGGCTTGAGGAGGGTGCGCGTGTTCGTCGCGTTGCGGGATCTGCGGTCGGCCCGAGGGCGGTTCGCGCTCATGACCGTCGTCGTGGTGCTCATCACGACGCTGGTCGTGCTGCTGTCGGGGCTCACCGCGGGCCTCGGCCGCGAGAACACCTCCGCCGTCGACGGGCTCCACGCCGACAAGCTGGCGTTCTCCGCCTCCGCGGGCGTGTCCTTCTCCTCCTCCACCGTCAAGGAGGACGCCTGGAAGGGATGGGCCGCGCAGCCCGGCGTGCGCGACGCGTCCCCCCTCGGCATCGCGATGACCCGGCTCGGCGCCGGCGAGCGCACGGCCGGAGGCGCCGCCTTCGGCATCGACCCGGCGGGGCCGCTCGCGCCCGGCGGGGCCCGGCCGACACCCGGCGGCGTCGTCCTGTCCCAGGACCTCGCCGACGAGCTCCACGTACGCGCGGGCGACACCGTCGCACTCGGCCCGGCCGGGAACATGCGCGTCGACGCCGTCGTCCCCGGCGCGTCGTACAGCCACGCGCCCGTCGTCTGGACGACCCTCGACGACTGGCAGCCCCTCACCCCGGGCCCGCGCGCGTCGGGCGCGAAGCAGGCCACCGTCGTCGCGCTCGACCTCGGCAAGGGCGCCGACATCGGCGCGGGCGACGCGGCCCTGCACACCGAGACCGTCTCCAAGGCGGACGCCCGCAAGGGCATCGGCTCCTACACCTCGGAGAACGGCTCGCTGCAGCTGATGCGCGGCTTCCTCTTCGTCATCTCGGCACTGGTGGTCGGCGCGTTCTTCACCGTTTGGACGGTGCAGCGTTCCGGCGACATCGCCGTCCTCAAGGCCCTCGGCGCCTCGACCGGCTACCTGCTGCGCGACGCGCTCGGCCAGGCCCTCGTCGTCCTCACCGCGGGGACGGCACTCGGCACCGCCATCGCCGCGGCGGCGGGACGGGTCGCCGAAGGGACCGTGCCGTTCGTCCTGGACGCCGGGACGACCGTGCTGCCAGCCGCCGTCATGGTCGTCCTCGGCCTGGTGGGCGCCGCACTCGCGGTACGCCGTGTCACCGCCGTCGACCCGCTGACCGCACTGGGGAGCGCCCGATGAACGAGGTGGAGCGGATGGAGCGTGCGGAGCGGGTGGACGGGCTGGACGGGGTGGAGCGGGCGAAGCAGGAGGAGCAGGTGGGCAGCGTGGACCGGGTGAACATCATGAGCCAGACGCACCAGGTAAGCCGGGAGAGCCAGGCGAACCAGGCGAACCAGGGGAGCCAGGAGAGCCAGGAGAGCCAGGCGAGCCAGGCGAACCAGGGGAGCCAGAGGATCCAGGGGAGCCAGGACGACCGTGCGGGCCTGCGCCTCACCAACGTCACCCTCACCTACCCCGACGGCGACCGGCGGCTGACCGCCCTCGACCGCGTCTCCGTCACCGTCGCGGGCGGCGAACTGGCCGCCGTCGTCGGGCCGTCCGGATCCGGGAAGTCCAGCCTGCTGGCCGTCGCCGCGACGCTGGTGACGCCGGACTCGGGCACCGTCGAGATCGCGGGGGCACCCGTAGACGGCCTGAAGCCGGGTCGGCGGGCCGAACTGCGCCGCACCCGGCTGGGCATCGTCTTCCAACAGCCCAACCTGCTGCCGTCGCTCACCGCCCTGGAGCAACTCCAGGTGATGGCCCACCTGGACGGCCGCTCACCCCGCGCCGCGGCCGCCAAGGCCCGCGAACTCCTGGACGCCGTAGGCCTGTCGGAGCAGGCGCGACGACGCCCGCACCAGCTGTCCGGCGGCCAGAGGCAGCGCATCAACATCGCCCGGGCACTGATGAACGACCCCGCCGTCCTGCTCGTCGACGAGCCGACCAGCGCCCTCGACCACGAACGCGGAGCAGCGGTAGTGGAGTTGCTCGCCCGCCTCACACGGGAGCGCGGGACGGCGACCGTGATGGTGACCCACGACCGCAGCCAACTGGTCTACGCCGACGCGGCGTACGCCATGACCGACGGCCGCCTGGCGGTCCTGAACGAGGCCGCGGCCGCCTGAGCTCGGTCGGGCCCGCCGGCCGCCCGGCGGTGCGGCGAACGGGCTTCGCGGAACCGGCGCGTCCGCGCCGCCGGCCGGGGCCTTGGCCGGCACGTCCGGCCGGTGCCCGGGCACGTACAGGTGCGACCTGGGCGCCGGGCCGACGGGCGAGGTCATCCGCGAAACCCCCCTGGCCTCAGGCGGGTTCGGCACGGGCGAAGCCGACCGGGACCGGGCGGTCGGTGACGATGCGGGTGTCGAGGAACTCCCACCAGTCGTCCTGGCTGACCCGTTCGTCCTCCCAGGTGCTGCCGGCCTTCAGGTTCGCGAGCGCCGAGCGGTAGGCGCCCCAGGCCGCTCGTCCTCGAACGCCGCCCAGCTCTCCAGGACGTAGACCTCGCCGATCACGCTGTAGTACCAGCGCACTTCGCGCCCCATGGGGAGGTCCTGAACCAGCGCTCGCGCTCCTCGAGCCAGGACCAGAAGGCCTTCTGGTTGCGCCGGGCCCGTTCCGTCATCCGCATGCGGTACACGAGGTAGTTCACCGGCCGGCCTCCGTCGCGACGAGGGTGTTCCGCCGCTCGCATGCTACGCCGCGAAACGGTGTTTCTCGATATGGAACAGGCTTGCGGCGTGGAGGAGTCGGTGACCGGTCACGCCCCTACGACCGGCGGCGCGGCTTCCCGCGCTTCGGCGCCGCCTTCGCGCCGCCCGAGCCCGAGCGTCCACCACCCTTGCCGGACGATCCCGCGCCCGGCTTGCGGCCCGCCGAGCTCTTACCCGAGCCCGACCCGGATCCCGAGCGCGCTCCCGAACCCGCCCCCGACCGCTGCCCCGCCCCGGACGACGCCCGGCCCGCGCCGCCCTTGTCCTTCGCCTGCGGCGCCGTCGCCTGCCGGCCGCGCGAGCTGTTGACCGTCCGTCCGCGCACGATCCCGATGAACTCCTCCACCAGGTCCGTCGTCTTCGCCTCCGGCCAGGACAGCGCCACACGCGAAGCGGGCGCGTCGAGCACCGGCCGGTAGGTCAGGTCCTTACGGTGGTGCAGCCGGGCCAGCGACTGCGGCACGACCAGCACGCCGACCCCCGCCGCGACCAGCTCGACCGCGTCGGCCGTCGTCGCCGGACGCTCGACCGCGGGTCGACCAGGCGGCTCGTCCCACCCGAGCGTGTCGTCGAGGGGGTGCAGCACGAGCTCGTCGGAGAGGTCGTTCGTCGTCACCTCGTCGACGGCCGTCACGACGTGGTCCTTCGGAACGATGACCACGGTCGTCTCCGTGTACAGCGGGATCGCGCTCAGATCGGTGCCGTCCACCGGCAGCCGCAGCAGCGCCGCGTCGGCGCCCCCGCCGCGCAGCGTCGCCATCGCGTCGCCGGGCTCGACGGCGACCAGGTCGAGCGGGACGTCCGGCAGGCGCTCGTGCCAGACCCGAGCCCATTTCGCGGGCGTCACGCCAGGGACGTACGCGAGCCGGAAGGACGAGGGGGCATCCGCGCTGATCACCCCGCCAGGCTACCGGCCAGGATCAGAGGTGCCGCGCACGCTCGATACCCTTGACCCCATGACGTCGCACAAGACCGCCCAGACGATGAAGCCCGCGACCGCGGCGAAGAAGCTGGGCGTGTACCTCGAGGCCACCCCCGCCGAGTTCCAGGAGGGTGTCGTCACCCGCGACGAGCTCAACGCGCTCCAGACCGACCCCCCGCAGTGGCTCCGCGACCTCCGCCGCACCGGCCCCCACCCCCGCCCCGTCGTGGCCACCAAGCTCGGCATCTCCATCTCGGGCCTGGCCCGCGGCGGCGTCACCGAGGCTCTGACCAGCGACGAGATCGAAGCCATCAAGGCCGAAGACCCGGAATGGCTCCGCCGCGAACGCGAAACCCAGGCCGACGTCCGCCGCGAAACCGCCCGCCTGAAGGACCGCGACGCCGAACGCGCCGCGAAGCCCGAACGCGCCGCAAAGCCCAGCCGAGGCCGCCGCTCCTGACCGCGCGGCCTGACCTGACCACCTGACCGCGTGGTGGTGCGGGTGCCCGGCCACCCGGCCGGAGGCGACCGCGGCCCGGTGCCCCGAGACCGCGTGCCCGTCGGGGCTTCGCCCGGCTGCGTCAGCCGGGCCGTCCCCGGTGGGCACCAGAATCGCCGCCATGCCGCTCTGCGACCACCTCTCCGCCGTCGACGACCAGGCTGCCGTCGAGGTCCTCCAGACTCCGGGCGGCCCGGAGCAGGGGGACTTCGACGTGGTCCTCCTCAAGAACATCGACCCGGTCCTCGCGATCGCCCAGCTCGAAGCCGCCGTGACGGCTTGCGGCTACGAGGAGGCGAGCGCACGTCCTCGCTGCGGGCGGTTCCGGGCGTCGGTGCCTGACTGCGTGGGCGCGAGACGACCTGACCATGTGGCGGGCTGGCGACACGGTTCGCCGGCTGGTCGTGCCCCTGCGGCGTGACCGGTTCACCGTGTGACGGCTGGCCGCGTGGCGGACGGCCGACGGGGCCGGGGCAACTGCGTGCGCGTGCCCTCGCGGCGCGGCTGCGTGATCGGATGACGCCGATCCAGGTCGGCGCCTCCCGCCTCGCTCACCCGGCGTTCTCGCGGGTCGGCCCTTGCGGGACTGGCGAGGTCCGGGTTCCGGTGCTCCGGTCGGAGGTGGCTCGCCCGGCGCGTCCACGGGCCCGGCGGGTCCTGCGGTCTGCCTGGACGTTCACGTCGAGCCGTCCCGTGGTCTGCCCAGGCCCCGCCTGCCCAGCCCGTCGTGCGGTCTGCGTGAGCCTGTTTGTTCAGCCCGTCCGGTGGGCCTGCCTGAGCCTGCTCGGCGGGACCGCCCCGCAGCCTGCCGAAGGCCGTCCTTTCGGCCTGCCCCGCACTCTGCCAAGGCCTGCCTCTTTCGGCCCCCCGCGCCGTCCTGTCGCAGGCCGCCCTTTCGGTCGGTGCCGCGGGTCGCCCCTGGTCCCGCCAACCCCGTTCGGCCGGCTCGTCAGGCCGTCGTTCCCGCTGCCCTGTCCAAGGGGCTGGGCTCGGTGTCGGCGTCCACCGTGACGACCCTCCACCACGGCTGCTCCGGGAGCTTTTCCGCGCCCGGTTCGAAGGGCTCGCCGGGGCGGGGGAGGGCGATACGGGCTCCTGCGGTGCGGGCTGCGGCGAGCGTTCCTTCGCCGGGGGCCGCCCAGGGGTGGAGGGCCAGGTTGAAGGTCGCCCAGTGGATCGGGAGGAGAGGGCCCGCGTCCGGGCCGCCCTGGAGGTCGAGGTGGGTGCGGACGCCCTCGTCGGGGGTCATGTGGATGTCCGGCCAGTACTCGCTGTACGCGCCGATCTGGATCATCGTGGCGTCGAACGGCCCGTGAGCAGTCCCGATGTCCGCGAAGCCCGGGAAGTACCCGGTGTCGCCGCTGTGGAAGACGCGGTGCTCCGGGCCGCGGACGACCCATGAGGCCCACAGCGTGTGCTGGGGCCCGCGGAAGCCGCGGCCGCAGAAGTGGCGGGCGGGGGTGGCGGTCAGGGTGAGGCCTTCGACCGTCGTCGACTCGTGCCAGTCGAGCTCCCGCAGCCGGTCGGCCGGCACGCCCCAGTGCTCCAGGTGCGCGCCGACGCCCAGCGGGACGGCGAAGACGGTGTCGGTGCCGACCAGCTCCTTGATCGTGGGCATGTCGAGGTGGTCGTAGTGGTCGTGCGAGATCACCACGACGTCGACGGGCCCGAGCGCGGCGAGCGGCAGGGGCACCGGGTGCAGGCGGCGCGGGCCCACGAACGGGAACGGGGAGCAGCGTTCGCCCCACACCGGGTCGAACAGCACGCGGCGCCCGTCGAGCTCGGCGAGCACGCTGGAGTGGCCCGTCCAGGTCAGCCGCAGTCCGGTGGTCGGCGGCTTCGCGAGGTCGGCGTACGTCGTCGGGTGCACCGGCACCACGCCGGCGGGCGCGCGGTGGGCCCGGTCCTCGGCGCGGAAGTACGCCCGGGCGAACTCCCGCATCGAGCCGCTCGGCTCGGTGCGTGCCGGCACGGGGTTCTGGAACGACCCGTCGGCGAAGTTCGGCGAGCTGCGGATCCGGGCCAGCCGCGCGCCCGTCGGTTCCGCTCCGAAGGCGTCGGGTCGCAGCGCGCGGAGGCCGGAGGGGATCAGGGAACGTGGCACGGCGTCTCCCGGTGAGCGGTCTGTGCCCGCTGTGCGCGGACTTCTGACACTACCTGGCGCTGCGGGGCCGCCTGGTGTCCCAACAGGTGTCGGATGTGCTCGCCGTGTGCCGGATTCCGAGCGGCCCGTCCGGGGTCACCCCCCCACGCCCGGCGGCCTGCGTGGCACCATCGGTGGATGGACGCTACGGGGGAGCACGACACGGTGGCGGCGACGCCGCTCGGCGAGGTCCGCCTGCGGGGCGGGTCCGACGGTCGACTGACGGCCGAACTCGCGGAGTTCCACTGCATCAACGGGCGCGGCTTCGGCGGTTGGACGGCCTCCCTGGCGGCCGCCGCGGCGGCCAGGTCGGCGGGCGGCAAACAGCTGCGCAGCCTGCACACGGTGTTCTCGCGTGCCGCGGTTGCCGGCGAACTATCCTTTGACGTCGAGACGTTGGCCAACGGCCGGACGGCGTCCGCCTTCCAGGTGACGGTCCGCCAGGGTGGCGAGGCGGTGCTCGCCGCGTCGGCCTGGTTCGCCGACCCGGAGCTGTTCGGCGGGCCGGGCGCCGCCGACCCGGGCGCCGCCGGCGAGGCCGGGCTTCCGCTCGGGCCCGCGGCGTACCCGCGCCTGTCCTGGGTCGAGAAAGTCGCCGAGTGCCTGGGCGGGTTCGCCGAGTACGCCGTGGACTACGCCGAGACCTACGAGGAGTTCGAGGGCGCCTTCCGCGACGGCGGCGACTCGGTCGCGCTGTGGATCTGCCCCGCCGACCCCGACGTGCTCCGCCCCGACGCCCCCTCGACCCCCGGCCTCGCCGAACGCCTCACCGACATCATGCAGTTGGACGCGCACCTGATGGACGCCGCCCTCCGCGGCCGCCCCGGTGACGGCATGGTCAGCCTCGACCTGGCCGCGACGTGGTACGCCCCCGCCCGCGTCCCCGCGGCCACCCTCCTGGAAGCCCGCGGCCGAACCCAGGGCCTGCTCGCCTCCACGTGGGGCACGCTCACCGACGCGACCGGCGTGCTGAGGGCGAGCGGGACGAGCCAGTGCCGGGTGTACCCGGGGGCTGGGTCGCCGGGCGGTTCCGCCTGAGGGGCACACGGTCGGCACAGTTCAGGCATCGATGAAATGCCGGTCCCATCGTCGAATCCCTACGCGAACACCGCCCCCGCCGTGGCCAGCAGCTCAGGCAATGTGCCTGTGAACTCCGGCAACAGCCGCACCGCCACCGCCCAGGCGTCCGCGTCGTCCCCGACCGTCCCGCGTATGTGCTCGTCGACGACCGCGCGGGCCGCCGTGTGGCCGTCGGGGAAGACCGGTGCCAGCTGCTCGACGGCGGTGAGCAACTGATGGGCGGGGTGGGCACGTTCGACGAACTCGTGGAACGTCAGCACGCCCCGGGCCAGGGCGTCGACGTACCACCCGTGCTCCGTCCACGACCACGTCACCTCGACGGGGTGCCCGAGCGCGGCCACGGCGTGGGCGTGTGAGCGGCCCGCGAGCTCGGCGGCCAGGTCGGCGTCCGCCTTCGAGGCGGCCAGGCTGAGTTCGTCGGGGCAGTTCCCGTGCCGGACGAGGTGCGCCAAGACCTCGACCGGCAGCGGCCGTTCGGCGTGCGCCGCAATCGCCGCCGGCCAGAACGACGGGGGCGGGTACCGGCGTGCCGTGTCGGGCGAACGGCGCATCGCGGCGATCAGCTCCGCGGGGTCCTCGTGCCGACGCACCTCGGCCCGCAGCCGCGCCATGCCGCCCAGCCCACGCGGCACCTGGCGCAGCAACCGTCCGGCCTCGGTGTCCGGCGGCAACGCCCGCAGCAGCCGCGGGTCGAACAGCGCGCCGCGTCCCCAGGCCTCCCACAGGCCGAGCAGACCCCTCAGCACTCCCGCGGTGCCGAGGCTGTCGGCGCGTTGTTCGAGTGCGGTCCGGATGAACGACGCGTGATGCCCGTGGACGGCCTCCAGGCAGCCGTCGCCCAGCCGTAGGCGCAGCCACCCTCGGTTGTCGGCGGGCAGCCGCACACGCGGCTTGGCCTCCAGCCGCGTGGCCCGGAACACGGCGTGCTGGGTCTCTGCGTCCCGTCGGGCCGACAGCAGCGCGGCGTTCACCTGCGGGTCGTGCCTCGCGAGCAACTCACGCACGGCCGCCCTGTCGTGGTCCATGCGGTGCATGAGGTCCCACACGAGCGACGGCTCGCGGCGCAGCAGCGTGAAGGTGAGGTGGGTCGGCAGCATTTCGTGCACCGGGAGGAAATCGTCGAGCGCGCTGCGGGGCAGCACCGCGAGGACGGCGTCCGCCGCGTCGGGGGAGAGCCGCCCGATCAGGCCGAGCGGGGTCAGGGAGTTCCATCGGTGAAAGTCTGAGGGGCTGTTGACAGTGTTCACACGCGGATCGCCGGTTGCCGTAGCGGCACGACGGGTGTCGTACGCCAGCCGCGCGGTCGCGTTGCCCGCGGCGGCGCATAGCTCAGGGAACGTGCCCGGGTAGCCCGGGGCGTGCCGGATCAGCCAGGCCCAGGCGTCGGCGTCGGGGCCGGGCAGCAGTTGGGCCGCCTCGTCGAGGACGCGTCCGAACGGTGCGAACGGCTGGTCGTAGATGCTCGGCCGCGTGTGCCGCGCCACGGTGCTGAGCGCGTGCCAGCCGGGCCGGCCCTCGAACGCGACCTGGCGCGGCGTCACGGACCCGCGCTGCACGGCGATCAGGAACGCGGACGGCGAGTCCGGCCGGGGATGGTGCGCGAACCTGCCCTCCGGCACGAGCGCGAGCGCCGCCGAACCGGGGCAGTCCGCGCGGGCGACGAGCGCGCGGACGACGTCCTTGGGCAGTGCCGTGCGACCGTGCTCACGGACGATCAGGTCCCACTCGGCACCCGAGACCTGCGGCAGGTCGTGAACCGACGCCTGCACACGCGGAGTTCGCAGCCACGGCACCAGCCCCGTCCCGCGCGTGCGCGGAGCGGCGACGGCCTGGCCGGACGACCGCAGATCGGGAACGTCCGGCGGACGAGGCTCCTGGGGCACGGCCTCGGGGCCGAGCCGCTCCCGCACACGCGCGGCGGTCGCGGGCGAGGCGTACCGCAGCAGGAACGCACCTGCCGAGACCGAGCTGTTCACCGGAGCCGCCATCCCGTCGACGCTACTGCCCGGCGGCGCACGAGACGGCGCCGACGCCCGACCGCGACCCGTGAGACGCGTTACTCAGCCGCGTCTCAGCCGGATCAGGACCTCGCCGCGGAGGCCGCCGTCGCGAACAGTTCCGGCAGCGTGCCGACGAACTCCGGCAGCAGCATCACCGCCACGGCCCACGCCTCCGCGTCGTCGCCCAGCGCGGCGCGCGCGTGCTCGGCGACGACGGCCTCCAAGGCCTCGGCGTAGGACTCCGGAAGCACGCCGGACAGCGCCCCCGTCGCCTCCACCGCCCGCGTCGCCGGATGGGCACGTTCGACGAACTCCCGGACGGAGACCACGTCGTCGGCCAGGGCATTGCCGATCCAGTCGCCGATCCCGCCGCGCCCGGCGTTGGCCCACCGCGGCGGCGGTCCGAGCGGTTCCGCGAGTGCGGCGAGCGCGTACTCCCGCGACCGGCCCGCGAGTTCGACTGCCAGGTCGCCGTCCGTCCGGACGGCGTCCCGGACGAGTTCCGCGGGACAGTCCGGGTGCCGGGCCAGGGCGGCGAGGAGGCGCCGGCGCAGCGGTTCGTCGGCGTGGGCCGTCACCGCCGCGGGCCAGAACGCCGCCGGGAGGTACCCGCCGGCCATCGCCGGGTGCTCGCGGACCGCGGCCACCAGGGCGTCCGGCTGTTCGAGGCGCTCCACCTCGGCCCGCAGCCGGGCCAGGCCGTCGGCTGCGTTGCAGGCCCAGTGCAAGGCCCGCCACGTGGCGGGGGTACCGCGCAGCAGCGACCGCAGCCGCGGGTCGAGCAGCGCGCCCCGGCCCTGCGCCTCCCACAGGCTGAGCAACCCCCTCAGCACGGCCGCAGGGCTCAGGTCGTGCGTACCGCGGCGCAGCACGGTGCGGAGGAACGCCACGTGGTGGCCGTACACCGCCTCCGGGCAGCCGTCCCGGTACTGCAAGTTCAGCCAGCCGCGGGAGTGCGGCGTCAGCCGCACGCGGGGCGACGCGTCACGTCGGGACGCGGCGAACACGGCGTGCCGTGTCGCGGCGTCCTTCGACTCGGCCAGCAGCGCGGCGTTGATGTGCCGGTCGTGCCTGGCGAGTAGCACGGCCTCCGTGTCCCGGTCGGGGATCATGCGGCGGACGAGGCCGCGCGCGTCGAGCTCCGGGTCCCGCATCAGCGTGAGGACGAGGTGGCCGGGCAGCGGTTCGTTCACCCGCCTGAGCTGGGCGCACACGTCGGACGGCAGGACCGCAAGCACGGCGGCCGCGTCCTCCGGCGGAAGGCGGCCCAGCAGCCCCAGCGGGGACATGCGGCCCCAGCGCTGCGGGTTGCGGCGCGGGTCGGCGGGGTCCGGCGGATCGGACCACACGAGGGACGCGCCGTCGACAGCCCCCGCGTCGGCCCTACCGGGGTCGGCGGCCCGTGCGGCCTCCGCGCACAACTCGGGGAACGTCCCCGGGTAGTTCGGCGCGTGGCGCACCAGCCACGCCCATGCCGCAGGGTCGGGGCCCGGCAGCATCCGCGCCGCTTCGTCCACGATGCGGTCGAGCGGTGCGAAGCGGGGCTGGTCGTACGCGGGGCGCGCGACCCTTGCCACGGTGCCGAGCGCACGCCACGCGGGCCTGCCCTCGAAGGCGAGTTGACGGGCGGTCAGGAGGCGCCGGTCCAAAGCGACGCTGAACGCCCTGCCATGACGTGCCGTGACGCTGAACGGCGACTCGGTGGCCAGCACGAGGACGGCGTCCCGCGGGCAGTCGGGGTGCACGACCAGCTGGCGGGCGACCTCGTCGTCGAACGCGCTGCGCAGGTGTTCCTCGGCGACCAAGTCCCAGTCGGCGCGGGCGTATCCGTCGAGCGCCGTGCTGTCCACCCGCCCCTTGGGGTTCCGCAGGCGCACGGCCAACGGGGTACCGTCCGGATCCGGCCCCACCGCCCCGCCCGACACCGCCGCCGCCCCGTCCGACGCCGCCGCCGCGCTGCGCGCGGAGGCCCCGCCGGAGGAACCGTCGGCCCCGGACCCGGCCTCAGCGGCACCGACCGACAACCCGAGCCGGACACGGGCCCGTTCAGCCGTCGCCGCGTCCGCGTGCCCGAGCAGCAGCTCCGCCACGGACACCGGACCGCCCCCGTCGATCTTCACCCGAACGACGGTACCGGCCATGCCACGGCCGCCGCCGGACCCGGCGGCACCGCCGACCAGGCGCGGGGCGGGTGCGTGCCGATCACGCGGCGGTGCCGCGGCTTGCGGCCGACCATGGAAGCAGGGCCGTTCGCGATGTCGACGGCAGCTGTTTCACGGTTCGGTCCGGTCAGCGGATCCCGTGCCCGCCGCCGGTCGCCGTGGCGCGCGTCGGCGCGATACCGCATCCCGCCGGCTCGCGTTGTTCGCGTTCGACCAATCTCCTTTGGCTCTCGCCTAGTTCGTCCCGAATCCCTACCCTGGATCGGGCGCTGGGGGCCGGGGCGCGCCGCTCGCCGGGGGGTGCCGTGTCGAGGTTGGTCGGGGAACTCGCTCTCGTGCTGGCCGGGTGGATCGCGGCCGGGTGTGTCGTGTTGGTGCTGCTCTACGGGTTGGTCAGGCTGCGCGGCCGCGCCGACGGGCCGGCCGTCGCGCCCGAGGCGGTGCTCGGGCTGGACGTCCTGCACGCCGCAGGGATCGTCGGCGGAACGCCGCTCGTCGACCGGGTCGCCGTCTGCCTGCTGGACCGCGACCAGCTCGTGCACCTGTCCCGCGACGGGACGTTGACCGCGACCGTCGCCGCCACCCGAACCCCGCCCGGACACCCGGTCTGCGCGGCGCTGCTGGACGCCGTCGAACGCGCCGGGGGCGGCTGCCGGTTCGGCAAGGCCGTCGCGGCGCCGGGCTACCGGCGGGCGCGGGCCCGGCACGAGGCCGGGCTCAAGCGCCGGTTCCGCGGCAACGGTTGGACGGCGGTCGCGTCCGGCGGAGTTGTGTTCGGTGCGGTCGCGGGCGCGATGGCGCACGGCGTACGGGTGTTCCTCGCGGACGGGCCCGAGGCCGGAACCTCCGTGCCTTTTGTCGCGGGCCTGGCGGCGTGGAATGTCGTCGCGCTTGCGGCCGGCCTGGGTGTGCTCTCACGCGTATCGGCCCGCCTGCCGCGGGGGATGGCGCGCGGGATGCCGCCCGAGGTGACGGTGTGGGCGGTGCGTACCGTCGAAGCCGAGGCGTCGTTCGAACTCGATGAACTGGCACCGGGGTTCCGGCTGGGCCGGAAACCGGGCGGGCACCGTGCCGCGGTACGGGGGCCGGTCGCCGACATCGACCTGACGTGCGGCGGGGGAGGCCCCGCGACGACCCGGCGCCCACGCGGCCGGGGCAAGCACGCGTGACCGGTCACGCCCGCTCCGTCGCGCCACCGGTCACATGCGGCCCGTTGACGCGGCGCTCACGCCTCCCGCGACCACGACCCGAGCACCATCAGCGTCTTCGTCCCCGTCACGTTCCCCGACCGCCGCAGAGTGTCGATGACCTCCTGAAGGTGGGCGATGTCGCGCACCCGCACCTGGATGAGCGCGTCCGGGTCGCCCGCGATCGTGAAGACCGCCTGGACCTCCGGCACGCCGGTGGTCGTGCGCATGATCTCCTGCACGGTCGTGCTTCCCGCGTAGCGCAGCTCGGTGAAGGCCTCGATGCCCCAGCCGAGCTTCGCGTGGTCGACCTGCACGGTGAACCCGGTGATGACACCGATGTCACGCAGCCGATCGACGCGCCGCTTCACAGCCGCGACGGACAGGCCCACCTCGGTGGCCATCTCGGAGAAGGTGCGGCGGCCGTCCTCGCGCAGCAGGCGCAGCAGCTCGTGGTCGGTGGCGTCGACGTCGGCCATGGCGGGACACCTCGTTTTTCGGGGGTCAGGGTGCAAATAATTGATGATATCCCGCGCAGCCTGTTGAGATCTTTGCGTCTTTGTGGCGATTTCCCGCGAGGTACTTGCGTGGCATCGGGCTCGGTTGGTGTCCTAGCGCCGACCCACCCCGCCCGTTTCTCCGCCGGAGGACCCCGTGCGCATCGACCGCTCCGCCGTGTCGCTGGACGACAAGTACACGGCCGCCGACGGCCGTGTGCTGATCTCCGGCATCCAGGCCCTCGTCCGGCTCACCCTGGAGCAGCGCCGCCTCGACACCGCACGAGGCCTGGACACGCGTGTGTACGTGTCCGGCTACCAGGGCTCCCCGCTCGGCGGCGTCGACCTCGAGATGGGCCGTGCCGCCAAGCACCTCGACCCGGCCGGCGTGGTCTTCCAGGCCGGCCTCAACGAGGAGCTCGCCGCCACCGCCGTCGCGGGCACGCAGCTGCTCGACCAGGTCCCGGGCCGCCGCCACGACGGCGTCGTCGGCTTCTGGTACGGCAAGAACCCCGGCCTGGACCGCGCCGCCGACGCGATCCGGCACGCGATGCTGGCCGGCACCGCCCCGCTCGGCGGCGCGGTGGCGTGGATCGGCGACGACCCGGGCAGCAAGTCCTCCACCGTCCCGAGCTCGTGCGAGCCCATGGCGGCGAGCCTGGCGATGCCGCTGCTCGCCCCCGGCTCGGTGGCCGAGATCATCGAGTACGGCCTGCACGCCGTCGGGATGTCCCGCGCCAGCGGCCTGTGGACCGGCCTCAAGATCGTCGCGGACATCGCGGACGCGTCCGGCACCGTCGAGCTCAGCGGCCTGTCCCGCGACGTCCCCGAGCCGGCCCGCACCCCGCGCGGCCCCGCCCCCACGCTGGTCGGCCCCGCGTCGCTCGACGCCGAGTACGACATGCTGACCCGCCGCCTGGACAGGGCGCGCGCGTACGCCGCCACCGTCGGCCTCAACCGCGTCACGTTCACCACGCCCGGCGCGAAGCTGGGCATCCTGGCCTCCGGCACGCAGTACGCCGTCGTCCAGCGCGCGCTGCACAACCTCGGCATCGGCGAGGCCGAGCTGGCCGCGCTCGGGCTGCGCCTGATCAAGCTCGGCATGCCGTTCCCGCTGGCCGACGCCGAGCTCGCCGGGCTGACCGAGGGCCTCGACGAGGTGCTGGTCGTCGAGGACAAGGTCGGCTTCCTCGAGGGCCGCCTCAAGGAGGCGCTGTACCGGCGCCCCGACGCCCCGCGCGTCGTCGGCCGCCGCGACGAGGGCGGCCGCGTGCTGCTGACCCAGCGCGGCACCCTCGGCGCCGAGGACGTCGCCATCGCGCTCGCCTCCCGCATCGGCGCCGACCGCCTCCCGCACACCGCCGCCGCCCACGTCGAGGCCGTGACGCCCAAGCCCAAGCGGCCCGCGCGCATCGCGCTGCCGATGGCCGCGCCGCGCACGCCGTACTTCTGCTCCGGCTGCCCGCACAACACCTCGACCCGCACCTCCGACGACACCCTCGTCGGCGTCGGCATCGGCTGCCACGCGATGATCGCGCTGGACGGCAAGGGCCGCGGCAACCGCGTCGGCCTCACCCAGATGGGCGGCGAGGGCACGCAGTGGTTCGGCCTCGCGCCGTTCACCGCCGACAAGCACTTCGTGCAGAACCTCGGCGACGGCACCTTCCACCACTCCGGCTCGCTCGCGGTCCGCGCCGCCGTAGCCGCGGGCGTCACCATGACGTACAAGCTGCTCTACAACGACGCCGTCGCCATGACCGGCGGCCAGCGCCCCGAAGGCAAGCTGAACATCCCGGACCTGACCCGCTGGATGGCCATCGAGGGCGTGCGCCGCGTCGTCATCACCACCGATGAGCCCGCCGCCTACCGGGGCATCGCGCTCGACCCCGTCGCGACCGTCCGGCACCGCGACGACCTCGCCGACGTGGAACGCGAACTGGCCGGTGTCGAAGGCGTCACCGTCCTCATCCACGACGACCGCTGCGCCGCCGAGGAGCGCCGCCTGCGCAAGCGCGGCGAACTCCCCACGCCCGCCGAGAAGGTCGTCGTCAACGAGCGCGTCTGCGAGGGCTGCGGCGACTGCGGCGACAAGTCCACGTGCCTGTCGGTGCAGCCCGTGGACACCGAGTTCGGCCGCAAGACGCGCATCCACCAGGCTTCCTGCAACAGCGACTTCAGCTGCCTCAAGGGCGACTGCCCGTCGTTCCTCCTCGTCGAGCCCGGCACCCGCAAGCGCCGCGAGGTCCCCGCGCTGCCCGTCGAACTCGCTCAGCCCGCACAGCGCTTCGCGTACGACGACGAGATCCTGGTCCGCATGCCCGGCATCGGCGGCACCGGCGTCGTGACCGTCTCGGCCATCCTCCAGATGGCCGCGCACCTCGACGGGCTGCACACCGCGGGCCTCGACCAGACCGGCCTCGCGCAGAAGGGCGGACCGGTCGTCAGCGACCTGCGCATCGGCCGCAAGCCCGTCGACGGCGCGCTGCGCGCCTCGCGCGGCACCGCCGACGTCCTGCTCGGCTTCGACCTGCTCGGCGCCGCCGCGGACGGCAACCTGTCCACCGTGCGCGCCGGACACACCGTCGCCATCGTCAACACCGCGATCGTGCCGACCGCCGCCATGGTCACCAACCAGCTCGCGGTGCCCGACTCGCCGGACGACTGCGTCGCCCGCATCGAGACCGCCACCCGCGCCACCGGTGCGCTGTCCGCGGACAACCGCTACCTCGACGCCCTCGCCCTCTCGCAGGCCCTGTTCGACGACCACATGCCCGCCAACATGCTGCTCATCGGCGCCGCGTTCCAGCACGGCTGCCTGCCGGTCAGCGCGGAGGCCGTCGAACAAGCCATCCGCCTCAACCGGGCCGCCGTCGACAAGAACCTCGCCGCGTTCCACTGGGGCCGCGCCGCCGTCCAGGACCCCGAGGCCGTGCGCGCCGCCGTCGCCGCACCGGTCCGCGCGACCGTCGAGGTCGACCCCGAGTCCTACGCGCTCGCCGACCGATCCGCCCTCGGCGAGGCCCTGCGCGACGTGCTCGCCACCCGCATCGCCGATCTCACCGGGTTCCAGAACGGCACCTACGCCCGCAGCTACGCCGAGGACGTCCGCCGCGTCACCGCCGCCGCGGCCGCACGCGTCGGCACCGAGGCCGGCGAGCGCATCGGCGTCGCCTACGCCAAGGGCCTGCACAAGCTCATGGCCTACAAGGACGAGTACGAAGTCGCCCGCCTCCACCTCGACACCGTCGAAAAGGCCCGGCGCGAGGACGAGTTCGGCGCGGACGCGGACGTCTCCGTACTCCTCCACCCGCCCGCGCTGCGCGCCCTCGGCATGAAGCGCAAGATCCGGCTGCGCCGCACCGCCGTCCCCGCGTTCCGCGCCCTGCACGCCGCACGCGGCCTGCGCGGCACCCGGTTCGACGTGTTCGGCTATGCCAAGGTCCGCCGCGTCGAGCGCGAACTCGTCGCCGAGTACCGGACGATGATGCGGGACGCACTGTCCGCGCTCCGCGACGACACCGTCGGCGCCGTCACCGACTTCGCCGAACTGCCCGACCTGGTGCGCGGATACGAGGACATCAAGCTCGCCCGCGTCGACGAGTACCGCGCACGCGCCGCGGCCGCGCTCGCCGAACTGGCCGAACCCGCCTCCCGTCGCGCAACGGTCGCCGCGAACCCGACGGCCTGAAATCATCGAGCCCGGGACGGCGACCCCGTCCCGGGCTCATTCGTGCGCCAACCGCTCCCGCCGGGCCACCCGCCCGGCCCACGCTCCGAGGAGACCCCTCAGTGGCCGTCGTCGACCGCCTCCTGCCCACCGAGGAATCCCGCGACCTGCTCGCCCTCACCCAGGCGATCGCGGACAAGGAACTCGCCCCCATCGCGGCCCGGCACGAACGCGAAGAGACCTACCCGGAAGGGCTGTTCACGCTGCTCGGCCAGACCGGCCTGCTCGGCCTGCCCTACCCCGAGGAATACGGGGGCGGCGGCCAGCCCTACGAGGTCTACCTCCAGGTCGTCGAGGAACTCGCCGCCCGCTGGGCGGCGATCGCCGTCGCGACCAGCGTCCACACCCTCGCGTGCTTCCCGCTCTACACGTACGGCACCCAGGACCAGCGCGAACGCTGGCTGCCGCGCATGCTCGAGGGCGAGTGGATCGGCGGCTACAGCCTGTCCGAACCGCACGCCGGCTCCGACGCCGCCGCGCTCACCTGCAAGGCCAACAAGACCTCCGACGGCTACGAGATCGTCGGCACCAAGGCGTGGATCACCCACGGCGGCAAGGCCGACTTCTACTCGCTGTTCGCACGCACCGGCGAAGGCAGCCGCGGCATCTCGTGCTTCCTCGCCCCGGGCAGCCACGACAACCTGACCTTCGGCCGGCCCGAGGACAAGATGGGCCTGCACGCGGTCCCGACGACCACCGCGCACTACGACGGCGTCCCCCTCGACGAGGACCGCCTCATCGGCGACGAGGGCCAGGGCCTCTCCATCGCCTTCAGCGCCCTCGACTCCGGCCGCCTCGGCATCGCCGCCTGTGCCACCGGCCTCGCCCAGGCCGCGCTCGACGTCGCCGTCGACTACGCCAACCAGCGCACCACCTTCGGCCGCCGCATCGTCGACCACCAGGGCCTCGGCTTCCTCCTCGCCGACATGGCCGCCGCCGTCGACTCCGCCCGCGCCACCTACCTCGACGCCGCCCGCCGCCGCGACGCCGGCCGCCCCTACAGCCGCCACGCCTCCGTCGCCAAACTCGTCGCCACCGACGCCGCCATGAAGGTCACCACCGACGCCGTCCAGGTCCTCGGCGGCGCCGGCTACACCCGCGAGTTCCCGGTGGAGCGCTACATGCGCGAAGCCAAGATCATGCAGATCTTCGAAGGCACCAACCAGATCCAACGCCTCGTCATCAGCCGCCAGTTCGCCAAGGCCTAGCCGCCACCACGCACTATTGTCCGATCATGCGCCCGCCCCTGTGGACGACTCCCGACGCCCACCCGGCAACCTTGCTACACATCGCAATGGGAACCGCGCCCGCGGTGACATAAACACACCGCGGGCGCGGCCCCCGCGCGACCCGAAGGCGCCCACGTCGGCGGCAGCGTCCTGCGACGAGTGTCCCCAACGCTCCTGCAGCGCTTCCTGGATGCGCCGAACGAGGACGGTATGCCGGTTCGGTCAGCAGCGGTTCGGTCAGCAGTCCGCCTCGGCGGCTGCGTCGTTGAGTCTGCCGAGCTCAGCCGCCCAGCCCCTTGAGCGCCGCCTCATATGCGCCGGCCTGTGTCGGCGAAAGCGTCTGCGTGATCCGGAGTAGGTACGACCCGCTGATGTAGTCGTACTCACGCATGACCGTGGCTTGGATGTCCTTGGTCAAGGCCTGGATGTAGTCGGCGCGGGCTTGGGCGCTCTTGTGGTCGGGCCACACCTCGACGCCTCCGCCGCGGGAGATGTCGCCCTTGGTGTCGAGGGCGTTGCTCAGGTCGACTCGGGTGTCGACGAACCCGACTTTCGACGTGTACTTCCCGGGGCGGCCGAGCTGGTGGTTCGGGTCGGTGTCCTCGTCGAACACTGTGACCTCGCCAAGGGGCAGGCCTGCTGCTTTGAGGGTGGAAGCGACCTGTGCGGCGGTCATCTTGCCGGGAGCTGCTGCGCTGCCGTGGCTGCCGCTGCTGCATCCGCCGGCCAGTAGCGCGGCGGCAGACGTGAGCGCGCCGATGCGCAGGGCTGTCCCCACAGCCATCACCCCCCACGGTGTAGGCGTCCGACCGTACTCCGGGCGGGTGGTGGCGAGGGCTGGGTTCCATGAAACCGATTCGTCGTGTGCGGACGGGAATACGTCGTCCCCTGCGGCTGCGGTCGCGGACCTGGGGTGAGGTAAACACATCGCGGGCGTGGCGTCCGCTGGTTAGGCTGATCATGGTTCAGGTGCGTAGCTGATCCTTACTTCCTTTCAAAGGGAATACGCGGGTTCGAATCCCGTCGCCGGCTTGGCCGGTGTCGTCTAGCGGCCTAGGACGTCTTCGGTGTGGATCGGCGGTTTTTGACCTCTGAACGACGACCACCGCGCGCCGCCCGGGCAAGGGGCGGCGCGCGGTGGTTTTGGTTTTACGGGGGCGGTCAGACGGTGATGGTGGCCGGGTCGCTGGTGCTCGGGCGGCCGTTTTCGACGTGGCCGGCGAGGCGGCGGGTGAAGGTGTCGTCCTGCCAGCAGGCGACGGTCAGGTCGTACCAGCCGTTGCTCTTGTTCAGGCGGGCGGTGTGGGTGGCGCGGGCGCCCGGGCGGAGGCGGTAGGAGTCGCGGTTGCCGCCCTGGTTGTTGTTGTCGCCCTGGCTGTTGTCGTTGCCGTTCCCGTTGCGGTGGCCGTAGGCGTCGGTGACGGTCAGGTCGATGGTGCGGGTGCTCTCGTTGACGAGGGTGACCTCGACCAGCTGGTGGTCGCCGTTGTGGCGGGCGGTCACGTCGGCGACGAGGACGCCGGCCTTGCCCTTGGCCTGGCGCATGAAGCCGTTGGGGCCGTGCACGCTGAAGTCGTAGAGGCCGTTCGGGTCCGCCGAGACGTCCCACGTGCCGGACAGCGTGCGCCGGGGCTCGACCGTGTAGGTCCACGGGCCGGCCGCGTGCGTCGTCGAGGTGACCAGGAACGTCGCGCCCGCCTGGCCGCGGTTGTCGAAGTCGAGGCGCAGGCGCCCGTCCGCGCCGGCGTGCGCGTCGGCCGCGAGGTCGTACGGCAGCGCGCGGGCCGGACGCAGGCCGCGCTCCTGCTTCGGCAGCGCGCCGACGGCCGGCGGCACCGGCACGAAGTCGGGGTGCCGGTCGTGGTCGGCCGGGACGTACGTCGACGTGCTGGGCAGCTTCGGCACCTTGTGCTCGGTGTGCCCGAAGTCGAACGCGTTGGTCAGGTCGCCGCACACCGCGCGCCGCCACGGCGAGATGTTGGGCTCCTGCACGCCGAACCGCTTCTCGATGAACCGCACGATCGAGGTGTGGTCGAACGTCTCGGAGCACACCCAGCCGCCCGTGCTCCACGGCGACACGACCAGCATCGGCACGCGCTGCCCGAGGCCGTACTGCCCGGCGATCGCGCCGCCCTGTCCGGCGTAGAACTCGCCGGTGGTGGCGACGGTGGACGCGCCCTGCTGCGGCGTCGCGGCGGCGAACGGCGGCACGACGTGGTCGAAGAAGCCGTCGTTCTCGTCGTACGTGATGAGCAGCGCGGTCTTGCTCCACACGTCGGGATTGGCGGTCAGCGCGTCGAGCACCTGAGCCGTGTACCAGGCACCCCAGTTGACCGGCCAGTTCGGGTGCTCGGTGAACGCCTCGGGCGCCACGATCCAGGAGACCTGCGGGAGCCGGTTCGCCTTGACGTCGGCGCGCAGGATGTCGAAGAAGCCTTCGCCGGCCTTGCTGTTGGTGCCGGTGCGGGCCTTGTCGTACAGCGGGTTGCCGGGGGCGGCGGTGCGGTACTGGTTGAAGTAGAGCAGCGCGTTGTCGCCGTAGTTGCCGATGAACGCGTCGTTGGTCCAGCCCCACGAGCCGGGTCCGTCGAGGCCGTCGCCGATGTCCTGGTAGATCTTCCAGGAGACGCCCGCCTGCTCCAGGCGCTCGGGGTAGGTCGTCCAGCCGTAGCCGAGTTCGGCGTTGGAGATGACGGGGCCGCCGCCCTTGCCGTCGTTGCCGGTGTAGCCGGTCCACATGTAGTAGCGGTTCGGGTCGGTCGGGCCCATGAGCGAGCAGTGGTACGCGTCGCAGATGGTGAACGCGTCGGCGAGCGCGAAGTGGAACGGGATGTCGTCACGCGTCAGGTGCGCCATCGTCGTGGTGCCCTTGTTCGGCAGCCACTTGTCGTAGTTGCCGTTGTTCCAGGCGCGGTGGCCGTCGTTCCAGCCGTGCGGCGTGCCCTGGATGAACTGCATGCCCAGGTCGTCCTTCTCCGGGCGGAACGGCAGCACCTCGCGGCTGCCGTCCGACTGGTTCCAGACCGGCTTGCCGCTGGGCTGCGTCACCGGACGCGGGTCGCCGAAGCCGCGCACGCCGCGCAGCGTGCCGAAGTAGTGGTCGAACGACCGGTTCTCCTGCATGAGGACGACGATGTGCTCGATGTCCTGGATCGAGCCTGTGCGCCGGTTGGCGGGAATCGCGGCGGCCCGCGCGATGGGCGCGGACAGCGCGGACATGGCGGCGGTGCCGCCGGCCAACTGCATGAAGCGACGACGGTTGATGGCGTTCACGGCAGGCGTGTCTCCTGGGTCGAGCTGCGGGGCGAAAGACGTCGTTAATGTCCGGGGACGCCGGGAACGCGGTGAGGCCGCGCGGCTAACTCCCGGGGAAGCCTGCGGCAACTTCGGGTCGGCCGGGTTGGTACGGTGCGGGCGGGTGGGACCCGGTGCCGGAAGTCAACGGATGGAGCAGCATGGCCGAGCCTTTGATCGCCGCTGTCGCGGGCCGCGAGCCCCGCATCGACCCCGCCGCGTTCGTGGCCCCGAACGCCGTGGTCGTCGGGTCGGTGACGCTGGCCGCGGGCGTGGGCGTCTGGTACGGCGCGGTGCTGCGCGGAGACACCGAAACCATCACGATCGGTGCGGACACCAATATTCAGGACAACTGCACCATGCATGCAGACCTGGGCTTTCCCGCGGTGGTGGGGGAGCGCGTCTCGGTCGGCCACAACGCGGTGCTGCACGGCTGCACGATCGAGGACGACGTGCTCGTCGGCATGGGCGCGGTCGTGCTGAACGGCGCGCACGTCGGCGCGGGCTCGCTGATCGCGGCCGGCGCGGTGGTGACGCAGGGCATGCAGGTGCCGCCGGGGTCGCTGGTCGCCGGGGTGCCGGGCAAGGTCCGGCGCGAGCTCACCGAGGAGGAGCGCTCCGGGATCAAGGCGAACGGCGAGGGCTACGTGCTGCTGGCGCAGGTGCACCGGCAGATCGCCTGAGGACGGGGTGGTCCGGGAACCGCCCGTTGACGGTGTTCACAGGCGGGCCGACCGTCGGGCCGTGTGATGTCGTTCCCGGGGCGGGGGGGGGGGGGGGCGCCGCCCCCCCCCCCCGCCCCGGGGTGCGTCAGTCCGCCGCCGACTCCACGAGCGCGCGCATGAGCGGCGTCCGGTCGATCCAGGTCAGCGGGTCGACGCGGCGCTGCGGCGCCGCGTACCGGCGAAGGAGCGCGGCGTTGCGCTGGAGCCAGGCCGCCGCGTTCGCGCAGTACGGCGGCGGCATCTCGGCGATCAGGTAGGTGCGCCCGTCGGCGGCCACCCACACCTCGTCCTGGTCGAGCAGCCACAGCCACGCCGCGGTGCCCGCCGGGCCGCGCGAGATCAGCGCGCGGCGGCCCTTCCACGTGGTGCGGACCGGCCGGCCGAGGCCCGGCACGGGCGCGCCGTAGCGGACCATGCTGCGCGCGTCGAGGGTGTGCAGGGTGCGGGCGGAGATGCCGGGCGCGCCTTCGCGGCCCGACGCGTGGGTGCGGACGGCGTCGGAGGCGATGCGCGCGAGCGCGCGGCGCGCGGTGGACATGCGGACGGGCGCGGGCCGCGGCCCCGCCGGGTCGGTGCGCTGGACGGGGAGATCGGGTCGGTTCGGGGGAGCGGGATTACGGGTGAAGGTCATGCCGGACTCCGCTTCTGGCGTCGCCGATTTGCCCTGTTCGATGCCGCACAGGGAGTGTTGATAACCATTGTTCCAACTCCCACTGACATCCGGCTGTCTGTTCCGCCGCCCAGCGCGGTGCTCTGACGGCCCGTCATGAGGCGGCCCGGAAAGCCGGATTGCCGCACGTCAACGGGTCTGACGCGGCGTCGGAAACCCTGCGGAGACGAGGCCTCGGAACGGCTACCGCGCGCACCCTGCGCGGCGGTAATCTGTGCGCCCGTCCGCAGACAGGGGGTGTGGCCGTGGGTGCGGTCGCCGCGTTCGATCCGGCCGCCGAGCATGCCAGGACCCGCGCCGCGCTGGCCGCCGTCGTGCCGCGCCTGGCCGACCTGATGCGCGGCGTACCGGACCTGGAGGCCCCGTCCGGAGTGCCGCCGTGGAGCGTCGGGGACGTCGCCGCCCACGTCGGCGCCGCGTACCTGCTGTACTCGGTGCTGTTCACCGGCGAGGAGTTCGACTGGGCCGCGGTGCTCCCGCCCGGCGACGCCCCGCTCATCGAGCGCATCTCCGCCGTCAACGCCGTCGCGATCGGCCTGTTCGGCGCCGAAGAGCGGCGCACCATGGGCGACTTCGTCACCGAGCGCGCCGCCGCGTTCCTCGACGCGACCGCGGACCTGCCGCACGACCACATGGTCGCCGCGCCCTGGTACGGCGCGACGGTCGAGGTCGCGCTGTCCACCATCACCGGCCTGCTGGTGAGTGAAAGCCTGTTGCACGGCCTGGACATCGCGCGCGGCGCCCGCCGCCCGTGGCGCATCGGTCCGGAGGAGGCGCGGCTCGCCGTCGGCCAGACGATGCCCACGATGATGCCGCTCGCCCTGAACACCGAGAAGACGCGCGGCGTCAGCGTCGCCATCGACATCGCGCTGCGCGGCGGCCCGCACATCGGGTTCGTGCTCGAGGACGGCGTCGCCACCGTCACGCGGGACCCGGCGCCGCGCTCGTACGACTGCCGGATCTCGGCGACCCCGGCGGCGTTCCTGCTGGTGGGTTTCCGCCGCACGCCGCTGTGGAAGACCATCGCCACCGGCCGCATCACGGCCGTCGGCCGCAAGCCGTGGATCGCCGCCAGGCTGACGCAACTCGTCGGCAGCCCCTGAACGTTCGCGATCCCGGACGCGCCGCCGCGCCGCACACGGCGCAGCCCCACGAGGAAGGCACCGGGTGTCCGACAAGAAGGTCTTCATCGTCACCGGCGGCGGCAGCGGCATCGGCGCCGCCACGGCGCGCCTGCTGTGCGCGGCGGGCCAGCACGTCGTCGTCACCGGGCGGCGCCCCGAACCGCTCGTCGAACTCGCCGCCGAGACAGGCGCGTTGGCTCAGCCCGGCGACGTCACGGAGCCCGGTGCGGCGGACGTCCTGGTCGAGGTGACGCACGCCCGGTTCGGACGGATCGACGGGCTCGTCCTCAACGCCGGCGTCATGGTGCCGGGCCCGGTCGGGGGCCTGTCCGACCGGGACTGGGACACCGTCCTCGGCACCAACCTCACCGCGCCGTTCCGCCTCGTCCGCGCCGCGCTTCCGCACCTGCTGGCCGAGCGCGGCTCGGTGGTCGCCGTCTCGTCCGTCGCCGGGCTGCGTGCCTCGGCCGGCGCCGCCGCCTACGCGACGTCCAAGGCCGGGCTCGTGATGCTGTGTCAGACCCTGGTCGCCGACTACGCCGCCCAGGGCCTGCGCGCGAACACCGTGTGCCCCGGCTGGGTGCGCTCCGAGATGGCCGACGCCGAGATGGACGACTTCCTCGCCGCGCACGGCGGCCTGCCGGGCGCCCGCGACGCCGCCTACGCCGAGGTCACCCGCCTCGTCCCCCAGGCCCGCGCCGGCTACCCGGAGGAGGCCGCCGCCGCGATCGCGTGGCTGCTGTCGGACGCCGCGGCATACGTCAACGGCGCCGTGCTCACCGTCGACGGCGGCTCCACGGTGGTGGACGTCGGAACCGCCGCCTACACGTTCGACGTCCGCCGCCGGTCCTGACCGGACCGGCCCTGAGCCGACCGCCCGCGGCCCGACCCCGACCGCCGGACCCCCGGGACGGCGCCGACCAGGGCCGCGAGGAGCAGCGCCGTCGACAGCCACGCGAACCAGTCCCCGAACCGGGTGTAGAGCGTGCGGTTGTGCGGCAGCGCGGCGTCCGCGACCAGGCTCGTGAACTGTCCCGAGCCGCCCGTGCGGCGCTCGGCTGACACCCGGCCGTACGGGTCGCTCACGGTCAGCGCCCCACGCCGCGCCGAACGGGCCACGGTCAGCCCGTTCTCCACGCCCCGGGTCGCCGCCATGCGGCTGTGCAGCCACGCGTCGGAGTCGAAGTCCCACGCCGGAGCGAGCAGGAAGCGTGTGCCCTCTCGGCCGAACTCCCTTACCAGATCAGGGAAGTCGAGGTCCTTGCAGATGATGACGCCGTACCGGGTGCCGGTGCCGGGGACGAACGCGAGCCCCTCGCCCGGCGTGAAGTCGTCCTCCAGGCCCGGCACCATGTGGTGCTTGCGGTACACCGAGGGAGCGCCGCCCGCGGCCGGGAAGTCCCACGCCGTGTTGTACGTCGTGGCGCCGGAGCCGAGCCGCACACCGACGACCACGTCCACCCGCCGCTCGGTGGCGAGCGCGGCGAACGGGCCGGACAGCATCGGCATCGTGCGGTCGTCCGCCTCGAAGGTGTTCTCGGGCAGGACGACGAACCGCGCGCCGCGCTCGGCGGCCTGCCGCGCCTCGGCCAGGTAGCCGGCGAGCAGGTCGCGGCCCTCGGGGGTGTCCACGGGGATCGGGTCGCGGTCCCGCGACGTCGACACGAGCGCGACCCGCACCCGCTCGGCGGAGCCCGCCGAGGCGTCCAACCGCCACGCGCCGTAGCCGAGCGCGGTCGCGAGCAGCGCCGCGGCGGCCACCGACGCCGTGATGCGGACCCGGTTCGTGACGTCGGGCGCGAGGCACGTCGCCGCGGCCGCGGGAACGGCCAGGACCAGGAACGTCACGCCCCACGGGCCGGTCGCCGACGCGGTCTGCAGGACCGGCAGCACGTCGGCCTGCGAGTAGGCGAGGCTCCAGAACGCCCCGTGCGGCGTCACCAACGAGGCCAGGTACTCGACGGCCGCCCACGCGGCGGGCAGCGCCACCGCCGCGAGCGCGAACCGGCGCAGCCGCAGCAGACGGCGGACGAGCAGCACGACCCCGGCGAAGACAAGCGCCGTGCCCAGGAACACGGCGAGTACGGCCGGCAGCGGCATGTCCAGCTGGTCCTCGCCGCGGTAGTACGACCACATGCCGCTCTCACCGCCGAGCCACGCCGCGAACGCGGCGCCCCCGGCGGCGGCCGCCCCGACCCGCGGCGCGGCGACGAGCACGGGCAGGGGAGCGAGCCAGGTCAACCAGGCGGCGGGATCCAGGCCGGTGCCGAGCCGGAAGAGCACCGCCGAGGCGAGCGCGGCCCCGAGCGCGACGACGAGCGGGCCGCCCCGACGAGGCGACGGAGGGCTTTCCAGTACGGATTCGACGGCATGAACAGGCAGGGTGGACACGGAACTTCGCACTCCTCGCAAACGGCGAGGCAACGCCGGCCAGGGACGGGCCGGGACGTTGCTGGGGACACCGCCGATGCTCGCGCGAGTGCGGGGTCGGACGGATCGCCGACGAGAGCGGACCTGCCCTCACCCGCACGGGCGATCCCCCGGGCCCGCGACAAGGCGGCCCTCCACCGCACGGGGGATCCGACGAGGCAAGGCGGCCGGCCCGCGGACGGCGTCGCCGCGTAGCGGGTATCAACGCCCCGGCTGCCGGGTGCGCCGCGTCGCAGGTTGAGGCTCCGGCCGCGGCATGGTTCCGCGGCACAGGGGAGCGCGCCCCTCAGCGCGCCGAACCCGGCGGCTGAGCCTGCGAAGAGGCATGGCCGCGTCGCAGATTGCGGCAGCGGCGGTGACGTGGCTCAGCGGCGATGCCGGGAAGCGCGCTCCTGTGCCACTCAGGCGCGCCCCCACGCCCCTCAGCGCGCCGAAGCGACGGTTGAGCCCGCGAGGAAGCGCGGGCCGCGTTCGCAGGGGGCACCGGCCGCCGCGTGGTTCGGCGGCGATGCGGGCGAAGTGCGCTCCCGTAGCTCTCAGTTACGCCCCCACCGTACCCCTCGGGCGCGTCCCGCCCCCTCAGCGCGCCGAAGCCGACTCCTTCGTCTCCGCCCGCTTCACCGCCGAACGCGGCGTCGGGTGCAGGGACTTCCGCAAGTCCGTCCGCATCGTCGTCGCCGCGTCGATCAGCGAAGTGCGCTCCCGTAGCTCTCAGTTACGCCCCCGCCGTACCCCTCGGGCGCGTCCCCACCCCCTCAGTGCGCCGAAGCCGACTCCTTCGTCTCCGCCCGCTTCACCGCCGAACGCGGCGTCGGGTGCAGGGACTTCCGCAAGTCAGTCCGCATCGTCGTCGCCGCGTCGATCAGGTAGTTCTGCCGGACCAGCCACGGGCTGCGGTCGCCTTGACGCGGGAAATCGCCGATGGAGCGCTGGATGTAACCCGCCGCCAGGTCCAGGAGCGGACGCGGCGTCAACTCCCGGTCGGGGCGCGGCACCACGGCGGCGTAGCCGTTGCGGTCCATGTGGTTGAGGACCTTGCACACGAGCCGCGAGCTCAGGTCCGCGCGCAGCGTCCACGACGCGTTCGTGTAGCCGATGCACACGGCGAAGTTCGGCACGCCGGTCAGCATGAGCCCGCGCCACACGAACTGCTCCGACAGCACCACCGGTTCCCCGTCCACGTGCGGCGTGACGCCCCCGAACGCGAGGAGCTTCAGACCGGTCGCCGACACCACGATGTCGGCCTCCAGCACCGTGCCGGACTTCAGCCGCACACCCTCCGGCACGAACGTGTCGATGTGGTCCGTCACCACCGACGCCTTGCCGGACTTCAGCGCCTTGAAGAAGTCCGCGTCGGGCGCCGCGCACAGCCGCTGGTCCCACGGGTCGTACGCGGGCGTGAAGTGCTCCCTGACCGCCTGCTCGTCCTTCAGCACCCGCGCGTTGAGCCGGGTCAGCATCTTCCGCGCGGTCGCCGGGTACCGCTGGCAGAACTGGTAGAAGCCCAGCGTGAACAGCACGTTCTTCATCCGCGCGACCTGGTGCGCGTGCTTGGCCGGCAGCACCGCGCGGATCGCGTCGGCGACGCGGTCGCGGCCGGGGATCGAGCTGATCCACGTCGGCGAGCGCTGCAGCATCGTGACGTGCGCGGCCTCCTCGGCCATCGACGGCACCAGCGTCACGGCCGTCGCGCCGCTGCCGACCACGACGACGCGCTTGCCCGCGTAGTCGAGGTCCTCCGGCCAGAACTGCGGGTGCACCAGCGTGCCGGTGTACGACTCGACACCGGGGAACTGGGGGTCGTGGCCCTGCCCGTAGTCGTAGTAGCCCGTGCACGAGTACACGAAGTCACACGTCAGGCTGGCGAGTTCGGTCGATCCGTCGGCGGCGGTCCGTTCGGTCTCCAGCGTCCAGCGCGCGTCGCGGGTCGACCAGTCGGCGGACAGCACGCGCGTGCCGTACCGGATCCTGCGGTCGATGCCGAACTCGGCGGCCGTCGCCTTGATGTAGCGCAGGATGGAGTCGCCGTCGGCGATCGCCTTCGCGTCCTGCCACGGCTTGAAGGGGTAGCCGAGCGTGAACATGTCCGAGTCCGAGCGCACGCCCGGATAGCGGAACAGGTCCCACGTGCCGCCCAGCGTGTCGCGGGCCTCCAGGATCGCGTACGAGCGGCCGGGGCACTCGGTCTGCAGCCGGTACGCCGCGCCGATGCCGGACAGGCCCGCGCCGATCACGATCACGTCGACGTGCTCGGGCGCGCTGACCAGGTCGGATGCGGCGGGCTGCGCGTTCGCTGGGGGCGTCATGGGGAACATTGTCCGGGCTTGGGCGGCCATGACAAGCGCCGCGCCCAGGTACGTGGGCGGGCCACAACGGCCCGCCCGGCCGCGTACCGGGCCTCAGCCCAGCGCCCCGGCCAACCGCACGTCGAACGGCCCGGCCGCCACCGACCCCATGCCGTCCGCCTCCATCATCGTCCGGAACGTCCCCCAGTCGACGTTGCCGCCCGACAGGACGACCGCCGTGCGGCCCGGGTCGCCGCCCAGCGCCCCGCCGAGCAGCGCCGCCATCGCCGTCGCGCCGCTGGGCTCGACGACCACGTGCAGGTGCCGGAAGCAGAGCCGCACCGCCTCGGCGATCGCATGGTCGTCGACGACGAGCACGTCGTCCAGCAGCCGCCGGTTGACCTTGAACGGTCCCGCCGACGGCGTCGTGTGGGTCAGCCCGTCGGCGATGGTGCGCGGCGCGGGTATCGAGACCCGGCGGCCGCGCAGCAGCGAGCGGCGGGTGTCGTCGGCGCCCGCCGGCTCCACACCGATCACCCGGGTCCCGGGCTTCACCGCTTTCACATACGTCGCGCACCCGGCGGCCAGTCCGCCGCCGCCGAGCGGCACCAGCAGGGTGTCGACGTCCGGCGCGTCCCGCAGGATCTCGGCCGCCACCGTGCCCGCCCCGGCCATGACCGGCACCGAGTCGGCCGACGGCACGACGGCGAGCCCGTGCATCGCGGCCAGCTCGGCGACCAGCGCGTCCCGGTCGTCGACGCCGCGCCGGTACGTCGCCACGGTGGCCCCGGTCCGCCGGATCGCGTCGAGTTTGGCCAGCGGTACGTCGTGCGGGATGACCACGGTCGCCCGGGTGCCCAGCAGCCGGGCCGCGAGCGCGAGCGCCTGCGCGTGGTTGCCCGACGACGCGCCGATCACGCCGCCCATGCGCGCGTCGGGCGGCAGCGTCGCGACGTGGTGGTAGGCGCCGCGGAACTTGAACGCGCCCGTGCGCTGGAGGTTCTCCGCCTTCGCGGCGACCCGGACGCCCAGCTCCGCGTCCAGCAGCGGCGACGACAGCATCGGCGTGCGCACCGCGACGCCGTCGAGCAGCCGCGCGGCGGCCTCGACGGCCTGAGCGGTGACGGTGCCGGCGCGCGGCCTCACCGCGGCTCGCCGGTGTACGCGGTGGCCAGCACACGGTCGATGAGCTGCTCGTACGTCGCCCCGGCGGCCTCGGCCATGAGCGCGAGGGTGCCGCTGCGCCGCAGGCCCGGCAGGGTGTTGAGCTCGAGCCAGGCGAAGGTGCCGTCGTCGGCGACGACGAAGTCGCTGCGCGAGTAGCCGGCGCAGCCGAGCGCGCGGTGCGCGAGGCAGGCGGCGTCGGTGAGCGCCTCGGCGACGCCGGCGGGCAGGTCGGCGGGGCAGTGGAAGGCGTGCCCGGCCGGGTCGAGCTTGGCGGTGTGGTCGTAGAACTCGGCGTCGGTGGTGACCTCGACGACCGGGAGCGCGACGGGTTCGCCGTCCTCCTCCAGGACGCCGACGGTGACCGCCCGCCCGGCCATGAAGGGCTCGGCGAGCAGCGGCTGCCCGGACCGGCGCAGCCGGGTGAGCACCTCTGTGAGAGACGCCACGTCGTGGGCGACGGCGATGTCGATCGAGGAGCCCTCGCTCTCCGGCTTGACGATCACCGGGGCGGGGAGCGCGTCCAGCACCTCCTTGGCCGCGACGCCGGCGTCGCGGGTGGGGTGCACCTGGACGCCGGGCAGCACCGGCACGCCGGCCGCGGCCGCGACGGTCTTGGCGGTGGGCTTGTGCATGGCCAGCGCGCTCGCGCGCACGCCGGAGCCGGTGTACGCGATGCCCTGGGCCTGGAGGAAGCCCTGCAAGGTGCCGTCCTCGGCGCCGCGTCCGGCGATCGCGAGGAAGGCGGCGTCGACACCGCGCACGGCGCCCGCGAAGGCGGCGTCGGCGGTGTCGATCAGCTGTGCGGTGTGCCCGAGGGCGGCGAGCGCGTCGGCGACGTCGCGGGCGGTGGCCAGCGAGCGCTCGCGTTCGCGGCTGGTGCCGCCGGTGAGGATGCCGATGCGCGCGCCGCGGGGTGGCCGCGGCACGGCGGCGGTGGGGAAACGTCCTGGCACGGGTGGTCCTTCTACTGCTGGCTTCGACGGGGGGGCACGCCGGTCCGCGGGGGGCGCGATCACGGCGTAGTGGGCCAACGGTCGCGTGCCGCGCGGGTTCCCGCTATGCCCGCGCGGCGAACGCTGCGGAAACTCCTGCCGTACGCACGGTGAGGAGGCCTCACCGGATCGGCGTATCGCGTCCTATTGACGTTCGTCAGAGATCGGAGATAACTTCGTGCCAAGACCTCCACTCACCCCGAGACGAGGCGGCGCTCATGGAGCTGTCCCCTTCTGCTCATGCGGACACGTTTTGCCGTGATCGGCTTCCCGCGTTCGAGCAGTGGCCCGACCTGATCTTCGAACTGCCCGAGCTGGCCTACCCCGACCGGCTCAACTGCGGCACCGCACTGCTGGACGACGTCATCGCGAAGTTCGGCGCGGACCGCCGCTGCCTGCTGACCCCCACGGAGACGTGGACATACGGGGAACTGCTGCACCGCGCCCGGCAGGTCGCCCAGGTCCTCACCGAGGACCTCGGCCTGGTGCCCGGCAACCGCGTCCTGCTGCGCGGCCCGAACAACCCCTGGCTGGTCGCCTGTTGGTTCGGCGTCATGCGGGCCGGCGGCGTCGTGGTCACCACCATGCCGCTGCTGCGCGCCAAGGAGCTGACCACGCTGAGCGCGATCAGCCTCCCGGCGGTGGTGATCACCGACCACCGCTTCGCCGACGAGGTGGCTGCCGCCGACCTCGGTGACGCCCACGTCCTGACCTACGGCGCCGACACCGCCGACGACCTGGTGGCCCTGTGCGCCGCGAAGGAGGGCGTGTTCGACCCCGTCGACACGGCCGCCGACGACGTCGCGCTGATCGGCTTCACGTCGGGAACCACCGGGCGGCCCAAGGCCACCATGCACTTCCACCGCGACGTGCTGGCCAACTCCGACACGTTCTCCCGGCACATCGTCAAACCCGTGTCGGACGACCTGTTCACCGGCACGCCGCCGCTCGGATTCACCTTCGGGCTCGGCGGACTGGTGGTGTTCCCGCTCCACGTCGGCGCCGCGACACTGCTCATCGAGCGTGCGACCCCCGAGGAACTCGCCAACCTGGTCGACGAGTTCAAGGTCACCGTGCTGTTCACCGCGCCGACCGCGTACCGCGCGATCATCGGTGCCGGGCTCGCCGACCGGATGGCCGGCCTGCGGCGCTGCGTGTCGGCGGGCGAGGCCCTCCCGGCACCGGTGTGGCGGGACTTCCACGAGGCGACCGGCCTGCGGATCATCGACGGGATCGGCGCCACCGAGATGCTGCACGTCTTCATCTCCGCCGCCGACGACGACATCCGTCCCGGCGCCACCGGCAAGGCGGTGCCCGGGTTCCGCGCCACGGTGCTGGCACCCGACGGCGGCCCCGCCCCCGAGGGCGAGGCCGGGCTGCTTGCGGTCAAGGGCCCGACCGGGTGCCGGTACCTGGACGACGAGCGGCAGACGACGTACGTGCGCGACGGCTGGAACATCACCGGCGACACCTACGTCCTCGACGCCGAAGGCTACTTCTGGTACCAGGCGCGCAGCGACGACATGATCGTCTCGTCCGGCTACAACATCGCCGGCCCCGAGGTCGAGGTCGCGCTCGCCAAGCACCCCGCGGTCGCCGAGTGCGGCGTCGTGGGGGCACCGGACGAGGCGCGCGGCATGATCGTCAAGGCGTACGTCGTGCTGCGCGAAGGCCGGGAAGCCGACGACGACATAGCGCGCGACCTGCAGTCCTTCGTCAAGGAGAGCATCGCGCCGTACAAGTACCCGCGCGCGGTCGCGTTCGTCGACGAACTCCCGCGCACCTCCAACGGCAAGCTCCAACGCGCCGAACTGCGCCGCTGGGCTTCAGAAGGCCGGTAGGGCGAGCGGGGCGTCCGCCGCCACGGGCGCCCCGCACTCCCGCCGAGAACGCCCCACCCCGCCCGGGGTACCTCGCCCCCTGTACCTCGTGTACCTCGAAAGGCACCACCCATGAGTCAGCACCAGCCGGACCCCGACGCCCCCGTCGGGCCGCCCGTCACCGGCCAGGACGCCGCGCCCGCGAGCGTCGTCGTCGAGCGCCGCGTCGAGTGGTCCGACACCGACGCCGCCGGGCACTACCACTTCTCCGCGGTGTCGCGGTGGGCCGAGGCCGCCGAGGCCGTGCTGCTGCGCCGACTCGGTTTCGCGAGCCTGTTCGGCGCCATCCCGCGCGTCCACTTCGAGGCCGACTACCTCCAGCGCCTGTGGTTCGGCGAGACCGTGCGGATCGAGATGCGCGTCGCCAAGGTCGGCGTCAGCTCGCTGCACTACGCGTTCGAGATCCGCGGCCGGGAGGGCCTCGCGGCCACCGGCCGGATGTCCATCGTGCACGCCGTCGTCGGCGCGGAGGGCTCCACGCCGTGGTCCGACGACGTGCGGGCCGCACTGACCGGGGCCGGCCCGCAGCCGCCCGAGACGTACGCGACCGGCCCCGCGGACGGCGCCCCCGAAGGCCCCGGAGCGGGCACCGCACCCCCGGACGGCGGTCGGCCGGACGGCGGGTAGCGGAAAAGGATGATCGAGGAGAAAGCGCTATAGATTCATGCTGACAGCACATTCGGGAGGAACCGTGCGCGTAGCGGTCATCGGCGGCGGCCCCGGCGGCCTGTACTTCGCCGCCCTCGCCAAGCAGCTCTCGCCGGACTGGGAGGTCACCGTCTGGGAGCGCAACGCGGCCGACGACACCTTCGGCTTCGGCGTCGTGTTCTCCGACGAGACCCTCGACGGCATCGCGGACGCCGACCCGCGCGTGCACGCCGCCATGTCCGCCGAGTTCGCCCGCTGGAGCGACATCGACGTGCTCTTCCGCGGCCGCACCCTCACCTCCGGCGGACACGGCTTCGCCGCACTCGGCCGCAAGCGGCTGCTGCGCATCCTCCAGGACCGCTGCGCGGAGCTCGGCGTCGACGTCCGCTACCGCACCGAGGCCCCGGACGTGGCCGTGCTGTCCGCCGAGTACGACCTGGTCGTCGCCTCGGACGGCGTCCGCTCGGCGGCCCGCGCCCGCTACGCCGACACCTTCCGCCCGAGTCTGGACGAACGCCAGTGCCGCTACATGTGGCTGGCCACCGACCGCGTGCTGGAAGCCTTCACGTTCATCGTCGACGAGCACGACTTCGGCGTCGTCCAGGTCCACGCCTACCCGTTCGACGCGACGCGCAGCACCTTCATCGTCGAGATCGCCGAAGACGCCTGGCACCGCGCCGGGTTCGCCGAACTCGCCGAGCGTGCCGCGCAGTTGCCGCCGGGTGAGAGCGACGAGGCGAGCATCGCCCGCTGCGAGGAGCTGCTGGCCGAGCACCTCGACGGCCACCGGCTGATCCCCAACAACTCGCGCTGGATCCGCTTCACGACCGTGCGCAACGCGACCTGGCGGCACGGCAACGTCGTGCTGCTCGGCGACGCGGCGCACACGGCGCACTTCTCGATCGGCTCGGGCACCAAGCTCGCCATGGAGGACGCCCTCGCGCTCGCCGCGTGCCTGCACGAACAGCCCGGTATAGACGAGGCGTTGGCCGCGTACGAGGCCGAGCGCCGCCCCGTCGTCGAGTCGACGCAGCGCGCCGCGCAGGCCAGCCTCGAGTGGTTCGAGCACACCGGCCGCTACACCGGCCAGGAGCCCGACCAGTTCGCGTTCAACCTGCTCACCCGCAGCCGCCGCGTCACGTACGACAACCTGCGCGTGCGCGACCCGGAGTACGCGGCCCGGACCGCGGCCGCGTTCGGCGCCGACGGCCCGCCCATGTTCCAGCCGTTCCGCATCGGCGGCCGCGTCGCCGCGAACCGCGTCGTGGTCCCGCCGATCGCCACCTACTCGGCCGCGCACGGCATCCCCGGCGGTTTCGAGGCCACCCACCTGGGCACCCTCGCGCTCGGTGGCGCCGGACTGGTGTTCGCCGGGATGACCGCCGTCACGCCCGACGGCCGCATGACCAACCACTGCCCGGGCCTGTGGGACGACCGGCAGGAAGCCGCCTGGCGGCAGATCGTCGAGACCGCCGCCGCGCAGTCCGACGCGCTGCTCGGCGTCCAGCTCACGCACGCCGGGCGCCGTGCGGCACGCACCGTCCCCGAGGCCGACGGGTCCGACGCGGCCCTGCGCGACCTCGGCTGGCCGACCGTCGCCGCGTCCGCGCTGCCGTGGGACGACGACAGCACCACCCCGCGCGAGGCCACCGAGGCCGACCTCGCCCGCATCCGCGACGCGTTCGCCACGGCCGCGCGCCGCGCCGACCGGGCGGGCTTCGACGTCCTGGAACTCCAGTACGGGCACGGGCACTTCATGTCCGGCTTCCTGTCCCCGCTGACCAATACCCGCACCGACGGGTACGGCGGCGACCTGGCCGGCCGGCTGCGCTACCCCCTCGAAGTCCTCGCCGCCGTGCGGGAGGTGTGGCCCGAGGACAAGGCGCTCGTCGTCCGGATCTCCGCGTGCGACTGGGCCGACGGCGGCATCACCGAGGACGACGCGGTCGCCGTCGCCGGCGCGCTGGCCGCAGCCGGCGCCGACGCGGTCGACGTGTCCACGGGCGAGGTCGTCTCGCACGAGCGCCCCGCGTACGGCCGCAGCTACCAGACGCCGTTCGCCGACCTGATCCGCAACGCCACCGGCGTGCCGGTCATCGCGGTGGGCGCGATCTCCACGTACGACGACGTCAACTCCATCCTGCTGGCCGGCCGCGCCGACCTGTGCGCGATCGGCCGCGCCCACCTCTACGACCCGCTGTGGACGCTGCACGCGGCGGCCGACCAGGGCTACACCGGGGCCGGCGCGCCGTGGCCGGATGCGTGGCGCCCCGGCAGCCGCAAGCCGCCCGGCGCGCGCACCGACCGCGTGCCGCCGCGCCTGCACCTGCTGCGCGCGCCCGAGGAGCGCGTGCACAGCCGGTGGCGGCCCGCCGCGCCGCTCGTCGGCACCACCTCGGGCGGCTGAACCGCCGGCAGCCACCCGGATCACCGGCAGCCACCCGGACCACCGGCAGCCACCAGGACCACCGCGACCACCCGGACGGACCCGGACCCACCCACGGAGCCCCGCATGCAGAACCTGCTGGACCATCAGAGAGACGAACTGCCGCGCTTCACCGCGGCCGCCGTGCAGGCCGCGCCGGTGTTCCTCGACACCGCCGGCACGGTGGCCAAGGCCGTGCGGATCATCCGCGAGGCCGCCGCGAACGGCGCCAAGCTGATCGTCTTCCCCGAGGTGTTCGTCGCCGGATACCCGTACTGGAACTGGACGATGAACCCCGTCCAGGGCTCGCCGTGGTTCGAACGCCTTTACAAGGCCTCGGTCGACATCCCCGGGCCGCACGTCGAGACGCTGCGCGCCGCGGCCCGCGAGGCCGGCGCCGTCGTCGTGATCGGCGTCAACGAACGCGGCGCGCACAGCCTCGGCGAGCTCTACAACACGATGCTCACCATCGGCGACGACGGCGAACTGCTCGGCGTCCACCGCAAGCTCGTGCCCACGTGGGCCGAGAAGCTCACTTGGACGGGCGGCGACGGCAGTTCGCTGCGCGTCCACCCGACGGCGGTCGGCCCGCTCGGTGTCCTCGCGTGCGGCGAGAACACCAACACCCTCGCCCGGTTCGCGCTGCTGTCGCAGGGCGAACTCGTGCACGCGGCAAGCTACATCGCGCTGCCGGTCGCGCCCGCCGACTACGACATGGCCGAGGCGATCGCGGTGCGCGCCGCCGCACACTGCTTCGAGGGCAAGGTCTTCACCGTCGTGTCGTGCTCGACCGTCTCGCCCGAGATCGTCGACGCGGTCGCCGGCGACGACGACGAGGTCCGCAAGCTGCTCGCACGCCCCCGCAGCGCGCTGTCCGGGATCTTCGGCCCCGACGGGCGGCCGGTCTCCGAACCGCTCGTCGACGACGAGGGCGTCGTCTACGCCGAGATCGACCTCAACCGCTGCATCCAGCCCAAGCAGATGCACGACATCCTCGGCCACTACAACCGCTTCGACATCTTCCGGCTGACCGTCGACAACCGGCCGCGCCGCCCGGTCGGCTTCGCCGTCGACCCGGCCGCCGGAACCCGCGTACAGGACGTGCAGGACACTCAGGAGGAGGGGTCATGACGACGCAGGACGACAGCATGCTCGGCCGGGCACGCGTGTCCGACACCCCCGAACTGGAGGCCTACTACGGCGAACTGGCCGGCCTCGAGGCCGGCGCGCTGTGGACGGTCGCCAACAAGATCGAACCGTGGTACCCGCAGCCCACGTCCGTGCCGGTGCTGTGGCGCTACTCCGACCTGCGCCCGCTGGTGCGCAAGGCCCTGGACCTGGTCAAGGCCGACGACGCCGGACGCCGCGTGGTCATGCTGGTCAACCCGGGCCGACGCGACGTCAGCGCCGCGGTCGGGCTGCTCTACACCGGCCTGCAGATCATGGGCCCGGGCGAGGCGATGACCGCGCACCGGCACCAGGCCGCCGCCCTGCGGTTCGTCCACGAGGGCCAGGGCGCCTGGACGATCGTCGACGGCGAGAAGCTCCGGGTCGGGCCCGGCGACTTCGCGATCACCCCCAACGGCACGTGGCACGAGCACGGCAACGAGGGCGAGGACGAGCCGGTCATCTGGCAGGACGGCCTCGACATCCCGCTGGTCAACGCGCTCGACGCGGGCTTCTACGAGGTCCACCCGGAGCTGTACCAGCGGGCCCGGCCGGTCGTCAACGCCTCGGTGCTCACGTACGGCGGCAACCTGCTGCCCTACGGCGTCGAGAAGTGGACCCGGCCCTACTCGCCGCTGCTGGCCTGGCCGTGGGAGCCGAGCTACCAGGCGCTGCGGGACCTCGCCAGGACCGGCGAGGGCTCCCCGTACGACGGCGTGATCATGGAGTACACCAACCCCGTGACCGGCGGGTCGGTCATGCCGACCATGGGCGCGCACCTGCAGCTGCTGCTGCCGGGGCAGGCGACCAAGGCGCACCGGCACACCGGTTCGGTCGTGTACACGGTCGCCAAGGGGCGCGGCGTGTCCGTCGTCGGCGGGCAGCGCTTCGAGTGGAGCAAGGGCGACATCTTCTGCGTCCCGTCGTGGGCGTGGCACGAGCACGAGAACCTCGACCAGTCGGACGACGCCGTCCTGTTCTCGTTCAACGACTTCCCGGTGATGCGCTCACTGGGCTTCTACCGAGAAGAGGAAAAATGCGACTGATCACCTACACCGTCGACGGCGGACCCGAGCGGTTCGGCGCCGAGGCCGGCGGACGCGTCGTCGACCTCGCGGCACTGGCCGCCGAGCGCGGCGCCGAGATCCCCGACGGGCTGCTGTCCGTGGTGCGGGGCGGGCCGGAGGCGCTGGCCGCGGTGCGTTCGCTCGTCGAGTCCGCCGGCGCGGACGCCCCCGGGCACGCGCTGTCCGACGTCTCACTGCGGGCGCCGCTGCGCCCCGGCAAGGTGATCGGCATCGGCCTGAACTACGTCGAGCACGTCGCCGAGTCCAGCCGCACGCTCGACACCGACAAGGAACTCCCGGACCGCCCCGTGCTGTTCGGTAAGCCGGCCACCGCCGTGACCGGGACCGGGCAGCCGATCCTCCACAACGGCGACCTGACGCAGCAGCTCGACTGGGAGTGCGAACTCGCTGTCGTCATCGGGCGCACCGCGTTCAAGGTGAGCGAAGAGGACGCGTACGACTACGTCTTCGGCTACAGCATCATGAACGACATCAGCGCCCGCGACCAACGCCGGTCGGGCCAGTGGTTCTTCTCCAAGGGCCAGGACTCGTACTGCCCGTTCGGCCCCGCCGTCGTGACCGCCGACGAGATCGCGGACCCGCTGGACCTCGACCTGTCGCTGACGGTCAACGGGCAGACCAAGCAGAAGTCCAACACCCGGCACATGCTGTTCAAGATCCCGAAGCTGATCGCGGACATCACCTCCGGCATGACGCTCGAACCCGGCGACGTCATCTCGACGGGCTCGCCGTCGGGCGTCGGCGCGGGCATGGTTCCGCCGGAGTACCTGTGGCCCGGCGACGTGGTCGAGGCCACCGTGCAGGGGATCGGGACGCTCAGCAACCCCGTGGTGGACGCCCGCTGAGCCCTGGCGAACCCGTCGCCCGCCGAACACACGGAGGCAGCCCATGGTCGAGACCGCGCCCCGGCCCGGTGCGCTCATCAGCACCATCTACGGCGCGTTCGTGCGGCCGTGCGGCGGATGGGTCCCGATCGCGGACCTCATCACCCTGATGGCCGACCTGGACGTCGACGCGCCCGCCGTCCGGTCGGCCATCTCCCGCCTGAAGAAGCGGGGCATCCTGACGCAGGAGCGCGGCACCGGGCCGCGCGCGGGCACGGGCTACCGGCTCACGCCCGTGCTGGGGCCGGTGTTCGACGAGGGCGACCGGCGGATCCTGGGCGGCCTGGAGCCGGCCGCGCTGGAGGACGGCTGGGTCGTCGCGGTGTTCTCGGTCCCGGAGACCGAGCGCGCCGCGCGGCACCAGCTGCGGTCCAGGCTGACGTGGCTCGGCTTCGGCAAGGCCGCGCCGGGCGTGTGGGTCGCGCCGCGGCGGCTGCTCGCGGACGCCCGCGCGACGCTGGGCCGGGTCGGACTCAGCGACTACGTCCACCTGTTCGCCGGCGCTTACGCCGGCTTCGACGACCTGGCCTCGGTGGTCGGGACGTGGTGGGACTTCAAGGCCATCGAGGACCAGTACGCCGAGTTCACCGCGGCGTACCGCCCGCTGGCGACCGAGCTGCGGCCCCCGGTCGCCGAGGACGAAGCCTTCCGCGCCTACGTCCCGATGCTCACCGCCTGGCGCCGCCTCCCCTACCTCGACCCGGGCCTCCCGGCCGAGTTGCTCCCCGCCGACTGGAACGCCGTGGAGGCCAGACGCCTCTTCCAGGAACTCCACGCCCTCCTCGCCACCCCGAGCCTCCGCCACGTCGAAGCGGTGACAGGCCTCCGCGCGACCTGAGCCGGGACCCGACGAGGGTGGCCGGCCCGACGGCCGGGCGTGGTCCGGGCGAGAGGCGTGACCAATGAGCCGGCATTGGCATGGAGCGGCCGCCTGCGCGGCTGAGCTCCGCGTGGACCGCTGCTCCGTTGGAACCCGGTTGAGGCGAGCGGGCTGTTCGGGAGATGCGCGCCCTGCCGTCGGAGCCGGGCCCGCGGTACGTAAGGCCTTCGCGCGAGCTGAGCCGGCCAGATGCGGATGCGGTGCGGCGGACGCGCTCGTGCCGCTGGTGCCGGGGGCCGGCCCGTGTTGCCGCAGACCCTGGGCTCGCCGGTGGCGGGTGACCCCCGGCCCACGCGTGTTCGCGTGTGCTCTCCCACCACGCGCCCAGCCCGCCCCGGAAGCCGTCTCGTCAGGGCGGCCTGCACGTCGGGTGTCATGACCGATAAGTCGGCTTTGGCATGGAACGATCGCGTGCGTGGCTGAAGCTCTGCGTGGACCGCTGCTCGGTTGGACGACGTTTGTGCCGATCATGGCGCTGGTCGCGCTCGGCTTCACCTGGGGGCGGGACAATCCCGGGTGGGTGGTGGGGGTCGTCGCGGTGCTGCTCGCCGGGGCGGTGCTCGCGGCGGTGCATCACGCCGAGGTGGTGGCGCACCGGGTCGGGGAGCCGATGGGGGCGCTGGTGCTCGCGGTCGCGGTCACGGTCATCGAGGTCGCGCTCATCATCACGCTCATGGTGAGCAGCGAAGGGACGAAGGGCGCCTCGCTCGCGCGGGACACCGTCTTCGCCGCGGTCATGATCACCTGCAACGGCATCGTCGGCATGTGCCTGATGGTCGGCGCGCTGCGCGGCGGGGTCGCGCGGTTCAACCCCGAGGGCGCCGGCGCGGAACTCGCGACCGTGGCGACGCTGGCCGGGCTCAGCCTCGTCCTGCCGACGTTCACCACCAGCTCGCCGGGACCGAAGTTCTCCGGGCAGCAGCTGGTGTTCGCCGCGATCGCGTCCGCCCTGGTGTACGGGCTGTTCGTCGCGACGCAGACCATCCGGCACCGTGAGGACTTCCTGCCGGTGACCTCCGCCGGCGAGCCCGTCGACGAGGAGCACGGGACGCGGCCGGAGGCGGGCGAGGCGTGGTTCAGCCTCGGCCTGCTCGGCCTCGCACTCGTGTCCGTCGTCGGGCTGGCGAAGGTCATCTCGCCGACGCTGGAGTCCGGCGTCGAGTCGGCCGGGCTGCCCGAGGCGGTCGTGGGCGTGGTCATCGCCCTGCTGGTGCTGCTCCCGGAGTCGATCGCCGCCTACCGCGCCGCGCTGCGCGACCGCGTGCAGACCGGTCTCAACCTGGCGCTCGGCTCGGCGATCGCCAGCATGGGCCTGACCATCCCGGCCGTCGCCGTCGCGTCGATCTGGATCTCCGGCCCGCTGCTGCTCGGCCTCGGCGCGACGCACATGGTGCTGCTCGCGCTCACGGTCGCCGTCGGGATCCTGACGGTGGTGCCGGGGAAGGCCACCCCGCTGCAGGCCGGCATGCACCTGGTGCTGCTGGCGGCGTACGTCGATCTCGCGATCAACCCCTGACCGCGCGGGCGGCCAGGGGCTGACGGGGCGGCGTGGCGGCGTCAGGCGCGCAGCGGGTTGCGGGCGAGGCGGGCGCGCCGGGTCGCCTCGCCCGGGGTGCTGGCGGCCGTCGCGTCGGCGGGCTCACCGATCTCGACGAGGCACTCGGCGGCCGCGAGCACGAACCGCTCGTCGCCGCCGAGCACCTCGCGCAGGCGTTCGAGTGCGACGTTGAAGGGCCCGCTGAGCGCCGCCGCGACCCCCGGGTCGGACGCCATCGGGCCGCCGCCGGCGGTGCGCGGCTCGGGGCCGGTGAACAGCAGGATCCGCTCACCGGGCCGTGACCGCACCGCGTGCGGCGGCACCCGCAGGCTGCCCGGGTTGAGCAACCCGATCGCGGGTTGGGCGAGTGGCGGGGCGAGGCTGCGCGCCTCGCCCCAGCCGACCAGGACCGGGGCCGGCATGCCGCGGTTGACCACGGCGAGCATGCCGTCCGGCCGGTGCTCCAACAGGGTCAGCCGGGCCAGTTCCTGGGCGCTGCCCATGCGTTCTTCGCTGACGCTGAGCGCCATCTGGTACGCGACCCGGCCGAGGTCCGACTCGTGCTCGGCGCCGCCGCGGAAGCCGTCCAGCAGCCGCGCGGCGATCGCCAGGCCGCGGGCGCCGGCCATGGCCGTCTCGCCGAACAGCAGCCGGGTCCCGAAGCGGGTCGCGGTCGCGCCGTAGAGGAAGCGGTGGGCGGGCTCGTGCGGGTGGTCGGAGGGGATGCTGGTCGCGATCCGCAGGCTGCCGGTCGCGGCGGACGCCGTGCCGTTGGGGCCCGAGCCCGGGACGGCGGAGCCGAAGTACTGGTCGGTGGGGGCGAGCAGGGTGCGCATGAGGGCTCCTCGGTGTCGGGCGCGGTAGGTCGGACACCATCGTTCTGCCCAGTTCCGGATGAAGAGTAGATAAATCCATAAACAGATGAGTCGAGAGTCACGCTGTGCCGTCAGCGCCGTCAGGCCAGGTCGAGCCCCCCGGCCCGCCCGCCCGTCGCACCGCCAGCACCGCAACGTCGTCGTCCCGCTCGCCCGCGCCGAACGCGGACATGTCGGCGCGCAGCGCGTCCAGCAGCCCGTCCGACGGCTCCCGCGCCCACGCCCGCACCCGCTCCGCCAGCGGGTAGAACGCGCCGTCCCGGTCGCGCGTCTCGCTCACCCCGTCGGTGTAGAGCAGCAGCCGGTCGCCCGGGCCGAACGCGATCTCGTCCACCTGCGGGCGGTCGTCCACGGTCAGCCCCAGGTTGACCGGCAGCAGCGGCACCGACGGCTCGACGCCCCGTACCCCGCCGTCCGCGCCCAGCCGCAGCGGCGGGGGATGGCCGCAGTTCAGCAGCCGCGCGACCGGCGCGCCCTCGGGGATCTCCACCAGCACCGCCGTCGCGAACCGCTCGGCCGCGTCCGACTCCGCCTGCTGCTCGCTGTAGCGCTGCATGCTCAGCTCCAGGCCGGCCCGCAGCTCCGGCAGGCCCGGCGTGTCGTAGGCCGCCTCCCGGAACGCGCCGAGGAGCACCGACGCCACCTCGACCGACGCCAGGCCCTTGCCCTGCACGTCGCCCAGGATCACGCGGACGCCGTACGGGGTGCGCAGCGCCTCGTAGAAGTCCCCGCCGATCCGGGCCTGCGCGGCGGCCGCCTCGTACCGCACCGCGAGCTCGACGTCCCCGAGCCGCGGCGGGAGCGGGCGCAGCACCATCCCCTGAGCGGTCTCGGCGACGGCCCGGACGTCCGACAGGTCGCGCTCCTGGCGCTGGCGGACCCGGCTGGCGTACGCGGCGGCCAGCGTCACCGCGAGGATGACCCCGGTGCCGATCCCCGACTGGTTCGCGAACGCGTCGTTCCGCTCGTAGCTCAGCGCGAACTCCATCACGGCGGACAGCAGCCCGATCAGGAGGGTGCCGGGCACCCCCCAGGTCGCGGCGGCCAGTGCGGGCGCGGCGGCGAGCAACTGGTCGAACCGTCGTGCCTCCGGCGCGGCGATGTCGGCGGCCGCGGCGACCGCGATCAGCAGAAACGGCGACCAGTGGGCCACCAGCGCCCCGATCACGGGGGCCAGGGCCGCCGGGGCGGGATCGCGGCTGTGCACTCCTTCAACGCTACAGTTGCCCGGTTTGCCGGTCCTGGCGACGAGGCCGGGCAGGGGTGGCCGCCGCCCCTGGTGGCGGCCGCCGGACGGATCAGAACCGCACGCCCTCCGCGAACGCCGCAGCCACCTTGCGGAGCGCCTCGCCGGACAGCGCGGGATCGGGGCTGTGGTCGCTCCCCGTCTCCGTCGTGACCAGCAGCGCGACGCCGCCTTCGCCCTTGACTGGAACACGCACCACCGCCGCGGCACCGGGACCCGGCGTGAGCGAGACCGCCCCGGGCTCGGCCGTCATCGCTCCGGGCAGGAACGCTTCGAGCTGTGCCGTCGAGATCTCCCCGCCCTTGACGATCAGCGGTGCGAGCATGCTGACCGCGCTCTCGGCCGCCGGGCTGGCCAGCACCGCCACACTGACGTCCGTCGCGTTCGCGCGGTAGCTGCAGGTGATGAGCCAGACCTCCGGCGTGCCGGGTATCGCGGGGCGCGCGGGAGCGCTGCTCGAGGACGGCTGCGCCGGCGTCGCGGGCCGGGCCGGGCCGGCGTCACCCACGGCGGGCGGAGTGCCCGGGCCCACGCGGCCCGTCACCCCGGATGCCCGCAGGGCCTTCACCTCGTCGAACTTGAACGGACAGGGCGCGCCCTCCGCGAGGGACTCCTCGTGGGCGCGCACCTGTTGGACGGAGACGGCCGGGCCGGAGTCGGACGAGTCGGACGAACACCCGGCCGTCGCAAGGACGGTCACCAGCGCGGCCGGCGCGGCGGCGAATCGGGCGAGAGCTGTTCCCCGTGTGCGCATCATGCGGGGAACGTACGCCGCCCGCATCCGCCCCCACGCACCGGGGCACCGCCTCGGGTCCCGCCCGCACGCCCTGAACCGGCACGCGAAACGATCCGTTTCCCCGGTATGACCGAGACGAGGGACGAAGGACGTCAGATCCGCGTCCGCAAGGGCCGGCGCGAACTGGTCGCGGACGACAGCGTCATCGCGGTGGGGGACGAGGTCTTCCGGCTCGACGAGCTGGACCGGGTGTCGTACTGGGCCGCGGCGCGGATCAACCAGGCGACCTACCAGATCGGCCTGGCGAGCGGGGAACGCAAGCAGGTCTTCATGTGGGACGCCTACCGCCGCGGCACGGAGATGGCCGACTCACGCGCCAACTGGCTGCGCCTGGTCGCGCGCCTGGAGGGGACCGCCTGCCCACGCATAGCCGCCGCCGCGCTCCACGAGATCGAGGACGGCGCGACGATCACCTTCGGCAGCACCGCGTCCGAACGCATCGACACCAACAGCGAAGGCCTGCGCTTCCGCCGCTGGCTCGCCAAGCCGATCGACTGGGCGGCCGTCTCCCACGCCGACATGCACGAAGGCCAGGTCCGCGTCTGGCTGACCGGCGCCGCGAAGCCGAAGTACGGCATCGGCACGACCGGCTGGAACGCGGTCGTCCTCCCCAGAGTGATCCGCGCCCTGGCCGCCGGCGAGCCGCCGCGCAGCGGTTGAGCCCGGCCGGAGCCGACTCCGAGTGGGCGACCGGCCGATGTCGCCGACGGAGTGGGCGTCATCTGGACGTGATCACTACGTTATGTGTTCTTGATGCTACTGTCTGTGTGCATCGTGATCGTGTACGTCCGCAGAAAGGCAGTACGCATGAAGCTCTCGCGCGTCTGTGTCCTGGCAGCCGTCAACCTGGTGGCCGCGGTTGCGGCCGCGGTCGGGCCGGCGCCGGTCGCTGTGGCGGCGCAGGCGGAGCCGCAGGCGCGGTCGGAGTGCCGGAACGACGGGACGTCGTTCACGGACAAGCTGATCCCGGGGCACTGCCTGCGCAACGGCGGCTACCGGCTGGAGATGCAGTACGACGGGAACCTCGTCCTGTACTCCGGCGGGCGGGCCTGCTGGTCGAGCGGCACGGACGGGACCGACGGCGTGTACGCCGAGTACTCGGGTGACTGGAAGCTCGACTCGCCGTACATGGCGCTGGAGTCGCCGTTCGGCCAGCTGCGCAAGTACCGCGGCGCGTACACCTATCTGCACAAGAGCGGCGACATCAGCCTCAACGGCAAGGGCGAAGTGTGGATCGCCTACCAGAAGTTCGTGGGGTGCTGAGCATGTCGGCCGACACCGCGGACCGGTCGCTCAGGCGGCGATGCTCGGCGCGAAGGGTGACGGCGTCGCTGTCGCTCGCGTTGATGCTGGCCGTCCCTGCGGCGCCCGAGGCGTTCGCCGCGACGCAGGCGGCTCCGGCCGCGGCCGTCGAACTGCGCGGGCCCTGCGACGCCAACGACAACCTCGGCGAGATCGCGAACAACTTCATCTCGCGGTGCCGCAAGGGGTCCATCCGCTCGGTGTTCCCCGGCCAGCACTACGGCGACACGCTCGGCGAGATCAGGAACTGCGCTGCCGCGAGCTGTAAGACGGCGTGGAAGCTGCTCAACGACAACCGGTTCAAGAAGTAGCCCGGAGGCCTTCCCCATGGCCGTGTACATCGCCGTCGTGCTCACCGAAGCGGTCTCCGAAGCCCCCGGACGGGAGCCGCTGTTCCAGGAGACGTTCGTGCTGCTGGAGGCCGACGACGAGACGCGGGCGTGGGAGAAGGCCGCCGTCCACGGGCGGGGACTCGAGACCTCGTACGCGAACGAGGCGGGGGAGCGGGTGACCTGGCGGCTGGTGCAGGTCGTGGACGTCAACCGGGTGCTCGACGAACGGCTCGGCGACGGATCCGAGCTCTACGCACGGCACTTCACCGACTTCGCCGCCTACCAGGCCTTCGAACCCCTGCTGTGACGGGCTCACCCGCCCGGGCGCAGCGCCGCCCGTACCGCAGCCAAGGCAGGGCTGTGCAGGGCCGATTCGCGAACCGCCGTCAGGATCCGTCGGATCACCGGCGCGCCGTCGATCGGCACCACCGCGACCGCCGGGTCGCGTTCCGGCCGGGCCAGTTCCGGCAGCAGGGTCACGGCCTGCCCGGCGGCCACCAGGAAAAGCAGCGCCAGCGCGTCTGACGTGCGGTGCCGGATGTCCGGCGGGAAGCCGCCCTGGTCACGGCACACCTCGTCGACGAGGCGGCCGTGGCTGGTCTCCGGCGGGCCGGCCGCCCAGACGTCGGCGGCCAGGGCGGTGATCGGCACCGCGGGCCGCGCCGCAGCCGGGTGCGTGCGCGGCAGCACGGCGTGGATGCGGTCGAGCCGGAGCTCCTCCACGTGCAGCCCCGACGTTCGCGGGCGCGGCGCGGTGGTGAACTCGTCGAACACCGCGAGGTCGCAGCCGCGCCGCTCGACCAGGGCGAGCGCCTCGTCCGGCTCGGTCACCCGGGTCTCCACCCGCAGCGCCGGATGCCGTACGGCCAGTTCGGCGAGCGCCGGCGCGACCAGGCTCATCGCGGTCTGGAACGCCGCTATCCGCACCACCCCGGCCACTGCGCCGACCGTCGCCGCGACCTCGGCCTCGGCCTGCTCCATACGCGCCAGCAGCGCGTCGGCGTGGTCGGCCAGCACGAAGCCGGCCGCGGTCAGCCGCAGCCGCCGCCCGTCGCGTTCGAACAGCACGGCACCGGCCTCGCGCTGGAGCTCGGCCAGCTGCTGCGACACGGTCGACGGGCTGTACGCCAGCGCCTCGGCGACGGCCGTCACGGTCCCGCGCACCCGCAGTTCGCTCAGCAGCCGCAAGCGGCGCAGCTCCAGCACTTTCCCTCCACCCGGTCGCCGATCGTTCGAATCCTTCCACGGTCATGCTTCGGAAACTTCCGCTGGTTTCGCATGATCCCCGGCGCGAGCATCGAAGCACACGTTCGCACCCACCGGAGGGACGCCATGGATCCACGAGCCGAGCTGATGGTCCGCTACGCGGGGGAGTTCTGGCCGGAGGTGATCGCGCGCTCGTCGGGCTCGTGGCTGGAGACCACCGAGGGCCGCCGCATCCTCGACTTCACGTCGGGCCAGATCTGCGCCACGATCGGCCACGGCCACCCGCGCATCACCGCCGCCGTCGAGCGCGCGCTGCGCGAGAACGTGCACCTCAACTCCCGCATGCTGGCCCCGCCCGTGCTCGACCTGGCCGAGCGGCTGACCGGCCTGCTGCCCGACCCGCTCGACCGCGTCATGCTCCTGAGCACCGGCGGCGAGGCCAACGAGGCCGCGCTGCGCATGGCGAAGCTGGCGACCGGCGGCTTCGAGGTGCTCGCGCTGACCCGGAGCTGGCACGGCATGACCGGCGGCAGCCAGGCGTCCACCTACTCGGCGGGGCGGCGCGGCCACGGGCCCACGATGCCGGGCGTGTTCGCGCTGCCGGCGCCGTACGCGTACCGCTGCCCGGTGCGGCACTGCACCGACACGTGCGACACCACGTGCCTGGACGTCGGCTTCGACATGTACGACGAGCAGAGCACCGGCGCGCCCGCCGCGGTGATCGCCGAGCCGGTGCTGTCCGCGGGCGGCGTGATCGTCCCGCCGGACGGCTACTTCGCCAAGCTCGCGGGGCTCGCGCACGAGCGCGGCATGATGGTGATCCTCGACGAGGCGCAGACCGGCTTCGGCCGGCTGGGTGCCATGTTCGGCATGGAACTGTTCGGCATCACCCCGGACTTCGTGACGCTGTCCAAGACGCTGGGCGGGGGCCTGCCGATCAGCGCGGTCGTCACGACCGCGGAGCTGGAGCAGACGGCGTACGACCGCGGGCTGCTCTACTACACGTCCCACCAGTCCGACCCGCTGCCCGCCGCTGCGGCACTCGCCGTCCTGGACGTCGTGCAGGAGGAGGACCTGGCCGCCCGGGCCCGCGAGCGCGGGGAGCGGCTCGGCGCGCACCTGCGCGAACTGCAGAACCGCCACGAGGGGGTCGGCGACGTGCGCGGCCTCGGCCTGCTGTGGGGCGTCGAGCTGGTCGAGGACCGCGACACCCGCAAGCCGGCCACGGCGTTCGGCGACGCGGTGACCGGCGCGTGCGAACGGGCCGGGCTCTGCATGAACATCGTGCGCGGCCAGCACGGCGAGATGAGCGCGTGCCTGCGCATCGCGCCGCCGCTGACGGTGACCGAGGACGAGATCGACACGGCGGCCGAGATCCTGGACGGCGCGCTGACGAAGGCGCGGTGACGGGGGAGAGGTGGGCGGGAAGGGAGGGCGGGGCGAATTCCGGTCATTCACCGATGCCCGGCCGGTCACGCTCGGTCAGGTGCGGTCCGGAGGAGTCCCGCCGGCGCGGCCCGATGCCGCGCGGGCGGGTCTGCCGAGGGCGGGCTCAGCGGCCGCCGCGGGCGGTCCTCAGCTCGACGACGTCGGCGGGCGCGACGTGCGGTGCGGGGCCGGCGAAGCGCTCGCCGCCCGGCTCGTCGCGCTGGGCCCGGCCGCCGTACTCCACGCCCCAGCCCGGACCGCCGTACTCGACCCAGCCGCCCCACTCCACGCTGTCGAGGACCATCCCCTGGTCGGACCGCACGAGGTACAGGTCGGCAGCGTGTTGCTCGAACATGGTGGTCCCTTGGCCGGAGTCGGGGCGGCGGACGGCGCCGCACACAGCCCTCCTCAGTCTTCTTCCGCCGCCGCCGCCGATCAACGGCCGATCGCCGCACGGTCGTGTTGCCTCGCAGCACGATCGGGCGCGGCCCGGCGCAGCGGTCCGGTGCAGCAGTCGGGGCGACGATCGCGGGAGGCCGCTGTGGGCGCGCGTCAGCCGCCGCCGAGCGCCGCGCGGGTGGCCGGGCCGTACACGCCCGGAGGGTCGCCCTCGACGCCGTACTCCTGCTGGAGTTCGGTGACCGCGCGGGTGGTGCGGCTGTCGTAGCGGCCGATGTCGTCGACGTACGTCTTGCCGAGCGCGATCAACAGGCGTTGCAGGTCGGTGACTTCGGGTCCGGTCGAGCCGGCCCGCAGCGAGGCGGGCCGGGTCGGGCGTGCGGTGGCGGTCGTCCTGCCCGGCGTCGCGGCGGTTGTGGGCGGCGGGGGAGCGCTGGCAGGGGGAGAAGTCGGCATGGGCGTCGTGCTCGCCGTCGTGGTCGGTGCCGCGGCCGTCCGCGTGTCCGGCGCCGACGGAGCCGGGAGCACGGGAGGCGTCGCGGCCACCGTTATAGGTGTGGACGTCGTCGTCGGCGTGCCTTCCATCCCCATGGGAGCCGGGCGGGTGCCGGAGAGCGGGTGCGCCGTGGCGACAACTGCCCCGAGAAGGAGGGCCGCGCACCAGCGCGCCGTCGGCTGGGTGCGCCGGTGTCGGGCGCGGTTCTCGGACATGGCTTCACGGTGTGCCCGCAACGGCCCTGCCAGACCCAACAATTCGGAATACGCCGAATTCGATCACCGCGGATCGAAGGCGACCGGATCGAATCCCCGGTCCGGGACACGTTTTCGCCCGCGTAACGGAAATCGGCGCGGGTTGCCGACAATTGCGGCCCAGGTCCGCCGGTAAACCGGAACGTCGGACTCCTCATCGTCAACGCGGCGTTACAGACACGTGAATTCGGTGGCGTATGGCTGAAATTGCATGATCCCCCTTAGTGATCCGTGCCCCGATCCCCTGCTACGTTGTGCGCCACGGGAGTTCGCGCGACCGCCTGCGGTGTCTTGGTGACGATCCGTCAGGTTGTTGGCCGGTGCGGATGCGGAACACGCCCTTCCGGGGGATCAGTTGCGCTTGACCAGCGATGTTCGTGCATTCGGGTACGGGGCGAGTAGCCTCCCGGCGTCGAGTTGGCGGACGAGAACGGGGGTTCCTCCAATGGAGGCGTTGCTGCGTGCGGGGTCGCCCGCGTGAAGCTGACACGAACACTCACGCTGATGGTCGGCGTTCCGCTTGTGGTGGCCGTAGGGTTCGCCGGGTTAGCGGTCGAGTCGTCCATAAGCAAGGCGAGTGACGCGGCCGACCTGCGCTCACTCGTCGTCGCGAGCGGCGCGGCCGGGAGGCTCGCGCACGAGCTCCAGGCCGAGCGCACCGCCGCGACGCTGATGCTGCTGCCGGCGTCGAACCAGGACGCCGCCGAGGCGTACCGCCGCCAGGTCGGCACCACCGACGCCGAAGTGGCCCGCTACCGCAGCAGCCGCGCCGACGTCGACGGGGCCCCGGCCGAGGTCACCCAGGCGCTGCGCGCCGTCGACGCGGGCCTCGCCGGCCTCGGTGAACTGCGGTACGGCGTGCAGACGCACCGCACGCCGCTCAGCGCCGCCGGGTTCAGCTACCGCATCCTGGTCGCCGGCCTGATGGACTACCGCTCCGGCGTAGCCCAGTTCGCGGGCGCGCCGGCCGCCAACGCCGAGGACCTGCGCACCGCTTCGGAGCTGTCGCGGGCCGCCGAGTCCGCGAGCCTCCAGGAGGTCGCGGTACTGCGCGCGCTGGGCCCGGGCGGCTTCAACCGCGCCGCCCAGCAGGAGATCTTCGAAGCGCGCGCCGGCTACGGCGAGGGGCTGCGGTCGTTCGCCGGCTCCGCCCGCCCCGAGTGGCAGTCGCTCCTCGAGCACAGCCTCGTCGGCGAGAAGCTGGCACGTGCGCAGAGCCTCGAGGACCTCGTGGCGCGCACGCCCGCAGACTCGTTGCTCGCCCTCGACCCGAACGAGTGGTCAGGCGTCCTGGACGCACGTGTCGCGCGCCTGCGCGGCGTCGAGGCCGAGATCGACCAGACGGTCCTCGACGACGTCACCGACATCCGCGACCACCAGGTGTGGTGGGCGACCGGCGAGATCGCCGCCATCGTGCTCGCGATCGCGGCCGCCGCGACCATCGTCATCCGGCTCGGCCGCAAGATGATCCGCAGGCTGCGGTCGCTGCAGGAGTCCGCGCACGAGGTCGCCTACGAGCGGCTGCCCGCCGCGGTCGAGACGCTGCGCGACCCGGACGTCCTCGGCTCCGCGACGCCCGACGAGTTCGCGTCGCTGGCCGGCGCCGCCGTCAAGGTCGACGGCCGCGACGAGATCGCCGAGGTCGGCGACGCGTTCCGGATCGTCTTCGAGGAGGCGGTCCGACTGGCCGCCAACCTGGCGGGCGAACGCGCCGGAACCAGTGCCATCCTCGTCAACCTGGCCCGCCGCGGCCAGGTGCAGACCAACGACCTGCTGCGCGAACTCGACCGTGCCGAGGAGCGCGAGGCCGACCCCGAGCGCCTCGAACGCCTCTACGCGATCGACCACCACGTCAACCTGATGCGCCGCACGCACGACAACCTGCTCGTGCTCGGCGGCGAGGGCTCCGCGCGCGTCCGGGACGACACGCCGCTGCTCGACGTGGTCCGCGTCGCGGCCCAGCGGATCAAGCACTACACGCGTGTCCACCTGCCCGGCGGCAACATCGGGGTCACCATCGCCGGCCGCGCCACCGACCCGCTCGCCCACCTCCTGGCCGAACTGCTCGACAACGCCACGATGTTCTCGCCGCCCGGCACGCCGGTGTCCGTCGACGTCGGGGTGCAGGGCGACAGGGCGGTCGTGCACATCGCCGACCAGGGCTTCGGGCTGCGCGCCGACCGGCGCGAGGTGCTGAACGCGCGGCTGGCCGGGTCCTCCTCCGTGGACCTGGACTCCGTGCGGCTCATGGGCCTCACTGTCGTCAGCACGCTCGCCGTCCGGCTCGGTGTCGAGGTCAGCCTGGAGAAGGGCGACGAAGGCGGCACCGTGGCCGTCGTCGTCCTCCCCGCCGGGGTCCTCACCAGCGTGCGCCGGGTGGGCCGGCACCGCGCGGCCGCCGCCGACACCACCGTCATCGGCAGCGTCGTGGCCGCGGGCGCCATCACCCGCACCGCCACCCCGCAGCTGGTCAGCGGCACCGCACCGCAGGGCCTGCCCGAGAGCGGTCCGGCCGGGAGCCCGGCCGACCCGCTCGCGCCGGCCGCGGCCGCCTCGAACGGCACCGCACCGCGCGCGCCCCTCGGCACCCCGCTCGGCGGACCGCTCGGCGGTCCGGCGGGCGGCGTCCCGGCCGACGGCGGCCCGTCGCGGCCCGCACGCTCCGGCTGGGTGGCGAGCTCCGCGCCGTCCGGTCCCCTCGCGTCCCCGTCACCCGCCGCCCCGGGATCCGGCGACGACGCGCCCACGCACAGCGGCACTTCCCACGTCCCGCACGACGCCGGCTTCGGACACCCCCAGTCCGCGCCGACGACGTCGGGCCTGCCGCGCCGCGTGCCGCGCGCGCACCTGCAGGAGGCACCCGCCACGGTGCCCGCCCAACAGCAGCGCGTCCCCGCGCGTACGACGGAACGGCCGCGCGACGCGGGCCGGGTCGCCGACGCGATGGCCGCGTTCGCCTCGGGCACCCGGGCCGGCCGAATCCCCGGAGGCGCGGCCGACGCGTCCCCGGGTGCCCCGGACGGACCCTCCTCCGGTGAGCACCGCGCGGTGCTCACCCGTCCCCAGGCAACCGAACTTCGAGGCAGGGAACTGACGTGACGGAGATCAGCGAGAGCGAACTGGGCTGGCTTCTGGTGGACTTCGCGGGCCGCGTCCCCGAGATCGTGCACGCCCTGGCGGTCTCGGCGGACGGCATCACGGTCGCGCACACCGGCGGCGACACGCTTCCCCAGGCGCTCGCCGACCAGCTGGGCGCGGTGGCCTCCGGCCTCTCCGGCCTGCTCGCCGGAGCCGCCAAGGCGATGGACGTCGCCCCGGTCCGCAGCAACCTCACCGAGATGGACGGCGGGTTCCTGTTCTCCATGGCGTACACCTCCGAGGACCCCGCCTCGCTGCTGGTGCTCGCCACCCACGACTGCGACGTGCGGCAGGTGTCGTACGAGATGGCGCAGCTCATCGACAAGGTCGGCCCCGCCCTGACCGCGGTGGCCCGGGCCCGCTTCCGGCTCTCCGCGCAGCCCGCGCCGCAGGGCTGACCGGCGGCCGTACGGGCGCGGCCGGCGACCGCCGGAGCCGCGCCCGGGCCGACGCATGCCACAACGGCCCCGCGGGCCCGCCCACCGGCGGACCCGGGCCCGGCGTGCATGAACGTCACCTCCGCTCAACCCCCCTTCCCCGGCGGGCCTTTGGCCCGGCCACGACCCTGCTGGAGTCGCACGACATGTCTCTGATCAGGCGCACCCGGCGGCGCGCCGCCGCCTCGATAGTGCTCGCCGCCGCCCTCGTCGCCACCGCGGCGTGCTCGAAGGACAGCGGCTCGAACAACGACACCGTCAAGCTCGGCCTGCTGGTGCCGCTGTCCGGCGTGTACAAGTCCATCGGCGAGGACATGAAGCGCGGCTTCGAGCTCTACGTCGAGCAGCACAACAACAAGTTCGGCGGCCACAAGATCGAGGTCGTCGTGGCGGACGAGGGCGAGGCCCCCGGCGTGTCCCTGTCGGCCGCCACCAAGCTGGTCAAGCAGGACAAGGTCGCCGCGGTGGTCGGCGTCTCCAGCGGCGCCGCGGTCGCCGCCATCACGCCGATGCTCGCCGACAACCGGGTGCCGCTCATCGGCTCCGGCGGACGCCCGAACCTGCAGAACATCGACCGGGTGTGGAACACCAGCTGGATGTCCGACGAGACGGGCGCGGCGATCGCCAAGTACGTCAAGGACACCGTGAACGGCCCGGTCGGCATCATCGGCCCGGACTACCAGGGTGGCCAGGACCAGATCCGCGGCTTCACGGACACGTTCGTGAAGGCCGGCGGCCAGGTCGCCAACTCCGGGGGCAAGCCGACCTTCACGCCGTGGCCGGGCACCACGAACTTCCTGCCGTACCTGTCGCAGATCGCGCAGAGCGGCGCCAAGGCCGTCTACACGTTCTACGCGGGCAGCGCGGCGGTCGACTTCGTCAAGCAGTACAAGCAGTCCGACGCCAAGGACATCCCGCTGTACGCCGCGGGCTTCCTGACCGAGGGCGCCACGCTGGCCGCCGAGGGCGACGCCGCGCGCGACATCTACTCGGTGCTCAACTACGCGCCCGGCCTGGACAACCCGGCCAACCGCAACTTCGTCTCGGCGTACAACGCCAAGCACAAGACGCAGCCCAACCTGTACGCGATGTGCTCCTTCGACGCGGGCTCGGTGCTCGACCGGGCGATCACCGCGATCGACGGCAAGGTGACCTCCGAGGCCATCAACAACGCCATCCGTGGCCTCGGCCAGATCGACAGCCCGCGCGGCGCCTGGCAGTTCGGCGCGAACCACAGCCCCGTGCAGAAGTGGTACCTGCGCCAGGTGCGGCCCGACGGCCAGGTGCTGTCGAACGTGGTCGTCCAGGAACTCGCCACCCTCGGCAGCTGAGCGGGCCGGCTGACATGACGCGCCCACGACCGATCACGCGACGACCCGGAAAGGAGCCGCGGTGGACTGGCTAGACGCGCACCTGATCCCCGCGCTCGACGGGGTCGCCTACGGAATGCTGCTCTTCGTCGTCGCCGCGGGGCTCACCCTGGCGTTCGGCTCGGGCGGCGTGCTGAACCTGGCACACGGGACCGTGTACGCCATGGGCGCGTACATCGCGGCGGACATCGGCGACGGCAGCTGGGGCATGCTCGTGCTCGCCCTGGCCGTCGGCGCCGCGGCCGGTGCGACGAGCGGCGGCGTCCTCGCCGTCGCCGTCGCGCCGGTCGCCCGCCGCGGCCATCTCGACCAGGCACTACTCACCTTCGGCATCGCCCTGGTCGGCGGCGACATGCTGGTGTCCTACTTCGGCGCCGACCAGCGGCAGGTCGCGGTGCCCAAGGCGCTGGAGGACTCGGTGACCATCGCCGGGCACCAGTACCCGACCTACCGCCTGGCGTTCATCGGCGTCGCGGCGCTGCTCGCCGGCCTCGGCTACTGGCTGCTGGTGCGGTCGACGGCCGGCGCCGCGGTGCGGGCCACCACCGACGACCCGGAGATGGTCGCGGCGCTGGGGCTCAGCCCGCGCGTCGTGCACACCGCGACGCTGGTCGTCGCGGGCGCGCTCGCGGGCGGCGCGGGGGTGCTCGGCGCGCCGATCATCACCCCGTCGCCGGAGACCGCCGACACGGTCATGCTGTGGTCCCTCATCATCGTGGTGGTCGGCCGCCTCGGCTCGGTGCTGGGCGCGCTCTTCGCGGCGATCGCGGTCGGCGAGGTCCAGACGCTCGGCGTCGTCCTCGCCCCCGACCTCGCGCCGTACCTGCTCTTCGGCGCGATGGGGATCGCGCTCCTGGTCCGCTCGGGTTCCGGGATCCTCCCGGAATTCGCGGCCCGCGCCCGGGTGTTGGCGACCCGGGCCCGGGCCTTGAAGGGAGGCGGCGCGTGAACACGCGACTGTCCGCCGTCATCGCCATGTCGTCCCGCTACGGCACCGTGGCACGCCGGGCCGCCCTCGCGGTGGTCGTGGTGTGGCTGCTCGTGCTGCCGCAGCTGGTCGACACGTACACGCTCGTCCTGGCCACGCAGGCGCTGGTGTTCGGGCTGCTCGCGGTCGGCGTCGGCGTGCTCACGGGGCACGCCGGGCTGGCCACCATGGGCCAGGTGGCGCCGTACGCGGTCGGTGCCTACACCACCGCGTGGCTGACCCGGCACGACATCACCGCGGGGCTCCTGCAACTGCCCGCGGCGGCGCTCGCGGGCGCGCTCTTCGCGGCCGTGACCGGCATCGTCGTGATCCGCGCGCGCGGCGTCGTCGCGCTCATGCTGACCCTCGCGGTCGGCGAGCTGACCGCGACGGCGGCGGTGCAGTGGAAGGAGTTCACGGGGGGCTCGGACGGCGTCAGCACGCCGCCCGCGCGCATCTTCCCCGGCGGCGCCGAACTGTTCGACGACCAGGACATCTACCTGTACGTGCTGGTCGTCGCCCTGGTCGTGGCCGGGATCACCGCGCTCGTCCTGCGCTCGCCCGCCGGGCTGCTGCTCGCCGGCGTCCGCGACAACGAGGACCGCATGCGCGCCGCGGGCCACCCCGTCGACCGCTACCTGCTGCTCACCTACACCGGTGCGGGAGCGATCAGCGGTATCAGTGGAGCACTGCTCATGACCTACGCGCGCTACGTGTCGCCGCAGGACGTCGGGTTCGACATCTCCGCGCTCGCGCTGCTCGCCGTCGTCATCGGCGGAGTCCGTTCCACCGCGGGCGCGTTCGCCGGTGCCGGGCTGATCGTCTTCACCCGCGACAAGCTCGGCAACTGGTGGCCGGGGCACGCCCCGCTGTTCCTCGGCATCCTGTTCCTGATCGCCGTCTACCTGCTGCCGAACGGCGCGGCCGGTGTCGCGCAGCAACTGCGGTCGCTGGCCGACCGGATGGGGCTGCGCGTGCCGGGGCTCGTGCCGCGCACCCCGGCGGCCGCCGGGGCAGGCGACGGCACCGTGCCCGCGTCCGGCGCGCCGGTGCCCGAGGAGGCGGACGCCCGGTGACCGATCTGCTCACCGTCACGGAACTGACGCGCTCGTACGGCTCGTTCGTGGCCCTCGACCGCGCCGACCTGACCGTCGCCGAGGGTGCCCGGCACGCCCTCATCGGCCCCAACGGAGCCGGCAAGACGACCCTGCTCAACCTGATCGCGGGCACCGACCTGGCGACCAGCGGCCGCATCGCCTTCGCCGGACGCGACATCACCTGGCAGCGCCCGCACCGCCGTTCGCGCGGCGGCATCGCCCGGACCTTCCAGCACCCGTCGGTGGTGCCGGTCGCGACCGTGCTCGACAACGTGCTGCTCGGCGCGTGGCACCACCACACCGCCGCACCGTGGCGGCGGGCGGGGCGGCGGCGGATCGCGGACGACTGCCGTGCCATCCTCGAAACGGTCGGGCTGACCGGCCTCGAGCACCGCCAGGCCGGCGAACTGTCGCACGGGCGCAGGCGGATGCTCGACCTCGCGGTCGCCCTGGCGGGTCGGCCGCGCCTGCTCCTGCTCGACGAACCCGCGGCGGGTCTCACCGACGCGGACGTCACGGTGCTGCTGGCCGTCCTGCGCGACCTGTCGGACGACGTGGCGGTGCTGCTGGTCGAGCACAACCTGGACGTCGTCGCCGCGTTCGCCAGGACGGTGACCGTGCTGCACCACGGTCGCCCGCTGGTCACCGGCACCCCGGCCGAGATCCAGGCGGACCCGGCGGTGCGCGAGGCGTACCTCGGACGGCGGAAGGTGGCGGAGACGGCATGACGGACGAGGAACACATGGCCGAGGTCGTGCCGTTGGCCCGGCCCCGGGCCGAACGCGCCGCCGCGGCGGACGGCGGCGCGCCGTCCGCCCCGATGCTCGACATCCGGTCGCTGACCGCCGGGTACGGCGGCGGCGCGGTGCTGCACGGCATCGACCTGACCCTGCCGCGCGGCGGCGTGCTGGCCGTCGTCGGGCCGAACGGCGCGGGCAAGACCACGCTGCTGCACGCGGTCGCCGGGCTGGTCACGCCGTCCGGCGGCAGCATCCGCATCGCCGGCACCGACGTCACCGGCAAGCCGCCGCACATCGTCGCCCGGGTCGGCACCGCGATCGTCCCGCAGGGCCGCCGGGTGTTCGCGAGCCTCACCGTCGAACAGCACCTGCGGCTCGCCGAACGCGCGGGCACCAAGCGCCGCGCGTGGACCCCGGCGGCCCGCGCGGCCGCCCGCGCCCGCGTCGCAGGACCCGTCTGGACGCGCGCCGACGTGGTGCGCCTGCTGCCCAGGCTCGGCGAACGGCACAGCCACCGAGGCGGCGAACTCTCGGGCGGCGAACAGCAGATGCTCGCCCTCGCCCGCGCGCTGCTGCTCAGCCCCGCGCTGCTGCTCCTCGACGAGCCGACCGAGGGGCTGGCCCCCGCCATCGCCCACGAGATCCACGGCTTGCTGCGGACCCTCGCCGCGCAGGGCCTCACGGTGCTCATCGCCACCCCGCAGGCGGCCCTGGTCGACGGCATAGCCGACGACGCCGTCTACCTGACCTCCGGACGCGCCGCCACCGCGACCGGCCCGGGGACCGACGCGGGCTTCGCCTCCGCGCTCACCGGCGCCCGGGACCGCGCAGACCGCCACGCCTGATCCGCTTCACCCAACGGAGGGACACCACCATGTCCAACGCCACCGAGCACGCGTCCGAGTACGCGTTCACCGGCGCGCCGGAGATCGACGCGCAGCTCAAGGTGCTGCAGGGGATGCTCGACCCGATCACCAAGGCGCGCCTGGCGTCGCTCGACGTCAAGCCGGGCGCACGCGCATGGGAGATCGGCGCGGGCGGTGGCTCGATCGCCCGGCACCTCGCCGAACTCGTGGGGCCCGAGGGCTCGGTCGTCGCGACCGACCTGGACACCAGCCGCGTCGACGTGCCGGACGGCGTCGAGGTGCTCGTGCACGACGTGCGCACCGACGAACTGCCGGGCGACGGAAGACTGTTCGACGTCATCCACGCCCGCTACGTCATCATGCACATCGCCGAGCGGCGCGAGATCCTGGCCCGTCTGGCGGGCGCGCTGGCGCCCGGCGGCTGGCTGTTGGTCGAGGACGCGTACTGCCCGGACCCGCTGCGCGTGATGACCGCGCCCGACGACGAAGCGGCCGCGACGTTCAGGCGGTTCAGCGGCGCGATGTTCAACGTCATGCGCGAGGCGGGCTCGGACACCGAATGGGCTTACTCGATTCACCAGGAGATGCGCGCACTCGGTCTGCAGGACGTGCAGACCGTCATCCACACCGACTCCACCACGGGCGGAGCCGGCGGCAGCCTCCTGCACGACATCCACACCCGTCAGCTGCGCGAGCAGTTGAAGGCGCAGGGCCTCACCCAGGACGACCTCGACGCGGTCAGCCGGATCGCGCTCGACCCGGCGTTCTCCGCCATGTGGTACGAAACCGTCTCGACGTTCGGCCGCAAGGCGTAGGCGCAGCACACCCCAATCGATCGGGAGAACCGATGAGCACGTCGCAACACGACCACGGCAGCCGGATGGACCCGCCCCGCGTCCAGGAGGTGGCCGACGGCGCGTACGCGTACATCCAGCCGGACGGCAGCTGGTGGATCAACAACACCGGCTTCCTGGTCGGACCGGAGGGCGTCATCGCGATCGACGCCTGCGCCACCGAGGCGCGGACCCGGACCTTCCAGGACACCATCGCGAAGCAGACCGGCGCCCCGGTGCGCACCCTCATCAACACGCACCACCACGGCGACCACACGTACGGGAACTACCTGTTCGAGTCGGCCACCATCGTGGGGCACGAGAACGCCCGCACCGCGATCCTCAACCTCGGCATCATGGAGGTCGACGCCTACTGGCCGGGCGTGGGCTGGGGCGGCATCCGCCCGGTGCCGCCGTTCCTGACCTTCACCGACGGCATCACCGTGCACTCGGGCGAACTCCGGGCCCAGGTCAAGCACTTCGGCCCGGCGCACACCTCGAACGACTCGGTGGTGTGGCTCGAGGAGCAGGGCGTCCTCTACTCGGGCGACCTGATCTTCAACGGCGGCATGCCGTTCCTCCTGATGGGCTCGCCCGCCGGCTACCTCGACGTGCTGCACCGCATCAAGGAGCTGGGCGCGACCACGATCGTCCCGGGGCACGGCGAGGTGTGCGGCCCCGAGCAGATCGACTTCGCGATCGGGTACGCGGAGTTCCTCCTGGAGACCGCGCGCAAGGGCCTGGAGGCGGGCCTGGACCCGCTCACCGTGGCGCGGGAGACGGACCTGGGCGAGTACGCGGAGCTGTCGGACTCGGAGCGGATCGTCGGCAACCTGCACCGGGCGTACGCCGAGCTCAAGGGCACGGAGCGGGCCGCGCCGATCGACATCTACGCGGCGCTCGACGACATGATCACGTTCAACGGCGGCAAGCCGCTGACCTGCTACGCGTGACGGTGTGCCCGCGGGGCGGCGCACGCCGCCCCACGGGCCCCGCTACCGCGGCACGGGCGTGTTCGCCGCCGCCAGGGCCTCGCCGACGGCGGTGCGCGCGTACAGCACGACCCGCCCGGTGCGGTGCGCGCTCACCAGCCCGGCGGCGCGCAACGCCGTCAGGTGCTGCGAGACCCCGCCCGGCGTCACCCCGACACGGCCGGCGAGCTCGGTCGTGGACGCAGGAGACGCGAGCTCGGTCAGCAACGCCGCACGGGTGCGCCCCAGGACCCCGGCCAGCGCATCCGACAGCACCTCACGCCGCGGCTCCCACAACGTGCCGATGCCGCGCGGCGGATAGCGCAGCGTCGGCTGCCACTCCGCGAAGCCGAGCACACTGAACGTCCGCGGCCAGATGAACGCGGACGGCACCAGCAACAGCCCGCGGCCGTCGAGGCGGCGCGGGCCACTGGTGTACCGGTGCCGGATCCGCAGGGTGCCCGCGTCCCACGTCACCCCGGGGTCGATGTCCTCGAACAGGCGCCGCGCGCCACCCTCGGCCAACATGCGGGCGCGGTACCGGATGTCGTCGTCCACCAGCGCCTGGATGCGGGGCCAGTACGGCGCGAGGGTGAGCTCCCAGTACGCCGCGATGGTCTCCGTAAGGCGTGCCAGGCCGCCCTCGGGGTCTTCGCGCAGGCGCGCCACCGCGGGACGAACGCCAGGCGCCGACGCGCGCAACCGCTCGGGCGGCGTGGCGCGTACCGCCGCGAGCTCCACCTCCAGCGAGGGCTGCGTGGTGGCCGGCGGCGGGACGAGGAAGCTGGGGATCGCGTAGGTCGGCACCTCGACGAGGTCGAACAGCGGTGCGACATCCAGCTTCGCGGCGCGCAGCGAGGCGATCGCCCGCTCCTGCCAACGCCGGTGCAGGCCCTGCGTGTCCGACCCCTTGAGTACGCGCACACTCGTGACCACCTCCCACAGCGGGGACACGGCGAAGCGGATGCGGGCGACGTCCTCCACGGTGAAGGCGACGTCCACGCTGCCGCCGGGCCGTGGCGGTGGAAGCGGGGCAGGCTCTTCGGTCACGGCGCCGCCTTCCAGGACCCGACAGGGACGATTCAGCCCAGGCTAAAACAATGGCCCACCCCGCGCGCCGGGCGGCACCGTACCGGCATGCCAACCAGCACCTCGCCGTGGGGCAGCCACGGCTTCCGGACGCTGTTCACCGCAAGCGCCCTCAGCAACCTGGGCGCGAGCGTCGGATACGTAGCCGTCCCGCTCACCGCCGTCCTCGCCCTCGACGCGGAACCCGGCCAGGTAGGCCTGCTCGCCACGCTGTCCACCGCGGCGTTCCTGCTCATAGGCCTCCCGGCCGGCGCGTGGGTGGACCGCATGCGAGTCCCGCGCGTCCTGGTCGCCGCCGACCTGGCGCGAGCGGCGCTGTTCGGGTCCATCCCGGTCGCGTGGGCCTGCGGGACCCTGACGCTGGGGCAGTTGTACGCCGTGGCCCTACTGGGCGGCGCGGCCACCGTGTTCTTCGACGTGGGCGCGCAGACCCACCTGCCGGCCGTGACCCCGCCCGACGCCCTGGTCCGAGGCAACTCGGCCGTCGTCAGCCTGCAGGCCGTAGGCAACATCGCCGGCCGCGGCGCGGGCGGCGGACTCGTCCAGGTCCTGACCGCCCCGGTCGCGGTACTCGCGGCGGCGGCGCTCTACCTGGCGTCGGCCCTGGGATTGACGGGCCTGGCGAAGGAGAGCACACCAAGAGAGAGCACGCCGAGGAAGAGCGCACCGGGGGCGAACGCACCGGGGGAGAGCGGTGCCGCAGCTGAAGCACCGACCCTCCGCACCCAGATAGCCGAAGGTCTTCGCCACGTCCTCGGCGACCGCGAACTCCGCGCCCTCGCCGTGGCGGCCTCGCTCAACAACCTCGGAGGCAACCTGCTCAACACCCTCCTCCCGGTCCTGTTCACCCGCGAACTCGGCCTGCCCGCCTGGGCCCTCGGCGCCTACCTCGGCCTCGGCGGCCTGGGCGTCCTGATCGGCGCCACACTCGCCCGCCCGATGTCGGCCCGCCTGGGCTACGGCCGCACCCTCGGTCTCACCGGGCTGCTCATGTGCCCGACCGCACTGCTCATCGCGCCGCTCGACCGGGGCTGGTGGCTCCCGGTGGCCTGCGTCGGCTGGCTGCTGTGCACCATCCGGATCGGCATCAGCAACGTCCTCGGCGTGGCGCTGCGCCAGCGCCTCACCCCCGACCCGCTCCTCGGCCGCATGAACGCCACCTTCCGCTTCATGCTCACCGGCGCCCTGGCCGTCGGCGCCGCAGCGGCGGGCCTGCTGGGCCAGTTCGCGGGACTGCACACGGCCCTGTGGCTCGGCGCCGCAATCCTGGCCGTGTCCGCACTCCCGGTCCACCTGTCCCCGGTCCGGCACAGGACGACGCTGCCCGACGTGGACAGCACGCAGGCCGTTGACGGAGCAGTGACGCGAAAGCGCGCTGTGGTGACGCAAGTGTGACGCCGAGACCCCCGAATGAGGGAGTTCTGGTGATTCGCATACGTGACGGCAAAGTGATGGGGGGTCGAGGCCGTGCCCCCGACCGAGTCAGCAGGCGCGGCCCACGCTGGAACCGCAGCCCGGCAGCGCAACAAAACCCCGCAAGAAAACCCGCACCGCACCCACAGGACGACCGCAGCCCGGCGGAGCAAAGCACACAAAGCGCGTCCACACCCCGCGCCCCTCCCGCCAGGTGCGAGGTAGTTAGCGCGGACGGCCCGCGGGTCAAGCCGCAACGGGACAAGGCCCCATGACCAAGCGCTGGCAGGAACGGCTTGACGCGCGGGCCGTCCGCGCGAAAATCCAAAAGCGGGAGGGGCGTCAGGCCACCAAAACGCACCAGGTCAGGAACGGTGCAGGTCAAAGACCCCGCCCCCCAGGCGTCAGGCCACCGAAAGCGAACGCCGCAGAGCAAGGACCGCCCACCGTTCATCTCCCCTAACGACCCCGTCAAACCACGTTCGCCACCCCGTCGCCCACGCCCACTACACACGTGCCATGACCTCTCTGGACCGCAGGAACTTCCTCCGCGCAGGCACCGCCGTAGGCGCCGGAATCGCGCTCACCCCCGTCGTCGGCGCGGCAACCGCCGGCGCCACCGCAGCAGCCACCACCGACCCCACCCCCTCGGCCCCAGGCCTCACCGTGGCCCGTCCGGTGCTGACGCACGGAGTCCAGAGCGGCGACGCCACCGCCGACTCCGCCGTCGTCTGGGGCCGCGCCGACCGTCCGGGCCGCCTCGTCGTGGAGTGCTCCACCCGTCCGGACTTCCACAACGCGCAGGTCGTCCGCGGCCCCCTGGTCACCCCCGAAACCGACCTCACCGGCCGCGTCCGCCTCCGCGGCCTGCAGGCCGGCAAGCGCGTCCACTACCGGGTCCACGTCGAGGGCGACCGCGGAGCGGCCGGCCCGTCGGTCACCGGCTCCCTCGTCACGGCGCCCCACGAACACCAGCGGGCCGACGTGCGGTTCGTCTGGTCGGGCGACATCGCCGGTCAGGGCTGGGGCATCAACCCGGACATCGGCGGCATGACCATCTTCGAGCAGATGCGCCGCCTCAACCCGGACTTCTTCCTCTGCAGCGGCGACACCGTCTACTCCGACGGCCCTCTCGCCCCGTCCGTGACGCTGCCCGACGGCCGCGTGTGGCACAACGTGGTGACGCCGGAGAAGTCCAAGGTCGCCGAGTCCCTCACGGAGTACCGCGGCCAGTTCGCGTACAACCTGCTGGACGCGAACTACCGCGCCCTGATGGCCGAGGTCGCGCAGATCAACCAGTGGGACGACCACGAGGTCCGCAACAACTGGTACCCCGGCCAGATCCTCGACGACGCCCGCTACACCGAGAAGCGCATCGACGTCCTGGCGGCGCGCGCCAAGCAGGCGTTCCGGGAGTGGACGCCGATCGGCGACGACCGGGTGTACCGCAAGCTGTCGTTCGGCCGGCACCTCGACGTGTTCGTCCTCGACATGCGCACCTACAAGGACCCGAACGACACCGACCGCTACACGGACCCCGCGCGGGGCATGCTGGGCGACCGGCAGCGCCGCTGGCTGATCGAGGGCCTGTCGAACAGCCGTGCCACGTGGAAGGTCATCGCGAACGACCTGCCGCTCGGCCTGGTCGTGCCGGACGGCCCGACGAACCTCGAAGGCGTCGCGCAGGGCGACCCGGGTGCGCCGCTGGGCCGCGAGCTCGAGTTCGCCGAGGTGCTGCGTACGGCGCAGCGTCGCGGCGTGAAGGGCATCGTGTTCCTGACCGCCGACGTGCACTACACGGCGGCGCACCACTACGACCCGGCGCGCGCGGCGTTCAAGGACTTCGACCCGTTCTGGGAGTTCGTGTCGGGTCCGCTGAACGCGGGCGCGTTCGGCCCGAACAAGCTGGACGACACGTTCGGCCCCAAGGCGGAGTTCGTGCACGCGCCGCCGCGCGCGAACCTGTCGCCGATGGAGGGCTTCCAGCACTTCGGCGAGGTCGCGGTCGAGGGCCACAGCGGTGAGCTGACGGTCCGGCTGCGGGACGGCGAGTCGAAGGTCCTCTGGACCACCACACTCAAGCCGCAGCGCTGACGAACGAACACCCGATCGGGAGCGCGGCAAGCACCAGTGGGGGAAGCGGGCCGCGCTCCCGGTCCACGAAGTCGGATAACCGGAGGGTTGGACTCGACCCTCCCGGGCATCTGTAGCCCGGTGTCGGGCAGGTGTCGAGGAGGCCGGGTGACGGAGGTAGGGCGGAAAGACGAGGGTCGCCCCAGAGCGGAAACGGACGGCCACAACGGCCACAACGGCCACGAAGCCCACGCAGGGCACGCAGGGCACAAGGGCCATGCGAGCCACGCCGAGGTCTTCCGCCGCCGATTCTGGGCCTGCCTGGTCCTGTCCGTCCCCGTCGTGCTGCTCAGCGACGGTTTCGCGGACCTCTTCGGCTACTCCCCGCCCGACTTCCCGCTGTCCACGTGGGTCCCACCCGTCTTCGGCTCCGCCGTGTTCGCGTACGGCGGCAGCCCCTTCCTCACCGGCGCGCGCACGGAGCTGGCCGCGCGGCGCCCCGGCATGATGACCCTCATCTCGATGGCGATCACCGTCGCCTTCGTCGCCTCGTGGGCGGCGACGTTCGACCTGGTGTCGGACGCGCTGGACTTCTGGTGGGAGCTGGCGCTGCTGGTCGACATCATGCTGCTCGGCCACTGGTTGGAGATCCGGGCCCTCGGCGCGGCCTCGGGCGCCCTCGACGCGCTCGCCGAACTGCTGCCGGACACCGCCGAACGGTCGGCCCCGGACGGCAGCGTCGAGGTCGTCCCCGTCGCCGACCTCGTCCCCGGCGACACCGTGCTGGTGCGCGCAGGAGGCCGTGTCCCCGCCGACGGAAAGGTCGCCGAGGGCGCCGCCGACTTCGACGAGTCGCTGATCACGGGGGAGTCGAAGGCCGCGCACCGAGGCGTCGGCGACACCGTGGTGGCCGGCACGGTCGCGGTCGACAACATCGTTCGTGTCACGGTCACGGCGACCGGCGCCGACACTCAACTGGCGGGCATCGGCCGCATGGTCGAGGAGGCGCAGCGCTCGCACTCGCGCGCACAGGCCCTCGCCGACCGCGCCGCCGCGCTCCTCTTCTACTACGCGGTCGCCGCCGCCCTGGCGACCGTCGTCGTCTGGTCGGTGCTGGGCAACGCGGGCGCTGCCGTCGAACGCATGGTCACCGTCCTTGTGATCGCCTGCCCGCACGCGCTCGGCCTGGCCATCCCGCTGGTCATCGCGATCTCGACGGAACTCGCCGCCCGGCAGGGCATCCTCGTCAAGGACCGCATCGCCCTCGAGCGCATGCGCGACGTCGACACCGTGCTGTTCGACAAGACGGGCACGCTGACGCGCGGCCGTCCCGCCGTCACGGCCTTCCGCACGACCCACGACCACGTCCCCGACGAGGTCCTGGCCCTCGCCGGGGCGGCCGAGCGGGACAGCGGGCACCCGCTCGCCCGGGCGGTCGTGCGCGCCGCCCGCGAACGCGGCGCGCTGCCCGGGCCGGTGTCGGACTTCCGTACCGAGGAGGGCGTGGGCATCCGGGCCGCGGTCGCCGGGCGTGAGGTGAGAGTCGGCGGACCCGGCCTGCTGCGCGCCGCCGGCCTCACCGCGGACGGTGTGCTCGCCGCGGAGGCGAAGGAGTGGTCGCGGCACGGCGCCACGGTCCTGTACGTCGTCGTCGACGGCGTCCTGGCCGGCGGCCTCGCGCTGGAGGACGAGGTCCGCGTCGAGTCGTACGAGGCGGTCGCCGAACTGCACGCGGAACACGTCAAGGTCGCCGTCATCACCGGTGACGCCCGCCCGGTCGCCGTATGGGTGGCCGGCCAGCTCGGCGTCGACGAGGTCTACGCCGAGGTGCTGCCGCGGGACAAGGACGGCAAGGTCGCCGCGGTGCAGGCCAAGGGGCGGCGCGCGGCCATGGTCGGCGACGGCGTCAACGACGCCCCGGCGCTCGCCCGCGCGGACGTCGGCATCGCGATCGGCGCGGGCACCGACGTCGCCGTGCAGTCCGCGGGCATCGTGCTGGCGTCCGACGACCCGCGTGCCGTCGTCGGGGTGCGCCGGCTGTCGCGTGCGGTCAACACGAAGATGCGGCAGAACCTGGCGTGGGCCGCGGGCTACAACCTGGTGACCGTGCCGCTCGCGGCGGGCGTGCTCGCGTGGGCCGGTGTCACCATGCCGATGGAGCTGGCGGCGGTCCTGATGAGCCTGTCCACGGTCGTGGTCGCGCTGAACGCCCAGCTGCTGCGCCGCCTCGACCTGCGTCCGGCCGCGACCGCGGACGCGATGCCGCCGGCACCGTTCAGCTGACCGCCCGGCCCAAAGAGCGTCTCGTCAGCCGGACCGCCCAGGTAGCAGAGGATCCCGTCAGCTGACCGGCCGCGTGAAGGCGTCCCGGAACGGCTCGGTGAACGGCTCGGCCGCCTCCCACAGTTCGGCGAACCGCACGGCCCGCTCCCGCACCCGGTCGGGCCGCAGGACGAGCACCGTCTCGATGATCGACGGACTGCCGGCCGTGCCGATGGCGGCCCCGAGCACCGACTCGTAGCTGACGGTGTCGTCCACCAGCACGAAGTCGAACCACGACGCGCTCAGCGCCGGTGGGATCGACCGGGCGCTCAGCACCCGCACCTCGATGCCGATGTCCGTCTGCTCGCGCACCACCTCGGCGAACGCCGGGTCCGCCGCGAGCCCGGGCCGCTCCAGCACGAAGATGCGCCGGATGCGGACGCCCCGGTCACGGACCGCCTGGTGCTGCGCCCGGAGATACCGCTTGCCCCGGTCGGACGGCCAGAAGCCGCTCACGACGTCGCCGCCCGGGCCCTGGAGGCCGGTGCTGGTGGTGGCGTCGATGCTGTGCCGCGCCGAGCGGGCCAGGGACATCAGCCACTCGGTGTCCTCGCCCTCGTATTTCGCCTCGCCCTCCCGCAGCTCCTTCAGGAACGTCGAGGTGCGGTCGACGGAGGCGCGCGCGAGGTCCTGGACGAGCGGCGGGGTGTCCGCGTCGATCCGCGCCGCGTTCCGCACGAACCCGCGCGTGAGCTCGCCGCCGACCGGGCACGCGTCGATCTGCGCGACCAGCCGCGTCGCGTCGTTGGCTTGCCGGAACGTGTCCGCGACCCGCGCGGTGACCTCGGCGGTCTGCCGGTCGTGCGCCCGCTCCACGCGCTCGAGCCGGTGCTCGACCTCGACCAGGACCTGCACCACGAGCGCGACACCCGACACGAAGCACGACAGCAGCACCGCGCCGACGAGCGGCAGATCGGTGGCGAGCCCGAGCCCGACGGCCAGCGCACCCAGTGCGAGCGTGCCCAGCACCTTGCGTACGACGGCGGACCGCCACCAACGACCGGGCATCCGCATCCCCGTCACCCCCGCACCAACCTTCTCAGTCGGCGGGGACGTCCGGAAGGGTGGACGCGGCCGCGCCGCGCACGGCGGCCAGGACGACGGGGTCCTCGCAGCCCTGGGCGAAGCGGGCGATGCGGCGCCGGATCTCGTAGCCGAGGACGACCGTGCCGATCCGGTCCGCGAGCGGTGCCAGCCAGCGCGGGCGGCAGCCGAAGTTGTAGCGCCACACGGCGCGGGTGCGCGTCGGGTCGCCGTCGACCGGTGTGAACCGCCAGCCGCCGCCCATCTTGGCGAAGAACCACGACCCCTCGACCATCCGCATGCCCACGTTGGTCGGCGGCTGGTACGAGACGTACTCGCTCACCATCCGCAGTCCCACCCGGTGCACGGTCAGCGTGCGCACGCCCTTTCCGGGCGCGGTCGCGCCGTCCAGGAAGTGCTGGCGCCGGATGAACGGGTCCCAGCGCCTGCGCACCTCTCCGGTGGTCTGCGACACGGCGAAGGCCGTGGCGGCGTCGACCGGGACCTCGACAACGGCTTCGACCAGAGGCATGCCGCCATCATGCCAAGCGAGCGCGCGGGCGCGCGGGCCGTGGAGTGCGGGTCGGTCGCGGGAGTGCGGCTTGACCGCGATGTAGTTAGGCGCCATATTAGTTTGTGTGAGTGACGAAGCCGACGCCGCGAACGCGGCCCCCAGCCTGGACCAGGCCCGCCGCCAGATCGAGCGCTACGGCCTGTCCGCCGACCCGCAGTCCGTGCTGGTCGCGGTCCGGCTGATGGCTGCCGGGGCCCGGCTCGGGCAGGCGTCCGAGGTGCACTTCGCGCGCTTCGGGCTGTCGACCGGCCGGTACCGGCTGCTCGTCGACCTGGAGGACCATCAGGGCGAGAAGTCGCCGTCGCAGCTGGCCGCGAGCCTCGGGGTCAGCCGTGCCACGGTGACCGGCCTGGTCGACGGCCTGGAACGGGACGGCCTGGTGGCCCGCCGGGCGTCCGCCGAGGACGGCCGCGGTGCCGTCGTCGTGCTGACGGCACGCGGGGCGCAGCGGCTGCGGGACATGGCCGCCGAGCACTTCGCCCGGCTCCAGGCGCTGGTGTCGGGGCTCACGCCGGACGAGCGCGGGGTGTTCCTCGACCTGCTCGCCCGGATCACGCAGGGCATCGGGGCGTTGACGGCCGAAACGCCGTAGCGCGCCCGGAGGGTCGGGCGGGGCGTCCGTCGGAAATCCGGCGGGCGCTTTCTTCGGCCCAAATAGTTAGCTCCCTAATCACTTCTCTTTTGGAGGGGTCATGTCTCCACCGTTCATCCTGTGGCGCGAGGTCGCCATCGCCTATCTCGCGCCCGCGCTCAGCGCGGGCGCGGCAGGGCTCGCGACCGGGCAGAGCGGCCTCGCCGTCGCGGCCGTCACCTCGATCGCGGGCACCTCCGCCGTGGTCGCCGCGCTCGTCGGCCGGTGGCTGCACCGGCGCGGCCGCCCGCGCCGCTGGACGCTGTCCCTCCCGACCCCGGTGCTCGCCGTCTGCCTCGCCGTGCTCACCACCGGACTCGCGGGCGGGCTCGGCTGGTTCGCCGGCGCGTGGCTGCCCGCGCACACCGCCGTTCCCGACGCCGACGGGATCACCCGGCTGCGCATCGACCTGCCGCTCTCCGCGGCACTCGCCACGGTGATCATCACGTGCCGCTGGCGCGCGACACTTCGCCGCTCGGAGCAGGGCTCCAAGCGGCGTTCCAAGCAGCGATCCGACAACGGGTCCGACCACCGGTCCGAGCACCGGTCCGACGCGGGAGTACGCGGATGATCACCGTCATGGGCGCATCGGGCGCCACCGGAAGCGCGCTGCTCGACAGCCTCACCGCACTCGGCGTGCCGTGCCGCGCGCTGACGCGCGATCCCGACCGGCTGGCCTGCCAGCTCGGCGACCGTGCGCATTCCACATGGGGGATCGAGGTCGTCGGCGCCGACGCCGCGGACCCCGCCTCGCTGCGCGCCGCGTTCGCCGGAACCCGCGCGCTGTTCCTGGCGATGGCCAACAGCCCCCGGCAGGTCGAACTCGAACTCGCCGCCGTCGACGCGGCCGCCGCGTGCGGTGTCGGGCATGTCGTCAAACTGTCCGCACCCGCCGCCGAGCCCGACGCGCCGGTCGCCGTCTCGCGCGGGCACTACGCTGTCGAAAAGCGGCTGCTGGAAAGCGGCGTGGCCGCCACGATGCTGCGCCCGTATGCGTTCATGCAGAAGCTGCCGCTGCTGGCCGACGGCATCAAGGCCGGTGGCGTCATCGTCGGGGCGATGGGCGACGCACCGTGCAACTACATCGACGTGCGCGACATCGCCGACGTGGCCGCCGCCCTGCTGGTCAGGCCACCCGGCCCGGCCGGGGCGGTGTACCACCTCACCGGTCCGGAGGCGGTCGGGCACGCCGAACTCGCCGCCCGAATAGGCAGGTTGACGGGCAGGCAGATCCGCTACATCGACCTCCCTCCGGAGGCCTTCCGCGAACACCTGGTCCGGGTCGCCGGCATGCCCGACTGGCTCGCCGCCCACGTCACCGAGATCCAGCAACTGGCGGTCAGTCACCCCGAGCGGCCGACCGGCGACGTCGAAGCCGTCCTCGGGCGCCCGGCGCGCACCCTCGACGCGTACCTCGCGGAGAACGCCGCGCTGTTTCGTTGACCCCTTCCGGAGCCGCGTGGGTGAAGCCTCGCGAAGTCCTTGGAAGATAGGGGACTTCGCGAGGCCGCGAAATGCCACGTAGAGCAGGCTCAGGCGGGGACGAGTCCCGGCGTGCCGTTCACCGTCGCCCACGACGCCGTCGTCGACACCGGCGCGTCGCGGGTGGCGATGGTGTCGACCGTCCGGGCGTCCGTCACCCACCGCTCACGGTCCACCGTCATGCGCAGGTAGCCGCGCTTGGACCCGTCGAAGTAGCGCACGTGCGGGTTCAGCGTCGGGTTGAGCGCCTTCAGCGGCCCGTCGAACGCGATCGGGAAGTCCGAGCTGACGCTCGTCGCGGTGAACTCGACCGCCACCGGCGCCTCGTGGAGGTCGTCGCGGGTGATCCGCAGGTCGCTGAACCACGACGAGTGGATGTCGCCCGCGAGCACCACCGGGTTCGAAACGCGCGCGTCGCGCAGCAGCGTCAACAGGCGGGCGCGCGCCGGGTCGTAGCCGTCCCACTGGTCGAGGTTCGCGATCGGCGGCAGCGGGTGCTGAGGGTCGAGGAAGTTCGGGAACCGGATCTGACTCATCATCACCTGCTGGGCGACGACGTTCCAGCGCGCCCGCGACGACGTGAGCCCGTGCGCGAGCCAGCGCTCCTGGGCGGCGCCGGTCAGCGTCCCGGACGTGTTGCCCAGGCCGTCCGCGATCGGGCCGAAGTCGTCGGGGTGGTTGCCGGCTTGGTCGGTGCGGTACTGGCGGGTGTCGAGGACGTTCAGCCTGACCAGGTCGCCGAACTCGAAGCGCCGGTACAGCCGGTAGTCCGCCGAACCGGGCCGGATCGGCTGCCGCAGCGGCATGTGCTCGTAGTACGCCTGGTACGCGGCCGCGCGCTGGCGGGCGAACTGCGCGGCGTCCTGGTGCCGCGCGCCGGTGTCGTCGACCTCGTCGACCAGGCCCGCGTAGTTGTTCTCCGTCTCGTGGTCGTCCCAGGTGACGATCCACGGGAACGCGGCGTGCGCGGCCTGGAGGGCCGGGTCGGTCTTGTACTGCGCGTGCCGTGCGCGGTAGTCCGGCAGCGTCGACAGCTGGTCCAGGCCCGGGGTCTGCGGGGTGGTGTGCCGGCGGTCGGGGAACCGGCTGTGCGGGTCGTACTCGTAGATGTAGTCGCCGAGGTGCAGCACGACGTCCAGGTCCTCGGCCGCGAGGCCGCGGTACGCCGGCCAGTAGCCGTTCTGCCAGTCCTGGCAGTTGACGACGCCGAATCGCAGCCGCCCGGGCTCCGCGGCCGCCGCGGGCGCGGTCCGGGTGCGGCCGACGGGGCTGACGTAGCGGCCGGTCCGGAACCGGTACCAGTAGTCGCGGCCGGGCCGCAGGCCGCACACGTCGGCGTGCACCGAGTGGGCGAGCTCCGGTCGGGCGATCTCCGAACCGCGCTGCACCACCCGCGAGAACCGCTCGTCCGCGGCGACCTCCCACTCGACGTGCACGGCGCGCCGGTCCATCGACGCGGCGTCGTACGGGTCGGCGACCAGCCGCGTCCACAGCACGACGCCCTCCGGCAGCGGGTCACCACTGGCGACGCCGAGGCCGAACGGGTCACGCCGCACCGGCTCGGCATGGGCGCTCCGGACGTCCAGCAGCCCCCCGACCGCCACGGCGGCCCCGCCGACGAGCAGCATGCGGCGGCCGAACGGACGGGCGAGGGCGGGGTAGCCGGGGGGTTCGATCGCGGATGTCACTGATGCCTCCAGGGGCCGCGCGAGCGCGGACGGGATTCGGGCGGATCAGACGGATCAGAGCGGATCGAAGCACGAACGCATGCATCGCTCGTGAACGCCCAACGAACGACATGGCGTTCCGTTGCCGAACAGTGGCGCCTGGGTGGCCTGAGTAGGTCCTGCGGCCATCGTGCGGCGAGGCGTGGCGTCGGGGCGTCAGATCTGTCGGCGCACCTGCCGTACCGAAGGTGCCCGGTTCAGCCATCGAGCGACAGTGCATCCAGCAACCTACGTGACCGTATGGTGTCACCCATTCGTTCGGAAGACGTAGCAGCCTGTTCATCGGTCTCCGACAAAGTCTGCCGATGCGTCGGGGCGTTCCCGGCGGGCCGCCCCGGGCGGCGGACGTGGAGGGCTGGTCGGTCTGATGGCTGAGCTGAGTCGGAGAAAGTTCATGGCGCTGGGCGCGGGCGCGGCGGGTGCGACGACCGTCGCCGGCGCCGCGAGCGCGAGCGCGGGTGTGCAAGGCGCCGACGGTCGGACCGGCGCCAAGAGCGCCGTCGCGGCCGCGGCGACCGGAACGATCGCCGATGCCAAGCACATCGTGATCCTCATGCAGGAGAACCGCAGCTTCGACCACTACTTCGGCATGCTCCGCGGCGTCCGCGGCTTCGCCGACCGCGCCACCATCCGCCTCTCAGGCGGCAACTCGGTGTTCAACCAGCCGAACGGCCTGGGCCGCCAGTACCCGTGGCAGTTCAGTGCGACCGCCCCGGCCGGCGGCGCCGACCCCGAGCGGCTCGCGCAGTGCAACGGCGACCTCGCGCACGGCTGGAACGACCAGCACGCGGCCTGGAACAACGGCAAGCTGGACGCCTGGGTGTCCGCCAAAGGCAACGTCCGCACGCTCGGCTACCTCAAGCGCGACGACATCCCGTTCCACTACGCGCTGGCCGACAACTACACCGTCTGCGACGCCTACTTCTGCTCCGCCCTCAGCGCGACCGGGCCGAACCGCACGTACCACTGGAGCGGCACGATCGACCCGGGCGGCACCCAGGGCGGCCCCGCGTACGACGGAGGCGACGAGTCCAACCTGCGCTGGCAGACCTACGCCGAGGCGCTGGAAACGGCCGGGGTCAGCTGGAAGGTCTACCAGAACGCCGCCGACAACTACGGCGACAACGCGCTCGCGTACTTCACCCAGTTCGCCAACGCCCCGGCCGGCAGCGCCCTGCGCACCAAGGGCATGGGCTCGGTGCCCCAGACCACCGGCCGCACCCCCGACGACATCGCCGCGGCGCTCCGCGCCGACGTGGTCGCGGGCACGCTGCCGCAGGTCTCGTGGGTGGTGGCCGATCAGGCCTCGTCCGAACACCCCTACGCCACACCGGCCGACGGCGCGCACTTCGTGCACATGGTCGTCGACGCCCTCAACGCCGATCCGGCGGTCTACAACTCGTCGATCCTGTTCCTCAACTACGACGAGAACGACGGCTTCTTCGACCACGTGCCGCCGCCCGCGCCGCCCTCGGGGACGACCGGGGAGTTCTACGGCGGCAAGCCGATCGGGCTCGGCTTCCGCGTCCCGATGATCGCCATCTCGCCGTGGAGCCGCGGCGGGTGGGTGACCTCCGAGGTCTTCGACCACACGTCCGTGCTGCGCTTCCTCGAGGTGTGGTCGGCCGCGATCGGCAAGCCGGCCACGTGCCCGAACATCTCGACGTGGCGCCGCGCGGTGTGCGGCGACCTCACGTCCGCGTTCGACTTCTCCGCGCCGGTGTTCGGGCTGCCGTCGCTGCCCGACACCTCGTCGACCATCGGCATGGCCACCTGCGCCCCGCTGCCCAACCCGGCACCGGTCACCAACGCGCTGCCCGTCCAGGAGACCGGCACGCGGCCCGCGCGGGCGCTGCCGTACCAGCCCAACGCCAACCTGGACCACCTGGAGTTCGGCGCGGCGGGTGTGATGAAGGTGTGGATCTCGATGTCCAACACCGGTACGGCGGCGAAGCGTTCGACGCACCTCGCGGCGTACGCCAACGCGTTCCGCATCGGCGGCCCGTGGCAGTACACCCTCGCGTCGGGCGGTTCGACCAGCGACTACTTCAACTGCGGCACCGGCTACGGCGACGGGCAGTACGACCTGACCGTGGTCGGCCCGAACCGGTTCCTGCGCCGGTTCACCGGCGACGCCACCAAGGCCGGGAAGGACGTCGCCGTCACCGCCTCGTACGTGACCTCGACGACGACCGGGAAGCTCGCGCTGCGCCTCAAGCTGGCGAACGCCGGCTCGTCGGCGGTGACGTTCACCGTGACCCCGAACGCCTACTTGTCCGGCGGCGCGCGCACCTACTCCGTCGCCGCGGGCGCGAGCACCTCGCCGGTGTTCGAGGCCGTGGCCGACGCCGGCGGCTGGTACGACCTCACGGTGACGGTCGGCTCCGACACGACGTGGTCGCAGCGCTTCACGGGACACCTGGAGACGGGCGCGGCCAGCGTCACCGGCTGACCCCGGGACGGTGCGGTTCCACGACGGCTTTCACCACACGACGGGGAGTTCCACGACCCCCGACTGCAGCCGGTCGTCGTGGAACCGCACCTCCTCCACCGGGATCGCCAGCCGCAACTCCGGGAACCGCTGGGCCATTTGCCCGAGCACTTCCTGCATCTCCATGCGCGCCAGCGGGGCGCCGAGGCAGTAGCGGCCGCCGTAGCCGAAGCCCAGGTGCGGCACGGCGCCGCGGTCCGGGTCGAACCGGTCGGGGTCCTCGAACACCGCCGGGTCGTGGTTCGCCGCGGCGATGTCCAGCAGCACCAGGTCGCCCGTGCGGATCAGGTGCCCGTCGACCTCGAAGTCGGCGCGCGCCCAGCGCGGGAGGCCGCCGGTGCCGGACATCGGCGCGCGCATGATCTCCTCGACGAGCGGCGCGATCCGGTCGGGCGCGTCGAGCAGGCCCTGCCACTGGCCGGGCTGGGTGAGCAGCAGCAGCGCGCCGAGGCCGATCTGCGCGACGGTCGTCTCGTGGCCGGCGAACAGCAGCGTCATCGACAGCACGGCGATCTCGTCGTCGCGCAGGCTGTCTTCGGCGCACAGCCCCGAGATCAGGTCGTCGCCGGGCGTCCGGCGCTTGCGGGCCACCAACTCCGTTCCGTACGTGAACAGTTCGATCAGGCCCTGGTGCGAGTGCTCGCGCATGTCGGCGTTGCCCGCGGCTTCCGACCAGGCCCGGAACTGCTCCCGGTCCTCGTACGGGACGCCGAGCAGCTCGCAGATCACCATGATCGGCAGCGGCAGCGCGACGACGGGGTTGAAGTCGACCGGGCCGCCGTCATGCGCCGCCAGGTCGTCGAGGAACCGCCCGGCGAGCTCGGCGACGCGCGGGCGCAGCGTGCGCATGCGGCGCGGCGAGAAGTAGGGCTGCAACAGGGCGCGGTTGCGGGCGTGTTCGGCGAGCTCCGTCTCGAACTCCCCGGTCGGCCGCCCGATCAACGCCGACTCGGACAGCCGGGGCGCGTTGTCGGGATCGGGGTGCGAGCGCCCGAGCCGCGGATCGTCCGCCAACGCCCGGACCTGCGGATAACCGGTGATCAGCCAGGCCTCGTCACCTACCCGGGTCCGGATCCGGTGCACCGGGCCCTTCCCCTGGAGCTCACGCTGGACCCGCGGGGGCTCGACGGCCCCGGTCACGGCGAACGGCAGCTGAGCGGTCATGGTCGGTTCCCCCGTCGACGGTGGCCGGTCGTCCTGCGGGGACGATAGGTCGGACGGGTTGCAGACACAATGCCCTTACCGGGCAAGTGAGTTGCCTATGAGCTGTGGATCAGGTGCCGGTGAGCTGCCGATCAAGTGCCGGTGAGCTGCGGGTGATCGCCGTCGATCACGTGCCCGTGAGGTGCCGGTGATCGCCGCCGGGCCACCGGTGGGGCGCCGGTCGGGCCGGCGCCTCCCTCGGCACGTCAGCCCTCGGCCTCCGCCTGGTCGATCAGCCCCGCGCGGTACGCCAGCGCCACCGCCTCCGTCCGCGACGCCGCGCCGAGCTTGGCCAGGATATTGGAGACGTGCACGCTCGCCGTCTTCGTGCTGATGAACAGCGCCTCGCCGATCTGCCGGTTGCTGCGGCCCTTCGCCAGCAGCGCCAGCACCTCCTGCTCGCGGCCGGTCAGCACCGTCGCGGGGCCGGCCGCGGAGGCGGAGCCGCCCAGGCGGGCCCTCCGGGCCAGCGCGTCCACCGCCTCGGCCAGCGGCACCGCGCGCAGGTCGGCCGCCGTCGCGCGGACCTCGTCGGCGACCACCGCGGCGTCGGCGCGCCGGTCGGCGAGGATCAGCGCCTCGACCAGCCGCAGCTTAGCCCTGGCCTGCTCGTACACGTTGCCGTAGCCGTACGCCTCGACCACGCCCGCCCACACGTCCGGGTCCACCGTGCCGTCGGCGCGCGCCCGTTCCGCCTCCGCGCGGCGCAGCCACGCGACGCCCTCGGGGCCGTCCGGGCGCCGGAGCCGGGCCGGCTTGGTCGCCGTCGCGCGCGCGAGGTCGACGAACTCGTCGGCCAGCGCGGTGAGTCGGGCCACGGCCGCGGCGTCGCCGCTCAACCGTGCCTCGGCGGACGCGTCCCCGACCGCCGCGAGCACCAGCGCCGAGAACCGAACGCCCGCGTCCGGCAGCGGGTTCTCCGGGGCGCTCAACGCCCCCATCGCGCGCCGCGCCCACTCCGCCGCGCCGTCCGGGTCGCGTCGCGCCAGCGCGTCCTCGACCAGCAGCAGGCCGCCGACGAGTTGGGCCATCCAGGTCGACTGCTTGCGGTCGTACAGCGCGCGGGCCCGCGCGGCGACGCCCGGATCGCCGCGGCCCTGCGCGACGTACAGCGCCACGTCCGCGACGTGGCCGAACGTGCTCGGGGCGGTTCCGGCCGCCTCGACCGCCTCGTCCCAGCGCCCGACGGTGTACAGGACGAGGGCGCGCAGGTAGCGCATCTCCAGCGCGTAGGGCGCGTTGGTCTGGGCGGTGCGGCGCGCCCGCTCCCGGCCCTCGTCGAGCCAGCGCAGGCACTCGTCGAGCTCGGCCGTCTCGTGGCAGCCGAGCGCCAGGTTGTACAGGGCGCGCAGCTCGATCGCGACGTTGCCCGCCTGGCGGGCCAGGTCGGCGGCGCGGCGCAGCTGTTCGCGGCCGGGCGCGGTCGTGCGGTTGTTGTCGTCGATCGCCGTGAGCGTGATGAGCACGTCGGCCATCGCGTCCGGCACGTTCAGCTCCTCGGCGGCCTTGATCGCCTGGAGGCCGAGCTCGAGCGCGGTGCGGTCCTTGCGGGCGTAGAACGCGGCCAAGGTGTGCGTCGACGCCGCCCACACCCACGTCAGCGTCGGCGGGTCGGCGGGGATCAGGGCGAGGGCCTGGCTGCTGAACTCGAGCGCGGCCTCCAGGTTGTCGACCGACATGAGGTTCGACGCGAGCGTGTAGCGGACCTTCGCCGCCAGGTTGGTGTCGCCGTGCGAACCGACGCGGTCCAGCGCGGCGCGGGCGAGCGCGACGGCGCGGTGGCCCTCGCCCATCCGCACGGCCGCCGCCGACGCGCGCAGCATCAGGGCGACGTCGTCGGTGCCGGTCAGCTCCTCAGCGTCCGGGACCGCGTCCCAGATCTCCAACGCCGTCTCGACGTGCCGCAGTTCCTCGGCGGGCGCGGCCACCCGCGCGGCGTGGTCGGCGGCTTCGAGCGACGCGGTCAGCGCACCCGGCAGGTCGTGGCTCTCCCGGTGGTGGTGCGCCCGCTCGGCGGCACTGCCCGCTCGGCGCGCGCCGACACCGAGCAGGCGGGCGAACTCGCCGTGCAGCCGCACCCGTTCGCCGGGCAGCAGATCGCTGTACGCGGCGTCGCGGGTCAGCGCGTGACGGAACGAGTACGTCGCGCCGCCGGGGTCGGCGACGAGCAGGTGGCGGCCGATGGCCTCGCGCAGCGCGGTGTCCAGCTCGTCGTCCGGGAGTTCGAGCGCGTCCCGCAGCAGCCCGTGCTCGACACGGCGGCCCGCGACGGCCGCCGTGCGCAGCACCCGCTGCGTGCTGTTGGACAGTTGCTCGATGCGGGTCAGCAGCACCTCGGCCAGGCCGCTCGGGACACCGGCCATCGTGTCCTCGGCGGCGGCGACGCGGAGCTCCTCCGCGTAGAAGGCGTTCCCCTCGGCGCGCTCGACGATGCCGCGGACGGTCTCCTCGGACAGCTGCTCCGCGCCCAGCGCGCGGACGAGCGCGGCGACGTCCTCGTCGTCCATCGGACCGAGGTCGAGCCGCCCGACGACGGGCAGCCGCACCAACTCGGCGAGCAACGGACGCACCGGGTGCCGCCGGTGCAGGTCGTCGGAACGGTACGAGGCCAGCACCGCGATCCGCTGGTGCGCAGCACCGCCGGAACGCTGCGGCTGGAGCCGGCTGAGCAGGAAACGGAGCAGGTCACGCGTCGACTGGTCCGCCCAGTGCAGGTCCTCGACGACAACCAGCAGCGGTGCCCGCTCGGCGAGCTCCGCCAGCAGCGCCGCGACCTCCTCCAGCAGCCGCAACCGCACCCCGGCGCCCTCGGCCGCCGTCGACCCCGACGGCGCCCCGCCGCGCAGCAGCCGCTGCACCGCGGGGTACGCCTCGAGCACCTCGGCGAGGCCCGGGTCGTCCTCGACGTCGCGCAGGATCTCGGTGAACGGGAAGTACGGCAGACCGACCTCACCGAGATCGATGCAGTGCCCCGTCAGCACGGTCATCCCGGCGCCCCGCGCCCGCTCCCCGGCCTCGTCGAGCAGTCGCGTCTTCCCGACCCCGGCCTCCCCGGCGACCAGCACCGCCCGGGGATCCCCGGAGCGGGCACGCTCCAGCGCGTCGTCGAGCCAGGAGATCTCCGTCCCCCGCCCGACGAACGGTGTGTCGAAACCCGTCCCGAAACCCAAGTGCTGCACCACGGGGCAATCCTGGCACGCGGGGCGGCCGAGCGGGGGGATCGGTATACGCAAACGCGCAGGCCGGACACGGTCTGTGCGGTGGCGGTGGCAGGGCGTCGATGGCCGCGGGCGCGATGGCGATCACGTGCTGGGTGCCGGCGCCGACACCCCGCTGGACCTGCCTCCGCCGCGGTGCGGATCGCGCGCAGCGTGAGGGCGCGGACCTCTCGCCTGGCTCGCCGCCGCCGTGGTGCGGACCTCCCGTGGGATGCAGGTGCCGACCCGTCGGCTCACGGGCGTCGGCTGTGGGCCCGATCGCGCGCAGGGTGCGGATGTCGCCGCCTCATCCCGCCGGACTCGGCGGCCGCACCAACCGCGCGCCGCATGTCGGTGTCGCACCCTCGTCCCACCGGCTTCGGCCGCGGGCCCGGCCGCGCGCAGGCGGAGGGTGCCGCCGCGTCCCACCGGCTTCGACCGCGATGCTGATCGCGCGTCGGGTGTCGGTGCCGACCTCTACCCTCCGGCCGCATGACGACGACGGCGCCACCCCAGCCGAAAGCCAGCGCGCTGCCGGTCGTGTTCAAGGTCTGGGTCGGGGCCGCACTGATCTCGCAACTGGGCGACGCGGCCTTGTACTTCGCGCTCGGCTGGGCGGCGACGGCGCACGGTGGGGCGGCCGCGGGACTGGTGATGACGATGATCGTCCTGCCGCGGACCGTGCTGCTCCTGCTCGGGGGAGCGGTCGGCGACCGGGCCGGTGCCCGGCGGGTCATGCTCGTCGGCGACGCGGTGATGTTCGTGGTCGCGCTCACCCTGGCCCTGGCCGCGTGGCGCCTCGGCACGCCGCTCGCGTTGCTGCTGGTCGCGGCGCTGGTGATCGGCGTCAACGACGCGTTCTATCTGCCCGCGTCCGGGGCGATGCCGCGGGTCCTGGTCGATTCCGAGCACGTGGCCCGGGCGACGGCGATGCGGCAGAGCGGGAGCCAGCTGGTCGCGATGGCCGGCGGACCGCTGGGCGGGGCCGTGGTCGCGTACGCGGGGCTGCCGGCCTCGGCGGCGGTGGACGCCGCGACGTTCGGCGTCGTCCTAGTGGTGCTCCTCCGCATCCGGCCCCGTTTCGCCCCGCCGCAGCCCGCCGAGCGGCGGCACATCGTGCGCGAGGCGGCCGACGGTGTCGCGGTCGTCATGCGCACGCCGGGGCTTCGCGGCGTGCTGTGCCTCATGGCCGCGGCGGCTGGGTTCGTCATCCCGGTGGGCTCGCTGCTCGTCCCGTTGCTGTGCCGTTCGAGGGCCTGGGACGCCTCCGCCGCGGGGCTGATCACCGGCGCCCAGAGCGTGGGCACGGTCGCGGTGACGCTAGCCGTCACCTGGAAAGGCACGGCGCGGCGGCTCATGACGGTCGCCGCGGCAGGCATGGTCCTGGCCGCGCTCGGCCTCGCGGGGCTCGCGCTCACGCCGTCCCGAGCCGTCGCGGTCGTGAGCGCACTGTGCGGCGGTGCCGGGATCGGACTGCTCATCAGCCACCTGGCCCCGGTCCTGATCACGGCCGCGCCCGAGAGCCATCTGACCCGGGTGCAGTCGCTGTTCACCCTGACCCAGAGCGCGGCCCTGCTCCTGACGGTGAACGTCCTCGGCGGCGTCGCGCACGCGTTCGGGCCGCGGGCCGGGATCGCGCTGTGCGCGGTGGTGCTCGGCGGCTGCGGGGCGGCCGTCCTCGTCGGGCGCCGCCTTCGGACCGCCTGACCGCGGGAGACTCGTCGGCTGCGGGCCACTCCTCGACGAGGCGCTACTCCTCGACCGGGTGCTTCGCGCGGCTCGGCTGCACGCGCGGCGGCTCGCCCGGCATCTTCGGGTGGTCCGGCGGATACGGCAGGTCGCCCAGGCCGTGGTCGCGCTGCTGGCGGTCGGCCATTTCGAGCACCGACTCCAGGCCGAACGCGTGCTCGGGCATGTCGGCGTGGCGGTCGCCGACCGCCTTGTAACGCTCCGGCATCGTGGCGAGGTCGAAGTCGTCCGGATGGGCGTCGTCCAGCTCGTCCCACAGCAGCGGGGCCGAGACCGTCGCCCGGCGGTTCGCCCGGACGGAGTAGGCGGCGGCGATCGTGCGGTCCCTGGCCATCTGGTTGAAGTCGACGAAGACCCGGGCCCCGCGCTCCTCCTTCCACCACGCGGTCGTGACCCGGTCCGGCATGCGGGACTCCAGCTCGCGTCCGAGCGCGATCACGGCGCGGCGGACCTCGACGAACGTCCACTCGGGGCGGATCGGCACATAGAGGTGTACGCCGCGGCCGCCGGACGTCTTCGGCCACCCCGTCAAACCGTGCTCGGCCAGCACCGCCCGCATTTCGTGGGCGGCGCGGGCCGCGTCGGCGAAGTCGGTCTCGGGCTGCGGGTCGAAGTCGATCCGCAGCTCGTCCGGCCGGTCGGTGTCGGCGGACGTGACCGGCCACGGGTGGAACACCAGCGTGCCGAGGTTCGCCGCCCACACCAGCGCCGCGACGCTGTCCGGGCACATCTCGTCGGCGGGCCGCCCGCTGGGGAAGCGGATCCGCGCCGTCGGGATCCACTCGGGCAGGTACTTCGGCGCGCGCTTCTGGTAGAACGACTCGCCGTCCACGCCCTCGGGGTACCGCTCCAGCGTCGTCGGGCGGTTCCGCATGCCGCGCAGCATGCCGGGGCCGACGGCGACGACGTAGCGGATGACGTCGCCCTTCGTGAAGCCGCGTTCCGGGAAGTACACCTTGTCGAGGTTCGTCACCCGGACGGACGTGCCGTCGACGTCCATCTGCTCGGCAGCGCTCATCGCACCAGAGTAGGCCAGAATGTGACATATGCACCTGCCCGTCATGCCGCCGGTCAAGCCGATGCTGGCCAAGGCCGCCGCCCGCATCCCGTCCGGCATGCACTACGAGGCCAAGTGGGACGGCTTCCGCGCGATCGTGTTCCGCGACGGCGACGAGGTCCTGATCGGCAGCCGCAACACCAAGCCGCTCGACCGGTACTTCCCGGAGATGGTCGACGCGTTCCGCCGCCTGCTGCCGCCTCGCTGTGTGCTGGACGGCGAACTCGTCGTCGCGGTCGGCGGGCGCCTCGAGTTCGACCGGCTGCAGGACCGCATCCACCCGGCCGCGTCGCGCGTGCGCAAGCTCGCCGAGGAGACGCCGGCCTCGTTCGTCGCCTTCGACCTGCTGGCGCTCGGCGACGAGGCGTACCTGGACCGGCCCCTGACGGAGCGTCGGGCGGCACTGGCCGAGGCGCTGGGGGACGTGCCCGCGCCCGTTCACCTCGCACCGGCCACCGACGATCCGGCGCTCGCCCAGGCCTGGTTCGAGCGCTTCGAGGGCGCGGGCCTCGACGGCATCGTCGCCAAGGACCCGGCGGGACGGTACCGGCCGGACGAACGCGTGATGGTCAAGGTCAAGCACGAGCGCACCGCCGACTGCGTGGTGGCCGGCTACCGCGAGCACAAGTCGGGACCGGTGGTCGGGTCGCTACTCCTCGGCCTGTACGACAGTCGTGGCCGCCTGCAACACGTAGGCGTCAGCTCGTCGTTCACCACGGCACGCCGAGCCGAACTGGTCGACGAGCTCGCCCCGTACCGCGTCCCCGACGACGGAACCGGCGACCACCCCTGGGCCCACTGGGGCGAGGCCGAAGCCCACGAGGCCGACCGGCTCCCGGGCGCGGTCAACCGCTGGACCGGCGACCGCGTCGCGGACTGGATCCCGCTGCGCCCCGAACTGGTCTGCGAAGTCGCCTACGACCACACCCAGGGCGACCGCTTCCGCCACACCACAAGATTCCGCCGCTGGCGCCCGGACAAGGACGCAACGGACTGCACCTACGACCAACTGGCCGAACCGGCCCAGTACGACCTGTCCGACGTCTTCGGCGAGGCCTGACCGGGTCGTGTCGCGCCGTCGGGTTGCGAGCGAGCCGGCATGTGCGGGGTGGGGCTCGGTCGTTGCGGAGTGGAGACCGTCGGCCATGCACGGTCCCCTGGCCTGCACGCCGGCGGTGGCCATCTCCCCCTCCCGATTTGTGATTGTCCGCGCGGCCGGTCGCCTGTCAAGGCGCGGTGGACCGGTCCTCGACAGGTGGCCTGTCGCGTGTCGGGGAGGCGCCTTGACAGGCGCCCGGCCGCGCTTAAAACCGCGGCAACTATCGGGAGGGGGAGGCGGTGTGGAGGCGCATCGGGTGCGTTGCGTTGCCGGGCTACGGTCCCAGCGTGGGGCGGGCGGGCAACCGCCTTTGACGACCGGTGACCGCACTTCACGGCTCTCATATCGCACCAAATCGGGGCATTGAGGTACCCGAATCCCTATTGGCTTTGCGTCAAAAGAACCAAATGGCCACCTGGTTGCCATTTGGTTCTTTTGACAATGGTTTTCAGTAGTCCGGGCGGCCCCGACCCGGCGGCGCGACCCGGGTCCGGCCCCGACCCGGCACCCGACCGGCAGCGGCTTAGCGCGCACCACGCTGGGATCGCAGCCCGGCACGACCAACGCGACCAAAGCGCCTTCACACCCCGCGCCCCTCCCGATAGCTGCCGGGTTTTCTGCGCGGCCGGGCGGCTGTCAAGCCGCCCCCACCAACACGCGACAGGCCACCTGTTCGCACAAGATCCATCGCGGCTTGACAGCCGTTCGGCCGCGCGGACCATCAAATCCGGGGCGCCAGGACACCGCCAGCAGACAGGTCAGGAACGGTGCAGCCAAAGAGACCCGCGAGGCCACCGCCAGCAGCCAGGTCAGGAACGATGCATGGCAAGGGACTTCCACGCTGCAACGTGCGAGCCCCGCAACGCAGATGGCGGCTGGCTCGCACGTCGACGGCGCGACTCCGCGACTGAGTGGGCCGGCCGAATGCCCCGAACCTCGCCGGGCGTTACTCGCCTCGCCAGACCGGCGCGCGCTTCTCCGCGAAGGCGGTCGCGCCCTCCCTTGCGTCCTTCGAGGTGAAGACCCGGATCAGCGCCTCCTGTTGGCGGGTGAAGAACTCGTCGGTGGGCCAGTCCCGCGAGGCGGTCATCAGCTCCTTTGTCGTCTGCACCGCCAGGGGCCCGTTGGCGGCGATTCGGGCTGCCAGGGATCGGGCGCCGGTCAGGGCGGCTCCCGGTTCGGTCAGGTGGTTGACGAGGCCGTAGCGGTGGGCGTCCGCGGCCGGCAACGGGTCGCCGGTAAGGGCCAGTTCCATGGCCAGGTTGTACGGGATCCGTTGTGGCAGCCGCAGCATGCCGCCCGCGCCCGCGACGAGCCCGCGTTTGACCTCGGGGATTCCGAAGCGGGCGTCCTCCGCGGCGAGGACCAGGTCGCACGCGAGGACGATCTCGCAGCCTCCCGCGAGCGCGTGGCCCTCGACCGCCGCGATGATCGGCTTGCGTGGTGGGCGGGTGGTCAGGCCGGCGAAGCCGCGGGCCGGGTGGGTGACGTCCTCGCCGGACACGAAGGCCTTCAGGTCCATGCCCGCGCAGAACGTGCCGCCCGCGCCGGTGATGATCGCGACCGTCAGGTCCTTGCGGCTCTCGAACTCGTCGAGCGCCGCGGCGATCCCGTCGCTGACCGCGCGGTTGACCGCGTTGCGTGCGGCTGGCCGGTTGATGGTGATCTCGGTGACGCCGTCGGCGTGTTCGACCAGCACCTCGTCGGACACCGGTGCTCCTCTCGGCTTGCGGAAGGTCGGACGTCAGCGCGGCGCCATCCGGATCCCGCCGTCGAGCCGGATCGTCTCGCCGTTGACGTAGCCGTTCTCGATGATGAACTGCGCGGTCTGGCCGTACTCGTCGGGTGTGCCGAACCGCCGGGGGTTGGGGACCGAGGCGGCGAGCGAGTCGCGGATGTCGTCCCGCAGCAGCGCGAACAGCGGTGTGTCCATGAGCCCCGGTGCGATCGTGTTGACGCGGATGTTCCGCCCCGCGAGGTCGCGCGCCGCGCAGATCGTCATGCCGACCACGCCGCCCTTGGACGCCGTGTACGCGATCTGCCCGATCTGCCCCTCCCACGCCGCCACCGACGCGGTCAGCACCACCACGCCCCGTTCCCCGTCGACGGGTTCGTTGCCGGCCATGGCCGCCGCGGTGAGCCGCAGCACGTTGTACGAGCCGATCAGGTTGACCCGGACGACCATCTCGAAGGCGTTCAGGTCGCCCGGTTCGCCGGCCTTGTCGACGACGCGGATCGGGAACCCGATGCCCGCGCAGTGCACGACCGCGCGCAGCGGCGCGGCCTGCTGCGCGACCTCGATGACCGCCTGGATCTGGTCGGGTTCGGTGACGTCGGCGGGCACGAACCGTACGCCGCCCCCGAGTTCGTCGGCGATCTCGGCGCCCTTGGAACCGGGCAGGTCGAGGATCACGACGTGCGCGCCGGCCTTGGCCAGCCGTTTGACGGTGCCGAGCCCGAGGCCCGACGCACCGCCGGTGACGATCGCGGAAACGCCCTCGATACGCATGCAGTGGTCTCCAACCCGTGTACCGCGCCGCGTCGCCGCGACGCGCGGTCTGCCGTGGGGAACTCGGTCGCGCGCACACCTGTTCGACGCGCCGCGCGAGCCGCGACACTGTTGAACGAGCGTTAAGTTACGTCGCGTGGCGCGGACCCGCAAGACCGCCGCGCCGGGCGCGCGGTTCAGCTGTGGCGCGGCACAGTCCCGCCGGCCCGCGGCCCGGCGCGCCGCACGCACTCCACCACGGTCAGCGCCAGGTGCACGTACTGCTCGACGAGCCCCGCCGGGTCCACCGGCCCGGCCGGGTCGTACCACTGCACGATCGCGTTGCAGGCGGCGACGACGGTGCGCCGCGCGTTGTCCGGGTACGGCGTGCGGAAGACGCCCTGCGCGACGCCGTCCTCGATGACGTCGGCGAACAGCCGCGTCCCGGACGCCGCGACCGCGCGCCGCCGCTCCTGGTCGCCGGCCTCGGCGAGGTGGTCCCCGCTCAGCAGCAGAACGCTCTGCACCCGGAACTCGACCAGGTAGCGCACCGTGGCGTCGACCAGCGCGGCGAGCCGGTCGGCCGGGTCGGGGCCCGCCGCGTCCAGCGCGTCGGCGCACATGCGGAAGTACATGTCGGTGGCCTCGGCCAGCACCGCGTCCAGCAGCTCCTGCTTGCCGGAGTAGTAGTGGTACAGCGCCGCCATGCTCACCCCGGCGCGCTGCGCGATGTCCCGCACCGAGGCGCCGTGGAAGCCGCGTTCCGCGAAGACCTCGCACGCCGCCGCGTGCAGCACGGCCACCCCGGGGCGGCGCCGGGCGGGGGTGGGGGAGGTCATGCGGCCACCGTACCTTAACGATCGTCAAGAAATTGTCTACGCTGCGCAGCGGACGGTGCGGGCGACCGCGGCACCGGCACGAGCGGACGAAGGGCGTGGGCTGGTGGGTGGTTTCGCGGGCGCGCGGGCGCCGGTGATCGCCGGGCTCGGCATCACCGAGCTGGGCAACGTGTACGGCCGCACGTCGGCGGACTTCGCGGCCGACGCCGTGCGGCGCGCGGTCGCCGACGCGGGCCTGGCCCTCGGCGACGTCGACGGCCTCCTGACCAACACCGGCCTCGCCGCCGACCTCACCCTCGGCCTCGCACGGGACATGGGCCTGCGCGACCTCCGGCTGCTGTCCGAGGTGCAGGCGTTCGGCTCGTCGGCGGGTGCCATGGTGCAGTACGCGTCGATGGCCGTCGCGTCCGGCATGGCCGACGTCGTCGCATGCGTGTTCGCTGACGCGCCGCTGCGCGAGCCCGGGGCCGGCTCGGCCGGGGCGTACGCGGGCACCGGCCGCCGCCTGACGCAGGGTTGGCGCGCGCTCGATGTCGCCGCCGGGCTGCTCGGGGCCAATCCGCTGTACGCGCTCGCCGCGCGGCGGCACATGCTGGCGTACGGCACCACCAGCGAGCAGCTCGGCGCGATCGCGGTGGCGCAGCGGGCGTGGGCCGCGGGGAACCCGCGTGCGCGGTTCCGCGAGCCGATCACGCTCGCCGACCACCAGGCGTCGCGGATGATCGCCGACCCGTACCGGCTGCTGGACTGCTGTCTGGTCAGCAACGGCGGCGTCGCGGTGCTGGTGACGTCCGCCGACCGGGCCGCCGACCTCGCGCAGCCGCCGGTCCACGTGCTCGGCGGGGCGCAGGCGCACCCCGGCTACCCGGCGTCGAGTGACAGCACGTTCGGCCTCGTCAGCGGCGCCTCGCAGGCCGGCCCGGCGGCGTTGAAGGCGGCCGGTGTCACCCTCGGCGACATCGACGTCGTCGAGTTGTACGACTGCTACACGTTCACCGTGCTGCTCACGCTCGAGGACTACGGCTTCTGTGCGAAGGGCGAAGGCGGCCCGTTCGCGGCGACGCCCGGCGTACTCGGTCCTGACGGTTCGCTCAAGCTGAACACCGGCGGCGGCCAGCTGTCGTCGTACTACATGTGGGGCATGACGCCGCTGTCCGAGGCCGTCATCCAGGTCCGCGGTCAGGGCGGCGAACGGCAGTGCGAACGGCACGAGTTGGCCCTCGTCAGCGGCAACGGCGGCATCCTCGACCACCATTCGACGCTCGTCCTCGGCGCCTCGCCGCGCGAGCGGAGCATCACCGGGAGCGGCTCGTGACCCCCCTTCAGGCCTCGCCGGTCACCGCCGAGTTCTTCGCCGGCACGGCACGCGGCGAGCTTCTGGTCCGGCGCTGCGCGGACTGCGGACGCCACCTCGCCCCGCGGTGCGTGTCCTGCGAGGTGTGCGGCGGTACGGACCTGGCCTGGACGGCGGCGTCGGGCGCGGGCCGCGTGGTGTCGTGGACGGTGCTCCCGGACCGGGCCGGCGGCCCGCCGGTCGTCGCGGGCATCGTCGAACTGGCCGAGGGGCCCTGGCTGAACGTCCGCTTCGTCGACGTCGTGCCCGAGGCGATGACGGGCGGCCTGGCGGTCGAGGTGCGCTTCGTGCGACCCGAAGGCGGCGAAGCCGTCCCGGTGTTCGCGCCTGCGGAGCAAACCCTCGGATAGCGGTCCGGCCGCGACGGTCCCACGCGAGGACCAGAACGCCCGAACAGAGCACACATGACAAGGGCCCACGGCGGTTGCCGTGGGCCCTTGTCGCAGCCTGTCATGGGCTTGTCCGAGGGGGAACTAGCGCCAGTAGACGGGGTACTTGCGGCCGGGCAGCACCCGGCCGAGGAGCAGGCCCGCGCCGATCACGATCAGGGAGGCGGGCAGGATCGGGTTGAGCAGGTAGCTGATGTTCGGCGCGGACAGGCCGATCAGCGCGGCGGTCGCGGTGGCCGGCGGGTGCGGTGCGCGCAGGAGCAGCATCGGCGCGGTGGCCAGTCCCGCGGCGACCGCCGCGGTCCACAGGGACGGTCCGGCGACGGCGGTCGCGGCGAGCGCGACCAGGGCGGCGGACAGGTGGCCGAGGACGATGCTGCGGGGCTGCGCGAAGGGAACCGCCGGTGCGACGGCGACGATTGCCGCGCTGGCCGCGAACGGCAGGGCGAACAGGCGCAGGTGGCTTGCGGATGCGGCGAGCGCGAGCAGCAGCAGGGCGGCGACGGTGGCACCGGTGGTGATCAGGACGGCGGTGAGGGTGGGGCGCGTCGGGGAGGCGACGGTGTTGGCGGCCATGGCGGTTCCTCCGGTTCGGCGAGCGCCAGGGTCCCCCCTCGCGCCTTCATCTAACGCTTACATGGCTATCTAAGCATTAGATGAGAGCGGGGATTCCGCCGGGGTGGATCTTTACTGTGTGTTCTGGGTCACGCCAGCCCGAGGCGCTGCCAGAACCGCGCCACCTGCTCGAGTACAAGCAGCGCGACGACGCCCGCCGCGCCCGTCGCTGCCGTCACGGCCGCGAGCGCGGCCCACAGTTCGTCGCGGTGCCCGGGCTCGGGGTCGCGTGCGGTGGCCCGCGCCAGGACGAGGCATCCGGCGCCCGCCCCGCCCGTGAACAGCAGCCCCAGTACCGCCCAAGCGGCCGGGCCGCGTCCGCCGGCCGGGAGGCCGTGCCACATCAGCGCCAGGCCCAGGAGCATCACCAGCCAGGCGACGGCCAACACCGCGGCCCGGCGCACGGCGGGATGCCGTGCGTCGGGCCGAGAGGAGCGGGGGAGCCACTGGCCGGCGAGCCAGGAGGAGCGGAGCCAGGAACGGGGGTGCCACGTCGATTGCGCCACTCTTCCGACGCTAGGCGCGGCCCTGGTGCCCGGCAGCCCGGCGCGTCCGAACGGGTGAACGGCGGGCCTTCGAAGGAGCCTTCAAAGCGCGCGGATATCATGTATAAAATCCGCGCACCATGGCCAACGAGAAGCTCTACATCCACGAGTTCATCGACATCATCGGCCACAACCGCGCGAACTACATGCACCACATGACCGCCAACTGGAGCCCGATCGCCCAGGAGGAGCGGAACCAGCTGTGCTACGGCGTGTGGGGCGTCGTCGGCAGTACGAAGGACTGGCCGTCCGTCGTCAACCTCTGGGAAGAAGACGGCTTCGACGGTATGGCCGCGTCCTTCCGCCACGAGTTCAGCGGCGCGACCCTCCAGGACCCCAAGCTCGCCGCCTGGTGGGCCGAGGCCGCGAAGTTCCGCTCGCGCGGCCAGGACCGGCTGCTGGTGCCGGCCCCGTGGACCCGCACGATCGAACAGCTGTGCGCGGACGGCGTACGCGGCGAGACCTACGCGCACGAGCAGCTGCGCACCACGCCCGGCAAGGCGCGGGACCTCCTCGAACACGTGGCCGAGAGCGGTGTGCCGTTGCTCGGCGCGTACGGCTGGGAGCTCGCCGGGGCGTGGGAGACCGCCATGACCGGCGACTCGGAGGCGTTCCTGCTGTGGGCGATACCCGCGTGGGAGCAGTGGGCCGAGGCGGAGAAGGCGGAGCGCGCGGACACCGCGCTCGGGCGCTGGCGGCGCGACTTCTACCAGCGGACGACGTCAGCCCACCGGTTCCTGCTCGCGGACGCCGAGCTGTCGCCGTTCCGGACGGGCCGTCAGCCGGCCCGCACCGACCGGCGGTCGGGGTGGACGGAATGAGTGCGCCGCGCCGGGGGCTTCGGTGACGGAGGCGCCCGAGGTGATGCCGCTCGACGGCCTCCGCGTCGTCGAGCTCGCGGGCTCACTGGCGGCCGGCTACTGCGGGCGGCTCTTCTGCGACGCGGGCGCCGAGGTCGTCCGGGTCGAGAAGGGGCCCGAGGCCGGGGCGGGCGGCCCTCGGTCGCCGCTGTCCGCGTTCCTCGACGGCGGCAAGCGCTCGGTGCACGGATCCGCCGCACTGGTCGCATGGTTGACGGCGCGGGCGGACGTCGTGATCGCCGACGCCGGGGCGGGCGGCGTCCTCGCCGACGGTCTGACGGTGCGCAACCTGCGCGCCCGCAAGGCCCGTTGCGTCGTCGCCACGATCAGCGCCTTCGGAACGACCGGGCCCTGGTCCGGTCGTCCGGCCAACGACTTCACCCTCCAGGCGTGGAGCGGCTCCACGGCCCGGCGAGGCGACGAGGCCCGGGGCCCGGTGCCCGCGGGCGGCGAACTCACGCAGTGGGCGGGCGGTGTGGCGGCTGCGGTCGGGGCGCTCGGCGGACTGCTCGGCGGACGCGGGGGCCACGTCGACGTCTCGCTCCTCGAAGCCGCGACCGTCCTGTTCAACGGCTTCATGTGCGTCGCCGACCAACTCGCGCCCACGCCACGGCGATCGGAGGTGCGCCCGTACAACGAGATCCCGTCCGTCGTCCGGGCCGCCGACGGCTGGGTCGGCTTCGCCACCAACTCGGCCGCCCAGTTCGCAGCGTTCGCCGACCTGGTCGGCCACCCGGACTGGGCGCGGCACCCCGAGTACTGCCGCGCCGACCGGCGCGGCCACCACGCCGACGTCCTCGGACCCGCCGTCGACGCCTGGGCCCGCAGCCGTACCCGTCGACGAGATCACCGCCCTCGCGCGGGCGCGCAAGATCCCCGTCGCGCCGGTCGGGAACGGGCGCGACACCCCGGGGTTCGACCACATGCGGGCGCGCGGCGGCTTCGTGGAGCGGGACGGCGTCCTGCGGCCGGCCGTGCCCTACCGGATGTCGCACGCCGCGACGCGCCCACCGGCAACGGCACCGCAGCCGGGCGCGGACACGGCCGAGTTCCTGTCGGGTGCGCGGCAGGACGACGGCGCGGCAGAGGCCGAACGCCTCCGCGGCGAAGCGCGCCCCGACGCGCCGCTCGCCGGCCTGCGGGTCTTCGACCTGACGTCCTACTGGGCCGGGCCGTACGCCTCCCAGATCCTGGCCTGGCTCGGCGCGGACGTCGTCAAGGTCGAATCGGCCCGGCGGCCCGACGGGACACGGGTGGGATCGGCATACACCACCGCCGCCGACCGCCCCTGGGAACGGGCCCCGCTCTTCCACGCGGTCAACACCGGCAAGCGCGGCGTCACGATCGACCTGACCCACCCCGAAGGAGTCCTGCTCGCAAGGAGGTTGCTCGACGTCTGCGACATCCTCGTGGAGAACTACTCGCCACGCGTCGTCGAACGCTTCGGCCTACTGCCCGCCGACGGCGAGCGCCCGGACCTGATCACCGCCCGCATGCCGGCCTGGGGCCTGACCGGGCCGTGGCGCGACCAGCCGGGCTTCGCGCAGAACATGGAGCAGGCCACCGGGCTGGCCTACATCACCGGTCACCCGGACGGCCCTCCCGTCGTCCCGCGCGGCGTGTGCGACCCCCTTGGCGGCTGGCACGCGGCGTTCGCGGTCCTGGCCGCCGTGTGGCTCCGCCGCCGCGGAGGACCGGGTCAGCTGATCGAAGCACCCTTGCTGGACGCGGCGTTGAACGTCACCGCCGCACAGGTGCTGGACTGGTCCGCGCACGGGATCCTGGCCGGACGGCACGGCAATCGCTCGCCGTCGGCCGCGCCCCAGGGCCTCTACCCCTGCGGCCCGGACGGCGCACTGCTCGCGCTGTCGGTCGAGGACGACGCCCAGTGGCGCGCCCTCACCTCCGTCCTGGGCGCACCGCCGTGGCCGGACGCCCACGAACTGTCCACGGCCGAGGCCCGGCACCGGGCCCACGACCGCGTCGACGCCTGGCTGACGGAGATCCTCGCCTCGTACGACCGGACGCCCTTGGTCCTGAAGCTGCTGTCCCACGGAGTCCCCGCCGCCGCGCTTACCCCCGCCGAACGCGCCCTGGACCACGAGCAACTGACGCACCGACGTTTCGCCACGACGGCGAACCACCCGGTGACCGGCCCGGTGAGTGTCCCCGGATTCCCCGCGCCGTGGCCGCTCACGTCCCACACCGAGGTCCCCGCGCCGCTCCTCGGGCAGCACAACGACGACGTCTTCGCCGGTCTGTTGGGCCTATCGACTGAGGAGCTCGCGAAGCTGGCCGACTCCGGAGTCGTCGGAACACATCCGCTGTGAAGCTGTGAAGTGAACCGGTTGGGTCGGCGTCGGTGACCGGTGGCACGATGCCGGGATGGCCAAGAACAAGGCAACGGGGTGGACGTACGGGCGCATGGCGCCGGTACTCCAGGAGATAGGCATGATTTCGGCGGAGAAGGCCGCGGCGGTGCTGGAGGAGTGCGCCGACTACGCGGACGAGCCGATGACGCAGTACGAGATCGCGAGCGCGCTGGAGGAGTTCGGCCTCGCCGTGAGCGTGCACGCCGACGACATCGATTCGGTGGAAGACGACTACGCGAGCCTGCTGGAGGACGCGGCGGCGCTGACCGGCGGCGCGGTGACCGTGACCAACGTGCGCCTCGTCGAGGGCGACGACGACATCGAGTCCGGACCCCGCGACGACGTCATCGAGTTCGAGCGCAACGGCGTGCCGGTAAGGGTCAACGCAATGCACTACGCGCTGGACTACTACGACCAAGGGGCGGCCTGCGTGGCGATCGCCGAGCTGTCGCCCGCCGAGGACTGGAGGTTCCGGGAGGTCGAGTTCGACACGGAGCCGTCCCGGGGCTACGACAGCATCATGGTCCTCGCCACACACGAGCATGCGGCGGCGCTGGAGGCGCACTTCGGGCTGCGCGTCGACGGTGCGCAGTCGTACACGACGATGGCGAGGCTGCTGCGCGAACTCGGCCTGGTCGGTGAGGAACGGGCACGGAGCGTCGTCTCGGAGCGCGAGGGCCACGGGGACGCGAACACGGAGCTGACGCGCCATCGCATAGCGGAAGCGCTCGTCGAGTTCGGCCTCGGCGTGTCCGTACCGGCAGGGGAGGACGTGGACGCCGTGGCCGCACGGCTCGCCCTGGAGGTCGGCGACGCGCGCCGACCCCACAAGGTGGACTACGGACACCCCGAGGGAGGCCCACACGACAGCGTGCTGGTGTGGGCCACCCCGCAGGAGGCCCAGGCGCTGGGGGAGCGGCTGGGCCTGTCGCTGTATTAGGCGCCCGTCGTCCACTCCACTTTGAGCGCGCGCCCCTGGGCCCGTCCCGCCTCCGCCGACGGCGTACGGGTGGACGGGTCCAGCGGGTTCGCGCCCACAGCGGCCTTGCACGCGTCGTCTGGCTCGATCACCGCGACCTCGGCGCCCGCGGCGCGAAGGTCTGCGACGGCCTGGGTGAGCGGGAATTCGCTCGGCAGGAGCTGGGTGGTGCCGAGCGGCGCGATGACCAGGACGCGGGTGGATCCGGCGGCGAGGTCGGCGCTGTCGTTGGAGCGGACTCCGCCGTCCACGTACCGGCGTCCGTCGACGGTCGCCGGCGGCCACACGCCCGGGACGGCGCAGCTGGCGGTGACGGCGTCGACGAGCGGGACGCCGGAGGTGCGGTCGAAGACACGCGGCTCGCCCGTCTCGGCGTCGACCGCGACCACCTTCAGCGCGCGGTCCGGCCATTCGTGGGACGGCAGCCGCGACTCGACGACCGCGCGCCGCACCGGCTCGGCGACAGTGTCGGTGTCCAGCGCGAAGCGGCCGACCGCGGCGCGGGCGCCGACGGCGTCGGCGGCCCCGGCGAGGGCGGCGCCCAGCCGTGCGCCGAAGGTCTCCAGGTCGAGGTCGACCATGATCTCGGCGGCCTGCAGCCCGGGTTCGGTCTGCCGGGCGTACAGCTCGTCGAGGCTCAGCCCGCTGCCGAGCTGCGCGGCGACGTTCGCGCCGGCCGACGTCCCGATGAGCAGGTCGGCGTCCGTGACGTCCTGCCCGGCGTCCGCGAGTCCGGCCAGCACACCGGTCATCCACGCGATCCCCGCGACGCCGCCCCCGCCCAGCACCAACGTGTAGCTCATGCCCGCCCTCCACAAAGTTGATCTTCATCGAGAGCGTAGTGCCGCTTTCGGCGTCCCGCTGAGGTCGCGTTCACGGGGCCGATTTGCGGATGACGACGACGCCGCGTTCCAGGTCGACACCGTGCGGCGGCGCGCCTGCCTCGTCGTCGACCCGGATCAGCTCCTCCGAGCGGCGCTGTTCGAGCTGAACGCGCTTGCCGGCGCTGAGGAACGCGTGCAGTTCCTCGGTGGCCGTCGCCCCCACGCCCGGGCCGGCGCCCGGTGCGCGGGACCTCAGGCGGCGCCTGATCCACGCCGGCCGGCCGGTGCGCAGCACCACATGGCGGGCCGAGGCGGCGGTGAACGGGATCAACACCAGTACGGCGATGAGCAACAGACTCGTCATCATGACCATGCTGCGGCAACGCCCGGTCGGCGGCCTGCGGTTCCTGCGCCCGGTTCCTACCCGGCGAGAAGACCGCGCTTCGACAGCAACCGGACGACCCGCTCGCCCTGGTCGTGCAGCATTGCCGCCAGTTCCCGCTGGGCCGCCTCGCCGTCGCCCTTGCCCACGGCCGTGGTCACGGCCCGCAGGCCGCGGCGCTGGATGGCCATCACCCCGGGTACTTCGGCGAAGAAGTTCCCCGGTACCAGGTTGGTCGTGAACAGTCGGGCCATCGCCGTGACGCGTTGCGAGCGCGCCATCGCCAACAGGTGTCGCAGGTATTCGGTGTTGCGGTCGAAGAACTCGCCGGGATCGGTCGCCGTACGCAACGCCGCGTAGCGCGCGGCCAGTTCGGTGCGGTCCTCGGCGATGCCGCGCTCGGCGGCGCGGCGGGCGGTGTAGCCGTAAAGCAGGCCCAGCATGTCGTAGTGATCGCGCGTCGAGTTCTCGTCGAGGCCGTTGACGAACGCGCCGCGGTGCGGCTCGCTCGTCACCCACCCCTCGCGGTCGAGCGCGATGACGGCCTCTCGCACCGGTACGCGGCTGACCCGAAGGTCGGCGGCGATCTCGTCCTGCGGCACGCGGTCGCCGGTGCGCAGCGTCGTATCGAAGATCAACTGGCGGATGTATTCGGCGACTTGGGCAGCGCTGGTGGGGCGGGCGAGCCCGTCGCGGCCGACCGGGCCGCGCGCCGGGCCCCGGCCGCTCATGCGGGTGGTGATGGCGGCCTCCCGGGTCCGGTGCGACGCCGCGGCTCTACTGCGCGGGCGATCGCACTGATAATGTATCAAGTATGCGGAACTCCGAGCACCCGCACGGAAGTCCAGAGGAAGCAGGCGAGTGGAGCGGCGGCCACGCACTGGCCCGCCAGTTGGCCGCCGAAGGCGTCGAGGTGGTCTTCGGCCTGCCGGGCGAGCAGCTCATGCGCGCGCTGGACGCGTTCGTCGACGTTCCCGAACTGCGCTACATCGTCACGCGCCACGAGCAGGCCACGACCTATATGGCGGACGGCTACGCCCGCACGTCCGGCCGACCGGGCGTAGCGATGGTCGTGCCCGGTGTCGGCGTCTACAACGCGGCGAGCGGCCTCGCCACCGCGTACGCGTGCTCCTCGCAGGTCCTCCTGATCGCCGGGCAGATCGAACGCGACGCCATCGGGCGTGACTTGGGTCTGCTGCACGACGTGCACGACCAGCTCGACATCGTCCGGCCGGTCACCAAGCACGCCGAGCGGCTGATGCGCGCGGACGACATCGCCCCAGGTGTACGGCGGGCCTTCGCCGCCATGGCGACCGGACGACCCCGGCCCGCCGAGGTGGAGATCCCGCCGGAAGCGTTCGCGGAATCTACAAAGGCGGCACTCGCCGAGCCGGTGCCGACGGCCCGGCAGGCCGCGGACGAACAGCGGCTCGCCGCCGCTGCCGCGCTGCTGGCGGCCGCCGAACGTCCCCTCGTGATCGCCGGCGGCGGCGCCGTCCTCGGCGACGCATCCGCCGAACTCACCCGCGTGGCAGCGCTGTTGCAGGCCCCGGTGGTGACCACGCGGGAGGGCAAGGGCGCGGTCGACGACCGGCACCCGCTCGCGGTCGGCACCGCCTGGTTCAACTCCCGCATGCGGCCGGTCGTCGAGTCGGCGGACGTGGTGCTCGCCGTCGGGACACGCTTCCAGCGGATGGGCCTCGGCCCCGCGCAGAAGCTCGTCCACCTCGACGTCGACCCCGACCAGATCGGCCGCAACCACCCGGCCGACGTCGCGCTCGCCGGGGACGCCGCCCTCTCGCTGGCCGCACTGGCCGAACTCCTGCCGGCCGCACGCCGTTCACGCGCCGACGAGGCCGCCGCCATGCGGGCGAAGGCCCACCACGACCTCGCCGCCGTCGGCCCCCAGTGGGGCATGGTCCGGGCCCTGCGCGCGGGCATCCCCGACGACGGCGTCCTCGTCTGCGACACGACCTCCGTCGCCTACATGTGCCACATGGCGTATCCCGTGTACGCGCCCCGCACGTACCTGTGCACCTCATACATGGGCACCCTCGGCTTCGCCTACCCGGCCGCCCTGGGCGCGAAGGTCGCCCGCCCCGACGCGCCGGTCGTCACCGTCGTCGGCGACGGCGGATTCCTGTTCGCCTCCAATGAGTTGGCCACCGCCGTGCAGCACGGCATCCACACCGTCACCGTGGTCTTCGACGACGGCGCGTACGGCAACTCCAACCGCGACCAGCACGACCGCTACGGCGGACGCGAGTACGGGACGCTGCTGCACAACCCCGACTGGGTCGCCCTCGCCCGGGCGTTCGGCGCCGAGGGCGTGCTCGTCGACGACATCGCCAAACTGCCGGCCGTGCTCGCCGACGCGTGCGCCGCCGACGACCGCTCGACCGTCATCGCCGTCCCGATGGGACGGCTCCCGTCCGTCTTCACCTGATCCACCGCGGACCCGCCGGCCCACCGCCGAACCGCCGCCCGATCCACCGCGCCCGCACCCGAAGGTCCGCCCGAAGGAGTGCCATGCCCGCCGAGCAGCCCGTCGTCGCCGTCGACCGCGCCCGCCACAAGCGGCTCGCCGCCGAACTCCCCGACGTGGCGCTGCTCATCGGTGACGACGCGATCAAGCGCGGCGGTGCGGGCGAACACCTGCACGTCAACCCCGCAACGGGCTCGGCCCAGGCGGCAGTGCCACTGGCGGGGGTCGACGACGTGGACCGTGCCGTCGCGGCCGCCCGCGCCGCGTTCCCGGCGTGGCGGGCCTGGCGTCCCGACCACCGGCGCGACGCCCTGCTGCGGCTGGGCTCGCTGATCCGCCGTCACGCGGACGAGATCGCGAGGATCCTCGTCCTCGAAGCCGGGACGCCGCTGTCCGGCGCCGCCGCGATGCCCTCCCGCGCCGCCGACTACCTGGAGTACTACGCGGGACTCGCCGACAAGACCGAGGGCCGCGTCGTGCCGATCTTCCCGGAGCGGGCGTTCGACTACACGCTGCCCGAGCCGTACGGCGTCGTCGCGGTCCTGTCCACGTGGAACGGCGGCATATCCGCCGTCGCCCGCAAGGCCGGGGCCGCGCTCGCCGCCGGGAACACCGTCGTCGTCAAGCCGATGGAACTCGCGCCGTTCTCCACCCACGTGTTCGGCCTGCTCGCCCGCGAGGCCGGCATTCCTCCCGGCGTCGTCAACACGCTCCCGGGCGGCGCGGACGCCGGTGCGGCACTCGCCGCCCACCCCGACGTCGACAAGATCAGCTTCACCGGCGGGCCGGACACCGCCCGCAAAGTCCTCATCGCGGCGGCCGCCGCGATCACCCCGGTCGTCCTCGAACTCGGTGGGAAGTCGGGGGACATCGTCTTCCCCGATGCCGACCTCGCCGCCGCCGGGGCCTTCGCGGGCGCGGCCTGCATGCGCAACAGCGGCCAGGGCTGCGTCATGCCGACCCGGCTCATCGTCCAGCGCTCCGTCCACGACGAGACCGTCGAGCGCGCGGTGGCCGCGATCCGTGCCATGCCGATCGGGGACCCGCTCGACGAGCGCACCCAGATCGGCCCGGTCGTCACGGAGGCGCACGCGGAGCGGATCACCGCGATGGTCGACGACGCGCGCCGGCACGGCGTCGGCGAGCTGCTGATCGGCGGCGGGCGTTGCGACGGACCCCTGGCCGAGGGCGCGTTCGTGCCTCCGGCCGTCCTCGACCACGTGCCACCCGCCGCGGACATCGCCCAACGCGAGGTCTTCGGGCCGGTGCTGACGGTCCATCCGTTCGACGACGAGGACGAGGCCGTCGCGCTCGCCAACGCGACCCCGTACGGGCTCGCCGGCTACGTCCACACCCGCGACCTGCACCGAGCCCACCGCGTCGCGGCCGCGCTCGACGCCGGCTACGTGTCGCTGAACGGCTTCGCCGCGCTCCCCGCCGCCGCGCCGTTCGGTGGATTCGGCGGCAGCGGGTACGGCAAGGAGGGCGGCCGTGCGGGCCTCGAGGAGTTCGTCCGCACGAAGAACGTGTACCTGCCGCTGGGTTGAGCCCTGGCCCGGCCGCCCGAGAAGCGCCCGAGCACCGCCCGAGGAGCACCCGAGCAGCGACCGCAGAACCCCGAGGAGCGTCCCCGTGCTGATGGACCGTCGACTGCTGGCCCCCAACGCGCTGCGCCTGCACGCCGCCGCGCGCCCCGACGCGGTCTTCCTCGAGCACGTCGACGGCCGCCACCTCACCTACCGCGAGACCGAGGCGCTCGCCGCCTGCTGGGCGGCCGGGCTGCGCACCGCAGGGGTCGGGCCCGGCGAGCGCGTCGCCTACCTGCTCGCCGATCCGGTCGACAGCGCGACGGTGTGGCTCGCCGCGGGTCTCGTCCGCGCGGTCTGCGTCCCCGTCAACAGCGCCTACTTCGGCCGTATGCTCGCCCACGTCCTCGCCGACTCCGGCGCGGTCGCCCTCGTCGTCGCGGCCGAGTTCGCCGACCGGATCGAGGCGGTGGCGGGCGAACTCCCGGCCCTGCGCGTCGTCGTGGTGACCGGCACCCCGGGCGCCGCCGCAGGACTGCCCGCGATCCCGTACGCGCGCGTGCTGCCCGCCGTCGAACTTCTGGCCGAGGTCGTACAAATCGACGACGATCCGGGCGTCGAGCCGTACGACACCGCCGCGATCCTCTACACCTCCGGCACCACCGGCCCGTCCAAGGGCGTCGTCACCTCGTGGGCCGCGATGCACGGCTACTGGTCCTGGGTTCCGCCCGACACCCTCGCCGAAGGTGAGGCGCTGTACTGCCCCATGACGCTGTTTCACATCTCCGGCCTGGGCGCCCTCCACTACACGCTGTCGCGCGGCGGCCGCTTCGTCACCCGCGACCGGTTCAGCGCGGCGGCGTTCTGGTCCGACGCGCGCGCGTCCGGCGCCGTGGCCGCCGGGCTGGTCGGCCCGATGACCGCCGTCCTGTACGCAGCCGCCCCGCGGCCCGACGACGCGGACAACCCGCTGCGCGGCCTGATCCTCGGCCCGATGATCCCCGAAACGGCGGACCTCGAGCAGCGGTTCGGGGTCCGGGTCGCGACCTGCTACGGCATGACCGAGGTGCCGCCCGTCATCGCCACCGGCTGGGACCACGGCCCGTGGCGGAACTGCGGCCGGCTCGTCGACGGCTACCCGTGGCCCGAGGCCCGCGTCGTCGACGACCACGACCTGCCCGTCCCGCCCGGCACCGTCGGCGAACTCGTCGTCCGCACCGGCGCCCCGTGGACCCTCAACGGCGGCTACCACGGCCGGCCGGCCGCCACCGCGCACGCGTGGCGCAACGGCTGGTTCCACACCGGAGACGCGTTCCGGCAGGACGACCAGGGCCGGTTCTACTACGTCGACCGCGTCAAGGACGCCATCCGCCGCCGCGGCGAGAACATCTCCTCCTACGAGGTCGAGTCGTTCGTGCTCGACCATCCCGCCGTCGCCGAGTGCGCGGCCTTCGCCGTGCCCGGCGCGCACGGTGGCGACGAGGTGATGATCGCCGTCGTCCCCGCCACGCGGAACGACGGCGAGGGGCCGCTCGACCCAGAGGCGCTCGACGCGTTCCTGGCCGCCGAGATGCCGCGCTACATGCTGCCCCGCTACATCGAGGTCGTCACCGAGCTGCCCAGGAACACCACATCGTTGCGCGTTCAGAAGCACCTCCTTCGCGAACGCGGGGTCACCGCCGCCACCTGGGACCGCGAGGCGAAAGGCACGTCATGGTGAGCGCATCCGGATCCGTTCCCACACCGGACCCGTCACACCCGGCCGCTCCGGCACCCCCGGCCCCGCAGACCGCACCCGTCCCCGCCGAGCGCCTGCGCAAGGTCGCCGCCGGGATCCTCCACGCCCTCGGCGCCCCCGCCCCGTACGCCGACCAGACCGCCGCCCTCCTCGTCGAGGCCGACCTGCGCGGCGTCGACTCCCACGGCACCCACCTCCTCGGCCTGTACGCCTCCCGCATCCGCGCCGGCCACCTGCACCCCGCCGCCGCGCCGCGCGTCGTCCGCGACGGCGGCGCCACACTGCTACTGGACGGCGGCCTGGGCCTCGGCCAGGTCGCCGGCCTGGAAGCCGTCCGCCTGCTCGTCGACCGCACCCGCCGCCACGGCGTCGCGGCCGTCGCGGTCCGCGAGGGCACCCACCTGGGCGCGCTCGCCGCGTACACGGAACGCGCTGCCCGCGCAGGTGTCGTCTGCCTGTGCTTCCAGAACGGCCCGACGCTCGTGCCGCCGCACGGCGGCCTCACCCCGCTGTTCTCCACCAACCCGCTCTCGTACGCCGTCCCCGCGCACGAGGAACCGCCGGTCGTCTACGACGTGGCGACCACGGCCGTCGCAGGCAACAAGCTGTTGCTCGCCCGCAAACGCGGCGACGCGACGATCCCCGACGGCTGGGCCAACGACACTCGCGGCCGCCCCACCACCGACCCCGCCGCCGCGTCCGTCGACCACCTGCGCTGGTTCGGCGGCCACAAGGGCTTCGGCCTCGCCGTCCTCGTCGAGTTGCTCGCGGGCGCGCTGACCGGCAGCTGCTTCGGCGCCACCGAGGACACCGCCTCGCCCGCGCACGGCCGCGAACGCGTCGCCAAGGGCTTCGTGTTCCTCGGCCTGGACCCGGAACGGTTCCTGCCCGGCGGCGGCTTCGCGGCCCGCGTCGACACGCTCGTGCGGGAGATCCGCGCGAGCGAGCCCGCCGACGGCGTCGACCGCGTCCTGGTGCCCGGACAGCTCGAACACGAACGGCGAGCCGTCCGCGAGGCCGAGGGCATTCCGCTGCCGGACGCGCTGCGCGAGGAGATCAACCAGTACGCCGCCGAGCTGGGCGCGCCCGGACTCGACTGACCGCAGCAGGCCGACGCCGACCCACGCCGAGGAGGCCGCACCGCCATGACCGACACCCGCCCGCAGGCTCGCGAACGGACGTCGACCGACGACCCGTTCCGCGTCGAACGCCTCGCGTCCGCCCTCGGCGCCCTCGTCACGGGCGTCGACCTGGCGGCCGGCGTCGACGACGGCGTCCTGGCCCGGCTCCAGGGCCTGTTCCTCGAGCACCAGGTGCTGTGCCTGCGCGGCCAACAGGCCATGTCACCCCGTCAGCAGCTCCAGTTCGCGGCCCGCTGGGGCGAGGTGTCGGTGCACCCGTACGTGCCGAGCATCGAGGGGCACCCCGGCGTCATGAAGATCCACGACCCCACCCCGGTCACCCAGCGCTGGCACGCCGACACCACGCACGCCCCCCGACCGCCCGCGCTCACCCTGCTGCTCGCCCGCGTCATCCCGCCGCTCGGCGGCGACACGATGTGGGCCGACGCATACGGCGCCTACGAGCAGCTCTCGCCCGGCCTGCGCGCGACCCTCGACACGCTGCGCGCCGTCCACCGCGGCACCGAACTCGCGGGCGCCGCAGGGCTCGACCGCGACGCCGTCACCACCACGCACCCCGTCGTCCGCACCCACCCCGACACCGGCCGCAAGGCGCTGTTCGTCAACGGCGACTACACCTCGCACTTCGAGGGCTGGACGACCGAGGAGAGCGCACCGCTGCTGGCCTACCTCTATGCCCAGGTCGCCCGGCCCGAACTGGTCTACCGGCACCGCTGGCAGGTCGGCGACCTGGTGATCTGGGACAACCGCTGCACCCAGCACGCGGTCGTCGGCGACACCGGGGGAGCGGAACGCGTCCTGCACCGGGTCACCATCGCGGGGGACCGGCCGTACTGACGCGCCCGGCCGCAGGCCCGGCACCTCTGGGCACAGCGGCACGCCGACGGTCGCCGTCTCACGCCTCGCCCAACCGCCGCGCCGGTCGAAGATCGTCGGTACGGTGGCGGCCTGCGGTGGAGGCACGAGGCAAGGGGGTGCGCGATGCCGCGCGTACTGCTGGCTGAGGACATGCACATGGTGCGCGGCGCGCTCGTCGCGCTGCTCTCCGACGAACCGGACATCACCGTCGTCGCGGACGTCTGCGACGGCGACGCGGCCGTGCCCGCCGCCCTCGAACACCGGCCCGACGTCGCCGTCCTCGACTTCGACCTGCCCGGCCGCGACGGCCTCGACGTCGCCGGCGAACTCCTCGAACGGCTGCCCGGCTGCCGGGTGATGATCCTCACCGGCATCGGCCGCCCCGGCATCCTGCGCCGCGCCCTCGCCGCCGGGGTCGCCGGGTTCCTGCTGAAGGACGCCCCGCCCGACCGGCTCGCCGAGTCCATACGCCGGGTGCACGCGGGTGAACGCGTGATCGACCCGGCGCTCGCCGCCGCCGCGCTCAACCTGCCGCCGTGCCCGCTCACCGCGCGCGAGACCGACGTCGTGCGGCTGCTCGCGGAAGGCCTCGAAGCCCGCCAGATCGCCAAACGGCTGCACCTGGCCACCGGGACCGTCCGCAACTACCTGACGTCCGCCCTCCTCAAGCTCGGCGCGCGCAACCAGGTGGACGCGGTCCGCATCGCGCAGGCAGCCGACTGGGTGTGAGCCGCGCCGTTCCTCCCGCCGCGGCCCCGGTTCCGGTCCAGGCCCCGGTCGCCCGGGCCCGCGCCGCCGCTCCGGCGGCCCTGACGACCGTGCGCCGCCACGCGTGGCCTGCCCTTCGGCCGGGTGAGGGCCTCGTCCTGGCGAACCTCGGGCTTCTGTTCGCCATGACGCTGTTCAACAACCTCGTGATGCCGTACCGCGTCGTCGACCTGGACTCCGCGCCCTTCGTCATCTGGCTCGGATCCTCGTGCCTCGGGCTGGTCCTCACGGTTCCGCTCTCGCTGCCGCGCTTCGCGGCGGTGCGCGAACGGTACGGAGGGCGCCTGCTCCTCCTCGGCCTCGCCGTCGCCTATGCGCCCGTCCTCACACCCTTGCGCCTGCACGGAAACATCGGCTGCGTCCTCGCCGGGACCCTGCTGGTCGTCGCCGGACGCCTCCGCTGGCTGCTCGCCGCGGCGCAGGTGGCCGCGGCCGCGGTCCTGGACTGGTACGTGTGGCCCGCCGACAGCATGGGCCTGCCCGACGCCGAGCGGTTCACCTGGGTCACCCTCGCCCTCGGCATGGCGCTCAGCGTCTACGCGGTCAGCCGCCTCGGCGACGTCCTCGACGCGCTGCACGGCACCCGCGCCGAACTGGCCGCCACCACAGCCGCCATCGAGCGCCTGCGCGCCGGCCGCGACGCCCACGACATCCTCGGGCTGAGCCTCACCGCGGTGATCCTGCGCCTGGAACTCGCGCGGAGGGGGCTGCGCGCGGGCCGCGACGTGACAGCCGACATCGACGACGTCGCCGCGCTCACCGCACAGGTCCTCGTCGACGCCCGCACCGTCGCCGTCGGCGAACACGCGCACACGCTGCCCGACGAGGCGGCCCGCACCCGCGAGATGCTCGCGTGGGCCGGCGTCGAGGCCTCGTTCCCAACGGAGTTCCCGCCGCTGCCTCCGGACGTGGACGCGACCTTGGCGCTGGTGCTCCGCGAGGCCATCACCAACGTGCTGCGCCACAGCGGCGCGACGTGGTGCACGGTGACGGCGTGTCAAGAGGCCGGGGAGATCCGCCTGACGGTCGAGAACGACGGCGCAGGAGCACCGCGCCCGGCCGACACCCACGGCCCGCGCACACCGGCGGTGCTGGGCGGAGTGACGGGCAGCCCCGACACGGACCGACCGGCGCCCTGCTCCACGACGCCCGGCACGGGAACCGTCAGCGCAGCGGCCAGGCTCGCCGCGCACGGCGGCCACCTGGACGCGGGCCCCGTCGGTGACCGTTACCGGCTCACCGCGCGCATACCCGTGCGCGGAAACCGCATCAAGAGCGGGGCGGCCTCGACAGGATCCCCGCGACAGGTCCTCGGCCTCGCCGTGGTCTTCGCCGCCCACCTCGCGCTCACCACCGTCAGTCCGACCTACTGGCAGATCTTCGGCGGCGATTGGGTGCTGGACACGTCCTCCTACATGGCGGTCGGCTACCTGCTCCTCCTCCACATCGGCCGGCCCCGCCCACCCGGCCGACGCGCCCGCGGCGGCGGCATCACGCTGGTGCTGCTGCTCGCCGTCCCCGCGGTAGCCGTCCACGACCTGCGATGGTTCCCGTACAACTACCTCATACCTTTCGGCGCCGCGGTCCTCCTCCGGTACCCGGGTACGGTCGGACGCGTCGGCTTCGGCGCTACGGCCGTCGTCGGCGGGGCGGTCGCGGGCGGGGCGCTGCCGCAGTCCGTGGTGGCGTCCATCGGCGGTTTCCAGCCCAAGACGTTCGTCTCGTACACGATGGCCGCCTTCTACTTCCAGTTCCTCCTCTACGCGGTCTGCCGGCTCACCACCCTGCGCGAGGAACTCGACCGCGCCCGCGCCGAGTTGGCGGCCTCCGTCAGCACCCGCGAGCGCCTGCGGTTCGGCCGCGACCTGCGCGACCGGCTCGGCTCGGGGCTGTTCACCGTCGGCCGTTCGACCCGCCGGGCCCGCGCGGCACTCGACGACGGCCGGCCCGACACCGCCGGGGCCGCACTGGACGCGGCCCTGGCCGCCGCGCGCCGCGCCGCCGAGGACGTCCGGACCGCCGCGCGCGGGGCACCGGCGCCCCCGCCCGCCGACCGTGAAAATCTCATACCCGGGTCGTGATCGCGGGCACTGCCGGGCCCACCCCGCGTGGATGAAGACTCATGGACGTCACCCCGAACAACCCACGGAAAGCGGGAACACCATGAGCACCGACACCGTCGTCCAGCGCTACCTCGGCGTCTGGAACGAGACCGACCCCGCGATCCGCCGCGCCGCCATCGACGACGTGTTCGCCGCCGAGGTCACCTACACCGACCCGCTCGCCGCCGTCGCCGGGCGCGACGCGCTCGACGCGCTCGTCGGGCAGGTCCACGAGCAGTTCCCCGGCTTCGTGTTCCGCCCGCACGGCCGCGTCGACGCGCACCACGACCTCGTGCGGTTCCAGTGGGGCCTCGGCCCCGCCGGCACCGAGGAGGGCGAGCCCCCGGTCATCGGCTTCGACGTCGTGGCGCTGGACGCCGACGGGCGCGTGCGCTCGGTGCACGGGTTCCTCGACAAGGTCCCGGCCTGACCCGTCCTCGACGTGACCCACCGGAGCGCGGACGTGCTCCCGGCGTCGGCCGGCGCGCGGTACGGCGCGGTCTGGGACGAGACCGAACCGGCCGCGCGGCGGGCGCTGATCGTCGAGGCGTTCACCGAAGACGCGGTGTACACCGACCAGTTCGCGTCGGTTGTCGGGCACGACGAACTCGACGCGCTCGTGGCCACCGTGCAGGCGGAGTTCCCCGACCACACCTGCGTGACCGCCGGAGTCGCGGGCCACCAAAGGCTCTTGCGGATCGCCGTCCGGCTCACCCGGCCGAACAGCCGGGCGCGGCTGGATGGTGACGGGATCGTCGAGCTGGCGGACGACGGGCGGATCCGCAGTGTGTACGTTTTCCTCAGCTGACCCGGCCCGCCGCCCCCCGGCGGGCCCACCCGGCACGGGGAAGGGACACGTATGCCCGACGAGCCCGACGAGCCCGACGAGGAGATCACCGACAGTCCTGTCGGCTGGGTCCACGACCAAATCCGCCGCTACGTCGAGACCGACGGCGAGGACGGCCACCACACCTACGGTATCCCGATGCTGCTGCTCACCACCCGCGGGCGGCGCACCGGCAGACTGCGGCGCACGGCGCTCGTCTACGGCCGCGACCCGGCCGGCGGCGGCGTCGACGACGCGCCGTACCTGGTCGTCGGTTCGAACGGCGGCAAACCGCCGATCCCGGCCTGGTGCCTCAACCTGGCCACCGAGCCGGCCGCCGAGATCCAGGTCGGCGCCGACCGGGTCCCGGTCCTGGCCCGCGTGGCCACGCCGGAGGAGAAGACCCGGCTGTGGCCGGTGATGCTGGCCGTGCACGCGCCGTACGAGGAGATGCAGAACAAGGCGGGTCGGGACCTGCCGGTGCTGATCCTGACACCGGTGCGGTAGCCCGGAAGGCCGCGGCCAGGCACCGGCATCGGCCCGGTCCAGGGCTCGGCCCGGCATCGGCCCCGGTGCGGGCTCGGCCTGGCATCGGCCCGGGCTCGGCATCGGCCTCGGTTCGGGCCCGGCCTCGGCATCGGCCCGGTCCCGGCCATGGCCCGGCCTCGGCCCTGGTGCCGCCCCGGCCCGGCACGGACGCATCGTGCCGGGCCCTCCGGCCGGCACGGGGCGGGACCGCCGTCCCGCCCCGCTGCCCGGCCTGTCGCGTCCCGCGCGGCGGCATCGCCCCGGGTGATCGAATCCGGTCCCACCGGGGTAGTCACCCGGGGCGGGCGGCGCGCCCGTCGGTCGAACGACACTGGAGGCGGGCGTGACACACGACGACTTCGACGCCGTCATCGTCGGCGGCGGGCACAACGGCCTGGTGGCCGCCGCCTACCTCGCGCGGGCCGGGCGCTCGGTGCTCGTCCTGGAGCGGCGGGGCGAGGTCGGCGGGGCGGCGGTGTCCAGCCGGCCCTTCGCGGGGGTCGATGTGCGGCTGTCGCGCTACTCGTACCTGGTCAGCCTGATGCCGCGGTCGATCGTCGCGGAGCTCGGGCTGGACATCGAGCTGCGTCGGCGGCCGATCGGCGCGTACACGCCGTCCGGCGACAACGGTTTCCTCGTCGACGCCGACCCCGCGCGCACCCGTGCCGAGCTGACGCGGTTCGCGGGCGCGCGCGAGGCCGCGGCCTGGGAGCGGTTCCAGGAGCGGCTCGGCGGCCTGGCCGAGCGGGTGTTCCCGACGCTCACCGAACCGCTGCGCTCCCCGGCCGGGTTCCGCGCGGTGGTCGGCGACCCGTGGCTGTGGGAGGCGGTGTTCACGCAGCCGCTGGCCGGCGTGCTGGAGTCCGAGTTCGCCGACGACATGGTGCGCGGCACGGTCGCCACCGACGCGCTGATCGGGACGTTCGCGTCGACCGACGACCCGACGCTGCGTCAGAACCGGTGCTTCCTCTACCACGTGATCGGCGGCGGGACCGGGCACTGGGACGTCCCCGTCGGCGGCATGGGCGCGGTCACCGGCGCCCTCGCCGCCGCGGCGCGGGCGGCCGGCGCGGAGCTGCGCACCGGGGCCGAGGTGACGGCGCTCAGCCCCGACGGCGAAGTGCGGTACGTCCAGGGCGAGCACGAGCACCGCGTGACCGGCGCACACGTCCTCGCCGGTGTGGCGCCCCGCACGCTCGACGCCCTGCTCGGCGCCGAACCGCGCGGCACCGCGCCGGAAGGCGCCCAGCTCAAGGTCAACATGGTGCTTTCCCGGCTGCCGCGCCTGCGCGAGCCCGGGCGGGACCCGCGCGACGCGTTCGCCGGGACGTTCCACATCAACGAGGGTTACGCGCAACTGGCCGCCGCCTACCGCGAGGCGGACGCGGGGACGATCCCGAGCCTGCCGCCCGGCGAGGTCTACTGCCACACGCTGACCGACCCGTCGATCCTCGGCCCGGACCTGCGCGCGGCCGGCGCGCACACGCTGACGCTCTTCGGACTCCACATGCCCGCCCGGCTGTTCGCCGACGAGGCGGCCCGGGCGAAGGCGCTGCGGCTGACCCTCGACTCCGTGAACACCGTGCTGGCCGAGCCGATCGAGGACTGCCTGCTCCGGGACGCCGACGGCGAGCCGTGCCTCGAGGTCCGTACACCGATCGACCTGGAGAGCGAACTCGGCCTGCCCGCCGGGCACATCTTCCATCGCGACCTGTCGTGGCCGTACGCCGAGGACCCGGCGGAGGAGGGCGCGTGGGGCGTCGAGACCGAGCACGAGCGCATCCTGCTGTGCGGTGCGGGCGCCCGGCGCGGCGGCGGTGTCAGCGGCGTCCCGGGCCGCAACGCGGCGATGGCGGTGCTGCGGGGGAGCCGTAAGTCCTGACCACACACGCGAAACGCCGGAACGGCCCGCGAACACGCCCTTGGCAGAGGGCGGTTCGTGGGCCGTTCCGTTCGTGCGCCTACCTCCTACGTCAGAACTGCGTCGTGACCGTCACTCCGCTGTAGGCGGCGTAGCCGTAGAGGCTGACGTAGCGCCAGCCGGCCGTGGCATTGGGGACGGTGATCTGGTCGATGTTGCCGTTGCGCTGCGCGGTCACCGTGTAGTCGGTGTTGGTCGCCCACCGGTCGGGGTTGTAGTACAGGTCGGCGTCACCGGTGCCGCCGGAGAGCGTGACGGTCAGGGTCGCCCCCGCCGGCACGTACACCGTCAGGTAGTTGAGGTTGCCCTGCGCGCCGGACAGGCCGGTGCGCTGGCAGTTCTGCCCCATGATGTACGAACTGCCCTCGCAGGTCGGCAGCGTGGGGGTGGTCGACGCCCGGCACGCGCCCGCCGCGCAGGCGTCGAGCCACGTGTTGAAGTCGGCGTCGTACCGGTTGCCGATGCCGTTGCTGTAGTACGCGTACGCGCCCTTGTAGTCGCCGGCGCGGAACTTGGCGAGGATCGCGGTGATGTCCGAAGGGTGCCGCTCGAACATGTACCGCACCGCGAGGTTGCCCCAGGGGTAGGTGCGGGTGGTGTTCGTGTTCTCGTACGTGGTCTCCCACAGCGTGCTCAGGTTGTACGTGTGCTTGCCGGCCTCGGTGATCATCGACTCGTCGGTGACCTTCCGGTAGCCGTAGGACACGTACTCGGCGACGCCCTCGACCCACCAGATGTCCGGGACGGTCATCTGGAGGTTGAAGTCGCCCTTCATGTCGTAGCGCGAGTCGAGCCAGTGCGTGTACTCGTGGTTGAGGTTGCGGACGTCGCCCGCCCACGGCCCGTCGGCCTGGTTGAGCTCCTGGAAGCTGACGAAGCGCGGCTGGTTGTTCGGGTCGGTGATCGTGCCGTCGAGGAACTCGCCGCCGTTGTCGGTGCCGTTGCCGTACAGCCACGACGAGTAGATCTTGTACTCGTTGCGGGTGCCGAAGATGTCGAGCTCGATGCGGCCCTTGTACTCGTTGGGCAGCGCGCCGTTGTCCTTGACCAGGGCGTGGAAGTAGGCGTCCTGGTTGAGCACGCTGCTGCACACCGCGGCGTTCTCGGCGGCGGTCATCTTCTGCGAGACGACCTTGTGGGTCGCGTCGCAGTCGTACGTGACCGACTGGCTCGCGGCCTTGAGCTTGGTCTGGAAGTCGCAGGTGTTGTAGTAGGAGCAGTTGGCCTTGTCGTGGGTGTCGGTCATGGCGGCCGCGCCGACCCACACCGCGGCGGTCGGGCCGGGGATCGACGAGCGGCCGACCAGGTCGCGCACCAGCGGCCGGACCTTGGCCTGCACGCCCGGGTACTGGACGAGGCGGCCCAGTTCGAGCGCGGCGTTGCCGGGCAGGAAGAACAGGTCGCCGGACGCCAGCCCGATGTGGGCGACCGCGAAGTCGTGCAGCGCGTCGGCGAGCGACGGGTCGGCGGCCAGCGCGGCGGCCCACCCGGGGTCGTTGTCCGCGTAGTACAGGGCGTTGAACACCGAGTTGGTGAAGTCGCGCATGTTCCAGGAGGCTTCCCAGGCGCTGTTGTACGCCCTGAGCACGCGGGCGAAGGCGCCGACGTAGCGGTGCGCGAGCTTGTACTCGGTGAACCACATGGTCTCGTGGCCGATCTGGCCGTTCTCGTCGTTCACGTCGAGGAAGTGCGGGCTCGCGACGACGGCGTCGAGCGCGGAGGAGACCGACGCGACCACGGTGGCGCTCCAGTCCGGCATCGGGTCGCTGCTGCGGCTCTGGACGAAGAAGCCGGCCCGCCCGAACAGCAGCAGCTGCAGCAGCCCGGTCGAGTCGTTGCCCGGGTAGGTGGCCGCGGTGCTCCGGATCGCGTCGGCGACGGTGACCATGTGCGCCTCGCTGAAGACGTTCCGGCCGTCCGCGCTGCCGAGGCTGAACAGGTTGTAGAGGCAGTTCGAGGTGTCCGAGGCCTTCACGAACGCCACCAGGGCCGCGCCGGACCGGGACGCGAAGTCGGCGGTGGTGCACGACTGCGCGGCGGGCGCCGCGGCGATTCTCGGGGCGGCCGCGGTGGCCGGCTTCGGCGGGGAGTTCTGGGGCCGGACGTCCTTGACCGGCGTTCTGCGCTCGCTCGCGCGGTCGGAGCCGGTGGCGGGTAGGCCGTCCGGCTGTTTGTCGTGCGAGGGGGCGGACACGGCGGCCGGCGCGGCCCGGTCGGTCGCCGGCGCGGCGACGCTGGGCAGCGCGGTCACCCCGGTGACGGCGGCGAAGGCGACCACCGCCACGGCGAGGGACCGGGAGAAGAGACGAGGCATTCCGCTGCACTCCTATGTGAAATGTCACATGCCAAATGTGGCGTTCCATGAAGGTGCCACTCCGGTTCGGACCGTGGCAACGGAGCGGGACATAACATCATCGGCGCGTCAGCCATCACATCCGGAAGCCGGTCGACCGCCTCTTCTCCGCGGTGCCGTCCGGAAGTTGACGGTGGCTCAGGTCTCTGCAGGGTCGTACGCGCGGCCCGCCGCGGGTCAGGGCGAGGTGTAGGTGCGCGCCATCCACGACTGGAAGTGCGGCGCACGCGCGATCAGTTCGCGGTACGTGTCGGCCGCCGCGCGGTACAGCGTCTCGGCGATGCCGTCCGCCGGCCCCTCCCGCCGCCACACCAGCAGGTACCGCGCCCACAACGGCGCCCCGGCCAGCGGCTTCACGACCACACCGGGGACCACCTGCGTCGTCGCCTGCACGACGGACACGCCCATGCCCTCGGCGATCATGTTCTGCAACTGCAGCCGGTCGCCCAGGAACTCGTGCACCACGGCGGGCGCGAAACCCGCCGCCCGGCACGCGGTGTGGAACACGCCCGGCCAGCCGGCCCCGTCGTCCGGCGTCACGAACCAGGCCTCGCCGGACAGTTCGGCGAGCGAGACGTCGGCATGGTGCCGGAGCCGGTGCTCGGCGGGCAGCGCGATGAAGGACGGCTCGGTGACGATGCCCCGGTGCTCCAGCGCGTCGGAGTGCGCGAGTTCCGAACCCGGGTAGTCCACGGCGAGCGCGGCGTCGATCTCGTCCCGCTCCAGCAGGTCGACGATGTCGGATGAGGCGTACACGCTGCTCACCGTCAGCCCGAGCGTAGGCAGCAGACTGCGCAGCCGTCTGGCCAGCCCGGGCAGGATGGGGGTGTTCGTCGCCGCCAGCCGCAACGCGCGGGCGGGCTCGGCGCCGTCGGCGCGGCCCGTCCACCGCCCGATCCGCTCGGCGGCGGACAGCGCCTCCCGGGCCTGCGCCAGCACCTGCGCGCCGTACGGCGTCGGCTTGACCCCGGACGCCGTGCGCTGATAGAGACTGCGCCCGAAGTAACGTTCCAACCGGGCCAGTTGCGTGCTCACGGCGGGCTGGCTCTGGCCGAGCATCGTCGCCGCCCGGCCCAGGCTCCCTGCCTCGGCTATCGCGCAGAGGGTGCGCAGGTGGCGGAGTTCCAGTTCCATACGCACCCCTCGACCTCGGCAAGTCGACCGCCCGTCACGAATCGTTCACACGGCCGACCGAGTCCGGAGAGTATGGGAGATCCGCCGCCCCGCCAAGAGCCGTGACCTGGCCGGTCACGCCAGGCGGTTGGCCGGATCACGAGCCTGCCCCAACAGGTCGTTTTCCTGTTATCGGCCGCTCCCGTGGCGGTCCGCGCGACGGCGGATCCACGGCGCCGACCCGCACGATGCGGAACCTGAGGTAACTCTTCCGGGCGACGCTCGTTGCGCAGCGTGCGAGCGGGCCCGCCGTGTGTCCTGCGGGCCGCCGACGGTGGCGGTGAGGGGACGAAAGCGTGCTGCGCGAGTACTCGACGGAATGGGGAGCCCGCACGGCCGCGCGGGCCCGGGCGCTCAGCGGACGGCTGCCCGGCTACCACGAGGTGCGCGCCGGCGAGGCGGTCCTCGTCCGGCGCTACCCCGAACTCGTGCGCGCGGCCTACTTCATCCTGCCCGCGGCCGACGAGCGGCACGACCGGGTGCTTGCCGCCCACTCGGTCGTCCAGGACGCGCTGCCGCGCCGGTGGCGCGGCTCGGCGCCGCCCGACGAGGACACGGTGCGCGCCCGCGTCGTCAAACTCGCCCTGCGCCGCCTCGAACGCTCTTGGCGGGTGCGGTCGTTGCCGCAGGTGTGGGGACTGCGGTTCGTCACCCTCGCGTCCGGCCCCGAGGCGGTCGCCGTCGAAAAGGCCGTCGACGCGCTCGGCCCCGAGGCCCGCGCGGCGTACGTGCTGCGGTTCCTCGCCGGGCTGCCCGTCGAGGCGGCGCACGCGGTGCTCGCCGCGGCCGGCGTCGCCGAACCCGGGCCCGCGCTCGCGGACGCCGCACGCGTCGACGCCGAACTCGTGCGGGCCGGCCACAGCGCGCGCGAGCTGCTCGACAGCGGGCCGCTGGACCCGTGCACGGTACGCGTCCGCCCGTCCGACCTGCTGCGCCGTCGGCGCCGCCGCTGGTCGGCGGGCCTCGCCGCCGGCCTACTCGTGGCAACGGCGCTGGTGGGCCTGCCCGGTGACGGGCCGTCCGCCAGCGGCACGGGCGACCGGGTCCGGCCCGCCGCGGCAGCCCGGCCCGGAGCGCCGATCCACGTCGCCGCCGACGCCTGGGCCACCACCACCCGCCTGGACTTCGCCGTGTGGAACACCCGCGGACCGCTCGCCGACGACACGGCGCTCGTCGAACGCGCTGTGCGGGCCTGGTCGTTCAGCGACCCGACCGTCCAGGTCTCCGCCGCCGCGCGCACCCAGGCCGGACCGCCGGTCGGGACGCAACACCTGCTGTACGCGGGCGAGTTCCCCGGTGGGCTGAAGGTCGTGATCCTGGCCGACGCGACACGGATCGCCCGCTACGCCGAGATCGGTTCGGCACGCGGCCTCGACCTCTCCGCGGCCGACGACTCCGACGAGCGCTCGGCATCCGCCATCGTGCTCACCCGGGGCGCGGACGGCACGCGGCTGCTGCTCGCCCCGTGGGTGACCGAGGCCAGGGTCCGCGACCTGCGGCGGCCCGCCGAGGCCCCGCGGCCGGTGGCGGTGACCGGCGGAGTGACCGCGCCGGTGGTGCTCGGCGGCGCCGAGTGCACCCGTGTGCCGGTCCTCGAACTGCGGGCCAAGCGCGCCGCCGACGGCAACCCGTACCTGCTCGCCGACCTCGGCGAACTGACCGCGACGCACCTGACCTACATGCCGCCGCCGGAGTTCCCGCACACCGGTCGCCCCGCCGAGGCACCGTCCAGCGACCGCGCGCTCGCGGCGTGGGCGCGCACCGCGTGCGTGCTGCCCGACCTGCGCGGCAAGGGCCTGCGGCTGGTGAACAACTGGGAGTACGCGCACTTCGCCCTGCCGGAGACGCAGGGCGAGGCGACCTGGTCGTGCCTGCACGGCTTCGACCGCACCGGCGGGGGCCAGGTCGTCATCGAGTTCAACCCGCCGGGCGCGGACGCGGCGGGCGCGCGGACGGTGGCGTCCCTACGGGACTCGCCGCTGTGCAGCCGCTCGGCGAACGACGTTCTGGCGTACACGTGGTGGCAGTCGGGCTCGGGCGCGTGGTACCTGGTCGCGGCGGGCAGCCGCGACGTCGCCAAGGTGACGGCGACGGGGCCGGTCACCGGGAACGCGGACGCGCGCCAGCTGGTCGTGAAGTCCACTGCGGCGGCCGCGCGGGGCCCGGCGCCGAACCTGACGGCGACGGTCAAGGGCGGCACGGTGATCAAGCCGGCGAACTAGGGCGTGTACGGGGATCTCTTCGGGCTCGCGCCGCGTGGCACGCGCGCTCGCGGCGTCGCGGGACCTCGCGAGTACGAGCGCCGGGCCGCCTGGCCCGGCGCGCACGCGCCCCACGACGCGGGCTGATCCGAGGAGATTCGTCAGACACGCCCTGGTGCAGGTTCGGCGTCTTCGGGACGGCCGGGTGGTGGTCGTGCGCCACCCGGCCCGGACCCCGGAGGTTCCGGACACGTCCTCGGGGCGGGCGCTCGGGTGCGGCCCAAGCCGCTTCTCGCATCCTCCGACAATGTGACTTTCCCGATCCGGTGAAGCTTTGCCTGTGCGGGGGGTTTCCGATCCGCCGCCGCGTCGTTGAACACAGCATGATCAAGTCAACTCGCGTCGCCGCCATCGTCGTGGCCGCCGCTGCCGGTGTGGCCATCGCCGCCCCGGCCGCGTCCGCCGCCGCCCCGCTCGCCGGCTCCGACCTCCCCCTCGGCTCCGCCGCCGGGCTCACGCCGGTCGACGCCGCGCTGCCCGCCGCGGCCGGCATCCTCCCCGCCGTCCCCGGTGCCCTGGGTGGTCTGAGCGGTCTGGGTGTCGCCGGTCTGCTGTAGCGGCCCGCCTGGAAGCACCAGCGCGCCGTCCGGGAACCGTCCCGGGCGGCGCGTCGCCGTGTCCGCTCAGTGCCCGATGTCCAGCAGGCACACCGCCGTCGCCGGTATGTGCCGGGCGTGGTCCGCCGCCGCGAGCGCCGCCACCAGGCGTTCCGTGGTGGCCGCGAACTCGCCTTGCAGCAGATCGGGGAGCCGCAGTCGCAGGTCGGAGAGCACCTCGTCGGGTGCCGTGGGTGTGCCCGCCGCGCCGGTGTGGAACAGGATCCGGTCGCCGGGGAACGCCCCCGCCGTCAGCACCGGGGGGTGAACGCTGCCGGGCGCCAGGACACCCACCGGCGGCATCGGCAACGGCGGTGTCAGCGGTCGTAGTTGCCGCCCCGAGACGAGGATCGGCGCGGGGTAGCCGCGGTTGATGATCGACAGTGTCGCGTCGTCGCCGTGCTGGACGACGAAGATCCTCGCCAGGTTGGCGCCGTGCCTGTAGGCGCCCTGCCGGTAGCCGCCGAGCAGCGCGGCCGCCGAGCGGTTCGCGACCTCGGCCAGGTCGTCCGCGACCGGCGCCGAGCGGCGGAACGCGCCGAGCATCAGCGAGGCCGACTCGCCGGCCGTCTTGGGGTCGCCGTCGATCTCGCCGAACAGCAGCCGCATGCCGTGCGGTGTACGCAGCGTCTCGTGGAAGTAGCGGCCCTCGGCCTCCGCGGGAACGTGCACGAAGGCGGTCACCCGGCCGGCTATCGCGTACGCGCTGTACGCGGCCCGCGGCGCACCGCTTTCGGGCTGGGCGAGGGTACCGGGGATTTTCATGAGGTCCTCCAGGTCTCGGGTACGCCGGTGTGCCGTCCCGAGACATGGACCCGGAGCGGTGCGCGTTTTGTCCACGCACCTTCAGCATTCCCCATCTGGGTAAACACCTAATAAGGGACTATCTGTGGCATCCCGTATGCGGAGTGTGCCCACCCGCCGGGTCCCGTCGGTACGCGGCCGTTCCCCCGATCGGCCGCGCACGTCGTCCGGGACGGATCCTGCTCAGTGGCCGTAGACCGCGCGCTCGCGCTCGGCGAACGCCTTGAGGTGCGGGGCCAGTTCCGCGGCGACCTCGGGCGGCGGGGCGGGCCGGGAGGCGCGCTCCTCGTCCGTCAGCGATGAGACGAACCACGGCACGAGCTCCAGCGCGCCGGCCCGCATGATGCGCGACTCCGCCGCCGCGTACACCTCGCCCGGCATGTGCGCGGTGATCAGCGGAAACAGCTCGGCCTCCTCGCGGTCCAGGTGCGCGGCGAGCAGGTCGCGCAGCTCGGCCAGGTCGGTCGCCAGCTGCATCGCGTACGCGCGCGGCGCCGACCCGAAGCGGGCCGCGATCGCGCCCGCCCGCTCCTGCGCGCCGTCCAGCTCGCGGTGCTCGGCGACGAGAGCGGCCAGGTCCGCCGCGTCGCCGACGTGCTCGGCGACGACCGGCCACAGGATCTCGTCCTCGTTGTGGTGGTGCTCGGACAGCGCCGCCAGGAAGCCCTCGACGTGCTCGGCGATCGCCTCCGCCTGCGGAGCGGGGATCGGGTCGAGGGACGGGCCGAGCTCGGCCAGCAGCGCGGTGAGCCGCTCGGCGTGGTCGCGGAGGGAACGGTGGACGACCGTGAACGATGACAGGTTCGGGGGAGTGGCCTCGGCTGCGGTGCGGGGCGCCGGGGTCTTGGTGGTTGCCATGTGAACACGGTCGCCCCCGTTGATCATCAACCGCTAAACACTGGATCAACGGGAGGCGGCGACAGGGCGAATGCAAGACCGGTGCTGTCCGGAATGCGCGGCCAACGCCTTTGTGGCGCACGGGTGTTCGGCGAAGCGGTCAGCTCGGCGGGGGTGGTTCGGCGGCCGCCACCATGTCGCGCAGCACGGTCACAGCGGTCGCCAACGCCTCGGCGAACTCCTCGGGCTCGACCGCGAATTGGGCCGCGAGCGCGTCGGCGCGGGCCGAAGCCGAATGCAGGCGCGCATTGCGGCGGGTGTACGCGTCGATGTCCGGCCCGGCGCGGTCGGGCAGGCACGCACGCTCGGCCTCGTAGGCCTGCCGGGTCGCCGCCGTACACGCGCGCACCGCGTCCGCGATCAGCCCGGCCCGTAGATGCGACATCGGGACCGGGCGCTCCCCGGCCTCCCGGATCAGCACGGCCAGCCGGTGCGCCCGCAGCATCACCATGCCGCGGGCCTCCATGACGTAGGACGCCCGGTCGAGGCCGCCCTGCGTCCAACGCCTCTCCCGCGACGCGGCCGCGCCGGGAGCCTGGTGTCGTCGTTCTCGGTGTGTCGAGTGCATCGCCGCAGCGTGCCGGGCAGGCGTCAGCGATCGATGAACAACGGATCAACGCACGGGGCGGCGAACGGGCCGACGCGTAGGCGGGAGCGGTGCCGTGCCGCCGACGGGAAGGCGGCCGTCAGACCGCCGCCCGGACGGCTATCGCCGTCACCGCGATCCCGTCCGCGATGCGCCAGCGCCCCTCGAAGCCGTCGAGGCCCCGGGGGCGGTCGTCGGGGAGCAGGCGCGCGCGGAAGGTGCCCCCGAGCGGGTCGAAGGCCACGTCCGCGTCCTCGAAGCCGAGCCAGCGGCGGGTCAGCGGGAACCACGCCTTGTAGACGGCCTCCTTCGCGCTGAACAGGAGCCGGTCCCACGGCACGTCGGGGTGCTCCGCCGCGTGGGCGGCGATGCGGGCGCGTTCGTCCTCGGACGAGACGGCCTCGAACACGCCGTCGGGCAGCGGCAGCGCCGGCTCGGCGTCGATGCCCACCGTGCGGACCTCGCCGACGCGGGCGACCGCCGCCGCGCGGTAGCCGGCGCAGTGCGTCATGCTGCCCACCACGCCCGTCGGCCACCCGGGCGCGCCGCGCTCGCCGGGGAGCAGCGGCACGGGCGCGATGTCCAGGCGCGCGAGCGCACGGCGCGCACACCGGCGCACGGTCGTGAACTCACGCCGGCGCTTGTCGACCGCACGCGCCAGGCGGGCCTCCTCCTCGGGGAAGAGCCAGGTGTCCGGCGGATCGTCGAAGCACTCCTCGGCGGCCACCTCGGCGGGCAGGATGGCCGCGAGCAGGCCGAGGGCGGCGTCCCCCGGGGTCTCCTCCGCGCTCATCCGGCGACAGCCTGTACAGCGGCCGCGGAGCTCTCCTCCGCCGGGAAGATCCGGCGCGGCACGGGCCGCCGCAGCCCCGACTTGCGTTCGCGCGGGTAGCCCAACGAGACCTCCTCGAACCGGACGCCGTCGTACCAGGTCGTGCGCGGGATGTGCAGGTGGCCGTACACGACGGCGGTGGTCGGGAAGCGGGTGTGCCAGTCGGCCGTCCGCACGGTGCCGCACCACTGCGCGAACTCCGGGTACCAGAGCACGTCCGTCGGCGTCCGCACCAGCGGGAAGTGGTTGACCAGCACATACGGCGCCGCCGGATCCGCCGACTCGGCCAGCCGCGCCTCGGTGTACGCGACGCGGGCCTCGCACCACGCCTGGCGGCTCGGGTACGGGGTGGGGTCGAGCACATACTCGTCCGTGCACACCACGCCCGCCTCCCGGGCGATGGCCAGGCCCTCCTCGCGCGTCGCGGCGCCGGGCGGCATGAACGTGTAGTCGTACAGCACGAACAACGGCGCCACCGTCAGCGGGCCGTCCGCGCCGTGCCACACCGGGAACGGGTCCTCGGGGGTCAGCACGCCGAGCTCCCGGCACCGCTCGACGAGCAGCCGGTAGCGGGCCTCGCCGCGGCGCTCGGGGCCGTCCTCGGCGTCGGCCCAGAGCTCGTGGTTGCCGGGCGTCCACACGACGGTGTCGAACCGTTCGGCGAACACGGCGAGGGTCTTGGCGACCTGTTCCGGCGACTCGGCGACGTCGCCGGCCACCAGCAGCCAGTCGCCCGGGTGGGTCGGGCGGATCCGCTCGACGGTCAGCGCGTAGTTGGCGGGGATCGCGGTGTGGACGTCACTGACGGCGTACAGCGCGGGCGCGTCGGCGTCACGGGGCTGCGGAGCTGCGGTCGTCACCCACCGACCATAGAGGCGCGGGGCCGCACCCCGGCAGAGCCGCGCCTTGGGGCGCCCCAAGCATCGCTGATACGGCGGCGCCGACGGGCCGCGAAGGGACAGCGTGGGCCCGTCGGTACAGTGCAGCCCACCCGCCCAGAAGCCGGGTCCCCGACGACACCGCGTCCCGACGCCCGGGACCACCCCGGCACACACCCCGCGGCCGACGACAACCCCGCCGCCCAGGCACCACCCGCACCACCGCACGACTGGCAAGGAGCACGCGATGGCCACCCCCGCCAAGGGCGGATCCCCGGCGAACCCGCTGTGGCCGCGGATCGCCTTCGACGACCTGATAGCCGCGTACGCCCTGGCATCGGACGGCCCCGACGACCAGGCGGAGCCGGGCGGCACGCAGGAGCGGGCGGGGTGGAACGTGGGAACGGGGCCGAGTCCCTGCAGTGCGTCTGCGGCGTCCGTTGACTCCGCCGCGCCCGCCACGTCCGTCGGCCTGGACGGCCCCGACGACCAGGCCGAGCCGGGCGGCGCGCAGACGCCGACCGGGTGGAACGTGGGGACGGGGCCGAGCCCCTCAAGTGGCTCCTCCGCGGGCGACGGCCCCGGCCGTCAGGTGGGGCCGGGCGGCACGCAGGAGCGGGCGAGGTGGAAGACGACGACGGGGCTGGGCTCCTCCAACGCGTCCGCGGCGTTCGCTGACTCCAACGGTCAGGCGGAGCCGGGCGGCACACCGGCGCCGGCGGGGTGGGGCGCGGCGACGCGGCTGAGCCCTTCCAACGGGTCCGCGACGTCCGTTGAGTCCGAGGAGGGCCAGGCGGCGACGCGGCTGAGCTCCTCCGGTGGCCCTGCTGCGTCCGTCGGCTCCGCCGCGCCTGATATGTATGCCGGCGCTGACCCGTCGATCGGCCGCCCTGACCCGTCGGGCGGCCGATGCGCCCCGTCCGGCCTGGTCTCGCCCGTCAGTGCGGCCACCCCCGTCGTGCGGTTTCGGGCGCGCAATGTGCTGTCGCCGAACCGCTTCACGCTCGGCTCGCAGCTGCTCGGGCAGGCTGTCGCGGCCGCCGAGCGGGCCTTTCCCGGCATGGCGGTCCAGTCGATGCATGCGGTCTTCCCTCGTGCGGGTGACGTCGAGGCGCCGATCGACATCAGCGTCGAGACCGTCCACTCCGGGCGGGCGCTGGCCACCGCGCAGGTGAGCTTCCGCCAGTCGGGCGGCGAGCATGCCCGTGCGCTCGTCATGCTCAGCCGCGACGAGCCCGACTTCCTGCGGCACGGCGCGACCCTGCCCGACGATGTGGCAGGCCCCGACGCGTGCGAGCCGTTCGACTGCCCGCTGGTCCCGTGGGAGACCCGGACCGAGGGCGGCGACGCGGCCTGGGACTCGACGGTTGCCCGGCCCGGGCCCGTCGACGTCTGGCTGCGTGCGAAGGACGCCCCCGGCGACCCGGGCGCGTCCCGCGCGCTGCTCGCACACGCGAGCGAGGCCTTCGTCATTCCGGTCGCGCTACGCGGCTACCCGGCCGCCGCGCTGGAGCGCCGCGGCGGTCGCGGAGTCTCCGTCGTGCTCGCCCAGACCGTGACCTTCCACGAGCCGTTCTCGCTGCGCGACTGGATCCTGCTGCGCGCCGAGAGCAGCTACGCCGGGCGGGGCCGCATGCACGGCCGGTTCCAGGCGTACGGTCCCGACGGCCGCCTGGTCGCGTCGATCACCGCCGAGGCGCTCATGCGCCCCGCCCACCCCCACGCCGCCGCCGCGTCCTAGCCTGAAGGAGCGTCATGTCCGCCACCCCGCCGCGCCGTTCGCCCGACCCGGCACGGCTGCGCCTCGACAGCTACCCGTTCGTCCGCGAGGTCCCGGCGCGGTTCGCGGACATGGACCTGCAGCGGCACATCAACAACGTCGCCATCGCGACGTTCTACGAGGACGGCCGCGCCAACCTCAACATGGCGATGTTCGGGTCGGACCTGTTCACCCGCGTGCGGGAGTTCCGGCTCGTCGTGCTCGAGACCACGACCCGCTACCTCAGCGAGGCGCCGTTCCCCGCCACTTACCAGGTCGGGGTCGGCATCACCCGGTTCGGCGCCTCGTCGTTCGACTACGGGATGGGGCTGTTCCATGACGGCACGTGCGTCGGGGTGTGCGACACGGTGATGGTGCACATGACCGAGTCGGGGCCGACCCCGATCCCAGCGCAGCGGCGCGCGCTGATGGACCGGTACGCGTTCCCGGCGGTCGCGGCACCGCTCGCCTGACGCCGAACGGCGTTCAGCAGACCGCGAACTGGTGGCCCGACTTGCCGGTCGGCGTGACCTCGCGGTCGCGCAGCACGATCGACAGCTTGGCCGACCAGCCCGCGCAGGCCTTGTCGAAGTCGGACTTGGTGTACTCGACGACGAACACCCGGTTCGCATAGGCGTTCGCGTACGTGCCGCACTCGTCGTACTTGCCGCACTCCTCGGCGACGGCGAAGTCGAAGCCGATCGCGCCGTGTTGGCCGGTCATCTCGGCGGCGTTCTTCTGACCGATCGCCAAGCCGACGGCGTGCGCGCGGGCGGCGAGGAGTTTCGCGAACTCGACGTCGTGCGCCATCGTCAGCTTGCCCTGCGAACGGGTGTACGAGTCGAGGTTGTCGGGCTCGACCGCCTGGAAGCCCTTGCGCGCGCAGTCGTCGATCCACGGGCCGACGACGCCCATGAGGGCCTTGCGCTTCGCGTCCGTCGAGACGTCGAGGACGGCCTCGTTCCACGCCTCGTCGATGACCAGCGAACTGCCGTTGCGAAGCAGCAGGTCCGGATGCTCCTTTTCCCACCAGCCAGTCGCATCGGGCTGCGCCTGAAACGCGTTGACGTAGCAGATGTTGTACGCGCCGGGCAGCGGCGGCGCGGCGTGGTCCCGCGACACGACCTGCACGCCCGCGGCGGGCTGGTACGGGCCGCCGATCTGGTAGTCGAACCCGGCGTTCGCGGTAGGCGGCACCACCTTGCCGCCGGAACCGGCAGGCGGCGGAGGCGCGTTCGGCGCGGGCGCGGCGGGACCGCCCGGCGGCACGGGAGCGGGCGATGCCGGCGCGGGCGGCGCGGACGACGCCGACGCGGCCGCACTCGGCGACGCGGAGCCCGAAGCGTCCGCAACCGACGGCGGCGCAGGCTCCGCGGCAGCGGGCGCGCCCGACGAAGGCACTCCCGCACCCTGGTCCTTCGTCTCCCCGCCGTCATCCGACCCACACCCCGCCAACACGGCGAGCACCAGCCCGCCGGCACACAGAGAGACGGCCAAGCGGCGGACCCGGTGCTTGATCACAATCGTCGACACAGCCGCCACGGTACAGCGTGCGGGAAAGGTCCCTCACCCCAGCCGCGTGGACGCGAAATGCGGTACCGGATAAGGATGTTCGCGGCCCTCTGGCGCGATGGACGGGCTAAGCTCGCGGGCTCGGCGCGACGCGGGCTCGGCGCGACGCGGGCTCGGCGCGACGCGGGCTCTCGGTCAATCCCCACCGCAGGGAGCCCTACTCCGGTGGAGCCAGCGGCTGTTCCGCCCAGATCGTCTTTCCGTCCGCCGTGTACCGGGTTCCCCAGCGCTGGGCGAACTGCGATACCAGGAACAGGCCGCGGCCGCCCTCGTCGGTCGTCCTCGCGTGGCGGAGGCGGGGCGACGTGGCTGTTCCGTCGGAGACCTCGCAGATCAGGTTGGTGTCGCGGATCAGGCGCAGGGTGATCGGGCCGGCCGCGTACCGGATCGCGTTCGTGACGAGTTCGCTCACCACCAGCTCCGTCGTGAACGCCGCGTCGTCCAGGTCCCATTCGCTGAGCTGGCGGTCGACCAGGGCACGGGCGTCGGAGACGACGGCGGGGTCGGCGGGGAGGTCCCAGGTCACGACGTGTGTCGCGTCCAGCGCGTGGGTCCGGGCGACCAGCAGTGCGATGTCGTCCGTCGGCGGGCGGTCGGCCAGGGTCGCGAGGATCGCGTGGCTGATCTCGTCGAGGGGTCGGTCCGCGTCGGCGAGGGCGCCGCGGAGGCGGTCGAGGCCCTGGTCGATGTCGGCGCCGCGCGAGCCGCCGACCAGGCCGTCGGTGTACAGGACGATCAGCGTCCCCTCCGGCAGCTCGAACTCCGCCGACTCAAAGGGGAGTCCGCCGAGCCCCAGAGGCGGCCCGGCGGGCAGGTCGGGGAACTCCACGCTGCCGTCCGGGTGCACGATCGCGGGCGGCGGGTGCCCGGCCCGCGCCATCGTGCAGCGCCGGGTGACGGGGTCGTACGCCGCGTAGAGGCAACTCGCGCCGAGCGCCGCCGTGCTCACCTCGCCGGCGTCGGCGTCCGGGTCGGTGCCCCGTGCCTCCTCGTCGACGAAGCGCATCACGATGTCGTCGAGGTGGGCGAGGAGTTCGTCCGGTGGCATGTCGAGGTCGGCGAGCGTGTGCACGGACGCCCGCAACCGGCCCATGGTTGCCGCCGCGTGCGCGCCGTGCCCGACGACGTCGCCGACCACGAGGGCGACCCGCGCGCCGGACAGCGGGATGACGTCGAACCAGTCGCCACCCACGCCCGCCCGGTCGTTGGCGGGCAGGTACCGGCTGGTGACCTCGACGGCGGACTGCACCGGCAGTCCGTGTGGAAGCAGGCTGCGCTGGAGGGCGAGCGCGGCGGCGTGTTCCTTGGTGAAGCGCCGCGCGTTGTCGATCGACACGGCGGCCCGGGACACGAACTCCTCGGCGAGGATGAGGTCGTCGGGCTCGAACGGGTTGGGGGTGTGGCGCCGGAAGAAGTGCGCGACGCCGAGCATGGTCCCCCGGGCGCGGATCGGCACGACCATCATCGTGTGCAGCCCGATCTCGCGGACGCGCTCGCTCGCCGTCTTGTCGGAGGCCAGCCACGGCAGGGCGTCCGGGTCGAGTACGGCCTCCAGCATCGCCTTGCCGTCGACGATGGCGTGCGCGGCCGGCGAGTTGGGGAACACCCGGGCGTGCTCGCCGATCTGGGCGATCGTCTCGCGCATGTCGTCCTGCGTGGAGCGCTGGCCCACCCGCCGCAGCAGCGGGTCCTCTTGCATCGGCCCGGGGGCGGGCTCGATGCCGTGGAGCACGTCCTCGAGGAGGTCGACGGCGACGAAGTCGGCGAGCGCGGGCACGGCGGCGTCGGCCAGCTCCTGCGCGGTGGTGGCCACGTCCAGCGTCGTGCCGATGTGCCGCGCCGCGTCGCTGAGCAGCCCCAGCCGCTGCTGGGCGCGCCACCGGTCCGTCACGTCGACGACGATGTACGACACGCCGAGCGGCGTCCCGTCCGGCCCGTCGACGCGGAAGAACGACGTCGAGTAGGCCCGCAGGGTGCCCGGGGCGGCATGCGTGCTGCCCTGATACTCGCGGTCGATCTCCGGGACGCCGGTCGCCAGGACGCGCCGCATCACCCCCTCTATTTCGGCGGTCGGCAGGTCGGGGAAGAGCTCGGTCAGGCGCTTGCCGAGCCGCTCCTCGCGCGGCACGCCGCCGCTGCGCACCAGCGCCTCGTTCACCCACACGCACCGCAGCTCGGTGTCGGTCATACAGATGCCGATGGGCGCCTGGTCGAGCAGGTGGTGAAGGAGCGAAGCGGTGGTCGGCGGCGGCCATTCGGGCAGGCCGGGAGCGGACGGGCCGCCGAAGCCCTCAGGCGCGGCGGTGTCGTCCGCGCGCGGATCAGGTGTCTCGCGCGGGTCGCGGTCGTCGTCCGGCGGGTGCATGGCGGGTCCTCCTCTCCGTGCCTCGTCTCACGGTGTGGTCGTGGTCTCCGGACCGGGTTCGGATGCCGGCGCGTCGCCTCCCTTCCACAGCGTCAGCAGAAGCGCCACGTCGTCGGCGCGTTCCACCAAACGCCCCGCGTCATGCACCATGCGGTCGGCGAGCTCGGCGATGGTGGCCGCGGGGCGGCTGCCGCGCGCCAGTGAACCGCGCAGGCGTTCGACTCCCTGGTCGATGTCGATGCCGACGTCCTCCACGAGGCCGTCCGTGTACAGCGCCAGCACCGAGCCGGGCGAGAGGGTCACCTCTGTGACGGGGTACGCCGCTTCGCGGTCCACACCCAGCAGGGTGCCCCCGGCGACCTCGAGCACACGGGCGGTCCCGTCGGGGTCGCGCAGCATCGGCTGCGGATGCCCGGCGCGCGCCGCGCGGGCGATCCCGGTGGCCGGGTCGAGCACGATGTAGCAGCAGCTCGCGAACAGGCCGGAGTCCAGGTCGGCGAGGAGCTGGTTGGTGGCGCGCAACACCTGTTCGGGGGAGTTCCCGGCGGTGGCGAAGGCCCGGACCGCGCTGCGCAGTTGCCCCATCGTCGCGGCGGCCGCGACGCTGTGGCCCTCGACGTCGCCGATCACCAGGGCCACGTCGTGGCCGGTGTCGATCACGTCGTACCAGTCGCCGCCGATCTCCATGCCCTGTGTGCCGGGCAGATAGCGGGCGGCGATCTCCAGGTGCGGCAACGTCGGCAGCCGGTGCGGCAGCAGCGCGTGCTGGAGGCCGCGCGCGAGGGTGAACTCGGCGTCGTACAGGCGCGCCCGTTCGAGCGCCTGTGCGACCAGGCCGCTCAGCGCGGTGAGCACCGACCGCTCCTCGGGGCTGAAGCGGTGCCGCGCCCGGAACCCGAGGATGCAGCTGCCGACGGGGCGGTCGGAGGCGATGAGCGGCAGGAAGGCCCACGACGCCATCTCGTCCATCGGGATACCGGGGTACGCGCGGGCCAGCTCGCCAGGCGACTCGAAGAACATCGGCGTGCCCAGCAGCAGCGTCTCCACCCCGGGCAGGTGCGAGTCGAGCGGCACGCCTTCGAACGGGTCGAGGAACCCGGACGGGTAGCCGATCTGCCTGGCCAGGTGGAAGCGCTTGTCCTGCTGCACCACGTAGATGGCCAGCTCCTGCCCGTCGAACGCGGGTACGAGCTGGTCGGCCACCACCTCGCACACATGATCGACGGTGACCGCCTCGGTGAGCGCCGCCGCCATCTGCAGCACGTGGTAGATCGCGCCCAGCCGCGGCGGCGCGGGCTTGGGCGCCCGCGGCGGCGCCCCCGCGGCCCCCACAGACTCGACGGACGCACCGCGCGAGGGCAGCCGCGCCGGACCCGCCGCAGGCCACGACACCGGCGGAGACTCCACCTGCGCCGCCGCGGCGCCCGACGGGGGAGTGGTCGGCACAACGGTGCCGGTCAGCCCGTACGGGTCCGGATACAGCGAGAACGCGAGCCACACGTCCCCGGGCGCCCGGCTCAGGAACGACGTGGGCTCCTGCGACAGCATGGCCGCCCGGTAGCGGTCTTCGTACGACGGGTCCGCCAGCCAGGGCAGGGCCGCCCACGGCGTGCGTCCCAGGACGTCCTCCAGGCGTATGTCGAGCATCGCCTGGAGGTTCACGTTGGCATACGTGATCCGGCCGTCGGGGTCGAGCGAGAAGACGCCGTCCCGCAGCCGCTCGACCGCCTCCGCCGCGGCCGCGCTCATGCCCAGGTCAAGAGCGATCCCGACCAGGTGCCGAGAGGTAAGACCGTTCTTGTCGCCGCCCCGGGCGGGATCCGGCACCCGGCCCCAGATCTCCAGCGGATGCCGGGACCCGTCGGGCCAGCGCACCTGGATCCGCCAGCCCGTCACCAGGCCGGCCTGCGTAGCCCGCCGAGCCGCGTCCCGGAACTGCCGCTCGCCGTCCGGCACCACCTGCGCCGCGAGCGTCGCGACCCGGCCGTCGAACGTGCGCCGGTCCAGGCCGAACAGCGTGTACAGCTCCTCGTCGGCGGCGATCATGCCGGTGGTCAGGTTCCAGTCGAACGTGCCGACGCGGTTGGGCGTGAACACGGGCATGTCCAGCGGTGTCGCCGTCGGCGGCCCCGCGTACTCCAAGGGCACGCCGTCCCGGGCATGGCGCTCGAGCGCCGCGCCCAGGCGCCTGGTCGCGGCGCGCAGCCCGCGTCTGCGGGTGACCGGCAGACCCCGCCCGGGCGAGGCCGGCCACATCACGCAGATCACCGCCACCGCCTCCGGACCTGCACGCACCGGAGCGGACGCCGACGCGAACGCGTACGGCATCCCTATCGCCAGCTGCGGGAAGCGGCGCATCGTCTCGCCCGCGTCCGCCAGGAACACCGTGCGGCCGGTCCGTATCGCCGCCGCGGTCGGGAACGCGCCGTTCACGGGGATCCGCCGCCAAGGGTCGAGCAGCGACACCGCGAGCCCGGCCACTTTCGCCAGCACCAACGTGCGATGGTCGGGGGACATCAGGTAGGCCACGCCGCAGTACGCGTCCGTGGCGCGGACCGCCTCGCTCAGGCAGTCCGACAGCACCGCGTCCAGCTCAGGCGCCAGCCCGGCCTCCGCACCGGACGCCGGCGCGCGCGTGCCCGCCGCCTCCGCTCCGCGACCGGGCGCGGGTGAACTGTCGCCGGACGGCGGCGGTCCCGGTGACGGGTCGGGGCGCGGCGTGGGGAGATCCTCCCTTGATCGCGCGCACATACTCTCGGGGTACGCCGCCCCCCGGCCGATGTCAAGGAGAGCGGAGCGCCCCCCGGCCCGCGGAGCGGCCGAGTCCCGTGGGGATGCGCGGAAGCACGCGGCGTGCCTACGTTGGGCCTGTCGAGTGACCCACGCCCGCCGGCCCCACCGGCAGGCCGACGGCCCGGACGCCCGGCCCCGCCGCGACGTACGGACCAGAAAGGAGGCACCCGCGATGGACGGCACGAACCACCCGCGGCCGGGCGCCGCTTTCGGGGACGCGCCGTACGAGGACCCCGCGCTGGGCGCCGACGAAACCCTGGTCACCGACGACCTGGCCGCCGACCCCCTGGACACCGGCGTCGTCCCACCCGACCGGTACAGCCCCGCCGAGGACTACGGCGACACCGCCGAAGAGGCTGCGCAGGGCGAATCCCTGGAACGGCTGCTCCACCAGGAGCAACCGGACACGGGCCCCGGCGGCTTCGCCGAGATGGACGCCGACGACGCGTACGCCGGCGACCCGGACCTCGGCGAATACGCCCGCACCGCGATCGACGACCGCTGGCAGGGCGGCCCGGGCCCGCGCACCGGCCGCCTGATCACCGCCGACGGCGAGGACCACTCGGGCGAACTCCTGGCCTCCGACGTGGGCATCGACGCAGGCGCCGCAAGCGCCGAAGAGGCCGCGATGCACGTGGTCGAGGACGAGCTGGAACTGGACGAGTTCGACTGAAACCCGCGGTGACGCAAGTGTGACGCGAACACCCCCCGATGAGGGAGTTCTGGTGATTCGCATACGTGACGGCACAGTGAGGTGGGGGTCCGAGGTCGCGCGCCCACGCTGGAACGGACCCCGGCAGCGCAAGAAAACCCCGCAAGAAAACCCGCACCGCACCCACAGAACGACCGCAGCCCGGCAGGGCAAGCGAACCCAAAGTGCGTCCACACCCCGCGCCCCTCCCGCCAGGTGCGAGGTGGTTCCGCGCGGCCGGCCCGCGGTCCAAGCCGCAACCGACCCAGGCCACCTGACCAAGCGCTGGCAGGAACGGCTTGAGGCGCGGGCCGTCCGCGCGGAAAATCCAAGAGCGGGAGGGGCGTCAGGCCACCAAAACGCACCAGTCGATGAACGGTGCGGCCAGCTACCCGTCAAGAGGCCGCCCCATCCTCGCGGTCCTTCGGGTACAGCCCGTCGACACGTGGCACGCTGGAGCAGGGGTGTGCCGATGGGTGACCGTGAAGACGGCGAGTCACGCACGCGCGGAGCGGGTGTGTACTCCGATACGGGCCGTGGGGTCGATCCCCTCAGCGCGCCCGTCGCCGGGAGACCGACAGCCGCCGCAGAGCCCGGGTCCGGTTTAGAACCTGCCCGCATGCGCCCCGTCCCCGCCCCGTCGAAACCCGCACCACCGAAGCAACCCGAAGCACCCGCGGAACGAGCACCCGCGGAACGAGCACCCGCAGAACGAGCCCGCACCACCGAGAACCCCTTAGACGCCGTCGAAACCCTCTTCCAGGCCGTGCAGGCCAACCGTCTGGACCCCGCCGAAGCCGAACACAGGGCGACCGGCCCCCTAGGCACCCCCCTGGACCCAACCCGCGTCGAAGCGTTGGCAGAGAGAGCCAGAGCCCTGGCCGCCGAGGAAGCCCCCGTCGGAACGCTGCTTGTGAGGCTGCTGGTGAGGGCCGTGGGCCTGGCCCCCGGTTCCACCCGCCCCCACACGCCACGCGCCCTGGCCACCCCCGCCGCCCGAACCGCACTCGCCGCGTGGATCGACGTCTCCGCATACGCCCTCGCCGACGTCGGAGACCCCGCCGTACTCGACGCCGCCCGCGCCGCGTCGGAGAGCCTCGTCGCGTACCACCGCGCGCACGCCGACCCCGCAGGCGAAGCCCGCGCCCGACTGATGCTCGCCCGAACGTTGATCCACGTGTACTGCGCAGGCCGCCAACCCGCGACCCTCGCCGCCGACGACGCAACCTGGCGTGAGCACAGCAGGCGCCGTCGGGAGGCCCGTGGCGCGTCGGAGGAGGAGCTCGAACGGGAGATGCCCAGCTGGCGGGACGGCCTCGCCGAGGCCTCGCGGCTGGTCGAGGCCGCGCTACCCGCCCTCCAGGGGGCCGAACACGCCTACGCCTGCTACGACTTGATCAAGCTGCTCGACCTACGCCGCGGACTGGACGGCTCGCTCGGCGCCGAGGCCCACACGATCGCGGGCCGCGTCCTCGACCTGGCGCGCGCCGCCGTCCCGTATCTGGACCCCGACGACGCGCCGGTGCAACGCCTGATGGTTCTGGACCTGACCGTCCGGCACGGCGGAGAGGTGTCCCGTCGGGACGTCGACGAACTGCTCGGCCGCTGGCCGGACGACATCGCCTACCGTACGGGCGACCAGGGGGCGTTGGACGCCGGATGGCACCTGGCCGCGCTGCTGCGCCGAGGCGACCCGCCGCGCGCGCTCGCGGTGATGACGGAGACGGCGCGCCTGGCCCGGCGTCTCGGCGAGCGCGACCGGCGCCAGGCGCTCACCCAGGAGGTCATCCTGATCGGCCTCGCGCTGGCGCCGGGCACCGGTGCGATGGTCGCGGACCTGGGCTGGGCGGGCGCGGTCACCGCGACCACCGCACGGCTGGACGGCGTCGGCCGCCTCGGACGCGCCGACGCCGACGTGTCGGTCCCCACCGGCGACCCGCGCGCCGGGATAAAGGTGCCCGCGGTCACCGCAGAGGCCGCGACCCTCGTCGAACTCGCTCGCCGGTCATCCGAGTTCGGTGAACCGTCCACCGGGCGCCGGTTACTGGAGACGGCCGAGCAGGTGTGCCCGCACCTGGTCGCCCGTCACCCTGACGCCCTGCGCATGCTGCACGCGCGGCTGCTGATGGACGGCGCCGCCGAGACCGCCGAATCCGATCCCGCCCGCGCCGCAGCCGAACTCGACCAAGCCATACGCCTCTTGCTGCGCCTAGGCCTGCCAGAAACCGCGCTGACCCCCTTCCACGCGCTAGCCGACCTGCTGCACGCGAATCCCAAAGCTCCCAAAGCTCCCACATCCCCCGCGGCGTTCTCGCCGGTCGTCGACGCCCTCGTCGAGCACGCCGGCGCGTTGGAGCGCCGCTGCGGCACCCAAGGCCGGTCCGCGGTAAGGCTGGTGGCCGGCACGGCGGTATCCGCGCTGCTAGGCACCCATGCCGACCCGGACGACGTCCTGCGCATCACGTCCGTCCTCAAAGGTGCCCAGTACGCCGCGGCCCTCGCCGACCCGGCCGCGCTCCGGGCCCGCTTCGCCGCTGCCGGGTCGGACGCCGCCCTGCTCGAACTCCAGGCGGCCCTCGGCGCCGATCCGGCCGCCGCCACCGAGGACGCCGGTGACAATGACTTCGACCGGACGCTGTTCACCTCGTACCCCGACGCCCCACCCCCGGTCGACAGCGGAGGCAAGACCAACGGCGACCCCGCGCAGCGCGTCGCGAACCTCCAGCGCGCGTACGACCAAAGGCTGATCGCGAGGGTGTTCGACGGCGCGGGCGCGTACAGGCCGCTGCTGTCCACCGACGTGAGCCTCGCGCTGCCCGGCGGCACCGTGCTGCTGGACCTGACCGCGTCCGCGCTGCCCAACGGCAACCTCGGGCTGTACTGGCAGATATTCGCGGGCGGGTCCAACCTGTGCCACTGCGGGGTGGTCCCGTTCGAACTCCCGTACCCCGGCCTGCCCGTCGCCACCGACGGCGTCGAAAGCCCGCGCTTCGCCCCGCTCGCGCCGCAGGTCATGTCCACCCGCGAACACCTGCGCGTCGACCCGGGCCGGATGCGCCCGGTCAGCACCGAGGGCGGGAAGCGGCTGCGGCAGGACGCGCTGGACCTCATCGGGGAGGACGGCCTCGGCGTGCTGGCCGCCCTGCACGAGGCGGGCTGGCGTTCGCTGTGCGTGTCGCCGCACGGCCCGCTGCACTTCTACCCGTGGCATCTGCTCGAACACCGAGACGGCGCAATGCTGTGCGACGACTGGACGGTGACCGTGCTACCCAACCGCGGTCTGCTCCGCCCCGCCGTCGGCCAGCCCCGGCTCGCCCGCCCGCCGGTGCGGATGCTGACCTGCCTGGGCATGGGCTTCGCCGCCGACTCACGCCCCGGCGCCCGCCCGCTCCCGCACGCCCCGGGCGAAGCGCGTGACGTCGCCGCTCTGTTCGACGGTCAGGCGCTCGTGCTGACCGACGAGGCGTGCACCGACCGGGCCGTGCTCGACGCCCTCCAGGAGTCCTGCTACGTCCACATCACCACGCGCGGCAGGCACCACGCGGCCGCGCCGTCGCTGCACGGCCTCTACTTCACGCCGACGGACGACACGACGGGCCGGGTCACCGCGGCCGACCTGGTCGGCCTCGACCTGCGCGGCGTCGACGTGGTCACGATGAGCGTGTGCGAGACGTCGCTCGGCCGCGTCGACGACGGCGACAACCCGCGCGGCCTGCCGGGCGCGCTGCTGCTCGCGGGCGTGCGTACGGTCGTCGGCACGCTGTGGCCGATCGGGTCCGCCACCGCGCGGATGTTCTTCGTGCGGTTCTACGGCGCCCTGCGCGACGGCGACGCCAAGCCGGACGCGTTCCGTGCGGCGCAGGAACACACGCGCAAGGCGTTCCCGCAGTACCGGGACTGGGGCGCGTTCGTGTACTACGGCGCGCCCTGACGCCCTGACGCCCTGACGCCCTGACGCCCTGACGGACCGCACAGACCAAACACACCAAACAGACCGAAAAGACCCGGCGGACGACTGTCGGTCCGACGACGCGCGACAAAAGGTCACGCGGCGATTACGCATGGGACCTATGACCCTTATGTTCCCTTTGCCTGCCCCGTGATCCTAGATGTAGGGGCCACATAAGAAGGGGATCCTCCGAGAGGTCACATGGTGTTCCAGGGACAGAGAGAGACAGTGCCGGCGGTCGTACTGCCGGCCGGTACCAAGCCGGTCTCGACGCGGGTGATAGGCCTGCTCCTGGCCGCGGTGGCTGCGTTGTACGTCGTCGCTCCGGCGATGCAGTCCGCCACCGTGCCCCTCGTGCGGTCCGAGCTGGGCCTGACCCACCAGGACGACGTCCTCGCCCGCGTCCTCGGCCTGGGGATCGCCATCGTGGCCCTGGCCGTCGCCGGCCGGGTGGGCGACCTGCGAGGCCGCCGTACCGTGCTGACCGTGTCCCTCGCCGTACTCACCGCGGGCTGTGTCATCCTCACCGGCGCGTTCAGCGTCCCGGTCTACATGCTCGGCCGGATCCTCGTCGCGGGATCCCTGGCCGCCGTGTTCGTCAGCTGCCTCGCCTTCATGTCATCGGTGTACATGCCCGGCCGCATCAACCGCGTGATGAGCGGATGGCTCGCGGCGATGTCGGCCGGCTTCGTCGCCGCGATCAACCTCGCGCCGCAGGCCTCCTCCGTGGCCGGCTGGCGGCTGGTCATGGCCTTGATGGCCCTCGCCGCCGCAGCGGCACTGGCCATGGTGCGCCGCTACCTCCCCGAGACGGCGCCGTCCACGACGTTCCGGCTGCCGCACCCGTTCCGCACCGCCTCCCGGGTCGCCGCCTGCGTGGCGGCCGCCGTCGGGCTGCAGCTCGCACCCCTGTGGGGCTGGACGGACGGACGCGTCGCCGGACTCCTCGCCGCGGCCGCGACCGCGTACCTGTTGGCCGAGCTGCGGAGCCGCGTGACGGGTCCGCGCCGCGGCTCCCCGCCGCCCATCCCCGGCTGTGTGCTGGCCGCGGCGCTGGCGTCCGGTATCGCCCTGGGCTTCACCCAGGTCGTCCTCGCCACCGCAGTGCCCGCGCTCACCGCCGACTCGGGAACCACCCCCGAGGCGAGTGCCCTGGTGGTGTCCGCGTTCGGCATGGGCGGTGCCGCGGGCTGCCTGCTGGTCCGGAGCCGCCGCATCACGCCCCTGACCGGGGGATCCCTGGGTCTGCCGCTGGCCGCCCTCGGCATGGTGATGTTCACGCCCCTCCTGGTGCGGAGCCCGCACCCGGTGCTGAGCGGCTGCGTGGTCGTCGCGCTCATCGGGTTCGGCGTCATGCTGGCGCTGGCTCCGCGGATGGCGCAGTTCCTTGCCGCCATCCCGCGTACGCACCTCGGGATCAACGCGGCCCTGCTGCCCGCCGCGATCCTCCTCGGCACCTCGGCCGCGCAGGCGTTCCCCGCCGCGTCCGGGGCGGGCCCCGGACCGCTGCCCGACGACGCCCACCAGCTGCTGTGGGTGGGCACGGCGGTCGTCGCCGCGGCCGCGCTGTTCCTCGGGCGGCCCGTGGTCGCCCTGACCGTGACCGCGGCCGCCGGGCTGCAGTACGCGCTCACCGAGACCGACCCCGACAACCTCGTCGCCGTCGTCGCCGCCCTCGCGGTCGGCGCGGGCGCCGGTGCGGTCGCGTGGTCGCGCAGAGAGCAGTCCGACCGGCTCGCCCAGACCCGGGAGACCGCCCACGCTCTCCAGCACGCCGTGCTGCACCCGATCCCGCCCGCGCTGGGCCGACTGCGCCTGGCCAGCCTCTACAAGCCCGCCACCGCGGGGACCGGCGTCGGCGGGGACTTCCTGGAGGCCCTGCACACGCCGTACGGCACGCGCGTCCTGATCGGCGACGTGCGCGGCAAGGGGCTGCCGGCCGTCAAGACCGTGACCGACCTGCTCGGCTGCTTCCGGAGTCAGGCGTACGAGACCCCGGACCTCGGCGAGCTGGCTGCGCGCCTGGACCGGCAGGTGCGGCGCGCGTCCACGGCGTACGGCGACGACGAACTGTTCGCCACGGCCGTGCTGTTGCAGCACCACGCGCCCGCGGACGAACTACAGCTCGTCAACTGCGGCCACCTGGCGCCGCTGGCGGTCGCGGACGGCCGGGCGCGCGAGCTCGACGTCCCGGCGCTGCTGCCGCTCGGGTTCGGGGGACTCGACCCGGCCGGCGACGGCGAAGACTTCGCCATCCGCCCGCACCGGGTGCGGTTCGACCACGGCACGACGCTCGTCGTCCACACCGACGGGCTCAGCGAGGCGCGGAACTCCAGCAGCGAGTTCTACCCGATCACCGAGCACCTCGCCGACGCCGTGCGCGGCACGCCCGACCACCTGGTCCGGCACCTGTCCGACGGAGTGCGCGACTGGACGCACCACCTCGCCGACGACATCGCCGTCATCGCGGTGGCGCGCAGCCCCAAGTCGGCGGTGGGCGCGGTGGGCTTGCGGGGGTGAGAAGCCGCCCGGAGCCACCCGGCGCCACCCGGCGCCATTCGGAGCCGCCCGGAGCCACTCGGAGCCGCAGGAGTCGCCGGCTGAGGCGCCGCGGGCCGGTCAGCCGTTGAACCGGCCCAGCACCTCGCCGGCCTCCCGCATCATCGACGCGACGATGTCCGCGGCCGGCTCGACACCACGGACCAGCCCCACGCCCTGGCCCATCAGCCACGGCAGTTCCTCGGCGTCGGCCCTCGTCGCCGCGACCGGAAGCGCGACGTCGAAGCGGTGCAGCGGCATTTCCATGCCCAGGAACTCGGTGGTGCCGATCTCGTCCTCGGGGCCGCGCACCGCGGGGACCTCGTCCAGGCGGTCGGTCCACGTCTCCACCAGCCGGTTGCGGTGCAGCCGCATCGGGTTGAAGTCCGGCCACTCCGGCCCGAAGACCGCCGAACGCACGGTGTCCTCGCCGGTCGCGGCGACCAGCCGGCGGTGGTGCTCGGGGTGCACGTTGGCCTCGTGCGAGGCGACCATGCGGGTGCCCACCCACACCGCGTCCGCGCCCAGGCACAGCGCGGCGGCGACCTGACGGCCGTCGGTGATGCCGCCGGCGGCCAGCACCAGCGCGCGGTCGCCCACCGCGTCGACGACGGCCGGTACGTTCACCATCGTCGGCAGCCCGCCGTAGTTGTGGCCGCCCGCCTCCCAGCCCTGCGCGACCACGGCGTCCACCCCGTCGCCCACCGCGCGCTCGGCGGCCTCGGCCGAACCGACCTGCTCCCACACCGACACCCCGGCGCCGCGCAGCAGTTCGAGCTGGTGCTTGGGCGGGTGGCCCCAGTGGAACGACACGATCGGCACACGCTCCTCGGCGCACACCGCGACGTGCTCGTCGTTGCCGAAGTACGTGATCAGGTTGATGTTGTACGGCCGCCCGCCGACGCGGGCGCCGATGTCGCGGATCAGCTCGCGCAGCCGGTCCGGCGGCAGCACGCCCACCCCGAGCGCGCCGACGCCGCCCGCGCCGGACACCGCGACGGCCAGGTCGGGGTTCTCGCCCGCGAACGCCATGCCGGCGCAGGCGAACGGGTAGCGGACGCCGTACCGTTCGGTGAATCGCGTGGATAAAGCACTCATGGTCGGTCCCTAACGGTCGAAGCCGAATGACGAGGGGGAACGCCGAACCTGTGCGGGGACCAGCATGACCGGCGCCGGCGTGGTGCGGGAACAGTGCGGGGCCGGTCGGGTTTCGGGCTGGGCCTCGATCCGGTTCACGATCCGGTTCACGATCCGGTTCACGGTTCGGCTCCCGATTCGGTTCACGATCCGGCTCCCGATCCGGGTTTCGGGCCGGCGCTCGGCTCGGCTTCGCGCCGTTGTCGGCACCGGCCTTTTCATCGGTGGATGACCCACGTACGCTCCGCACGCCGCGCATGATCGACAGCCCCCGCCGCCGACAGCCGCGCGGGGAGGGAGGGACCGGCATGACCGGCACGGCCGAGGCCGCCGCGTTCGCCGACGGGTCCATATCCATGCGGATCTATCCGCACAACGACCTCGACGCGCCCGGCATCGCCGCCGAACTGTGCGCGCAGGCGGGACTCGCCGCCGAGGCCGGCTTCGACGGCGTCATGACCAGCGAGCACCACGGCGGCTTCGCGGGCTACCTGCCCAACCCGCTCCAGGTCACGGGCTGGCTGCTCGACCGCACGTCGGGCACGCCCGGCTTCTGGGCCGCGCCGTGCCCGATGCTGCTGCCGCTGCGGCCGGTCGCCATGCTCGCGGAAGAGGTCGCGTGGCTCGCCGCCCGCTGTCCCGGACGGGTCGGCATCGGCGTCGCACCGGGCGCCCTCGCGCTCGACTTCCGCGTCATGGACCTCGACCACGCCGACGCCATGCCGCGCTTCCGTGCCGGACTGCCGCGCCTCGCCGCCCTGCTGCGCGGCGAGGACCTCGGCGAACTGGCCGGTGACCGCGCGCTGTCCGCGTGTGCGGCGGCGCCTGTGCCGGTCGTCAGCACCGCGATGAGCCCGGCGGCGGTACGGCGTGCGGCGGCGTGTGGCACCGGTGTGTTGTACGACGGTGCGTCCACGCCCGAACGTCTGAGCGAGCTGACCGGGCACTATGTGGACGCCGGGGGCACCGGGCCGCGTGTGCTCATCCGACGTGTATGGCTCGGCGATCCGCCGCGCGAGGCGTTCGAACAGCAGCGCGACGTGTACCGGTCCTATTCGCCCGCGGCGGCGCAACGGCACTGGCGTGACACCGGGTTCCTGTGCCACGACACACCTGAGGCGCTTGCCGCCGAACTGCTCGCGACCTGGCGGGACACCGGGGCCACGTGCCTCAACCTGCGGGTCCATGTCCCGGGGGTCGACCCGGAGGCGGCCCGTGAACAGATCGCGGTGCTGGGGCGTGAGGTCGTTCCGCTCCTGCGCGACGCATCGACTCGAAAGGCTCACGCGTGATCCTCGACCGGCTTCGCCTGGACGGCCGCACCGTCATCGTCTCCGGTGCGGGTGGTGGGGGCATCGGTACTGCTTGCGCGCGGGCCCTCGCGGACGCGGGGGCGGTCGTTGTCGCCGTCGACCGTGACGCGGAACGGCTCACGGACCTTGGGCTGCCGGCCACCGCTGTTCCGGTGTGTGCGGACATCTCGACGGAGTCGGGTGTCGCAGCGGTGCTCGATGCGGCTCCGGGTGCGCTGCACGGCCTGGTCAACGTGGTCGGGGGCAGCCTCGTCCCGCACTGGGGGCCTGCGCTCGACGTCCAACGGGATCAGTGGGACGCGGTCCTCGAACTCAACCTGCACCACGTGATGTTCCTGTCCCAGGCGGTTGCGCGTCGGCTCGTCGAGCAGGGTTCCGGTGGTTCGATCGCGACCATTTCCTCGACGGGCGGTGTCGTCGCGGCGCCGTACCACGTGGGCTACGGCACGGCGAAGGCCGCCGTCCTCGGGCTGACGCGGACGCTGGCCCTGGAGTGGGGCCGGCACGGGATCCGCGTGAACGCTGTGGCGGCGGGTTCGATCACCACGCCGAGGGCGACCGGTGTCGCACAGGACCCCGCCCTCGCCGGACGCGGCGTTCCTCTGGGCCGACGGGGGACACCGGAGGACGTGGCCGCCGCGGTGTTGTTCCTGATCTCCGACCTGTCCGCGTACACGACGGGAGCGGTGGTTCCGGTCGAGGGTGGTGCGTTGCAACGGTTGGGGCTGTTCGACGAGGACAACGTCCCCGTGCACGTGACCAACCCAGGGATTCTGGCTCGCATCCACGGGACCGTCGACGAGGGGTGAGGCCCGGCGCCTCGCCGCACCGTTCCCGACCCGGTCGGGGCGGCGCCCGGCCCGTGGTGGGGGCCGGGCGCCGTGGCGCTCTTGCGTTGGGGCGGGCAGGGATCGCTGCGAATCTGCGGTGGCTCGGGGGCCTCGTCAGCCGGTGACGCGCAGGAGGCGGTTCGGGCTGCCGGAGCCGGGGCTCTTCACCTTGCCGGTGGTCGCGGCCGCGACCAGGGCGGAGGAGACCGACGCGGGGGACGCGGAGGGGTGGGTGGAGAGGTACACGGCGGCCGCGCCGGCGACGTGGGGGCTCGCCATCGAGGTGCCGGAGATGGTGTTGGTCGCCGAGTTGGAGGTGTTCCACGCCGAGGTGATGTTGACACCGGGGGCGAACAGGTCCAGGACACTGCCGTAGTTGGACCAGCTCGCCTTGGTGTCGGTGTTCGACGTCGCGCCGACCGTGATGGCCTGCGTGACGCGCGCCGGCGAGGAGTTGGCCGCGTTGACGCCGTTGTTGCCGGCGGCGACGGCGTAGGTGACGCCTGCGCTGATGGAGCGCTTCACCGCGTTGTCGAGGGACGTGCTCGCGCCGCCGCCGAGGCTCATGTTGGCGGCCGCGGGGAGCTGCGCGTTTGCGGTGACCCAGTCGATGCCGCTGATGACGCCGGACGTGGTGCCCGAGCCGCCGTTGTCCAGCACGCGGACGGCGACGATCTTCGCGGCCTTGGCGACACCGTAGGAGGATCCGGCGATGGTCGCGGCCACGTGCGTGCCGTGTCCGTTGCCGTCCTGGGCCACGTTGTCGTTGTCGACCGCGTCGTACCCGTAGCTGGCGCGCCCGCCGAAGTCGTTGTGCGTGATGCGGACGCCGGTGTCGATCACGTACACGGTCACGCCGCCGCCGGCCGCGTTCGGGTACGTGTACGAGTTGTCGAGCGGCAGGTTGGCCTGGTCGATCCGGTCCAGGCCCCACGACGGCGGGCTGGGCTGCGTCGTGTCGGCGCGGACCACCTGGTCCTGCTCGACCAGCGCGACCGACGGGTCGGCGGCCATGCGCCGGGCCTGCTGCGCGGTCATGTTCGCGGAGAAGCCGTTCAGCGCCGTGGTGTAGGTGTGCTTGACCTTGGCGCCGTACTTGCCCGCGAGGTCCTTGCCCTTGGCGGACTCCGCCTGGAAGCCCGCGTTGGACTTGAGGGTGACGATGTAGCTGCCGGGGATGGCGGTCGCGGAGTGCTCCGCGGCGACCGTTCCGCCGGACGGGGCCGGCGCCGCCAGCGCGGGCGTGATGCCCGCGGCGACCAGCCCGATGGCGACGGCGGCGACCCCCGCGGAGCGGGCGGACGCGCGCTTGATGGAGCCAACAACTCGCATGGAGGGGGGTCCTTCCCTTCGAGGACCCGGGCGTCTGGGGTGGACGCTCCGGGGGGTGCGAGGTCCTGGCCGTTCCGATCGCGGCACACCGGGGGCACGAGCCTGGCGGGATCTCCGTGGTGCTTGCCGGCACGCTGAGCCGCAGGCAACACAGTGCGGCGTGGGGCGGATGCGGCGACAGTTGTCTTTGCGACAAATTGCGAGGGTGCGTCAGCCGGCGTCGAGGAAGTCCAGGACGAGCGGCGAGGCGGTCTCGCGGAACTCCTCGAAGTACCCGTGCCGGGCCTCGGGGATCATGTGGAGCAGTGCCCCGGGTATGCGCCCGGCGAGCAGCGGCGCGTTGGCCGCGGGGTTGAACTCGTCGGCGGTGCCGTGGATGACGAGCGTGGGCGCGGCGATGGTCGGCAGCGCGTCCCACGCGTCGTGGCGGGCGCTCGCGCGCAGGTGCCACCGGCGGGCGTGGGCGGGCATGCCCGGGTCACCGAGCGTGAAGTACGGGCCGGGGTTGGCGGCCACCCACGCGGGTGTGTACATCAGGTCGAGGAGCGCGGCGCGCACCGCGTGCGGGTCGGCCTGGGCGAGCGAGTGCCGGACGGCCGCGCTGCGTTCGACGGCGTTGCGTCCCCCCGGCGACGTGCAGCCGAGCACCAGGCGCCGCACCCGGTCGGGGTGCCCCGCGGCGATCCACTGCGCGATCCGGCCGCCCATCGAGGTGCCGTAGATGTGCGCGCTCGGGATGCCCTCGGCGTCCAGGACCGCGACGACGTCCTCGGCGAACCGTGGCGTGCTGTAAACATCGGCGTCGGGCTTGTCACTCTTGCCCGTGCCCCGATGGTCGAGCACGACGAGGGTGAACCGGTCGCTGAAGTCCTCACGCACGCGGTCCCACCAGTGCAGCGAGTTGGACTGCCCGCTGATGAGGACCAGCGGCTCGCCGGAGCCGTGGACCTCGTAGTGGACGGCGACGCCGTCGGACGTGTGAGCGAAGGGCACGGCTCACCATAACCGCGCGTTGATCATTAACCTGGCAGTGAGGGTCGATCACGTCGTAAGTCGCGCGGTTCGGCTAGTAGTAGTGGCGCAAACGCGGCCACAGGGCCGACCAGATCTCGTGGGGTCCCGCGCACAGCACGACCCGTGAGCCGTCCTCCTCGTTGTCGACGCCGTGGTTGTTGTGCACCTGGCCGACCTCTCGGCAGTCGGTGAAGTACCGGTCCGTGCCCGCCGCGTCCTTCTGACGGACGATCAACACCGGTCCGTCGGCGCGGTCCGGCGGGCGCCGCCAGTCGGCGTACGCCATGTGCCCCGAGTACGGCGCGGGCAGCCCACGGGCCGGCCCGTACCGGTCGAGGGCCCCCGCCTCGCCGTAGTTGTTCGCCAGGACGACCGCGCGCGGCCGGTCCGACTCGGGGATCTGCTGCCAACCGGCCGCGACCGCGTCCGCCAGCTCCGGCCAGCCGACCTGCTCGCCCTGCTCCTTGTCGACCTTGTTCGGCACGCCCAGCCCGGACTCGGGCACCAGCGGCAGCACCAGGTACGCGTTGACCGCCAGCGACAGCGCGACCGCCGTCACGAGGCCGCGTCGTGCCCGCAGGCCACGCTCGAGCAGCGGCTGGCATCCGGCGGCGAGCAGCACGATCAGCAGCGGGAACGCGTAGTACGGCTTGCCGCCGATCGCGAGCACCGCGACGAGCAGCAGCGGGTAGGCGACCACCAGCGGGCGGGCCCAGCGCACGTCGGCGTCGCGCCACAGCCGGACCGCGCCGTATATCCAGATCGGAATGAAGACTGGTGAGAGGAAAACCAGCTGACCGGGGATCAGGCCGATCCGGTTCTCGGTGCCGTCGTCCTCGGCGATGCCGCGCGCGACGTCCAGCTGCGGCCATCCGTGGCGCGCCTGCCAGACGAGTGTCGGCAGGGCGATGGCCGCGGCGACCAGGACGCCGGCGACCGGCCACCACCCGCGCAGCGCGTCGCGCGGGCCGACCGCGAGCACGCCGACGAGCAGCACCGCGACCAGCAGTGCCACGAGGTACTTGTTCTGGGCGCCGACCCCGACGGCGACCCCGAGCGGCAGCCACCAGCGCCCGTCGGCGGTGCGCAGCAGACGCAGTGCCAGCCAGGCGATCACCAGCCAGGCCAGGAGGTCGAACGTCGCGGTCGACACCATGTGGCCCACGGCGAGCACGAACCCCGACACCGCGACACACGCCGCGGCCAGCGCCTGCGGCCCTCGCCCGCCGCCGAGTTCGCGCGCGATGAACGCGACGACGACGACCACGGCCGCCGCCGCGAGAGTGGCCACGACGCGCAGCCCGTACGGCGAGTCGCCGAACAGCTCCGTCGAGCCGCGGGCCAGCAACGGGGTCAACGGCGGCTGGTCGACGTACCCCCACGCCAGATGGTGGCCGGCCGCCATGAAGTACAGCTCGTCCCGGTGGAACCCGTACCGGCCGGACAGCGCGCTGAGCAGCCCGACCTGGAGCACCGCGACGCCGAGCACCGGCCCCACCGCGAACGCCGGCAGCGCGGCCGCCGTGCGCCCCGGCGCCGACCGCGCCTCGCTCGCGACCTCCGACGCCACGCCCACCCCCTCCCGCCGCCCCCGCAAACCCCGCGCGCACCCCCGCGACGCGTCTCCCCCCACCCCCGCCGCACGACGGCGGAAGCCGGGCAAGCCACCAGCATGCGCCCCGAACTCCCGTGGCGGGAATGGGTGATTGGGGCCACACGGTGGCGTGTGAGCATCGGTTGGATAACGCCCCGGTCACGTGAGGGGGAGATGGGCGAGGAGACGCGGGACGCGGCGCCGCCCGGCGCTCCGCCGCGCCGCACTACGCCTACGCCGCGCCGCGCTATGCCCGCGCCGCGCCGCGCTATGTCCGCGCCGCGCCGCGCTATGTCCGCGCCGCGCCGCGCTATGTCCGCGCCGCGCCGCGCTATGCCCGTGCCGCGCTATGCCCGTGCCGCGCTATGCCCGTGCCGCGCTATGCCCGTGCCGCGCTACGCCCGCGCCGCGCCGCACCACGCCTACGCCGCGCGTGGCCCACGCCGCGCCGCGCGGCACGGGCTGCGCCCGCGCTGGGCCGCACCCAGGCCGCGCGGTGCCGGCCTGCTTCTGGTCGATCCGACCGCGGAACCGCCGACCCCCCGCCTGTCCGGCGGTCAGGCCCGTGTCGGCGCGGGGATCGCCTCGGCCAGGCGGTCTACCTCCTCCTCCGTGTTGTAGTAGTGCACCGAGGCCCGCACGACCGCGTCCAACCCGCGCGGCGAAAGGTCCCACTGGGCGTAGTCGCCGATCGAGACCGAGACGTTGATTCCCTGGTCGACGAGGGTCTTGGCGACCGTGCGGCTGTCGTGGCCTGCGACGGTGAAGGTCACGATGGCGCACTGTTCGGAGCCCAGGTCCCGCAGGGTGACGCCGGGGCGTTCGGCGAGTGCGGCGCGGAGGCGGGTGGCGAGGAGGTCGTTGCGGGCCTTGATGGTGTCCACGCCCACCTCGAGGGCGTAGTCGACCGCGACGCCGAGGCCGATCCTGCCGGCGTAGTTGCCCTCCCACGTCTCGAAGCGGCGTGCGTCGTCGCGGATTTCGTACGTGTCGGGGGACGTCCACGTGGCCGCGTGCAGGTCGAGGAAGGGGGGTTCGATCAAACCGAGGACGCGCCGCGACGCGTACAGGAACCCCGTGCCCCGCGGGCCGCGGAGGAACTTGCGGCCGGGGGCGCTCAGCAGGTCGCAGCCGATCTCGTCGACGTCGACCGGGAGTTGGCCGACGGACTGGCACGCGTCGAGGAGGTAGGTGACGCCGGCCTCCCGCGCGATGCGCCCGACCTCCGCGGCGGGGTTGACCAGGCCGCCCTGGGTCGGCACGTGGGTGATCGCGATGAGCTTGACCCGCTCGTCGAGCATGCCGCGCATCGCGTCGAGGGAGAGCCGCCCGGTCTCGTCGTCGGGCACGACGTCGATCTGGACGCCGTACCGCCGCGCGGTCTGGAGGAACGCGATCGCGTTGCTGGCGTATTCGGCGCGCGCGGTCAGGATCCGGTCGCCGGGCTGCCAGCGCAGGCCGTAGAAGGCCATGTCCCAGGCGCGGGTGGCGTTTTCGACGACGGCGATCTCGTCCGGCCGGGCCCCGATGAGGCGGGCGATCGCGTCGTACGTGTGCTCGATCTCGGGCGCCCGCGCGGCCGCCGCCTCGTAGCCGCCGGTCTCGGCCTCGAGCCGCAGGTGGGCGATGACGGCGTCGGTGACGGCGCGCGGTTGGAGCGACGCGCCGGCGTTGTTCAGGTGGGTGACGTTGGCGCAGCCGGGGGTATCGGCACGGAGTCGCGCGACGGCGGAATTTGTGAGCACGGCGTCTGTTCTACCCGCTGTCACGCGGCCCCGTCAGGGACGCACCGCGCACCGCAGACCTTCCGAGGAGCCTCCGTGCCGACTCTCCCATGGACCGTCCCGAACCCTCCGCAAGGAACCACCGCGCTCGTCATGGCGTCCCGCTTCGAGGTCCGGAGCCTCAAGGACGTGCCGCGCTTCTTCCTGAACTCGCTGTCGGCCTGGAAGCAGGTCAAGACGGCGCCGGGCGCGTTCGGCGCGTCGCTGGTGGCGCGGCCGTTCAAGCGGACGTTCATGACCTTGTCCGCGTGGGACGGCCGCGCGTCGCTGATGGAGTTCAACAGCACCGACCCGCACCGCGGCGTCGTCACGAAGATGCGCCCGACGATGAAGCACTCGACGTTCGTGTTCTGGAACACCGCGGTCGGCGACCTGCCGATCAGCTGGGCGGAGGCCGAGCGGCGCCTGGACGAGGAGGCGGCGCGGAAGGCCGCCTCCTCGTCCGAGGACTGAGCAGGCGCCGGATCAGCGCCGGGTCACCGGGTCGGCGCGGTACACCGCACCGGCCGGGTCACAGGCCGGCCAGCCTCGGCACCGCCTCGGCCGCGACCCGGCCGACCCACGCGGCCGGGTCCTGGTCCATCGCGGACAGCCACACCCGCTCGATGCCGAGCTTGGCGTAGCCGGCCATCTGGTCGACGAAGGCGTCCATGTCGTCGAGCGGGTCGAAGGCGCCCCACAGCATGGTCTTCTCGATCTCGTCGGGGTCGCGGCCGACGGCCTCGCAGTGCGTCTTGAGGACGTCGACCTTGTGCGCGACGGTGTCGGGCCCGGTGGCGAACAGGTTCACCGCGTCGGCGTACTGCGCGACGAGCCGCAGCGTCTTGCGCTCGCCCATGCCGCCGATGAGCACGCGCGGCCTGTGCTCGCCCCGCACGACGCGCAGCGGCCGCGGCACGCAGATGGTCTCGGCGAGTGTGTAGTGCCGGCCTTCGAACGGCCCCTCGTCGTCGCTCCACATCTGCCGGCAGACGCGCAGCGTCTCCTCCAGCCGTTCGAAGCGCTCGGCGACCGGCGGGTACGGCACCCCGAGCCCGAGGTGCTCGCGCTCGTACCAGGCGGCCCCGGCGCCGAGCATGGCGCGGCCGCCGGACAGCACGTCGAGCGTGGTGACGATCTTGGCGAGCAGCCCCGGGTGCCGGTACGTGACGCCGGTGACCAGCAGCCCGAGCTCCATGCGCTCGGTCTGCCCGGCCAGGAACCCGAGGGTGGTGTAGCCCTCGAGCATGGGGTCGTGCGCGGTCGCGAAGGACTCCATCTGGAAGTAGTGGTCCATCACGGTGAAGGTGGCGACGCCGTGGTCCTCGGCGGCGCGGGCGGTGGCGGCCAGGGTCGGGGCGATCGACTCGGGGCCGCCGGGGAGGGTGAAGTTCGGGAAGTGGATCGCGAGCTTCATGAGGTCTCCTCGTCGTGGTGCCGTCAGCCTACGCGCTGTGCCGCCGCGCTCACGCGGAGTCGGATGCGGCTTCCAGCCTGACGTCGGTGGCGGCCACGACGTCGCCGAACCGCGGCATGTCGAGTGTGACGGCGGCCTCGTGCTCGGCGGCGGTCAGCCCGGTCATGGCGTCCTCGACGAAGACCGCCTCGAGGCCGTGGTCGGAGGCGGCGCGGGCGGTGCTCTCGACGCCGAGGTTGGTGGCGATGCCGCCGTAGACGACGTGCGTGACGCCGCGCTCGGCGAGCCACTCCCGCAGCCCGGTGCCGGTGAAGCCGCCGATGGAGCGCTTGACGAAGACGGCGTCGGCCAGTTTCTCGACGTCGGGGTGCAGCTCGCTGCCGGGCGGCTGCTCGGCGACGTTCGGCCGGTCGACCCGGATGGCGGCGACCGGCGCGCCTGCGGTCCGGAAGGCGGCGGCGAGGTCGAGGCAGGTGGCGAGGGTGTCGGCGCCGCTGTGCGGGGCGAGGCCGGGGAGGTCGACGATGCGCGGCATCAGGTCGACGAGCACGAGGGCGGTGTGCCGCGGGTCGAGGGGCGCCGGGAGCTGCGCGGGGGTGGTCATACGCGCAGGTTAGCGGCGTGCGAGCGGTCCCGCCGGAGGGTGTGGTTGACGGTTCAACTAAAACGCGCTACGTTTACCGAGTCAGGTTGAACATTCAACCAAATGCACTCGCCAAGGAGCTGTCATGGGTCTCTTCTCCCGCACCCCGAAGAACGCCGCCGTCACCACCGCCGCCCCGGCCGCCACCGCCGTCGTCGACGGCCCGGACCTGTCGCACCTGAGCGGCGACTACGTCATCGACACGACGCACAGCGCGATCGGCTTCAGCGTCCGCCACGCCATGGTCACCAACGTCCGCGGCGCCTTCACCGAGTACGAGGGCCTGCTGCGCCTCGACGGCGCGAACCCGGCCAACTCCAGCGCCGAGATCGCCATCAAGGTCGCGAGCATCGACACCAACCAGGCGCAGCGCGACGAGCACCTGCGCAACAGCGACTTCTTCGCCGTCGAGGCGCACCCGGAGATCGTCTTCCGCAGCACCTCCGCCAAGCGCGTCGGCGCCGACGACTACCGGATGAGCGGCGACCTGACGATCAAGGGCGTCACCAAGTCCGTCGTGCTCGACCTGGAGTACACCGGCACCGCGACCGACGCGTACGGCATCGACCGGGTCGGCTTCGAGGGCGGCACCACGATCGACCGCACCGACTGGGGCCTGTCGTACAACGCCGCGCTCGAGACCGGCGGCGTGCTGATCGGCGAGAAGGTCAAGCTCACGTTCGACATCTCCGCGGTCCGCAAGGGCTGACCCGCGATGCCCGGGGGCGAATGTACGCACCAGCGCGCGCGAGCGTCGGTGCGGAGGTCACGCGGGGCACGCGGGCGGGGTCCCACCCGCCCGGCGGCCCATGGATTCCGTGCTCAGGCTGTGGCACGATCCGTGATCTCCGCACCGCGCTCCGGCGCGTGCGCCGGTTCGTCAACGCCCGTGGGAGTGAAGGCATGTCGATAGTCCACGTGTCCGGCCGGTTCGACGGCAAGACCGCGCTCGTCACCGGCGCCGCGTCCGGTGTGGGCCGCGCGACCGCGCTGCGGCTGGCCGCCGAGGGCGCCAACGTCTACGCGCTGGACGTCAACGCCGAAGCGCTCGCCGAGACCGCGGACCTCGCCGCCGGCCTCCCGGGCAAGCTGGTGACCCGCGTCACCGACGTCTCCTCGCGCGACGAGTGCTTCGCCGCCGTCGCCGCCGCCGTCGCCGAGTTCGGCGGCCTGGACGTCCTCGGCAACATCGCCGGCATCGCCCGCGCCGAGCACGTCCTCGAGGTCACCGAGGCCGACTACCGGCGCATGATGGGCGTCAACATCGACGGCTACTTCTTCCTGTGCCAGGCCGCGATCCCGCACCTGCTCGAGCGTTCGGGCAACATCGTCAACATCGCGTCCAACGCCGGCGTCATGGGCCTCGCGTACAGCGTCGTCTACACCATGACCAAGGGCGCCGTCGTCCAGCTGACCCGCTCGCTGGCCTGGGAGTTCATCAAGACCCCGCTGCGCGTCAACGCGATCGCGCCCGGCGGCATCGAGACCAACCTCGTCGCCAACTACCGGATCCCCGAGGACGTCGACTGGGAGCTGGTCGGCCGCGCGACCACGCCGCGCCCGATGGCGCAGGCCGAGGACATCGCCTCGATGTTCTGCTACGTCGCCTCCGACGAGGCCCGCAACGTGCACGGCGCGATCCTGAGCAACGACACCGGCCTCACCGCGGGCTGACCCGAAGCCGCCGAGTCGTAGGCGACGCAGCGCGGCGCCCGGTAGGCCGTGGCCCACCGGACGCCGCGCAGGCGTGTAGCTCAGCCGAGTTGGCCGCGGACCGCGCCGTCGGGGAACTCGCCGGTGTGCAGGTTGGTGTAGAACCCGGCCGGGTTCTGCGTGAGCGCCGCGACGACGTCCGGCTTGACGCCCTCGACGGTGCCGGCCAGGCCGGTCACCGACTGCGGCAGGCCCTTCTCCGCGGCGAACAGCGGTACGGCGACGGCCCCGTTCGCGCCCGCGGCGGCCTGGTGCACGTGCGCCAGGGTCGGCGGGGCCACGTTCGTCCACGAGAAGGCGTAGTCGACGCAGCTGCCCCACGGCCGGATCGCGGTCGTGGCCTTGCCGTCCGGGTCGTTCACCTTCTTGCCCGGCGCCGCGACCTCCTGCGCGCCGCTCGCCTGCGCGGTGCGGGTGTTCTCGGGCTTGCCGGTCTTGAGCACCGCGTTGAGGTCGAACGCCTTGTCCGTCTTGACGAGTTGGCCGCGCACCGCGCCGCCCGGGAACTCCGCGGTGTGCAGGTTGAAGTACCAGCGCTCGGCGTTGTTCTTGATGCGGTCGAGCAGCGCGGCGTCGTCGATCTTCACGCTGCCCGTGGCGGCGCGCGCCGAGTCCGGCAGCGCCGCGGCGAAGAACGGCACCACGACCGGCCCGTTCGCGCCCGCGACACCCTGGTGGATGTGCGCCGCGGTGGGCGCGCCGATCTTGTCCCACGTGATCGCGAACGCGACCTGGTTCCCCTTGATCCGCACGTACGCGGTCGCCGTGCCGTCCGGGTCGCCGACCGCCTTGCCGTCGGTGCCCGGAACCTCGTTGGCGCCGGTCAGCGTCGCGGTGAAGTACGTCGCCTCGCCCTGCGCGGGCTCCTCGGCGCCGGTGGTCATCGCGGCCTGCGCGGCGTTCCCGCCGCCGTAGCCGTCGTCGTGGCCGCCGTGCCCGGGGTCGGGCGGACTGGCCGCGGGCTGACCGGGGGACTGGGCGGCCGACTGCGCGGCGGCCGGCGCGGCCGTCTTGGCGTCGTCCCCGGAGCTCCCACATGCCGTCAAAACGGACATCATGGCGGCGGTCAGCACGGTTGCGGGCAGCACGAACCTACGAGAGCGCATGGCGATACCTCGGCTGGGTGAGTGGGGCGGCCCCGGGGACCGGCGGTGCCGGGTCCCGCGCGGAGCCGTTCGTCGTTGTCGCGCCGTGGTACGGGGCGCGCCCGCGAAACGGTTCAACGGGTTCGAAGAAATTTCCCGAGAACGCGAAAACCCCCTCCGGGGAGGGGGTTTCGGCGCTCTTTGTCCGAATGTGGGTCGGAGGCGTGCCCTAGACCGGCACGGTCACCAGCAGCCGGCCGTCCACCGTACGGACCTCGAAGTGGTCCAGGTCGGCCTTCTTCATCGAGGTGCCGCCGTGGAAGGTCAGCGGCGCCGGGTTCGCCGGCACGCCGTAGCCCTTGTCGGGCACCGCCCAGTTGCCGACGACCTCCTGGCCGCCGTTCTTGCCGACCGCGACGAGCGCGCAGCGCAGCGGGCCTTGGACGTTCGCCAGTTCGAGGCCCACGTGGGTGCCCCAGCCCTTGTCCTCCAGCGCCACCACGCCGGTCACCCCGTCCGGGCCCGCGACCGAGCCGGCCGCCGGGTGCCGCTCGCCGGTCAGCATCAGCTGCCCCGACGGCGTGGTCGGCATGACGTGCCCCGGGTCGGCGGAGCTGTGCCCGGCGTCGTCGTCGAAGCCGCCGCCGATCGCGACGCCGGTCACGACCAGGGCCGCCGCGGCGGCCGCGGTGCCCAGGACGGCGGCGCCGCGGCGCATCCGGGCGGTGCGGCGCGCGGACAGGTCGACGACGGGCGCGGCGGGCTTGTCGTCGGGTGCGGAGTCGTCGGGTGCGGAGTCGTCCGGCTCGGCGCCGGGGTCCGCTGCCTCGTCCGCCGCCGTGTCCGTCCGCTCGGCCGCCGGCGCCGCCGCCGGGCCCGGCACGGACGCGTCCGGCGTTACGGCCTCGCGCTCGGGGGCCCGCCAGTCCGGCGCGGCCGGCCCGGCCCCGTCGAAAGCGTCCGCCTCGACATCCGCGAACAACTCGCGCAGGCCGCTCATTTCGGCCAGTTCCGCGGTGCAGCGCGCACAGTCGGCGAGGTGTGCCTCGAAGGCGTCGCGGTCCGCGTCCTCCAGGAGGCCGAGCGCGTACGCGCCGACATCGGTGTGGTCCACCGTCCCGCTCACGGCGCGAGCCCCCTCTCCTCCAGTGCCACCCGCAGCGCGCGGACGGCGTAGTAGACACGCGACTTCACGGTCCCGACCGGAACGCCCAGCACCTCGGCCGCCTGGTTGACCGTGCGGTCCCGCAGCATCGTCTCCACCAGCACCTCGCGGTGCGGCTCCGACAGCGACTGCAAGGCGTCCGCCACTGCCATGCTACGGAGCAGCGGCTCGAGTTGGTCCTCCGCGGGCACGAATTCCAGCGGCCCGGGGCTGACCTCGGCCGGCCGGGCCGTCTTCGCGCGGTGGTCGTCGATGACGATGCGCCGCGCCACCGTGGCCAGCCACGGCATCAGCGACTGCTCCGGGTCGTCGGCGTCCTTGCCGTTGCGCCAGGCGCGCACCAGCGTCTCCTGGACGACGTCCTCGGCCCAGTGCCGGTCCCCGCCGGTGTGCCGCAGGCAGAACGACAGCAGCGGCACCGCGTAGCGGCGGTACAGCCGTTCCGCCGCCGCCTCGTCGAGGCGCGCGGACGAGACACCCACGCCGACCTCCTCGATTCCCCGGACGGGTGGCCTGCCGCGCAGCCCACCCGTCACGCCTTTGTCCGACTACCCCACGAACTCCCGTGCACCGTAGCGGACCTTGGCCTGGTCCCACGAACCGCCCAGGACGGTGACGAACCTGCGCACCAGGTCGGCGTCCGCGCGGTCGGCCACCAGGAGCAGGCTGCCGCCGCGCACCGTGACCGAGCCGCCGTACAGCCGCTCGCGGGCCTCCGCGTCGGAGGCCAGGCCGTCGTGCAGGGTCTTGACGTCCACGCCCGGGACCTCGATCTCGATCGCCGTCGCGCGCGGCGCCGACTCCGGCAGGTACTCGAACGTCAGGACGGACTCCTGGTGGTACCGGGCCCGCACGGTCTCGGCGACGGCCCGCAGCTCGGCGGCGTCCACGTCGTCGACGTCGAACTCGCGGGACCGCTCGTAGGTCGTCGTGCCGAGGTCACCGGACCAGAACACGCCGTCCAGCAGCGAGGACCGCTCCGGGTCGGCGCCGCTCGCGCGCACGACCGACCGCACCTCGCACGCGAAGCGGTACAGCTCGGTCGTCAGCCGGGGGTCGGCCGGGTCGGTGATGACGGCGGTGTTGTCGGTCGCGAAGATCTCCGCGTCCGGCAGGTGGCGGCGGGTGTGGCCCGGGGAGGCGTCCGCGGCGCAGGCGGGCGCGTGCTGGGCGGACGCCACGGCGGTCTGGGCGCCCCCGGCGCCGACGGTGATGCCGAACGCGAGGACGAGGGCGGCAGGCCAACGCTTCATTTCAGGGTCCTTGTGGTGCAGGTCGGGCAGGTACGACCCAGCACGCTATAGGTGACTTGTTACATGCGGCCCGGCCCGCGCCGTCGGAGCGCCGATCTACGCTTCTGGTATGAGCGTCGACGCGATACCCGGGATCCCGGAAGGCGTCGGCCGGACCGCCCTCGGCGTGGCCCGGCTGCGCGCGGAGGAGACGGAGCGTTCCGACCGGCTGTTCGCGGACCCGTACGCCGGCGCGTTCGTCGCCGCCGGCGGCCCCGCGGCGCAGCGGCTGCGCCCGGCGCGCGGCGCGGAGGGCCTGCGCGAGGCCATGTTCTGGAAGGCCCTGACGCTGTCGGTGGTCGTGCGCACCAAGTGGCTCGACGAGGCCGTCGACGCGGCGCTCGCGGAGGGCGTCCGGCAGGTGGTGCTCCTCGGCGCGGGCCTGGACTGCCGCGCCTACCGGCTCGCCTGGCCGCCGGGCTCGCGCGTGTTCGAGCTCGACCAGCCGCAGGTCCTGGAGTTCAAGCGGCACGTCCTCGCCGACGCCGAGCCGGCCTGCGACCGCACGGCGATCGCGTGCGACCTGCTCGCCGACTGGCCGACCCGGCTGCAGGCGGCCGGTTTCCGGGCGCACGAGCCGACGCTGTGGATGGCGGAAGGCCTTCTCGTCTACTTCGAGCAGGCCGACAACGAGCGCCTCGCCCGGGAGATCCACAAGCTGTCCGCCCCGGGCAGCCGCCTGGCCGTCACCATGTCCGCCGCGGGCGGACTGCACCCCTCGGCCCGCGACGGCGTCGCGACGTCCCTGTCGCACATGTGGCGGTCCGGCACCGGAGACCCGGCGGTGTGGCTCAACCGGCTGGGCTGGTCGGCGCGGTCGTGGAACGTGTGGGACAAGGCCGCCGACTACGGCCGCGGCTTCCCCGGCGGACGCACCCCGCCGCGCCCGTCCTGGCTGGTGCTCGCCACGGCGGACGCCCCCTGAACGGCGTCGGGCCGGGCCGCGAATCCGCGGCCCGGCCCGTGAACGCACCCTGGATCAGGGCCGATCGGTCGTCAGCGCTCTGGATCAGGGCTGATCGGTCGTCTGACCGGTCGACGCGTTCCAACTGATAGACCCGCCCTGAAAGTTCGAGCGGCGTCCGCCGGGGATCGAGAACTCGTCCGTGATCGGGTACTTCAAGTACGACTTCTCCCACCCGAGTTCGGCCCAACGGGTGCGGATCGCGCCGTGCACCTCATGGGCGTTGGTACTCGGCGTCCAGTAGATCGAGCCGAGTTCGAAGTGGTTGTAGCGGCCGACGCCGTCCGGGGTGCCGGTCTCGTCGGTGAGCGGGAAGCCCAGGATGCTGCTGTCCCAGCCCAGTGCCGCGTACTTCTCGAAGATGTACCCGTGGACGCTGTGCGCGCCGATGGTGGAGTTGAGCCAGTAGATCGCGCCGTTCTGGAAGTTGTTGAACCGGCCACGGCCGTTGCCGGTGGTGCCCTCGTCGGTCACCGGGTAGCCGTTCGGGCCCTGCTCCGCACCGAGGGCGAACCAGCGGGTGCGGATGTCACCGTGCACCTCATGGGCGTTCGTGCTCGGCGTCCAGTAGATCGAGCCGAACTCGAAGTGGTTGAACCGCCCGACGCCGTCCGCGGTACCCGTCTCGTCGGTGAGCGGGAAGCCCAGGATGCTGCTGTCCCAGCCCAACGCCGCGTACTTGTCGAAGATCCCACCGTAGACGCTGTGCGCGCCGATGGTGGAGTTCAGCCAGTAGATCGCGCCGTTCTGGAAGTTGTTGTACCGGCCGCGGCCGTTGACGGTCGTGCCCTCGTCGGTCACCGGGTAGCCGTTCGGCCCGGTCACGCCGCCGAGCCCCAGCCACGTGGTGCGGATGTCGCCGTTCACCATGTGGCCGCCGGTCGACGGCGACGAGTAGCAGGACGCGGCGCCCGTCGCGCTCGTGCCCGTGAAGTCGTTGAACGCGCCGATGCCGTCCGGCGCCGGGGTCTGGTCGTTGACCGGCGCGCCGAACCGCACGTGCCCGCCGGCCGCCAGGTAGGCGGTACGGCACGCCCCGTGCACCTCGTGGACGCCGGTCGACGGCGTCCAGTAGGCGCGGCCGCCCGTGAAGTCCCGGTAGCGCAGGTTCGCGTCACCGATCTCCGGCCCGGTCGGCGTGCCCATCAGCGCACGGAACGCCGCGTCCGACGCGTACCGCTGGTCGATCGGCGTGCTGTACACCGCGGTCAGCGTCAGATCGTTCTGCGGCATGGTCAGCGTGCGGGTGCGCGGCGCGCCGTCCGTCCACGACGAGAACGACGCGACGCCGTCGGAGGCCGTGACCGGCGCGGTGACCGTCACCGTGGCCCCGACCGTGAGGTCGGCCTGCTGGCGCGCGAACCCGTTGATGGTGAACGCGGCGGGCGTGTTGCTGTTGACGGTGATCCTGCGCAGCATCGGCAGCGCGGTGTAGGTGTCGGACGCGACGGCTCCGCGGCTGTCGGTCGCTGAAGCGGTGACCACCCACTTCGTGTTGTCGCCGTGGTCCTCGAACGGCGCCGAGTACGACGGCCCGTCGGTCGACGTGCCTACGTGCTCGTGGCACGTGCTGACACTGCAGTGCACGATCTTCGACGTCCAGTGCACGGTCAGCGGGCCGTCCTCGGCGTCGTTGGCCGTACCCGTCAGGCTGATCGTGTCGCCGACCCGGTACACCGTGCCCGCCGGGGGACGGTTGATCGTCACCACCGGCGTGTGGTTCGCCGGCACGACGGTGAACGAGGTGCTGTCGGACGCGCCGAGCGGGTCGCGGACCGTCAGGGTCGCCGTCACCGGGCTCGTGCCGGGCGCCGCGTACTGGTGCGTGACGTGCACGCCGTTGCCGGTCGTGCCGTCCCCGAACGCCCAGGCGTAGGTGAGCGGGTCGCCGTCCAGGTCGTAGGACGCCGACCCGTCGAACGTGACCGTGAGCGTCGACGGGTTGGTGCTCGTCGTGCCCGCCGCGACCGGTGCCCGGTTGCCCGCGGCGTAGATCAGCCGACGCACCTTCGACGAGCCGATGTCGGCGTACACGATGTCGCCGTTCGGCGCGGCCGCGAACTTCACCGGGGCGCCGATCGAGGACCCGAAGCCGTTCGCCTCGGGCTCACGGGTGAGCCGACCGGTCCCGTCGTACGTCATCGAGTACAGCCGGTTCGAGACGTAGTCGCCGAAGAAGTACGCGCCCTGGTACTGCGCCGGATACGCCGTACCGGTGTAGACGATGCCGCCGATCACCGTGCTGCCCTGCGGCCCGTGCGGGTAGTCCCACAGCGGCATCGCGGTGCCGACGCCCTGGCAGGCGTCCAGGTCCCGGTAGCCGACCGTCTGGTGCGAGCCCTCCCAGCAGGGCCAGCCGTAGCTCGACCCCGGCCGGATGATGTCCACTTCCTCGTAGTCGTTCCAGCCGACGTCGCCGAGCACGGGGCCGCCGGTTGCCGGGTCGAGGGAGAAGCGGAACGGGCTGCGGAAGCCGGTGGCGTACGCGCGGCTGCGCCACGACGTCGGGTTCGCGGAGTCGTAGAACGGGTTGGACGCCACCCCGCGGCCGTCCGGGTACATGTGCAGCAGCTTGCCGAAGCCCTCGTTCAGGTCCAGGGAGCGCAGCGCCTGCGGGTCCACGAACGACGGGCTCGCGTTGTCGCCGATCGCGATCCACAGCGTGCCGTCGGCGGGCGCGATGACCGTGCCGAGCGCGTGCTGCGCGCCGGTGCCCGGGATGTCGATGACGGTGCGGCTGTTGGTGATCGACGTGGGCTGGCCGGAGGTCAGCTGGACCGTCCACGCGTCGACCCGCAGGTGGCGTGCGGAAGTCGCCCGCGAGAGGTAGACGGTGTGGCTGGTCGCGTAGTCCGGGGCGAGCGTGACGCCGACCAGGCCGAGGTCGCCGGTGCTGTCGACGTCCAGGGTCGCGACGGTCCGGGGCGCGCCGGTCGGGGACACCCAGGCGAGTCGGCCGTTCTTGCCGGTGGTGAAGTAGCCGCCGTCGGGCGTCCACGCGAAGTCGGTCAGCAACTCGGTCTGACCTGAGGGGAGGTCGACGAGCGAGAATCCGGGCGGCAGCGTCACCGCGGCGCCGGCGGGGGCGGCACCGCCCAGCACGGTCAGCGGGACGGCGAGCAGCGAGGCGAGTAAAAGGGTCAAAAGTCGGCGGCAGGCCTTCGTCATGGGCATGGCGGTGCCACGCGTGCACTCGGGTGAAACGGGTACCCGACATGGCCCACCCGAGTGGCGCAGTGTCTCGACCTGTGCTGCTGTCCGACGAGGGTCCGGGCCGTTTTCGGTTGGACTCGGATCCGAGTCCAACCGGGATCGTGCCCATCGCCGTGACGGGGCCGGACGGTGCGCCGGTCGAGTTCCGCGTCGACGAGACCGTGCGCGCGTCGACCACCGTCGAGGGCCTGGTCGGGCACCGCTCGGTTGGACTCGGATCCGAGTCGGGTGGTCGGGGGTTGGGTTGGGTTGGTTTGTTGGTTGGCTTGGGTGGGTTTGTTGGTTGGCTTGGGTGGGTGCGTGGCTTGGTTGGTTGGTTGGTCGGCTTGGGTGGGTGCGTGGCTTGGTTGGTTGGTTGGCTTGGGTGGGTGCGTGGCTTGGTTGGTTGGTCGGCTTGGGTGGGTGGGTGGTGGGTTACCGTCCTCGGGTTCGGCCGTTAGACATCACATGCCCAAGTCCGGCGTCGACGCTCCGCACACCCCCGTTCCCCTCCCTTCGCAGCGCCGGGACACCGTGCCGCCCTCAGGGAGACCCCGGCTCCGGTGGATCGGTCCAACCCTCGTCGTCGGTGCCGTCACCGGTCTGATCACGGCGCACGCACTCCTTTACCGCTACTGGATCGTCGACGACGCCGCGGTTACGTTCGCGTACGCGCGCAGCATCGCCGAGGGCCACGGCATCGCACTCCAGCCCGGTGCGCCGTCGGTCGAGGCGTATTCGAACTCCACCTGGCTGGTACTGCTCGTCCTGGGCCGGTTTGTCGGACTGTTCGACCACGGGGCGATCGCCGGGTTCCCCGACTACGTCCTCTACCCCAAGCTGCTCGCCGTCCTGTGCTGCGCCGGAACCGTCGCGGCGATGTACCGCACGGCGTCGTACCTCGTCCGCCGCCCCGCGGTGGTCACACTCGTCGCCGGAACCGTCCTCGCGGCCGTCCCCTCGTACGTGATCTGGTGCTTCTCCGGGCTGGAGAACTCCTTGTATGCCCTCTTGGTCGCATGGATCGCCGCTGTGCTCGTCGGAGCGCTCGCCAACGGTGAGTTGGGACCGAGGGCGGCCGTGGTCTGCGGTCTGCTGGCCTGCACCGCCGCCCTCACCCGGCCGGACGGCGCCATCTACGCCGCGGCCTTCCCTGCGGTGGCGCTGCTCGCCCCGCGCCTCGGCCTCAGGTCGAGGCTGCGTTCGACGCTGATCGCCACTGCGGCGTTTGCCTTGCCTTACGGCGCGTTCCTCCTCTGGCGGCACGCCCGTTGGGGCCTCTGGGTCCCCAACACCGCCGTGGCGAAGGCCCAGGGCGTGCCCAGCCCCCGCGACCTCGGAAAGGTCGGCGAACTCGTCGGATATGCCGGATGGCCCGCCGTGTTGCTGGGCGTGGGCATGGTCGCCGTTCTGCTGTCGCGTCCGTCGGCCGTACGCGGTCTGGTGCCGGGTCTCCTGATCCCGCTGGGCCTGGCACTGGCCGGCTACGCGGTGCTGCAGCCCGACTGGATGGCCCAGTGGCGGTTCGCCACTCCGGTCTGGCCGCTCGCCGCACTTGTCGTCACCGTCGCGGCCAGTCACGTTCTCGGGCGCGGACGGCGGTTGTTCCGTGTGCTCGCCGTTGCTGCTGTCGCGGGGGCTGTCGCGTTGTCCGGCACGTTGTTCGCCTCGGCGGCCTCGGACTTTCGCAAGGATCCGACGTTCCCCATGTGCTGGGTCGCCGACCGGTACGGCCATGAGTTCAACGAACTGGCGGACCTGGCAGAGGTGGACGGGCACGCGACGCTCCTCGTACCGGACATGGGCGGTACCGCGTTGACCAGCCGGCTGCGGCTCGTCGACTATGCGGGTCTCGCCGACGCGGAGATCGCCCGGTACTACCGCGACCGGGACATGACGGGGCTGCGCGACTACGTGTTCGGCACGGTGCGTCCGACGTTCATCCGAGTGGGCGGCGCGTGGTGGGCGTACGGGACCGGCTTGGCGCGTGACCCGCGACTGGCGACTGATTACGAGGAGATCCAGCGGGACAGTTATGACGTCGGGGGTCGGACGTATATCCGCAAGGGGGTCGTCACCGACCCTCAGGTGCTGGATCGGCTGCGGGTTGAGGCCGCGCACGAGACGCACCGGCTGATGAGGGTGGAGCGACGGGACCCGTTGCGGGCTTGTGGGGCGGTGTTGCGGGCGGGGGAGGGCACGGCTTCCAGGCTGCGGCGTTCCTGACCTGGTTCGCTTTCGGTGGCCTGACGCCTGGGGATCGGGTCCTTGACCTGCACCGTTCCTGACCTGGTTCGTTTTCGGTGGCCTGACGCCTGGGGCCGGGTCCTTGACCTGCACCGTTCCTGACCGGGTTCGCTTTCGGTGGCCTGACGCCCCTCCCGCTTTTGGATTTTCGCGCGGACGGCCCGCGCGTCAAGCCGTTCCTGGCAGCGATTGGTCTGGTGGCCTGGTTCGGTTGCGGCTTGACCCGCGGGCCGTCC
>NZ_JASAOI010000044.1 GCF_029953285.1 Yinghuangia seranimata | reverse complement strand
ACCTCTCATGATCTTGGAAAGCCCGGCGGCCCCGGCGCCCACCACGCTCGGACCGCAGGACGGCGACGCAACCCACCCGATGCGCCTCCACACCGCCTCCCCCTCCCGATAGTTGCCGAGGTTTTAAGCGCGGACGGGCGGCTGTCAAGGCGCCTCCCCGACACGGGACAGGCCGACTGTGCGTACAAGATCCACCGCGCCTTGACGGCCGTTCGGCCGCGCGGAAAATCCAATATCGGGAGGGGGAGATGGCCGCCGCCGGCGTACAGGTCCGGGACGGCGCATGGCCTTCGGTCTCCGTGCCGCGACGGAGTGGACAAATCCCCCGCACCTAGCCCACCAGTACTGTCAAGGCCGCCAGGAACGTCCCGACCAGCGCCGTGCCCAGGGACCACTGCACCAGCTGGTGTTTGCGCCACAGCACGCGGGACATCGCGATCAGTTGCCGGCTGAGTCCCGGCATCGGGTCGCCGAGTCGGAGACGTTCCCGCAGGTCGGCGTCGCGCCAGGTCCGCAGATGGCCGAAGTAGATGTGGTCGTCCAGCGAGGCGCTGGTGAGCTCGCGGCGTGCCATGCGTGGGAACACAACCGCAGCGGCCAACACGGCCGCGAGGGCCAGCATCGCGATCCCGCACCAGTACAGCCCGGCGGACAGTCCGCCCGCCGGGCTGAAACCGCTCGTCCGTCGGTCGAGCGCGACGGCGCCCGCCAGCGCGGCCGTCTCGACGCTGAGGGCGAACGAGGCCTTGCCATCCATGCGGCCGGTGGCCTCGGAGAGAACGCCGTAGATCCGCCACGCGGTGTCGACAGGGTCAGCGGCCGGGACGCGCGGCGGGGCGGACTGAGGGGAGGCGGGGCTGGTTGGTGTGTTCGGAGGGGGCACTGGCATGCCAGGCGGGGTGGCTGCCGTGAGTTGGGCACTCACCGGGGCGGGCTGGGGGGCGCTGCCGCGCGCGGACGAGGACGGCGGGGATGCCGACGCACGCGGTGGGGTGGCTGCGGTGGATTGGACGCTGATCTGCGCGGGTTGCGTGGTGCCGCCCTGCGCGGACGCGGGCGGCGGCGTTGACGAGCTGCGGGGCGAGGTGGGCGCGGTGGATTGGGCGGCTGCCCGGGTGGGCTGTGGGGCGCCGCTGCGGACGGACGTATACGTCGGCGGGTCTGCCGGGGGCCGGGGCGGAGAGACTGCGGTGGGTTGGGTGTTCACCGGGATGGGCTGCAAAGTGCTGCCGGGCACGGACGTGTGCTGCGGCGGGGTTGCCGAAGCGTGGGGCGGGGTGGCCGCGGTGGGTTGAGTGGTCCCCCGAGCGGGCCGGGAAGTGCTGCCACGCGCAGACGTGTGCGGCGGCGGGGTCGCCGAGGCGCTGAGCCGGGCGCCTTCGGGTGCGGTGCTCGGTGAGCTAGTCGTCCCGGTGGTCGGCGGCACGCTCGGCGAAGCGGCCGGACGGCTCGAGGTCGAGGTCGAAGGCCGGGCCGAGGTCGAGGTCGTGGGCGAGGTCGTGCGCGAGGTCGTGCGCGGGGTCGTGGGCGAGGGCGCCGTCGTGGGCAGGGGTGAGGTGGGCGACGGCGGCGGGGTCGAGCCGTCCCCCGTCCACCGCTGCGCGGCACCGAACTCCGGTTCCGACGCGGGGTCGGAGGCCGTTAGCGCTACCGGCCGGCTGGGCGGGTGCGGGTTCCCGAACTGCGGTTCCCCCTCCGGGTCCGACACCATCTCCGAGACCGGCGCCAATGCGACCACCTCTCCGGCCTGGTCGGCCGATCTGCCCCATCCCGGTACGGCCGCGACGGCGGGCAGGCCGAGGACGTCCCTGCCGTAGGCCGAGCCCCTCGCCCGCCGGTCCACCGACGGGTGGCCGAACCGGGCGTGCGGTTCCGCCTCGCCGGACGCCAGGCGTGTGCGGCGGCGCTGCGCCCACGAGTGACCGACCAGCGGGCTCGGCACCCGATCGTCGGACTCCGAACCGCTCGGTCGCCGCTCCGTCGACGAACGACCGGCCTCCGCAGGGGCCGCCGATGCATCCGACCGCGAACCCCTCCTCTCGTCGACGACCGGAACCAGCCACACCACCTCGGCCAGGACCTCGCCCCTGCCGTGGCCGTGGCCGTTGTCGTAGCCCTCGTCGTAGGCGTCCCCGTCGTCGTCACCGTCGTCGTGGCCACCACTGCGGCCGTCGCCGTCGAACGGCGCCCGCTCGACGCGGCAAGGGCCGCCATGCCGTCCCGCCGTCGACACGCGGCCCGGCGTCGGGCCCGCGGCCCCCGGGCCCGACGCCTGGGCCGATAGGCGGGGCTCGCCGGACACTCGCTCCCCCGCCGGGTCGTCGTCCTCGCGGGTCATCGCCGTCGCTGCCGCCCAGTGCGCCGGCGACGACGGTTCTGCGGTGGTCGCGGCGTCCGCAGAGTCGGCGGTGTCGGCGGTGTCGGCCCACGGCACCGCGCGTTCATCCGCGTTCGGCGCCGAGGCGTCCGCGCCGAACCCGGACCGGCCGCCAGGCCGTTGCGCCGGCACCAACTCCGGCTCCCCCGCCAAGTCATCGCCTCCGCCCGTCGTCGCCGCCGCTGCCGCCCAGCGCGACGGCGACGACGGATCCGCGGCGGTCGGCGCCGAGGCTGCCCCACCGGGCCCGGGCCGTCCGCCACGTCGGTGCGCCGGCGCGAACTCCGGCTCTCCTGAGGAGTCCGGGGCGGTCGCTTCCTGGTCGGTCACGGGCCCCCGCACCACCCCCGTGGGCGCGGGAGCCTCGCGCCGCGCCACCGCGTGCGCCCTCCCCGAATCGCCGAACCGGTCGGCGCTGCTTGCGCGTTCCGATCCGATGGAGGGTCGGACTCCGGCGAAGTCGTCCTGCGTGCCGGGCGTCGAGCGCGCGACGCGGGGCCCGTGGTCGGCGTCTGCCTCCGCCGCGCGGGTGCTCCCCGTACCTTCGCTCCGGCGCTCCCTGGCCGCCAGGTCCCGTTCCCCGTCCAGCCCGCCTGAGCCCTCGCGGTCCCCCGTCTCGCCGGCCGGCCGGTCACCCGTCCGTGCTCCCGCCTGGGCATACGCGGCCGCGTCGTGCGCGGGCGCCGAGCTGTCGATCCCGTGCCTCCGACCACTGCGTTCCTGTAGGCCTGACGACTCGTCCGCGCCCTCGCGGTCCCCCCGTACGCCGGTCGTCGGCTGCGCGTCGGCGGGATCGTCGTTCGGCTGTGCCTCTGCCGACGGGTTTCGGCCTGCTTGTTCGTGTGCCGTCACTGTGTCGCCCCGCTCCCGCGTGTTCGAAGCCTGCGACCTTGCCGTCGCGTCGTTCCCCGTCCTCGCGCCGCCGTTCATGCCTCTGGTTGTACGCCGACACCGCGCCTCGTTCTGCGTCAAACGACACCTTCGCCCAAGACCAACTCATAAACTGGTCACGCCCGTTCATAGCGGGGAGGAGGGACATGACGCAGCCCGCCCACAGCCCCACGTCCGGCATCCCGGGCACGCCGTTCTCGTCGCGCCAGTGCGCCGTGCTGGCGGGTTCCGGCGTGGCGCGGGTGTGGGAGCGCGGCGAGGAACTGCTGCGGCACGGTGGGCCTCCGGACTGCGCGATCCTGATCGGCGAGGGGCTGGTCAAGATCACGGCGTACGCCGACACCGGCTACGAGGGCCTGCTCGCCCTGCGCGGCCCCGGCGAACTCGTCGGCGAGCTCTCGTGCATCGACGACAAGCCGCGGTCGGCGACCGCGACGGCGATGCGCACCGTGCACGGAACAGTCATTACTGCGGCGGCCTTTCGTCGGCTGTTGGCGCGGGACGGCGAGCTGTCGTTCGCGATCCTGCGCAGCGTCGTCGGCCGGCTGCGCGATTCGGACGGCATGCGGCTCGACCAGGGCGCGCACCCGGCGGGGGCGAGGATCGCGCGCGTGCTGCTGGATCTGGCGCTGCGGCACGGCGCCGACGTGTCCGACGCGCCGGACGCACGAACGGTTTCGGTCAACCAGCAGGAGCTCGCGGGGGCGGCGGGGACGTCCCGCGAGTCGGTCGTGCGGACGCTGCGGGTCCTCCAACAGGACGGCCTCGTCTCGACGTCGCGCGGCCGGACCCGGATCAACGACATGTGGCGTCTCGGCCGCTGGGCCGGGATCTGACCGCCGTCCGAGGGGGATCGGGCGGGCTGAAGGACGGTGCGTCAACGACCGGTACGCCGGTGGGCTGTACGGCTGTTCGTCGCGTGTGCGTCATCTGACGCGGTGTCCGCGAGGGCGCGGCGGGAGGCTGAGCCGCGGTGTCCGGTCGGAGCAACTGGGGGGACGGGGGACTCCGGCCGGACACCCCGGCCGGGGAGAGGGGGAACGATGACCGACGAGGCGACGACGACGTTCCACTACGCGATCGTGGTGGCCGACATCGAGCGGTTCGGATCGCGCACCGTGGCCGAACAGGCGTGGCTGCGCTCCGCGATGTACGAGCTGCTGGACGAGGCCGCGGCGGCGGCCGGCGCGCCACCGGGCGGTGAACCGCGGCGGGTGGACCGGGGCGACGGGGTGTTCTGGCTGTTCTCCGCCGATACGCCGAAGGTCGCGTTGGCCGGCCGCTTCGTCGACCGACTGCAGAACGGACTGCGGGCGCACGCACGGGCGTTCCCGACCGAGGAGCGCGCGATGCGGCTGCGGGTGGCGTTCCACGCGGGCGAGGTGGCGTGGGACGGGCGGGGTTGGGTCGGCACCGACCTGAACACGGTGTGCCGGCTGGCGGACATCGCCCCGTTGCGGGCGGCGCTGGCGGCGGGGGTCAGGTCGGGGTTGGCCGTTGCGGCAACGGACGCGTGGTACCAGGGAGTTCTACGTCAGGGCGACCCGTCGGCGGACGCCGCGCCGTTCCGGCCGGTGGCGTTCGACGCGAAGGAGATCAGCGGCGCGACGGCGTGGATCGCGGTGCCGGGCTACGCGGTCCCTCCGGGCATCGACGAGTTCGCCGATCCGGCGGCGGCCGGCCGTCCCGAAGCGGCTTTGACGAACGGCGCGGCGAGCGGTGCGCCGGGCGAACCCGCCCCGGCCCCGGGCGCGTTCGCGGGCGCCAGGATCACGGCGAGTCAGGTGGTCGGCGGAGATCAGATCGTGCACGGGTCCGTGACGTTCGGCCAGCCGCCGCAGGAGGGCGCGTGATGCGGGCCGCGGGTGCCGAACGGCGTGCGGTCGGCCAGGTCCTGGCGGACGGCGTCGCTGCGCGTCGCAGGATGGGGCGGGAGCGGGACGGCCGCGCTCCGGCAGGTGAGCACGCCGACGAGCAGGCGACGAACCGCAGGCGCCCACTCGCGACGACGAGCGCCCTCGGGGCGACGAGCGACGCCGGGGCGGCTCCGAAGGTCTCCTCCGGTAGGTGTGGGAGCGCGCCACCGGAGGCTTGCCACGGGCAAGGGCACTCACGCGTCACGACGGCCGGTTCGCGAGCGCCGCGCACTGTGGGGGCTGCCCGCGCAGCCCGCGCCGGATGTCGGATCGCGCGACGGCAGATGCACCACCCGCAAGGGCGCTCACGCGCCACGACGGCCGGTTCGCGAGCAGCACGCGCTGTAGCGGCTGCCCACGAAGCCCCCGCCGGGTGTGGGATCGCGCGACGGCAGGTGCGCCACCCGCGGGGGCATCTATGCAACGTGACTCACCCGGCGGGACACGCGTGCCGCCCGGCCACCCGCGTACTCGAAGGCCGACTCGTCGACTGGTCGGTACGCCTCGTAGGGGTGTCTTTGCTGCGTCTCCCCCACGGAGTTCTCCATGCCTGACGAGCACGAACCCCCTGCCCCCAGGCCTGATCGGTGGGATCGTCTCCGGGCCGCCGTCGGGCTCGGCGGGGCTGGGGAGCAGCCGGTGCCTGATGCCCGGGCGGTGGCTCGGGACGGGGCTCAGGGGCTTGATCGGCCCGCCGCTCCCGGGACTCCCGGTGGGCCCGCGCGGCCTGCCGCCCCCGGGATGCCGGGTGGGCCGGCGCGGCCGGGGCGGGCGCAGGCTGTGCAGGGTGGGGCAGGGGCCGGTGCGGGTGACGGTGCAGGGGCGGTCGGCGGCGGCCCAGGTGCCGGGCCCGCCGGCGGGCCGGGTGCCGGGTCGCCCGGTGGCCCAGGTGCCGCCCCTGGGGCCGCGGCGGCTCGTGCTCGTGGTGCTCTCGGGGGTCGTGCGCGTCAGCCCGGCGCGGGAGGGCGGGTGGCGCCCGACGTCGCGGGGCCCGGCGCAGGTGGCGTCGTCGGTGGTCACCAGGCCGGGCGCTGGTTCGCGGGTGCCGGTGGCCCCCAGGGCGTCGGCGCTCCCCCGGGTGCCGCCGTCCACGCGCCTGCCGCGGGTGGTCTCGGCCAGGCCGCCGCGCCTGCCGCGGGGTTCGCCGGTGGCCCGGCGCCCGGTCTGGCTCCCGGCCTGGCCCACGGCCTAGCTCCCGGCGGAGTCAACGCCCCCGGCGCCCCCGGCGCCCCCGGCGCTCCCGGCCTCGGAGTCGGAGTCGGCCAGGCCACGCCCGCAGGTGGGGCCCACGGCGGGCCCGGCCTCGCGGCCGGTCGGGGCGACGCCGTCCCTGGCAGCGCCGCCGACACCCCGACCGCTGCCGGTGCCGCTCCCCCGTCCGCCGATGTCGGCATGCGCGAACTCCGGGACGGTCTCAGCGCGTTGGCCGCCCAGCCCGGCGCCACCTCCGAGCGGCTCGGGGTCGAGCAGGACGCTCTCGCGAACCTCCACGTCGCAGCCCACCAGGTCGTCGGACGGGACCAGTTCGTTCTCAATCTCACCAACGGCACCGGCCCCGCGTTGCGTTCGACGCCGCTCGGCGAGGATGAACTCGACCAGCTCAACGACGCGTTCGTCCCGCCGCCCGATTTCGCGCGGCTGGCCGCGGACACGCGGGACCAGGCGCTCGTCCTGCTGTGCGGCCCGCGCGGCGTCGGTGGCCAGACCACCGCCCTTGCGCTGCTGCGCGGTTCGGGGGTCCGCCGGTTGCTGCGCGTCGATCCGGCGTCCGACCTGTCGCGGGTGTCGCGGGAGGACTTCGAGCCGGGTTGCGGCTACGTCCTGTCCGACGCCGGAGGTCGGGCCGCCGCGTCGTTGTCGGCGTATGCGGCGCAGAACCTCGCCTACCTCCTACGCACGCTGAACTGCCGTATGGCGGTGGTCTTCCAGGACGCCGCCCCACCCCACGACCCCGACCTCGCGCGTGCCGTGCTTTCCGCTCCCGCGCCGCCGCCGTCCGCCGAGGTCACCAGGGCGCACCTGTTGTGGCACGCCGGTCCGGCAGGTGCGCCGCGGGCCGCCCGGCTGCTGGCGCGTGACGACGTCACAGGTCTGATCGCCGCCGAGGCACACGGGCAAGGCCTTGCCCGCGCGGCCGAGTTGGGCCGGTTGCTCGCGGTCGCTGACGATCCCGAGGACGCGGTCGCCGACCGGGTGAGCCGGCGCCTCGCGCTCAGGGACGACAGTGCATTCGCCCGCTGGCTGCAGGACCTGCCCGATCTGGACGCACAGTGCCTCGCCCTCGCCACGGCGGTGTTCGGCGGCGAGGCGTACGAGACGGTGGCCGCGCTCGGTGACCGGCTGCGCGACCTGCTGCGGCCGCCGGAGTCCGCGGAGCACCCGGACCGTCCGCGGAACGCGCCGTTCGGTGCGACGCGGAGCCTGCGGCTGCGCTCGATCGACGCGGTGTCGGACTACTCGGAGGTGCCCAGTCGGCACGGCGGGACGCGCGGCATGGTGGTGCGGTTCCGCGATCCGGGGATGGCCGCGCGGGTGCTCGACCACGTGTGGCACGAGTACGACGCGGTCCGCGACGTGGTGCCGAGTTGGCTGCGGGCCTGCGCCGCACACGAGTTGCCGACGGTCGGGGTGCGCGCGGCGGTCGCGGCAGGGTCGCTGGCCCGGCACGGGTTCGAGAGCGTACGGGTCGGGTTGCTGCAACCGTGGGCGGCCGACGAGAACCCGGCGTTGCGGGACGCGGCGGCGACCGCGCTGCGGGTGACCGCGTCCGACGGCGTGCACGCGGCGGCCGTCCGCAACCTGATCGGGGCCTGGGCGGCGACGGACACCGCGCCCGCGCTCCAGGCAACAGCCGCCCGCGCGTGGCGGGTCGCGCTCGAGCACGGTGGCCGCGACGCCGCGTGGGGGCTGCTGCACGGCCTCGCCGCCGTCGACGACCCTGACGTCGTGGACGCCGTGTGCACGAGCATGACCGAGTACTTCGCGCTCGACGACGGCGCCTACCAGGACGACGCGCTCGACCTCGTCGACCAGTGGGCGACAGGCGGGCGCTACGGCGGACAGCGGCGCCTCGTCGGCGAGTTGGCGTTCCTGTACGCGGCGGCCGACCTCGTCTCGCACACCGCCGCGGGGGCCGGAGAGGTGTCCGCCGCGCCCAGCGCCTGGCCCGCGCTCCTGGCGTGCGCAGCCCGTGCCCCGGGCCATTACGACGAAGTCGGCGTCCTGTGGGCGGCCGTGCTCACGTCGCCGGACTTCTACGACCTCGCGCAGGAGATCCTCGGCGAATGGGCGCGCCGGGTCGAGGACGACCGCCCCGGCCGCGCCGCGCTGGCCCGGCTGCTCGCGGCGGCCGCGACCGGGCCCGGCCCCGAGCGCGCCATCCGGTACGAACTGGCCCGCTGGGCCCGGGGTGAGCGCGGCCGCGCCACCCCGAAGGCGGCGCGGGACGTCGGCGTGCACCTCGACGGAAGGAACCGACTGCCGTGATCTTCGCTCCCAAGGACGATCCGAACGCGCTGGTGATCGGCCCGACCGCCGTGACGTTCGCGCAGCGTGGCGCGCCCGCGCGTCCCGGGCGCGCGCTGGTGTTGTCGCTCGAGGACGGCGCGGTGGTGGAAGTCCCGCGGCGGCCCACGGCGATGGAGTCGTTCCGGTTCAAGTACCGCTATGAGGTGGACATCGGCGACCACCCGGTGTCGTGGGACGAGGCGTTCCCGTCCGGCACCGGCGGGTTCGAGTTCCTCGCCACGCTGGAGGCGCGGTGGCGCGTGACGGGCCCGGTGGACGTCGTCCGACGTGGAATGCGGACGCTCGCCGACGGACACGAGGTGGTGCGGCTGCGGATGCGCGACCTGATATGGCCGCACACCGGGGCGTACGGCATCGACCGGCTCGCGGACGCGTCGCGCATGCTGTGGGTGCGGTTCTGCGCAGGGCCGCACGAACTCCCTGAAGGCATCACCGTGGTCAGCCTGATGGTGCGGCTGTTCCTCGACCCGGAGGCGACCGAGCACCTGCGCGACATGCGCAAGGAGCGGTGGCGCACCGACCTGATCGGCGAGCGCGAGAACGCCCTGCGCGCGGCGATGCGGGGCGACGGCGGGCTGCTGCTCCACTTGATCGCCCAGGACCCGAGCCAACTCGGCCAGGTGCTAAATGATCTGGCGACGCGTCAGGACATGGAGCTGGCGCAGAAGCAGCAACTGCTCCGGGACCTGATGGACCATCGGCTCATCCAGCCGGCCGAGGCCCAGGAGATGTGGGACCGCATGACGCGGCCGGCGTCGGCGTTCGGCGGCATGCCGACGACCCTGCCGGGGGTCGGCGACTCGGCACCGCCGCAGATCATCGCGGGCCGGGTCGTCCCACAGCGCTTCGACGAGGGCCCGCCGCGACCCCGCGACCGGGGCAGGTCGGACGGCCGGGGCGAGGCGGAGTACGGCCCGTCAGGGCCGGGGTACGGCGGCGAACCGACGGGCCGCGGCGGCCCGACCGGTCCCGGGAGCCCGGCCGGTCCCGGGGGCGCCCCTGCGGGCGACCACACGCTCGATTTGTCGGGACGCCGCAGACCGGACGGCCCACCCGAGACGATGGACGACGCACCGCAGACCGCAACAGGCGTGCCCCGCAGCGGCGGCTTGGGCGTCGACCCGGCGCGTTCCGGCTACGGACACGAACCCGGCTCCGGCGCACCCGACCTGACGGGCTATCGGGCCCCTGACGGCACGCCGGACGCGTGGGCGGGCGGCGGCGGGGCGCCGCGTGGTGGCGGGTACGGAGGTGCGTACGAGGGTGGACGTGGGGGCGGCTACGGCAGCCCGTTCAGTGGTGGGCACAGGAGCGGATACGACGGCGCGCGCGGGAGCGGGTATGACGGTCAGCACGGCGGCGAGCGTGGGAGCGGGTACGGCGGCCCGCACGAAGGCGGTTACGGCGTAGGCCCCGACACGGCGCCGGGCGGCGGCTACGGCGACGTGTTCGGCGGCACTCACGGCCCCGGCCCGGCCGACGGTCGGCTCCCCGACACCGTCGAGGCGTATCCGCGGGACACACGCCCCCTCCCCGACGCCGACCGCCCCGACGAGACCGGCGGCACCAACGTGTCGGGATCGACCCCGGTAGGACGTAGCCGCCGCACCCCGCCGAACGACGGCCGGCGGGACGGCGCATGAGCACCCCGGACCCGACGGGGGCGTCATCTCCGCGCGACCCCGCCCTCGGCCGGCTCGGCCGCTACGGCGGTCTGAGTGGTGGGCCGCACGCTCGTACCGACGCCGAGCCGCCACCTCAGGCCGACGACGAGCAACCCCACTGGTGCGGCACGCGGCTACTGGGCCAGGCCGTCCGCGACCGCCGCGACCGGAAACAACCAGCGTTCGCCCCCTACCCGGACGCGTGGCGAGACCCGGCTGAGCCGGATCCCTTCGACACCGCAGGCACCAGGAACCCGGCCGCCCCCGAACCCGCCACCGCCCCAACCGCCGGCGACGTCCAACAGCCGGCTCGGCGCGTCACCCCGAGCGCCTCGGACGCCCGGCCCGACCAGCAACGCACGGACTCTCCTGCGACGGAGCAGACCGACGACCGGCGCGAGTCGCCCGACGCCGGAGCCCGCCCACCGTCGGGCGCGGCTTCACACGGCGACGGCGAGGGCGGGCGACCCGTCCAGCGGGACGCAAACCACCCACGCGAACCGGCCAGTTCGAACGCCCTCCCGCCGCCAGGCACGTTGCCCCGCAGCGACGGCCAAGGGCGGCTGCCCACCACGCGAAACACCGACGAGCGGCCCGAAGCGCCTGGCTCCGGAACCCTTCCGCTACCGAATGCGTCAGCCCCTGACGCCTGGCAACGCCCGCAACCCGACCCGCAAGGCACCGGCGACCGACGCGAACCACGTGACGCGGGAGAACTCTTGCCGCCCGGCACCTTGGCGCGCAGCGACGACGGAGGCTCGCGCCCCGTTCGGCGAGACGCCGACGACAAACATGGAGCAGTCGGCTCGGGCGTGCTCGTGCCGCCAGGCACATCGGCCCGCGGCAACGGCCAAGGGCGGCAGCGCACGACCCGAAGTGCCGACGACCAGTGCGAACCAGCTGGCACCGGCGCAGTTCCTCCGGTGGGCGCAGCGTCGCGCCTTGACGGTTGTAGCGAGGACCCCGCTCGACGAGACGCCGCAGACAGGCAGGGACCGTTCGGCTCGGGCACCCGCCTGCCGCGAGGCGCGATGCCGTTCGTCCCAGGCATATCGGCTCGCGGCGACGGCGAGGGCCGGGCACCCGCCAGGCAAGACTCTGACGGCATGCGCGAACCTGGTGGCGTGCAACACCGACTGCCGCCAGGCACATCGCCCCGCGACGACGGCTACGACCGACAATCCGCGCGGCGCCACATCGGCGACGCCCGTGAACCACGTGGTGCTGCAGTGCTTCCAGCACCCGACTCGGCCTCGCGCAGCAACGGGCAGAGTCAGCAACCGGAGGCGCAAGGCACCAACGCCAGGCGCGAACCGTTGGGCGCGGGGCCCCTTCGACCGCCAGGCACGTTGCCCCGGAGCCACGACCAAAGCCGGCACCCCGCTCAGGCCGGCACCGGCGACCGGCGCGAACCGTCTGGCGCCGGAGCACTTCCGCTGTCGGACACATCGGCCCGCGATGACTGGCACAGCCCCCAGTCAGACCAGCACAGCACCGACGACAGCCGCGAGCCGTTCACCGACGGCCACCTGTTGCCGCCCGGCACGTTGCCCCGCAGCGGCGGCGACCTCCGTCGCCCCGTCCAGCGAGACGCCGACCACGGCGGCAAGGCAGTCAGCTCGAACGCCCGCTTGTCGCTAGGCACATCAGCCTGCGGCGAGGGTCAAGGGCGGCAGCCCGTCCGGCGCGACGCCGACGACCAGCACGAACCGCGCGGTGGCGGAGCCCTTTCGCCGTCAGGCGCAGCGGCTCACGGCGGACGGCAACGCTCGCAAGCTGAACAGCCCGGCATTGACGACAGCCGCGAACCGCGTGGCGCTGGGAACCTCTTGCCACCCGGCACGCTGCCCCGCAGCGACAAACAAGGCCGCCACTCCGCCCAGCGGAGCGCCGGCGACCCGCGCGAACTGCTCCGCGCCGGAACCCTTCCCCTGCTGGAGACGTCGGCTCACCACGACCGGCAACGCCCGCTGCCCGCCCACCAGGGCACCGACGACAGCCACGGGCCATTCGGCGTCGGAGACCGCATGCCGCCGGGTGCGCCGCCTCGCGGCAGCGGCCAAGGGGGGCAGGCTGAGACGCAAAGCCTCGACGACCGAGGCGAACCGTCTGGCGCCGGAGAGCGTTCGCCGTCGTCCGTGCACGGCGACTGGCACGGCCCGCAGTACGACCAGCACCGCACCGACGGCATACCCGAGCCGGTCGGCTCGGGCGCCCTCCTCCCGCCGGGCCTCGGCGACGGTTCGCTCTATCCGCGTGGTCGGGGCTGGGCCGATCCCGGCCCGCGGGTCCCCGGCAGCGCGGCGAGTGCGGCCGCCGTCGGCGGGGCGGGCGAGCCGTCGGCTTCCGCGGCCTCCGTCGGTGAAGCGGGCGAGCCGTCGGCTTCGGAAGTCCCCTCCTCCCCCGCCGATTTCCCCGTCATCAGCCGTCGGTCGCGCGCCGCGCGTCAGCCTTGGCTGTTGCCTGACGCGCCCGGCCCCTCCGGTATCGCCGCTGATCAGGCCTCGCTCGGGGGGCTCGAGGTGTTGGCGGCGTCTGTCGTCGGGTCGGGGCATCGGGGGCGGGGGCTGCCTCGGCAGGACGCGTATCGGATCGGGCGCGACGACGCCGGGCGGCATCTTGTGCTCGCCGTGGCCGACGGCATGTCGGACAGCGCGCATTCCGATGTCGGTGCGACCGTCGCCGTGACCGCGTTGGTGGCCGGACTGCGCGAGGAGGTGCGGCGGTTCGCCGGGCTGCCTGCTGGGCGGTTGGCGCGGGAGCATCCGGACAACGTGTTCCTGTCGGCGGCCGGTCAGGTCAACGGCGTTGCCCGGCAGCGCGGTTGGTCTCCCGACGAGGTCCGCAGCGTCGCCGTCGCCGCCGTCATTGCCGCCGAGCCCGACGCGGATGGCGGGCGTGCCGCCGTGCTCGGTGCGGTCGGTGACGCGAGTGCGTGGCTGCTCGGCGACGGGCGTTGGCACCAGGTGCTCGGTCGGCCGAAGGCCGGGATGGACGCGAACCGCGTCGCCGCTTTCCTCCCGTACACGACCCGCGCCGCGGTCGAGGCCGAGGTGCGGCTGCTGCCGGGCGACGTGCTCGTGCTGGCCACGGACGGCGTAGGCGAGGCGCTGGAGGCGTTCCCAGGGTGGTTCGCGCGGCGGTGGCAACAGCCGCCGCCCGTAGGCGCCTTCATGCTCGACGTCGGGTTCGAACAGGAGCAGTTCCAGGACGACCGCACGGCCGTCGCGGTGTGGTGCGGCCCGCTGCCGGGTTCGGAGGGCGCCGGGTGAACAGCTGGTCCGGCAGCCCGTTTCCGCCGGACGTCCGGCTCTCGGACGTCCCGCAGGGCGCGGTCCTCGCGCGCGATCGCGGCGAGTCCCGCGTCGTGTTCGAGATCGCCGGGCATCCGGGTTGGCTGGCCAAGCTGTACCGGTCGCCCCTGGGTGTCGTGGACGCGGCGCGCCTCAAGGCCCTGACGCTGCTGCCGGCCACGTTGACCGACCCCGCGCAGACCGACGTCGTGGACCGCTGCACGTGTTGGCCCGTCTCCCGCGTCCTCGACGAACGCGGCACGGTGGTGGGCGTGGTGGTCGCGAAGGCGCCGCGCCGGTTCTTCGCCGCGCTGCGCGGCCTCAGCGGGCGTCCGACGCGGCCCGCGCCGTTGGAGATCGACTGGCTGGTCCGCGAGCCGGAGGCGTACGGGCCGCGCGGCCTGGCGGTGCCGGACCTGGGGGTCCGCGTGACCGCCGCGCGCCAACTCGTGGCGTTCTGCGCGCTGTTGGAGCAGTGGGACGTCGTCTACGGCGACTGGTCGTACAGCAACGTCTTCTGGGCGCGGAACAGCGGCGACGTGTTCGTCATCGACCTCGACACCTGCGGCATCGAGCGGCGCGAATGGATCGAGTCGCCGGAGTGGGAGGACCCGCTCTTCCCGAACGACAGCCAGCCGCCGCTGACCGTGCACTGCGACAGGTTCAAGCTGGCGACGCTGCTCGTACGCTGCCTGACCGGCGTGCGGCGCGATCCGCGGACGGCGTACGCGGCCCTGCCCGACGCGCTGCGCGAGGGCCGTTTCGGCGCGGTCCTCGACCGGATCCTGGCGGCCGACACGCCGGGGGAACGGCCCGGGCCCGACGAGCTGTCCGCCGCGCTGGAGGAGGACGTCGCGGCGCTGGACCTGCCGGTGCGGATCGTGACCGAGGAGCCCGACGAGCTCGAAGAGCCCGAAGGACGCGAGCCCGAACCCGACGAGTCCGCCGGATCCGACGCGGCCGCCGAGCCCGCGTCCGCCAGGACCGGCAACGTCACCGGCCACATCCCGCTGACCGCGAACGGCTCCGCGCCGCTGCCGCGGCCGCCCGCCGTACCTCCGCCGCCCGCGAGCCCGCCCCCGCCGTCGCCCGCCGCGCCGCACAGCCCGCCGCACACCCCGCCGCGCCCGGTGGTCCCGCCTCCGCCTACCGCGCCCCCCACCCGTGCCGCCGGGGCAGGGACGATCCCGCCTCCGCCGAACACACCTCCGCCGGCGTCCCAGGACGTCCCCATGCCCCCGCCGCCCCGCACACCGCCGCCCGCCCATCGGCCGCCTGCGCCCGCGGTGGCCCCGCCGCCCGTCCCGTCCCCGCCGAAGACACCTCCGCCGCCGACGACGGCCCCTCCGACCGCCGCAGCCCCGCCACCCGCCACGGCCCCGCCACCCGCCGCACCACCGCCGATGCCGCCGCCCCCGTCCGAGAGCCCTCCGCGCTCGCCCCTCCCTCCGCCTCCACCGCCGGCCGTCCCGCCGCCACCCGCGGCCGTCCCCCCACCGCCCCCGGCCGTCCCCCCGCCGTCCGCCGTCCCCCCGAGACCGCAGTCCGCACCCCCGCGGACGTGATCGTCCCGCTCGTCCTGGAGGAGCAATGTCCGACGCCCACGCGCCCTTCGGCGGCGGTGCGCAGCCGGCCCAGCCGGCGTTCAAGCCCAAGGGGCTGCCCGCCTACCTCGTGCTCGACACGTCGGGCTCGATGCGGGAGTTCGGGAAGCTGCTCAACGACACGCTGCTGAACATCTACGACACGCTCTACACCAGCCCGCAGATGTCGGAGTTCATCCACCTGTCCGTCCTGTCGTTCAACACAGCCGCCCACCTGGTCACGCCGATGACGGACATCGACGAGCTGACGTCGCTGCCGACCGTGCGCTGCGAGGGCCTGAGCAACTTCGCGCCGATCCTGCGCCTGGTCCGGCGGCAGATCGACGCGGACGTGGCCCAGTTGGCGCAGCGCGGGACGCAGGTGCTGCGCCCGGTGGTGTTCCTGCTGACGGACGGCGTGCCGACGGATCCGACCGACCAGTGGGAGGCGGCGCTGGGTGCGCTGCGCGATCCGACGTGGCGGCCGCGGCCGCATGTGATCACGTACGGCTTCGGGCTGGCGAGCGAGTACACGCTGCGCCGGCTGGCGACGGTGGCGGCGTTCCTGGCCGAGCCGGGCGGCGGGAGTACGGGCGAGGCGTTGACGTCGGCGTTGACCAGTCTGCTGAACTCGCTGGTGAACTCGGCGCGGACGCGGTCGTTGCAGGTGCCGGAGCAGGTGCAGGGCTACAAGTCGGTGCCGCTCGACTTCGTCGAGTTCTGAGCCGTCGGCGCGTTCCGAGGGTTCTGGGCCGCGCGGCGCACGCGGTCGCTGTTGAGGGCGTCGACGGCGCCGCGTGCGTCGCCGATGGTGGCGAAGTCGACGGCGACGAAGTTGACCGGTCTGCCGCGTTCGGTCTCGCAGCGGTGCGCGCGGTCGAGGACGAACTGCCGGGCGTTGATCTTGCCGGCGTCAATGCGGCTGCCGCCCATCGCGGTGATGAAGTGGTTCATCAGGAACAGCTTCTTGCCGCTGCCGCCGCGGTTGGGGACGCAGTTCATCTCCGACGGGGCGGTGAAGGTGAACGGGGTCTCCATGCCGTACCGGTAGAACTGCCGGTAGCGCGGGTCGGGCCCGTCGGCGCGTTCGGCGAACACCACCAGGCGGTGGCCGTCCTTGATCATCTGGCGGAGTGTGGGCCATTCGCCGTCGGGGTCCTGCGGCGGGGTGGCGAGGTAGTGGTCGACGCCCGCCTCGCGCAGCGCGTCCATGGTCTGTTCGCCGCTGACGGCGTCCTGAAGGATGAGGGTGACGACCTCGTTGGGGTTGCGCTGCAGCCAGTCCCCGACCTCGCGCATGGTGCCGACGAGCGGCAGCGCGCCGGCGCGGCACACCGAGTGGCACAGCCACAGCCCCGGGCGGGCGGGCGCGAAGCGGTCGATCACGCCGGCGACGATGGCCTGTTCCTCGGGGGACATCTCGGCGGTGGCCAGCCGCGGCGCGATCTCCTCGGGGGTCTCCCACATGTACGTGTCGATGAGCAGTCCCCGTGCGCCGAGGTCGAGTTGGGTGACCAGGTCGGGGTCCTGCAGCGGGCTGAGGAAGCGGTCGGCGGTGGACGACATCGAGTTGTGGGTGGCGAGGTAGGCGACCTCGTCGTAGCGCCGGTCGCACAGCTGGGGCATGCCGTTGCAGCGGCGTTCCTTGGCGGGGTCGCCGACGGTGGGGACGGGCACCAGGATGGTCAGCGCGAGCGCCGCGGCGGCGCCGACCGCGGCGATGACGGTGACGGTGCGGGCGCGCGAGCGCGGTAGGGGGTCCTGGCCGCGCAGCTGGCGGCGTACCGCGAACGCGGCGACGGCGACCAGGACGCCGCCCGCGATGACGGGGACGGCGGAGGCGACCATCCAGACCGCGACGATGTTGCGGGTGGCGGCCTCCTGCACGTCGTCGACGAGGGTGCGGACGGACGGCGCCCAGCCGCCGCGGTCCGCCGGGATCAGGTGCGGCAGCGCGGCCCACGCGATGAGGCAGACGACGGCCGCGAGCAGCCCTCCCGCGGCGAGGGCGACGCCGGGTCCGTGCAGGCGGGCGGGGCCGCGGCGGGGCGCGGTGCGCCACAGGACGAACAGGCCGCCGAGGGTGAGGAGGCTCGCGACGGCCAGTATCGTGCCGAGCCCGAACACCGTGAAGGCGCGCAGTTGCGGGAGCGGCCCGAGGTTGACGTTGGTGTCCTTGGCGGGGACGTCGACGACGAGGTCCCAGGGGCGTTCGTGGCTGAGTTCGGCGAGGCCGTGCTGTGCGCCGAGGACCTTGTCGCCGAACAGCACGGGGACGACGGCGACCAGGACGCCGCCGAGGTCGTTCGCGCGCAGGGCGGCGATGACGGGTTCGCGCAGGGGCGCGCGTTGCTCCTGCGGGAGGCGTTCGAGGATGAGGTCGGCGACTTCGGGGGCCGCCTCGGGGGCGAGGTCGAGGGCGGGCAGCCGGTCGGGGCTGCGGCCGGCGGCGAGCGCGTCGAGGGCGTTCTGCACGGAGGCGACGAAGTCGGGCGCGTTCTTCTCGGTGACGGAGGGGACGCCGCCGGTGAGGTCGCCGACGAAGACCTCGGCGATGCCGCCGAGGTTGTTGACGATCGGCTTGAGGTCGACGACGAAGTGCAGGTCGCGCTCGTCGCCGCGCAGCCAGGCGACGGTGCGGCCGATCTGGTCGCCGGCCATGCCGCGCAGCGTGGCGGGCGGCACGACGAGGCGCAGGTTGGCGGTGGCCTGGTTGGGCGGGATGGGCAGGCGGGCGAGCAGGTCGCGGGTGAGGTCGGCCATCGCGGGGTCGACGAGGACCTGGTCGTAGAGGCGATTGTAGGCGTCCTCGCGTTCGAGGACGCCGTCGTACCAGTCGCGGTCGAGGACGGTGGCGCGGGCGACGCCGAGGCCGGTGATGACCGCGACGCAGACGGCGACGACGAGATAGGCCGCCGCCCGCGCGGCGCGCAGCCCGCGGGTCCGGCCGCCGGGCGCGGGCCCGGCCTCGTGCGTCACAACCGTTCCTTTCACCCCTTCAATATAGGAAAACCGTACCAATGCCCCGAACCGCCACGACGGGGACCCCTCAGGAACCGCCCGGCCGGAGGCGTCGCCGCGGCCGTTCTCCCCTCGCTGCCCGTTTGCGCCGGGTCCATGGGCGCGGCCTCGGCGCGGGCACGCGCAAGTCGATGGTGATCCGGGCTACGATCCGCCCTGACGCTGCATCAACTCGCCGCAACTGTCGGCGCGGAAAAGGGAATAGGGGTCATCGTGAGCGAGCCGGAGCAGGACGGGGCCGACGTGGCCGCCGAATGGGCGCCGACCGGGATCGATGTGAGCAAGCCGAGCATCGCCCGGGTGTACGACGCGGTGCTGGGCGGCAAGGACAACTTCGCCGTCGACCGCGTGATAGCCCAGCAGTCGCAGGACATCGTCCCCGAGATCGGCGACGTGGCCCGCTTCAACCGGGCGATCCTGGGGCGCGCGGTGCGCGCGATGGCGAACGCGGGCATCCGCCAGTTCCTGGACCTCGGCTCGGGCCTGCCGACCGTGCAGAACACCCACCAGGTCGCCCAGGAGGTCGCGCCGGACGCGCGCGTCGTCTACGTCGACATCGACCCGATCGTGCTCGCGCACGGCCGCGCGATCCTCGCCGAGAACGCGAACACCACGGTCGTCACCGCCGACCTGCGCGACCCCAAGACGGTGCTGAACCTGCCGCAGGTACGGGAGTTCATCGACTTCGACCAGCCGGTCGGGCTGATGCTGGTCGGCGTCATCCACCACCTCGGCGACGATGAGGACCCCGACGGCATAGTGCGGACGTACCTGGACGCGCTGCCGGCCGGAAGCCAGTTCCTGCTCACCCACTTCTGCGCTTCCAGCCCCGACGCGCTGGCGCTCGAGGGCGCGCTCCTGACCAGCCTGGGCACCGGCCGGTTCCGGACGCTGGAGGAGATCACGGCGTACTTCGACGGCCTGGAACTGCTCGAGCCCGGCGTGGTGTACCTGCCGGTGTGGCGTCCCGAGGAGCCGGTCGCCGAGCCGCTCACGATCGGCCAGCGGCTCATGGCCGGCGGTCTGGCGGTCAAGCACTGAGCGTGCTCCGGCGTCCCTGGGTGCTCGGCTGACCCACCCTCAACAAGGCGGTGACCCTTCGGGGTTGCCGCCTTCGCCGTGTCCGGGGACAGGTTGCAGCACAGCTGGTCTGAACCATTGACACCCGTGCGCGGGCCGCCCTATCTTCCTCGCTACGCGGAACTGTTAGGAAACTTTCCTAACCTCTCCACGAGACACCGAGGGGGACCGATGTCAGGCGACCGGGCGGGCCGGCCGAGCCTGCTGCGCGCGATCAACGACCGCGCGGCACTCGACCTGCTGCTGCGCCACGGCCCGCTCTCCCGCGGCCGGATCGGACAGCTCACCGGGCTGTCCAAGCCCACCGCGTCCCAGCTGCTGGCCCGCCTCGAGGCGGCCGGCCTGGTGCGCGCGGTGGGCACGGCGGGCGGCGGGCCCGGCCCGGCCGCACAGTTGTACGAGCTCAACCCGGCGGCCGCGCACGTGGCCGGCCTCGACGTCACGCCCGCGCGCATCGACGTCGCGGTCGCCGACCTGTCCGGGCACGTCGTCGCCGAGTACCGGCTGCCCACCCCGCGGCGCGCGCCGGTGAACGTCGCCGCGCGGCTGCGCGAGGCGGTCGCCGCCGCGACCGCCTCGGCCGGGCTCGCCCCCGCCGACCTGACGCACGTCGTGATCGGCATGCCGGGCGCGTTCGACCCGGCCACCGGGCGCTTCCGGTACGCCCGCCACCTTCCCGGCTGGCACGCGCCCGGCGTCCTCGACGAGGTCCGCACCGCACTCGGCACCACCGTCGACGTCGAGAACGACGTCAATCTGGTGGCGCTCGCCGAGCAGCGCGAGGGCGCGGCGAAGGACCCCGGCGACTTCGTACTGCTGTGGGTCGACGAGGGCATCGGCTCGGCGCTCGTGCTCGGCGGCCGGCTGCACCGCGGCGCGACCGGCGGCGCGGGCGAGGTCGGCTACATGCCGCTGCCCGGCGCCCCCGTGATCCGAGACATCGGCCGCAGCAACACCGGCGGCTTCCAGCAACTCGCCGGCGCCCCGGCCGTGTTGGCGCTGGCCAAGACGCACGGCATCAGCGCCCGCACGGCGGCCGGCGCGGTCGCCCAAGCGGTCGCGGCCGAGCCGCAGCACTCCCCCGGCGGCGCCGGGTTCCTCGACGAGCTCGCCACCCGGCTCGCGGTCGGCCTCGCGTCGATCGTCGCGGTGCTCGACCCCGCGCTCGTCGTCCTGTCCGGGGCCGTCCCGCTCACCGGCGGCGCCCCGCTCCTGGCCCGGGTGACCGACGAGCTGCACGGGCTCGCCATCCCCCGGCCCCGGCTGGTCCTCGGCGAGGTGCGCGGCAACCCCGTGCGCACCGGGGCCGTCCACGCGGCGCTCGACGTGGCCCGCGACAGCGTGTTCACCACCGCCTGACCCCGCACAGCCCCCGCACGTCCCGCACCGCAACGGCACTTCCCGCGCCGCGCCCGCATCTCCCGCACGTCCCCCGCACTTCCCCCGCCGATCGCCCGGAGGAGATCCCAGTGCACAGACCCCGATTCCGCCGCCTGACCGCGTCCATAGCCGTCGCCGCCACCGCCGCGCTGCTCGCCACCTCGTGCGCGGGCGGCTCCGGCGGCGGCACCGGCGCCGACGAGGACATCAACAAGAAGGTCACCATCAAGTTCTGGCACGGCTGGAGCCAGGAGAGCGAAGTCAAGGCGATCAACGACCTGATCGCCAAGTTCAACACCACGCACCCGAACATCAAGGTCGAGGCGACCCCGAACGTCAACGACGACAAGCTGACGCAGGGCGTGCGCTCCAGCAAGGGCCCCGACGTCGTGTCGTCGTTCACGACCGACAACGTCGGCCAGTTCTGCTCGTCGGGCGGCTGGGTCGACCTGGCGCCGTTCGTCACGAAGTCCGGCCTGGACCCGGCCAAGACTTTCCCGAAGGCGACGCTGGACTACACGCAGTTCCAGGGCAAGCGGTGCGCACTGCCGTTCCTCGCCGACGCGTACGGCCTCTACTACAACAAGGACATGTTCACGGCGGCCGGCATCACCTCGCCGCCCAAGACGATGTCGGAGTTCAAGGCCGACGCCGTCAAGCTCCAGCAGCTCAACGCCGACGGGTCGATCAAGGTCGCGGGCGTCATGCCGACGTTCCACGGCTACGAGTTCACGCCCGCGCACGTGCTGGCCCAGTGGGGCCCGACGTACGTCGGCGCGGACGGCAAGTCCAACCTGGCGAGCACGCCGCAGGCCGCGCAGATGCTCACCTACCAGAAGGAACTCGTGGAGGCGCTCGGCGGGTTCGAGAAGCTCGAGAAGTTCCGCGCGGGCTTCGGCGAGGAGTTCTCCGCGCAGAACCCGTTCCAGGCCGGGCAGGTCGCCATGCAGCTCGACGGCGAGTGGCGCACCGCGTCGATCGCCGAGGACAGCCCGACCCTGAACTACGGCACCGCGCCGCTGCCCGTGCCCGACGACCAGGCCGACTCGTACGGCCGCGGCTACCTGACCGGCACCGTGATCGGCATCGCGAAGTCGAGCCACCACCAGGCCGCCGCCTGGGAGTTCATCAAGTTCCTCACCACCGACACGGACGCGGTCAACTCGTTCGCGGCGACCATCCACAACGTGCCGACCACGTTCGCCGCGCTCGACAGCACGCCGCTCGCGGGCGACGAGCACTTCAAGCCGTTCCTCGAGGTCTTCAAGAACCCGGCGAGCAACAGCACCCCCGCGAGCCTCAACGGCGGCAAGTACCAGGTCACCTTCCAGGAGTTCTGCTACGCGTGGGAGGCGGGCCGGGTGCCCGACCTGAAGTCCGGACTGGCCGGCGTCGACAAGCAGATCGACACCGACACCGCCCAGGCCAAGCCGTGACGCGGCGGCGGCTGTGACAGCACACCCGGCAAGCACAGCGAGCCCGGTGGGGAGGCGCGCCGACACCACGTCGGCCGCGGCCCCGCCGGGCCGGCCGGCCAAGGTCAAGGCCCCGCCCGGGCTGCGCGCCCTGCGCCGCCGGCGCGGCGCCCGTACCGTCGCCTTCCTGTCCCCGTGGCTCATCGGGTTCGCGGTGTTCTTCGCCTACCCGCTGGGCGCGACGGTCTACTACTCGTTCACCCACTACGACCTGATCAACCCGCCCCAGTGGGTCGGACTGCGCAACTGGCGCTACGTGTTCGAGGACTACCCGCCGCTCGGCAAGGCGCTGCGCAACACGCTGTGGCTCGTCGCGGTGATGGTCCCGCTGCGTGTGCTGTTCGGCCTCGGCGTCGGCATGATCGCGGTACGGCTCAAGCGCGGCGCGAGCCTGTTCCGCACGCTGTGCTACCTGCCGTTCCTCGCGCCGCCGGTGGCCGCCACGATCGGCTTCGTGTTCCTGCTCAACCCGGCCACCGGGCCGGTCGACCAGATCATGGACACGCTGCACATCCCGAACGTCGGCTGGTTCAACGACCCGGCCTGGGCGAAGCCGGCGCTGGCGATGCTCGCGGTGTGGGGTATCGGCGACCTGATGGTCATCTTCATCGCCGCCCTGGTGGACGTGCCGCGCGAACAGTACGAGGCCGCCTCGCTCGACGGCGCGGGTCCCTGGCAGCGCTTCCGCTACGTCACGTGGCCGTCCATCACGCCGGTCGTGCTGTTCGCCCTGGTCACCGGCGTCATCCAGACGATGCAGTACTACACGCAGGCGATGGTCGCCGGGAAGGTCGCGAGCGGCATCATCGGCGCCCCCGGCCAGAGCTTCGAGCCCGGCTACCCGCAGGGTTCCACCCTGACGCTGCCCCAACTCGTGTACCAGGAGGGCTTCTCCTCCTTCGACACCGGCGTCGCGTGCGTGCTGTCGCTGCTGCTGTTCGGCATCGCGATGCTGGCGACCGTTCTGCTGATGCGCCGACGTGCCGGCTTCATGACCGCGGAGGACTGAGATGAGACACGGAGTCGGCACCCAGCGGGTGCTGCACTGGATCGCCGTGCACACGCTCGCCGTGGCCGCCGTCCTGTTCTTCGCGCTGCCGTTCGTGTTCCTGTTCCTGACCTCGGTGATGACCGACCGTCAGACGCTGACGCCGTCGCTGTGGCCGCACGAGTGGCGGTGGAGCAACTACAGCGACATCTTCAACACGCCGGGTTTCGGGACGTGGTGGCGCAACACGCTCATCTACGCGGTGAGCGGCACCACCCTGTGCCTGATCTCCAGCCTGCCCGTGGCGTACGCCCTGGCGCGGTTCCGTTTCCGCTTCCGCGGCGTCGCGCTCATGGCCGTCATCGCGACGATGATGCTGCCGCCGCAGGTCATCATCATCCCGATGTACATCTTCTGGTCCGAGGACATGGGCCTGTCCGGCACCTTGTGGCCGCTGATCATCCCGCTGGCGTTCGGCGACGCGTTCTCCATCTTCCTGCTCCGGCAGTTCCTGCTCACACTGCCGAGCGAGTACCTGGACGCGGCGCGCGTGGACGGCTGCGGCGAACTGCGGATCCTGCTGCGCATCGTCGTCCCGATGATCAAACCGGCCATCGCCGCGGTCGCCCTGTTCCAGTTCTTCTACTGCTGGAACGACTACTTCGGGCCGCAGGTGTACACGTCCGAGAACCCGGAGGCGTGGACGCTGTCCTACGGCCTCGAGTCCTTCAAAGGCGCCCACCACACCAACTGGAACCTCACGATGGCCGCCACCTTGCTGGTGATGGCCCCGGTCATCCTCGTGTTCTTCTTCGCCCAGAAGGCGTTCATCGAGGGTGTGACACTGACGGGAGTCAAAGGATGAAGCTCGTCGTCGTGGGCGGCGGGTCCACCTACACGCCGGAACTCGCGGACGGGTTCGCGCGGTTGCGCGACGTACTTCCGCTCGAGGAACTGGTGCTGGTCGACCCGGCGTCCGAGCGTGCGGAGCTGGTCGCCGGGGTGGTCCGGCGCATGCTGGCCCGGCACGGGCATCCCGCGCGGGTCGTCGTGACGGACTCCGTCGAGAAGGGCGCGGAGGGCGCGGACGCGGTGCTGCTGCAGCTCCGGGTCGGCGGGCAGGCCGCGCGGCTCGGGGACGAGACCTTCCCGCTGGAGTGCGGGTGCGTCGGGCAGGAGACGGTCGGGGCGGGTGGGTTGGCGAAGGCGCTGCGGACCGTTCCCGTTGTCCTGTCGGTGGCTGAGCGGGTGCGGGCTGTTGCGCCGGACGCGTGGATCATCGACTTCACGAATCCGGTCGGGATCGTGACGCGGGCGCTGCTCGACGAGGGGCACCGGGCGGTCGGGCTCTGCAATGTGGCGATCGGCTACCAGCGGCGTATCGCGGAGTTGTTGGGGGTGCCGGCCGACCAGGTCTCGCTCGATCACGTGGGGCTCAACCACCTGACGTGGGAGCGGGGGGTGCGGGTGCGTTCGGGGGCTCTGGCGGGGCGCGACCTGCTGCCGGAGTTGCTGGCCTCGCACGGGGCGGAGTTGGCGTCGGGGTTGGGGGTGCCGTTGGACCTGATGGTTCGGTACGGCGCGGTGCCTTCCTACTACTTGAGGTACTACTGGGGGCATGACGCCGTCGTCGCGGAGCAGCGGGCGGCGGGGGCGGTCAGCAGGGCGAGTGCGGTGGCTGAGGTCGAGGCGCAGCTGCTGACGGCGTACGGCGACCCGACGTTGGACACCAAGCCCGAGCTGTTGTCGCAGCGGGGTGGGGCGTTCTATTCGGAGGCGGCGGTGGAGTTGCTGGCCGCGCTGCTGGGCTCGGCTGCGGATGCTCCTCCGCTGGTTGCGGATGTGCGGAACAACGGGACGTTTGCGGGTTTGCCCGACGAGGCTGTGATCGAAGTGCCGTGCCGTGTGACGGTGGACGGGCCTGTGCCGGTCGCTCTGGAGCCGCTCGGGCCGCTGCATGCGGGGCTGGTGGCGCATACCGCGGCGTACGAGGAACTCGCTTTGGATGCGGCGTTGCGGGGTGGGCGCGACCGGGTGTTCGACGCGCTGCTGGCGCATCCGACGATCGGGCAGGTGGGGTTGGCCGACTCGCTCGCCGACCGGTTGATCGCGGCCGGGAAGGAACACCTGGCGTGGGCCCGGTGATCTCTGACCGACGAGTGGTCCTCGCCCTCGACGGCGGCAACTCGAAGACCGACGTGGCGGTGGTGGCGGCCGACGGCACGGTGCTGGCGACCGTGCGGGGGGCCGGGTACCGGCCGCACGGGCGGAGCCTTGGGGCCGCGGTCGATGTGCTCGAGGGGTTGGTACGCGAGGCGGTGGGGGCGGCAGGGATCGCTCTGCCGGTGGGGCATGTGTCGGCGTGTGTTGCGAACGCCGACCTGCCTGTTGAGGAGGACCGGCTTCGCGACGAACTCCAGGCCCGGGGCTGGGCAGTGACGACGGCGGTCGCGAACGACACCTTCGCGGTGCTGCGGTCGGGGACGGCGGCTGCGGACGCGGTCGGAGTGGTCTGCGGGGCGGGGATCAACTGCGTCGGACGGAGAGGTGGAGGAGGGACCGTTCGTTTTCCCGCGCTGGGACGGATCACCGGTGACTGGGGCGGCGGCGGGGGGTTGTTCGAAGAGGTCATGTGGTGGTCCGTACGGGCCGAGGACGGGCGCGGGCCCGCGACGGCGCTGGCCGAGGCGGCCGCGGCGCACTTCGGTGTGGCTACGGCGACACAGGTGGCGATCGACGTGCATTTGGGGTTGATCGGGTGGGAGCGGCTTCATGAGCTCGTGCCTTTGCTTTGTCGGGTGGCCGATGAAGGGGACGAGGTCGCCGCGCGGATTCTCGATCGGCAGGCTGAGGAGGTGGCCGTTCTCGCTACGACCGCACTGCGTCGGCTGGACCTGCTGGGTCGAGTCGCGGACGTGGCGTTGGGCGGAGGGGTCCTCGCGGCGCGGCCTCGTCGGCTGATCGACGGGATCGGGTTGCGACTGGCCGACGCGGCTCCGCATGCGAGGATCCGGATCGCGGACGTTCCCCCGATCGCGGGTGCGGCTTTGCTGGGTCTGGAAACGCTTCATGGGAACGCGCCGGGAGCGCTGGCGGAGGCGGAACGGCGACTGCGGGGGGCGTTTACGGGTGCTGGCCGCACCGGGGTCGGGCTGGTCCGCTGAGGGGGCCTGACGCCCCTCCCGCTTTTGGATTTTCGCGCGGACGGCCCGCGCCTCAAGCCGCGCTGTATCTGACCTTGGTTCAGATGACCTGCTCTGGGGTTGAGGGGGCGGCTTGACCCGCGGGCCGTCCGCGCTAACTACCTCGCACCTGGCGGGAGGGGCGCGGGGTGTGGACGCACTTTGTTTTGGTTTCCCTGCCGGGCTGCGGTTTCGCTTGGGGTTCCGGGCGGGGTTTGTTGCTGGGGTTCGTTGCGCTGCCGGGTTGCGGTTCCAGCGTGGGGCGCGGCAGGCTCTCCCCCTGGTCACTGTGCCGTCACGTATGCGAATCACCAGAACTCCCTCATTGGGGGGTCTTCGCGTCACACTTGCGTCACCGGCCCGGGACATCACTCGATCAGGGAGTTTCGGTCGGGTTGTCCCAACCGTCAGGATTGGGCGCATGGCGGGTACCTCCAACAGCCACCGTTCGCCCACGCTCCCCGCGCCCGGGGCCGCTGAGGCGCGGGCCGCGCGCGGGTTGCGGGCGGATGGGGTGGCGGCCGCGTTGCGGGATCGCAAGGTGGTCGGGGTGGCCGTCGGGTGGGTGGACAACGCCGGGATCACGCGGGCGAAGGCCGTTCCCGTCGGGCAGTTGGGCGAAGCGGCGGCGTGGGGGGTCGGGGCGGCGCCCTGCTTCGACGTGTTCCTGGTCAACGACGCGATGACCGACAGCAGGTGGATCGGCGGTCCCGTCGGGGATCTGCGGCTGGTGCCCGATCTGGACCGGATCACGCCGCTCGCCGCGCAGTCCGGGTGGGCGTGGGCGCCCGGGGACCGGCTGACGCAGGACGGCGTCCCGCATCCGGGCTGCCAGCGGGACTTCGCGCGTCGGATGGTCGCCGCGGCGGCCGAGCGCGGGTTCGAGGTGCGGGCCGGGTTCGAGACCGAGTGGGTGGTGGCCGAGGCCGGGTCGCGGCACGACGAGCCGGTGTTCCCGACGGAGGGCCCGGCGTACGGCATGCAACGTGTCGTCGACCTGTCGGACTACCTCGCCGATCTGCTGCAGGCCTTCGACGACCAGGGCCTGGCCGTGCTGCAGTTGCATCCCGAGTACGCACCGGGCCAGTTCGAGGTGTCGTCGGCCGCGGCTGATCCGCTGGCGGCCGCCGACCACAGTGTGCTCGTCCGGCAGACGATCCGCGGCGTGTCGGCCCGGCACGACCTGCGCTGCTCGTTCGCTCCCGTGGTCACGGCCGGGATGGTCGGCAACGGCGGCCACCTGCACCTGAGCCTGTGGCGCGACGGCGTCAACCTGATGCACGGCGGCCCCGGCCCGCACGGGCTCACGGCGGACGCGGAGGCGTTCCTCGCCGGTGTCTTGGACGCGCTGCCGGCACTGCTGGCGATCGGCGCGCCGTCGGTGGCGAGTTATGTGCGGCTGGTGCCGTCGCAGTGGGCCGGGGCGTTCCGTACGTGGGGGCTGGAGAACCGCGAGGCGGCACTGCGGCTGATCACCGGCAGCCGGGGTGAGGCGGAGACGCGCGCGAACGCCGAGCTGAAGTGCTTCGACGCCGCGGCGAATCCTTATCTGCTGGTGGGCGCGGTGCTGGCCGCCGGCCTGGACGGGGTGGGCCGGTCGCTGACACTGCCGCCCGAGTCGGTCGGCGACCCCGCGCGCGATCCCGCGGCGGAGCGGCTGCCGCAGCGGCTGTTGGAGTCGGTGGCGGCGTTCGACCGTTCGACGGTGCTGCGGGAGGCGTTGGGCGATCCGCTGCACGACGCGGTCGCGGCGGTGCGGCGCGGTGAGGCGGCGCTGTTCGCGGCGGCGACGCCCGAGGAGGTCGTCGCGGCGACGCGCTGGCGGTACTGATTTCGTCAAGCCGCCTTGACGTCAGGGCAGCTTGACGCGAAGACTCGGGTCATGACGACGCCGAACGAACTGGAACGCGGCCTCACCTTGCAGACGGCCGTCGCCCGCTACGAGGAGCTTCGACTGCGGCACGCCTTCGCCGACGCGAACGGCGGCCCCGGCATCGCGCCGCTGGCCCGCGCGGAGGCGCTGGAGCTGCTCGCTCTGGAGGAGGTCATCGCCCGCAAGGCCCGCTACGGACGCCAGTTGACGGTGCGGACCGCCCGCGAGGCGGGCGCCTCGTGGTCGCAGATCGGCCTCGCGCTGGGCACGAGCAAGCAGGCCGCATGGGAGTCGCACCTGCGCTGGATCGAGGAGCAGGCCGCGGAGCAGCAGCGCGGCGGCTACGGCACGGCCGAGGACGCGGAGTGGATCACCCGCGCCCACGACCTCGCCGGGACTCCCGACGAGGATGGAGAAGACCACCCGCTGTAGGCCGCCCGGCGCCGACCGTCGGCGCGCGGGCCGGCCGGCGTACCGGTTCGCGGGCCGGCACGCGGGTCCGCCGCACCGCCCGGGCGCCCGCACACGTGGGCGCCGGGGACATCAGGGCGGTGCGGCGGATTCTCTCGTCACGCGTTCGCGGCACGCGGGCGGCGTGCGCGTCGGGCGCGGCGGCCGGAAGCGGTCAGACGCGGGTCAGGCGCGGTTCGGCTTGAGCGTCCACAGCACCGTCATCTCGGCGGTGGGCGTGCCGTCCTCCATGCGGATCTCGATCGCGACGGGGAACTCGGGGCGCTCGCCCTTGTCGAGTTCGGCGACGACGTCCTCGATCGGACGGCCGAGGCGGGCCTCCGCCAGGACGGTGCCCTTGGCGAACTTGCGGTACTGGATCTCCGCGTTGACCGCGAGCGGCACGGCGCGGCCGAGCAGGTCGCCGAACGCCGCGATGACGATCGCGCCGGACGCCGACTCGGCGAGCGTGAACATCGCGCCGGCGTGCGGGCCGGCCAGGTGGTTGTGGTAGTCCGGCTGGTCCGGCAGCCGCAGGACGGCGCGCTCGCGGCTCAGCTCGACGAACTCCAGGCCGAGGGTGCGGACCATCGGCACGGACTGGCGGAGGCCTTCGGCGACGATGTCGAATTCGGTAGTCACAACAGGATGCTACCCGCAAGTAACTTCTGCTGGGAAGTGTCGCTCGATCGCGACGTCGGTCCTCGTGGCGACGGTGCGGCTACGACGTGCTGCGCACCTGCCGGCCCGCCGGGAGCGGCCACCGGAAGACCCGGCCCGGCACACCCTTGAGCTCGTCGTCGGTGCCGGCCTGCGCGTAGACCGTGACCTCCTCGTACGCCGACGGCGCCGAGACCCCTCCCGCACCCGCGGCCTCCGGCCGCACCGTGCGCCGCCGGAGGTACCCCACGACCTCCAGCTCGTTCAGATACCCGTCGATCGACTCGGCGGTCTCCCCCGGCCGTGAGGCCAACCGCACGAGGTCGGGCTGCGCCGCCTCGGGCAATAAGAGCAGGTGCACGGCCAGCCCCCGCGCCGGCACGCTCAGCCTTGCGTCCTTCATCAGTACGTCGTTCACGCCGAGCCCGCTGGCCCCGCCGCCGCCCCAGATCCTCCGCATGGTGCGCACTCCCGATGCCGTGATCGCCTCACCCCAACCGCCTGCCGTGGCCGGCGGTTGCCCCATGTCCAGTGTCCGACGCGCATCGCCGCGGGGGTCCACCAGAGGGCGCTGTCCACGCAAAAGGGTGAAGGAGACTTCGTGGAGGTCCCGTGAGGGATAGACATTTAGGTCATTACACGCGCGAATACCGGAATCCCTCGAACAGGTTTCCGCTCGCGAGTCGCGCGAAACCGTGACGATCGCCATGCGGTGCCGACGCAACCCGGCTTCGCCGTGGGCCCGGTGCGGTGGTGGGATGGGCTTATGCGCCCTTCCTCACCACACCTGCTCGACGAGGCCTGGCGGGCTCTCGGCGGCGACCCGTCGCTCACCGACCGCGTCACGTTCACCGGTCGCCCCGACACGCTGCCCGCGCGACTGCCGGTGACCGAACTGGCCCAGGCCACCACCGCCGCGGTGGGCCTCGCCGGGGCCGAACTGGCCGCCGTACGCGCGTCCGCGCACGACTCGGACGCCGCGTCGGCGCCGGCCGTCGTGCCGCCGGTGACCGTCGACAGCGAGGCCGTCGCGATCTCGTTCACCAGCCAGCGGCACCTGCGCCTGAACGGCCGGCCGCTGGGCGGCATGAACCCGCTGTCGAAGTTCTTCGCGTGCGCGGACGGCGTCGTGCGCACGCAGGCCAACTACCCGCACCACCGCGCCGCGCTGTTCGCCGCGCTCGGACTGCCCGCGGAGCCGGTCGAGCCGGAGGAGGAGGTCGCGGCCGCGTTCGCGCTGCTGACGGTCGCCGAGGCCGAGGAGCGGGTGCGCGAGCACGGCGGGCTGGCGTACGCGGTGCGCAGCGCGGAGGAGTGGCGGGTGCACCCGCAGGGTGCCGCGCTCGCCGAGGCCGCGCTGCTGGACGTCCGCCGCATCGGCGGTCCGTCGCCGCGCCGCCTCGGTCCCGCGCCCGGCGGCGAGGGCGACGGCCCGCTGCTGCCTGCGTCCGGGGTGCGCGTCCTGGACTTCACCCGGGTCTTCTCCGGCCCGGTCGGTACGCGTGCGCTGGCGCTGCTCGGTGCGGACGTGCTTCGCATCGACCCGGAGCACATTCCGGAACTCCCCGGCCAGCACCTGGACTTCGATGCCGGGAAGCGGTCCGCGACGCTCGACCTGCGCACCCCCGAGGGCCTGGGGACGCTCGACGAACTCCTCGCCGACGCCGACGTGGTGGTCACCGGCTACCGCCCGGACGCGCTGCCCCGCTTCGGGCTCTCCCCTGAAGCTCTGATCGCCCGTCACCCCGGCCTGATCGTCGCCACCGTGTCGGCGTGGGGCGGTCGCGGCGTCGACGGCCCTTGGTCGGACTTCCGCGGCTTCGACAGCATCGTGCAGTGCCCCACGGGCATCGCCCACATCGAGGCCGACGCCGACGACGACCCGGCGGCCCGCCCAGCCGCGCTCCCCGCCCAGGCCCTCGACTACGCGACCGGGAACCTGCTCGCGGCGGGCGTGCTGCGGGCGCTGACCGAGCGTCAGGCGGACGGCACGGGCACGCACATCGACGTCGCCCTGGCCCGCACGGCCACGTGGCTGGTCGGACATCATGATCCGGCCGAGCACCTGCCGCGCATGCCGCGTCGCGTCGCGGCCGCGCCGCACCTGGGCTTCGCGGTCACCGAGATCGGCGAAATCGCTTACGCGCTCCCGCCGTTCCGGATCAAGGGCGGGCCCGAGGACTGGCCGCACCCGGCGCTGCCCTGGGGGGCCAGCCCCCCGGCGTGGTGGTGATCGGGAATCCGTCGGCCCCGGTTCGCCTCGGCTGACGTGGGCAGTGCCGGTCGGTGTCCGGTCAGGCCCGCGACAGCACGTCCGCGGCCGGGTCGACGCATGACAGCACGCCTACGAGCGTCCGTTCCAGGAACTCGGCGAGCTGCGCGCGGTCGCCGTCCGGCTCCTGCCACGCGACGACGGCCTCCTCGGCGAAGACCACCCACGCGCGGACGGCGGTGCGCAGCAGCGGGGTGTCGTCGATCCCCAGCTCGGCGCAGCCGGTGAGGATGCGCCGGGCCTGGGTCTGGCGGGCCCGCTGGACGAGCTCGCGGACCGTCTCGTCGGCGCTGGCGGCACCGCGCACGAGGGACACGTAGGTGGCGCGGTGGTCGAGGACGTAGTCGACGAACGCGCCGAGCACCGCGTGCAGTCGGGCCAGCGGGTCGAGCGCCGGGTCGGGGCGCGTGCACGCGAGGAAGTCCTCGCAGGCGGCTTCCACCACGGCGTGGTGGAAGCCCTGCTTGGACTTGAAGTAATGGAACATCAGGCCGCGGGAGATGCCCGCGCGTTCGGCGAGTTCGTCGATCGACAGCTCGTCGAGCGTGCGGGTGCCGAGCAGCTCGCGGCCCAACAGCAGGAGCTGGGCACGCCGCTGGTCGGGGGTCAGGCGGGTGCGTCGCGAAACGGCCATGCGCGACAGTGTACGGACGCGCGGGGCAGACTATTGACTACTGTTCAGTAATGTTTCTATCGTCAGCGTGTCACCGCCGTCGGGCCCGCGCCCGGCGCCGCTCGCCACCGCCCCCCACCGGCCCGGCCGGCCGCCCCGAGCGACGGAGAAGACCTTGCCGACACCGCCGCAGCACCCGCTCGACACCGCTGCCCAGGACGCCGCCCAGGACCCGCTCGACGGCCCTGTCCCGCACGTCCGCGTCGCCGTCGTCGGCAGCGGCTTCTCCGGCCTCGGCGCCGGCGCCCGCCTGCTGAAGTACGGCATCGACGACTTCGTCATCCTCGAGCGCGGCAAGGACGTCGGCGGCACCTGGCGCGACAACACCTACCCGGGTGCGTGCTGCGACGTCCCGTCCAACCTGTACTCGTTCTCCTTCGCGCCCAATCCGACGTGGAGCCGCTCCTTCTCGCCGCAGCCCGAGATCCAGGAGTACCTGCGCACCTGCGCCCGCGACTTCGGGCTCCTCCCCCACCTGCGGTTCGAGCACGAGGTGCGGATGGCCCGCTGGAACGACGCCGCGGCGTACTGGGAGGTCGAGACCTCGCGCGGTCGGCTGAACGCCGACGTCCTGCTGGCGGGCGGCGGCCCGCTCGTCGACCCGGCGTACCCCGACATCAAGGGGCTCACCGACACGTTCGAAGGCGAGCTGTTCCACTCGGCGCGCTGGAACCACGACTACGACCTGCGCGGCAAGCGCGTCGCGGTCATCGGGACGGGCGCCTCCGCCATCCAGTTCGTGCCGCAGATCCAGCCGGACGTCGCCCACTTGGACCTGTACCAGCGCAGCGCGCCGTGGATCATGCCGCGCACCGACAGGGCGTTCACCGGCGCCGAACGCGCGTTGTACCGCAGCCTGCCGGCCGCCCAACGGGCCGTGCGGCTGGGCCTGTTCTGGGGCCGCGAGGGCTTCTGGCTGTGGTTCAACGGCAAGCACCCGCGGCTCGCCAAGAGGGCCGAGGGCATCGCCCGCGCGCACCTCAAGCGTGCCGTCCGCGACCCCGAGCTGCGCGAAAAGCTCACGCCCGACTTCACGTTCGGCTGCAAGCGGGTCCTGCTGTCCAACGACTACTACCCGGCGCTCGCCCAGCCCAACGTCGACGTCGTCACGGACGGCATCGCCGAGGTGAAGGCGAACTCGGTCGTCACGAAGGACGGCGTCGAACGCCCCTGCGACGCGATCGTCCTCGGCACCGGGTTCCACGCCACCGACATCCCGATGGCCCACGCCCTCGTCGGCCGCGACGGCGTCCTGCTCGCCGACGCCTGGAAGGACGGCATGACCGCCCACCAGGCCGCCATGACCACCGGGTTCCCCAACCTGTTCTTCGTCATCGGCCCCAACTCCGGGCTCGGGCACAGCTCCATGACGCTCGTCATCGAGGCCCAGATCAAGTACGCCGTCGACGCCATCGTCAGCATGGAGCGCAACGGCATCGCCGAGATCGACGTGACACGCGAGGCCCAGGACGCGTACAACGCCCGGCTCCAGGCGAAAATGTCCGAGACGGTGTGGACCACCGGCGGCTGCTCCAGCTGGTACCTGGACCCGCGCACGGGCACCAACACCACGCTGTGGCCCGACTACGTCTGGAAGTTCATGTGGATGAACCGCCGGTTCTCGCCCGCCGGGCACCGCGCCCGCACGCGGGAGCAGGTCCGCGCGGACGCCGCGGCGGCACCCGTGGCCACCGCCCCGCCGCTGTGACCGACGCCTACTGACCACCCCTTCCACCACAAGGAGCACGACGTGCAGGACTTCGCCGGCAAGGTGGCCGCGATCACGGGAGCGGGCTCGGGGATCGGGCGGGCGCTGGCGTACGAACTCGCCCGCTACGGCGCCCGGCTCGCACTCTCCGACATCGACGAGGACGCGGTGCGGGAGACCGCTGCGCTCGCCCTCAAGCAGGGTGCCAGCGAGACCGTCGCCACCCGCGTCGACGTCTCCGACCGGCACGCGGTCCAGGCGTGGGCCGACGAGACCGCCGGGTACTTCGGGACGGTGAACCTCGTCGTCAACAACGCCGGCGTCGCGCTGACCGCCACCGTGGAGGAGATGGAGTGGGACGACTTCGAGTGGCTGATGGGCATCAACTTCTGGGGTGTCGCGTACGGCACGAAGGCGTTCCTGCCGCACCTGCGGCGCTCGCGTGACGCGCACATCGTCAACATCTCCAGCGTGTTCGGTCTGATGGGCATCCCGACGCAGAGCGCCTACTGCGCGGCCAAGTACGCGGTGCGGGGCTTCACCGAGTCGCTGCGCCAGGAAATGCGGATGTCCAACTCGGGCATCCGGGTGACGACCGTCCACCCCGGCGGGATCAAGACCAACATCGCCCGCAGCGCCCGCGCCGCCCAGGGCCTGGACGCGGGCGAACTGGCCGTCTCCTTCGACCGGTTGGCCCGCACGTCGCCCGACCGCGCGGCCCGGATCATCCTGCGCGGCGTCAAGCACAACCGAGCCCGCGTCTTCGTCGGCCCCGACGCCACCGCCATCGACATCGGCCAACGCGCCCTCGGCGTCGGCCTGGAGACCCTGGTCCGCCGCTTCGCCGGCCGCTCCCTCCCCCTCGGCCCCGCCCGCCCCGCCGCCACGACGCGCCCGGGCACCAAGTCGGCCGGCTGACGCCGTTCCTCCCCTGCGACGAGGAGACCCATGACGAACGAGACCACGCCGCCCGCCTCAGACTCCGACGAGCCGTCCGAGGCGACGGGCGCGGAACAGCAGACGGCCGAGTCGCGCACGGCACAGACCACGCCGGATGCGCCGAAGCCCACCAAGAAGCCCCGCGCGGCCAACCGCCCGAAGAAGGCCGCCCCGGTCCCAAAGCGCGCGACACCCCCGAGCGAGCCCGCGGCCGAACCGTTGGCCGCGGCCGAGCCGTTGGCCGCCGCAGGTACGGCCGGCACGACGGGCGCGGAAACGTCGGTGACGTCGGTACCCCGCGAAGCTACGGCCGCGACCGACGGCGCTGCGCAGCCTGCCGGGTCCATCCACGAACCGGTCCCCGACGCTGCGGAGCAGCTCGTGTCGGCCGCCGCTGCGGTCCTTCCCGCGCAGGTCGCGCGTGATGGTGCCGGGACAGGGCGGGGCGGCGTTGGCGGCGAGGGCGCGTCCGCCTCGTCCTCGTACCGTTCCATCGTTCCCGTCCGGCGGATCCACTCCGTGCGTACGCGCGACGCGGCCCTGTTGCATGTCGTCGAGTACGGGCCCGCCGACGCGGAGCTCACCGTTGTGCTCGCCCACGGGTGGACGCTCACGCACGGGGCGTGGGCCGGGGCCGCGCGGGCTCTTGCCGAAGGCGGGGACGGGCTGCCGCCGGTGCGGGTTGTCACGTATGACCAGCGGGGGCACGGGCGTTCGACGTCCGGGTTGGCACGGCCGTTTTCGATCGACCAGTTGGGCGAGGACCTGCTCGACGTGCTGGACGCGACCGTTCCCAGCGGACCCGTCGTGCTCGGCGGGCATTCGATGGGCGGGATGACCGCGATGGCGTTGGCGGCCGCGTATCCCGAGCTGTTCGGGCCGCGGATCGCCGGGGTGCTGCTGGTCGCCACGTCGGCCGGCGATCTCGCGCCGTTGGAGCCTCCGTTCCCCCTGCGGGAGCGGCTGCGGGCCCGGGGCGCGTTGCGGTTCTTCGCGTTGGGCGAGCGTCGGCCCGAGGTGTTCGCGCGCGGGCGGCGGGTGTTGCCCGGGCCGCACACCAAGGCGCATCTGGCGGCGGTCAAGCAGGGCCTGTTCGGCCCGGCCGCGGACGAGGCCGCGGTGCGGTCCTGTGCCTGGATGCTCTACAACACGTCGCCCGAGGCGGTGTGCGGCTTCTTCCCCGCGATCGCCGCGCACGACAAGGCCGGTCGGCTGGGCGCGATGGCGAACGTCCCGGTGCACATCGTGGTCGGCGACCGCGACAAGCTGACCCCCGTCCGGCACAGCAAGCGGCTCGCGGCGGAGCTGTCCCACGCCGAGCTGCGTATCGAACCCGGATGCGGGCACATGGTCCTGACGGAGCGTCCGCAGTCCGTGACGGCTCCGCTGCGCGAGCTGTGTCGCGCGGCGGTTCGCGGCCCCTCGGTCGGCGCCGCTCGCTGAGGTGGAGCCGGCCGTCTGAGGAGGGGCCGTGGGCGTACCGCCGGCCGGGGCGGCGGTACGCCCACCCGGCTGATGTCGCGACCGTCCGGGATTACGCCGACGGCGATTTCTCGCTCACCCGCTTGGTTGGCCGCCGGTCGGCGGGTAGGACTGGGCGCATGGAGAGCCTCTACGAGCACGCGGGCGGGCACGAGGCCCTGCACCGCTTCAACGACGTCTTCTACGCCAGCATCCTCAAGGACCCGCTGCTACAGCCCTTATTCGGCGCCGGAAAGCCCCATCACGTCGACCACCTGACGGCGTTCACGGCCGAGGCCTTCGGCGGCCCGGACACGTTCTCACGCGAGATGGGCGGTTTCCTGGGCCTGATCGCGGCGCACCGCGGCCACAAGATCACCGAGGAGCAGCGCCAACGGTTCGTCGACCTGTACATGGCGGCGGCCGACGAGACGGGTCTGCCGGACGATCCGCCGTTCCGTCAGGCGCTGCGCGAGCACGTCGAGTTCGGCTCGGAGGTGGCGGTGCAGAACTCGCACGCAGAGACCGACGACCAATTGCACCCGCTGCGCGAGGTGCCGATGTGGGACTGGCCGGCCGAGTCGTCCTGAGCCCCGCAGCCGCCGTCAGCCCCCGCCGTGCGAGGCCTTCTCGTCGCGCACGGCCTTGCGCAGGGCTTCCGGCACGGGGCTGCCGAGCCGCGCGGCGAGTTCGTCGATCCGGGCGCGGTTGGCCCGGCGTTCGCTGAACGTCGTGACCGTCGGCAGTTCGCCGTGGTGGACCAGGACGGCGAGCACGGCGGCGTCCCGCGGCACGCGCGCGACCGGCGTCGTGGCGCGCAGCGCGTCGCGTATCGCGTCGGCCGCCGCGCGGCGCGGGGCCGGTTGGCGCAGCTTGGCCCGGGTGTACGGGAAGATCCCGAGCATCCGGGCCTCGGTCAGCTTGATCAGCCCGGCCTCGGCGGCGTCGGTCCGCACGAGCTGTTTGGCGGTGTGCTCGCGCGTCTTGACCCAGTGCTGCCAGGAACGGGGGCGGCGGGACTCGGTGATCCGCGTGTACAGCGCCGCCTCGAGGGCGTCCTGCGCGGCGGCGCGGCGGCCGCCTTCGGCCACGACCTTCCCCCGCTCGTCGGAGACGAGCCCCTGGTCGAGGAGGGACTGCAGTGCGACGGCCTGCAGGGTGACGCCGAGGTGGGAGCCGCCGGAGATGCGCTCCTTGTCGGCGCGGTACGCCAGCAGCAGGACCCGCTGGGTGAGGGTGGGTTCGTCAGAACGTGCGGGCATGGCCCCGTCTCCCGTCTCGCGGAATGGTGTCAGCGGGGTGGTTCCGGGGTGCGGCGCGGCGGAGGACCTTCGTGATCCGCTCATTCGCCCACCGTGTCGACATCACCAGTGTCCCTGTCGTCATGGCCAGCGTCACCGCCACCACGACGGCCGGGATCGTGTCCGCCATCTCCCCGTTCACCCCCGTCCGGGCCCCCGTCGGGGCCCTCGTGCGGCTCCTGCCGCTTGGGCGGCCGGCCCCGTCGGACCGGTCGCCGCGCGTCGCCCGGCATCCGCCCCGCGTCGCCGAGCGCACGGCGGAGCAGGAACTCGATCTGGGCGTTGGTGCTGCGCAGTTCGTCGGCCGCCCAGCGGGCGATCGCGTCGTGGACGGCCGGGTCCAGGCGCAGCAGGAGCTTCTTGCGTTCCGTCATTGGTACAGGGAACCCGTGTTCACGACCGGTTGTGTGGCCTGCTCGCTGCACAGCACGACGAGCAGGTTGCTGACCATCGCGGCGCGGCGCTCGTCGTCCAGCTGGACGAGGTCGCCCTCCTCGAGGCGCCCGAGGGCGAGTTCGACCATGCCGACGGCGCCTTCGACAATCCTGCTGCGGGCGGCCACGACCGCGCCGGCCTGCTGGCGGCGCAGCATGGCCTGCGCGATCTCGGGCGCGTACGCGAGCCGCGTGATGCGGGACTCGATGACGCGCACGCCGGCCGACTCGACGCGTGCGGCGATCTCGGCGGACAGCTTGGCGGTGATCTCGTCGGCGTTGTCGCGCAGCGACAGGCCTTCGCCGCCGTGGCTGTCGTACGGGTAGCTGTTGGCGATGTGCCGGACCGCGGTCTCGGCCTGGATCGCGACGAACTCCTCGAAGTCGTCGACCTCGAAGACCGCCTGCGCGGTGTCCTTGACCTGCCACACGACGACCGCGGCGATCTCGATCGGGTTGCCGTCGTTGTCGTTGACCTTCGCGGTCGCGGTCTCCAGGTTCCTTATCCGTGTGGAGATCCGGCTGCGGTCGGTGAACGGGTTCACCCAGCGCAGGCCGTCGGTGCGGAGCGTCCCCTTGTAGTGCCCGAACAGCTGCACGACGCGGGCCTGCCCGGGTGCGACGGTGGTCAGCCCGCACAGCCCGACGAGCGCGACCAGCACCACGACGACGCCGGCGGCGATCAGCCCGCCCCGCGCCCCGCCGTCGACGGTGCCGCCGGCGACGAACAGCGCGACCGCGCCGAGGATCCCGACGATGCCCACGACCAGCGCGGACAGCCCGCCGACGCCGTGGATCTCCCGCTCCCGGATCTGCGGCTCGGGCATCTCGACCGCGATCTCGGGACTGTGCGTGCTCATGGTGGCCTCCCCTGGCTTACCTGACTTCATGAGAGTAGCAAAGTGATATCACTTTTACGAGGCCGGAAAACGAGAACAGGGGCCCGAAGGCCCCCGCTCTCGTCACTGCGTCACTGCGTCACTGTGTCGGTTCGGCGATCGCCTCCTGTGCGGGCCAATCGGCGGCCTGGGCGGCCGGGTGGTCGGCGCCGCGCCGGCGGAGGCCGGTCCACATCAGGACGGCGGCCAGGGCGACCGTCGCGGCCACGAAGGCGCTCGTCGTATGCATCGCGTGCATGAAGGCATGGTCGGCCGCCTGGACGATGTCCGGACGGTGCGCCTCGGCCGCCGCGGCGCGGGCGAGTTCGGCGGAGGTCGAGGCCTTGTCGCGCAGCGCGGCGGGGGCGTCGGCGAGGTCGGGGCGGATGGTGTCGCGGTAGACGATCGACATCACGGTGCCGCCGAGCGCCACGCCCAGCAGGCTGCCGCCCTGGCGAACGGTGTTGTTCACGGCCGAGCCCGCGCCGGCACGCTCCGGCGGGAGGCCTCCCATGACCGTCACGGTGATGGGGGCGATCGTCATGCCGATGGCGAGGCCCTGGACAAAACCGACGACCATCACCGCCGGGACGGGCGTGTCGAGCCCGTACCAGACAGCGGCCCCCATGGTCACCGTGGTCACGGCGAGCGTGACGGTGCCCATGATCCGCAGCGGGACACGCTGGATGAGGCGGTTCGCCACAGGACCGCCGATCATCACGCCCACGGCGGGCGGGAGTCCGACCATCGCCGCGCCCAACGGCGTGTAGCCGCGGGCGCCTTGCATGTAAAAGGCGAAGTAGAACGACGACGCCGTGAGGGCCATGAACAGCAGGGCGAGGGCGACGTGCCCGATGGCGAAGGTCCGGTCGCGGAACAGCCGCGGGTCGAAGCTCGGTGCGGCCAGCCGGAGTTCGAGGCGGATGAAGGCGGCGAGCAGGAGCAGTCCGAGCGCTGCCGGCGCCCACACGTCGGGACGGCTCCACGAGGCCACCTGCCCCGCGCGGATGAGCCCGTACGCGAGCAGCCCGAGCGCGGCGATGGACAGCAGCGGCCCGGCGACGTCGAACCGGCGCGGGTCGGGGCTGCGGTGGTTGGGCAGCAGGCGCAGGGCGGCGACGGCCGCGATCGCGGCGACCGGAACGTTGACGAGGAAGATCGACCCCCACCAGAAGCTGCCCAGCAGCACGCCCGCGAGGACCGGCCCGGCCGCGATGCCCATGCCCGAGGCCGCGGAGAACACCCCGAACGCGCCGGCCCGTGCGGGCCCGGTGAACGTGAGGGTCAGGATCGCCATCGTGGCGGGCATGATGAGGGCGCCGCCGAGGCCCATCACCGCGCGGGCGGCGACGAGTTGGTCCGCGTCCGCGGGGTAGGCCGCCCAGACGGACGACGCCCCGAACACCACCATCCCGGCGACGAGGACGTTGCGGTGTCCGATCCGGTCGCCGATCGCCCCCGCGGTGAAGATGAACGTCGCGAAGACCAGCGTGTAGGCGCCGGACGCCCACTGGAGTTGGTCGGGCGTGGCGCCGAGGCCGCGCCGCGGGTCGGCGAGGGTCTCGAACGCGGCGCCGAGGATGGTGTTGTCGATCCAGATGAGGAGCTGGGAGAGCACGAGCACGCACAGGACGAGGCGCTGCCGGGCGGCGGGACGGACGGGCGCAGACGGAGAGGACACCCTCTCGCTCCGATCTCTCGGGCGGGCGTAGAATTGACAGGTACCTGACGGATGAAGTCTCGCCAGATTGTCAGGAACCTGTCAATAGGATTCGCGGGGGCGCTCGCGGGCACGGCACGACGAAAGGCGGAGCGGCATGGCGTTGAAGGCCGAGGACATGGGGTCGCTGAGCTTCATGGTCCGCCGCACGTGGCTGTCCATGCGCTCCGCGATCAGCGTCGAGCTCAAGGAGTACGGGCTGACCAGCCCGCAGTACGCGACGCTCCTGATCGTCGCCGGCAACCCCGGCTGCTCGAACTCGGACATCGCCCGCAAGGTCGCGAGCACCCGCCAGGCCGCCAACGAGATGCTCACCGCCCTCGAAGGCCGGGGCCTGCTCACCCGCGCACCCAACCCGGCCGACCGCCGTACCCAGCAGCTGCACATCACCGACGCCGGCAGCGCCGTGCTGGCCGGGGCCCATGCGGCCGTGCAGCGGCGCGAGGCGGAGTTGGAGACCGGCTTCACCGACGAGGAGCGCGCCGTCGTCCGGCGCTGGTGCGAGACCATCGGCGACAAGTGCGAGCCCGGGGAAGGCGGGTGGCCGGGGCTCGGGGTGTGACGCACGCAGCCGAAACGCCGAAGCGGCACGGGCCCGAAGGCACCGCGCCGCCGATTCGCGCGCCAGGGAGGGTCGGTTACTCGACCGACGCCCCGAACGAGTCGTACTCCCGGCCTTCGCGCGCCGCCAACTCCTGGCCCGCGCCCAGCTGGTAGGGGCTGATGCCGCCCGCGTCCCACGGCCCGACCGCGCCGGCCGCGACCGCGTCCGCCGACTTCGGCGGGACGCAGAAGTGCCCGCGCAGCTTCTCGATCGGCTGGTCGGCGATCGCGAACCAGTCGACGCTCATGAAGTCGTTGCTGCCCGCGCACAGCGCCCCGCGCCGCATCGCGTCGGCCACCCGCACCGCCATACCGCTCTTCGCCAGGTGCCCCGGGTCGGCCTCGAACAGACCCGCGCCCGTGGCCAGCGCGCCCGTCTCGAAGAGGGAGACGACCATGGCCAGCAGCGAAAAGCCGCGCGGGTCGTCGTTGGCGCGCGCGATGAACGCGAAGACCTCGAGCTCGGACTCGACGGTGGTGCCGTAGTCGGCGAGGACGTGCACCCAGTCGTGCTGCGCCAGCAGCGGCGGCGCCGAGCCGGGCAGGCCGGGGTACGTGAAGCCCCGCGCGCGGTAGAAGTCCGTGATGCCGCGGCCCATCGTGCCCTTCGGCAGCTCCTCCAACGCCTTCCAGCGGGCCGCGAGTTCGGGGTCGTCGACGGCCTGGGCCCACGCCTCGGGCAGCGACTCGGCGGTGTGCAGGGCCTCGTTGCCCTGCGTGTCCCACTCGGCGGTGTAGCCGTTGCGCTCGAAGTCGAACGCGGCGAGCGCGGCGTTGCCGTGGGCGTAGCTGCGCGCCACCTCCAACATGCCGTCGTCGACGCCGAGTTCGCGCGCGCACTCGTCGACGCGCTGGATGACCTCTTCCGGCAGCGGGTTGAGGACGAGCGCGCCCAGCAGCATGACCTGGAGGATCCGGCCGCGGAAGGCGGCGTTGCGGCGGCGCAGCAGTTCGCCCAGCCCGCGCGCGTCGATCGCGTCGCCCTCGACGGCCGCCGGGTGGCCGGTCATCGACACGTAGAGGGCTTCCAGCAACAGCCGCTGCACGGCGCTCAGTTCGCCGTCCACGGCGACCGCGGTCGCGATCGCGCGCGACGTGGCGGCGACCTCCTCGGCGGTCGGCGGGACGAGGTCGACCTCGTCGGGGGTGGGAAGCGGCACGGGCACGGCTGACTCCGTTCTGCGGTCCCGGCGACACCGTGGCGCCGCCCGGCCGACTGCACTGCGTTACGACCCGCCCAACGTAACCCGCACCCGTGCCCTGCTCCCCTTGCTGATCCCGAATGCGCTGTTCGCTCTGCGCGAGCGCGGTGATCCGCGGTGGGGAGGGTCAGTTGTCACCGATCAGCGCGAACGCGAACGCCAGGCGCCGATCGAAGCCGTCATCCAACACCTTGACCAGGTCCGCCCCTTGACTGGCCATCACCACCTTGCCCACGTCGCTGTCCTGGCCGTCGTGACGGCCGGCGCGACGGCCGCCGTCGACGCGCCATTCCAGCTCACGCGCGCTCGCCCGCTTCGGGCGCGGGCCCTGGTCGCCGCCTTCCGCGCCCATGTCGCCGACCATCTGGAGCGCCCCGGTGAACGCCTTCACGCCGAGCCCGGCGGCCTTCTCCCCCACGCTGAGCCGTGGCGGCCGGCCGACGACCGGCGCGCCGTCCGGCCGTTCGATGCGCCACGTGTGCCTGGCCAGGCGGTGCTTGGGCGGAACCCGGTGCAGGCTGCCGAGTGCCGTGCCCGCGGCGTCCCGGACGATGTGGACCCGTTCGCCGCTCTCCGCCTCGACCGGTGCGTCGAGCGCGCAGATCAGCGTCTGGTGGCCGGGGTGGTCCTCGTAGAGCTCGCGGTCGCCGACGACGTACGCGCACGGCGTGTACAGCACCCTGCCCGACGGCACCCGGATCGCGAGCGGCCCGACCACCGCGCGCTTCCGCGACGGCGACTGCGGGCGCTCCACGGTGCCGACGGTGAACCTGGTGACGTCCCGCCACGGGACCGGGTCGGCGAGCGGTTCCGGCTGTGCTCCGCGCGAGAAGATCATCCGGGCACCCTAGGACCGTCGGCAGGCCGACGGAAATCCCCCTTGTATTAGAGCGCACTCCAAGCGGCAGGCTGTGCGTCGTACGCCGGCACGACACGGCGACGAGCACCGCCGTCCGCGACACCACAGCGAGGAGCACGCCTGATGATCACCACCACACTTGGCAGCACCGGACCCGAGGTCGGCGCGATCGGGCTCGGCTGCATGGGGATGACGCACGCGTACGACCCGTCGGGACGCGACGACGAGGTCTCGGTGTCGGTACTGCGCCAGGCCGTCGAGCTCGGCGTGACGCTGATCGACACGGCGGACGTGTACGGCCCGTACACCAACGAGGAGGTCGTCGGCCGCGGCCTGGAGGGCGTCCGCGACCGTGTCGTCCTCGCCACGAAGGTCGGCCTGCAGCTGGCCGACGGCGGCCTGGGCAGCGGCACCAGCAGCCTGATCAAGAACGGCCGCCCCGAGCACGTCCGCGCGTCGATCGACGAGAGCCTGCGCCGCCTGCGCACCGATCACGTCGACCTGTACCAGCTGCACCGCGTCGACCCCGAGGTGCCGATCGAGGAGACGTGGGGCGCGCTGGCAGAGGTGGTCGCGGCGGGCAAGGCGCGGCACATCGGCCTGTCCGAGGTGACCGTGGACGAGATCAAGCGGGCGCAGGCCGTGCACCCGGTGGCGTCCGTGCAGTCGGAGCTGTCGCTGTGGACGCGGGACGCGCTCGCCGACGTGCTCCCCTACTGCGACGCCGAGGGCATCGCCTTCCTGCCCTTCTCGCCGCTCGGCCGCGGCTTCCTGACCGGCAACTTCGCCACCGTCGACGACCTGCCCGAGGGCGACTGGCGGCGTTCGCTGCCGCGCTTCCAGGCGGACACGATCGCCGCCAACCAGGCCATCGTGGCGGCGGTGCGCGGCATCGCGGACCGGCTCGGGGTGACGCCGGCGCAGGTCGCGCTGGCGTGGGTGCGGGCGCAGGGCGCGTACGTGATCCCGATCCCCGGCACGAAGACGCCGAAGTACCTGGCGGACAACGCGGGCGCGGCCGACGTCGTGCTGACCGCGGACGACCTGGCGGAGCTGGACGCCCTGCCGGCCCCCGAGGGCACCCGCTACTGAGGCCGGCAGCGCTCTGACCTGCGGTTTCCGGGTCGGCGGGGCACGTCCCGCCGACCCGGGAATATCCCGGAGGTCGACGCCCTTGAGGGTGATGGTTTAAGATTCAACCATCACCGCACAGGGGAGTTCCGGCCATGAGCACGACCAGCACGCAGTTCGGCATCTTCACCGTCGGCGACGTCACGCCCGACCCGACGACGGGCCGCGCGCCGACCGAGCACGAGCGCATCAAGGCGATGGTCGCCCTCGCGCTCAAGGCCGAGGAGATCGGGCTGGACGTGTTCGCGTCCGGCGAGCATCACAACCCGCCGTTCGTACCGTCGTCCCCGACGACGATGCTGGGCTTCATCGCGGCCCGGACCTCGCGGATCATCCTGTCCACGTCCACGACGCTCATCACGACGAACGACCCCGTGAAGATCGCCGAGGACTTCGCGATGCTCCAGCACCTCGCCGACGGGCGCGTCGACCTGATGCTCGGACGCGGCAACACCGGGCCCGTGTACCCGTGGTTCGGCAAGGACATCCGGATGGGCATCCCGCTCGCGATCGAGAACTACGCGCTGCTGCACCAGCTCTGGCGCGAGGAGAACGTCGACTGGGAGGGGCGCTTCCGCACCCCGCTGCAGTCCTTCACCTCGACGCCGCGTCCGCTCGACGACACCCCGCCGTTCGTGTGGCACGGCTCGATCCGGTCCCCCGAGATCGCCGAGCAGGCCGCCTACTACGGCGACGGGTTCTTCGCGAACAACATCTTCTGGCCCAAGGAGCACTTCCAGCGGCTGATCGGGCTCTACCGCGACCGGTACGCACACTACGGGCACGGCACGCCGGAGCAGGCGTACGTCGGCGTCGGCGGCCAGTTCTTCATGCGCAAGAACTCCCAGGACGCGGTACGGGAGTTCCGGCCCTACTTCGACAACGCGCCGGTGTACGGGCACGGTCCGTCGCTCGAGGACTTCACCGACCAGACCCCGCTGACCGTCGGCAGCCCGCAGGAGGTCATCGACAAGACGCTGACCTTCCGCGAGTCGTTCGGCCACTACCAGCGGCAGCTGTTCCTCGTCGACCACGCCGGACTTCCGCTGAAGACCGCGCTGGAGCAGCTCGACCAGCTCGGCGAGATCCTGCCGACGCTGCGCGCGGAGATGGCGTCCGGACGTCCGTCGACGGTTCCGGACGCGCCGACGCACGCGGCGCGCGTGGCCGCCGGGTCGCGTGATGTCGAGGAAGTCTCGGCGTGAACATCGTCGTCGTCACGGCGGGGCTGAGCGTGCCGTCGTCCACCCGCCTGCTCGCCGACCGCCTCGCCGCGGCGGTCGGCGACCGGGTCGACGGCGCGGACCTGCGCGTCATCGAACTGCGGGACCACGCCAAGGACATCGCGAACCACCTGGTGACCGGCTTTCCGCCGCCGTCGCTCCGTGAGGCGCTGGACGCCGTCGTCTCGTCCGACGCCCTGATCGCCGTAACCCCGATCTTCAACGCGTCCTACAGCGGCCTGTTCAAGTCGTTCTTCGACCTGATCGAGCCGGACGCGCTGACGGGGAAGCCCGTGATCATCGGTGCGACCGGCGGCACCCCGCGGCACTCCCTCGCCCTGGAGCACGCGGTCCGCCCGCTGTTCACCTACCTCCACGCCGTCGTCGTCCCGACCTCGGTCTACGCGGCGTCGGAGGACTGGGGCAACACCGACGGCCTGGACACGCGCGTGGCCCGGGCCGCCGGCGAACTGGCCGGACTCCTGACCGGCCGGGCGCCGTCGCCCCGACCCGCCGAACCCGAGCTGATCCCCTTCGAGGCCCAGCTCGCCGCGCTGCGGCCGCAGCGCAGCGCGAACTGAGCCTCCCTCCGGCCGACGGCCGGTGGCGGACCACCCCTGTGTCCACCACCGGCCGTCTTTCTCGTTTTCACTGAGTCGACTTGGCGACGCAGGCCCGCATCTCCTCGACCGCCGCCTGCTCCCCCTCGACGACCACCCGGGTCTGCTCCCCCGGCGTCTCGCGGTTCCAGACCCAGCGCAGCAGGTCCTGTGGCTCGGCGATCACCGTGGCGTCGACCGTCTCCGCGACACCGTCCTCGACGTCGAACCACCCCGCGCCGGTCCTGACCGTCCAGGCCGCCGACCCGTCGGTGGTCCGCAGCGCACAGGTCCACCCGGGCGAGCCCGCGAGCACGCTCCCAAAGTGGTCGGGCCACTCGCGCACGTAGTAGCCGACGAAGATCCGCAGCAGCTCGTCGACACCGTCGACCGCGAGGTCGTCCGGCACCGGGGAGACGTCCTTCCCCACCGCCAGCTCGGCGTCGATCCGGTGCACGACCGTCTCCTGCGCCATCCGCCGGATCCAGAACCCGACGGTCTGGTCGGGGCCGTACCAGGTCTGGGCGCGGTCCTCCGGCGTGTGCGCGGCGAACTGCTCGACAAGGTCGGCGTACGTCCGGTCCAGCAGGGCGAGCGGCTCCTCCTCGTCCAGCCCCTCCGGCGGCCACGGATCCGGCTCGGCGCCGTCCCGCATGATCGACGTCTTGTGCAGGTACACCTGCCCGACGTGCCGGCCCAGATCGGCGACGGTCCACTCCGGACACGTCGGCACCGTCGGCGCCACGTCCACCGCGACCGCCGCCCGCAGCAGCGCGAAATCGTCCCCGAGGCACTCGACAAACCGCGAAAACTCCATGCGCCCAGTCCAGCACACGGGGGCGACAATCCCGCAGACTTGCGCACGACCACCGCAGTCGAGCCGCCGGGAGAAGAGGTCCCCCGTGAACGAGTCAAGCCGCGTCGAAGCCTTCAGCGACGGCGTGTTCGCCATCGCGATCACGCTCCTCGTCCTCGAGATCAAGGTCCCCGAGACCGAACCCGGCGAGTCGCTGTGGTCGGCGCTAGGCCACCAGTGGCCGTCCTACGCCGCGTACGTCGTGAGCTTCTTCGTCATCGGCATCATGTGGACCAACCACCACCAGGTCTTCGGCCACATCGCCCGCGTCGACCGTCCCCTGCTGTTCCTCAACCTCCTCCTGCTCCTCGTCGTCGGCGCCCTCCCCTGGCCGACCTCCCTCGTCGCCGACTACCTCCGCGACGGCCACAACGCCCGCATCGCCGTGGCCATCTACAGCGGCTTCATGGTCGCCCACGCCCTGACGTTCTCCCTCTTCTGGTGGTACGTGACCCGCACCGGCCACCTCTTCCGCCCCGAAGTCGACCGCGCCGCCGCCAAGGCCACCCAATTCCGCTTCGGCCTGGGCATGATCCTCTACCCGGTAACCGTCGGCCTGGCCTTCGTCACCCCCGTAGGCACCCTGTTCCTCCACGGCGCCCTGGCCATCTACTACATGTTCAACCAACTCCCGATCCCGACCACCGACCCCGACCGGCCCACCGCCACCACCTGACCGCCGACCGGAGACCCCTGGCCCGCCTCACCGGTTGTCGCCGCTCGAACGGAGCAGATCACGCATCCGCACAACCTCCCGCCGCCAAGCCCCACCGCCGTCCGCGAGCGCCCAGTCCCGAGCGAGGTCCGACCCGGGCCCCAGAACCACGTCCAGGGCTTGAGCGGCGCGCACGTACAACTCGCGCGGAAAGTCCGGCAGTCCACCGCCGGTCGGACCGAAGTCGGGAACGTACCGCTCACCACCGGCGCAACGGCCGGCCACCATGGCCGCGGCGGCCACGGCTTCCGCGCCACTGGTGTCCAGTACGCAGTCGGGATCCTCCAGCACATCGTCGAGGAGCACCCGAACGGCGTCGATGCGCGCTGCCTGGCCGAAGTACCCGAGCTGGGACACGATCGACTGGGCGGACTCGTTGTCGTACGCGCCGGCACCCCAAGACTTCACCACCTGAGCCATCCTTCCTCGCGCCCGCTCCGGGGCTGCCGTCCACACCTCGATCCGCGCGAATGGCCTTCGGGCGGTGGGCCGCGCGGTGCGGCTAGGCCGTCAGGTCGCGCTCGTACCAGGTGTCTGCTTTGCCGGCCGGGGCGGGCGGGGTGGTGGGGGTGAAGCCTGCTTTGGTCAGGACTCTTTGGGAGGCGAGGTTCTGGGGGGAGGTTCCGGCGCGGAGGGTGTGGAGGGCGTGGTGGGTTGCGGCCAGGTGGCAGAGGTGTTGGACGGCGGCGGTGGCCACGCCTCGGCCGGTGGCGTGTTCGGCGACGCGGTAGCCGAGTTCGGCGGTGCCGTCTTCGAGGTCGACGAGGTTGAAGCGGCCGAGGACCGAGCCGTCGTCGGCGACGAGCACGTAGAAGGCGCAGACGCCGGCCTCCTGCTCGGACAGGAGGGCGTCGAAGCGGTCGGCGAAGTGGTCGAAGTAGGCGTCGCCGCGGTCGGAGATCGAGGCGGCGAAGTAGGCGCGGTTTGCCAGTTCGAAGGCCAGGACCGCCTCGGCGTGGCCGGCCTGGAGCGGTTGCAGCTCGGGCATTGGCCGACCATACCGAGGGGGTGCGCTGATGCCACGGGGTTTGTCTGGGGAGGGGTCAGTTGTCGGGCGTGGCGGTGCCGAAGGGGTTGTCGATGGCGTAGCGCCAGAGGCCGTCGGGGCCTCGGCGGGCCACGTCGGTGGCGGTGCCGGTGAGGTGGATCGGCGCGCCGGTGGGGGTGGTTCCGGTGATGGTCCAGTCGGCGATCAGGAGGGCGAGGTCGCCTGCGGTGTAGCAGTGCCGGAGGTGGACGGAGATGGGGAGGCCTAGGGCGAGGAAGTCGGCTGTGGCCGCGTGGAGTTCCGGGCCGGTGACGGCGGTGCCGGGAGTGGGGACGAAGGTGGCGGTGTCCTCGTAGACCGTCGCGACAAGGGCCGGGTCGCCCGAGTTGAAGGCGGCTTCGAAGACCTTGGGGTGGTCGGCGGCGTGGGTCGTGAGGGCGAACGGGGTTGTTGTCGTGCCGTGTTCTTGGGTCATGGCGTCAGCAAAGTCGGTCGTTGCGAGGGTCACCAAACGGAAACCGACGAGGCTGTGAGCAGCGGAGACCGCGCGTGTCACGACACCCGGCCGCGCGGCGGCGTCGTGCGAGACTCGTCGGATGAGCACATCTGTCGAGCCCGGAGGGACCGCCGCCGCCGCCGGAGCCTGGGACACCGAGCTGGTGCCCGATCCGCGGGGCCGGACCGTGCGGCCGGTGGCCGGCTGTCCGGTCGAGGTCGCGCTGGCGGCGGTGTCCGGCCGTTGGACGACCCTGGTGCTGCGCGAACTCATGCAAGGGCCTTGCTCGTTCGGCGATCTGCGCGGTCGGCTGCCGGAGCTCAGCGCGAAGGTGCTCACCGAACGCCTGCGCGAGCTGGAGGACCGCGGCCTGGTCGGGTGTGTGCGGCTCGCCGGGTTTCCGGTGCGCACGCGGTACGAGCTCACCGCCGCCGGGCTGGCGCTGCGCCCGTTGCTGATGGAGTTGTACCGGACCGGAACCGAGGTGCTGGCGGCCTGGGAGGCCACCGGCACCTGACGGCTCAGGGCAGGTCGGTCGCGCGCGGGTGCCGCGGCTGGTACAGGCCGACTTCGCCGCCGCCCGGGAGGCGGAAGGCCGTGACGAGCCCCCAGCCCGCGCTCTCCGGGGACTTGGTGATCTCGACGTTGTGCGCGACGAGGTCCTCGGTGGTGGCGGCCAGGTCGTCGCACATCAGGTAGAGGTCGCAGGACGGCGCGTCGTCGGTGGGGTGCATCGCGAGCTCGGTCGGCGGGGCCTTGAAGATCAGCCAGCCGTGCCCGGCGTCGACGTACGGGTAGCGGAGGACGTCGCGGAAGAAGGCCCGGTCGGCTTCGGCGTCGCGGCTGTAGAGGATGACGTGCGCACCGTTGATCATGGTTTGAGGGTAGAGGAGCGCTTTTCGTGGTGTCGGGAGGACACACGGGCGGGTCCGGCAGCGATGAGTTTGTGAGGCCGCAGGAGTCTTCCTGGTGACATTCGGGTGCTGGTGCACCCGTCAGACGAGCCAGGGGGCGGACGTGGAGCGGAGTCAGGACGACGTCGTGGTGCTGGACCGGGCCGTGCGGCAACTCGCGGACCTGGTACGGGAGATCCGCCCCGAGCAGGGCGGGCTGCCGACGCCGTGCGCGCTGTGGGACGTCCGGCAGCTCGTCGGGCACGTCGTGGAGGAGACCACCCGTTTCGCCGCCGTGACGGAGGGCCGGGACGGCAGCGCGGCAGCCGGGGTCGGGGACGCCGTCGGCGAGGACTGGGCGGCGGCCTTCGACGCGGCCGCGGCGCGGCTGACGGAGGTCTGGCACCGCCCGGGTGCGCTCGACCGACCGCACAAGCTGCCGTTCGGTGCGGTGCCGGGCCGGTGGGCCGTCATGCAGCAGACCACCGAACTCGCCTTGCGCGCCTGGGACATCGCGCGGGCGATCGACTCGCCGACGCGACTCGACGAGGAGGTCGGCGCGCTGACGCTGCGGTGGAGCCGGGAGAACGTCGTCCCGTCCATGCGCGGCGAGGCGGGTGGCGGCTACATCGGCCTGGAGGTCGAGGTCGCGGACGACGCCCCGGTGTACGACGCGCTGGCCGCCTTCTCGGGGCGTGACCCGCGGCGGTGAGCCGGCGCGGCGGCCGACTCGTGGCGGGGGCGATGGGTAGCGTGCCCGGCATGGCGTACTACTTCCAGGTGACCATTGACGCGTCCGACCCGCACACGCTCGCCGACTGGTGGGCGGAGACGTTGGGTTGGGACGTCGAGCCGAGCGACGAGGCGATGATCCGCGGCCTGGTCGCCGCCGGGCACGCGAGCGACGACGACACGATCACGCACAACGGCGTGCTGGTGTGGAAGGTCGGGCAGGCCATCCGGCACCCGGAGGGGCTGGAGCGGGCGCCGCGGGTGCTGTTCCAGCTGGTGCCGGAGGCGAAGACGGTCAAGAACCGCATGCACTTCGACGTGCGGGTCGGCGACGATCCCCGCGAGGACGTCGTCGCGCGGCTGGTCGACCGCGGCGCGACGGTCCTCCACGAGGGGCGCGTCGGGCCGTCGGTGTGGACGACGATGGCGGACATCGAGGGGAACGAGTTCTGCGTGTCGCGGTAGCGCGGTAAGACGCGGAGGACTTTGCGGACCGGGGTGGCGGGCCTGTTCTGGGACAGGCCTGTCCCGGCGCTCCGGAACGCCCGCGCCCGCCCGTTCGTTGGCGGGCTGGTTGACCGTCGCGGAAGGGGCCAGGAATGGGCACGAGTTCGCAGCACGGAGCCGGTCCGGGCGAGATCACTCCGGACGGGTGCGCGGTCGAGTTCTATACGCTGCTGCCGGTCATGGGCGAGCCCGACATCGTGCACGATGCCGTCCCGCCGGGCGCGTCGATCCTCGAACTGGGCTGCGGGACGGGGCGGATCCTGCGGCCGCTCGCCGCGCTGGGCCATCCGGTCCTCGGCGTCGACGAGTCCCCCGCGATGCTTGCTCGCGTCGCCGACCTGCCGACGGAGTGCGCCGAGATCGAAGGGCTGGATCTGGGGCGGTCGTTCGACGTGGTCCTGCTGGCCAGCACGATGCTGAACGCGGACGCGGAGCTGCGGCGGGCCTTCCTCGCCACCTGCCGCCGGCACGTCGTCGCCGACGGCTGGGTGGTCGTGCAGCGGGCCGACCCCACGTGGTTCGCCACCGTCGAGCCCGGGTCGCGGGACCACGACGGCATCCGACGGGTGATCAGGTCGGTGCACCGCGAGGGCCCGCGGGTCGACGTCGTGATCGACTACCACGTGGGCGACCTCACGTGGACGCACGAGTTCAGCCGCCATCCGGTCGACGGGGACGAGCTCTCGGCGGATCTCGGGGCGACGGGACTGGCGTTCGACCGGTGGCTGACCGACGACCGCACGTGGTTCACCGCGCGGGCTATCCCAGTTCGCAGCTCGTGACTCCGTAGAAGCCCGGCACGTCGACGTCGGGGGCTTCGCCGCGGTACATCCACGCCATCCGGCCCGTTTCGCGGAGCCCGCACTCCTCCATGACGGCGATGGCGTCCGCGTTGGCTTCGGGGACGTCGACCGTGATCTCGCCGGGCATGGCCGCGCCCAGCGCCCGGAGCAGCGCGGACGCGAGGTCGGGCGTGTCGGCGTACAGCGGGCCGATCCGGATGGGGCCGCTGCCGGGGCGGATGACGCCCAGGGCCCTGATGCGCCCGTCCTGGACGGCGGCGAGGGTGGTCCGGTCGGGCAGGGTGGTCCAGGTCGCGAGGAAGGCGTCCCTGGGGGCGGGGAAGAACCGCCGGTCGTAGGCGGCGAGTTCGGCGAACGGGAGGGTTCCGGCGTCGACGATGGTGACGCCGTCGGGCAGCGGGCCCGCCGGACGCGGGGTGCCGACGAATCCGACGGCGTCCCACGCCGCCTGGAAGCCCGACTTGCGGTAGTTGTCCTGTTGGGCGAACACACCGCACAGGCCGACGGTGCGGCCTTCGAGGCGCTCCATCGCGGCACGCCACATCCGCATGCCGTAGCCCTGGCCGCGCAGCTCGGGTCGGACGATGTAGTAGCCGAGGAAGCCGTAGTCGGCCCCGTAGCGGACCGCCGAGACGCACGCGACCGGCTCACCGTCGAGGCGCCCGACCAGGAAACCGTGCGGATCGGCCGCGGCGAAGGGGATCCGGTCGGAGAGGCCCTGGTTCCAGCCCTCGTCGACCGCCCAGCCGGTCATCATCGCCAGGTCGCGGCTCCCCGCGTTGCCGATCTCGAACACACCCACGGCTGACACTCCCCCTTGGAACGGTCGGCGGACGCTTGGACAACGCTACGGGACGGGTGGGGGATGCGGTGTCGCGCGACGGGGGCGACTCGGAGCGGCGTGCGAGCCCCGTGCGTGGGTCGCGCGCGAGCCCCGTGCGTGGGTCCCGTGCGCGGGATGGTTGACTTGGTCTATGAAAATTGGGGACGCTGTGGTGCCTGCGGTACATCGGTTCAGCACAGGCGGCGCGCCCGCTGACGTCACGGCGGTCTTCGCGCATGCGACCGGCTTCCACGGGCGTGTGTGGGATCCGACGGTACGGCGGCTGACCGGCGTCGACGCGCATGCGGTGGACCTGCGGGGGCACGGGGACACGCGGATGCCCGAGGGCTACGACTTTCCGTGGTCGGCGTTCGGCGACGACGTGCTGTCTGTCGTGGACGGCCTGCCGACGGAGGCTCGGGACGGCGAGGTCGTCGGCGTCGGCCACTCCTGCGGCGGAGCGGCCCTGGTGCTGGCGGAGGCGGCGCGTCCGGGGACGTTCCGGTCGCTGTGGCTGTACGAGCCGGCCGCCTTCCCGCCGCCGGCTGCCGGCCAGGTGCAGTCCAACCCGCTGGTGGAGCCCACGAAGCGACGCCGTGCGGTGTTCCCCGACCGGGCCGAGGCGTACCGGAACTACGCGTCCAAGCCGCCGATGGACGCGTTCGCCCCGGAGGTGCTGGCGGCGTACGTCGACCACGGGTTCGTGGACGAGGGCGACGGGGTCCGCCTCAAGTGCCGGCCGCTCGACGAGGCCCAGGTGTACGTGTCGTCGCTGGTCGCCGACGTGTTCGAGGCGATGGCGAAGGTGCACTGCCCGGTGGTGCTGGTGCAGGGGGTCGAGACCCCGTCGGGACGCTTCGGCCGCCTCGCGGAGCAGTTCCCGAACGCGAGGCTGGAAGTCCACCCGGACCTCGCCCACTTCGGCCCGCTGACGCACCCTGAGCGGGTTGCGGCGTCGATTGCCTCGTGGCTCGACGAGGGGGCTTGGCGGTAGGGCGTGTTGGGCCTGCGTCGTTGCGGCGTGGGGTCCTTGCCTGCACCGTTCCTGACCTGGCTGTCGGCGGTGTCCTGGCGCCCCTCCCGATTTTTGATGGTCCGCGCGGCCGAACGGCTGTCAAGCCGCGGTGGACCGGTCGTCAACAGGTGGCCTGTCGCGTGCTGGTGGGGGCGGCTTGACAGCCGCCCGTCCGCGCAGACAACCCGGCAGCTGTCGGGAGGGGCGCGGGGTGTGAAGGCGCGCGTGTCCGGGTTCGCGCTGCCGGGCTGCGGTCCCAGCGTGGTGGGGCGGGCGGTGCCGGTCGGGGGCGGCCGTGCCGGCGGGTCGGTCGAGGGGCTGCGGCCACCGAGGCTTACTGAAAACCGTTTTCGTGTGACGGATCGGGCAATGTGTTGCCACATCCGCCTCTTGACGGAAAGCCAATAGGGAATCAGCGAAACAATGCCCGCATTTGGTCCGATATGGGCCTGGTGAGGGTGGGTCATGGGTCTTCAAGACCGGTCGCGGGCACCACGCTGGGACCGCAGCCCGGCGACGCAACGCACCCGATGCGCCTCCACACCGCCTCCCCCTCCCGATAGTTGCCGCGGTTTTAAGCGCGGCCGGGCGCCTGTCAAGGCGCCTCCCCGACACGCGACAGGCCACCTGTTGACGACTGATCCACCGCGCCTTGACAGGCGACCGGCCGCGCGGACAATCCACAATCGGGAGGGGGAGGTGGCCACCGCCGGCATGCAGGTCAGGGGACCGTGCATGGTCTTCGACTCCCACGCCGCAACGCGACAGCCCAGCCTCCGTACCCCCCTGGCCACTGTGCCGTCACGTATGCGAATCACCAGAACTCCCTCATCAGGGGGTGTTCGCGTCACACTTGCGTCACTCGTCGACGGCGCCGGCTAGCCCGGTGTCGGGCCGGGGAGGACTTCGGCCAGTAGGGCAACCAGGCGACGGGCGCCTTCTCCTGATGGGTCGAGGTCGGGGCGGTAGTCGGCGATGCTCATGCCGATGAGGGCTGGCGAGTGTCCCAAGGGGCGTAGCAGTTCGGTGATCTGCGTCCAGTCCGGGCCGTCGGGTTGGGGGTAGGTGACGGCGGGCAGCGCGGTCGGGTCGAGGACGTCCGCGTCGAGATGGAGCCACACGCCTACCTCGACGTCGCGCAGCCGGGCCTCGGCGTCGCGGCCGCAGGCGGAGGGGTCGGCGCGTACGGCGTCGGCGTCGTGGCGGCGGAGGCGGTCCGGGAGGCGGGCGGTCTCGGCTGCGGCCGCGGCGTCGATCCCTCGGACGCGGTGGCCGAGCAGGACCACGTCCTCGGGACGGACGGGTGGCCCGGACTCCCCGAACAGGCCTGGCAGTTCGGCCGCGCCGGTCAGGGCGGCGAGGTCCATGTCCGCCGTCTCGCCTGTGTCGGAGGTGGTGCCGTCAACGTAGTCGGGGTGGCCGTCGACGAACCAGAGTCCGGTCCCGGCGTCCAGCGCGGCGAAGACCCCGAGCAGCAGGCTGCAGTCGCCGCCGAGGACGAGCGGGCGGCGGCCCGGGTGGGCGCGGCGGGCCGCACGCAGGGCGTCCGCGAGGTTGGCGGCCGCGCGGACGGTGTCGTCGAGCGCCCGTACGCCCGAGGCCGGGTCGCGGTCGGTGGTTCGGATGTCGGTCATCGCGTCGCCCGCGTCATGCCCGGCCGCGCCGGTCCACGCGGCCAGTCCGGCGTCCCGCAATGCCGCCGGCGCCAACTGCTCCCCGCGGCCCGTCCCGGAACAGTCCCACGGCGCACCGAGGAGGAACCACCCCGTGTCGAGGACCGGGCCGGGGACGTCGGACTGGGGCGCAGGGCTGCTGCGGGTAGCCATGCGTGCAGTGTGACGCACAGGCTGCACAGTCGCGGTGAGGCTCGACGGACGCAACCGGGCCCGTCATCGCGCGCGTCGGTCGTTCGCCTCCCCCTTCCCTCCCCCCGCCCCCCGTGTCGCCCTGCCCCGCCATCCCCCGCGGGGGTTGTCTGGTCCGGGCCTGCGGCGTACAAACCGGGGCATGGGACGGGTTCCGGTTACGGATGAGGCGCAGTTGCGGGCGATCTTTGCGCGGTGTTCGAACTGGGGGCGGTGGGGGGACGACGACGAGCTCGGGACGCTCAACCACATCTCGTCCGCCCATCGGGTCAGGGCGGCCGGGCTCGTGCGTGAGGGGCGTGTCGTGGCGCTCGGGCAGGCGCTCTCGGCGCATCGAAGTGCGGGTAATACCAGGCCTATTCAGCATCACCTGTTATATGAGGCGCACATGCCCGTGTCGGCGCTGGACTACGTCGGGATGGTGCCGCACGGGCTCGGTCTGACGCATGTCGACGCCGTCGGGCACGTGTACTTCGAGGGTGTCATGTACAACGGCCGGCTGGCGAGTGACTGTGTGATCGCCGGTCGGGGCCTGACGTTCGGTGCGGTGGCGGCGCAGCGGGGTGGGATCGTGACGCGCGGGGTGCTGCTGGACGTCGCCGCGGCACGGGGCGTGGACTGGTTGGTGCCCGGCGTGTTCGTGACGGCGGACGACCTGGCGGCCGCCGAGCAGGTGTGCGGTGTGGAGGTCGGCACGGGCGACGCGCTGTTGGTCCGGATCGGGCTGGGCGCCCGCGAGCGGGTGGAGGGGCCGGAGGACCGGTCGCTGCGGGCCGGGTTGGACGCGTCCGCGGTGGAGTGGCTGTACGAGCGCGAGGTGGCGCTGTACGGCGGCGACTGCATCGAGCGGATGCCGTACCCGAGCGCGGTCATGAAGGCGCCGCTGCACCAGATCGGGCTGGTGTCGATGGGGCTTGCTCTGCTGGACGCTCCGCTGGTCGAGGAACTCAGCCGGGCGTGCCGGGAGTTGTCCCGGTACGAGTTCATGTTCACCGCCGCGCCGCTGCCGATCCAGGGCGGGACGGGGTCGCCGGTGAACCCGCTCGCGGTGTTCTGAGCCCTGGCATGCCATTGACGCGAAGCTCTACTGCTTCTGCCACAAGCGTGGTACAAAATTCGAGGACACCCACCCGGATGGTCTGCGACATCCCACAGTCGCCCCCGGATTTCAAGGGTGGGCCCCCTCTTTGTGCTGATCACTCGTGGTGCAGACTCTTGCGCGTCCCATCCACCACGAGAGGTTTTCGTCCCCCATGCGTTCTCTCCGTTCCACCCGTACTTCCGTTCTTCGCGTGACCGCGGTGGCCGCGTCCGGCATCGTCGCGATGTCCGCGCTGACCGGCTGTCTGGGCAAGGACGACAAGAAGGCCGCCAGTTCCAGCAGCTCGTCGTCGGCCACGGCGAGCGCCGACGCCACCGCGTCGGGCAAGTCCACGGACTCCCCCGCGGGCAAGCCCTCTGGCTCCTCCACCGGCACGAAGAAGCCGGGCACCGCGAACCCCTCGGCGAGCAGTGACAAGGTCAACCGCATCGACCTCAAGGTCGGCGACTGCGTCAACTTCGAGGGCGAGAAGATGAGCAAGACGTCGTGCACGGGTCCGCACGCCGCCGAGACGGTGGGCGTGTACACCATGCCGTCGACGATGTCCCCGACGTCGCTGTCGTACCAGAAGGACATCGAGGCGAAGTGCTCGGAGTACGGTGACCCCGTCATCAAGCGCCAGCCGAACGCCGACAAGCTGAACATCTCGTTCGTCTACCCGACGGCGTCGTCCTGGATCATGGACAACGACAAGACGCTGCAGTGCTTCGTCGGCAACGACGACAACTCGCCGATGCCCGCGGGCAAGCTGAAGTAATTCGGCGTCGCCACCACTGACGCGCACACGAACGGGCCCGGGGTCGACACCGACCCCGGGCCCGTTCGCGTTACCGCTCGTTCCTGCTGCTCCCCCGCTCGCCCCTGGTCCTTTTCAGCCTTCTTCGGCCGCCACGCCCAGGAGTTCCGCGGCCCATCCCCGGTCGCCGTCCGGCACGGCGACGACGAGGCTGCGCGTGGCGCGGGTCAGGGCGACGTAGAGCGTCCGCAGGCCGCTGGGCGCCTGGTCGACGATGCCGCGCGGGTCGGCGATGACGGCGGCGTCGAACTCGAGGCCCTTGGCGTCGAGCGCGTCCATCACCTGTACGCGCTCGGGGAGTCCGGCGAGCGCGTCCACGAGCGGCGCGGTGGCGCCGACCGGGGTGACGACGCCGACGGTGCCCTCGACGTCGTCGAGCAGCCGGTTCACGGCGCGCAGCACCTCGGCGCCGAACTCGGCGGCGGGGGCCCAGACGAGCCGCGGCGGTTCGCCGCCGGTGCGGACGGCCTTCGAGGGGCGGGCGCCGGGGACGGCCCGCACCAGCACCCGCGCCGCGACGGCGGCGATCTCCGCCGGGTTGCGGTAGTTGGTGGTGAGCTCGAACTCGTGGCGGCGCCGGTCGCCAAGCGCGTCCGTCATCGCGGCGCCGGACGCGGGCAGGTCCTCCCAGGCGCTCTGCGCCGGGTCCTCGACGATCGTCCATGTGGCGTGCGGGCCACGGCGCTTGAGCATGCGCCACTGCATCGGCGCGAGGTCCTGGGCCTCGTCGACGACGATGTGCGCGAACTCGTCGGGCTCGCCGTCCTCGTCGTGCGCGCCGCGGCCGCGCTGCCGGGCCATCCGGTCGGCGTACGTGGTGACTTCGCGGAAGTCGTCGGACGGCGCGGAGGTGCGGACGCTCTCGCCGGTGAAGATGTCGTAGCCGTCGACGATGTACGGGTTGTCCTCGTCGGGCAGCCCGGGCGTGCGCGGCCTCGGCTTCGGCAACGGGCCGACCAGCGTGTCGATTTCGTCGAGCAGTGCGACGTCGAGGAAGGACACCTCGCCGGTGCGCGCGGTGCGTTCCCAGCTGCGCGCGAGCAGTTCGACGTGGTCGCGGCCGAGTCGGCCGCGCGAGGCGCGGTCGAGGCGGGCCGGGTCGGCGAGGCCGCGCAGCACGTCCAGCGGACGGGTCAGCGGCCACCACGCGTTGAGGAACACGCGGAACTCGTCGCGGGCGGCGACGTCTTCGAGGAACGCCTCCTTCTCGCCCCGGGCCGCGCCGCGCGACGCGAGGCGCTGCCACAGCTCGGCGAGCAGCGTCTTGGCGGCCTGCACGCGCTGCCCGTTGGGGCCGCGCCGGGCGCGGTTCAGCAGTTCCCGCCTGATCCGGCGCAACGTGCCGGTGTCCAGGACGACTTCGGTGCCTCGGTGCTTGATCCGCAGTTCGGTGGGGGCGCCCGCGGGCGTCTCGTCGACGGCGCGGCGCAGCAGCGGCACCATGCCCGCGGCGCCCTTGAGGCGCGCGACGTCGGCGGTGTCGTGGTAGCTCGCGCTGATGCCGTCGACGAGGTCGCCGAGCGAGTGCAGCACGGCGCCGCCCTCGCCGAGCGACGGCAGGACGCGCTCGATGTACGCGGTGAAGCGCGGGTTGGGCCCGACGACGAGAACGCCGCGCGAACCGAACCGCTGCCGGTGCCGGAACAGCAGGTAGGCCACGCGGTGCAGGGCGACCGCGGTCTTGCCGGTGCCGGGTCCGCCGCGGACGATCACCGAGCCGTCGGCGGGGGCGCGGATCGCGTCGTCCTGCTCCTGCTGGATGGTGGCGACGATGTCGCGCATGCTGCCGTCGCGGGTGCGGCTGAGCGCGGCGAGGAACGCGCCGTCGCCGACGACGACCAGGTCGTCCGGGGCGTTGTCGGGGTCGAGCAGGTCGTCCTCGACGTCGACGACCTGGTGGCCGCGGCAGTGCAGCACGCGGCGCCGCACGACGCCGTGCGGGTTGTCCGGCGTGGCCTGGTAGAAGGCCTCGGCGGCGGGGGCGCGCCAGTCGACGACGAGGATCTCGCTGTCGGCGTCGCGCACACCGATGCGGCCGATGTGCCACACCTCTGCGTCGGTGCGGTCGAGGCGGCCGAAGACGAGCCCGTCGTCGGCGGCGTCCAGGGTGCGCGCCCACAGTTCGGCGCGGAAGACCATGGTGTCGCGTTCGACCAGGGAGCCGACGGTGCCGACCTGCGCCTGCTTGTAGCCCTCCCGGAGCAGGGCCTGCGCTTCGCCGCGCATGGCCTCCAGGCGCAGGTACGCGCGGTCGACGTGCCGCTGCTCCGCCTCGATCTCGCGGTCCTTGGCGGTCGCGTCGGCGCTGTCGGCGCCCGCGGGGACGCTGGGCGGCTGCTGCCCGGCAGGGGGCAGGGGCATCGGGCTGGCTCCTCGTACAGGTAGGGCAAAAAGGAAAAGACTAGTGCCCCGGGCCGACGGTTATCCGCTCCGGGCACTACTGCCCCGAGCGGACGCTCATGTGCTGCGGTTGGAGGGCGTGCGGAGCGGGCGCCTGCCAGGCGCGCCGGAGCGCGCCGGGCGCGTGGGAACCTGGCGTTCGCCGGGAACCGCGCGGCCGCCGAGCGCGCGACGGGCACCCGCGGGACGGCTCTGCCGCCGGGGGCTCAGCCCCGGTAGGCGCGGGACGCCCGCAGTCGCCGTACCGCGACGATTCCGCCCGCGAGGCCCGCGGCGCCCAGGAGGCTCCACGCCCACAGCGCGAAGTGGCCGCCGCCGGAGCCGTCCGACGAGGTCGGGGTGCGGGCCGCCTGCTGCCCGCCGACCGGGCCGTCGGTCGGGGTCGGCGCGGGCGGCTGCGCGACGCTGAGCACCAGCCGGGCTTCGGCCTCCTTGGCCGGGGTCGAACTGTCGGCGACCTTGGCGGTGAAGGCGGCGTCGCCCGCGTCCGTCGGCGTGCCGTTCAGTTCGCCGGTCAGCGGGTCGAGGATGATCCCGGCGGGCAGCGTGCCGTCGACCGACCAGCGGTAGGGCGCGGTGCCGCCCATCGCCTGGAGGGTCGCCTTGTACGGCTGGCCGGCCACGGCGGGCGGCACGTTCGCGGTGGCGACGCTCAGGGACGCGGCGGGCGTCGCGGAAGCGGTGGTGGACTCCGGGGACGCGCCGACCGCGTTGGTGGCGCGCACCGTGTACGAGTAGGCGGTGCCCTGGGTCAGCCCGGTGTCCGTGTAGATGAGCGTGGCTGGCGTGACGCTGCCGATCTGGACCGGCGCGGGCGACGGGCCTCCGGTCCGGTAGATCTGATACGACGTCAGCGGCGATCCGCCGTCGTCGCTCGGCGGCATCCAGGACAGCACGTTCTGCCCGTCGCCTGCGGTGGCGGTCAGCCCGCTCGGCGCCGCCGGGATGGTGATGCCGGACGCGGTGAGCGTCACGGTGCGCGAGCCGCCGGGGATGTTGCCGCTGAAGGTCAGCGTGCCGGTGAGCGGGCCGCGCGCGCCGACCGTCACCTGGACGGCGACGCTGCACGGGCTGCCGGGCGCGATGCGCGTGTTCGCGGGGCAGCTCGTACCGGTGTTCTCGACGGCGAACGGCGGCGTCGCGGTGATCGAGGTGAGTGTGAGGGGCGCGCCGCCGCTGCTGGAGAAGGGCACGTTGCGGATCGCCGAGCCGGGGGCCGTGACCGGGCCGAAGTCGACGCCGGTGGGCAGTCCGCCGATGTCGCCGGCCGGGACGGTGAACACCAGCAGCGCGTGCGGTGCGGCCGGGTTGGCCTTGGGCTGCGTGGCCGCGTTCGGGAACACCTGCGCGTTGGCCGGGAATCCGGCGGTCGCGCCGCCGGCCGGGGCGGACAGCCAGGGTTCGAAGATGCTGGGGCCGAGCGTCGTCGCGACCTGGTCGATGGTGACGGTGACGCTCTGGCCGCCGCGCAACGGGCTCGACCCGCCGACCGCGGCGGTGGCGCTGGTGACCGAGCCCGGACCGGCCGCGGTGGAGGCGCCGTAGAGGGTGACGGCGACCGAGGTGGCCTCGGCGGGGATCGGGACGGAGTTCACGCCGGCCTGCGTCACGTCGACCTGCTGCTGCGTGGTGACGAGGAGCAGCCCGCGCTGCGGGAGCGAACCGGCGTGCGCGGCCGGGACCTCGACGTGCGGCGCGGCGCCCGCGCCGGGGGCCGCGGAGACCACGGCGAGCAGCAGCGCGGCAGCCGACGGCACGGCGCGCCGGACGCGACGCGACAGACGAAGGGCGGGAGCGAAGCGGCTCGAATCGACAAGGCTGGGAGCGAAGCGACTCGAATTTGGGTGGTGGGGGGCGACGGGTGGGCTGAACGGCCGTGCGAAGCGGGCCGGTTCTGCGCGTCCCAGGCGTTCGTTCATGTCGGTGGAGACCCCCCGTGCGCTGCGTCCGGTACCGGACGGCGTCGCAGCTCACGGTGTGCCCGGTCGGTCGTACGCGCGGATGCTAGCGCCCGACGGCCGCGACCGGGAGACCGGTCCACGGCGAGATCACCCGAAGGACGTCCGGGCTGCGTGCAGGTGGGCCAGCGTCAGCCGGGACGGGCGGAAAATACCGCACAAACCAGGACAGTACGACCGCCGCGACGACGTCGATCCGGCACCCTCACGAGGTGGTCCGGCGCCGTGGCCGCACGCTCGCCGACGGCGCCGCGCCACCCCGGCACGAGACCGCCCCTGACGAACGAGCCGCGAGCGAGAGGCCCGACACGACGCAGAGCGATCGGCGCTGCCGCGACGCCGAGGCCTGCAGGCGAGTGGGGACGCCTTGCGCTCCGCGGCCCGGCCGAGGCCCGGCCCCGGCCGACGGCTGCGCGAGGGGCGTGCGCGCTGAACACCGACGCCGCCCGTGTCCGCGTGGCGTTCGACGAACGCGCAGCGGCCTGAGCGGGAGCACCTGAGCGGGAGCACCTGAGCGGGAGCACCTGAGCGGGCGGACCTGGGCGTGGAGCCGGGCCCGGCGCGGCTTCGGAACGCAGCGGCCCGGCCGCGTCAAGGGTTGGCACCACCCACAGGGCCCGCGCCCTCGCCGGGGAACGCATACCGCCCGGTGACCGGCGACCGACAGGGGTTGGAGGGTCGGACGCCGGCCACCGGGCGGAGTTCTGGTCGGCCCGGGGGCCGTTCAGTGGGCGGGCTCGGGGCCCGCTTTGTGCTGGGTCAGTCGCGTGAGCCACAGGGGTGGAGGCCCTGGGCGTCGTCGTCCGGCGCGGTGGGGCGGGGCTGCTCTGCCGGCCGGGTCGCGGCCTTGGAGCGGGCCGCGGGGGTCCGCGGCGCGGTGGCGCCGTCGAGGACCCACTCGCTGCCGGCCTTGCGCCAGCGCAGCGGGCCACTTTCGCGGGTGGCCTGGCGGTCCGTCAGGTACGCGTCCCACAGGGCCGCCTGGCGCCGGGCGCGGCCGCGAAGCCGGTCCGCGACGGAGCCCTTGGTGCGCGGCCCGGTGGGCCGCCAGTCGCGTCCGTCGCGGCTGTCGGCGCCGAGGACAGGGCCGAGCACCGCCACCGCAACGATGAAAGCTATAAGCAGACTTGCTGTTCCGAACTCCATGATCTGGTACCTCCCCGCCGTCGACCGCAGGGTGCGGCCCGGCCCGGCGGCCGGCCCCCCCGGCGGGGGGGCGCCCGGGGCGGGCCCGGGCCCGGGGCCGCCCCCAAATGCCCGTGGGGGCGGCCCGGCCGGGGGGCCGGCCCCGGCGGCGGTGGGCCGCCGGGGCCGGCCGGGGTCCGGTCGCGGCCCGATATTCCGGATCGGCCGCTCACTTCCCTCGGTCGGGTCAAGTCTTGGCGATCCGCGACCATGATCAAAGGTCCAATCGGCGCCGAGTGGCCTGGGCCAATTCCGTTTTGACCGCCGCCCGCCCGCGAAGCGGCCTCTCACCGGTACACGGTGTCCGCTCCCGACGAACCGGTCGGTTCGCCAGGCCAGCGCGCCATCGCTCGTCCTGATCACGCGGGCGAGCCCGAAATCGACGGTCCGCGAGCGGCAGAGGCCACCCGTCGGGCATCGTGGGTGCGTAGGATCTCGGCACCGGCCGAAAGGCCGGTGGCCATGACCCCCGCCGTCGGCTCGGCCGGCGGGCGGGTGAACCGGCGAGGCGCGCACCTCCCCCCAGCGCGCCGCCGGGATGGGATGGGCCCGCAGACATTCCCCCCGTCTGCGGGCCCGTTTCCCTTACCTGCCTTGGTCGTTCACGCCGGCGGGAACTTCTCCCCCACCAGTTCCTCGGACAGCGTCCACAGCCGGGCCGCCGACTCGGCGTCCCGCGCCCACGGGGCGTGCTTGTCGCTGATGCCGCAGTCCTCCAGGTACAGGCCGCCCTGCTCGGCGAGTTCGGGCGCGGTCGCGGCCCACACCTGCGTCGCCGCGCCCGCCGGGACGGACTTCATCGCGGGCATGTTCGCGCGGCTGATCTTCGACTGCAGCTCGGCGCCCGCCTCGCGGTTCATATGCCGGCCGAGGTTGGTGCGGATCATGCCGGGGTGCACGGCGTACGCGCGGACGCCGCGCCCCGCGAGCCGCCGGTCGAGTTCGACGGTGAAGAGCACGTTGGCGGTCTTGGACTGCCCGTAGGCGAGCCACGGGTGGTAGTCGGTGTGCTCGAAGTTCGGGTCGTCCCAGCGGATGTCGCTCGCGGTGTGCCCGGCGGAGCTGAGGTTGACGACGCGCGCCGGCGCACCGCGCAGCAGGGCGGGCGCGAGCAGGTTGGTGAGCAGGAAGTGCCCGAGGTGGTTCGTGCCGAACTGCAGCTCGAAGCCGTCGGCGGTGCGCTCGAACGGGGTGGCCATCACGCCGGCGTTGTTGACGAGCAGGTCGACGCACGGCCGGCGGTCGAGGAGTCGCACGGCGAACTCGCGCACGGACGCGAGCGAGGTGAGGTCGAGCACACCGGCCTCGACGGAGACCGGGGCGCCGGCCGCCTCGCGCACGGCGTCGAGCGCGGCCTCGCCCTTGGCGGCGTCGCGCGCGGTGAGGACGACGTGCGCGCCGGCGAGGGCGAGCACGCGCGCGGTCTCCAGGCCGAGCCCTGAGGTGGCGCCGGTGACGACCGCGGTGCGGCCGGCCAGGTCGACGCCTGCGGCGACCTCGTCGGTGGTGGTGTCGGGTCCGTAGGTCGGCATGGCGGGCGCCCTCGCATTTCCTTGACTTGATCACACATTACGCCCGTCGCACTATGCGGCACCCGACCGGCCAAGACAAGCCCGCCGACCCGCCTCCCCCGCACGGGCCGGGTCAGTACGCTGGCCCGGCAGACCGGCGGTGCGACGGGGAGGACGGCCATGCTCGAAGGACGCGGCGCGGTGGTGACGGGTGCGGCACAAGGCATCGGCTACGAGATCGCCCGGGTGTTCTGCGCGAACGGCGCGCAGGTCGTCATCGGCGACAGGGACGGCGACGCGGCGCTCGCCGCCGCCGACCGGCTGACCGCCGAGGGCGGCACGGCCATCGCGGTGACCTGCGACGTCACCGTGCCGGAGCAGGTCGACGAGCTGGTGCGGACCTGCGTCGACGCGTACGGCAGCCTCGACGTCTTCGTGAACAACGCGGGGATCACGCGCGACGCGACGCTGCGGAAGATGACGCTCGACGACTTCGACACGGTCATCGACGTCCACCTGCGCGGCACCTGGCTCGGCACCCGCGCCGCGTCGCTGGTCATGCGCGAGCAGGGGCACGGCGCGATCGTCAACATCTCGTCGCTGTCCGGCAAGATCGGCCTGCCCGGGCAGACCAACTACAGCGCCGCCAAAGCCGGCGTCGTCGGCCTGACCAAGGCCGCCGCGAAGGAGCTCGGGCACCTGGGCGTGCGGGTCAACGCGGTGCAGCCGGGCCTCATCCGCACCGCCATGACCGAGGCGATGCGCCAGGACATCTGGGACGCCAAGGAGCGCGAGGTCCCGCTCCAGCGCGCCGGCGAGCCGTTCGAGGTCGCCAACGCGGTGCTGTTCCTCGCCTCCGACCTGTCCAGCTACATCACCGGGACGGTCGTCGAAGTGACGGGCGGCCGCGGCATGTAGCCGACCGCCTCGGGCCGGTCGGAGCGGTCAGGCCGCGGTCAGCACGAGCGGGCCGTCGGCCGTCACGGCGACGGTGTGCTCGAAGTGCGCCGCGCGGCTGCCGTCCGCCGTGACGATCGTCCAGCGGTCCGGCAGGAGCCGGTACGCGTCGCCGCCGCCCTCCAGGAACATCGGCTCGAGCGCCAGCACGAGCCCTTCCCGCAGCCGGTAACCGCGGCCAGGCACGCCGTCGTTGGGGACGTGCGGGTCCTCGTGCATCGCCGTGCCGATGCCGTGGCCGCCGTGGTCGGCCAGCACGCCGTAACCGTGCTTGCGGGCCACCCGGTGGACGGCGTGGCCGATGTCGCCGAGGCGCGAACCGGGCACCATCGCCGCGACGGCGGCCTCGAGCGCCTCGCGCGTCGCGTCGGACAGCCGCTCGGCGGCGGCGTCGACCCGGCCGACCGGCACCGTGATCGCCGCGTCACCGTGGTAGCCGCGCAGGACCGCGCCGCAGTCGACCGACAGCAGGTCGCCGTCGCGCAGCACCCGGCCGTCCGGGACGCCGTGCACCACCACGTCGTTGACCGACAGGCACAGCACGCCGGGGAACGGCGGCAGCGACCGGTGCGGGCGGTAGCCGAGGAAGTTGGACGTGGCCCCCGCGGCGCGGATCCGCTCGGCGGCCAGCGCGTCGAGCTCGGCGAGCGTGACGCCGGGCCGCGCCGCGGCGGCGACCGCCGCGAGCGTGTCGGCGACGACCCTGCCCGCGTCCCGCATCAGGGCGATCTCGGCGGGGCTCTTCAACGTGACCATGGCGGCTCCTCGGCTCGGGGCTCGGCGGGACGGCGCGCGGGCGGCATCGCCCGAACTGGCCAAACAATACACGCCAAAGAATCCCAGCCAAACAATGCGCACCAAAGATGACGCGCCAAACAATCCCGCCCGCAAGAACTCCGGCCCTACAATCGAGGCATGGTGCGTACCCCGCTCACCGACGAGCAACGAGACCGCGGCCGGATCCTCGGCCAGGCCCTGCGCGAGGCCCGAGGCCGGCGCAGCGCGGCGCAGATCTCGGCGCTCTCCGGCGTCCCGCTGGACACGCTGCGGAAGATCGAGCGCGGCGCGATCGCGATGCCCGCGTTCTTCACGGTGCTGCAGCTCGCGCAGGCGCTGGAGCTGGACCTCAACACGCTGGCCGCGGAGTTCCCGGCGGCGGACGGCGAGCAGGCCGTGGCGTCCTAGCGACGCGTAAAGCGCGGCGGCGGCAGGCTCCGCACGACAGCCGACCTGCCAGTGACTCGACCAGGCCTCGCGCTGCCGCCGCTTCGTGTGTTCATACTCCGCCGATCGGCTGATTGGCGGCTCGTGGTACAGCCTTTCGACCTCCGGACCGTGACCTCGGTCGGGTCCCGCCCGTTGATGGGGTGACGGTCGCCCGCCAGGCGGCCGCGGTGCGAAAGGTCGGCGTCACGCGGTCAGATGAAGGCCGCGGTCCCCGTCGCGCTCCACAGCGGGCCGGGGAAGGGCAGGGCGAAGTAGGCCGGGAGGAAGCGGTCCGGCACGCGGGGCACCCGCGGCAGTTGCGCGGCGCGCGCCGCCGGGACGTACAGCGACGCCATCGAGCCGAAGAACACCGCGACGGCCACCACGGCCGCGCGCCGGAATCCGAACCTCATGCCTGTCTCTCCTTGGTTCACCGCGGCGCCGTTCCATCCGGGACGTCGGCGCCGTAACCCGTCACCCCGCGTGACGGCGGCTTGACTCTAGGGTTTTGTCGAGATTCCGCCGCGCCGTATTGCGCCGCGCGGGTGAACTGCGGGCCCGTCGAAGGGCTCAGGACACGCAAGTTCACTCCGACGAGTGATGCGCGTGCGCCCGTACGCGCCGGGTGCACTCCGCCGTCCGAGCCTCCGCGCACCCCTCCGGAGAACCAGCCCCAGGCGAACACGCGGCCGACGCCGCGCGGCCCCCTAGCCCCTGCGCCGGTCCGCCGCATCCGCAACGGCGTTCGAGTGACGGCGCGCATGGTCCGGCGTCCGAATGGGGAAAGATCGTCGGTCAAATGCCGCGTACCGGAGGTGATCCTTACGAACCGGGACCGAAGCCATCACCGGATCGCCGCCGCGTGTCTGATCGCCGCGGCCGCGACCGGTGGGTGCTCGACGGAACAGGGCCATTCGCGCGGCGGCGGCCCGCACAAGCTCGCGCGTCCGGCCGCCGAGTCGCCGGGCCTCGCCGTCGCGGGGCACGGCGGCCCGACCGCCCAGGCCGCGCCCGCCCCGCAGGCCGTCGACCCGGCCGAGCTGGAGGCCGCCGCGAAGGCCGCCCAGGCGGACGCCGCGGCCAAGCAGCAGGCCGACGCGCAGGCCAAGGCCGCCGCGCGGGCGGAGGCGGCGAAGCGCTGGGGCGTGGCGAAGACCCCTCTGGCGGCACCGCCCCCGCCCGCCACCAAGCCGGCACTGGCGCCGGGCGCGCCCGGTGTGAAGATCCGCCCCGGACTGCCGCCGGTGGTCTACCGGGTGCCGACGACCGACAAGGTGGTGTTCCTCACCGTCGACGACGGTGCGGAGAAGGACCGCGAGTTCACCCGCATGATCCGCGAACTCGGCATCCCTATCAGCGCGTTCGTCACCGACTACCTGGCCCGCGGCGACTACGGCTACTTCCGCGAGCTCAAGGACCAGGGCGTCGCGATCAACAACCACACGCTGCACCACCCGGACCTGCGGCGGCTCGGCGACGACGCGCAGCAGAGCGAGATCTGCGGCCAGCAGGCCTCGCTGCAGCAGCAGATCGGCGTTCGGCCGCGGCTGTTCCGTCCGCCGTTCGGCGAGTACACCGAGGAGTCGCTGCGCATCGCCGGGTCGTGCGGTGTGACGGCGGTGCCGCTGTGGAACGAGGAGGCGTTCCCGGACCGGATGGAGTACCGGTACGGGGACCATCTGCTCAAGCCGGGCGACATCATCCTGACCCATTTCCGCGGCCCGGACGTGTGGCGCGGCGACATGCGGGACATGCTGCGGCGCGTCCTCCAGGTGGTCACCGACCAGGGCTTCGCTCTCGCGCGCCTCGACGACTACCTGTAGCCGCGGATATCGGATAATCGTTAGGGGTGCTAAGCATCTAGACTCGGAGGTTGTGAGCACCGCTGCGGCGCACGCCGCCTCCGAGGTCCCGCGCACCGCCCCGGCACGCGGGTGGCTGCGGCGCATCCTGGCCGCCTGCTGGCGGCACAAGGCGAGCGTGCTGTGGGCCTTCGGGGCCTCCATCGTCGGCATGACGGTCACCGCGTTCGTCCCGCTCGTGCAGCGCGCGGTGATCGACGACGCGATCGCCGGCCAGATGTCCTCCATCGCCCCGCTCGCGGCCCTGCTGCTCGGCGCCGCCGTGATCGCCTTCGCCGCCGCGTACGTCCGCCGCTACATCGGCGGCAGACTGTCCCTCGAGGTGCAGTACGACCTGCGCACGCAGGTCTTCGGCGCCCTCTCCCGGCTCGACGGCGCACGCCAGGACGAGCTGCAGACCGGCCAGATCGTCAGCCGGGCCGGCTCCGACATCAACATGATCTCGAGCGTCCTGGCGATGCTGCCGATGCTCATCGGCAGCGCGCTGCTGTTCGTCATCTCGATCGTCGTGATGTTCGTGCTGTCGCCGCTGCTGACCGTCGTGTCGCTCGCGGTAGGCCCCGGCCTTTTCGTGGTCGCGCGGCTGTCACGGCGCAAGCTGTTCCCGGCGACGTGGGCGGCGCAGCAGGAGGCGGCCGCGCTGGCCGGCGTCGTGGACCACGCGGTCACCGGCGTGCGCGTGGTCAAGGGCTTCGGCCAGGAGGACCAGGAGATCTCCCGCCTGGAGGACGCCGGCAAGCGACTGTTCGCGACGCGGATGCGCGCGGTACGGCTCAACAGCCGCTACTCCCCCACCCTGTCGGCGATCCCGGCGCTGGGCCAGGTCGGTGTGCTGGCACTCGGCGGCTGGCTGGCGATCCGCGGCGACATCACGCTGGGTACGTTCCTGGCGTTCTCCACGTACCTGGGGCAGCTGGTCGGGCCGGTGCGGCTGCTGGCCGGGCTGCTCACCATGGGGCAGCAGGCCCGCGCGTCCGTCGAGCGCGTGTACGAGGTCGTCGACTCGCAGCCGCTGGTCACCGAGAAGCCGGACGCCGTGCCGCTCACCTCGGGCGCGGCCGGAGTCGAGTTCGACGGCGCGACGTTCGGCTACGTCGCCTCGCGGCCGGTGCTGGACCGCCTGACGCTGTCCGTGGCGCCCGGCGAGACACTGGCGCTGGTCGGCACGTCGGGCTCGGGCAAGTCGACCGTCTCGATGCTGCTGCCGCGGTTCTACGACGTGCAGGACGGCGCGATCCGCGTCGACGGGCACGACGTGCGCGACCTGACGCTCGACTCGCTGCGCGCCGCGATCGGCCTGGTCGCCGAGGACTCGTTCCTGTTCTCCGACACGGTGCGCGCCAACATCGCCTACGGCCGCCCCGACGCGACCGACGAGCAGATAAGCGCCGCGGCGCGCGCCGCAGAGGCCGACCGGTTCATCGCCGAGCTGCCCGACGGTTACGACTCGGTCGTCGGCGAGCAGGGCCTGACCCTCTCCGGCGGCCAGCGCCAGCGCATCGCGCTCGCCCGCGCGCTGATCACCGACCCGCGCATCCTGCTGCTCGACGACGCCACGTCGGCGGTCGACCCGAAGGTCGAGGCGGAGATCCACGCGACGCTGCGCCGCGTGATGGCCGGACGCACCACGCTGCTGGTCGCGCACCGCAGGTCGACGCTCCAACTGGCCGACCGCATCGCGGTGCTGGACCGGGGCCGTCTCGTGGACGTCGGCACGTACGAGGAACTGGACGAGCGCTGCCCGCTGTTCCGGTTGCTGTTGTCGGGCCCCGGGGACGACGCCGAGGGCCGGGACTGCGGCGAACTCGACGAGGCCGTCGTCATGGCGGACGGAGCCGTGGACAACGCCATGGCGGTCGAGGTCGTCGGCGGGACCTCTGCGGGCGTGCCGCTGGACGACACCGCCGTCGCACGGCGCGTGGACGGCCAGGTGGCCCGGATCACGCCGGCTTTGGTGGACGGCCAGGTGGCCGGCATCACCCCCGCGCTGTGGGACCGCAGCAACGCGCCCGACACGGCGCCCGCGTCGGTGTCCGCGGCCGGTGCGCCGGTCGCGGGGGCGGCCCGCGGCGGTCCGGGCGGCGGCGGCCAGGGCTTCGGCGGCCCGACGATGCTCACCGCAACGCCCGAACTGCTGGCCTCCGTCGAGTCGTTGCCGCCGGCGAACGATCGTCCCGCGGTCGACGAGGCGCAGGCGCGGGCCGAGGAGCCGCACTTCACGCTGCGCTCGCTGCTGCGCCCGTACCGCGTCCCGCTGCTGATCGGCCTGCTCCTGGTGGCGGCGGACGCGTTCGCGCAGCTGGCACTGCCCGCCCTGATCCGCACCGGCGTGGACCGCGGCATCGACGACCACGCGACGAGCGCGATCCTGCTGGTGTCCCTGGTCGCGCTCGGAGTGGTCGCCGCCGACTGGCTGGTGACGGTGGCTCAGGTACGGATCGCGGGCCGCACCGGCGAACGCCTGCTGTACACGCTGCGGGTGAAGACGTTCGCCCACCTGCAACGGCTCGGCCTGGACTACTACGAGCGCGAAATGTCCGGCCGGATCATGACCCGCATGACCACGGACGTCGACGCCGCGTCCACGTTCCTGCAGACCGGCCTGGTCAGCGCCGTCGTCAGCGTCATCACGTTCTTCGGGATCATGGTGGCGCTGCTGGTGCTCGACTGGGAGCTGGCGCTCGTGGTCATGAGCGTGCTGCCGGTGCTGATCGCCGCGACGGTGGTCTTCCGCAAACGCTCGTCGGCGGCGTACAGCGACGCGCGCGAGAAGGTCAGCGCGGTCAACGCGGACCTGCAGGAGAACGTCGCGGGCATGCGCACCGCGCAGGCGTTCCGGCGCGAGGAGCGCAACTCGGCGCGGTTCGCGGAACGCAGCCGCGACTACTACGAGTCCCGGCTCACGGCGCAGCGGTACATCGCGATGTACTTCCCGTTCGGGCAGTTCCTGTCCAACACGGCGGCGGCGCTCGCGTTGATCGTCGGCGCGCACCGGGTGGGCGACGGCACGATGTCGGCGGGCGCGCTGATCGCCTACCTGCTCTACATCGACATGTTCTTCGCGCCGATCCAGCAGCTGTCGCAGGTGTTCGACGGCTACCAGCAGGCGGCGGTGGGGCTGCGGCGGATCCGCGACCTGCTGCGCACGCCGACGTCGACGCCGGGCGCGACCGCGCCCGTGAAGGTGCCGGCGGCCGGGCTCGCGGGCGAGATCGTGTTCGACGACGTGGTGTTCGCATACGCGCCCGCGTCCAACGGCGCGGTCCCGGCCGAGCAGCCTGCCGAAGCGCCGGAGGCGTCCCCGAACGGCAAGGCGCCGCAGGCTATTTCGGGGATCTCGCTGCGCGTCGCGCCCGGCGAGACGGTGGCGCTGGTCGGCGAGACGGGGGCGGGTAAGTCGACACTGGTCAAGCTCGTCGCCCGGTTCTACGACGTCGACTCGGGCGCCGTCCGTGTGGACGGCGTCGACGTGCGGGACTGGGATCTGGCGGACTACCGGCACCGGTTGGGCGTCGTGCCACAGGAGGCGTACCTCGCGGCCGGCACGGTCCGGGACGCGATCGCGTACGGGCGGCCCGAGGCGACGGACGCCGAAGTGGAGGCGGCGGCCCGCGCGGTGGGCGCGCACGACGCGATCGCGGCACTGTCAGGCGGATATCTGCACCCGGTCGGCGAACGCGGGCGCGGCCTGTCCGCCGGCCAGCGGCAGCTGATCGCGCTGGCGCGGGCGCAGTTGGTGGACCCGGACATCCTGCTGCTCGACGAGGCGACCGCCGCGCTGGACCTGGCGACCGAGGCGCAGGTGACCCGGGCGACCGACGAACTGGCCAAGCGGCGCACGACGTTGGTGGTGGCGCACCGGCTGACCACGGCGGCGAAGGCGGACCGGATCGCGGTGGTGGACCGGGGCCGGATCGTCGAGTCGGGGACGCACGAGGAGCTGCTGGCGGCGGACGGGGCGTACAAATCCCTGTGGACCGCGTTCACCGGAACGCATGACGAAATGTCGTACAACTAGCCGGAGACAACCGTCCTGGGGGCATGTTCAACATCGCTTTGCGGCTCTACTGTGTCTCCTCACTCCGTTCTCGGTAGTCCGTCCCCGCACTTCCGTCTCGGCACTTCCGTCCCCGCACTTCGGTCTCGGCACTTCCGTTTCTCGGCACGGCGCTTTGCACACTCCACGGACGGTCCCCGCCAGGGCCGCTCCCCCTCCCGGAGGTGGAACAGTTGCCCCAATCCCCCGTCACAGCACACAGGTTCCGCTCCACCCGACACGTGTCACGCCAGGCCCGAACCGCGGTGACGCTCGCGGCGGTCCTGGCGTTGGCCGCCACCGCGTGCAGCGGCTCCGGCGGCAAGAAGTCCGCCAAACCCACCGCGGCCCCGCCCGCGCAGTCCGCCGTCGCCAGCGCGCAGCCGCCCGCCAAGTCCGGCGGCACGCTGCGGATGCTCGCGGTGCAGGACTCCGCGCAGTTGGACCCGTTCCGCACCGCCTATGTCGCGGTGACCGACGAGCCGCGGCTTTCCGCGCTGTACGACCCGATGTTCGTCATCCAGCCCGCCACCGGGAAGGTCGTCCCGCACCTCGGTGAGAGCATCACGACGTCGGACGGCGGACGCACCTGGACGCTGAAACTGCGCCCCGGCGTGACCTTCAGCGACGGCACCCCGTTCGACGCCGAAGCCGTCAAGAAGAACTGGGAGATGCACGCCGATCCGGCGACCAACTCCCTGCACCGGGCCGCTGCGACGGGGCTGACGCTGAACGTCGTCGACCCGCTCACGCTGTCGGTCACCCCGCAGGGGCCGAACGCGAACTTCGACCGGACCATCGCCCAGGAGCTGCCCTACATCGAGTCGCCGCAGCAACTGGCCAAGGGGCCGGACGCGTACGGCTCGCAGCCGGTCGGCGCGGGCCCGTTCGTGCTCACCAGCTGGACGCGCGGCAACGAGCAGGTGTTCACGAAGAACCCCACGTACTGGCAGAAGGACAAGGGCCTGCCGAAGCTGGACGGGTTCTCCGTCAAGAACGTGCCCGACATCCAGCAGCAGCTGGCCGCGGTCAAGAGCGGCCAGGCGGACATCTTCACCAGCTCCGACCCGGCGCTGCTCGACCGCGGCGCGAAGGACGCCAACGCGGCCGTGCTCAAGGTCGACGGCGGCCAGTACTTCCTGTTCAACATGACGCGGCCGCCGTTCGACGACCCGCGGGCGCGGCGCGCGGTGTCGCTGGCGATGGACCCGGCGGACATCCCCAAGACGCTGAACAACGGCTACATCCCGGCCAAGGGGGTGTTCTCGTCGTCGTCGCCGTGGCTGGACCCGAACTTCGTGCAGCCGCCGCCCAACCGGGCCGAGGCGCAGCGGCTGTTCACCGAACTGGCCGGCGAGGGCAAGAAGGTCGACTTCACGTACCTGATCCCGCAGAACCCGTCGTCGCAGAAGACCGCCGAGTACATGCAGAGCCGACTGACCTCCTACACCGACGTGTCGATGAGGATCGAGTCGCTGGAGATCGGCGCCTACATCGTGAAGTCCGCCATCCAGCACGACTTCCAGGGCCTTCTGACGCAGCGCTGGGTCCCGGACCCCGAGCCGCAGTACTTCCTCGCGTTCTACTCCAAGAGCCCGCTGAACTACGGCGGTTGGAACAACCCGGCGGCTGACCGCGCGCTGATCGCCGGACGTTCCAGCGCCGACCCGGCGGCGCGCAAGCAGGCGTACTCCGACCTGCAGCAGGCCATGATGCAGGACCTGCCGCTGTGGGTGTACTCCGAGGCCGTGGTCGGGCCGATCTACAACAGCAAAGTGACCGGCGTCGAGGTCTACAACGCCGGTGTGTTGTACATGGACCGGATCGGGTTCAAGTAGGGCTGTGTGGTGGGGCCCGCGTCGAGGTCGGGCGCGGCGCGGGCCCCGCGGTCACAGGACGACGAGTACCAGGCTCTCGGCGACGCACGCGGGCTTCGGCTGGCCCTCGACCTCGACGGTGTACTTGATGGTGATCTGGCGGCCCTGCGCGACCTCGCGCACGTCCAGCAGCTCGGCGCCGACGCGCACGCGCGAGCCGACCGGCACCGGGCTCGGGAACCGGACCTTGTCCGTGCCGTAGTTGACCATCATCTTCGGGCCCTCGAGGCGGAAGATGTCCTTGCCCAGCACGGGGATCATGGACAGCGTGAGGTAGCCGTGCGCGATCGTCGTGCCGAACGGGCCCTCCTTCGCGCGCTCCGGGTCGACGTGGATCCACTGGTGGTCGCCCGTCGCGTCGGCGAAGCGGTCGATGCGGTCCTGGTCGACGACGTGCCATTCGCCGAACCCGAGGTGCTCGCCCTTGTGCGCGGCGAAGTCGTCGAACGAGGTGAACACGCGCATGTGCGCCTCCCAGTCACGCGAAGCGGTCGGGTGTCATCGTAGTTCCCGCGAGGTGGATAGTGGACCTTGCAAACTATTTTTCCAACGGCTAGGTTTCGGTCCACGAGGGGTGCACTATGCCGGACGGCACACAGGACGGCACGGCAGCGCGGGCGCCGCGGCTGACGGTCACACACATCAGCGAGACGCCCTGGCACGAGGTCAAGGCACAGTCGCACGGCGGACGCCGGGTGTCGGTGTGGGAGAAGTTCCTCGAGTGGACCCCCGAGCGCATGGTGATCTACGCACGGTACGACGCGGGCGTCGTGGTGGAACGGCACGGCCACATGTCCGAGCACTACGTGTTCGTCATCGCGGGCGAGGTCCTGATCGGCGACCGCCCGTGCCCGGCGGGCACGCACATCACCCTCGAACAGGGGGCGGCGTTCGGGCCGCTGATCGCCGGCCCCGAGGGCGCGACACTGTACGAGGTCATGGCGGGAGACCCCCGCGCGGTACCCGCCGACCGGGCGGGATTCGAGCGGCTGCTGGCCGAGCGGGACATCACTCCGCTGCCCAACCCGCCTGTGCCGTGGCCCGACTGGCTGCAGGCGCGCACTGATGGGGACCCCGGGGCCTGATGCTTGACGAGTCGCGTGCCTGACGAACTGGGCGCTTCACGCGTCGTGTGCCTGACGAACTGGGCGCTTCACGCGTCGGGCGCTTGACGAACTGGGCGCTTCACGAGTCGGGCGCTTGACGGGCCTGGTGCCCTACCCGCTGCGCGGGAGGGCCGGGGTTTTGCGGAGTTTCGGTGGCGATTCTGTGGAATCGCTCTTCCGGAACGCCCTGATCACACAGAATTGTCCGCACGTCGCCGCGAGAGCCTCGCCCCTGTGGGCACACGCGGCGGCAGGCGGTGTGTGGCGCCGCCCCTGTGCGCCACACACCGCCGGCCCGCGGAGGTGGCTCTTTGCCGCCCGCGAACCGCCGTCGTACGTTCAGGCGATGAACGCTGACGACGCACGCGACCTGTGGCAGCCGGAACCCGGATGGCTCAACACCGCCAGCTACGGGCTCCCTCCGACCCCCGCGTACGAAGCGGTCCTCGCCGCGCAGCGCGACTGGCGCGTGGGGCACACCGGCTGGGAAGGCTGGGGCGCCGAAACCGACCGCGCGCGGGCGGAGTTCGCGGCGCTGGTCGGAGTGCCGGCGGCCGACGTCGCCACCGGAGCGAATGTGTCCAGCCTCCTCGCACCGGTCGGGGCGTCGCTCCCGCCGGGCACCCGCGTGGTGGTGCCGGAGGTCGAGTTCACCTCCAACCTGTTCCCCTGGATGGTCCACGAGTCGCGCGGCGTCGAGGTCGTCACCGTGCCGCTCGCCAAGCTGGCCGCGTCCATTGACGAGCGCACGGACGTCGTCGCCTACAGCCTCGTGCAGTCCTCCGACGGGACCGTCGCCGACGACGACGAGATCCTCGCCGCGGCGCGGGCACACGACGCGATGGTCGTCGTCGACGGGACGCAGGCGGTCGGATGGCTGCCGGTCGACGCCTCCCGCTACGACGTCCTCGCCGTCGGCGGGTACAAGTGGCTGATGAACCCGCGTGGCACGGGTTATGCGTACCTCGCGCCTGAGGTCCGTGAGCGGTTCGTGCCGGTGGCGGCGGGGTGGTACGCGGGGAAGGACGTGCATGCGTCCTACTACGGTCCTCCCCTTCGACTGTCCGACGACGCCCGCCGCTTCGACACGTCGCCCGCGTGGTTCGCGTGGGTGGGGGCGACGCCGGCCCTGTCGATCGTACGGAGCATCGGCGTGGAGACCATCCACGCGCACAATGTGGCGCTGGCCAACCGGTTCCTGACGGCGATGGGTCGTCCGACGAGCAACAGCGCGATTGTCACCGTCGACAGCCCGGGCGCCGAAGCTGCCTTGAACGCGGCGGGTATCCGTGCGGCGGTTCGGGCTGGGCGGGTGCGGGCTTCGTTCCATATTTATTCGACGGAGGCTGACGTGGATTCGGCGGTTGCGGCGTTGCTTGGCTGAACTCGTCTCGGGTTTTTTGCTGCACCTGGGCTTGGCTGGTGCGTTTTGGTGGCCTGACGCCCCTCCCGCTTTTGGATTTTCCGCGCGGACGGCCCGCGCCTCAAGCCGATGCTGGCAGCGCTTGGTCAGGTGGCCTTGTCCTGTTGCGGCTTGACCCGCGGGCCGTCCGCGCTGAACCACCTCGCACCTGGCGGGAGGGGCGCGGGGTGTGGTGGCTCTTGGGTTTTTATTGCTCTGCCGGGCTGCGGTGTTGCTTCGTTTTGCGGTGCTGCTTCACCGCTCCTGGCGCTGCGCGGCCGGGCTGCGGTTTGCGTGGGGTTCCGGGCGGGTTTTGTTGCTTGGTTATGTTGCGCTGCCAAGGGTCGTTCCGGCGTGGGGCCGCGCCTGCGTGATTCGGTCGGGGGCACGGCCTCGACCCCCCATCACTTTGCCGTCACGTATGCGAATCACCAGAACTCCCTCATTCGGGGGTGTCCGCGTCACACTTGCGTCAACGCGCCGGTCAGGGGCAGTCGCTCAGGAATTCGCTTCCGGACCAGGTGAGTTGGGGTGCCGATGTGCATGGTTCCGGGGCGGGTGGGGTGGCGCCTGGTACCAGCAGGCTGACGGTCAGACCGTGCACGGGCGTTGAGGTCACCACGTGGTAGCGGGCCCGTAGCGCGTTCGCGGTGTCGGTGCGGATGCCTCGGTACGGGTTGTCCGGCTGCCTTGTCAGGTTCACGGCGACCAGCCAGATCCTCGGTGCGGCGGCTCGGTCGAGGCAGGCGTCCGGGTCGGGGCAGTCGACCGACCACAGGGTGTCCCGGTCGGGGCCCGAAGCCGCGCGCAGGACGTCGTCCGGGCGGTGATCGTCGCCCAGGTAGTACTCGATGCCGCCGTCCACGTGCCAGATCCGCTGGCCGGCCGCCGAGTAGGCGATGCCGTCGCCGGGGCGCAGGTCGGCCCTGATCACGTCGGCGGCCGCCGCGTAGTCGAGCCAGGTGCCGAGGCTCGGGTCCGGGTAGGACCGCCGCTCGTGTGCGCCGACGCCGCGCAGGGTCCGCTGGTCCGGCAGTCCGCAGGCGGCGAGCGCGAGGACGACAGCGGCCACGACGACCCGTCGGTGCGTCGTTCTGCGTGTGAGTCTCGCGGCAAGCAGCGCGGCGCCCTGTCCCGCGAGGACCGCCCAGGCCGGCAGTGTGAAAAGCAGGTAGCGGGCCAGGAAGTACGACTGGTCGCCGAGTATCGAGACCAGGAGTACGGCGGTCGTCGGCAGCACCGCGGCCGCCCACCAGCAGGCGACGGTGCGCCGTGCGGGGCCGGTGCACGCCCCGATCGCGAGCACCAGCAGGGCGGCGGTGGCCGGGCCCGAGGCCACCACGCGCGGCAGCATGCCCTGGACCATGTCCGTGTCGGGGGCCGGGATCCACTCGATCTGTGCCGCGCGCTGGCTCGCCCCGAGTGCGAACAGCGGGACGAGCGGCACCAGGCCTGCTGCGACGGCGAGCAGGAACGGGCCACGGGCGGAGCGCCTTTGCAGGGCGAACGCTGCGTGGCCGACGAGTACGGCCAGCGCGACCAGGTGCCAGCCGCCGGTGAGCGCGACCGCCGCCGCGTACCAGGACCACGGCCGCAGGCGCGGCCCCGCGTCGATCGCACGGAGGAGCAGCAGCGTCGCGACGGCGGCGGTCAGGCAGACGAACGCGTACGCCCGGGCCTCCTGTCCGTAGCGCGACACGGCCGGGATCAGCGCGAAGACGAGCCCCGCGGCGCCTCCGGCCGCGGGCCCGAACGACCGCCGGGCGAGCACCGCGACACACGCGGCGGTCCCGGCCATCGCGAGCGCTGACGGCAGCCGCAAGGCCAGCACGCTGTCCCCGAACACGGCCGTCCATGCGTGCATGAACAGGTAGTACGCGCCCGACGAGGCGTCGATGTCGCCGAGCATGCGGACGAGCTCGGACGTGTCGCGCCGTGCGGCGGTCCAGGTCGCCAACTCGTCCCGCCACAGGACCGGGTGCGTGATGCGGAACAGGCACAGGAGGAGGGTGACCAGGCCGCAGCCGACCGGCATGAGGGCGCGCGAACGCCGGCGCGGTGAGGCCGCGCCGACCCGGTCGGCCACCTGTCGCGCGGCGCCCGCGACCGCCGTACCCACCCTGTTCCTCCCCGACACACCGCCTCCGGCGACCGCGCGGGGCTCGGACGAGTCTGGCAGGTGGGGAGCCGGGCTGTTCCGCTGCGGCGCGGGAGTCGAAGACCTGCACCATCCCCTGGCCTGCACGCCGGCGGCGGCCACCTCCCCCTCCCGATTTGTGATTGTCCGCGCGGCCGAACGGCTGTCAAGGCGCGGTGGATCTCCACTGGAACGGCGGCCCGTCCCGTGCTCCAGGAGGCGCCTTGACAGCCGCCCGGCCGCGCTGAAAACCGCGGCAACTATCGGGAGGGGGAGGCGGTGTGGAGGCGCATCGGGTGCTTTCGCGTTGCCGGGTCGCGGTCCCAGCGTGGTGGGCGCCGGGGCGGCCCGGGCTTTCCAAGATCATGAGAGGTGGGGGGCGCTAATTTTCGGCGGCCCGCACAATATAACGGTGGGGGGGCGCGGGGGCGCCCGGGGATGACCAAGATCATGAGAGGTTCGCGGCAATATGTTGCCGCGAACCTCTCATGATCACGGTGCGGGAGGCCGGCGGGCACCGATTCCGCACTCCCAGCGAGCATAAAGGCCCTGAATCCGGTATTTTGGCGGCGCTGTTCATGATCGCGGGAACGGAATGGACGCTCAGCGTCCATTTGGTTCCCAGGGTCGTGGAGCGGGTGGCGGGGGGAGCGGGGTGCGGGCCTTTCCGACGACGGAGTCGGCGGCGACCACGCTGGGACCGCAGCCCGGCACGGCAAACGCAACCAAAGCGCCTTCACACCCCGCGCCCCTCCCGATAGCTGCCGGGTTGTCTGCGCGGACGGGCGGCTGTCAAGCCGCCCCCAACAGCACACGACAGGCCGCGTGAACACGTATGGCCCCACTGCGGCTTGACAGCCGGTCGGCCGCGCGGACCATCAACAATCGGGAGGGGCGCCAGGACACCGCCAACAGACAGGTCAGGAACGGCGCATGGCAGGAGACCTCCACGCCGCAACCGCCGAGGCCCACCCCGCACGTACCGGCACGTTCGCAAGCCGACGACCCGCCACCCCCGCCGTCCAGGCCGCACCCGCGCGTCGGGCCGGCCTCAGGTCAGGAGTGCGGGGGCCAGACGCCTCCAGTCCTCGATGGTCAGGTCCACCATCGACTCCCCCAGCACCTGGAGGCACACGTGGTCCGCTCCGGCCGCGAACTGTTCGTCGACGCGTGCACGGATCGTGGCCTCGTCGCCCCAGACCACCAGGGCGTCGACGAGTCGCTCGCTGCCGCCGTCGGCGAGGTCCGCTTCGGTCAGGCCGAGGCGCAGCCAGTTGTTCCGGTAGTTCGGCAGGTTCAGGTAGGGCTTCAGGTGCTCGCGGCCGCGTCGCAGGGCGGTTTCGCGGTCGGTGGTGAGCACCGCGCCCTGTTCGACGGCCAGGTACTTGTCGGGTCCCAGGATCGTCCGCGCGTCCGCAGTGTGCTGCGGCGTGACCAGGTAGGTGTGGGCGCCCTCGGCGCGGTCGCGGGCGAGGTCGAGCATGCGCGGGCCCAGCGCCGCCAGCACCCGCGGCGGGCGCGGCTGCTCGCCGCCGGCTGCGAAGTAGAGCGCGCTGTCGAGGCCGTCGAGGTATCGCCGCATGAGGCTGAGCGGCTTGTCGTACACGTTGCCGCCCGGCCGGAGGCCCTCGACGAGCGGCGCGTGGCTGACGCCGAGGCCGAGGAGGAAGCGTCCCGGGTGCGCGTCGCGGAGGGTGCGGGCTCCGCCGTTCATGGCGACCGCGTCGCGGGCCCACAGGTTGGCGATGCCCGTGGCGACGGGGATGCGCGGCGCGGACTCGAGGATCAGGAGGGCCTGGGTCAGGGCCTCGCGGCCGACGGTCTCGCCGAACCACAGGGCTCCGTAGCCGAGCTCGTCCAGTTCGGCGGCGGTCTCGCGCAGTTGGGCGATCGGCAGGAAGTCGAAGGCCGAGGTCCACAGGCCGACGCGGCCGAGGTCCGGCAGGGCGCTGTGGGCGGGCGCGGGGGTGCTGTCACTCATAAACGCTCACTGTAACGGTGTCACAGAAGGATGTCCCCGGGCTCGGCGACGTGTGTCCGCGCACACTCGCGCGGGTGACGCCGTGGGCCCGCGCGCTGGAGATGGGCCGCGCTTTGTTCACCGCAGCGGCGTGGACCCGGGATCATGGCGTGGTGCAGAGTCCCCTGTTCAACAACGTCGCCATCCAGTCGAACGACCGGTTCAGTTTGCAGAACCCGCAGATGCTCCGGGTCGCCATCGACCGCCAGACGGCGCCCGAGGTCCTGGCCCGCAAGGGTGCGATGGTCGCCTTCACCGGCGCGGTCGACTTCGACGGCTACATGCCCACCCCCGGCGAGCTGCGCGCGGCCGCGTACGGCGCCGAGTTCATGCCGCTGATGCGCTGCACCGGCACGGGCGTGGTGTACTTCGCCAACCAGGCGCAGCACATCCACCTCGTACCGCTGTTCAACGACGCGCTCGTGGTCGACAACGACACCGTCCTGGCGCTCGACCCCGGTCTGATGTGGACGCCGGTCGCGCTGGAGTCGGAGCACCATATAGGCGCGGGCCCCGGCACCAACGGCCTGGCGATCAGCGGCACCGGCATGATCGCGCTGACCACCCCCGGGCATCCGCTGATCATGAAGGTCACGCCGCAGCACGAGGTGTTCGTGGACGCGGACGCGGCGGTCGCGTGGTCGGCCGGCCTGGTGACCCGCCTGGAGGCGCAGACCAACTCCAGCCGCGTGTGGCGGCGCCGCGGCCAGACCGGCGAGGGCTGGACGCTGAACTTCATCGGCGAGGGCTGGGTCCTCGTGCAGTCGATCGAGGCCGTGCCGCCGAACATGATCGCGCACGGCGGCGGAGCCTTCGGCATGGGCCAGCAGGGCTACCGGGGCCAGACCTGGGGCGGGCCGGACGGACCGCACGGGCCGGTGCACTTCCCGCCGCAGCAGCCGCCGCAGCACCCGCCGCGCCGCTGAGCGCTTTCTCACACACGTCACGCGGGATCACAACAGGCACACGAAAACGGCGTCGGGGCGCCCCCCCGGGCGGGGGGGGGGGGGGCGCCGCGCGGCGGGGGGGCGGGGGGTGGGGGGACGGGTGACAGGGCGTCCCCGCGCCCGCCCCCCCCCCCCCCCCGCCGCGCGGCGCCCCCCCCCCCCCGCCGCTCTGCGAGGAGTCTGTGTGCCGACTCGTGTCAGCTGCTGACTCGTATCAGCACCGCCGTCAGCGGACGCTCTTCACGAAGACCACCAGCACCGAGCCGACCAGCGCGATGCACGCGGAGATCGGGAACAGCGCGTGGTAGCCCCAGTTCTCGACGATCGCGGAGGCGATGAACGGCGCGGCGACCTGCGGCGCGGCGTTGGCGATGTTGATCAGGCCCATGTCCTTGCCGGCGTCCTCGCCGCGCGGCAGCACCTTGGTGATCAGCGCCATGTCGACGGCCATGTACATGCCGAACGCGAAGCCGTTGACGACGTTGAACGCCGTCATGCCGTTGACGGTGCCCCAGATCATCGGGATGAACAGCGACAGGCCGGCGAGCACGCCCGAGCCCAGCACGAACGGCTTGATGACGCCGAAGTGGTCGACCAGCTTGCCGACGACGACCGACGCGACGACGGTGGCGATGGCGTTCAGCACCATGAGGAAGCCCATGGTGGGGAGCACGTCCTGCGGCGCGACCTTCACGTACTCCATGAGGATGTACATGTTGTAGGTGAGGACCGTGAAGTAGCCGGCCACGACGCCGAAGCGGGACAGGAACGCCCAGCCGAAGTCGGGGTGCTTCTTCGGGTTCAGCCAGAAGTTCGAGAGGAACTTCTTGAAGCTGAACTTCTCGACGACCATGCCCTTGCTGGACTTGTCGGGCGTCACGAAGATGAAGATCAGCATCGCGGCGACCAGGATGCCCGCGATCAGGTAGTAGCCCTTCTCGCCCGCGAACTTGCCGTCGAAGCCGCCGATGCTGCCGTCGAGGCCGAGCTTCGAGACGTCGATGCCGGCGATGGTGTACGCGGACACCACGATGCCCAGCGGGATGCCCAGGCCGACCAGGCCCGAGAAGATGCCGTACTTGGACGCGGGGATGCGGTCCGGCATGGCGGCGGTCAGCGCGGCCTGGTAGCCGTTCAGGATGAGCTGGACGAGACCCCAGGTCACCGCCAGCGCGCCGATCGAGGTGGCGTTGGCCTGCCCGATGAGGGCGAGCGCGCCGCCGCCGGCGCACAGCAGCATCCAGGGGGCGCGGCGCCCGAAGCGGGAGCGGGTGCGGTCCGAGATCTGACCGAAGACCGGGTTGCCGATCGCGGCGAGGGCGGCGCCGATGGCGACCGCGTTCTTCAGGGCGTCGGGGTCCGGGTGGCCCTTGATCGAGGTGACCTGGAGCGGGATGAGGAACGACCCGACGCCCATCCACACCAGATACAGGGCGAGGTTGGCCAGCGGAAGCGTTACGTACAACGGGCCGAGCTTGAAGCGCGGCTTGCCGTCGGCGTCGAGCGGTCCGACCTGGGCCGGAATCGCAGGGGCGGCTTCGCGGGCCGCAACGTTGCTCTGCGTCATGTGAATCACCGAGTCGTCGGAGGAGGGGTAGTCACGGCCCGTGGTCCTTGGTACGTCGCACGGGGTTGGTCACGGGGCCGTTCTCGGTACTGCTGGTGCTGTTGTTAATTCTGCTGACACGTTTCACTGACTCGTGTTACTGACACGTGTCAGCAGCGGGTGCACGGATCATGGCATGGCATGAAGGGCGGGTGAACAGAACGTGACGTACGTCGCATCGCCCCCGGGGAACCAACCCGACAGGCGCCATGGCAACCTCCTCTCAGCAGACCTGTAGAACCTCGCCGAGCACCCGCCGAACGCCTGCGGAAGCTCTGCGGAAACCCTCGAACGCCCCCTCGAACCCTCATTCGAGCCAGATGTGAGGACCGCCCCCTCATGGTCCAAGTCCCTCGTCCCGGGAAGGCGCCCACCAGCGCCGACGTCGCCCGGGCCGCAGGCGTGTCCCGAACCACGGTCTCCTTCGTCCTGAACAACGTCCCCGGATCCGGTATCAGCGAGGCCACCCGGGAGAAGGTGCTGGCCGCCGTGCGCAAGCTCGGCTACTCGCCGAACGCCGGCGCCCGCGCGCTGCGGGCCGGCACCAGCAACCTCGTGCTCTACGCGATGCCGCGCTGGCCCCTCGGCCACACCATCCACACCCTCCTGGAGCGGACCCGCGACGCGCTCGCCGAACGCGGCCTCGTCCTGATCGTGCACGGCGACCGGAACCTGACCGGCATGGAGGCCGCGCGCGGCTGGGCCGAGCTGAGACCGCGCGCGGTGATCGCCGACTCCTGCCGCTGCACCCGCGAGTCGGTGGCCATGCTGCGCCAGCACGGCGTGCACACCGTCGTCCTGGTCGGCGAGGAGGCCGTGCCGTACGCCCCGACGGTGGTCTTCCAGCAGCGGCGCGTCGGCGGCGTCGCGGCCGAGCACCTGGTCAAGGAGGGGCACCGGCGCATCGCCGGGATCGTGCCCCTCGGCGACCTGTCCGAGGCCGGCGAACTGCGCTACGCCGGGCTCCAGGACGTGGCCGACGCCGACCCGTCGCTCGAACTCACGCGTGTGGAAATGCCGTTCGACCACGACCGGGCGCTCGCGGTGGCCCGTGCGTGGGCCGCGTCCGAAAACCGCCCCACCGCGGTCTTCGCCTACAACGACGAGTTCGCGGCGCTGATGATGCGCGCGCTGCGCGACGTCGGGCTGTCGGTGCCCGGCGACGTGGCGGTGGTCGGCGTCGACGACACGCCGCTGTGCGAACTGGTCACGCCCCGGCTGACGTCCGTCGCGCTGCACTCCACCAACTTCGCGGAGATGCACGTCAAGGTGCTGATGGAGCAGCTCGACCGGACGCTCGGCGACGAGCCCCCGGTCGTCCCCGAGCACGAGCCGGTGCTGGTCCGCCGCGACTCGGCCTGAACCGCTCCGGGGCCGGTGCCGCGCGCGCACCGGCCCCGACGGGAGCACGCCTCGCCCCGATACGATCGAAGGGTGATCACCGCGGCCCGCAGTAGCACCGCGCAGAGGTATCGCCGAGGAGGCAGGCGTGGGGTTGTTCCGTCGGGGGCCCAAGCGTGATCCGCGCGACGCGCCGCGCGATCCGGCCTTCGAGTTCATGTCCTTCGAGGAAGGGCGCAGGCTGCGCGCCCTGACCCGCGAGTCGTTCGCGGAGTGCGGGCTCGAGGTCAGCGTGTACGCCGACCACATGACCGACGCGTCGGGCCGGCACTACAACCTCTACAACCTGGCCGCCGGCTGCCACAACGACGAACGCGGGCCGCGCGCGTGGCCGATCCTCATCCAGGACCACGTGCAGAAGCTCGTCCGCGCGATGGACTCCCCCGCGCTCGCGACCATGCCCGCCGACGAACTGTGGGCCCGGCTGTATCCGCGCATCACCGCCGACGACAGCCTGCCCGACGACCCGGCGTTCGCGTACGCGCCCGTCCCCGCCCCCGGGCTGCGCGAGGTCCTCGGCCTCGACCTGCCCGAAAGCGTGCAGACGCTGCCCGCGGACGCGCTCGCCGAACTCGGCGACCTGCCGTCGCTGCGGCTGCGCGCCATGAACAACCTGCGCGCGCTGCCGATCGAGGACCACGACGTGGTCAAGCACACCGACGGCGCGAACTTCCATCTGATCGCCGGGGATTCGTTCTTCACCGCGAGTCGCGCGCTGGTCCTCGACGACCTCGTGCCGCGCGTGACCGGGCAGCCGCTCGGGCCCGACGGGGCGCTGGTGGCGCTGCCGTTCCGGCACCTGCTGGCGTTCCATCCGATCACCGGCATGGACGTCGTGCCCTCGCTCACCGCGATGGCCGCCTTCGCGGCGTACCGGCACGACGAGGCGCCCGGGCCGGTGAGCCCCTACGCGTACTGGTGGCGGCGCGGGCGGCTGGTGCAGTTGAGCGAGCGGAGCCCTGACGGGCTCGCGATCGTCGTGGACCAGGAGTTCTCGGCGTTGCTGGAGCGACTGCTCGGCGAGGAGTGAGGCGGGTCGGCCGCCGTGGCGGATGTGGCGCGCGGTGCCGGAGGGCCTGTCGGGAAGTCCGCGGAAGTTTCCGTGCCGGGCCCGTAACCCCGCCGCGCGCCCCTCGTTGTACCGCGTGAGGCCCCGGAGCGTCCCCCCGTTCGTTCCGGGGCCTTCTCCATGCCGCCGTTCCCGCCGAGGTCACGGCCACCTGCTGGAGGATCGGCCGATTCCGGCGCCGGGTCGACACGTGACGCCGGTGCGATCGTCCAGGTTCGGATCGGGGACACCGCCCCTAGCCTGGCCCCGTGGAGCCCGCCAGAGACACCCCCGCACGCCCGCCCTTCTCCCCCGCCGCCGCGCGTCGGGCCCGCGCCGGCCTGCACATGACGCACGATCAGGTCGCCTACGGCCTGGCCGCCTTCCGGATCATGGTCAGCCCGCGCACGGTCGCCGACTGGGAGACCGGCTACAGCGCGCCCAGTGAGGCCGAACTTCTCGCCCTCGCCGAGACGCTGTGGTGCTCGCCGGCCGACCTCATGGGTTCGGCGGGCGCGCTGCGCGAACACCGCATCGGACAGCGCCTGTCGGCCGCCGAACTGTGCATGCGCATCGGCGTCCCCGAGGCCCGCTACCGCGCCATGGAGGAGGCGAACACCTGGCGCGGCGACGAGCGTTCGACCGCCGCGCTGGTCCGCGAACTCGGGCTCTCGCTCCGGGACCTCGTCACCGTCTCCGGCGCCTCGGCCGAGGTCGAACGGCTGCTCGTCGAGACCGTGCGCGGCCGCCCCAAGTCACAGCTCGGGCCGATGACCCGGCTCGTCGGCCTGCGCCGCTCCCGTGTCGCCGCGGCCCTGGCCGGCGTCCACGACGAGTTCGCCCACCGGGCCCGGGTCACGCTGTCGTGGTCGGACGGCGTCCCCGGCGCCCGTCCGCGGACCGAGTCCGCGCCGACCCCCGACCTGGAGGCAGAGGCGGGCCGCATGGCGGACCGCTTCTGGGAGTTGCTCGGCCGCCCGGTCCCCGAGTACGGGCAACAAGGCGTGTGGCAGTGGAGCCGTCTCGACGGGGACTGACCCGACGCCGAAGGCCTTGAGGCTTCGCCGAGTTCAGAGTTTCGCGGCCCACTTCGCCAGGCGCGCGAAGTCCTTGGGGACCAGGCCGACCTTGGGGTCGACGTGGTGCGCGAGGGTCGGTGCGGCGTGGTTCCTGGCGAGCCAGCGGCGGTCGGCGCGGGCGAGTTCGTCGTCGACCCAGGCGAACGGGCGGTCTCCGGCGTAGGCGGCCAGGGTCGCGGTCTTCCAGTGCAGCTTCGCGGTCGGGCTGGGAGTCGCGACGTCGTCGTCCAGGAAGTCCACGAACGGGAGTTCGGGCAGGCCGATCAGCGGGCCGATCAGCCGGTTGGCCTCCTGCATCCACGTGGTCGCCCAGACCAGGTCGAACGGCAGCGCCAGCAGGGCCTCGCCGTGCTCGGGGTTCAGGTCGACCCGCAGCGCCGACCGCTCGCCCGCGTCGACGGGGGGCGCGTCGGCCGGGGCACCCGGGCGCAGCCGGTGGCTCACGTATCCGGGCCGCACGGGACCGGGCTGGAGGGCGTACGGATTCAGCGGTCCGTCGACGTCGAGAAGCAGCAGCGGCGGCTGGGTTGAGGGCACAGGCCGAGCCTAGGGGGTGCCCTCGGCCCCCGTTCGGTCGTCGTGGGTGACGGGCCGGTGCACGGCGCGTTGCCGGTGCGAAGCGCGGCGATGTGGGGTGGCACCGGGTCTCGCGCCGGGGCTGGCGCGCGGCGGTCGTATCGGGTAACACCGGGTGGCAGTGGGTGGGATCGGGCGTCGAGCGCGAGGAGTGGCAGCGTGACCGGGAACGGGAGCGTCGAGGACGGCACGGGCGTGGAGCGGATCGAGATCGCGGCCCGCGGGATGGTGTTCACCGCGAGGGCGACCGGCCCGGCCGACGGGCGCCTGGTCCTGCTGCTGCACGGGTTCCCCGAGACGTCCGCCGAATGGCTGGCGCAGCTGGGCGCGTTGGGTGCGGCCGGGTACCGGGCGGTGGCGTTCGACCAGCGCGGGTACTCGCCGGGGGCGCGGCCCGCGGAGGAGTCGGCGTACGACCGCGACGCGCTGGTCGGGGACGTGCTGGCCGTCGCTGCCGCGCTGGGCCGCGGCGACACGCCGTTCGACCTGGTCGGACACGACTGGGGCGGGGGCATCGCGTGGCAGGTCGCCGGGCTGCACCCGCACCGCGTGCGGACGCTGTCCGTCGTGTCCACGCCGCACCCGGACGCGATGTGGGCGTCGACCCGCGACACCGCCTCCGACCAGCGCGAACGCTCTTCGTACATGCAGCTGTTCCGGACCCGCGGCAAGGCGGAGGACGTGCTGCTGGCCGACGGCGCGGCCCGCCTGCGGAACCTGTACCACGGCCTGCCCGACGAGGCCGTCGCCGAGTACGTCGCGCTGTTCACGGACCCGGCGACGCTGACCGCGGCGCTCAACTGGTACCGGTCGATCGAGCCGAAGTCGCTGCACGAGGCGGGCCCGATCGACCTGCCGACGCTGTTCGTATGGGGCGAGGACGACTGGGCGCTGGGCCGCAACGCGGCGGAGCGGACCGCCGAGTTCGTGCGCGGCCCGTACCGTTTCGTCCCGCTGGCGGGGGTGGGCCACTGGCTGCCGGAGCTGGCCGCCGACGAGCTGACGGACGCGCTCCTCGCGCACCTGGCCGCCTACTGATCCGCGAACAGCGCGTCGTACAGCGGCAGCCAGATCTTTCCGGCGCACCGCTCGGCCACCTCGTCGCGGGTGAGCCAGGCGGCCTCGACGCACTCCGAGTCGGGGTGCGGGCTGGTCGGCGCGCCTTCGTGCGGGAGCCGGGCGACGTAGAACGCCATGTAGTCGTGCTGCGGGTACGGGTGCCCTGGCGGCGGCTCGTCCAGCAGGGTGATGCGCTGCCCGCCGAACAGGTCGAGTGCGTCGACGGCCAGGTCGAGCCCGGTCTCCTCGGCGAGTTCCCGGACGGCCGCGAGCGCCGGGGACTCGCCGGCCTCGACGTGCCCGCCGGGCACGTCCCAACCGCGGCCGGGCTCGGCGACGTCGGTCAGCAGCGTCCGGTCGAGCGCGTCGACGACGAAGACGTACGAGGTGGCGACGGCGTAGCCGTCGGGAATGCGGTCGGACAGCATCCGGTCGAGGGTGTGCGGCAGGCGGATCCACGGGACGGTCAGGGTGTCGATCACGTTCGGCGCCATGGGGGCATTGTGTCGGACCGGGCGGACGTCCCGCGTGTACGGCTGACGGCGCGCACTGGACTCACGTTTCCGTCACGCCGGTTGGCACACGGCCGCTGGTATGGTCCCCCGGTTGTAGCCGCAGCCACGATCGGGGAGAGGCGTCAACGTGCATAACCAGCCGAAGTGGGCCTGGTGGGTCGTCGGGATCTTGATTCCGCTCCTCGGGATCGCGGTGTCGATCTGGGCGGTCAACAGAGGCGACTCCGGCTCGTCGGACACGTCGTCCTCGTCGACGGCTCCGCAGAACGCGTCCGGCGGTTCCGCGGCCACCGGCGGGTCGCAGTCCGGCGCTCCGGCGGCGACGAAGCCCGCGAACCCGCAGAACCCCGCCCCCGAGGCGAAGGTGCTGGCCGGGCCCGTCGAGGTCGTTCTCAAGGACGGGGCGAGCTACCTGGAGCTGGACACCGTTCCCCCGATGGCGCTGCCCGGCGGCAAGGGCGCGGACCTGGTGCTCCTCGTCAACGTCCCGCCGCCCGGCTTCGCCACCGAGGGCTCCACCAAGACGCTCGCGCTGCTGCCGGAGGGCTCCGCCGACCCGACCGCGGCGGAGTGCCGCCAAGCCGTCGACAAGCGCGGCACGTACGACGGCGGCGACGTGAAAACCGGCCAGCGCATGTGCGTCGTCACCGACGAGGGCCACGTGGCGTACCTCAAGGTCCTGAGCGCGCCGACCACCGTCCGCGCCCAGGTGACCGTCTGGGAATAGCGCCCGGCGGCCGGGCGGCCTAACGGCCGTGTCTTCCGATCACCGTGGTTCGTTGTGCTCCGCGCTGTACGACGACCACGTTCGCGAGCGGAAGGCGGCAAAGTGCGGATCATCCTGGGGGCCGGCGACGGCCCCACGTCCCCGGCGTACCGGCGGCGGGTCGGCGCCGTCGCGGTGGCGGGGCTGTTGGCGGTGGCGCTGGGCGCCGTCGCGCAGTTCACGCAGGCGACGTCGGTGCCGATGGCCCCGGTGCCGGCCGACGGCGCGGTGGTCTCCTCGGACCACGACGTGACCCGTCCGGTGGGCCTCACCGCGGCGTCTGTCTCCCGGACCGAGGGCGACCCGATGGCGCGGGGCCGGGTCGACGCGCCCGTCCTGATGATCGAGTACGCGGACTTCAACTGCGGCTACTGCGTGCGGTTCTCACGCGAGACCGAACCGGAGCTGCTGCGCCGCTACATCGACACCGGCGTGGTCCGGTTCGAGTTCCGCAACTACCCGATCCGCGGCGGCAATTCGTCCGATCTGGCGCAGGCTGCGTGGGCGGCGGGCCGGCAGGGCCGGTTCTGGGAGTTCCACGACGAGATCTACGTGAACGGCACGCGCACGGACGGCCCGGAGGGCGCGCTCGAGGTGGCGCGCGCCGCCGGTGTGCCGGACCTGGAGCGGTTCCAGGAGGACTGGCACAGCGGTGAGGCGCGCGCCGCGGTGGACCGCGACGTGCGGGCCGGCCGGGACGCGGGGGCGGAGATGACTCCGACGTTCACGGTCAACGGCAAGGTGATGGTGGGCGCGCTGCCCATGGAGGACTTCTCCGCGGAGATCGACCGTGCGGCGCGCACCGCGCGGACGGGGCTGCGCCACCCGTACTAGGCCTTCAGCCACAGGCCGGCACGAACTCCAGGGCCCCGCACTCTCGTTCGAGCGTGTGGGGCCCTGTCGTGCGCCGACGGGCGGGAGCGGCTACCCCGATTTTCGGACCGTCGAGCCGCGGATGTGCAGCTTCGTCGGCACGACGATCCCGCGCGAGTCCTGCGCCGCCCCTGACAGCGCCTCGACCAGCAACTCCATGGCGGCGAGGGCGAGTTCCTCGGGCTGGAGGCTGAGCGTGGTCATGCCGGGGTCGGTGTGCTCGGCGATGCCGTCCTCGCTCACGCACACGATGAGCAGGTCGTCCGGCACCCGGTAGCCGGCCCGGCGCGCGGCGTCGATGACGAGGAGCGGGCTGGTCTCGGTGAGGATGAACAGCGCGTCGGGCCGGTCGTCGTCTCCCAGGACCTTCTCGACGCTCGCCAACGTGTGCCCGTAGCCCGGCTTTTCGACGACCTCGACGCGCGTGCGCACGCCGCGTTCGGCGGCCCACTGCGCCTGCACCTCGAGGGACCGCACGGTGAACAGCGTGTCGCTGCCGGCCGCGAGGGTGACGATGTCGGTCGCGCCGTTGTCGGCGAGGTGGTCGAGGACGCCGCGGATGGCGAGGTCGTGGTCCATGTCGACCCAGTAGCCGCCCGGTTGGCCGTCGACGCGCCGGTCGGAGACCACGGGGATGCCGGCCGCGAGGAAGTCGTCGACGAGCGGGTCGTCGATGATCGGGTCGTTGATGCACACGGCGTCGAGCGGGAGGTCGGCCCACTCGTCGCGCCCCGAGTGGTTGGGCAGCAGGACCAGTGCGTGCCCGTGTTCCATGGCGGCGCGCGCGGTGGCGTTGGTCAGTTGGGTGAAGTAGGGCGATTCCATGTACACCCAGGGGGCGGCCACGTACTCGCGCACCGCGAATCCGATGAGCCGTGCGTGCCCGGCGCGCAGCAGGCGCGCGGTGGCGTTGGGGCGGTAGCCGAGCCGGCGTGCGGTTTCGCGGGCGTGCGCACGCACCGCGTCGGACAGCCGCCCGGTTCCGTTGAGTGCCGCGGAAACGGTGGTCTTGGACAGGCCCGCTTCGCGGGCGACGTCGACGAGCCGTACCCGTGGCACGGCGGGCGCACCGGAACCCGGTCGGCGGCCGACGCCGCCCCCGCGTCCCCCGACCCGACGATCTGGTTCGTTCATGGCCTCGATCCTGACATGGTGACGGGCCCGCGATACAGCCCCCGGTTACAACGCTGTGACCTCGCGGGAATCGTTCCCGCAAACCCTTGTGCGGGAACGTTCCCGCGTCAATACTCGCCGACACCTGTCTGCGACATCCTTCCTCGGCACGCTCCTCATGCCCCCCGTACTCCCTCCGAAAGGGGTGGGTTTCTTGCGCATGCTCAGAACCGCCGCAATCTCCGCTGTCGTCGCCCTGACCGCCGTCGGGTGCTCGGGAGGGGACAACAGCGACAACGGATCCGGGTCGTCGACCGCCGACTTCAAGACCCAGGTCGACACGCCCGCGGCCAAGGGGCCGATCGACCACGTCAAGTGGTCGCTGTACGCCGAGCCGCAGTCGCTGGACCCCGCCTACGCCTTCGACTACCCGCCGAGCACGGTGGTCTCGAACGTCTGCGAGTCGCTGTTCCGGGTGAACCCGGACCTGAAGATCACCCCGGCGCTGGCCAAGAGCTCCGCCAACCCTGACCCGCTGACCTGGGTCTACACGCTGCGTGAGGGCGTCAAGTTCCACGACGGCACGACGATGACCGCCGACGACGTGGTGGCCAGCCTCGAGCACCAGCGCGACCCGGCGGTCGGCGGTTCGTACAGCACCGTCTTCAAGAACGTCGACACCATCAAGGCGACCGCGCCGCTCGAGGTCACCATCAAGCTCAAGCGCCCGGACGTGCTGCTCAACGAGGAACTCGCCGCCACGCCGGGCTCGATCGAGAGCAAGGCGTTCCTGGAGAAGGCCGGCAAGGACTACGGCAACCCCGCGGTCGGCGTGAACTGCACGGGCCCCTTCTCGCTCAAGGAGTGGAAGGCCGGCACGAGCATCACGCTCAAGAAGAACGACGCGTACTGGGACAGCACGCTCATGCCGAAGGCGAACGAGATCGAGTTCGTCTTCATCCAGGACCCGGCCGCGCGCGCGAACGCGCTGCTGACCGGCGACGTCGACGGCGGCTACCTGCTGCCCACCACCGCGTACGACAAGCTCAAGACCGGTGACGGCCACCTCTACTTCGGCGACATCACCGGCAGCTACTCGGCCGCGGTGACCAGCCTCAAGGGCGCGCTCGGCGACGTGCGCGTGCGCCGCGCGCTGTCCATGGCGATCGACCGCCAGGGCATCGTCCAGGCCGGCGTCAACGGCTACGGCACGGTCTCCAAGGCCGGCGCCCCGCCCGCCGCCTGGGCGACCACCCCGGCGGACCAGGCGAAGGCCAAGTACGACGCGCTGCCGCCGCTCGTCCAGGACGTCGAAGGTGCCAAGAACCTCATCAAGGAGGCGGGCGCGGGCGGCAAGAAGATCGTCATCGCGACCAGCCCGCTGGCCCCTGAGCTCACCGTCTCCTGCAACGCCATCGCGGACGCCGCGAAGGCGATCGGCCTCCAGGTCGAGCTGAAGACCATCGCGCCGGACGCGTACACCGCGCTGTTCACCGACCCGAGCCAGCGCGACGGCATCGACCTGCTGGTCACCAGCGGCTACGACCTCACGCCCGACCCGCTGGAGTTCTACCAGACCTTCCAGACCGGGGAGTTCGCCAACTACGGCAGCTGGTCGAACCCTGAGTACGACGCGATCGCGCAGCAGGCCCTCGGCACCAACGACCCCGGGACCCGCGCCGAACTGACGTACAAGCTGCAGGAGATCACGCTTCGCGAGATGCCGGGCATCCCGCTGTGGGACTCGCCGCTGTCGCTCTACCTCGGCAAGCGCGTGACGGGCGTGACCCCGAACATCACGCAGATGACGTACCCGTGGGCCGCGCTCCTGGGGTCCGCGAGCTGATGAACCGCAATCTGCTCCGCTTCCTCGCGGGGCGCGTCGTGGGCATGGTGCTGGTGCTGTTCGCCACGTCTTTCGTGGTGTTCAGCGCCGTGCACCTTGCCCCGGGCGACCCCGTGACGTTCCTCATGCGCGGGCGTCCGATCACGCCGGAGTCCCGCGCCGTGCTCACCGCGCAGTACCACCTGGACCAGCCGTTCCTGAAGCAGTACTTCCTGTGGCTCGGCGACGTCCTCAGCGGCGACTTCGGACGCTCCGTCCAGTTCCACCAGGACATCAGCACGATGATCACCGACAAGCTGCCGACCACGCTCTTCCTCGTGGTGTACGCCATGGTGATCATCGCCGTGCTCGGCCTCGCGCTCGGCATCCTCTCGGCGCTGCGCCCCGGCCTGATCGACAAGATCGTGCTGGTGTGGACCGGCATGGCGGTCGCCATCCCGTCGTACATCGCCGCGATCGTGCTCCTGTCGATCTTCTCGGTGAAGCTCGGCTGGTTCCCGATCTACGGTGCCGGCGAGGGTTTCTCGGACATGCTGTGGCACCTCACGCTGCCGGCCTTCGCGCTCGCGCTCATGTTCGCCGGCCTGCTGGCACGCGTCACCCGCGCCTCGATGCTCGACGAGCTCTCCCGTGAGCACGTGGAGGTCGCCCGCGCCCGTGGCGTGCCGGAAGGGCAGGTCATCCGCAAGCACGTGCTCCGCAACGCGCTGGGCCCGATCGTCACGGTGGTCGGCACCATGGTGGCGAGCATGCTCGTCGCGACGTCGATCGTGGAGACCGCGTTCAGTGTCCAGGGGGTCGGCTCGCTGCTGATCAAGTCGGTGACGGCCAAGGACTTCCCCGTCGTGCAGGCAGTGACGCTGCTCGTCGTGGCGGTGTTCATGATCGCCAACCTGATCGTCGACCTGCTCCAACCCCTGATCGACCCGCGCGTCGCGCTGGGAGGTGACCAGAAGTGACCGCCGCCGCTCCCCCGCTCGTCCAGGGCGGAACCCCGGAATCGCCGCGCATGCGCCGCGGCGCACCGGCCCGGATACGCGCGCTCGCCGCGAACGGCCCCCTCTTCACCGTGGCCGTCGTGGTCCTGGTGCTGCTGGTGCTGACGGCGATCTTCGCGCCGCTGCTCGCGCCGTACGACCCCGAGCAGATCAACCTGAAGAACTCGCTCGCGGGTTCCAGCCCCAACCACTGGCTGGGCACCGACCAGTCGGGCCGCGACACGTTCTCCCGGCTGCTCTACGGCGCCCGCACCGGACTGCTCGGTCCGCTGCTGGTGGTCGGCGTGTCCACCCTGCTCGGCATCGTCATGGGCGTCGTCGCCGCGTGGCGCGGCGGCTGGGTCGACTCGCTCCTGTCCCGCTCCATGGACATGCTGTTCGCGTTCCCCGCGATGCTGCTCGCCATGCTGTGCGTCGCGGTCTACGGCGCGGGGCTCACCGCGCCGGTCATCGCCATGATGGTCGCGTACACCCCGTACGTCGGGCGGTTCGTCCGCTCGGTGGCCCGGCAGGAGCAGTCCCGGCCGTACATCGAGGCGTACAAGGTGCAGGGCTGGTCGGCCTGGTCGATCTGCACGAAGCACCTGATCCCCAACATCGTCCCGACCGTGTTCGCGCAGGCCGCGATCAGCTTCGGGTACGCGCTGATCGAGCTCGCCGGCCTCTCCTACCTGGGGTTCGGCGTGCAGGAGCCGACCGCGGACTGGGGTGTCATGGTCAACGCGGGCCAGAGCCCCCTGGTCAAGGACGTCATGCTGCCCGCCTTCGCCCCCGCGACGGCCATCGTGATCGCGGTGGTGGCGTTCGGGATCGTCGGCGAGGGCCTCGCCGACCGCGTCGCGAAGCGGGAGAGGTGACGGACATGGCCGACACGACGAAGAGCACCACGAAGAAGAAGAACAGCGTCCCGGCGACCCGGGCCGCGGACAGCGCCACACCCCTGCTGGCGCTGGACGACGTGACCCTGCGCCTCCCGGACGGCGCGGCCGCCCGGCCCATCCTGGACGGGGTGAGCCTGCGCGTCGAACGCGGCGAGACCATCGGCCTGGTCGGCGAGTCCGGCTCGGGCAAGTCGGTGGCCTGCCGCACGGTGCTCGGACTTCTGCCGAAGAACGCGCGCACCACCGGCGAGGTCCGGGTCGAGGGCACGGACGTGCTCACGGCCGGCCCCGCCGGGCTGCGCGACCTCCGCAGGAACAAGGTGTCGATGGTCTTCCAGGACCCGCGCGCGTCGGTGAACCCGATGCGCCGGGTCGGGGACTTCCTCACCGAGGGCCTGCGGCTGGGCGGCATGTCCAAGAAGGACGCGCTCGCCCGGGCCGAGGAGCTGCTCACCGAGGTGGGCATCCGCGACCCGAAGGGCGCGCTGCGGCGCTTCCCGCACGAGTTCTCGGGCGGCATGCTCCAGCGCGTGGTCATCGCCGCGGCGCTGACCAGCGACCCGGCGCTGCTGCTGGCGGACGAGCCGACCACGGCGCTGGACGTCACCACGCAGGCAGAGGTGGTGGGCATCCTGCGCCGCCTCCAGGCGACGCACGGCACGGGCATGCTGTTCGTGACGCACGACCTGGAGCTGGCGGCGGCGATCTGCGACCGCATCTACGTGATGTACGCGGGCCGGATCGTCGAGTCGCGGCCCGCCGCCGAGCTGTTCGCCCGGCCGCGGCACCCGTACACCGCGGCGTTGCTCGCGTCGACTCCGCGCCTGGAGGAGGGCGCGGAGCCGCCGACGGCCATCTCCGGGCGGCCGGTGTCGCTGGCGGAGGCGCCGACGGGCTGCGCGTTCGCGGACCGGTGCGCGTTCGCCGTCGACCGGTGCCGCACCGAGAAGCCGGCGCTGGTCGAGGACGGCACGGGGGCCGCCGCGTGCCTGCGCGTCGAGGAAGGGATCCTGGCGTGAGCAAGCCGAAGACACCGCAGGGCGGTCCCGAGGCGGCCGCCGGACTGCTGGAAGTACGCGGCCTGTGCCGCACGTTCGGCGACCACAAGGCCGTCGACGACGTGTCGTTCACGCTGCCGCCCGGCGGTTCGGTGGGCATCGTCGGCGAGTCGGGGTCGGGCAAGACGACCACGGCCCGGATGATCGTCGGCCTCGAGCGTCCGGACGGCGGCAGCATCACGGTCGGCGGGCGCGAGCGGGCGAGCCGTCCGCGCAACCGCGCCGAGCGGCTGGCGCGGGCGCGCGAGGTGCAGATGGTCTTCCAGGACCCGTACCTCTCGCTCGACCCGCGCATCGCGGTGCGCGACTGCCTCGACGAGGTGCTGCGGCTGCACGCCCCCGAGCTGGGCAAGCCCGGCCGGGAGGCGCGCGTCGCCGAGCTCCTCGACCAGGTGGGCCTCGGCGCCCGCGAGGCGGGGGCGCTGCCCAAGCGCCTGTCGGGCGGTCAGCGGCAGCGCGTCGCGATCGCCCGGGCGCTCGCGGCGAACCCGCGGGTGATGATCCTCGACGAGGCGGTCGCCGCGCTCGACGTGTCGATCCAGGCGCAGATCCTCGAACTGCTCGCCACGATCCGGCGCGAGGAGGGCATCGGCTACCTGTTCGTCAGCCACGACCTGGCGGTGGTCAAGCACATCACCGACGACGTCGTGGTGCTGCGCAACGGGAAGATCGTCGAGTCGGGGCGGACGGCGGACGTGCTGTCGGCGCCGCAGCACGCGTACACGCGGCTGCTGATCGACTCCGTGCCGGGGCCCGGCTGGGACCCGGAGCGGATCGCCGAGAGCCGGCGCGCGCTGGCGTAGCCGGCACGGGCGCGGAACCAAACGGCCGGACGGCGCGCGGTGGGTAGGGCACCCGCGCGCCGTCCGGCTTCGGCGTTCCCGGGGCCGGTTCGGCCGCCGCTCAGCCGCCGCCGATCCCCGGCAGCACGGGCGGGCACGTGACCCGCAGCACCGCGAACCGGTCCTGGCCGCGCGGCTTGACGGGTATGTCGTAGGAGAAGCAGCGGTGCACGACCGAGTGCCCGAACGTGGTGGTGCGCTTCTCCTCGGCCTTGACGATGCCGGTGACGCCTACGGCGCTGCGCTCGAGCGTCACGACCTTGACCTTGACCTGGAAGAAGTCCACCTGGAGCGCGTCGCTCATCGGTGACGCCCCGGCGTCCATCTCCCCCGCGACCACGGTGGCCCAGTGCCGCGCGTGCTCCAGGGCGAGCTTGTCGGTGCGCTTGAGGTCGCGGCGCGCCTCGAGCTTGAGCATGACGACCAGGCCCCCGACCACCAGGCCGATCACCAGCACGCTGGCGACGACGATGGAGAGACAACTGAACCGCGGTGCCGAACGGCTGGGCATGCCGGGACCCTATCGATCATTCCCGGCCAGGGTCACTACGCGTTCGCGCAGAAACGGTCATTCCGGGACAGTGCGGGTCCGACCGCTCCCGCTCCGGCCTCTACTGCACGGTGCCGTCCGTGGCGACGGCCCGCCGGAACGCCGCGTCGTGTCCGTCCGCGACCGGGTCGGCCAGGTCCCCCACGAACACCGCGACGGCGAACGCCGCGTCGCCGGCCTCGTCGAGGTCGGCCAGCAGTCCGCGCCACGCCTTGATGTTCGGGTGCGGGACGTCCGTGCACGCCTCGGCCGGCTCGGCCAGCGCGATCGCCTCGGCCAGCCGCTCCCGCGTCAGTTCGTAGCTCGCGGTGCCGCCGCTGTGCCCGCACACGGTCGCCATGACCACCGCGGGCAGCGGGCCCTTCCCGACGTTGACCACCGGGAACACCGCCTCGGGGTGCGCGTCGTCGGGCTCGCGAGCGGCGATGCCGACGCCGAACGCCGCGGGCGCCCGCCAGCCGGGGATCGCGGCCTCGAAGCGCGCCCGCGCCTCGGCGATCTCCTCGAGGGTGCTCCACTTTTCGACGGTCATGCCCTGCTCCCGGTGATCGGTACGGCGACGCGCCGACGCTACCCCGTCCACCCGGCCAACCGGCACAGCGGGGGAAATCCCCGTGCCGTGGCGCCTGTTGCGCCGGTACGGTGACGGCACGTCAGGGGCTGGTAGCGCAGTGGTTGGCGCACCCCCGACCAGCCGTGGGGAAACGCCGGTTCGAATCCGGCCCGGCCCGAGGCGTCCGCATACACAGAGGGAGAAGCCGTGTGAATACGCGAGCAGCAGGCGCGAGTGCGAGCGGCGGGGAACGCCCCGCCGCCGAGCCGTAGGGCCCGCACCGCCTGTCCCAAGACGACGCCAAGGGGAGCGCCGCGATGACCGAGACCACTCCGGCACCCCCAGAGGTGCCGTCTGCCCGTATCCACCGGCCGCGCCCCGCGCAGGTCGGTACCGACCCCGAGCTCGAGGCCTGCCTCGCGCGGCTCGCCGCGTACGAGGACCTGGAGCCCTTCGACCCGCAGCGGATCCGCATCGAGCAGGCCGTCGCGGCGTTCACCAAGTCGGGCCGCAAGCGCCGCCGGGCCGCCCGCGGCGCGGCACGGTCCGCCGCGCGCGCTGCGGTGATCGCCCAGACCGCGACCGGCGCCGACCACCGCGTCGACGACGAACCGCTCGACGAGAGCGCCTCGCCCGCCGGACCGGTCGGCCTGGTGCCCGGCCTGCGCTGCTACATCTGCAAGCAGCCGTACATGCAGGTCGACGGCTTCTACCACCAGCTGTGCCCGCCGTGCGCGGCCGAGAACCGGGCCCGCCGCCGGGCCCGCGCCGACCTGACCGGACGCCGCGCGCTGGTCACCGGCGGCCGCGTGAAGATCGGCTACGAGCTGGTCCTCAAGCTGCTGCGCGACGGCGCCGAGGTCATGGTCACCTCGCGCTTCCCCCACGACACCCGCACCCGGTTCGCTGCGGCCCCGGACCACGCCGTGTGGGCCGAGCGCCTCACCGTCGTGCCCGTGGACCTGCGCGACCCGGGGCGGGTGCTCGCGTGGTGCGACGAACTGGTCGCCGAGGGACGCCCGTTGGACATCCTGGTCAACAACGCCGCGCAGACCGTGCGGCGGCCGCCGGCGTCGTACGCGCCGCTGCTGGCGGCCGAGCGGGCGGCGCTGGGCGCGGCGGCGTTCGAGCCGGTCACCGCGCTGACCGCGCCGGCCGAGCTGCCGGAGCCGCTGCCCGCGCTCGCGGCGGGGGCGGGGTCAGGGATACTCGGCCGCGGATCGGGTGCGCCCGCGCTGCCGTTGGACGCGGCGGGCCTGGTCCCCGACCCGTCGCCCGCGAACTCGTGGTCGCGGCGCGTCGAGGAGGTCGACCCGGTCGAGCTGCTCGAGGTGCAGCTGGTCAACGTCACGGCGCCGTTCCTGCTGGTGAGCCGGCTGCTGCCGCTGCTTTTGAAGGCGCCCGCGGAGCGCCGCTACGTCGTGAACGTGTCGGCGGTCGAGGGGCAGTTCAACCGGCACTACAAGGCGCCGGGGCACCCGCACACGAATATGGCGAAGGCGGCGCTGAACATGCTCACGCGGACGAGCGCGGCCGACCTGGCGCGGCAGGGCGTCTACATGACGAGCGTGGACACCGGCTGGATCACCGACGAGAAGCCGATGCCGGACCGCGAGCGCGTGGCACGGGCGGGATTCCGCACGCCCCTGGACGTCGTCGACGGCGCGGCGCGCGTGTACGACCCGGTGGTGCGCGGTGAGAACGAGGCGGCCGAGCCGCCGTTCGGGTGCTTCCTGAAGGACTACGCCGTCGCGCCCTGGTGACGCGGCGCGGACGGGGTGGTGGACACCCGGCCGCCGGCAGTCGCGGGTCGCGGCTGTCGGCAGCCGGGTGTGCGGGTGGGACGCAGGACCAGGGTGAGCATGGTGGCGACCATCACGGCCGGCACCGCTACTCGGCCTCGGCGAGGATCAGGTAGAGACGCTTGCGCGTGTCCGCCATGACCTCCAGGGCCTTGGCCCGCTGCGTCTCGTTGCCGGTCGCCATGACCTGGCGCAGCGCGTCGCCGACCTGGAAGACCGACTGGCGCAGGTTGTGCAGCGCCTCGTGGTCGACGCCCTCGCTGGCCTGGTCCCACGGGGCGGTGCCCTCGGGCTGCCGGGCGACCTCTTCGCGGCCGGCGTCGGTCAGCGAGAACAGCTTCTTGCCGCCGGACTCCTCGCCGACGACGACGCCCTCGTCCTCCAGCAGCTGGAGGGTCGGGTAGACGGAGCCCGGGCTGGGCTTCCACACGCCCTGGGTGCGCTCGCCGATCTCGCGGATCATCTCGTAGCCGTGCATCGGCCGCTCGTTGAGCAGCGCGAGGATCGACGCGCGGACGTCGCCGCGGCGGGCGCGGCCGCCGCGCGGACCACGCGGTCCGCGGCCGTGGCCACGGCCGAACTCACGCCCGAACTCGGGTCCGAAGCCCGGGCCGAAGCCGGGGCCGGGGCCGTGGCCCGGACCCCAGGGGCCGTAGGCGGGTCGGCGTCCTTCTCGTTCGCCCCACTTGGGGCGGCGCTTCATGTTGCCGTTCATGGTTCATCACTCCTTCGAGTTATCGCGATCTCTTCGCGATGCCTCAACGATATATCGGAATACTGTCGCGATGCAACACCGACAGAGCGTCGATTTCGCGCCACCTTTGCCGCGCCGCCCGCCGCCACCTGGGAGGGTGCGCCAACTCGCCCTCACAGCAAGCGTGTTGATCGCTATATCCCACCGCGAAGCGGGTACATTTCGGGCAAGTGCCGTCACGCACCGCCGCATCGAGTCCGGTAGGGGGCCCGTCGCCCTGGGTCAGGGCATGTCCTGATACGCCCTAGGATCGTCGGGTCACCGCGGGTGACCGGATTCGCGTAGGGAGAGCACTGTGTGGGCCTGGGTCGGGATCGGGGTCGCGGCGTACGCGGTGCTCATGCTCGCGGTCGTCGTCGTCCTCCGCGCGGCCAAGGCGCGCAACGCCGCCGAGCGCGCGTCCGACGCGGTCGATCCGCCCGGATCCGGTCCGGGTGCCGAGCCGGGTGTCGAGCCGGGTCCCGAGGCGCAGTCGGCGCCGCGGTCGGAGCCGCGGTCCGGGTCCGCGTGACCCGCACCTGACGGATCGTCAGAACACTGCTAGCGTGCGCCCATGTTCCTCTCGCTCGGGCTTCCGACCCATCTGGTGGACGCCGGCGCCGACCTGATCAGCGCCGAGGCCGTCATGGAAATGGCCCGTGCCGCCGAGGCGGCCGGGTTCGACGCGGTCTTCACCACCGACCACCCCTTCCCCGGGGACGCGTGGCTCGCCCGCGGCGGCCACCACACCGTGGATCCCATGGTGACCCTGTCCTTCGCCGCCGCCGCGACCAGCACGCTGCGGCTGCACACGAACCTGTTCGTGCCGGCGTACCGCAACCCGTTCGTGTCCGCGAAGATGATCTCCTCGCTGGACGCGCTCAGCGGCGGACGCGTCATCCTCGGCGTCGGCGCCGGCTACCTCGAGCCGGAGTTCGCCGCGCTCGGGGCGTCCTTCGACGACCGCAACGACCGCCTCGACGAGGCGCTGCGCGCGATGCGCGCCGCCTGGACCGGCGAGAGCGTCACCTTCGAGGGCACCGGCTACACGGCGGCCGGCAACACGATGCTGCCGCGCCCGGCGCAGCCCCGGATCCCCGTGTGGGTCGGCGGCAACAGCAAGCGCGCCATCCGCCGGGTCGTCGACCTGGGCGACGGCTGGCTGCCGATGCCGGCCCCGGCCAAGGCGTCCAAGAGCCTCAAGACCCCCGGCATCGAGTCGCTCGACGACCTGCGCGCCCGGCTCGACTACGCGCGCGAGTACGCCGAGTCGGTCGGCCGCACCGACCCGATCGACGTCATCTTCATGCCGCGCGGCCTGAGCATGTTCTCCGGCGCCGGCATCGACGCCGACGCGGTCGTCGAGGACCTCACCGAGCAGGCCGCCGCGGGCGTCACGGGCGTGACGATCGCCCTGCCCGCGCACAGCCGCGCCGAGTTCCTCGACCAGGCGGCGCTGTTCGGCGAGCGCATCATCCCGCGGGTGAAGAAGGTCTGACGGGCGGCCCGGCCGGGCGGCGGCGGAGCCGCCCGGCCGGGCTCCCTTGTTGTGCGTTACTGCTGGTACGACCCGATGAACTTGCCGATGCGGGTGATCGCGTCGTCCAGGTCCTCGACGTGCGGCAGCGTCACGATGCGGAAGTGGTCCGGGGTCGGCCAGTTGAAGCCGGTGCCCTGCACCACCAGGATCCGCTCCTGGAGCAGCAGGTCGAGGACGAAGCGCTCGTCGTCGACGAGCGGGCACACCGCCGGGTCGACGCGCGGGAACGCGTACAGCGCGCCGCGCGGTTTGACGCAGGTCACGCCCGGGATGGCGGTGAGCAGCTCGTACGCCTTGTCGCGTTGCGCGCGCAGCCGGCCGCCGGGCAGAACCAGGGCCTCGATGCTCTGGTGCCCGCCGAGCGCGGTGGCGATCGCGTGCTGTGCGGGGACGTTCGCGCACAGCCGCATGTTGGCCAGGATGTTCAGGCCCTCGATGTAGTCGGCGGCGTGCAGCTTCGGGCCGGACAGCATGAGCCAGCCGGAGCGGAAGCCGGCCACCCGGTACGCCTTGGACAGGCCGTTGAAGGTCAGGCACAGCAGGTCGGGCGCGAGCGAGGCCAGCGGGACGTGCTCCGCGTCGTCGTAGAGGATCTTGTCGTAGATCTCGTCGGCGAGCAGCAGCAGCTGGTGCCGCCGGGCGAGTTCGACGAGGCCCTCGAGGAGCTCGCGCGAGTAGACCGCGCCGGTGGGGTTGTTCGGGTTGATCACGACGATCGCGCGGGTGCGGTCGGTGATCTTGGCGGCGATGTCGTCGAGGTCGGGGAACCAGTCCGCGGTCTCGTCGCACAGGTAGTGCACGGGGGTTCCGCCGGACAGCGACACCGCCGCCGTCCACAGCGGGTAGTCGGGGGCCGGGACGAGCACCTGGTCGCCGTCGTCGAGGAGCGCCTGGAGGGCCATCACGATGAGCTCGGACACGCCGTTGCCCAGGTAGACGTCCTCGACGTCGACGCCGTGGATGCCCCGCTCCTGGTAGTGCTGGACGACCGCGCGGCGGGCGTGGAACAGGCCCTTGGAGTCGCAGTAGCCCTGCGCGGACGGCAGGCCGAGGATCATGTCGTGCAGGATCTCGCCGGGCGCCTCGAAGCCGAACGGCGCCGGGTTGCCGATGTTGAGCTTGAGGATGCGGTGGCCCTCGTCCTCCATCCGCTTGGCCTCGTCGAGCACCGGGCCGCGGATGTCGTAGCAGACGCCGGCGAGCTTGGCCGACTGCCGGATCTGACGGTACGGCAGTTCCGTGTGGCTCACCGTGGGGACCTCCCCGCCCTCGCGCTTCCGAGCCCGCGGCATACCGCGCGGGGACTCGGCGTACCGGGCGAGTCTCGCACGGCGTGCCGGGAACCGCCGCCCGGGGCGCGCCGGGTCACCCGCGCGAGGGCCCGCGACGCAGCACCTCGGGCTGCGTTCCCCGGGTCAACCGCGCAGGCGCTCGAGGAACGCGGCGAGGAAGCCGTTCGGGTCGGCGTTCTTCGCGGCGGCGGTGGCCGCGTCGCGGGCGGTGGCGTAGGTGACGAACACGTCGGTGCCCAGGCAGTCGAGCAGCGCGGCGGCGACCTCGTCGGGACTCGCCGCCGAGCCCGGCGCGACCGGGAACGGCGGGTCGTTGTCGTCGCGCGGCCGGCTGAACTCGGTGTCGGTGGTGCCCGGCACCAGCAGGTGCGCGGCCACGCCGGTGCCGGCGAGCTCCAAGTACAGCGCCTCGGTCCACAGTTCGACGGCGGCCTTGGAGGCGGCGTAGGCGCCCGCGCCCATGCTGAACATGTGCACGCCCATGGACGACACGTTGACCACGTGGCCGTGGCCGCGCTCCAGTATGCCGGGCAGCAGGGCGGCGGTCAGCCGCACCGGGGCCTCGAAGTTGACCGCCATGACCTCGTGCAGGTCGGCGGGGGTGAGCTTGGCGGCGCGCCGGCGCTTGGGGATGCCGGCGTTGTTGACGAGGACGTCGACGCCGCCGAGTTCCTTGACGGCGGTCTCCGCGAACCCCTCGACGCCGTCCAGGTCGGCGAGGTCGACGGGCAGCGCGACGGACGCGGGCGCGTGCTCGCGGCAGCCGGCCAGCACCTCGGCGAGCCGGTCCGCGCGCCGCGCCGCGACGCCGACCGTGGCGCCCTCGCGCGCGAACGCCAGCGCGGTCGCCGCGCCGATGCCGGACGACGCTCCGGTGACCAGGACCCGCTTGCCGTCGAACCGTCCCGCCATCGCCCGCCCGCCTTCGCCGCCGTGTCCGTCGCCGCGTCCGGGTTCGGGCCCGGACGCCGTGCCCGGATCATGTGCCGTCGGCTCGGCGAACGCAATACCTGACGGGTCGTCAATCCATGGGGACGGCGCCGAGGGACCCCGGAACGAGGTGGTACGGGAACGTGAACACCTCGGCCCGGCCCGTCGTCCGCGCGAGCGACTGGTAGCGGCGGTGCCGGAACCGCCATACGCCGCCGGTGCGCCGGTAGCGGTCGTGGTAGACCCCGAACGCGTTGGTCCAGCGGCCGCTTTCGCGGTCCTGCCGCAACTCGCAGATGTACAGCCGGCCCTCGGCGGCGTCCGGGTCGCCGCCCACGGCCGTGGTCACGCGCGTGTTGAGCGGCACGAACTGGAAGAACTCGAACCGTTCGATCGCGCCCGCGATGAACCCGGAGACGCCGTCGGGACCGGTCAGCCGCAGAGGGTCGCCGACACCGGTGTCCACGACGACCTCCGCGTCCGGCTCGAAGATCTCGGCGAACTCCGGCCACGCGCGGCGGCTGACCGCGTCGGCGTACGCCGCCTGCAACCGCGTGACGCCGATGTAGTCGACGGTCTCCCGCAGTTCACCGGCGCCGGTCGGGTCCTGGCCCATGCGCTCCTCCTCGCGTCGCGGACGCCCAGCAGAGCGGATCCGCGCGCAAGGATCAAGACCGCCGTCCCCCGCGGGGGGTCAGCCGCGCCGGTGCACCCAGGTGCGGGCGACGTGGTCGAAGCCGTTGGCGTGCACCTCCACCGGCTCGGCGGCCTCGTCGAGTACGAAGCCGGTGGCCCGCGCGACGCCCTCGCTGGCCTCGTTGCCCTGGGAGATGACGAGCACCACCCGCTCCGCCTTCAGCACGTCGTACGCGTGCGCGGTCATCACCCGCACCGAGCGCGACGCGAGACCGCGGCCGCGCGCGTGCGGCGCGACGCTGTAGCCGAGTTCCACGCCGCGTTCGCGGCCGGACCGCTCGTGGAAGGCCAGCACCTCGCCGACCGGCGTGACGCCGTCCTCGGTGACCGCGAAGATGATGCGCTCGCCGATCTCGTGGCCGTACGTGCCGCGGGCGAGCCGCGCTTCGGCGTCGAGCGGGCCGAACGGCGCGGGTATGCGCGTCCACCGCCCGACCTCGGGGTTGTCCAGGACGGCGATCATGGCCGGGATGTCGTCCTCGGTCCACGGGCGCAGCACCAGGCCGAGCCCGGTCACCGTGTCGGGCACCGGGGGGAAGGGGTGTTCGGGGACCAGCTGCGGCGGCAGTCCGTCGGCCGGGGTCGCGGCGTCGGGACGGGCGACGTGCGCGGGGTCGTGGCTCGTCATGCGGTGATCTTGCCATCCGGCGCCGCGGGGCCGCAGCCGAGATACTGCGGGGCATGCATGCTCGGCTGGACCTCAACCTGCTGGTGGCCCTGGACGTCCTCCTCGACGAGGAGAGCGTGGGCGGCGCGGCCGCGCGCCTGCACCTGTCCGAGCCGGCGATGAGCCGCACGCTGGGCCGGATCCGGAAGGCGACCGGCGACCCGATCCTGGTGCGGGCCGGCCGGTCGATGGTGCCGACGCCGCGCGCGCTGGCGATGCGCGCCGAGGTGCGGGCGCTGGTGGAGCAGGCGCGACAGCTGCTGGGCCCGGTCGAGCGGCCGGATCCTGCGACGCTGCGGCGGACGTTCTCGGTGATCATCAACGACGGCCTGGTCGCGGCGATCGGACAGCGGGTCTTCGCCCGGATCCGCGCCGAGGCGCCCTACGTGACGGTGCGGTTCCTCCCGGAGGAGCGCACCGACACGCCCGTCCTGCGCGAGGGCGCGGCCGACCTGCTCGTGGGTTCGCCCCGGGACGTCGAGCCGGAGGCCCGCTCCGAGGTCCTCGCCGTCGACCGCTTCGTGGGCGTGGTGCGCGCGGGCCATCCGCTGACCCGCGGCACCGTCACGCCCGAGCGGTTCGCCGACGCGGACCACCTGATCGCGTCGCGGCGGGGCCGCACGACCGGGCCGATCGACGACGCGCTGGCCCGGCTGGGGCTGCGCCGCCGGGTGGTCGGCACGGTGCCGTCGTACGCCTCGTCGCTGTACATGCTGCTGCTGTCGGACGCGGTGGGCATGACCACCGAGGCGATGTCCGCGCCTTCGGTGCGCGCCCTGGGCCTGCGGACGTTCCCGATCCCGTTGGACCTGGACCCGCTGAGCGTCGTCCAGGTGTGGCATCCGCGGCATGACGCGGACGGCGCGCACGCCTGGCTGCGCGCGCTGGTGCGGGACGCGGTCGCGGAGGCCGTCGCGGAAGGACCGACGGCCTCCGGACCGGTCGGGTCATGACCGGCCGGACGCGCCCGCGTACGCCTTCGCCGGCGCGTCGGAAGCCGCCGCCGGGTCGGGGCGCTCCCGCGACCACAGCGCGACGAGCGCGGTGGCGGCGAGCATGACGAGGGCGACTCCGCGGAACGCGGTCGACATGGCGTCGGTGAACGCGTCCAGGACGGCGGCGTGCCCGCCGGGGCCGAGCGACGGGGCACGGCCGACGGCCTCGCCGATGGTGCGGGCGTGGCCGAGCGCGTCCGGCAGGTTCGCGTCGAACGACGTGCTCAGCAGCGTGCCGTAGATCGCGACGCCGAGGGCGCTGCCGAACTCGCGGGCGGCGCCGTTGAGTCCGGAACCGAGCCCGGCGCGGTCGGCGGGCAGCGCGGCGAAGACCGCGGTCGACATCGCCGGTCCGACCAGGCCGAAGCCGAGCGAGTTGCAGGTGACGCAGACCAGGTACAGCGGGTACGGCGTGTCCTTCGTCAGGAACGACAGCGTGAACAGGCCGAGCGTGATCAGCAGCATGCCGCCGACGATCACGGGGCGGTTGCCGAACCGGACGACCAGCTTCGCACTGGCCCGCGATCCGACCACCATGCCGACACCGAGCGGCAGGATCGCGAAGCCGGTGGTCAGGACGCTGAAGCCCTTCGCGTACTGCAGGTACTGGGCGTTGACGTAGAAGAGCGAGAACAGGCCGACGAAGGCCACCAGGATGCCGAGCACCCCGGCCCGGAGCCCCGGGCGCAGGAACAGCCGGGGGTCCAGGAGGGGTTGCTTGGCGCGCAGCGCGTAGCCGACGAACGCGGCGAGCAGGAGCAGGCCGACGCCGAAGCCGCCGAGCACGCGGGCGGAGGACCAGCCCTGGTCGGGGCCTTCGATGATGCCGTAGAGCACGGCGAGGAACCCCGCGATGAGCAGCGCCGATCCGACGGGGTCGAGCGAGGCGGGGTTGCGCGGAACCTTCGGCAGCAGCACCGCGGACAGCAGGAGCAGCACCGCACCGACCGGCGCGAGCACGGCGAACAGGCCCTGCCAGGGCAGGTATTCGAGGATCGGCGCACCGAGGCCGTTGCCGAGCAGGCCGCCGAGACCGGTGGCGAGGGTCCAGGTGGTGATGGCCTGGGGCCGGCGCTCCGGCGCGGTGCTGTGGATGAGGATCGAAAGCGTCGCGGGCATGACGAGCGCGGCCCCGGCCCCGGTGACGGCACGCCCGGCGAGCAGGACGGGGACGGACGTGGCGAGCGCACAGACGGTGGCCCCGGCCGAGAACAGGCCGAGCCCGGTGAGCAGCGCCCCCTTCCGCCCGAACCGGTCCCCGGCGGCTCCGGCGGGGATGAGCAGGCCGGCGAAGACGATGACATAGGCGTCGACGATCCAGAGCAGTTGCGACGCACTGGGGTGCAGATCGGACGCGGCGAGCTTGGGGATGGCGAGGTTGATGGCCGCCACCATGATCATCACGAGCAGCACGCAGGCGCACGTGACCGGCAGAACCGCGCGCGAGCGCGGCGGCGTGGGCTGTTCCACGGAAAGGCACCTCGAAGAGGGATTCGGGCGGTGCGGCGCGCGGCGGGCCCGGGGGGTCGTGCACACCACACCGGGCCCGGCGCCGCTTCGTCGTCGTCCGGACGGTTCAACGGTAGGGGTCGGGAGACTTGATCTCCATTGCAAGTTGTGCACGGGAAACTTGCACCAGACGCAACTGAGGTGGAATTGAGACGCGCCGCCGCGCTCCGGCCGCCTAGGGTGGCGTGTATGCGCGCCTATGTCGTCGATGCCTTCACCGACGCCCCGTTCGCCGGAAACCCCGCCGGTGTGTGCCTGCCCGATGCCGACCATGCCGCCGACGCGGACTGGATGCAGGCGGTCGCCACGGAGCTGCGGCATTCCGAGACGGCGTTCCTCGCGCCCAGTGCGCGGCCCGACGCCGACTGGGATCTGCGATGGTTCACGCCGAGCGTCGAGGTCGACCTGTGCGGGCACGCCACGCTCGCTTCGGCGCACGTCCTGTTCACCGAGGGCCTCGCCGAGCGCGAGGTGCGGTTCTGGACGCGTAGCGGGGTGCTGGTCGCCACGCGGCACCCGGACGGCGCGATCGGCCTCGACTTCCCCGTCTGGAACCCGGAGCCCGTCGAGGTCCCGGAGGGCCTCGCCGACGCGCTCGGCGTGCCGCTGCTGGCCGCCGTCGTCGGCAGCACGGATCTGATCGTCGAGGTCGCGACCGCGGATGAAGTGCGCAAGCTGACGCCGGCGCTGGGTGCCCTGGCCGCGTTCCCGTACCGCCTCATCGCGGTCACCGCGCCCGGAGACACCCCCGGGATCGACTTCGTTTCGCGGGTGTTCGCGCCCGCGGCCGGCATCGACGAGGACCCCGTCACCGGTTCGGTGCACTGTGCGCTCGGCCCGTACTGGGCCCCGCGCGTGGGCCGTACCGCGCTGACCGGCTTCCAGGCGTCGGAGCGCGGCGGGGCCGTCGGGGTGGAGCTGCGCGGCGACCGGGTGCTGCTGCTCGGCCTCGCCGTCACGGTGCTGAAGGGCGAGCTGGCGGGCTGACCCGCCACGCCCACGCCTGACACTGCGTCAGTTCAGCGGTACCGTCGCGGCGTGACCGACCCGAACCCCCTCGTCGACACCCACGTCCACGTCGTCTCGCCCGACACCGTCCGCTACCCCCGGACCGGCGGGACCGGCGACGGCGCCGACTACTGGTCCGACGGCAGCGCCACCGCCGAGCACGTGCTGGCCGTGCAGGCGGCGGCCGGTGTGGGCTCGTGCGTCCTCGTGCAGGGCGTCGGGGCGTACGGCTACGACTGCCGCTACGTCCTCGACGCCGCGGCAGCGCACCCCGGCCGGACCCGTGCCGTGGTCGCCGTCGACCCGACCGATCCGGCGGGGCCGGAGCGGCTCGCGGCCTTGCTCGCCGACCATCCCGCGCGCGACGCGGTGTGCGGGGTACGGTTGTTCGCCGTCTCCGGCGGTCCCGGCAGGCCGGTGCCCGAGTGGTTCCACGCGCCGCACACCGGCCGGCTGCTGGACGTCGCCGCCGAGGCCCGCGTCACCCTCGTGCTGACCACGTTCGCCTGTCACCTGCCCACATTCGCCCCGCTGCTCGCGGAGCGTCCGACGCTGGACGTCGCCCTCGACCACGCGGGCTTCCCCGACCCGACCGCCGGCCCCGCCGGGCTCGCGCCGGTGCTGGCGCTCGCCGAACTGCCGGGCGTACGCGTGAAGATCAGCACACATCTGTTCGCGACGTGCGCGCCCGACGACCCGGCCGACGTCGTCGACACGCTGGCGGAGGCGTTCGGCGACGAGCGCCTGCTGTGGGGCTCCGACCATCCGCAGACCCGCACGCCGGACTACGCGGGCAAGGTCGCGCTCGCCGAGCACGCGGTCCGCCGCCGGGGCGCGGCCGCGCGCGCCGCGGTGCTGGGCGGCAACGCGCGCGCCCTGTGGTGGGCGTGAGGCATCCCGAACAGACCCGCCGCGCGAGGCCAGACGCGTAACGGCACGTCACCCGCCCGCACCGGGCCCGTGCCGGCGCCCGCCCCCGCCGACCCGTCCCGTCACCCGCAGGCCGGCACCTGTTGCCGCACCACCCCGCCCGTCTCCAACTGGCCCACCGGCACGTAGCCCTGCTTGCCCGAGACGATGATCCGCGCCCAGGTCGGGTCCGGCCGTCCCTGCGTGTACTGGGTCTGCCCGTCGATGTGGCAGACCACCATGACCTTGACGCCGTGGTCGGCGCTCAGCACCGTCTTGCCGCGCGCCTCGGGCTGCTTGTAGACGGCCAGTGCCACGCGCGACTTCACGGCGCCCTCAATCGAGCCGGGCGGGGCGACCGGCGGCCCCTCGGGGCTCGCGGACGCGCTCGCCGACGCGTCGGTGTCGCCCGAGCCGCCGACGTTCTCGGCGCTGCCCGACTTCTTGTCCTCGCCGCCGCCGATCTTGACGACGATGATCACGACCAGCACGAAGAACAGCGCCAGCAGCACCGGCGCGACCAGCCCGGGCCTGGCGCGCGGCGGCGCGTCCGCCTCGGCGGCCTCCCTGCGCAGCCGCAGTCGTTCGCGGATTCCGCCCGCCACCATTGGCACCCCCAACACAGCCGTTCCGCCGGACACCGACACGCCGGTCCGGCCGCGCGCGACCGGTACCGTGAGCACATCATCTCGTTCCGTACCGAGGATTCCAGGAGTCTGCCCCGCGTGCCCGCCTCCGAGCCCACCCCGATCCCCGTAGCAGGCCCGGACCTTGACGACACGTCAGCGATCCCCGCGGGGCTCGGCGACGTGAGCGGGGCGGAGCCCGCGGCGCACTCCCCCGTCCCCACGGCCGGCGAACCCGTCACCCGGCTCCCCGCGCAACTCCCCGCGCAGGCGGGCCTGCTCGCGCTCGCGGCCGAGGGCGACACCGCCCAGCGCCTGGCCGTCGGCTTCCTGCTGTCGCACTCCGGCAACACGCGCGCCGCGTACACCCGCGACCTCGCGGACTACGGCGCATGGTGCGACCGGATGGAGGTCGGCGTGCTCGCGGCACGGCGCGTGCACGTGGACGCGTACGTCGAGCACCTGACCCGCTCCGGCGCCGCCCCGTCCACGGTGGTGCGCCGGCTCTCGGCGGTCTCCGGGTTCTACGCGTACGCCGTCGACGAGGGCGCGATCGACCGCAACCCGGCGGCCCGGGTGCGGCGCCCCAAGGTCGGCGAGAACGTGCAGTCGACCGGCCTGTCCAAGACCGAGGCGGGCCGGCTGCTGGCCGCCGCCGAAGCGCATTCGCCGCGTGCCGCCGTGGTCGCGAACCTGCTGCTGTTCTGCGGCCTGCGCGTGTCCGAGCTGTGCCACGCGGAGGTCGGCGACCTCGGCTGGGAGCGCGGGCACCGGGTGCTGACGGTGACCCGCAAGGGCGGCAAGCGGCAGCGCATGGTGGTGCCGCCGCGCGCGGGCGAACTGATCGACGCCTATCTCGCGGGGCGCGACTCCGGGCCACTGGTGGCGACCGCGACCGGGCGGCCGCTCGACCGGCAGGGCGTGTGGCGGCTGCTGCGCGCCCTCGCCGCCACCGCGGTTCCGCACCTGGCGGACACCCTGCACCCGCACGACCTGCGCCACGCGTGCGCGACGCTCGCGCTGGACGCGGGCGCCTCGTTGCGCGACGTGCAGGACCTGCTGGGGCACGCCGACAGCCGTACCACGCGCCGCTACGACCGGGCGCGGCACAACCTGGACCGCTCGCCGACGTACGCGCTGGCCGGCCTCATCGACACCGGCACCGACGACTGACGCGCCGGCCGGCGCCCGTCACGGCGTCGGCAGCCACCCGACCTTGCCGGCCAGCAGCACGTACCCGACGAACGCCACGGTGTCGATCAGCGCGTGCGCGACGAGCAGCGGCATGACCCGGCCCCACCGCCGGTACAGTAGGCAGAAGACCACGCCCATCGCCAGGTTGCCGAAGAACCCGCCGATCCCCTGGTACAGGTGGTACGACCCGCGCAGCACCGAACTGGCCGCCACCGCCGCGGGGAACGACCAGCCGAAGCCTTTCAGCCGGTGCATCAGGTAGCCGAGGACGACGACTTCCTCCAGAGCCGCGTTCTGGAACGCGGAGAGCACCAGCACAGGGATGCGCCACCACACGTCCGGCAGCGTGGTCGGCACGACGGTCAGGTTCGCGCCCGCGCCGCGCGCCGCGAGGTAGAGCCCGAGCCCCGTGCCGCCGATGACCGCGGCGACGGCCGCGCCGCGGCCGAGGTCCGTCCAGCGGTGCTTCGTGTCGACGCCGAGCGTGCGCATCGACTCGCCGTCGCGCATCAGGAAGTGCGCGACGAGGAAGACCGGCACCAGCGCGGTGGCGATGCCGAACAGCTGCCACGCCAGGTCCAGCCACGGCCGCCCGGGCGCCGCCGAGCGGTTGAGCACCGCGGCCTGGTGCGCCAGGCCGCCCGGCCGGGTGATCGAGCCGATGAACGAGATCATCGCGGACACGGCGGACGCGCCCAGCGACAGCGCGAGCACCAGCAGCACCTCGTCGCGCAGGATCCTGCGGCGCGGCGGGAGCGCGGGCGCGGCCCGCTCGGAGGGGTCTTCCGTGATCACCGGGACAGGGTAGCGGCGCACGAGATAAGGACCGGGTACACGGCGCCCGCGGCCCGGCGCCGCCCGCCCCCACGCCCGTCGCGGGCAACCGTTGCGGGCGTGCGCGGCACCGGCCGATGGCGTCGCCGTCCCGGAAATTCCGAATTCCCCGGCGCCTTCGACGCATCGCACTAAAATGCGGCGCCGATTCGGCGCTTTCGCGAAATTCCTTGTCCCGCTTGACGATTGGCGACGCCCGGGGCTTTGATGTCCATCAACCCGTTCTTGGCACGTCAGTTCGGTTTTCCTTCACCCCGTTTGTGCTGTCGGCTGTCCACAGGGATGCCCATGTCGATTTCCGGTACCACGGCCACGCGAAATCCGCAGGTCGCTCCGGAGCGGGCCGCGTACCGGCGTCTCGTGCGGCTGCTCGCGCCGCCTCCCGAGGCGGGCTTCTCCGGTGCGCTGGCGGTTCCCGGCGAACCCGGCGGCGTGGTCCGGATCACCGCCGGGCGCGTGACGGCGGTGGCGTCGGGTGGCGCGCCGGACGCGGCCACGATCCTGGTGCGTTCGGGCCGGATCGGGGCCGGGGAGTGGGCGGCGGTGTGCCAGGCGGGGGACGCGTCCGGCTGCGTCGGCGGGCTGCTCGTGGACCGCGCGCTGATCGGTGCGCGCGAACTGCATCTGGTCTGCCGTGCGGCGGCGTTGGACGCGGCGTTCGCCATCGCGATGGGCGATCCGGCGGACGGCGGGGTCGACGGGCCGGCCGACGCGCTCGACGACGCCGAGGCCAGGCGGCTCGCGGTGGCCGAGGGCCTGGACCGCGACTGGCTGCTGGGCGAGACCGAGCGGCGGCTGCGCGCGGTCGAGGCGCAGCCGCGGCGGGTGGCGCCGTTCGCGGACCGGCTGGTGCGGGCCGAGGTGGTGCCGTACGGCGCGGGCCCCGCGGATCCGCGGCGGGAGATCCTCGCGCACGTGGACGGCCGCAGCACGGCGCGCGACATCGCGTTCCGGGTGGGCCTGAGCCTGTACGCGGTCACGGTCGGCCTGTGCCGGCTGCTCGCCGACGGCTACGTCGCGCGGACGTCGGACGCGGCGGCCGAGCCGCTGCCGCGGCGGCGGCGCGGCGCGAGCGGGATCAACGCGGTGCTGGCCCCGCCGCGCGCGGGGGCGCGAATTCCGGTGCTGCCGGAACGGTTTCTCCGCGACCGGTTGGGCCTGAACGAAACACAGATCGAGCAGATCCGGAAATCCGCGGTCCGGGTCGGTTCATGAGCGATCGCAAAAAGCGCGGCCGACTGGCGCGTTTATGGAAGTCCTTTGACCGCCGGTCCGCGGACCGGCGGGATTCCCCGGAGAGGAGCACTATGAGCGTTTCGCGGTCCTCGGACCAGCATCTGTCCTTGTCCGACCGTGTGGTGGCGCTGGTGAAATCGCTGCGCTCGGAGGTGCCCGAATGCCTCGCGGCCGGCGTCATCGACATGACGACCGGCATGCTGATGGCCGTCGAGACCGTCGACTCGCACCCGCCGGAGGTACTGGACATGCTGGCGGCGGCCACCGCCGACCTGTTCCAGGGGCGCAACGTGGTCCTGATCGAGAACATCTTCAAGGAACGCCGGGGCGTCGTCAGCGACAAGCACTACTTCCAGGAGATCCTGGTCAACAGCGACAACCTGGCTCACCTGTTCCTGCGGGTGGCCAGCGCCGACGACGTCGTGGCGGTCGTGGTGTGCCGCAAGAACGTCAACGTCGGCATGCTGCTCGCCCAGGCGAGGCGGGTGCTCAAGGACCACGGCGTGCTGTGACCGGCACGGCCGGCTCAGCCGACCGGCCACGTGTGCACCGGCTCGCCGTCGCGCATGTGCTCGGCGTACCGCAGCGTCATGGCGCGCAGCGCGCCGAGCCGGTCCAGGCCCATCCGGTCGCGGGCGTGGTGGAACATCGCGCTCTGCCAGGCCGCGCCGTTGGTACGCCGCAGGCAGCGCTGCTCGATGATGCCCAGGTACTCGTCGCGTTCACGCGGGTCGATGCCCCACGCGTCGAGGCCGCGGTACGCGCGCGGCAGCAGTTCGCGCAGCACCAGCTCCGTCACCGGCACCCGGCCGAACCCCGGCCAGCCGATGGGCGCCTCGATGCCGAGCCGGGCACCGGTGTGGAAGTTCTCGGCGGCCTGCTCGAACGGCATGCGCCGCCACACCGGTGTCTCGTCCTCGACGAGCGAGCGCAGCACGCCGTAGTAGAACGCCGAGTTGGCGATGATGTCGGCGACCGTCGGGCCGGCCGGCAGCACGCGGTTCTCGACGCGCAGGTGCGGCTTGCCGCGGGCGACGTCGTACACCGGGCGGTTCCAGCGGTAGATCGTGCCGTTGTGCAGCTTGAGTTCGCGCAGGTGCGGTACGTCGCCCCGGTCGAGCGCCTCGACCGGGTCCTCGTCGTCGCAGATCGGCAGGAGCGAGGGGAAGTAGCGGACGTTCTCGGTGAACAGGTCGACGACGGAGTCGATCCACCGCTCGCCGAACCAGGTGAGCGGGCGGACGCCCTGCGCGATGAGCTCCTCGGGGCGCGTGTCGCAGGACTGCTCGAAGAGGATCGGCCGGGTCTCGCGCCACAGTTCGCGGCCGAACAGGAACGCCGAGTTGGCGCCGAGCGCGACCTGCACGCCGGACACGGACTGCGCGGCGTTCCACGCGGCGGCGAAGTTGTCGGGGGTGACCTGGAGGTGCAGTTGCACGGACGTGCACGCGGCCTCGGGCGCGATGGTGGTGGAGGTGGTGTCGAGGCGTTCGACGCCCTCGATCTGGAGCCTGATGTCCTCGCCGCGGGCCATCAGGATCTGGTCGTTGAGCAGTGTGTAGCGCGGATTGTGGGACAGGTTCTCCAGCACCATGTGCGCGTCGGTCAGGGTCGGGAGGATGCCGATCATGACGATGCGCGCGCCGGAGTCGGCGGCCTTGCGGTCGGCGTAGTCGAGGCTGGTCCGCAGCTCCTCGGCGAGTTCGGAGAACACCGGCCCGGCGAGCCGGTGCGGCGGAATGTTGACCTCGATGTTGAACTGGCCCAGCTCGGTCTGGAAGTCGGGGCTCGCGATGCTGTCGAGGACGGCGTCGTTGACCATGCAGGGCAGGCCGTCGGCGTCGGTCAGGTTCAGCTCGATCTCGACACCCATCAGCTTGCGCGGACTCTCGAACCTCCCTAGCTCCACGAGGCGTTCGAGGGTCGCGAGGCAGCGGCGCAGTTTGTGCCGGTAGCGCTGCCGGTCGGACCTCGTGAACTCGACCTGGTCGACCTTCTCCCCCATCGGCGTCCCCCTGTTCCGCTGAAGACCGGCGTCGCGGACGGGCCGCAGTGACTCGGCGCCCCACCGCCTCGGCCACCGCCCGCACTCCAGGGAACCGTACGAGCATGCGCCGCGTCACCCCTGACATCGGGCCACCCGGAAGCCGGGACTACGCTCGCCCGAAGTCCACGCACCACCAGGGGGTTCAGCGTGCCGGTCCTTCCCGTGCGCAGCGCATCGTTCCAGGCCGCAGTCGCGGCGTTGGCCGTGTTCCTGTGCGGCTTCCTCGTCTGGACGGCGAGCGCGAATCCCGTGACGGGCAGCGCCCAGGCGGCCGAAACCCGCACCGGGCAGCAGGACGACGCCGGCCAACCGAGCCACGACGAGGCCCCGTTCGACGGAAAGCAGGGCACCCAGTCGCCCGAACAGCCCGGCGCCGTGGTGCCGGCCGCGGGTACCACCGGAGCCCCCGGCACGACGCCGCCCGGCCAGGTCCCGGCGATCCTCCAGTCGAAGGCCGGCCGCACCGACCCGGGCAAGTGGGTCGCGCTGACGTTCGACGACGGGCCGTGGAACACGTACACCACGCAGATCCTCGAGGTCCTGAAGCAGTACGACATCAAGGCGACGTTCTGCATAGTGGGCAACCAGGCCAAGGCGCTGCCCAGCCTGGTGAAGGCGGTCGTCGCCGAGGGCCACACCCTGTGCAACCACACCATGACCCACGACGAGCAGCTCGCGAAGAAGTCGCCCGACCAGATCCGCGCCGAGATGCAGCACGCGCTCGACGCCATCACGGCGGCCGCGCCCGGCGCCCCGGTGCCGTGGTACCGCGCGCCCGGCGGCAACTGGTCGCCTGAGGTCAAGCAGATCGCGGCGTCGCTCGGCATGCGGTCGCTCGGCTGGACGGTCGACACGCTGGACTGGAAGAAGCCGGGCATCGACAAGATCCTCGAGACCGTCGACAAGCAGCTCGGCCCCGGCGGCGTCATCCTCATGCACGACGGCGGCGGCGACCGCGCCATGACGATCGACCTGCTGCACAAGCTGATACCGAAGCTGCAGGCCGAGGGGTACCAGTTCACCGTGCCGGTGGGGGCGGCGGGCTGAGGTCGGGTCCGCCGTTCGGCCGAACGCCCGCGGGGCGACCGCGTGGCGTGGCGCGGCGGACAGCGCCCGGAAAGCGACGTAATCTGACCGGACGGTGCCCGATGCGGGCATCGTCCGGAGCCGGTGCGACCGCGCGACTCAGGCGGCCGCGAGCCGGGCTCCGGCCGCGGGCGGACCGAGGAGACCGCGATCGACGTCGCGTGGCCGTTGCTGCTGCTCCTGCTGCTGATCGCCGCGAACGGCATGTTCGTCGCCGCGGAGTTCTCGCTCATCACGGTCGAGCGGAGCGCGGTCGAGGAGCGCGCGCAGGCCGGCGACCGGGGCGCCGGGCGGATCCGCAAGGCGCTGCGGACGCTGTCTTTCCAGCTGTCCGGCGCGCAGCTCGGCATCACCATCACCTCGCTGGTCGCGGGCTACCTCGCCGAACCGGCGCTGTCGCGCGTCATCGACCCGGTGATCGACGCGATCCCGGGCGTCAGCGGGTCGCTCGCCGACGCGCTGACCGCGCCGCTCGCACTCGTCCTCGCCGCGGCGGTGCAGATGGTGCTCGGCGAGCTGGTGCCGAAGAACGCCTCGATCGCCCGGCCGCTCGACGTGGCGCGGGTCGTGGCGCCGTTCCAGACGGGCTTCACGACGGCGTTCCGGCCGATGATCACCTTCCTGAACGGGTCCGCGAACTTTTTCGTCCGGCGCCTGGGCATCGAGCCGCAGCAGGAGCTCGGGTCGGCCCGCTCCGCCGAGGAACTCGCGCAGCTCGTACGCCACTCCGCACACGAGGGGGCGCTCCCGGCGGGCACCGCGCGCGTCCTGCACCGGGCGCTGCGGTTCGCCGAGAAGCAGGCCGACGAGGCCATGACGCCGCGCATCGACGTCGTGTCGCTGGCGGCGACCGCGACCGTGTCCGACCTGATGGCGGCGGCGCGCGACAGCGGGCACAGCCGGTTCCCGCTGCGCGGCGAGACGCTGGACGACATCACAAGCGTGGCTGTGGTGCACGACGCCTTCCCGGTGCCGGCCGCGGTGCGCGCCACGACACCGGTGCGGACGATCGCGCGGCCGGCTGTGCTGGTGCCGACGTCCCTGAACCTCGACGTCGTCGTCGAACGCCTGCGCGAGGCGCACACCCAACTCGCGGTCGTGGTGGACGAGTACGGCGGCACTGCCGGGGTCATCACCGCCGAGGACCTCGCCGAGGAGCTGGTCGGTGACCTGGCCGACGAGCACGACCCGATAGACGAGCCCGACGCGCCGTTGGTCGTACCGGGGCGCGACTCGGCCGCGCCGCTGCGCGTCTCCGGCCTGCTGCGGGCCGACGAGGCCGAGGAGGCCACCGGCTGGCGCATGCCGGAAGGCGACTACAGCACGCTGGCGGGGCTGGTGCTGGCGCGGCTGGGGCACATGCCGAAGGTCGGCGAGTGGGTCGACGTGGAGGGGCGTCGGCTGACGGTGACGGCCATGGATCGGCTGCGGGTCGACGAGGTCGAGATCGCACGGATTCCCGACGAGGGGGCTGGTGGGACGGGGGAAGGGCCGTGATCGGCGTGCCGGCCTTCTGCGGCCTGCTCGTGCCCTACGAGGCGGGCCGGGGATGCTCCGTGATCGGTGTGCCGGCCTTCTGCGGCCTCCTCGTGCCCTGCGAGGCGGGCCGGGGATGCTCCGTGATCGGGTCGCCGGCTTTCGGCGTCGTGGTCGCGCCCGACGAGGCTTTTCGCGGCCGGGTGGGGGGCGCTTTGTGATCGGGTCGCTGGTGTTTGCCGTTTTTCTTCTGATGGCCAACGCCTTGTTCGTCGGGGCCGAGTTCGCGTTGATCTCCGCTCGGCGCACCCGCATCGAACCGCGCGCCGAGGAGGGCTCGCGGCGGGCGCGGATCGTGCTGCGCGGCATGGAGCAGCTGTCCGTCATGCTGGCCGGCGCGCAGCTCGGCATCACCGTCGCGTCGCTCGCGCTCGGTGCGGTCGCGGAACCCGCCGTCGAGCACCTGCTCGAAGGGCCGGCGCGGGCCGCCGGGATTCCGCACGGGGCGGTGCGGCCGCTGGCGTTCGCGGTCGGGCTTGCGATCGTCGTGTTCTGCCACATGGTGCTCGGCGAGATGGTGCCCAAGAACATCGCGCTCGCCGGGCCCGAGGAGTGCGCGATGTGGCTGACCCCGCCGCTGTGGGTGTTCTCCCGGGTCACCGCGCCGGTGCTGTGGATCCTCGGGCATGTCGCGAACCTGTGCCTGCGGCTGGTGCGGATCGACCCGGTTGATGAGGTGCGGCGGGTGTACACGGTCGAGGAACTGCCCGCGGTGCTCGCCGAGTCCCGCGAGCACGACCTGCTCGACAAGCGCGGGCACGGCCGCCTCGAGGCGGCGCTCACGCTGCAGTCGCGTACCGCCGAACAGGTGATGCGGCCGTGGATCGAGGTGTTGACGCTGGCGTCGCCGGTGACCGGGGAGGCGCTCGAACACGCGTCCGTCGAGACGGGTCGGTCCCGGTTCCCCGTCGTGGACGACGGGCGGGTCACCGGCTACGTGCATGTGCACGACACGCTTGACCGCGGGGCGGGCGACGCGGTGCCGGTCTACCCGCTGTTGGCGGTGCGGCCCGATGCGACGCTGTCCACGCTGCTGGCGCGCATGCGGGCCGGGCGGACGCACCTGGCGGTCGTGCAGGATGCGGACGGGACGATCGCGGGGTTGGCGAGTCTGGATGATGTGCTTGCGGGGTTCCTGGCTTGAATGACGCCTGGCGCGTGTTCGGCCTAGGCGTGCGCCCTGGCTGCACGCCTGTGCACGCCCCCCGTTTCGCTTCGCCGTGGGCCGGCCGACGCAAACCGTACATTCGGTCGACTAGCAGGCGACACCCGACAAGTGACCGCGCACAGTTCGTTACTTTTCGCAGCCATTCAAGTACAATGCGCTGACCGGCTTGTAGGGCCGGTACCTGCATGCGCGGCGCAGCACCCGGCAGGCCCGGACCGGCACAGCGGTTTTTCCCGAACCACGCCCAGAGGCGTACCCCCCAGACGCTGCATCAGAAATGAGGCGGTCTCATGGTCCTGCGTGTGCCCGAAACCCCGGAGCACGCCCGGGAGGCGGTACGCGAGGTGCTCGACACGCCGCGGCGGCGTGCGACCCCCGCGCAAGACTCCGCCGAGCCCGGCGAGCCCGACGTCCCGGACGCGCTCCCACCCTCCGGCTTCGACCCCGCCGTGCCGCCGGAGGTCCTGCGCGCCACCATCGCGGCGGGCTCGGTCCTGCGTGGCGGGCGCTTCACCGCCGTGTGTCCGCACCGGATGTTCGAGATCGATCTGGCTGACCTCGCCCGCGGGGTCGACGCGGCTCGGCCGGTCGGCTGGCGGTGGTTGGTGCACGACGCGGGTCACACGGTCGGCGCGGTCGAGGTCGCCGACGTCGGGACGGGGCGGCCTGTCGCCCGGTTCACGGAAGGCCCGTTCACGACGTGCACGGATGCCGCGGTGGCGAGTATCAGGGGGCTTCCGCAGATCGAGCGGGGGTACTACGAGCTGCGGCTGTTGCACATCCCGGGGCTGTACACGGTTGCTCTGTGGCTCGCTGATCTCGCCGGGCTTTCGGGACGACAGGATCTCCTGGTGCCGTTGGCTCCGGCGCCTCCCGGGGTTCAGGCGTTGCGGGCGTATCCGGCGGCGGAGTTGACGCAGAGTTTGGCGGCTCGGGGGCGGCAGCTTCTCGTGCAGCCCTAGGTTCTGCCCCGTTCCTGGCCTGGTTCGCTTTCGGTGGCCTGACGCCTGGGGGGCGGGGTCCTTGACCTGCGCTGTTCCTGACCTGGCTTGCGGTGTAGGCCTGGCGCCCCTCCCGCTCTTGGATTTTCCGCGCGGACGGCCCGCGCCTCAAGCCGATACTGGCAGCGTTGGTTCTGTTGGCCTTGTCCTGTTGCGGCTTGACCCGCGGGCCGTCCGCGCTGAACCACCTCGCACCTGGCGGGAGGGGCGCGGGGTGTGGACGCACTTGTTTTGGTTTCCCTGCCGGGCTGCGGTGTTGCTTCGTTTTGCGGTGCTGCTTCACCGCTCCTGGCGCCGCGCCGCCGGGCTGCGGTGTTGCTTCGTTTTGCGGTGCTGCTTCACCGCTCCTGGCGCCGCGCCGCCGGGCTGCGGTTTCGCTTGGGGTTCCGGGCGGGTTTTGTTGCTGGGGTTCGTTGCGCTGCCGGGGCTTGTTCCAGCGTGGGAGCGCGTCTGCCTGACTCGGTCGGGGGCACGGCCTCGACCCCCCATCACTTTGCCGTCACGTATGCGAATCACCAGAACTCCCTCATTCAGGGGTCTTCGCGTCACACTCGCGTCACCAGCCACCAATCCGTCCTGGGGTCGGTGGCGAACTGGTCGTGTCGGTGAGCCTCGTCGGAGGGAGGGCTCGTGATGCGGGCGATCCGCGGGGGCAGAGGGCAGCCCGAACCCGAACCCTCGGCCGACGAGTCGCTGGAGGGGCTCTTAGCGCTCGTCGCGCGAGGGGACACGGCCGCGTTCGAGGCGGTGTACGTGCGGGTCTCGCCGGTGGTGCTCGGTGTCGTGCGCAGGGTGGTGCGCGATCCGGCGCAGTCGGAGGAGGTCGCGCAGGAGGTGCTGGTCGAGGTGTGGCGGACGGCGTCGCGGTACGACCCCGGGCGCGGGGGTGCGCATGCCTGGGTCTGCACGATGGCGCACCGGCGGGCCGTGGACCGGGTCAGGTCGGCGCAGTCCGCGGCGGATCGTGAGGAGCGGGTCGGGCGGCGGGCCGAGGTGCCGGCGTACGACGAGGTGGCCGAGGAGGTCGAGGCCCGGCTCGAGCGCGAGCAGGTGCGGCGTTGTCTGGCCTCGTTGACGGAACTGCAACGGGAGTCCATCACCCTCGCCTACTACGGCGGTTACACGTACCGTGAGGTCGCCGAGTTGCTGGACGTGCCGCTGGGCACGGTGAAGACCCGGCTGCGCGACGGGCTCATACGCATGCGCGACTGTCTGGGGGTGACCTTGACATGAACCACCCCCTGAATCCGGTGCGCCGCGGCGACGGCGAGGACGTCCACGCGCTGGCGGGTGCTTACGCGGTGGACGCGTTGGACGACCGGGAGCGCGAGCTGGTCGAGCGTCACCTGGAGGTGTGCCAGGCCTGCCGTGACGAGGTGCGCGAGCTGCGCGAGACCGCGGCCCGGCTCGCGGCGGCGACGTCGGTTCCGCCGCCTGACCGGTTGCGGGAACGGGTGTTGGCCGAGATCGGCTCGGTGCGGCAGGTGCCGCCGCGGCCTGTGCCGTCGCGTTCGGTGCGCGGGTTCTCCGCCGCGACGCGGCTTCCGTGGCTGGCGGCCGCGGCGATGTTCGTGGTGGCCGTGGTGCTCGGCGTCATGCTGGCGAGCGCGCATGATCAGGACACCCGTGCCGACCGGATCGCCGCTGTGGTGACCGCGGCCGACGCCCGGAGTGTGACGGCGGGCGGTCCCGGCGACGCGCACGCGACGGTGGTCGCGTCACGCGGCGCGAACGGGGCGGTGGTGCTCGCCGACGGCCTCCCGCAGGCTGCTCCCGGCCACGTCTACCAGGTGTGGTTCATGGCGGACTCGGGGGCGCGTTCGGCAGGGCTGTTGGGCTCGGGTGGCGCCAACCGTTTGTACGCCCCGGGGCTCGGTGACGCGTCGCGCATCGGCGTGACCCTCGAGCCCTCCGGGGGCTCCCCCGCACCGACCACTTCGCCCCTGTTGGTGATGACCCTCCCGGTGTAAACGCCATGGCGCGGTCGGGTGAGAAGTGCGTAATTCCCTGCGCTCGTCGGTGCGCGGGCGGAGACTGGGACATGACACGAGTCAGGTCGTGTCGACGTCGAAAGTGCCCGACCACCACCGGGCCGGTCGGCTGCCGCCCGGCCCCTCGCGACCCCGTCGCGAAGACACCGAGAAGGTACGAGGATGTGCCAGCACCAACCGCAATGCCCTCCGGCGGACAGTCCTGACCGGGAGGCTGCGCATGTGATCGCGTCACACCCCGAGCAGGGGTGGAGCCTGCTGTGCAACGGCGTGGTCCTGTTCGACGACACCGGGGAGCTTCTCCCGGACGGCCGGATGATCGCACCGCACCGGCCTCGCGTCCGACTCGCTGCCTGAGGGGGCCTCAGCGCGAGACACGACGCGTCTCCCACCGGGCCGTGGGAGCGCCGAAGGGGGGGCCCCCCGGGGGGGGGGGGGGCCCCCGGGGGGGGGGGGGGGGGGCGGGGGGGGGGGGGGGGGGGGGGGGGGGGGGGGGTGGGGGGGG
>NZ_JASAOI010000043.1 GCF_029953285.1 Yinghuangia seranimata | reverse complement strand
CGCCGCGGCGCCCCCCGGGCCGGGGGAGCGCGGACGGGGGGCCCCCCTGATGGGGGGGCCGCCCTCCCGTGTGTTCAGGCTCGGCCGCGTGCTTGTGGCGCGCGGTGCGGCCGTGGGCCGGCCGGGTGTGAGTGTGCTGTGGCCGGCCCAGGACCGTGGGGTCAGCTCTCGAAGGCCTCCGGGGAGGGGCAGGAGCAGACCAGGTTGCGGTCGCCGTACGCGCCGTCGATGCGGCGGACCGGCGGCCAGTACTTCCCGGCGGCCTTGACGCCGCCGGGGAAGGCGCCCTCTTCGCGGCTGTAGGCGTGCGCCCAGTCGTTGCCGGCGACCATCGCGGCGGTGTGCGGGGCGTTGCACAGCGGGTTGTCGTCGGCGGGCAGTTCGCCGGCGCCGACGCGGTCGACCTCGCCCTTGATGGCGATCATCGCGTCGCAGAACCGGTCGATCTCGACCAGGTTCTCGCTCTCGGTCGGCTCGATCATGAGGGTGCCCGGCACCGGGAACGACATGGTCGGGGCGTGGAATCCGTAGTCGATGAGGCGCTTGGCCACGTCGTCCACGGTCACGCCGGTCGCCTTGGTGATGCCGCGCAGGTCGACGATGCACTCGTGCGCGACCAGCCCGCCGGGACCCGTGTAGAGCACCGGGAAGTGCGGCGCGAGGCGACGCGCGATGTAGTTCGCGCTGAGCACCGCGACCTGGGTGGCGCGCTTGAGGCCGTCCGGACCCATCAGGCGGATGTACGTCCACGAGATCGGCAGGATCGCCGCCGAGCCCCACGGCGCGGCCGAGATCGGTCCGACGCCGGTGGCGGGCCCCGCGGTCGGCTGCAGCGGGTGGTTCGGCAGGTACGGGGCGAGGTGCTCGCGCACCGCGACCGGGCCGACGCCGGGGCCGCCGCCGCCGTGCGGGATGCAGAACGTCTTGTGCAGGTTCAGGTGCGAGACGTCCGCGCCGAACTTGCCCGGCTGGGCGAGCCCGACCAGCGCGTTGAGGTTCGCGCCGTCGACGTAGACCTGGCCGCCGGCGTCGTGCACGAGCGCGCACACGTCGCCGATGTGCTCCTCGAACACGCCGTGCGTGGACGGGTAGGTGACCATGAGCACGGCGAGGCTGTCGCGGTGCTTCTCGATCTTGGCCTTGAGGTCGTCGAGGTCGACGTCGCCGTTCTCGCCGGTGCCGACGACGACCACGCGCATGCCGGCCATCACGGCGCTGGCCGCGTTGGTGCCGTGCGCGGAGGACGGGATCAGGCAGACGTCGCGCGCCGTGTCGCCGTTCGCCCGGTGGTAGGCGCGCACCGCGAGCAGGCCCGCGAGCTCGCCCTGCGACCCGGCGTTGGGCTGGATCGACACCTTGTCGTAGCCGGTGACGGCGACGAGCGCGTCCTCCAGGCCGTGGATCAGCTCGAGGTACCCGGCGGCCTGGTCGGCGGGCGCGAACGGGTGCATGTTCGCGAACTCCGGCCAGGTGACCGGCTCCATCTCCGACGTCGCGTTGAGCTTCATCGTGCACGAGCCGAGCGGGATCATGCCGCGGTCGAGCGCGTAGTCCTTGTCCGCGAGGCGGCGCAGGTAGCGCAGCATGTCGGTCTCGGAGCGGTGCTCGTGGAAGACCGGGTGGGTGAGGAACTCGCCGGTGCGCTCGAGCCCGTCGGGCAGCGCGTCGGCGGTCGCGGCGTCGAGCACCTCGACGTCGGCCTCGGCGACCCCGAACGCCCGCCACACGGCGGCCAGGTCGGCGCGCGTGGTGGTCTCGTCGCAGCTGATGGTGACGTGGTCGGCGTCGGGCTGGAAGACGTTGACGCCCTCGCCGCGCGCCGACTCGCGGACCGCGGCGGCCCGGCCCGGCACGCGCACGTGGACGGTGTCGAAGAAGTGCTCGTGCACGATCTCGACGCCGCCGGCGCGCAGGCCGGCCGCGAGGATCGCGGCGTAGCGGTGGGTGCGGCGCGCGATCTCGGTCAGGCCCTCGGGGCCGTGGTAGACCGCGTACATGCCGGCCATGACGGCGAGCAGGACCTGCGCCGTACAGATGTTGCTCGTCGCCTTCTCGCGGCGGATGTGCTGCTCGCGGGTCTGGAGCGCGAGGCGGTACGCCTGGTCGCCGTCCGCGTCGACGGAGACGCCGACGAGGCGGCCGGGCAGCGAGCGGGCGAGCTTGTCGCGGACCGCCAGGTATCCGGCGTGCGGACCGCCGAAGCCCATCGGGACGCCGAAGCGCTGCGTGGTGCCGACGGCGATGTCGGCGCCCATCGCGCCCGGGCTGGTCAGCAGCGTGAGCGCGAGCAGGTCGGCGGCGACGGCGACGAACGCGCCGCGGCCGTGCGCGTCCTCGACCAGCGCGGTCAGGTCGCGGACCCGGCCGTCGGCGCCCGGGTACTGGAGCAGCGCGCCGAAGAACTCGCCCTCGGGCAGCCCGGCGGAGGTGTCGACGACCCGGACCTCGATGTCGAGCGCCTCCGCGCGGGTGCGCACGACCTCGATCGTCTGCGGCAGGACGGTGGCGTCGACGAGGAAGACGTTGCTCTTGGCGCGGCCGGAGCGGCGCGCGAGGGTCATCGCCTCGGCGGCCGCGGTGCCCTCGTCGAGCAGCGAGGCGCCGGCGACGTCGAGGCCGGTCAGGTCGCAGACCATCGTCTGGAAGTTGAGCAGCGCCTCCAGGCGGCCCTGCGAGATCTCCGGCTGGTACGGCGTGTACGCGGTGTACCAGGCCGGGTTCTCCAGCACGTTGCGGAGGATGACCGGCGGCGTGTGGGTGCCGTAGTAGCCGAGGCCGATCATGGAGCGCAGCACGGTGTTGCGGGCGGCGAGCGCGCGCAGCTGGTCGTGGACGGCGGCCTCGCTGACCGCCTCGGGCAGCGCGAGCCGGTCGAGCGTGCGGATGGCGCCCGGCACGGCGGCGTCGGTCAGCTCGTCGAGCGACCCGAAGCCGATGTGGGCGAGCATCTTGGCCTGCTCGTCGGTGTCCGGGCCGATGTGCCGACCGGTGAACGGCGCGGCCGATTCCAGGCCGGCAAGGCTGCCGGGCCCGGAAACCCGGGGAGTGAACGACGAACTCACGTGGAGGCCTCCAGGATCGCTCCGGCGAGACCACGCAGGGACGCGTGGCCTCGGTAGGCCTCCCCCTCTGTCATCGGTACCTGAGAGCTTCACCCCGTGGCCGGTAGCGCCGGCCGGAGGCTTTCACCGTCGGTGAGCCCCGCCGACAACGCGCCGGGACTGCTTTCCAGAGTGCCCATGGTCGCGCGGTACGGGTGCCTGAGAGATTCCGGGGAGGGGTTGCTCCTTCGGCGCCCGGCTCGGGGACCGGGACTCTCCCGCACGACTGTTGGTGCAGCCTCAACGCTACCAGTGCGGGAGCGGTCGCTGGGAAGCATGATCCCCGTCGTGTTCTGTCGTATTCGATCTCACACGCGTCCCGGGGGTCTCGTGGGTCCCGTGCGCTTCGTTTCGCGGGTCGTTCGCCCACTTCGTCGGTCGACTCGGTCGGCTACGTCGTGGCCTCGGTGTTGCCCGGCGGGACCAGGGGCAGCGGTGGCGTGGCCTTGAGGTCCGGGGTGTCCTCCGGGAAGGTGCGGATCCTGCCCGGGGGTGATCCCGGGGTCTCGAACCTGACCGTCACCCGGCCCACGCCGCTGCCCTGGACCCAGCCCGGGCCGAACTCCGTGTGCTCGACGTCCTGGCCCGGGAGCCAGCGGGCGTTGCCGAACCGGCCGGGGTGGAAGACCGGGACGCTGCCGTAGGCGGCGGCCTCCGGGTCGGCGGCGTCGGCGTCGCCCGAGTCGGGTCGCTCCGTCGGCGCGTCCGCTGCCTCGCCGGTCTGGTCGCCCGCCTCGTCCGCCGGCGCCTCGTCCGCCGTCCCGAACAGGTCCTGCTGCGCGAAGTCCGCCAGCGACGCCACGCCCACGCCGAGCAGCCGCAGGCCTCCCGTGAAGTCGACCTGGGCCACGAGCCGGTGGACGGTCTCGCGCACGACCGCCAGGTCGTCGGTGGGGGCGCGCAGGGTCTCGGAGCGGGTCAGCGTGCTGAAGTCGTACCGCCGCATCTTCACCACCACGGTGCGGCCGGAGCGGCCCGCGCCGCGCAGGCGTTCGACGCAGCGGGCGGCGAGGCGGTCGAGTTCGGCGGTGATCCGGACGCGGTCGACGAGGTCCACCTCGAAGGTGTCCTCGACGGAGACCGACTTGGCGTCGCGTTCGGCGACGACGGGCCGGTCGTCGAGGCCCAGCGCGTGGGCGTGCAGGCCGCGCCCGTGGGCCTGGCCGAACATGCGTACCAGCTCGTCGGGGTCGGCGGCGGCGATGCCGGCGACCGTCGTGATGCCGACCTTGCGCAACGTCTCGGCCGTCGCCGGCCCGACTCCCCACAGGGCGCGTACGGGGAGCGGGTCCAACAGCGCGCGTTCGCCGCCCGGCGGCACCACCACGAGGCCGTCCGGCTTGGCGGCCTCCGAGGCGATCTTGGCGATGAGCTTGGACGGCGCCAGCCCCACCGACGCGGTGAGCCCGGTGCGGGCGTGGATCTCGGCGCGCAGCTCCACCGCGAGCTCCGTGGCCCGCTCGGTGTCGAGCCCCTCGCCGTAGGGTCCGGCCTCGAGGTCGACGAACGCCTCGTCGAGGCTGAGCGGTTCGACCAGCGGCGACAGCTCTGACAGCAGCCCCATGACCTGGTCGCTGACCTCGCGGTAGGCGCTGAACCGCGGGATCAGGAACGCCGCGTTGGGGCACCGCCTGCGGGCCTCGCCGGTCGGCATCGCGGACCGCACGCCGAACTTCCGGGCCTCGTACGACGCGGTGGCCACGACACCGCGGCCGCCGACCCCGCCGACGATGACCGGCTTGCCTTTGAGACTGGGCTTGGCGGCCTGCTCAACGGACGCGTAGAAGGCGTCCATGTCGAGGTGGAGGATGGCCGACGTCTTTCGCATTTCCTCCGATGATGGCGCATCGGGGTGACATCAGCCCGCAGCCGCGAGGCCCCGTTCGACGCCGGGTTCCTTCGGGCCGAGGAATTTCGGGTCCGGCGTCAGCACCGCCTCGCCGAGCGCCTTGTAGGCGGCCAGGATCTCCCGCGCGCCGCCGAACAACGTGACACCGACCGTGTCTCCGGACAACGAGTCGTCGCCCACGCCGTAAGCGTCGAGCCCGGCCGCGTCGCACAGCGCCAACGCGCGCCGCAGGTGGAACGTCTGGCTGACGATGATCGCCCGGTCGACACCGAACACCTTCTTGGCCCGGACGCAGGAGTCCCACGTGGAGAATCCCGCATAGTCGGACACCACCTGCGCTTCCGGCACCCCGCGCGCGACAAGGTAGCGGCGCATCACGTCCGGCTCGTTGTAGCCCTCACGGCCGTTGTCGCCTGACACCAGCAGCACCTTCACCTTGCCTGCCCGGTACAGCGCCAGCGACACGTCCAGCCGCCGCGCGAGCAGCCGCGACGGATGGTCCCCGTCGATGCCCGCGCCGAGCACCAGCGCCACGGGCGCGGCAGGCACGTCGTCCACGCCCCGCATCCGCCCGCTCCCGACCAGGTACACCCACGTCACCGGAGTCAGCCCCAGCACGGTCAGCACCGCGGTCAGCTGGAACACCACCCGCTGCCCCCGCCGCGTCCGCACGAACCGCCCCACCCGAGACCCCATGTGGGCAGTGACGACCCAACCACCCCGACCGGTTCCCGCGCTCACAGATCCCACACCCTTGCCTTTCCCCGGCCCGGGCGCTGCAATGGCCGCGCCGCCGCCGGCTCGAGGGGGCTCCCGGCGGGCGGCGGCGGAGTCGACGCGGTGGTCTCCACCGACGCGACGGCCCCGCCGGGCCCGGCCCGTTCGGCTGACGGAGGTGACCGCGACGCGCAGACCGCTCAAGGGCGTGGACGCCGTGCCGTGGCCCGGCCTCGCCACCGCGCGCGGCACCGCCGCCGACGTGCCGGTCCTGCTCCGGCGCTCCAACGACCGCGCGAGCACTTGACGGAGGAGGCGACCCCAACGCGAAAACCGCACAAGGGCATGGACGCCCTCCCATGGCCCGACCTCCCCACCACCCACGGCACCGCCGCCGACGTCCCTGCCCAGCTCCGCCGCCTGGCCCGCGCGCCGACCTCACGCGAGGCCTCCGGAGCCCTGCGCGAACTGTCCGCCCTGCTGATCGAGCCGGGCGTCTCCCCCGCGACCGCCGCAGCCGTGCCGTTCCTCGTGGCGCTTGCCGCCGACGAACGTGTGACCTGCCGCCGCGAGCTGCTCGACCTGGTGTTGTGTGCGCTGTGGGCGGGTGCCGGGACCGTGCCCGACCCTCGGCGGGCCGTGCACGCCGCCGTCCTCGGCACGCGGGCGGTCGTGGACCGGCTCACGGCGGATCCCCTGCCCGCCGTCGCGGCCGCGGCGCGGCATCTGGGCACGGCGATCGACACGCATGCATGCGCCTTATGCCCGCCCACGCCACGTGGCCGTTGAGCGTCACCCGGACCCGTCCGACGCCGCCACGGACCTGCGCCCCGGGCCGGGCCTGCGCGTGCGGCAGTCCCGGCCTACCCGCGGGCCGGTCCTGGATGTTCCGACGATTCCGCCGGTCAGCCGGCGCGTTCGCGGCGGCGGCGGGCCAGTTCGTCGTCGGGGTTGTGGCGGTAGAGGACCTCGCCGGTGTCGGGGCGTTCGCCCTGGAGGCAGCCGAGGGAGGCCTCGACCTCGCGCCAGACGGCGCCTACGGCGATGCCGAAGACGCCCTGGCCGCCCTGGACCAGGTCGACGACCTCGTCGTACGAGGTGCACTCGTAGACGCTCGCGCCGTCGCTCATGAGGGTCATTCCGGCCAGGTCGGCGACGCCGCGGCCGCGGAGGTGCTGGACGGCGACGCGGATGTTCTGCAGGCCTACGCCGGTGTCGAGCAGCCGCTTGACGATCTTCAGGACGAGGATGTCGCGGAAGCTGTAGAGCCGCTGCGTGCCCGACCCGTGCGCGGGCCGGATGCTGGGCTCGACCAGCGCCGTGCGCGCCCAGTAGTCGAGCTGGCGGTACGTGATGCCGGCCGCCGCGCACGCCGTGGGGCCGCGGTAGCCGATCTCGTCGGCGCCCGGTGTCGTCGTCGCCGCCTCGTCGCGGGGCACCCCCTGCGGGGACGCGGACGGCAGTGGGCGGGCCGCGCGGGCACGGCCCTGGGCCGTGATGTCGCCGGTGCTGCTCACGCCGACCTCCGTTTCGTCTCTCCGCACCTGCCTGCGGCGAGAGGAATGCCGTGAGTTCCGGGCCGCAAGCGGCGGAGTGCAACGCGCACGGATCACCCCCGGAACTGTCGATTTCGACGGTAGGCAGTCACCCACAGCGCGTCAACGACCGGCACGTTCGGCACGCCGAGTGACGCATCTCTCAACTGCGGTTTGAAGTCGCGACAACCCGGGTACGCATGCCGACCGCCCTGCTGTCGGTTCCTGTCGCGCCGTGATCGAATCGGCCCGTTCGAGTGGCGCCGTCTCGGCCACTCAGACGAACCGCCCGACCCGGCCGAACGGGTGAGCGACACGCCGGACCGGCCGTCCCTCCCGGCTCCGCGGCCGGGCGGCACGGCGGACGACGCGTCGGACGACTTCCGGAGCGCTACCGGGTGCCACTTACTGGCTGGTGGTGCCGAAGTCCTCGGGCGAGATCTGGTCCAGGAACTCCCGGAACTTCTCGACCTCGTCCTCCTGCTCGTCGGGAATGACGATGCCGGCCTCGTCGAGCACCGCCTCCGCGCCGAAGATCGGCGTCCCCGTGCGCAGCGCCAGCGCGATCGCGTCGGACGGACGCGCGCTGACCTCGGTGCCGTTGGCGAACACCAGCTCGGCGTAGAACACGCCTTCGCGCAGGTCGGTGATGCGGATGCGGGTGAGCTCCTGGCCGAGCGCCTCGAGCACGTCGCGGAACAGGTCGTGGGTCAGCGGGCGGGCGGGCACGACGCCCTGCTGGGCGAAGGCGATCGCCGTCGCCTCCACCGGTCCGATCCAAATGGGGAGGTACCGGTCGCCTCCTGTTTCCTTCAGGAGCACGATCGGCTGGTTGGAAGGCATCTCCACCCGGACGCCCACGACCTCAAGCTCGTTCACATCGCCACACTAGCGCGCCCGAGTGAGGAGCACAGATCCCCCCGGGCCCATTCGCGCCGTGATTCGTCGCATTTTCTTCGTCCCGGATAAACCGGCGCGCGCCGGATTTCGGGCGGGACACCGGTAAGACGTCCGGAAGGCGACCGCGGGACGGCCGGAAACCGCCGCCGCGCGGCCCGGCTCAGCGGCCGAGGAGCGGCCTCAGGGCCGCCCCCACCAGCACCGTGTGCAGCCGCGACGTCAGCGACAACAGGTCGCGGACGGTCTCCTCGGCTCCCGATTTGGCGCCTGCGCCGCGCCGGTGCAGCAGCGGCGCGACGATCTGCTCGACCAGCGCGGCCTCGCGGTCCGCGGCCGCCTTGACCTGCCGCAGGTGGCGCGGTTCGAGGCCGTACTCGCCGAGCGCGGTGACCAGGCGGGCCACGACCAGTGCGTCCCCGCCGTAGCCGGGGGCGCCGTCGGGGCCGGCCTCCGGCTCGATCAGGCCGAACTCCTCCAGCCGGGCGAGCGCCGCCTCGTCTATTCCGGCCGCCGCCAGCAGTTCGGCGCGGTCGAACACGACGGGGGCCGGCTCGCGCGGCTCGCCGTCAGGCCCGGCGCCGTCGGGCCCGCCCGGCGCCGGGAACCCGGCGCCGTCGCCGTCCGGCTCCAGGCCGCGGTCGATCGCGTCGAGCTGGTCCTTGATGACCTTCAGCGGCAGGTACTGGTCGCGCTGCGCGCGCAGCACGAACCGCAGCCGGTCGATGTCGGACGGGCCGAACTTGCGGTAGCCCGACGGCGTCCGCTGCGGTTCGACCAGCCCCTCCGCCTCGAGGAAACGGATCTTGGAGATGCTCACGTCCGGGAACTCGGCACGGAGCATCGCCATGACGTCGCCGATGCCGACCAGCGCGCGCCCGCCGCCGGTGCGCGGCGGGGCCGAGGTCACGCGTACTCCCCGCTGCCGATCTGCGCGTGGCGGCTCGGGAAGAACACCAGCCGGTACTTGCCGATCTGCACCTCGTCGCCGGCCGTGAGCGGCACCTCGTCGATGCGCTGGCGGCCGACGTACGTGCCGTTCAGGCTGCCGACGTCGGCGACCGTGAACCCGCCCGGGCCGCGCCGGAATTCGGCGTGCCGCCGGGAGACCGTGACGTCGTCCAGGAAGATGTCGCTCTCCGGGTGGCGGCCCGCGGTCGTCCGGTCCGAGTCCAGCAGGAACCGGCTGCCCGAGTTCGGGCCGCGGCGCACCACCAGCAGCGCGGTGCCCGGCGGCAGCGCCTCGACGGCGGCCTGCGCCTCGGGGCTCAGCACCTCGCGCGGCGCCGGCTCGGCGTCCAGCGCCTCGATGCCGGTGATCGAGATCGTCGACGTCTGCTCGGACGGACGTTCGACGTCCGGGCGCAGCGGGTGGCCGCAGTTCGAGCAGAACCGGGCACCCGCCGGATTGACGTTGCCGCAGTTGGCACACGTGACACCGTCGCCGGCGCCCGGCGCGGCGCCGAACTGGATCGCCGGGAAACCGACCGTGTTCTCGACGTCGCCGAGCGCGGGCGGGCCCGACGGAACCTGACCGGGGCCGGGCGGAACCTGTCCGGGGCCGGGGTACGGCACGCCGGCGGGCGCCTGCGGCGTCTCCTCCTCGGCGCGGCGTGAACGTCCGAACAGCCTCGCGAACAACTTCACGCGAGAACCTCCCCGAGAAAGCCTGGCCCGCCCGTCGTGGGGCAGGTACAAGTCGTCGTAGTAACGGTGTTGTGCCGATGCAGTGTGCGCGGGATTCCTCGCATCGGCGGTCAGGAATCCAGGCTCTTGACGTACGCCGCGGCGTCCCACAGCGCGCCCGCGGCGGACGGATCCGCCGGGCGCACCTCGAACATCCAACCATCCCCGTACGGATCGGAGTTGACCAGCTCCGGCGACGTCTCCAGCGCGTCGTTGACGGCCACCACGACACCGGTCACCGGTGCGTAGACGTCGCTGACGCTCTTGGTCGACTCCAACTCGCCGCACGGCTCGCCGCCGGTGACCTCGGCGCCGACCTGAGGCAGCGTCACGAACACGATGTCACCGAGCGAGTCCTGCGCGAACTCGGTGATGCCGATCCGCACGGTCCCGTCCTCGACCGCGAGCGAACGCACCCACTCGTGCTCCGCCGTGTATGTGAGGTCCTCGGGATACATGCCGGATCCGCCCTGCCTTCCTTGCCGCTCGAAGCCACCGTGCCGCGCGGTCCGGTGCGGCGATTCTCCGCCACGGCCGGTCCGTGCGCTGATTCTGTCAGGTCCCGATCACCCGGGGCTCAGCCATTGCCCGCGCCGGGTGCCGAGCGAGCGTAGTCAGGCGCCGTCGGCGCCCGCAAGGCGTCGACCAGCACCTGCTGCGAGGGGACGACGACGGCCTGCGCCTGCTTCTTCTCCAGCGTGCGGATCACGCCGCCCGGGATGTTCAACGCGGGCTGCAGATCCTGCGGGTTGCCGATGACCTTGAAGACGTACGGCGCGGTGACGCGCTGGCCGTCGATCGTGATCTGGCCCTGGACGGGCTCGTCGAACCACGTCGACGCGACGACCCGGACCTGGTTGATCTGGATCGCCTCCGCGCCGGCCGCGCGCAGTTCCTGCAACGTGTCGAGCAGCATGTCCGGACGGACGTTGCCCTGCGGGTCGTTGATCGTCAACGTGATGCCGGGTCCCGTCGCCTTCACCGTGCCGGCCAGGATGCCCAGCACCTGCGCGCGCTGGTCCGTCTGCTGACGGGCCTCCTCCGCACGGTTGTTGCTGCTCTCCAGCTGGTCGCGGCTGACCTCGAGCCGGTGCTTTTCGGCTTCGAGCCGCTGCGTTCGCTGCTCCAACTCGTCCAGCACCCGGACGAGGTCGGACTCGCGGGCACCTCGCAGGGGGTCCGACTCGGTGTTCGTCCGCACCTGGATGGCAAGGCCCGCACCGAGCGCGAAGAGCAGCACCCCGACGACGAGCTGGGCCCGACTGACGCGCGGGGGCCACAACGCGATCCCGAGCCTCCGACGACCGCTCGGCTCCGGCGTGTTCGGATCCTCGGCCGGCACACCGCCGTCACCGTCGCCCGGCCCACCTGGCTCCGACGGGCCGCCGGCGTCGACGGGAGGCGCCTCCTCGGACACGGGATCGGACGCGGGATCGGAGGCGGGAACGCCCCCGGAGCGATCCTTGTCACGTTCCGCCGCCCCGGGCGTGTCGCCACCCTCGGACGCCGAGGAAGGCCCGCCACCGGTCTCCGAGGAGGCGCTGACGGTGGCATCGGCGGCGAGACCCGACGCGCCACGGGCAGCCTGGGCCCCAGGCGCATGCCGCCGACGCTGCGGCGCACCGCCCTCCGACGAGCCGGACTCCCCCGACCCGCTGTCCGCGGCACGGCGCCCGAACAACCGACGCCCGGACCGCCGCCCGGAACCCTCCTCCGACGCCCCACCGTCGGCAGCACCATCCGGCGCCTCCGACGAGGCCCCGGCATTGCTCTCCGCGATCGCCCGAGGCGTATGCCGCCCCCGCTGCCCGGGACCGCCGGTGCCCGGGGCGTGCCGACGACGCTGAGGGTCGGCGACGGTGTCCAACTCCGCGGTGTCACCAAGATCCGACCGCTGAGCCCCACGCGGTCCGGACCCCACACCCGCACCGGGCCCAACGGACCCGTCGGACACCCCCTGCCCACCACCCGCGCGACGACCGCGCCGAGGATCGGCAACGGCACCCAGCTCAGTGGTGTCACCAAGATCAGCCCGCTGCGGCCCACGCTGCGTGCCAGGCGGCACAGGACCGCCACCACGCGGCCCCGGCTGCCCGGGCCCCGACGGGGCACCAGGCCCACCGGCAACGCCCGGCTGCTGAGGCACCTGCGAGCCACCGGAGGCAGCGCCTCCGCCCCGAGGCCCACCACCTGGCTGCGGCCCAAGCTGCACGGGACCGCCCGCACCCGGAGCATGCCGCCCCCGGTGCCGCAGGTCCGCGCCGGGACCGTGCGGGCCGGGACCTTGCGGGCCGACAGGACCGTCGGCGGACCCAGGCCCACCGGGCGCACCAGCGCCCGCGGCCTGCGCGGGACCACCCGCACCCGGAGCATGACGACCGTGATGCCGCAGGTTGGCGGTGGTGTCCCCCGAACGGGCCGACCCCCCGCCGTCAGCGGCGGAAGGCTGCTGAGACGCCCGCGAGCCGCCCTCAGGCACGCCCATGTTGTCGGCCCCGGACCGCCGAGGCCCACGCTGCGCACCAGGCGTAGAAGCGCCACCAGGCTGCGGCCCACGCTGCGCCGGGCCAGCGGCCCCCGGAGCGTGGCGACCGTGATGCCTCAGGTCGGCCGTAGAGCCCGAACGCGGCGACCCGTCGGCGTCGGGCTGCCGGGGCACACCGGAGGCACCCGACGGACCGCCCCCGGGCCCGCCCTGGGCAGCTCCCGGCACGCCACCGACCTGGAACGGGTCGACCACGGAACCCTGCTCCCCCGCGCCGGCGGAACCCGGCCGCTGAGAACCTCGCTGCGCACCCGGGGCACCAGCACCACCAGGCTGCGCGGGGCCGACCGCGCCCGGGGTGTGTCGGCCATGCTGCCGCGGGTCGGCTACAGAGCCCGCCGAACCCGGCGACTCGCCGGCGCCAGGCTGCTGCGGTACCTGCCCCGACGGGGCGCCCCCGCCGCGCGGTGCACCCTCCGGACGCCCTCCAGGCTGCGCAGAGCTGGAACCCGCGCCTTCCCCAGGCCACGGCCCACGCTGAACCGGGCCCGCACTCGCGTCGGGCGCGCCCGTACCGTCGGGGCCGCGCAGGCCATCGGCGGGCTGGGGGCCACGCTGGGCACCTGGCAGCAGGAGGCCACCAGGGTGCGCTCCATGCTGCACACCAGGCGCGGGAGCACCCCCCTCAGGCCCACGCTGTGCGGGGTCCGCACTCGTGTTGGGCGCAGCCGTGCCGTCGGGGCCGGGCAGGCTGGGGCCGGGGTGGGCGCCGGGTTGCGCCGGGTGGCGCGGTGGCGTCGTGGTGCTGCGCGGGGACGACGGGGCGTTCCAGTACGGGGAGGGGCGGTTGGCCAGGTCGTCGGGGCCCTGGTCGGGGGCGTCCGGGTCGTCCGTTGGGTCGTCGGCGGGGTCGAAGTCCTCCGGGTCGTCGAGGAAAGGCGGGTTGTCGAAGGGGGCCGTGTAGGCCGGGCCCAGGGAGGCGCCTACAGGGCGGCGTGGGAGGGGGCCCAGGCCGTTGCCGGGGGCGGGGGTGGGTGCCGGGCCGCTGGCGCCGCTGGGCGCGGGGCGGTCCGAGGCTCCGCCGAAGCCGGTGGCTTGGGGGGCCTGGGGCTCGATGCCGCCGCTCAGGCCGGTGCCGCCGCTCAGGCCGGCACCGGTGCCGGTGCCGCCGCTCAGACCTGTCCCCGCGCTCGGGGCGGTGCTGCCGCTCGGGCCGGTGCCTGCGGTCGGGGCGTAGGGGTCGTCGGGGCGGCCGGCGCCGGGCCTCGGGACTCGCAGTTGGGCCGTGCCGCCCGTCGGGTCAGGGGGCGGCAGGGGGCGCTGGGCGCGCAGTTGGGCGGTGCCTCCGGGCGGTGTCGACTCGTCCTCGTCATCGTCGGCGTACAGCTGTTCCCGCAGGTCGCGGTCGCGGTGGTACAGGTCGACGGGGTGGTGCTGGTCCGACGACGGGTCGAGCGACGGGTCGGTTTCCGGGTCGGGGGTCTCGTCGGCTTCAGCGCGGTCGCGGAAGGTCCGGAAGGCGGGCGGCTCCGGGCGCGAGCGCCGGTCGGCCCGTCGGTCGGCCCGCGGCGCGTCTGACCGGTGGTCGGCCTGCGACGCGTCGGAGGCGTGGTCGGCCCGTCGCTCGTCGGGGCGGTCCTCGTCGCGGGGCTCGCGGGGCTCGTCGCGCATGTCGTCGGTCTCCCGTCAGGCCCGGAAGACGTGCCGGCGGATCGCGGCCGCGTTGGAGAAGATCCGGATGCCGAGCACGACCACCACACCCGTCGAGAGCTGCGCGCCGACGCCGAGTTTGTCGCCGAGGAACACGATGAGTGCCGCGACAACGACGTTGGAGAGGAAGGAGACGACGAAGACCTTGTCGTCGAAGATGCCGTCGAGCAGCGCCCGGAGGCCGCCGAACACGGCGTCCAGGGCGGCGACGACCGCGATGGGCAGGTACGGCTCAAGCTCGTGGGGGATCACCGGGCGGGCGAAGAACCCGACCACGACGCCCAAGACCAGGCCGAGTACCGCGATCACGCTTGTCCTTCCTCCGGCGCCGGCACGGTCGTCCGTGCCGCCGCGTTGTTCGACGGGCGTCCGCTGCCGGTGGGTTTCCCGGTCTTGGACGGGGTGGGCGTACGCGGTGTGGCGGTGCCCGTGGGGGTCTTGCCGCCGGTGGCCCCCGGCGTGGGGGTGGGGGACACCGTACCGGTAGTCGGCGTCCCGCTCGGGGCGGGCGCCGGCTGGGGTGTGGGTGTGGTGCTCGGCGGCGGTGCCGCGCCTTCCGGTTGGGCGACGTGGAGTGTCAAACCGATGGCCGCGGGCAACTTGATGGTCTTCTGCGTGCCGATGGTGGCGCGGATGCCGTACCGCTCGCTGAGCGCGTGCAGGTAGCGGCCGTCCTTGCCGTCCTGGAAGGCGACCTGCATCTTCTTGCCGTTGCCGATCGCGAGGACGGTGTACGGCGGGGACAGCGGCCGGTTGTCGACGAGGATGGACGCGCCGGCCGCGCGGATCGCCGAAAGCGCGGTCAGGCGCTGCCCGTTGATCCCCATGGCTTCGGCGCCGGCCTCCCACAGCCCGTTGACCACGCGTTGCAGGTCGCGGTCGAGGACGCGGCCGTTGGCGAGCGATTCGGCGGCGCGCGGGTCCTTGTTGGCGCCGTCCTGGTCGGTGGACTGCGGCGCGTCGTCGACGACGACCTTGAGGCCGGGGCCTTCGACGGGGTCGGCGCCGGTGACCATGGCGAGGAGTTCGACGCGTTTGACGGCCTCGGGGGTGAGGTTGCGGTCCTGGAGCCCGTCGACGCGGTCGCGCAGGGCGCTGACGTCGTCCTGGAGCTTGTCCGCCGCGTCCTCGCGGGTGTGGATGCGGTTGATGAGGTCCTGGCGCTCCTTCTCCGCCTGGGGTGCCGCGGCGCGGACCTGGATCGCGGCCATGGTGACCACGATCGCGATCAGGCCCACGCCGAGCGCGACCAGGAGCTTGGCGGCGGGCGCCTTGCTGAGGGCGCCGCCTTCGCCGCGGACGGCGCGGCGGGCGGTGGCCTCGGCGTACCCCTCGTCGAGGCTGTGATCCATGATGTTGATCAGCAGCGACATCGAGGCGTCGGGACGCCGGTAGCGGGCGTCCTCGGGCGTCGATCTCGGCGTCATGGGGGCCATCGTTCCATGTCGGCCCTGGTCGCCGCCTCGAGGGCCCGGTCAGTCTCCCGCGCGCTCGACCACCGCGGCCCATTCGTCGAGGAGTTCGCGTGCCGCGTCGTCGTCGGGGCCTTCGGCCCACAGGTGGGTGACGGCTTCGGCGACGTCGGGGAGCACGAGTACCCAGCGGCCGTCGGACTCGACGACGCGGACGCCGTCGGTGGTGTCGATGCCGCGCTCCCCCGCCGCTTCGACGACGGAACGCATGACCATGCCCTTGGCGGCCCACGGCGTCGGGACGTCGCGGCGCATCACGTGCGCACGCGGGATGCGCGCGTCGATCTGACTGAGCGTCAACTGAGTGCGGGCGACGAGGCCGATGAGCCTCACGAACGCGGCGGTGCCGTCGAAGACGGTGCTGAACTCCGGGACCACGAAGCCGCCGCGGCCGTCGCCGCCGAACACGGTGCCGTCCTGCGCGGCGACGCGCGCGAGGTCGTCGGGCGACGTGGTGGTCCACCGCACCTGGACCCCGTGGTACGCGGCGACCTGTTCGGCGATGCGCGTCGTGGTGACCGGCAACGCGATGCGCCCGCCGCGTCGTTCGGCGGCGACCAGGTCGAGGAACACCAGCAGCGCACGGTGGTCGTCGATGATGCGGCCGCGTTCGTCGACGAGCGACATGCGTTCGCCGACGGGGTCGAAGCGGACGCCGAAGGCCGCGCGCGCGGAGGACACCATCTCGCCGAGCCTGATCAGGCCGGCGGCGCGGTCCTCGGCGGTCTCGGTGGGGCGGGCGTCGTCGAGTCCGGTGTTGACGGACAGCGTGTCGATGCCGAGCCGGCCGAGCACGCTGGGCAGCAGCAGCGACGCGTTGCCGTGCGCCGCGTCGACGACGACCTTGAGCCCGGAGTCGTAGACGCCGGAGATGTCGACGGTCTTGAGCAGCGTGCCGGAGTAGCTGTCGAAGGGCCGTGCCGGGAAGGTGAGTTCGCCGATCTCGCCGGGGAACGCGCGGCGGTACTCCTGGCGTCCGAAGACACGGTCGAGCTTGCGCTGCGCGGCCTGGGACAGGTCGGCGCCGCGTTCGTCGAAGAACATGATGTCGACGGAGTCCGGGACGCCCGGCGTGGTGCGGATCATGATGCCGCCCGCCGATCCGCGCGCGGTCTCGGTGCGGGCGACCGGCATGGGCACGTTCTCCAGGTCGCGCACGTTGATCGCGCTGGCCTGGAGCGCGGAGATCACCGCGCGCTTCAGCGCACGCGCGCCACGCGAGTGGTCGCGCGCCGTGGTGACGGTGGCGCCCTTCTTCAGCGTGGTCGCGTAGGCGCCGGCGAGGCGGACGGCGAGTTCGGGGGTGATCTCGACGTTGAGGATGCCGGACACGCCGCGCGGCCCGAACAGGTTCTTCTGCCCGCGCGACTCCCAGATGACCGAGGTGTTGACGACGGCGCCGGCCTCGATGGTCTTGAACGGGTAGACGCGCACGCCCGCCGCGACCAGCGACTCCTCCTCGATGAGGCACTCGTCGCCGATGACCGCGCCCTCGTCGATGCGGGCGGCGCGCATGACGTCGGTGTTCTTGCCGACGACACAGCCGCGCAGGTTGGTCTGCGGGCCGACGTACACGTTGTCGTGGACGACGGCCTTGTGCAGGAACGCGCCGCGCTTGACGACGACGTTGCTGCCGAGGACGGTGTGCTCGCGGATCTCGACGCCGCCCTCGACCTTGGCGTAGTCGCCGATGTAGAGCGGGCCCTTGAGGACGGCCTCGCGGTCGACCTCGGCGCCTTCGGCGACCCACACGCCGGGCGCGAGCTCGAAGCCGTCGATGTCGACGTCGACCTTGCCGTCGAGGACGTCGGCCTGCGCCTTGACGTAGGACTCGTGGGTGCCCACGTCCTCCCAGTAGCCCTCGGCGACGTAGCCGTAGATCGGCTTGCCCTCTTCGAGGAGCTTGGGGAAGACGTCGCCGGACCAGTCGACGCTGACGCCGGGGGCGACGTAGTCGAAGACCTCCGGCTCCATGACGTAGATGCCGGTGTTGACGGTGTCGGAGAAGACCTGGCCCCAGGTCGGCTTCTCGAGGAAGCGGTCGACGCGGCCCTCCTCGTCGATGATCGTGATGCCGAACTCGACGGGGTCGGGCACGCGTGTGAGGCACACGGTGACCATGGCGCCCTTGGCGCGGTGGTACTCGACGAGCTCGGTGAGGTCGAAGTCGGTGAGCGCGTCGCCGGAGATGACGAGGAAGGTGTCGTCCCGCAGCGCCTCCTCGGCGTTCTTGACGCTTCCCGCGGTTCCGAGCGGGGTCTCCTCGTTGGCGTACGTCAGGCTCATGCCGAGCTCTTCGCCGTCGCCGAAGTAGTTCCGGACGAGCGAGGCGAGGAACTGGACGGTGACGACGGTCTCGGAGAACCCGTGGCGCTTCAGCAGCCTGAGCACGTGCTCCATGATCGGCCGGTTGACCACCGGCAGGAGCGGCTTGGGCATGCTGGAGGTCATCGGGCGCAGCCGGGTTCCCTCACCACCGGCCATGACGACGGCCTTCATCGAGTCACGTCCTCCTATCGCTTCGTTGCCCGCGCGGTGCGGCCTCCTTGAGCGAGGGGGCCGGCGCGGGCCGGCAGGCGCGGGAGCCGTGCTACGCGTACCCGGTCCCGGCCTGTTTCACCGCGGCCACCAGGCGTCTGGCTTGCACCGCGTACAGGACTCCTGCCCACCAGTACAGGGCGATACCCCACCACGCGAACGCCCAGCCGAAGATCGCCGCGAGAGTTGCGACACGTCCCGTGCTGTCGCTCAGCAGCAGGAGCGGGAAGGCGTACATGAGGTTGAACGTGGCCGCCTTGCCGACGAAGCTGACCGGCAGGAGGCCGTAGCCGTACGCCCGCAGGTACGGGAACAGCGCGGCGATGAACAGCTCGCGGGCGACCAGCAGGCCGGTGACCCACAGCGGCAGGATGTCCCGCGCGGTGAGGCCGACCAGGGTGGACAGGATGTAGAGCCGGTCGGCGGCGGGGTCGAGGATCTGGCCGACCCGGCTGACCTGGTTCCACTTGCGGGCCAGCTTGCCGTCGAGCCAGTCGGTGAAGCCGGACACCATGAGGATGACCAGCGCGATGACGTCGTGCTTGGGCCCGCCGAAGCGCGGCCACAGGATCAGCCACAGGAAGACCGGCACGCCGAGCAGCCGCCCGAAGCTGAGCAGGTTCGGGATCGTGAAGACCCGGTCGGTGGTGACCGTGGTGCCGGACGGGGGTTGCGACCCGCCGGATGCGTTGGGCGCGGGCGCCTCGACCACTCGCTACTCCCGGTTACTCCAGCTCAGGGCGGGCTCCCGCCGCCGTTTACGGACGCTCCCACCGTATCGGTGCGGGGCCGGGCGGCCACCGCATCCCCCTCGGAGGTGCGCGGTGCGGCGCGCGCGGCGAGCCCGGCGGCGGTGGCGACGAGCGCGGCGCCGGCCAGCAGGTAGCCGTTCCCGAGCAGGGTCTGGAGGGCGGTCCACCGGTGCTCGCGGCCCTGCTCGTACGGCAGCCGCCACAGCAGCCCCTGCGGGGTGAGCGCGGCGGTGCCGGGCCGGGCCATGGGCCACGCGAAGGCGAGGAGGACGAGGCCGACCGGAAGGGCCGCCCACAGGGCCCGCCGGGCCGGTCCCGCGGCCCGCGCGCCGCGTACCAGCGCCGTGTGGGTGAGCAGCACCAGGAGCGGCGCGGCCCACACCCAGTGGTGGGTCCAGGAGATCGGCGAGACCAGGAGCCCGGTGACGCCGCAGGTGACGACGCCGGCCAGCTCGCGGCCGCGGCGGGACAGCAGCGCGGCGGCGGCGAGGCCCACGACGGCCGTCGCCCCGGCGAGCAGCAGCCACAGAGCCTGCTCGGCGGGGCCGCTGCCGAGCAGACGGCGCAGCATGCCGTTGAACGACTGGTTGGAGATGAAGTCCTGGCCGACGTTGTCGCCGACGTCGATCGCGCCGAACCAGTAGGTGCGGGACGCGCCCGGGATCAGCGCCCAGCCGGCCGCGACGGTGGCGAGGAAGGTGCCGGTGGCCACCGCGGCGGCGCGGAACCGGCGGGTGACCAGCAGGTAGGCGATGAAGATCGCGGGGGTCAGCTTGAAGCCGGTGGCGAGTCCGACGCCGGCGCCCTTCCACGGGCGCCGGTCGGGCTGGGCGAGGTCGAGCACGACGGCGGCCATCAGGATCACGTTGACCTGGCCGAAGGCGAGCGTCTGCTGGACCGGTTCGAGCCACAGGGCGGCCCCGGTGACGGCGAGTGTGGCCCCGACGCGCCCGGCGTCGCGCCGGTGGCCGAGCATCCCCCAGGACACCCACACGACGGCGGCCAGCCCGCCGAGGGTGAGCCCGGTGACCAGCAGTTTGAGGGCGGCGAAGCCGAGCGGCAGCTTGTAGAAGACGAGCGCGGCGAACGGCGGGTAGATGAACGGCAGCCCGGCGTCGCCGAAGCGGTGCGTGTAGAGCCGGTGCTGGGCGCGGGACAGGGACGCCGCGGCGTCGTCGTAGACCTGGAGGTCGAGGAGGCGCCACAGCAGGTCGGGGTGGTGGCGCACGGTCCACACCCAGGCCGCTCCGGCGATGCCCGCGATGAGCACGCCGACAGGGAGCCAGATCCGCGCCGAGAGGGACATGCGACGCATCATGGCGCCGGGCGGGCCGGGCCCGCCATGCGCTTAACCCGTACGAGCGACTACCCCGTAGGGGCGACGCTGGCGGGTTCGGGAAGGCGCCCGTCGGCGGCCTCGGAGACCTCGGGAACCGCGGCGGTGGCGGCGCTGAGGTTGCGCAGGACCCACCAGGACACGACAAGCAGCAGCGCGATGCCGGCGAGCACATAACTGTTGCCGACGAAGAACTGCCACACGTTCCAGCGCCGCTCGCGGTTGCCGTCGCGCGGGACGAGCCACATCAGGCCGAACGGCTGCAGCGCCCAGCGGTCGTCCCAGTGGCCCTGCTGGTTGATCTTCATCGGCCACGAGGCGTAGAAGACGAAGAACGCGGCGGTGGCCCACCACCACAGCCGGGTGCGGTGCCGGAGCGCGGCGTCCACGAGCAGGATGAACGCCGGGATCACCCACACCCAGTGGTGCGACCAGGCGATGGGCGACACGATCAGGCTCAGCGTGCCGACGATCACGACGCCGAGCAGTTCGCGTCCCGCGAGCGAGGCCTTCGCGGCGGCGACCATGGCGATCACGACGATCGCGGCGACCAGCACCAGCCACACGACGGACACCGCGGTGTCGTTGTGCAGCCAGCGGGTCAGCATGCCCTTGAGCGACTGGTTGTTGAGCGTTCCGACGCTGAGCGTGGAGTTGACCCGGCCGCTGATCTCGCCGATGTGGGTCCAGTACTTCGTCGACGCGTGGGGAAGCAGGGCGAGTCCGAGCAGCGCGGTGGCGGCGAAGCCGACGACGGCGGCGGCGGCCGTGCGGAAGCGACGGGTCATCACCAGGTAGACGATGAAGATCGCCGGGGTGAGCTTGAAGCCGGCGGCCATACCGATGCCGATGCCCTTCCACCAGCGGGAGTCTGGCTGCGCGAGGTCGAGCATGATGACCGCGAGGAGCACGAGGTTGACCTGGCCCCAGATGAGCGTCCAGGACACCGGTTCGAGCCACACGACGGCGGCGAACGTGAGCAGCGCCATGCCGAGCCGGCCCGCGCTCTTGCGGTAGCCGAGCATGCCCCAGGACGCCCAGCTGACCGCGAGCACGGACGCGAAGCTGGTGATCGTCATGAGCCACTTGAGGCCGCCGAAGCCGAGCGGGAGCAGCTTGATGAAGACCAGTGCGGAGAACGGCGGGTAGATGAAGGGGAGTCCGTCCGCACTTCCGAACTTGCCCCCGAAGTTCGCTTCGTAGAGGACGTCCTCGCCGTTGAGGTGCTCCTTGTGCGCGGCGTCGTAGTAGACGTTCAGGTCGATCATGTTCCAGAAGACCCGGTGCTGCGCGATCGACCACCAGATCCACACGCCGAGGGTCAGCAGCGCCGCCGCGACGGCGACGACGAGGAACCGGCGGCTACGCGGTGCGTCCTTGTCCTTCTCCGCGTTGTACGGGGTCCGGAGCGCGAGGGTGAGGAGCTCGCGGCAGGACGTGACAAGCACGCGGTGGAAGGACATGGGTGTTGGAGACTCCTGTGACACGGAAGGGCCGGAGGTACGGCCGCCGGTCAGGATATCGGCAGGCCCCACGCCCGGTCCGACGCACTCCGGGAAACCCCGGTCCGGAGGGTCACAAGCCGGTTAACTTCTCTTCATACGCTCGGCCCCGACCCGGGCGTAAAAGCGCAGGATCTCCACATCGTCGACGGACCCGGGGTTGACCGCCTCGTCGAGGGCCCGGCCCTGGAGGAGCTTCTTGACGGGGATCTCGATGCGCTTGCCGGTGAGGGTGTGCGGGACGCCGGGGGCCGCGATGATCTCGTCGGGGACGTGCCGGGGCGAGACCTGGGTGCGGATGGCGTCGTTGATGCGGTCGCGCAGCGCGTCGTCGAGCTCGACGCCGGGTGCGGGGACGACGAACAGCGGCATCCAGTAGCCGCCGTCCTCCTGCTCGATGCCGACCACGAGGGACTCGGCGATCTCGGGGATGCGCTCGACGGCCTCGTAGATGTCGGCGGAGCCCATGCGGACGCCCTGCCGGTTGAGGGTGGAGTCGGAGCGGCCGTGGACGACGACGGTGCCGCGCGAGGTGAGCGTGATCCAGTCGCCGTGCCGCCACACGCCGGGATAGGTGTCGAAGTACGAGGCCCGGTAGCGGGCGTCGTCGGGGTCGTTCCAGAACCGCGTGGGCATGGACGGCATGGGCGCGGTGATGACGAGTTCGCCGACCTCGTCGACGACCGGGTGGCCGGCCTCGTCCCAGGCCTCGACGGCGCAGCCCAGCAGCCGGGCCTGGAGCTCGCCGAGGTGGACGGGCAGGGTCGGGACGCCGCCGACGAAGGCGCTGCACACGTCGGTGCCGCCGCTGACGGAGGCGAGCCAGACGTCCGGGACCGCCGCGTCGTACACCCAGCGGAAGCCGTCGGGCGGCAGCGGTGAGCCGGTGGTGCCGACCGCGCGCACGCGGGACAGGTCGTGGGTGTCGCGGGGGCGCAGGCCGCGCTTGCCGCAGGCCATGACGTAGGCGGCGGAGGTGCCGAAGACGGTGGCGCCGCTGCGTTCGGCGACGGTCCACTGCGCGTCGGGGCTCGGGTACCCGGGGCTGCCGTCGTAGAGCACGACGGTGGCGCCGACGAGCAGGCCGCCGACCAGCAGGTTCCACATCATCCAGCCGGTGGAGGTGTACCAGAAGAAGCGGTCGCCGGGGCCGAGGTCGAGGTGCAGGGCGTTGTGCTTGAGGTGCTCGACGAGGATGCCGCCGTGGCCCTGGACGATCGCCTTGGGCAGGCCGGTGGTGCCGCTGGAGTACAGGATCCACAGCGGGTGGTCGAAGGAAACCTGGGCGAAGGCGGGGGCGTGGTCGCCCTTGGCGAGGTCGTCCCACAGCAGCGCGCCCTCGGGGGCGTCGGTGCCGAGCAGCGGGATGTGCACGGTGTGCCGGAGTGTGGGCAGTTCGCGGGTGAGCTCGGCGACCTCGGCGCGGCGGTCGATCTCCTTGCCGCCGTAGCGGTAGCCGTCGACGGCGACGAGGACGACGGGCTCGATCTGCTGGAGGCGGTCGAGGGCGCTGCGGGCCCCGAAGTCGGGCGCGCAGGAGGACCAGACGGCGCCGACGCTCGCGCACGCGAGCAGGGCGACGACGGCCTCGGGGATGTTGGGCAGGTAGCCGGCGACGCGGTCGCCGCGGCGCACCCCGAGCGCGTCGAGGTGGTGGGCGACCGCGGCGACGGCGCGTTCGAGCTCGCCCCAGGTGACGGTGCGCGGTTCGAGGGCCTCGTCCAGGTGGACGATCGCGGCCTCGTCCGGGTGGGTGTCGGCGCGGCGCAGCGCGTGCTCGGCGTAGTTGAGCCGGCCGCCGGGGAACCAGCGGGCGCCGGGCATCGCGGGGTCGGGGAGGACGGCGGTGGGCGGCGTGCTGAAGGCGACGTCGAAGTAGTCGCAGACGTCCGACCAGAAGCGTTCCGGTTCGGCGACGGACCACGCCCACAGCGCGGCGTAGTCGGCGAACGGCGCGAGGCCGTGGCGGGTGGCGACGTAGTCCGCGAACGCGGTGACGCGCGCGGCGCGCACGCGCTCGTCCGAGGGCTGCCAGAGGATCTCCGGGACGGCCGGCGGCCGGGGCACGTCAGACATGGCCACATGTTGACACGGGGGCACCTCAGGGGGGATGTTACTTGCGGTAACACCCCCCGGCGGGGCGCGCCTGCCCGCGCCCCGCCGGGCCACACCTGCACGCCATCCCTGGTTTCAGCAAGGACGACGAGGAGGGCCGGGCATGCCGGTCAAGTACGCCGCCAAGGACCGCGAGCTGGTCGCGGAGCGCCTGCTCGCCGCCTCCGCGAAGAACTCGTTCGACCCGCTCACCGAGATCGACTGGGACGCGCCCCTGCTGCCGGACACCTTCTTCATCAACGAGAAGCGCGCCACGCTGTACGGCACCCGCACCTGGGAGCGCATGAGCCACCAGCAGCGCGTCGACCTGACCCGGCACGAAGTGGCCAGCACGGCCAGCGTCGGCATCTGGTTCGAGGTCATCCTCATGCAGCTGCTCATCCGGCACGCGTACGACCAGGACATGACGAGCCGTCACGTGCAGTACGCGTTCACCGAGATCGCCGACGAGTGCCGGCACTCGACGATGTTCGGCCGGATGGTCGAGAAGTTCGAGGCGCCGAACTACGGGCCGGGCAAGCACGCCCACGAGCTCGGCCGGATCATGAAGACGATCGGCTGGGGCATCCAGACCTTCGCGGCGGCGCTGATCGCCGAGGAGATCCTGGACACCGCGCAGCGCGAGATGATGCAGGACGAGACGATCCAGCCGCTGGTGCGCGGCGTCTCCCGCATCCACGTGATCGAGGAGGCCCGGCACGTCCGCTACGCGCGCGAGGAGGTCGTGCGCCGGGCGCCGCGCCTGAACGCCGCCGAGACGGCCTTCACCCGCCTGGTGATCGCCCGGTCGGCGCACATCATCGCCAACCACCTGATCCACCCGAACGTCTACGCGTCGGTCGGCCTGGACCCCAAGCTCGCCCGGCGCGAGGCGCTGGCCAATCCGCACCGCAACCAGACGATGCGCGAGTGGGGGCGCCGCCTGGTCGCGTTCTTCGAGGAGAACGACCTCATGGGCGGTCCCGGCCTGGCGCTGTGGCGGCGCTCGGGCCTGGTCGCGCCCGACTACCGGCCGCCGGCGAAGGCCGTGTGAGCATCGCTACTGCCCACCACCTTGCCCCGGGTAACTGACGTACCGTCAGAATAGGGCGGGGGCCCGCTCGGCCCCTGCCCGAGCAGCAGCCTCGACCGCGGTGCGGAGAGGACTGCCCCCGAGACGCTAAGGAGGCCCAGGCGATGAAGGACCACAAGCCTGTGGTCCCCGGCTGGTTCACCCAGGACGACGAGGACTTCCGCCTCCTCGGCACCCGGTGTACCGCCTGCGGGACCGTGTTCTTCCCCCGGCAGGACACGTTCTGCAAGAACCCCGCGTGCGCGGGCCGGGAGTTCGAGGAGGTGCGGCTCTCGGGGCGCGGCACCGTGTGGTCGTACACGAACGCCGGCTACCGGCCGCCGGCGCCGTACGTCTCGGACCCGGACGCCGAGTGGGTGCCGTTCACCATCGTCGCCGTGCAGCTCGCCGAGGAGGGCATGATCGTGCTCGGCCAGGCCGAGCCCGGTGTCACCGTCGACGACCTCACGGTCGGCGCCGAGGTGGAGATCGTCCCCGGCGTGCTGTACGAGACCGACGAGCAGGTCTACACGACCTGGAAGTTCAAGCCGGCGGGAGGTGCGGCATGAGCCGCGAGCGCGAGGTCGTCGTCCTCGGGGCGGGCATGCACCCGTGGGGCAAGTGGGGCCGCAACTTCGTCGAGTACGGCATCAAGGCGGCGCAGGACGCGCTGGCCGACGCCGGCCTGGAGTGGCAGGACATCCAGTACGTCTCGGGCGCGGACACCATCCGCAACGGCTACCCGGGCTTCGTCGCGGGCGCCACGTTCGCCCAGGCGCTCGGCTGGACCGGCGCGCGGATCAGCAGCGCCTACGCTGCCTGCGCGTCCGGCTCGCAGGCCATCGCCAACGCCCGCGCGCAGATCCTGGCCGGCCTCGTCGACGTCGCCCTGGTCGTGGGCGCCGACGCCGCGCCGAAGGGCTTCTTCGCGCCCGTCGGCGGCGACCGCCCGGACGACCCGGACTGGGTGCGCTTCCACGTGCTCGGCGCGACCAACCCGACGTACTTCGGCCTGTACGCGCGCCGCCGCATCGACCTGTACGGCGCGACGGTCGAGGACTTCGCCAAGGTCAAGGTGAAGAACGCCAAGAACGGCCTGCACAACCCGAACGCCCGCTACAAGAAGGCGTTCACGCTCGAGGACGTCGCGGCCTCCCCCGTCGTCGCCGACCCGCTGCGCCTGATGGACATCTGCGCGACCTCCGACGGCGCGGCCGCGGTGGTGCTGTGCAGCAAGGAGTTCGCGGCCAAGCGGACGACGAACCCGGTGCGGATCTCGGCGGTCTCCACGGTCACCCCGACGTTCCCCAGCGCGGTCATCGAGATGCCGGACATCGCGACGGACTCCTCAGCGGCGGTCAAGCCTAACGAGCTGTCCTTCCGCGCGTCGCTGGCGCACGCCGCCTACGAGGAGGCCGGCCTCGGCCCCGAGGACCTGAGCCTCGCCGAGGTGTACGACCTGTCCACCGCGCTGGAGCTCGACTGGATCGAGGACCTGGCGATCTGCGGGCGCGGCGAGGCGGAGAAGCTGCTGCGCGACGGCGAGACCGAGATCACCGGCCGGATCCCGGTCAACGCGTCGGGCGGCCTCGGCTCGTTCGGCGAGGCGGTGCCGGCGCAGGCGATCGCCCAGGTGTGCGAGCTGACGTGGCAGCTGCGCGGCCAGGCGGGCGCCCGCCAGGTCGAGGGCGCGCGCGTGGGGATCACGGCGAACCAGGGCCTGTTCGGGCACGGGTCGTCGATCATCGTGACGCGATAGCCGTACGCCGGCCGTAGACCGATCTGCATGTAAAGCGACATATCACCGGTGTCCCGGGGGCCTGCCGGCCTTCGGGGCACCGGCGTTTCCGGAAGGTGCGCACATGGGATTCCCGTCCGACATCGGCGTCGTCGACCTGCTGATGGGCCTGCCGAACAAGGACCGCCGGTGGTGGGCGACCGCGATGGCCGGGACGCTGCGGGACGAGGACAGCCGCAGCGGCATGACCCACCCGGCCGGATACATGTACAAGGACCTCCCCGAGGTCGAGCGCTCCGACAGCTCCGCCGACGACCTGCTCCGCGAGATGGACCGCTTCGGGATCGAGAAGGCGCTGGTCCCCGTCGCGTTCGAGGACGAGGGCACCCTCGACGCGGTCCGCCGGCACCCCGACCGGCTGCTCGGGAGCTTCCAGGTCGACCCGACGCGCGTCATGGACGGCGTCCGCGCCCTGCGGCGGGCCCGCGAGGAGGCCGGGGTGGTCGCGGCCTCGTTCTTCCCGTGCGGCTGCACTCCCCCGGTCCCGGTCGACGACCGGCTGGCCTACCCGCTGTACGCGACGTGCGTCGACCTCGGCCTGCCGGTGTTCGTGAACGCCGGCATCCCCGGGCCGCGCGTCCCGGCGACCGCGCAGGACGTCATCCGCTTCGACCAGGTCTGCTACGACTTCCCCGAGCTGACGGTCGTGATGCGGCACGGCGGCGAGCCGTGGTGCGACCTCGCGGTCAAGCTGATGCTGAAGTGGCCGGGCCTGCACTGGTCGTCGTCGGCGTTCGCGCCCCGGCACTACCCGCGCGAGATCGTCGACTACGCGAACAGCCGGGGCGCGGACAAGGTCATGTACGCGGGCTACTTCCCGTACGGGCTGACGCTGGACCGGATCTTCGGGGAACTGCCGCAGGTGCCGTTCAAGGACGAGGTCTGGCCGAAGTTCCTGCGGGGCAACGCGCTGCGGGTGCTGGGGCTCGACGGCTGAGCCGCGCGGGCCGCGCGTGGAGCCGCACGCCCGTTCGGGCGCGTCCGAGCCGGTGCGGGCGCGCGGCCGGACGAATGAAAGCGGTCGCACGTCCGTCTGACCGGTCGGCTCCAGGCAAGCCCGGCGGCAAGCGCGGTCCGGGCCGGGTCGCGCACCGCCCGCGCGCAGCGCCCGAGTTCGGAGCGAAGCCCATGTCCGAGACCCCCACCGCTCCCCCGTCCACCCGACCGGCCGCGGGCGCGCCCCACGCGCGGCCGACCGCCCCGACGCCCGCCCGACGCGCGACGCGCAAGCCCCACGACGTCGTCCCGGTACGCCGCCGCCGGACGCCGACCGGCGTCTCGGCGCACGCGTGGGTCGTCCCGGCCGTGCCCTACGGGCCGCGCGGCGCCGGGCGCCCCGCGAACGGCACGACAGCGGCGCCGCCGTTCTGATATACGACTCTCCGAAGATCATTCGGACGCGCGGGGAGCGCGGCCGGCCGGGCGCGGGCGAACGGGGAGCGGCGGTCCATGGGCGTATTCGGCGTGCGGCGACGGAGGTTCGCCTACGGCGCGCTGGCGGCGGTGTTCGCGGCGGGACTCGCCGCGGCCGCCCCGAACCCGGCGTCCGGGGCGGACTCGTCCCTCGACCGCGGGGCGCGCCTCGAGGTCGCCCCCGCGACGGTCGGACGGGGCGACACCATGGAGATCAAGGGCACGGGCATGCGCGGCTGCCCGACCGGCCGTGTCGACGTCGTGCTGGTGCAGGGGCCGGCGCGCGGCGGGAACGCCTCGCCGACGGTGACCCTGGTCGCCGCCGGGCTCCCGATGAACGACGCGAACGGCTACGCGTTCACGCTGCGGCACACCCTGGCCCGCACGGGCTTCGGGGCGGCCGGCCAGAACTCGGTGGAGGCATCCTGCGAGGGCGAGTTCGTGTCGTACCGGCACACCTCCGCGAGCGCGTCGTTCGCGGAGCCGGACGAGGCGGCCGGCGACCCGCGGCACGCGCCGGCCACGCCACCCTCATCGCTCCGCGCGGCGGGGGCCGACGTCGTCGTCGAGCCCGCGTCGGGGCCGCCCGGCACCGAGGCGGTGCTGTGGACCGGGAAGACGTGTCCGCAAGGTCAGTCGCAGGTCGAGCTGAGCTTCAGCAGAAGCGTTCAGTGGGACCAGATGCCCTTCACGCCGACGCGCGTTCCCGTCGTCGGCGCCCCGACCGACGGGCCGCCGACGGCGGTGGCGTTCACCGTGCCCGTCGACGGCAAGCGCGGCCCGCACACCGTCAAGGTGCCGTGCGAGGTGGACACGTCCGGTGTGAAGAGCTGGCTCACCGCCACCTTCACCGTCTCCCCTCCCGAGTTGACCGTCACCCCCGAGCAGCCGGCCGCCGGCTCCACCGCCCGGGTGCAGGGCCGCTACTTCACCGGCTGCGCCGCGGCCCCGCCCGGCACCCGCGCCGAGCTGGCCGTCAACCGTGCCGGGCGGGAACTGGCCCGGCTGCCCGTCGCACCGGACGGGTCGGTCACGGGCGAGGTGACCGTCCCGAAGGACGCCCAGGGCGACACGACCCTGACCGCCGCCTGCGCGCAGGAGCGGTTCGACGGCACGGCGCAGGCCGTGGTGCGGGTCGGCGCGCCCGGCGCGGGGGCCGCCGCGTCCCACAGCGGCACGGTGTCGCGCTCGGAGGCGCTCGCCGCGGGGCGGTCGGCGGCGTCGTTGGATCTGCCGCGGCCCGCGGACGTGTTCGACGATCCGGCGCCGGTCGTGGCGGCGACGGCCGCGACCGCCGTCGCGCTGCCGATCATCGGGTTCGGCGCCGAGGTGTTCAACCAGACGGTGGAGCGGAACCGGGCGCGGATCCGCCGGTGGCTGCGGCCGGGCGGCACGGCGCCGCGCTCCCGGCCGCGCGTCCCGGCGTTGCAGGTGGCCGTGTTCGTGGTGCTGTCGGCGGTGTTCACGGTGGTCGCCGACCCGGGAGCCGGGCTCGACCGCGGCTCGCTGGCCCTGGCGCTCGCGCTGGTGGTGACGGTGCCTTTGGGCGTGCTCGCGTACTCGGGCAGCGCCGAGCTGTACCGGCGCCGGGTGAGCGGGATTCCGGCGCTGCCCTCGCTGATTCCCGGCGCGGTCGCCGTGGCGGTCGTCGTCGCGGCGGTGTCCCGGCTGGCGGAGCTGACGCCCGGCTACGTGTTCGGGCTGGTGCTCGCGTTCGGTGCGGTGAAGGCGCGGAGCCTGACACCGGCCCAGGAGGGTCGGGCGGTGGCGCTCGGGTCGGTGCTGCTCGCGGCGCTTTCCGGCGCGGCGTGGCTGGCCCGCGTGCCGCTGAGCGACCACCTGGACGGCGTCGCGCACCCCGGGTTCGGGCTGGTGCTCGCCGAGGACGTGCTGACGCAGGCGTTCGTCGCGGGTGTGGTGGGCCTGGTGTTCGGCCTGCTGCCGCTGCGCGGGACCGACGGCGGCGACCTGTGGGAGTGGAGCCGTACCGCGTGGGCGCTCGTCTACGCCGTGACGGCGTTCCTGTTCGTGCTGGTGCTGGTCGACCCGCAGGGCACGACGGACGGGGGCTCGCGCACGATGCTGCTGCGGGCGGGCGTCGCGTTCGGCGTGTTCTTCGTGGCGACGGCGGCGTTCTGGGCGTGGTTCGCGTTCACGCCCGACCCGCACGCGACGGCTCCGGCGGCGCCGTGGATTCCCCAGCCTCCGCAGGCGCCGCAGGCTGTCCAGCCGCCTCAGGTGCCGCCGGCTCCGCCGCTTCCGACGCTGCCGCCGCAGGCGGGCCCGGCACCGCAGCCGCAGCCGCGGCCGGACCAGACTGGGCAGTCCGGTCCGGCGCAGTAGCGACGGGTCGGCGGGATCCCCGGGTCAGGCCCGCGGGGCAAGCGCCAGCGCGGCCTCGATCGGGTCGGCGTCCGGGCGCGGGTCGATGACGGCCAGAACCGGGACGGTCACCCCGGCGTCGACGTACGCCTGGACGTGCGCGCGGCAGCGCTCCGGCGAGCCGTGCACGAGGAGGTCGTCGACGAGCTCGTCGGGGACCAGTTCGAGGGCCTTCTTCCGGTCCCCGGCCGCCCACGCGTCCCACATCGGCTTGAGCACCTCGCCGCGGCCGAGCCAGCGGTGGAACTCGGCGTACACGGGGACGTTGAGGTACGAGGTGATCATGCGGCGCCCGATCGACCGGGCCAGGACCGGGTCGTCGACGGGGCACACGAAGATCCGCGCGACGATGTCTCTGTCGGGACCGCCCGCGTGCACGTAGGGCACGACGGTGCGCACATCCTCCGCGGACAGCCAGTTGATGATCGCGCCGTCGGCCTCGCGCCCGGCGAGCCGGAGCATTCCCTCGCGCAGCGCCGCGACGAGGATGCGCGGCGGGGTCTGCGGCGGGCGGCTGAGGCGGAAGCCGCGCACGGAGAAGGTCTCGTACTGCTCGGTGACCTTCTCGCCGGTGAACGCGGCGCGCAGGAACCGGACGGTGTCGCGGACCCGCTGGTACGGGCGGTCGAACTCGGCGGCGTTCCACGACTCGACGATGAGCTGCGACGCGGAGCCCACGCCGAGGGTGACGCGCCCGGGGGCGAGTTCGGCGAGCGAGGCGGCGGTCATGGCGAGCACGCCGGGGCCGCGCGTGTAGGGCGAGACGATGGCGGTGCCGAGTTCGACGCGCGGGTCGGCGAGGGCCGCGACGGTCAGCGGGGTGAAGCCGTCGAGGCCGTCGACCTCGGCGGACCAGATGTCGGTGTAGCCGACGTCGGCGAGTTCCCGCACGAGGCGCGGATGGTCGCCCAGCGGGGCGTTGAGCGGGACGGTGATGCCGTACCGGTTCGGGCGCTCGCTGGTCACGTCGGCCTCCGTGTGGGGGTGATCGTGGTGGTCTCGGGGCGCTCTCACAACTACCACACCGGCCGTGCGGGGTCGTCGGGGTCGGCGCGGGGGTGTGGCGAACCCCAAGGGTGCGTCGGGGGCGTGGCGTGCGGGGAGCGGTGTCCGGAACGCCGTCCGCCGACCGGCCGTTGTTCGGTTAGCCGAACGAAGGCGTCGAAAATCACCGCGTTCTGAGATAGCGTCAGGCCGCCTTCAGCCGCCCGTCCGCCCCTCACGCCCGTGATCGGAGCCGCCGCGTGCCCGTGTTCTGCCTCAACACCTTCACGTTCTCGCCGTTCGCCGGCGCCAAGGAGCCGGTCGACTTCGGCGAACTGCTCGACGGTGTGGCGGAGGCCGGGTTCCCGGCGCTGAGCCTGGACGCGTTCACGCTGGCGGCGTACGCCGAGGCCGGGCACACCTACGGGGCGCTGGCCCGGCGGATGCGCGAAGCGGGCCTGGTCTGCCCGGAGATGCTCGGCTTCATGGTCACCGAGGACGACCCCGCGTCGGTCCTGGACGGCGCGCGGACGGTCGCGGACGCGGTGGCGGCGTTCGGCGCGTCGTACGTGCTCGGCATGGTGACCACGCCGCCGGACGACCGGTGCCTCGACCTGTTCGCGGGCTGCGCCGAGATACTCGCGGAGGCGGGCGCCAAGGCCGCGGTGGAGTTCCTGCCGTTCAGCCCCGTCGCGACCGTCGAGCAGGCGCGGGCGCTGGTGCGGCACGCGGGGACCGACCGCGCGGGCGTGGTGGTCGACTCGTGGCACGTGTTCAACGGGCCGGAGACGCTGGAGGGGCTGGCCGCGCTGCCGTTGGAGGAGCTGGCGTACGTCCAGGTCGACGACCACCCGCACGCGCTTCCGGCCGACGCCGACCTGTACACCGAGTGCATGGAGCGGCGGGTGATGCCCGGCGACGGCGTCTTCGACCTCGCGGGGTTCCGCGGGGTGCTGGACGGGATCGGCTTCGACGGGGTGGTGAGCGTCGAGGTGATCAACCCCGCGCTCGCCGCGGCGGGCCCGGCCGCGTTCGCGCGGGACGCGTGGGCCGCCGTCGGACGGGTGTGGGGCTGAGGGGCCGTACCGCGCGCGGCCGGCCCGCTCCCCGCGTCCGTCCGTCGGCTACGCCTCGACCGACTCCTCGCCCAGCGGCGCACTGTGCCAGCGCCACTTGCCCTCGCGCCTGCCGTGCCCGGGGAGTTCGGCGCGGCCGGTGGCCCACAGCATCGTCTGCCAGCGGTGCGTGTCGGCGGGCGCGTCCGGGAACAGCCGGGCCATCACCCGGTCGCACAGGTCGACGGGCGGCGTGAACTCGATGCCGAGGCCCTTGCAGATGTCGTCGGCGTGGACGAGCGTCTCGATGACGCCCATCGCCGCGAAGCCCTCGGGATCGGCGACGCCGTACGAGTGGAAGCCGCGCACCGTGGCGGGCTTCACGGTGACGACGGCGGCGAGCATCCCGGCGCCGACCTCGAGCAGGTGCAGCAGGCCGTCGACGCCCGCCTCGCGGTCGGCCCACAGCGAGTTGTGGGGGCCTTCGGGGCTCTTCTGGTCGTACGTGAACGGGATGTAGGTGTTCGTCCACGGCTTGGCGGGCGCGATCTGCGCGGCGTAGAAGAACAGGTCGTCGATCAGGTGCTCGGCGGTTTCCCAGCACGTCCAGGTGAGGGGTCCGGCCAGGGCGTCCCACGAGGCGTCGGCGGGGGCACGGCGGAAGGCGGCGTTGGCCAGGGAGACGGCGTATTCGACGTCGGCGGCGGTCACAGGGGTACGTGAGGCGTCGGTTTCAGGCATAGGGGCGACGTTAGCGGAGCGGCCCGTCCCGGTCGCGGCGGTTTTCCGCTCCGGGACGGGCGCGCGCGAGCTCTAGGCGCCCGGGTGGCTGGGCACGGCGGCCTGGTAGCCGGCGAACAGCGGTACCGCGCCCGACGCGTCGAGGACGGCGCACGCGAACGGCCGGTCGAAGGTGAGCTCCAGGCGGTTCTCGGGCGGCCGCACCAGACCCGCGGGCGCCATCGCGATCGCGCTGACCGCGGCGGCCTCCACGCCCTCCTCCGCGACCCGCAGCAGCGACTCCTGGGCGACCGCGTCGATGTAGAGCTGCTCGGAGGAGATGCCGCCGAACTCCGCGCCGTGCGGATCCGTCGCCAGCGCGACGCCCAGCGCCCCCAGGTGGCGCGTGACGTCCAGGGTGGTGCGCAGCGCGAAGCGGGGCAGGCGCAGCACGACCTTGGTGTTCGGCGGCACCGGGTTCCCCGTGCTGCGGGGCGCCCAGGCGGCGCTCATGACGGGGGCGGGCGGTGCACCCTGCGGGCCGAGGGCGAACCGCACGACGGCGCCGTGCGTGCCCGCGCAGCGCAGCTCGGCGACGTGGACGGAGCCGCCGTGGGCGCCGACCGTCCAGACGTCGACGGGCGAGACCTCGCGGAACATGAACGGGACGGCTTCGGCGGTGCCGTCGGCGGCGGTGAAGAGCCGGTCGACGGTCTTGGCCGGGTCGAACGGGAACGCCCAACGGGCCTTGATCGCCAGGGCGTTCACCAGCAACAGCCGGGTCTCGGCGGTGACGTCGACCGGCAGTCGTTCGATCATTCCGTCGGTGTGCTCGGCGACCCAGGCGTCGATGCGGGAGACGTCGGCCAGTTCGGCGGTCTCCAGGTCGGGCAGCGCGGCGCTGTACGACGGGCGTACGGGGGTGCGGCTCCACACGCCGGTGGCGACGGCGAGCGCGTCGGTCGCCGCGAGGTCGCGGGCCACCGCGGTGACGAGCGGCGCGGCCTCCTCGCCGGCGGCGCCGAGCAGGTCGGCGAGCTCCTCGGCGGTGTCGCCGAGCGCGCCGCAGGCGACGGCCGCGAGGGCGAGCCACAGCCCGGCGGGCGAGCACGCGGCGTTCCCGCCGGCGCCGCGCACCGCGGGGTCGGACAGCACGGCGTCGAGCCAGCGGGAGCCGAGCTCGCGGATCTCGCCCGCGTACTCCTGGACGGTCAGATCCAACTCGCCGTAAGCCATGCGCTCCGCCTCACGTTCGTCCGCCGGTGGGAGGTCCGTCCCTCCCCTTCGACGCTACCCAAAGGACGGGGGTGGCCGCCGCGATGCGCGGCCGCGACAATCCGGGGATGGAAAACGATCACGCGGTTTCGCGGCTGCTCGCGCGGCAGGAGATCCACGACGTGGTGCTGCGCTACTGCCGGGGGATCGACCGGATGGACCTCGACCTGGTGCGCTCCTGCTACCACCCGGACGCGACCGACGACCACGGGTCGTTCACGGGGACGGCCGACGAGTTCGTGGCGTGGGTGGGGCGGCTGCTGCCGCGCTACGAGACGACGATGCACCTGGTCGCGAACCATCTGGCGGAGTTCCCGGAGGACTCGGCCGACCTGGCGCGGGCGGAGACGTACGGGATCGCCTTCCACCGCAGCGCGTCGCCCGATCCGCGGGGGAACCTGACGATCGGGTTCCGGTACGTCGACGACTTCGCGCGGCGGGACGGCGTGTGGCGGATCGCCCGGCGGGTGGCCACGACGGAGTGGGTGCGGGTGGACGACCCGGAGGGGTGGTGGCCGGTCCCCGACGGCGTGTCGACCGGACGGCGGGACCGCACCGACCCCGTCTACGCGCCGTTCGCGAACGAATCTTGACCCTCCTCTCTTGAACGTGTTCAAATCTCCCCTGTCAGACTTTGAACACGTTCAACTCGGGGGGACCGAGTGCCCGCGCTCCTGCTCAACCTGCTGACCACGGCGGAACTTCTGGCCGTGACTCCGTGGGCCGTCCGCCGCCTCGCCGACCCCGGCGCCCATGCCCTCTCGCGCGTCTGGCTGCTCGCCGCCGCTCCGGCCGCGTTCGCCGTGTGGATGCCGCACGGGCCCGACGCCGTCGCCATGACCCTGCTCTACCTGACGGCCACCCTGGCGCTCGCCTGCTGCGCGCCGCTCCGCCTGCTGCGCACCCGCTCGCTGACCAACCGCGAGATCACGCTCCTGCTGGCGCTGGGCACCCCGTTCCTCGCCGCCGCGGTCCAAGCCGCAGAACGCCTCGGCGCGACGACCGCAGGCCTGGCCCTGACCCCCACCCTGGCCGCCCAGGCCCACCTCGCCGCAACCGCAGTCGTCCTCGCGGGCGCCCTGCTCCCCGCCGCGGAGGCACACGGCGCGGAGCCCGCCGCACGCGACGAGCTCCAGCCGACCGCCGCCTAGGGGACGCTCACGCCCGGGGTGTCGCGGGGGTGGACGACCGTCGGCTCGGCGGCCGAGGGCTCCCCCGGAGCGTCGGCCGGCTTGCGGAAGACCCGTGTCGCGTGGATCTGGCCGAGGCCCTCGGGGATCTCCGGGTTCGGCTGCGGCAGGCCAGGGCGGAGGTGCTCCTCCACGGAGATGTACTTCAGGCCCGCGCGCAGGTCGGCGTCGTTGCGCAGGCGCACGACGAGCGGGAACTCGGCCAGCGCCGTCGTGTCGAACAGGCCCGTCGTGTAGATCAGCTGGACGCCGAGCGCGTCCGCGACGGCCCGCTGGAGCTCCAACAGGTACGCGGCGTTCGCGCGGCCGATCGGGTTGTCCAGGAACAGCGTCCCCGCGTGCCGGTGCCGCGCGCGCCCGCGGTCGTTCGAGCGCAGGGCCGCCATCGTGCAGTACAGCGCGATGGCCGCGGTCAGCAGCTGGCCGCCCGAGAACACGTCGCCCATCTGACCGACCGGCACACGCTCGGCCCGCAGCACCGAGTCCGGCTTGAGGATCTCCACCTGCACGCCGCGCGGCGCCAGGCCCGCGTGGACGCCGCGCAGCAGCAGCGTCATGCCGTCGCGCCGCACCGCCGCCGCGCCCGTCCGCCGGGCCGCCTTGGTGGCCTCGTCGACGACCTCGCCGAGGCAGTCGGACAGGTGCGCCGCGTCCGGGTCGTCGAACCGGATCCGCAGGAACTCCTGGCCCGACCACTCGCCGAGCTCCTCCGGCAGCCGCGACAGCCGCTGCGCCGCGCGCAGGGTCGTCAGCGACGCCTCGACCATGCCGCGCAGCCGGTCGACGATGCTGTCGCGGTTGCGCTCGATCTGCGCCAGCTCGTCGGTCAGCACCCGCAGCCGCGGCTCGAACGCCGCCGCCCACGCCAGCGCGTGCTCCGGCAGCGCGGACAGCGGCAGTTCGCGGATCTGCTGGCGGGCCGGCATGCGGACCTGCTCGAAGCGGCCCGCGCCCGCGTGCCGGACGACGGCCTCCGCGCGTTCGCGGACCTGCCCCTCGGCGGCCGACAGCTCGCCCGCGGCGGCCCGCAGCGCGCGGCGGCACCCGGTGGCGGCCTCACGTGCCTCGGTGGAGGCGCCCTCGTACGGCACCGCGTCCTCGTCGTCGGGCGTCTCGGCGGCAGGCAGGGTGTCGGTCAGCGACACCGAGATCTCGGCGAACGTCGCCGCGCCGGACTCCGCGTCGGACAGCCCGCGGACGAGCCGGGTGTGCGTGTCACGGGCGGCGTCGACGCGCTCGGTGCACGCGGCCTGCTCGGCCGCGGCCTCGCGCAGCAGCTCCTGCGCGTGCTCCGGGTCGCGCGGAACACGGCTCTCGGGCAGCTCGACGTGCGCCTCGCGGCCGTCGCCGGGTGCGTGCCGCTCGGCCTCGCCGCGGAGCCGGCCGAGGAGTTCGTTGGCCGCGTCGGCGCGGCCCTCGATCGTCCGGACGTGCTCCTCGGCGCGGGTCGCGGCGGCGAGCCGGGACGGCCCGTCGGCGCCGTCCGGCCCGGCCAGCAGCTCGCCCGCGTGCTTGCGCACGCGCGCGGACAGCCGGTCCAACGCCGCCTGCGCGGCGGCCTGTTCGCTCTCCGCCCGGGCCTGCTCGGCGCGCAGGTCCGCGCCGACACCGACCTTGTCGTACAGCACGGACGCGGTCCGGTACGCCTCGCGCAGCGCCGGCAGCGCGGCGGGCGGCTCGCCGGTCTCTGCCGCGTCGGCGTCGTCGGGCGCGCCGCTGATGGCGGCACGTTCCTCACGCAGGGCGCGCGCGGTGCGGCGGGCGTCGTCGGCGGCCCGCTGCGCCTGGCGGCGGTCCTGGTCGGCGGCGCGGGCGTGCGCTTGGTTGGCCTCGGCGGCACGCTCGTGTTCGCCGGTCTCCTGGTCGAGTTCGCGGATACGCCGGGTCCAGCCCGCGCGTTCGCGCAGCCGGAACGCGAGACCCGCGAGCGTGTCGGCGCGGCGGCGGGCCAGCTGCGCGGCGTCCATCCGGCGGTCGCGCTGGTCGACGGCGCGGGCCCGCACGGTCTCGGCCGCGGCCGCGGCGGCCTCGGCGGCGTTGCCCGCGGCGCGCGCGTCGACCAGTGCGGTGGTGGCGGCCTCGACGGCGCCCACGAGTTCGGCGACCCGGCCCTCGGGGCACGCGGCACGCCACGCGGCCAGGCGCCCGGCGAGTGCCCTGTCGCCCTCGAGGCGCGCGGCGCGGCCGCGGATGGCGTCGTCGCGGTCGGTGGCACGGCGGCGCAGCGCGGTGCGCTCGGTGTCGGCGGCGCGTTCGTCGTGCATGGCGGGGTTCGGCGGGACGAGGAACGTCTCCTCGGTGCCGGGCGCGGCGGACTCGCGGGCGGCGAGCAGCGCGTCGGGCGTGCCGACCGCGACCGCCGAGCGGGGCAGCAGCGCGGCCTCCGCCAACGCCTCGCGGGCGCGCGGCATTTCGGTGGGCGAGGTGACGATGACGCCGTCGACGAGGTCGGGGTGCGCGGCCAGGACGGCGGCGTGCCGCTCGGCCGGCACCGACTGCGCGAGGTAGCGCCAGCCGGGCAGCGCGGGGATGCCGTGCTCGCCGAGGTACTCGACGGTGGCCAGCACGTCGGCGCTCGGCGGCAGCAGGCCCCCGTCACCGAGCGCGGCCAGGATCCGGGCGTCCTCGGCGGCCTCGGTGCGCAGCGCGAACAACGCGCGCTCGCCGTCGGCCACGGCGTCGGTGAGCAGCCCGGCGAGGACGCCCGCCGCCCGGTCGAGCACACCGGCGGGGCCCGCGGGGTCGTCGGCGCGGCGGCCGAAGGCGTCCAGCCGCCCGGCACGGCGCCGGTCCGCGCCCCCGCGCCGCCCGTTACCCGACGCCCCGTTCGGCCACTCGGCGTCGGCTGCGGCCTGGTCCGCGTCGAGGTCACCGGCCTGGCCCGCGAAGCCGGTTCGCCCGTTGCGACCGCGCATCGCGGCGGACTCGCCCGACGCGCCCTCGCCGTACCCGCCGGCGTCGCTGTCGTCCGCACCGTCCGCGCTGTTGCGACCGTCGCCCCGCCCGGCACCGTCGCCCGCCGAGCCGCGGCCACCTCGCCCACGGCCCTCGTCGGCCCCGTCGAACGCGCCTTCCAGGCTCAGCAGTTCCCGCACCCGCGGCTCGTCGAGCAGCTCGCGCGCGGACGCCTGCACGCCCGCCAGCTCGTGTTCGGCGGCGGCCAGCTTGTCCGACGCGCGCGCGGCGGCGAGTTGGGCGCGGCCGCGTTCGGCCTCGGCGTCGCGGACCGCGCCGGTGGCGGACTCGACGGCGGCACGGGCCTCGCCCCACGCGGCGGACGCGGACTTCTCCTCGGCGGCGGCGCGTTCGGCGGCCTCCGCCGGGTCGTCGTGCTCGGCGATCCAGCCGGCCTCCACGGCCTGGCCGAGCTCGCTGCCGACCTCGCTGAGCCGGGCGCGCAGGTGGACGGCCTCACTGCGGGTGCGCTGCGACTCGGTCGCGGCGACCGTCGCGGCGCGCTGCGCGGCCTCGCCGCGGTCCTGGAGTTCGGCGGCGCGGGCCTCTTCCTCGTCGGCCCGCTCCTCGGCGACGGTGGCGGCGGCGTGCAGCGCGCGCACCAGCGCCCCGGCGGCGGCCTGACGGGCGGCGAGGGCGGGGGCGGCGTCGCGTTCGGCGGCCTGGATGGCGGCGGCGACCCGTTCCGCGCGGTCGGCGGCGGTGCGCTGCCGCAGCACGGCCTCGGTGCCGAGCCAGGCGGCGTGCAGGCCGCGGGCCTCGGTGAGTTCGCGCTTGAGCGCGGCGCCGTCCGCCTCCGCGGCGGCGAGCCGCATCGCCGCGTGCCGGTGGGTGATCTCGGCGGTGACGAGCGAGGTGTGCGCGCGCTGCCGCTGCGCCGCGTCGACGGCTTCGGCGGCGGCCGCGACCTGGTCGGACAGGTCGGCGGCGCGGCCGCGTTCGCGTTCGGCGCGCAGCGCGAGGCGGTGGCCGAGCTCGCGGGCCTCGTGCTCCGCGGCCTGGTGCGCGGCGCGTACCCGGCCGCGCTGGTCCGCGGTGTCGGCGAGGCTGTGCAGCAGACCGGTGGCGCCCTCGACGAAGTCGCGCTCGGCCATGAGTTCGGCGCGCTGCGACAGCTTGGCGGCGAACCCGTCGACGAGGTCCGCGAGTCCGTCGGTGTCGGCGGTGTCGGTGACGGCGCGCAGCAGCAGGTCGACGAAGTCGGCGTCGTTCTTGACCGCGAACAGACCCGCGGCCTCGCCCTCGTCGGCGTTCATCTCACGCTGGTAGCGGAACAGCTCGGGGTCGAGGCCGAGGTGGTTGAGGTGGTCGTTCCACCTCTCGTGGATCTCCTCCCACACCACGTCGACGTCGGGGTAGAGCTTGACGGTCTCGGCGAGCGCGTCGCGGAACCCGCGCATGGTGCGGCGGCGTCCGGCGGACACCACCGGCAGGTCGTCGAGCGTGAGCCCGGGCCCGGGCCGGAACGAGTACCAGGCCTCGGCGAACTTGCGCGGGTCGGACGAGACCTGGCGGCCGCGCCACTCGCTGACCTTGCCGACGACGACCAGTTCGCCGGTCTGCGTGTGCTGCCACTCCAGCGCCACGTGCCCGCAGTCGTCGGCGAGCAGGAACTTGCGCAGCACGCCCGAGCTCGCGCCGCCGAGCGTGTTGCGGTGGCCGGGCAGCATGACCGAGAAGATCAGCTTGAGCAGCACCGACTTGCCGCCGCCGTTCTCCAGGAACAGCACGCCGGCGGGCGCGGGCCGGCGCGGCGGGCCGACCGGTTCGCCCTCGAACAGCTGGGCCTGGCGCGGCGCCGGGTCGGGCACCGGCTCGCCGACGCCGCGCAGGTCGAGCACGGTGTCGGCGTAGCGCGCACCCGCGGGCCCGATGGAGAACAGGCGGACGCGGGACAGCTCGTACATCGGTGGCGGTCTTCTCTCGGTTCGGCCGGGCCGGGGACGGTCTTGGAGGGTGCCGCGCGGTGGCGCGGTGGTGCGGCGGGTGCTTCGCGTGCGTCGGGAGAGCGGGTCAGATCCCGTGGAACGGCAGCCCCGCGCCGGGCGCCAGCTCCCCCGCGTCGTCGCTCGGCGGTACCAGCGTGGCGCTGCCGTCCGACACCGGGACGACGCCCAGTTCGAGCAGCTCGCTCATCGCCGCGCTGCCCGCCATGTCGCGCACCTGGAGCTGGTAGCGGGCGGTCGTGCGGTAGGTGCCGCCGGCCTCGTCCGAGACCCGCTGCAGGAAGCCCGAGTCGACGAGGAACGCGACCGCCTTGCCGACGATGCCGATGGTGGACGCCGACAGCCGGCGCGCGTCCTTGGTCGCACCGGTCGCGCTGCGCCGCGCGTACACCCGCCACGCGGCCTCGAGGCCTGGCGCGTCGGTCGCCGGGTCGGCGTTCTCGCCGGTCTCCTCGGCGCGCTGTTCGAGGCGGCGGCAGGCCTGCCGGACGAACGCGTCGACGCCGTGCACGCTGATCCGGCCGACGTACGCGTCCTCGGCCAGGTCCTCCGGGCGCGGGAACGCCAGTGCCGCTATGGCCAGATGGGCCAGGCCGTGCAGGAACCGGTCGGCGGACTCGCTGGAGGCGCGCCGCGCGTAGTCGCTCATGCGGACCGCGAACACCGAGTCCTCGGCGGCGGTCACGGCCATCCCCGCGCGCGGCGACACCTCGAGCACGACGAGGCCGAGCCCGGCGGCCACCGCGTCGGACAGCGCGGCGAAGCGCGGGTCCTCGCGGTGCCGGCGCACGAGTTCGGCGTACTCGGCGTCCCGGGCCGGGAGCAGCTTGGGCTGCAGGCCGAACGCCACGAGGCGCGCCGCGTCGCTGACGTCCGCGGGCGTGAGTGCGGGAGGTGCCGGGGCCTGGCGGTCCAGCACGGTGGGGTCGGTCATGCGTCCTGCCCGTCCCTGGGGTGCGTGATGTGCGGTGCTTGCGGCGTGGCGGCCGGTGCCGCCTGTGCAACCGGTGCCGACGGTTCGGCGGCCGGGCGCGGCGGGGCGGCCGCCACGGGGTCGAGGAGGTCGATGCCGTCGGCGAGCGCGTCGCGCAGGTCGCCTCCGAGGCCGCCCAACGCGTCGGATACTACTGGCGGTTCGCCCGCCGCCGAGCCGCCGTCGCCGGTCAGCAGCGCGGTGCCGACGATCAGGTCCGCGCCGCCCACCTCCGGGTCGTCGAGGACCGCGCCGTCGTCGACCGCGACCAGCAGCGACGTGTCGCCCTGCCGCAACGCGGTACCGACCGGCGGCGACGCGGCGTGGAACGCGAGCAGCGCGACCAGGTACGGCAGATCGGGGTCGTTCGCGCGCGCCTCGGCGAGCAGCCCGGACAGCCGCCGCGGCGCGTCCGGCGGCAGGTCGAGCAGGGCCGCCGCGGCATCGTGCTGCGCCTCGCTGAACCGGCTGTCGTCGGCCTTCTCCACCAGGTCGGGCTCGGGCAGTTCGGCCCCGAGGTGCTCGCGCTCGACGGGTGGTGTGAGCAGCAGTTCGGTGAGGTCGTACAGGCGCACCGACACCGGTGTGCGCAGGCCGACGCCGGTCGCGAAGAACCGGTCCGTGACGGTGCGGGCGTCCCCGACGCCGAGTTCGAGGACGGGGCGCAGCAACTGCCCGTACAGGTCGAGCCCCGGGCGCTGCGGCCGCGCCGCGAACGCCTGCCGGTCCTGCTCGGCGCGGAACAGCGGGCCGGCCTCCATGAGCCGGGTCTGCAGCTGGGTGTGGCGGCGGATGCAGTCCTGCACGATGTCGACCAGCTCGGCCGCGCTGCGCTTGTGGTCGGGCTCCTCGGCCTCGTCGCGCGCCCGCCGGATGTTCGTCAGGATCGCGTTCTCGTGCCGGTACCGCTCGGCGACGTGGTCGAGCGCCTCGTCTATCAGGTCGGGGACCGCGCGCAGCCAGTCGACGGCCCGCACGTTGCGGCGGGTCGCCTCAAGCGCGCGGCGCAGCGTTTCGGCGTACTGCACGGTGCGGTAGCGGGCCTGTTCGGCGGCGAACCGGGCCTCGGCGAGGCGGCCGCGGCGGATCAGGTGTTCGAGCTTGACCTCGGCGGCGATCTGCGCGCTGGTGACGTCGGTGTCGAGCGCGCCGACGAGGACGTTGACCGCCTCGTCGGTGGCGCGCAGGAAGATGTCGCCGTCCGGCCCCGGGACCTCTTCGAGCAGCTTGAAGTCGTAGTCGCGGCGGACGTATCCCTCGCCCTGCGTCCACGTGCCGTAGACGGCGCGGAAGCCGCGGTCGACGCTGCCGACGTTGATGAGGTTCTCCAGCACCCAGCGGGCCACCCGCTCGTGCTCGGCCGGGCTGCGCTCCGGCGCCTGCGCGGCGACGCGCGGGCGCAGGCGGGAGACGACGTCCTCGTGGTCGGCGCCCGTGTCGAAGTCCATCGTCACGGTGACCAGGTCGATCGCGGTCAGCCCGAGCTCGGCCATCGCGTAGACCGTGTACTCGCCGGCGAGGTTGGCCTTGCGGGCCTCCAGGTCGTGGAGGGGCGCGGTGCAGGCCAGCGCTTTGAGGCGGCGCGCGAGTCCGTCCTCGGTGACCCCCGACCGGTACGGCGACGCCCCGGGAAGGGGCTGGGCGCCAACGGGGGCAGCATGGGCGGAAACGGTCACGGTCGACAAGAGTAGGGGGTCCGGCCGACAGCCCTCGCCACGCATCGCCGACGGCGCGCGGGGTTCGTTGCGCCGGTCGGCGGTGTGCGGGCGTCACCCGATCGGGACCGGCCGCCGTGGTAGGGGGGTCGCGGCGGATCGGCGAGGGTTCAGCGGTGGTCGGTGGGGGTCGAAGGGGGCGGGGGCGGGGCGGTCACAGGGCGGCCAGTCTGCGGCGTGCGGCGGCCCGGACGTCGTCGTCCTCGGCGGGGTCCCGGGCGAGTTCGCGCAGCCGCTCCGGCACGCCGTCGACGGCGGTGTCCGCCGAGTCGACACCGACCATGCGGGTGCCTGCCTCGCAGTCCCACAGGCAGTCCACCGCCGTGGTGACGGTGAAGCCGGGATCTATGCGGGCGAGCGTCTCCACGGCACGGGACCGGACACCGGCGCACGGGCTGACCCGGTACAGGTCGCGGACCGGCTCCAGGGCCTCGACCAGGCCCAGCCTTCCGATGCCGTCGACGACGTCCAGCAAGGTGAAACGCTCCTGCTGAACGGTGCGCAGGCCTCGACGCAGGGCGGCGATCAACGCGGGTCCGTCCGACGGCTCTCCGGCTCCGGCCAGTATCCGGACGGCGGCCTGCTCGAGGACGCCTCCGGCGGCGACCCAGCCGCGTGCCCGGGCGACGGCTTCGCCCGTACGGAGAGCGCCGACGGCCTGGACGGCGACCTGACGCACCTGGACGGGCGTCTCGGGCGCCAGAGCGCTCTCCGCCAGATCCAGCAGCGCGGGATCGCCGACCTCGCCGAGGTAGCGCAGCGCTGCGACTCTCGCGCCCGCCGCGCCCGACCAGGCGGTCGCGAGGATGAGGCCTCGGTGCTCGGCGGTCGCGACGGAGGCGAGTCTCCTGCCGCACACCATGCTCCGACGCGGGCTGGCGGCGGCCTCGGAGAGGACCTGGTCGACGGTGACGTTCTGTTGACCGGTCTCGTGACCGGTCTCGGATTGCCCGCCGGGTGCGGGCGCGGTTCGGGGGGTGTGGTTTGTGCTCTCCGGGCTCCCGGGGGTGTCGCCGGAGTCGGACTTGCCGCGCGCGAGCTCCCAGCGCCACCAGTCCAGGTCGACCTGCTCGACGATGGCCCGCATGCGGGGGTCGGTGACGGCCCAGGTGCGCCACGGGCGCATGCCGGAGCTTTGCCGGACGCAGTCGTACAACTCGTCGTCGTCGGCGCGTTCCAGCGCGACGGCGAGCATGCCGTCCAACGCCCGGGGGTCGGCGGCGCGGGCGAGCTGGTCGAGGGCGAGCGTCCAGTCGCGGCCCTCGGCGGCGTAGCGGCGCAAGAGCCCCGTCGCGTCGGAGCGGCCGGCTCTGGCGAGGACGCCCAGGACCGCCAACGGGAGCGCGGTACGGTCCGCGTCCTCGTCGGTCCAGTCCTCGTCGCAGATCAGGTGCGACGTGAGGGCGTCGAGGCTGACGCCCAGCTCGGCGTATAGCCGCGCGTAATAAAGGGAGCGGGATTCGGTCGCCGGTACGGCGCGCGGATCCCGCAACACACAGGAGTCCAAAGCGGCGACCACAGCGGCGCGCGCGTCGGGCTCACGGACGGCGAGCGCCCGGCGGGCACCCTCTCCGTGGCCGCTGCGGAGCTGCGCGATCAGGTCGCTCGGCGGGGGACCGGACGGGCCGCTCGCGGCGCCGGCGGGCTTGCCGGCGGCCGGCTCGTTTGCGGCGCGTGCCCGACTGGTCATGACTTGGTCCTGGCTGGCTCGAACATGTCGCCAGCATCCGATGTGCCGGATCAGGGGGCAACAGGATTTCAACCACGTGAACGCCGGGTGGCGTCCGGCGGGCGGTTTTCCGGGACACGCGGGGTGCGTGAGGTGAAAAGCCGTCGCGTGGTCGGTCTCGTCGCGGAATCCTGATCCTCTACCGGGTGCCGGCGACCGACGGGAAGACCCCGGCGGCGGGGGCGAGCATACGGGGCTGCGGGGCGGTTGGCCCATCCCTTGGCGAAGGGCTGTGACCCAACCGCTCGGTGCGTTGACGTGTGTTTTGGCCGAACGGCTCGTGTGGACTGCGCTTGGTCTGCACCGTGCGTGACCTGAACCGCGGATGGAGGCCTCCCGCCCCTCCCGCGGCTTGGTCTGCACCGTGCGTGACCTGAACCGCGGATGGAGGCCTCCCGCCCCTCCCGCTCTGGGATTTTGCGCGCGGACGGCCCGCGCCTCAAGCCGCGCCGAACCATCACTTTCAGCGGCGGCCTGTCCCGGGGTTGAGGGGGCGGCTTGACCCGCGGGCCGTCCGCGCTGAACCACCTCGCACCTGGCGGGAGGGGCGCGGGGTGTGGACGCACTTTGTTTGCTTTGCTCCGCCGGGCTGCGGTTTGCGTGGGGTGCGGGCGGGCTTTGTTGCTGGGGTTCGTTGCGCTGCCGGGCTTCGTGCCAGCGTGGGGCCGCGCCTGCTTAAGTCGGTTGGGGGCACGGCCTCGACCCCCCATCACTTTGCCGTCACGTATGCGAATCACCAGAACTCCCTCATCAGGGGGTGTTCGCGTCACACTTGCGTCACCGGCTCGTCGGGGTTAGGGCCTGTCTTACGAATCAAGACTTGAGCCAAAGGAAGATCGCGGCGACGTTGAGTGCGGCTTGGTAGTTGGTGGCGAGTTTGTCGGTGCGCATGGCGATGCCGCGCCACTGCTTGAGCCGGTTG
>NZ_JASAOI010000003.1 GCF_029953285.1 Yinghuangia seranimata | reverse complement strand
CGGCCCGCCCGCCATCGCCGACAAGGGCTACCGCGGCGCCGGCATCGGGATCCACCACCCCGCCTTCCCCCGCCACCACGGCCGCGAAGCCGACCCGCACATCAACACCCGCACCCGCAACGCCCTCATCCGCGGCCTGCGCGGACCCGGCGAACGCGCCATCGCCCAGCTCAAACAACGCTGGCGCGCCCTCCAACACGTCACCCTCAGCCCCGAACGCATCGGCGCCATCGCCCAGGCCGCCCTCGCCCTCAACAACGCCTGGAAATCATGAACGGTGAGAACACCTCAATAGGGGTTCGGCCGCCTCAATGCCCGGATTTGGTGCGATATGAGACCCATGGAGCCCGGTCACCGGTCGTCAAAGGTGGTCGCCCGCCCGCCCCACGCTGGGACCGCAGCCCGGCAACGCGAAGCCGCCTATGCGCCTCCACACCGCCTCCCCCTCCCGATAGTTGCCGCGGTTTCAAGCGCGGCCGGGCGGCTGTCAAGGCGCCTCCCCGACACGCGACAGGCCACCTGTCGAAGACCGGTCCACCGCGCCTTGACAGCCGTTCGGCCGCGCGGACAATCCCCAATCGGGAGGGGGAGTTGGCCACCGCCAGCGTGCAGGTCCGGGGCGGTGCATGGTCTTCGACTTCCACGCCGCAACGGAGCAGCCCAGCCGCCGGACCCCTGGTCACTGTGCCGTCACGTATGCGAATCACCGAAACTCCCTCATCGGGGGGTCTCGGCGTCACACTTGCGTCACACCGTTTCGTCGGCCTCTCGCGTCCGGCCCGGGGCCACGCGTTCGAACCGGGCCTTGATGTCCGGGCGTTCGATCAACCTCGCCGGGTAGCCGGGGCCCGGGTGCATCGACATGTCGGCGACTGCCAGGCGCTCGCCGCAGGCGCTGCACAGGGCGTCCGGTTCGGTGTCGTGGCCGCAGGCCTCGTGGTGGAGGACGACCGGCGGCCCCTCGGGGCCGTTGAGCCACCGGTCGCCCCAGCGCATCATCGCGACCAGCACCGGGAAGAAGTCCTGGCCCTTCTCGGTGAGCACGTACTCGTAGCGGGTCGGCTCGGTCTGGTAGACCTGCTTCTCCAGCAGGCCTTCCTCGACGAGTCGGCCGAGCCGGTCGGAGAGCGTGGTGCGGGCGATGCCGAGTCCCTGCTGGAACTCGTCGAAGCGCCGCAGGCCGTAGTAGGCCTCGCGCAGGACGAGCGGCGTCCACCAGTCGCCGAGCAGGTCCATGGTGCGGGCGATCTGGCAGGGCCAGTGCGCGAACGACGTCCGTCTCATGGTGATCAGTCTAATCCAGGGACTCAGCAGGTCAGCGGGGTCGTCAGAGCGCGAGCAGTGCGTCGGCCACGCGGTCGAGCCGGCGTCCCGGGGAGCCCAGCAGCGCCCGCCGGGCCCGGGCGTGCTTGAGGAACACGTGTGCGGGCTGCTCCCAGGTGAATCCGATGCCGCCGTGGGCCTGGAGGCCGTCGGCCGTCGCGGCGTCGGCGGCTTCGGTGGCGGCGGCGAGCGCGGTGAGGCCCGGCGGGACTTCGGTCGCGCCCTGGTCGGTCGCGCCCGCCGTGTCGTGTTCCGCCGCCGCGAGCCATACGAGCATCCGGGCCGCGTCGAGTTGGACGTGGCGGTCGGCGAGCATGTGCTTGAGGGCCTGGAACGACCCGATCGGCCGTCCGAACTGGTGGCGTTCCTTGGCGTACCGCACCGCGTCGTCGAGGGCCCGGCGTCCGGTCCCGACCAGTTCCGCGGCGAGGATGACGCGCATGGCCTCGGCGGCGGCGCCCGGGCGGGTGTCGGGGCCGACGACGTCCGCCACGGCGTCCTCGCACTCGAGGATCGCGAGCGGCTCCACGACGTCGAGCCCCTCGACCGGGGTCACCCGCACACCGGGGCGGTCGAGGTCCAGGAGCACGCGTTGGCGCGGGTCGCCCGGGGTGCGGCCTGCGGCCTCGGCGACGACCATGTCGGCGCTGTCCCCGAACGGCACCGCGACCGTTCCCGACACCCGGACGACCTCGGGGTCTCCGGGGTGGCTCGCGGGTTCCGTGGCGGTCACCTGGAGGGCGTCCCGGCGCGGTCGGTCGGCCAGGTCGGCGAAGGTCTCCCAGGCCGGGACGGCGACGATCCGTCCGGCGGTGATCTCGGCGATCAGTTCGCTGGTGTCCGGGCGGCCGGCCGGGTCGCCCGCGGTCAGCGCGGCCAGGGCGACGGCTGCTGGGACGTAGGGCACGAGGGGCGCCGCTGCGCCCATCTCCTCGGCGACGAGGGCGAGTTCCACCGCGCCGCCGCCTGATCCGCCCCGCTCCTCGGGGACGCCCAGGCCGAGCAGTCCCAGCTCGGCGAGCGTGGTCCACAGTGCCCGGTCGAACGCGGGCCGTTCGCCCCAGGTGGGGACGTGTGCGCCGGTGCCTGCCTGGGCCCGTTGGGCCGCCACGCGGCTCGCCATCCGGGCGAGTTCGTGCTGTTCGTCGCTGAGTGCGAAACGCATGGACCGCTCCTCACATCCCGCCGTGCGGGGTCGCCTGGCCGCGCCGGCCGCCTTCTCCGCGGTGGCGCAATTGCTTGGCTGCAAAGTCTTGACCAGCTAAGTCCATCTAAGCAACCCTCTCGGTCATCAGGTTTGCCCGGCATCCGGAACACCTCGAAAGGGACCCGATGGATCTACGGGACTCCGCCGTCGCCGAAGCCTTCCGCGGCAAGGTCCGCGCCTTCGTCGACGCCGTCACTCCACCCGACTGGCACGGCGTGGGCGCGCTGCCGGAGGACGAACGCGTCGCCTTCACCGCCCACGTACGCGCCGAACTCGCCGCCACCGGCTGGCTCACTCCGTCCTGGCCCGAGCGCTACGGCGGCGCCGGCCTGGGCGCGGCCGAACTCGTCGTCCTCACCGAGGAGCTGACCCGGGCCGGACTCCCGGCAGGAACGGACAACGACGCCTTCGGGATCGTCATGCTCGGCAACACGATGCTGCGCTGGGCCGACGAGGCGCTGTGCGCGCGGTTCCTGCCGCGCATCGTGTCCGGCGAGTACGTGTTCAGCCAGGGCTTCTCCGAGCCCGGTGCGGGTTCCGACCTCGCGGCGGTGTCTGTGCGCGCGGTGCGGGACGGCGACCGGTGGGTGCTCAACGGCCAGAAGCTGTGGTCGTCCGGCGCGCATCATGCGAACTGGATGTTCGTGCTGGCCCGCACCGATCCCGAGGCCGCCCCGCACCGCGGGCTGTCGATGCTGCTGGTGCCGCTCGACCAGCCCGGTGTCGAGATCCGTCCCATCCGCAATCTCACGGGCGACGCGGACTTCAACGAGACCTTCTTCGACGACGCGGTCACCGGCTCCGACCTGGTCGTCGGGCCTGTCAACGGCGGCTGGGCGGTCGCGATGTCGCTGCTCGGCTTCGAGCGCGGGGAGACCGCGTTGCGTGCGCCGATCGCGTTTCGGACCGAGCTCGACCGGCTGATCGCTCTGGTCCGCGAGCGCGGGCTCGACACGGACCCCGACGTTCGGCGGCGCCTCGCGTGGTGCCACGTCCAGGTCGAGCAGCTGCGCTGTCATGGGCTGCGCACGGCGACCCGGCTGGTGGCCGGGGAGGAGCCGGGTGCTGAGGCGGCCTCGTTCAAGCTGCTGTGGAGCGAGTACCACCGGCTGGTCACCGAGTTGGCGATGGACGTTCTCGGCGCCGACGCGCTCGCGCCGTCGGGGCGGCGCTCGCCGCACTGGTTCCAGACCGACGACCCCGGCGCGCCGAACTCGTCCGCGTCGTGGGTGAGCGTGTACCTCAACGCGCGTGCCGGGACGATTTATGCGGGGACGTCGCAGGTGCAGCGCGGCATCGTGGGCGAGCTGCTGCTTGGTCTTCCCAAGGAACCGAAAGCCGCCAAGGTGCCACCTGGGTCCGCCTCCATCGGAGGCTCGTGATGACTCTGCGCAGCGCGTTTCCTCCTCTGGACGTGCCCGACGTCGGGCTGCCGCGGTTCGTGCTGGGACCGGCGGACGAGCTCGGTGCGCACCGCGACCGCACGGCGTTGGTCTGTGCCGCCACCGGGCTGTCCCTCACGTACGGGCAACTCGCGGACGGTGCGGGCCGGGTCGCGGCCGGGCTGGTGGCGCGTGGGATCGGCCTCGGGGACGTGGTCGCGCTGTTCGCGCCGAACACGCCTGCGTATCCGCTGGTGTTCTTCGGTGTCCTGTCCGCGGGTGCCGTCGCGACCACGGTCAACGCCCTGTACACGCCCGACGAGGTCGCCCACCAGCTGCGGGACAGCGGGGCCCGCGTGCTGTTCACCTGGCGAGACGGCCTCGAACGCGCCCGCGCGGCGGTGCGGGCGGACGGGGTCCGGGTCGGCGAGATTGTGCTGATCGACGGACCGGCGCCGGGCACTGCGGGTTCCGTGCCCGAGTCGGCGCTGTCCGACTGGCTCGCGGACCGTGCGGCTCCGGCGCCGAACGCCGTGGTCCGTGGCGGTGACCTTGCTGTGCTCCCCTACTCGTCCGGTACGACCGGGCGTCCCAAGGGGGTCATGCTGACCCATCGCAACCTGGTCGCCAACACGCTCCAGTCGATGCCGTTGAGCCGGCTCGGTGCCGGCAGTGTGTCGCTGGCGGTCCTGCCGCTGTTCCACATCTATGGGCTCACGGCGATCATGAGCATGGCCCTGCACCGGCGCGCGACCGTCGTGACGATGCCGCGCTTCGACCTGGACGCGCTGCTCGGCGCGATCGAGAAGCACCGCGTGGACCATGTGTCGGTGGCGCCGCCGCTGGCGCTCGCGCTGGCCAAGCACCCTGCGGTGGACGGCTACGACCTGAGCTCGGTGGATGTCGTGCTGTCCGCGGCCGCGCCGCTGTCGCGTGAGGTGGCGGAGGCGGTGACGGCGCGGCTCGGGTGCACCGTGTTGCAGGGCTTCGGGCTCACCGAGTCCAGTCCTGCGCTGCTCGGCATTCCGCACGACCGGCCCGACGTCGACCGCGGCTCGGTCGGCGTCCTGCTGCCGGACGTCGAGGCCCGGCTGGTCGACCCGGCCACGGGCCTGGACGTCGCGCCCGGGGAGCCCGGCGAACTGTGGTGCCGCGGACCGAACATCATGTCCGGCTACCTCGGGAACCCGGCCGCCACCGCGGAGGTCCTCGACGCCGACGGCTTCCTGCACACCGGCGACCTGCTGACCGTCGACGCGGATGGGGTGTTCCACGTCGTCGACCGGATCAAGGAGCTCATCAAGTACCACGGCTACCAGGTCGCGCCCGCCGAGCTGGAGGCCGTCCTGCTCACCCATCCCGGCATCGCCGACGCCGCGGTCGTGGGTGTGGCGGACGCGAACGGCGAGGAGGTGCCGAAGGCGTTCGTCGTGCGCGGGCCCGGCGGCGCCGGCCTGGACGCCGCCGCGGTGCTGGCGTATGTCGCCGCGCGCGTGGCTCCGCACAAGAAGGTCCGCCGCGTCGCGTTCCTCGACGCGATCCCCAAGTCCCCCGCCGGGAAGATCCTGCGCCGCGTCCTGCGTGCGCATCCGGCCCCCGAGAACTGAGGAGCACCACCGACATGGAGTGGACCGGGCAACGCTACGCCGACGGCCCCACCGTCGCCGTCGACACGTACGTCGACGCCCCCTGCGACCGGGTGTGGGCCCTCGTGGCCGACATCCACCTGATGCCCGAGCTCAGCGGCGAACTCGTCGCCGTGGAATGGCTCGACGGCGCCACCGGGCCCGCGCTCGGGCACCGGTTCGTCGGGCACAGCCGGCACGAGGCGTTCGGCGAGTGGCAGACCACGTCGTACGTCGTCGAGTACGAGCCCGTGCGGCGGTTCACCTGGGCCGTGATGGACCCCGAGAACCCCACCGCCACCTGGCGGTTCACGCTGCGTCCGGAAGGCGCCGGCACGGTGCTGGAGCAATGGATGCGCATGGGCCCCGGCCGGTCCGGGCTGAGCGTCGCGATCGACCGGATGCCGGAGAAGGAGCAGAAGATCGTGTTCGTCCGGATGCGTGAGTTCGAGGCGGCGATCACCGCGAACCTCGCCGCCATCAAGGCCCGCGCGGAGGCCGCCCGTACCGCTCTCGACGTCACCGACCCGGCCGGAGAGCACTGATGCGTACCGCCACCACCATCGAGGCGTCCGGGCACGCGAGCTGGCGTGAGCTCGTCGACTTCGTGTGCGAGGCCGAGAAGCTGGGCCTGGACGTGTGCTGGGTCGCCGAGGCCTGGGGCTCCGACGCTCCGTCCGCGCTCGGGTACCTGGCCGCCCGCACCGAGCGGCTGCTGCTCGGGTCCGGCGTGATCCAGCTGGGCACGCGTACGCCCGTGGCCGTCGCGCAGACCGCGATGACGCTCGCGCACATGTCCGACGGCCGCTTCCTGCTCGGCCTCGGGGCGTCCGGGCCGCAGGTCGTGGAGGGCCTGCACGGCGTGCCGTTCGGGCGCCCGCTTCGGCGGATGCGTGAGACGGTCGAGATCGTCCGCAGCGCGTTCGCGGGCGAGAAGATCTCCCACGAGGGCCGGGAGTTCGCGATCCCGGTGCCGGGCGGCGAGGGGCGGCCCATGCGGCTGTCCGTCCCGCCCGTCGACGTGCCGGTGTACCTGGCGTCGCTGTCGCCGAAGACGCTCGAACTCACCGGCGAGGTCGCGGACGGCTGGCTCGGCACCAGCTTCGTCCCCGAGGGCTCGGCCGCCTACTTCGACCACCTGGACGCCGGGCTCGCCCGCTCCGGGCGCACCCGCGCCGACCTCGACGTCTGCCAGGGCGCCGAGGTGAACTTCGCCCGCGACGAGGCCGAGCTGGCGGCGATCGTCGACAGCCGCAAGAAGGAACTCGCGTTCTCGCTCGGCGGCATGGGCTCCGGCGCCACCAACTTCTACAACAACGCCTACAGCCGCCAGGGCTGGGCCGGGGCGGCCGCCGAGGTGCGGGCCGCGTGGCAGTCGGGCGACCGCGCCGCCGCGGCGCGCCTGGTCACCGACGAGATGGTGCTGGCCACGACGCTGATCGGCACCGAGGAGATGGTCCGCGAACGGCTGCGCGTGTGGCGCGACACCGGCGTGACGACCGTGCGGCTGTACCCGGCGGGCGACTCGATCGCCGCGCGGCTCGAAACCCTCGGACGGGCGCTCGACCTCGTCCGGGCCGTCGGCTGACGCCCGCCACTTCCCTCCCCCTCACCGAAAGAGCCGCAGGATGTCCCCCTACCCGCACCTGTTCCAACCGCTCGACCTCGGCTTCGTCACCCTCCCCAACCGGGTGATCATGGGCTCGATGCACGTCGGCCTCGAAGAGGCACCCGACGGCTTCGCGCGCATGGCCGCGTTCTACGCCGAACGCGCCCGCGGCGGCGCCGGCCTCATCGTCACCGGGGGCATCGCCCCCAACGAGCGCGGCCGCCCGTGGGAGGGCGGCGCCAAGCTGACCACCAAGGAGGAGGCCGACGAGCACCTCACGGTCACCCGCGCCGTCCACGAGGCCGGCGGCCGCATCGCCCTGCAGCTCCTGCACTTCGGGCGCTACGCCCACCACCCCGACCTCGTCGCGCCCAGCGCGCTCCAGGCGCCGATCAGCGGACACGTCCCGCACGCCCTCACCGACGACGAGGTCGAGGAGACCGTCGAGGACTTCGCGCGCGCGGCGGCGCTGGCGCAGCGCGCCGGGTACGACGGCGTCGAGATCATGGGCTCCGAGGGCTACCTGGTCAACGAGTTCCTGGTCGCCGCGACGAACCGGCGCACCGACCGGTGGGGCGGCGGCTACGAGAACCGCATGCGGTTCCCCGTCGAGATCGTGCGCCGGGTCCGGGAACGGGTCGGGCCCGACTTCATCCTGATCTACCGGCTGTCCATGCTGGACCTGGTGCCCGGCGGCTCGACGCTGGACGAGGTCGTGCAACTCGCGCGCGCCGTCGAGGCGGCCGGGGCGACCATCATCAACACGGGCATCGGCTGGCACGAGGCGCGGATCCCGACCATCGCCACCTCGGTGCCGCGCGGGGCGTTCACCTGGGTGACGCGGCGGCTGATGGGCGAGGTGGGCGTGCCGCTGGTGACGTCCAACCGCATCAACACCCCCGATCTCGCGGAACAGTTGCTCGCCGACGGCGGCGCGGACATGGTGTCGATGGCCCGGCCGTTCCTGGCCGACCCCGACCTGCTCGCCAAGGCGCGGCAGGGCCGGGCGGAGACGATCAACACCTGCATCGGGTGCAACCAGGCGTGCCTGGACCACACGTTCAGCGGCCAGGTGACGTCGTGCCTGGTCAACCCGCGGGCGTGCCACGAGACCGAGCTGACCTGGGGGCCGACGCGGCTGCGCAAGCGCATCGGCGTCGTGGGGGCCGGCCCCGCCGGGCTGGCGTTCACCGTGACCGCGGCCGAACGCGGCCACGACGTCACCCTGTTCGACGCCGCACCCGAGATCGGCGGCCAGCTCAACATCGCGCGCAAGGTGCCGGGCAAGGAGGAGTTCGACGAGACCCTGCGCTACTACCGCGAGCAGCTGCGGCTCAACCAGGTCACCCTCCGCCTCGGCGTCGAGGTGACCGCCGAACTCCTGGCGGCCGAAGGGTTCGACGAGATAGTGCTGGCCACCGGGGTACGGCCGCGCGACCCGGGCATCCCCGGGTCCGACCATCCGAGCGTGGTCGGTTACCTGGACGTCCTGCGCGACGACCGCCCGGTCGGCACGCGCGTGGCCGTCGTGGGCGCCGGCGGCATCGGCTTCGACGTCGCCGCCTACCTGACCGACCCGGGCGACGACGCGGCCCTGCTCCCGTCGGCGTTCGCCCGCCGCTGGGGCATCGACGACGAATACCGAACCGGCGGCGCCCTCCGCGACGCGGCACCCGAACCACCGGGCCGCAGCGTGCACCTCCTCCAACGCAAGACCACCAAGGTCGGCGCCGGCCTGGGCAAGACCACCGGCTGGATCCACCGCACCGAACTCCGCCGCCGAGGCGTCACGATGACCGCCGGCGTGACCTACGACCACATCGACGACGCAGGCCTACACATCACCATCGCAGGCGAGCCCCACACCCTCGCGGTCGACACCGTCGTCCTGTGCACAGGCCAGGAACCCCGCCGAGACCTCCAAGCCGCCCTGACCGCCCAAGGCCTCACCCCCCACCTCATCGGCGGCGCCGACAAGGCCACAGAACTCGACGCCAAACGCGCCATCCGCCAGGGAACAGAACTCGCCGCCACCCTCTGACACCCCCCCCGCCGCCCCGGCGACCCGCCCCTCACGCTGTTGAACAGCCCGACCCCGTCCCCGCTAGCCGCGCACCCGCTCCGCGGCGTGGGCATGACACCGCCCACGCCGCGAGTCCGCGACCCGTTCGACGACGCGGCACGGACACCGCGCTTCGCCCTTGGCCTGGCGGCCTTCCAATGCCCTCGCTCGCCCAGTTGGCCTTCCCGCTCGCTCCGCATCCGCCACACAACGGAGCCAACCGCGGGACTGGCGCCCACCCCACCAAGCCAACGACCGGCCGCGCGCAGTGAAACGACGCGACCTGGTTCCAGGTAGCCGCGCCGGCACTCCCTGCGCTCGCCGCACCCGCTCCGGCAGCGTGGACGTTGCCACGCCCGCGCAGCCAGGCCGCGATCGGTTCGGCGGCGCGGCGTCGGGCGCAGGGCTTCGCTCCGGGCCTGGCGGCTCTTCCCGATCGATACCCACCCCGTCGGCCCGACGGGCGCCGAGACGCCGGCCTCGGTCCCTCGCGGGGGCGTGGGGACGCGGAAGGCCGGTCCGACGCGTCGTGCGTCGGGCCGGCCTTCGGGTGTTCCTGCCTGGTTTTGCCTGGGTGGGGGTCAGTCGGTGCCGAACTCCATGGCGGCGCGGTCCAGGGCTTCTTCGTCTTCGACGGCTTCGCCGCGGGAGGCGATGGCCTCGGCGCCGCCTTCGGGGAGGGTGCCGATCAGTTCGGTGGGGGCGCCCTGGACGGCGCCGAGGGCGGCGGAGCCGGTGCCGAGGAGGCCCATGGCCGCGTACTGCTCGAGCTTGGAGCGCGAGTCGGCGATGTCGAGGTTGCGCATGGTCAGCTGGCCGATGCGGTCGACGGGGCCGAAGGCCGAGTCCTCGGTCCGCTCCATCGACAGCTTGTCGGGGTGGTAGCTGAGCGCGGGGCCGGTGGTGTCGAGGATCGAGTAGTCCTCGCCGCGGCGCAGCCGCAGGGTGACCTCGCCGGTGATCGCGGCGCCGACCCAGCGCTGGAGGGACTCGCGGACCATGAGGGCCTGCGGGTCGAGCCAGCGGCCCTCGTACATGAGGCGGCCGAGGCGGCGGCCCTCGTTGTGGTACTGGGCGAGGGTGTCCTCGTTGTGGATGGCGTTGACCAGCCGCTCGTAGGCGGCGTGCAGCAGTGCCATGCCCGGGGCCTCGTAGATGCCGCGGCTCTTGGCCTCGATGATGCGGTTCTCGATCTGGTCGGACATGCCGAGGCCGTGCCGGCCGCCGATCGCGTTGGCCTCCATGACCAGGTCGACGGCGGAGGCGAACTCCTTGCCGTTGATGGTCACCGGGCGGCCCTGCTCGAAGCCGATCGTGACGTCCTCGGTGGCGATCTCGACGGACGGGTCCCAGAACCGCACGCCCATGATGGGCTCGACGGTCTCGACGCCGGTGTCGAGGTGCTCGAGGGTCTTGGCCTCGTGGGTGGCGCCCCAGATGTTGGCGTCGGTGGAGTACGCCTTCTCGGTGCTGTCCCGGTACGGCAGGCCGTGGGCGACCAGCCACTCGGACATCTCCTTGCGGCCGCCGAGCTCGCTGACGAACTGGGCGTCGAGCCACGGCTTGTAGATCCGCAGCTGCGGGTTGGCCAGCAGGCCGTAGCGGTAGAACCGCTCGATGTCGTTGCCCTTGAACGTCGACCCGTCGCCCCAGATCTGCACGTCGTCCTCGAGCATCGCGCGGACCAGCAGGGTGCCGGTCACCGCGCGGCCGAGCGGCGTCGTGTTGAAGTACGCGCGACCGCCGGAGCGGATGTGGAACGCGCCGCAGGCGAGCGCGGCCAGGCCCTCGTCGACCAGCGCGGCGCGGCAGTCGACCAGGCGCGCGACCTCGGCGCCGTAGGTCTTGGCGCGGCCGGGGACCGAGGCGATGTCGGGCTCGTCGTACTGGCCGATGTCGGCGGTGTACGTGCAGGGGATGGCGCCCTTCGCGCGCATCCACGCGACGGCCACCGAAGTGTCGAGGCCGCCGGAGAAGGCGATGCCGACGCGCTCGTCGACGGGCAGGGAAGTCAGGACTTTGGACACAGGAAGATTATGCAGAGTTCCGCATGTTCATGCAACGCCGTTTCGGAGTCGGATCCTGCGGCGTCCGGGGATATTGTCCCGCACGCTCCCACGGCGAGCGCCTCCGCCCCTGGTCAGAGGGCCTTTCCGGGTCCGGGGTCAACCGATCGGATGATCCCGGACTCAGCCGAACCGCGCGCCTGAGGTAGCCGCCCTCCCGACCGGACGGGGCGGTTTCCGGGCCCAGGATCGAAGCAGGCCGGAAACAACGACCGGCACCGTCCGACCAGGCGGGCCCGCCCTACCGGGTCCGCCGCCGTATGGAGGAGCACCACCATGAAGAAGATGTCCGTGCGCAACCGCGTCGTCACCGGCGTCGTCACCGTCGGCGCGCTGGGCGCCGGCGCCTTCGGCGCGGTGAGCGCCTCGGCCGCCGACAACGCCCCCGCCCCGGCCCCGGCCGCGAGCCAGGCCGCCGCCCCGCAGGCCGCCCCCGCCGCCAAGTCCGACGTCAAGAACCAGGACACCGTCGAGTCGACCCACCTGACCGTGGCCGCCGCCACCAAGGCCGCGCAGGCCGCGCTCGACGCCGCGGGCAAGGCCAACCAGCGCGTGTCGGTCGCCGTCGTGGACCGCAACGGCAACACGATCGTCCAGCTGCGCGGGGACGGCGCGGGCCCGCAGGCGTTCGAGTCGGCGCAGGAGAAGGCCTACACCGCCGTGTCGTGGAACGCCCCGACCTCGGTGCTGGCCGGCCGCCTGGCGCAGGCCCCGAACCTGAAGGACATCCCCGGCACGCTGTTCCTCGCGGGCGGCGCCCCGGTCGACGCCAAGGGCGCCCCGATCGCGGGCATCGGTGTCGCGGGCGCGCCGAGCGGCGACCTGGACGAGCAGTTCGCCCAGGCCGGCGTCGCGGCCCTCAACAGCTGAGCCGACGAGGCCTCAGCACACAGCCCCGGCGGGGTCCGGACGAGCGCTTCCCCCGGCGCCCCGGACCCCGCCGGTCCTTCCGTCCCGCCGTTCTTCACGGTCACGATCCACCGGAACACCGATGCCTCTCGGACTGCGGGCACGCCGCCTCGTACCGTTCCCTCTCGTACCGTCCCTCTCGTTGTCGTTCCGTTCCGACCCGCGCGCCTGGTGGAGGCCCCCCATGACCATCGACGCAGCCCCGCTCTGGCACGCCGCCGAGCACGGCGACACCGAGGCGGTGGCCGCCGCCCTCGACGCCGGCGTGCCGATAGACGCCCGCGACCCGCGCGGCCGCAGCGCGCTGCTGCTGGCCTCGCTCGGCGACCACGTCGAGACCGCGCGCCTGCTGGTCTCCCGCGGCGCCGACGTCGACGCGCAGGACGACCGACGCGACAGCCCGTGGCTCGTCACCGGCGTCACCGGCTCGGTCGCCATGCTGGAGGCCCTGCTGCCGGGCCGCCCCAACCTCGCGCTGACGAACCGTTACGGCGGCGTGTCCCTGATTCCCGCGTGCGAGCGCGGGCACGTGGCGTACGTCCGCCGCGTCCTGGCGACCGGCATCGACGTCGACCACGTCAACAACCTCGGCTGGACCGGGCTGCTCGAAGCCGTGATCCTCGGCGACGGCACGCGCCCGTACCTGGACATCGTGCGCCTGCTGCTCGCCGCGGGCGCCACGCCGGGTCTCGCGGACGGCGACGGCGTCACCGCCCTCGAGCACGCGGAAAGCCGCGGCTTCGACGACATCGCGGCCCTGCTGCGCGCGTTCGGCTGACGGCCGCTCAGCCCGCCTTCGGCCCGCCGTAGCGGGCGAGGAACAGGTCGACGCCGGACTCGATCATCTCGGCGAGCTCCGCGTCGTCGACGGTCGCCTCGGCGCTGAACGTCTGCACCAGCTGCGGGACGCCGAGCGTGGCCGCGACCAGCTGCTGCACGGCGAGCTTCGGGTTGGGCACGTCGAGCACGCCGCGCGCGTCCAGCTCGGTGACCGCCTCGACGAGCGGCCCGTTGTTCATGTCGTAGCTGACCCGGTACCAGAGCTGCCCGAGCTGCGGGAACCGGTCGAGTTCGCCGATGACGAGGCGGCGCAGCGACATGATGTCGGGCCGCAGCAGGATGCGCGCCCAGTCGGTGGTGAGCCGGATCAGCGCCTCGCGCAGGTCGGTCGCCTGGACGATCGTGGTCCGGGTCGGTTCGAGGTCGGCGTACGTCCTGGGCAGCAGGCCGCCGATGACGGCCAGGAAGAGGCGTTCCTTGCTGCCGAAGTGCTTGTAGATGGTGGCTTTGGAGACGCCGGACCGGGCCGTGATGGTGTCGATCCGGGCCGCCGCGTAGCCCTCGGCGAGGAACTCCGCGAGGGCGGCGTCGATGATCGCCTGGCGCTTGCGGACGGCGGTGTCGTCGGGGTCCGGGATGATCGGGATGCCGTAGTCGTCCGTGGCGGCATCGGGGCGGTCGGCTCCCATGGGTGCCCTCCGGGTGGTGGCCGTGCGGCTGTGCTGCGCCGCGCGGCGAAGGGTGTGTGCAGAACGGTTCAGTCTAGAGACTGAACCGTTCAGTCCGACACCACCGGCATCGTCCCCATGAGCCCCAGGCCGAAGTCCTTCTCGGCCTGCCGCAGCTCGGCGGCGGTGTTCATGACGAACGGGCCGCTGCGCGCCACCGGCTCGCCGATCGGCTCGCCGGCCAGCACGAGCACCTCGGCGGGACCGTCGACGGCCTCGACGGCGAACCGCTCTTCGTCGTGGTCCAGCACCGCGAGGTGGCCGTCCGGCAGGTCGACGCCGGCGGTGGCGGCCGAGCCGGCCATCACGTACAGCATCGCGTTGTGCCCGGCGGGCGCCGTGAACTCGGCGCGCGCGCCGGCCGCGAGGCGGGCGTGCACGACGAGCGCGGGCGTGTGGGTCGCGAACGGCCCGGTGACGCCGTGGGTGGTGCCCGCGATGACCGTGAGCTCGGCGCCGTCTTCGGTGGTGACGACGGGGATGTCGCCGGGCTCGGCGTTCTGGCTGCGCGGCGGGGTCCCCTTGAGGCGCGCGGGCAGGTTGAGCCAGATCTGCAGCATGTGCTGGCGTCCGCCGGCGGCGAGGAACTCCGGTGTGGGCAGGGCCTCGTGGACGATGCCGGAGCCGGCGGTGAGCCACTGCACTCCCCCGCCCCGGACCACGGCGCTGTGGCCGCGCGAGTCGGCGTTGGCGATGTCGCCGTCGATGACGTACTGGATGGTCTCGAAGCCGCGGTGCGGGTGCGGCGGGGCGCCCTTGGCCTCCCCCGGCCCGAGGTCGACGGGGCCGACCTGATCGACCATCAGGAACGGGTCGACGAAAGGCAGTCCCGGGGTCGGGAACGGGCGGCGGACCGGGAAGCCGGCGCCTTCGTACGTGTGGATCGGGCTCGCGACGCGGGCGACCGAGCGGACGGCGGCGGCGGTCGCGGAAACGGCGGCGGTGGCAAGTGTGTTCGTCATGCGTCCAGTCAACTAAACAAGTTCGTTCACTGTCAAGACTGAACAGTACTGTCGACGTAATGAACAGTTCTGTTTATCACCGCCGCCGCAGGATCTAGCTCGCGTTCCCCGCGCTCTTGCGGCGCCGGACCAGGAAGACCGCCCCGCCGCCCGCCAGCAGCAGCGCGCCGGCGATGCTGCCGATCAGCGTGGTGGCGGAGTCGGAGCCGCCGGTCTGGGCCAGGTGCGGCGTGGCCTCGGGTCCGGGCGTGGCGGGCACGGGCGTGGTCGGGTGCCCGTCCAGCGGCTCCGCCGGAAGGTCCGGGTTCGGGACGGGTTCGTTCACGACCGGCGGCGGCGTCTGGCAGTCCCGCTTGCCCGCGAACGTCTCGCTGAATCCGTCCGGGCCGGTGACGGTCACCGAGTAGTCGGCGTCCTCCGCCACCTTGACGGTGTGCTTCTTGCTGCCGCCCGCGGGCACGGTCACCGTGGTGTCGCCGATCCGGAAGTCCGCCGGCGCGCCGCCCGTGTTGGTGAGGCTCACGACCAGCCCGCCCTCGGCGCAGTCGACCGCGGCCGCCGCGTGAGGCACCGGCTTCGGCTTCGGCGCCCAGACGAACGAACCGCTCGCGTTCGCGTTCACCTCGGACGGGCCCGCGGCGATCAGCGTCTGCGTGTCCTTGCGGTCCTTGCCGACGAACACCCGTCCGATACCGACGGCCGCCGTAGTCTGTGCGGTCACCTCCAGCGAGCCCGCCGGAGTCCCGGCCGGGACCTTCGCGTACAGCTCCGTTCCGTTCGCCGCCTCGGTGACCGGCTTCCCGTCCTTGCCGACCAGCGACACACCCTGCGGCGCCGTGCCCTTCACCTTCACGGACACCTTGCCGACCGCGTTCGTCGTCACCTTCAGCGGGCCGATCGGCTTGTCGCCCGGCGTGCCCTGGGCCTTCTCCGGGTCGAGGGTGAGCGACGGCTTCGGCTCGTTGAGGCCGGTGTTCCCGGCACCCGTCAGGTAGGTGTACAGCTTGAGCACGTCACCGCTCTGCCGTGCCCCCTGGTTGTCGGTGTCCGGCAGTTGGGCGCCGTTGCTGAAGTGCCAGACGGCCGCCTGGGTCGCGGCGACCGCCTCGCGCACGTCGAGCCCGCCCTTGGCAATGCCCGCCTGGCCCGCGACCTTGTCCAGGTCGTCGATCTTCGGGTACGAGTTGTTGAGAACCCAGGTGATCTTGCGGGTCCGCTCCGAGTCGCTGAGCCACGAGTCGCTCCACGAGGCCTCGCGGTACTCGGAGGACGGGCGGACGACCGTCGCCCGGTCGATGCAGTACACCTTGACCGCACCGCCGTCGGCCTTCAGCTGCATCAGCGCCGTGACGGGGTGGTGCCACTCCGACACACCCGGCCGGCCCTCGACCGGGACCTTCACCCAGACGCTGCTTCGCGTTTCGTCGACGGTGCCGTCGTACTTCGCGGTCGTGCCCGTGTCGGCCGCCGCGGTTCCCGACGTGAACAGCAACGCAGCCACGGCCGCGGCGGGGACGGCGAGTGCCGTTCCGCAGCGACGCATGCCCCGCATCGTTCCCAGCATGGCAGGGGTCTCCTCGCATGATTTCCGAAAGTTCCGGCTCCGAGTACGGGGTGTTCACGTACCTCGGGCGTCACGGACGTTACTCGTGTCGGCCCCGCGAAAACCCCTGCTCGCAGCCATGATTCGTATCTTTGGGAGACCGTTAGGCACGTCTTCGGGATCACTTAAGCCGGCCGCCGGTCCGCGCCGCGGCGCCCGGCCCTCAGGCCGACCGCCGCCTCGTCGGCGGCCGTCAGCGGTGACGGTAGTTGCGCCACGCCGCGATCCGGGGAAGCCGGGTCGGGACGCCGTCGTACGCCGCGACCGGGCGCACCCGGTCCTCCAGCCGCCGGTCGGGTTCGTCGTGGAGCGGCCGGGTGGTGAACGTGAGAATGGCACCGACGATGCGGTCGCCGTCCCGCATGGGGAGGGTCGTCACGTCGGCGGGCAGTGCGCTGCCGTCCCTGTTCCACAGGACCGCCGATGTCCGGTGCGGGCGTCCTGAGTTCAGGGTGTCCAGCAGCGGTGAGGCGTGCGCGGGCAGCGGGTTGCCGTCGGGGCCTGAGTGCATGGCCAGCGGGACCAGTTCGCGCCCGCGCAGTTCGCCGGCCCGGTAGCCGAGCAGCCGCGTGGTGACCGGGTTCGCGAGCACGATGCGGCCGTCGCCGTCGACACCGATCACGCCTTCGCGCGCGGCGCGCAGGATCAGCTCGGTCTGCTGCCGCTCACGACGGAGTTCCGCCTCCAGGCGCAGCTGGTCGGTGATGTCGCGGACGGTGACGAGGAACGCGGTGCCGGAACTGCTCCGGAGACTCGGTCCGACGTGGGGGAGCGCCAACCTGCCTTCCCGGCCGCGGTGTTCGACGGCGCCGACGGTCACTTCGGCGGGGAACTCGCGCCGGTCCGTGCGTCTGGCGGTCATCCGCTCCGGCGCGGGACCCCCGCCGGGGCCGTGCGGCGGATCCGCGGTCGGCGGCACGCGACGGGGGTCCCACTCCGGCAGCAGGTCGAGGACGCACAGCCCCAGGAGCCGGGTTCCCGGGCCCTGGAAGGCGCGCACCGCCGCGGTGTTGGCGTCGACGACGGTCCCGATGCTGTTCACCACGAGCACCGGGATCGGCACGGCGTCGACCTGCGCCGCGGAGTCCGGTCGGTCTTGGGCTCGCGAAATCGAAGGATTCACTCGGCCGCCAAGTTCGAGTCGGTGACGGGGCGGCCTCCGTCGCCGTCGGCCGCCGCTGGCCTGGCGATCGTAGGTGCCCGAACCTCGCGGCTCGGGGCCGCGAAGCCAGACCGAAAGATCTTTAAGGAAGAGCTCCGGACGGCTTAAGGGAGATCAACTGCGTTGACTTCTAAGCTCCGTACGCCGGCGTACCGGGGGGGTGGTCGGGCCGGTGGCCCGACGCGCGGATGTCCGTCGGCGTCCTCCATGTGCGGTGCGGCGGAGCCGGGTCTGCGGCCGCCCGCGGCGCGAAGCGAGGACATCTGCTCGAAGCGATCGATCGAAGAGTTGTGAGCGCCGCCGCGCGTGTCGGGAGGAGTATCCGTGGGGCACAACCGCCGCGAAGGCCGTGAAGGCCGCGAGGAGTTCGAGGTCGGCAGAGGACGCCATCGGCGGCCGACGGCGACCGCGATCGCCGCGCTCGGCGCGAACCGCGGCATGGCGGCCGCGGTCGGCGCGAGCGTCCTGGCCGTGGGGCTCAGCGTCGCCGTCGTGGACCGCGCCACGGCACCCCGCGGCCTCGCGGACACCAGTAACGCCGCCGGCCCGGCGATGGCCCCGGTCGGGGACAGGGCGTCAGCCATCGGACCGGGCTCCGCCGAGGGAACCGATCCCGCCGCTGACGGTGCGGACCGGCTGCGGCCCACGGCGCCCGCGCAGCAGGCGGCGTCGAGCCCTGGCGTCCCCGGGGCCGGCGCCGGCGCCGATGTCGGCGCGCGGACTCCGCCGTCCGGGACGTCGAACGGTGCCGCGCCGGCGCCGGCCGGGTCGGGGCAGGCCGCGGCGGGGACCACGGCGCGCGAGCGGCCTGCGGCACCGCCCGGCGGGACGGGCCAAACCGCGGCAAGGCCCGCCACGCCCGAACGGCCGGCCGCGCCGCCCAAGATCGCTCAGGGTGTCGTCACTCCGGGTGCGAAGACGTCCGTCCCAGCGGCGGACCGGCGGCAGGCCTCGCCGCCCCTGAGCGCGGAAGTGCAATACGCGTACGACGCGATGGACATGATCAACGACCGGCGCGCCGACCGGGGCCTCCCCCGGCTCACTGTGGACATGGAACTGGCCCACACGGCATTCCTGTTCAGCCAGAACATGGCGCGGCGGGACCCTGGCGGCCACCAGGCCTCCGGGCTGCCGGGACGGGTACCGGACGCGGCGGCTGCACGGGTCGGCGGCGCCTCCGCCGCGGTCGGCTACGACTGTCCGCAGGACGTCCTGCGGGGATGGATGAGCACGCCTGACGCCCGCGCGAACCTCCTGGATCCGCTGTGGTCCGGCGTCGGTGTCGGCGTCTACATCGACGAGTTCGGTGTGCCGTACTGGACGGCGGTGTTCAGGTACTGACGGAGACGAGGTGTTCGAAGCCGGCGACGGGGGCCGCCTACGGCGCGGTGGCGCCGACCACCTTGCTTCCAGGAGTGTCGAAATTGCCTGCACCCGCCTCCAGTTGCCGGCACGTGTGGCGGAACGTCGCCGACGGCAAGTACCAGAAGTGCTCGAAGTGCAAGGGCACCGTCCCGACGGACGCCGAAGGCGTCGGTGAGGGACCGTTCGGGCCCTGACGGCCGCGCCCCGCCCCCAACAGACCAGGAGCATCCACCCCATGGCGCTGATCCGTACCGGCGACGGCGAACGACTCACGCCGGAGACCCGTCCGCCCGGCTGCCGTGTCTCGTCGGCCGGGCGGTTCCGGGTGGCCGTCGACGGCACGGGCAGATTCGACCGGCACTACCACGACTTCGACGAGTACTGGTTCGTGCAGTCGGGCACGGGAACCGTCCGGATCGGCGATGTGTGCTACCAGGTCCGGCCCGGCGACATCCTGTTCACGAAGGCGGGCACCGCGCACGACATCACCGCCGTCACCGGTTCCGGGGACCTGGAGATCTTCTGGCTCTGGTGGCCGGGCCCGCCGGGCGTCCGCGTCGGCAAGCTGCACCACCCGCCCGCCGACGCGGTCGGCCACCCGGTGCCGTTCCTTCCGGGCGACACGTGACCAGTGGCCGCTGCCGGCCAGCCGGCCGCGTCGGATTTCTCCAATACCGGCGGGTAGCGCCTCGGCGAGGGTTTGGGGGCGCCGGAGACGGCGCCACTCCCCCAGCAGGAAGGGCTCCCCATGAACGTGCGCAAGCGCATGGCCGCGGTCGGCGTCGCCGCGACGCTCCTGGCCGGTGCCGGTGTGGCCTTCACCGCGACCGAGGCGTCGGCGACGACATACACCTGCCATTACACGCGCACCACCAACCCGTACCGCACGTACGCCGGCTACTACAGCGGCAGCACCTATGTCCCGCACTTCGGCGAGTCGAGCAAGCCGGTCATCGAGGCGCAGTGCCTGCTCCGCGGCGTGGGCTACAACATCACCGCGGACGGCATCTACGGCCAGAAGACCAAGGACGCGATGACGAACTTCCAGGCCAACCACGCCCTTTGGCCGGACGGATACGTCGGCCCGGACAGCTGGCCGGTGCTGCGCTACTTCGGCTGAGCCGAGGCCGCCTCCCCGACGAGGGCCGGGCCGATCCGCCGACGGGGGCGGATCGGCCCGGCCCTCCCCGCCGCCGGGGGCGCCCCGGGGGCGGGGGGGGGGCGCGG
>NZ_JASAOI010000002.1 GCF_029953285.1 Yinghuangia seranimata | reverse complement strand
CCCCCCCCCCGCCGGGGGCCCGGCGCCGCCCCGGCCCCCCCCCCCCCCCCCGGCCCCCCCCGGCCGGGGGCTCCGCCGAGGGGCAGGTAGGGCTGCAGCGCGCCCCGCGGCAGCGCACGCGGGCGGGCCGGCAAGATGACGTACGCAAATCCGAAACGAATCCCTTCAGATTCGGTTACCTGAAGGCAACGAGGGTGCCCGTGCGGCGGCAAGACCCGGCCGGGACAATTTCCTCGATGGACGCACCGCTGACACCCGCGCCGCGGACGCCTGCCTCGCGGACAGCCGCGCCGAGCCCGCGCGCCGCCGCCCCGACGGGCCGCTACGCCGACCGCCCCGCCGAGGACCGGCGCGCCGAACGCCGCCGCCGACTGCTCGCCGCCGGCCTGGAGCCGTTCGGCGGCCGCACCGTCCACCGGGCCGCCACGATCGCCGCGCTGTGCGCCGAAGCAGGGCTGTCCACACGGCGGTTCTACGAGGAGTTCGCGTCCCTCGAAGGCGTGCTGACCACGCTGTACCGCGACGCGCACGCCGAAGCCGAGCAGGCTGCGGCCGAGGCACTGGCCGCCGTTGTCGCCGGACCCGGCCTCCCGCCCGCCCGCGAACTCGCGGGCGTGGTCCTGCGCGTCTACGTCGAGGTCTCCGCCCGCGACCCGCGCATCGCCCGCCTGCTGTACGTCGAAGTCGTGGGCGTGAACCCCGAGTTGGAGGCCGAGCGCCGCGACCGCCGGACGCGCTGGGTGGACCTGCTCCTCGACATCGCCGACGCCTACGCCGACCTCGACCGCCCCGCGGGCGAACACCCGGTCGCCGTCTACGCGTTCGTCGGCGCCGTCAACGGCCTGGCGCACGACTGGTGCCTCGGCCTGGTGGAGGCGACCCTCGACGACGTCGTCGCGGAGCCGACCAACCTCCTCGCGGCCGCGTTGCGGATCCCGTGACCGGGGGCCGGCACACGGCGGGCAGGCGGCGGAAGCGGGACGCCGCGCCGGTGTTCGTCATGCAGCCCGTCCTGGAGACCGTTCCCTCCCGCGACTTCGCCCTGTGGCCGGTCGCCGCGCCGGGGCGGGTCGGCTTCACGCCGCTGCACGCCGGACTCACCTCGGAGGAGGTCGGGGCGGCGCTCATGCGCATCGCGTTCTCCAACGACATCGACCCCGAGCACGATGGACGCCCGCCCCGGCCCGACGACCCGGTCGGCGCGTTCCTGCACGGACTGCTCACCGTCGACACGCCCTTCGCCGCGGGCGGCATGCGCGTCACCGACACGTCCACCGGCGTCGAGTTCCTCCCCGGCTGCTGCAACGGCCTCGAGGACTGGCGCGCATGGTACGACGTGCTCGACGGCGGGTCGGCGTCCTTCGGTCACGACCCCGACCCGCTGGCCGAGCGCGTAGGCGACACCGTCCGCCTGACCGTCGACTGCGAGCGGCCGGACAGCCCGGTGGTCGAGCTGCCGACCGACGCTCTGCGCGACCTGCTCGCCGGGGCCGGACGCGACCTCGCGGACTTCCTCGCCCTGGCCGCCACCTGGGCGGACGAGCACGTGCCGGACCACGCGGCCTCCCTCACCACCGCCCTCGGCCGCGCCCTCGCGCTCTGACCTCGACCCGACGCCCTCGACTCCCCCGACGCCTTGACGCCGCCCATAGCGGAAGATCACCATCCCGCCGCTCCGCAAAGCCGCGCCAAAGCGCGCCTCAAGCCAGGGCCCGGCTTTCGTCATGATCGCCAGGCCGCCCGCGTCGCCCCGCCGACGTGCTCGTTGGCCCCGGCATGGGACTGCGAATCACCCCCGACGGCGCGGCCGTCATGGACCGGGCGAGCCTCAACACGCTGCTGGAGCTCGCCGCGGTGTACGAGGAGGAGCGCGGCGAACCGGTCGAACCGGGCACCGCACTGGACCTGGCCTTACGCCAGGCCTGGCAGGCGGCGGCCCGCGCGGCGGTGGCCGACCGGTCGCGACGCCGGCGAGCACCGGGCCGGATCGGATAGCAGCCGACCCGCGGGCGACGGCCGACCGAATCACGACGCCAGGGAGCACCGGGCTCGGTAGACGCCGGCCCGTGAGCGACGTCCGACCGAATCACGACGCCAGGGAGCACCGGGCCGGGCCGGTAGGCGGCCGGGCCGTGCGGCGGTAGCCGACCGGTCGCGGCGCCTTGGAGCGCCGGGTCGCGTCAGGTAGGCGGCCGGGGCCGTGCCGCAGTAGGCGGCCAGGGCCGTGCGGCAGTAGCCGACCGGTCACGAAGCCAGGGAACTCCCGGCCGCGCCGGGTGAGCAGCCGGTCTCAGGTGCGGGTGCGGCGCGGATTCCGCCTGCCTAAGCTCGTGACTGGGCCCCGTCTCCCCTGGAGCGACCGATGAGTGTGTCCCGAGATCTGATGACCGCCGCGTTGGAAGCCGACCGGCAGCGCCCGGTCTCACAGGGCGCGCTGTCGCTCGCTCTGGCCGGGGCCGAGCTGATCGAGCTCCTGCGCGCGGAGGCGGCGGTGCTGGACGGCGACGTGATCCTCCCGGCCGGAGTGGCCCCGGCGGGTGACGCCCTGCTGAACCAGGCCGCGACGGCGATAGTGCGTGTCGCCCCGTACGAGCGGCTCGACGACTGGCTGTGGCGCCGCGGCCGCGGGCTGGCGGCGGCCTACATCGGGCAGTTCGAGGCCGAAGGCGAGCTCACCGTCGAGCCCGGCCGCATGCCGTTCCTGGCCGGCGAGGCCACGCTGCCGGACACCGACGAACGGCAGCACGTCCACGAGCTCCTGGCCTCCGACGACGTGGTCCTGACCACCCTCGCCGCCGCGGCGGGCTTCCACGACCTGGTCGACGACGACGCGCCGGGCGCGGAGGGCACGGTGCTGGGCGCCGTCACCGACGCGGCGAACGAACTCGCCGCGATCCAGCAGCGGCACGACATCGAACAGGCGGCCTTCGACAACGTCTGGCGCGGCTTCTGACGTCCGAGCCGGCCGGTTACGCCTCGCCCCCGAGCACCCGCACCGCGTTGTCCACCGCCGCCCGGCGCCCCTCGCTCGTACGCGCCTGAAGGATCGGCAGCAAGACCAAATACCTGGCGGTCTTGTCGAGCGCCGCAAAGGCCTCCTCCGCCGCCGGGCTCCCCCTCAGCGCGGCCACGAGCTCCTCGGGCGCCGCAGCCGTCGACTGCGGCGCATAGGCAGCGTCCCAACGCCCGTCCCGCTGTGCCTTGCGCACCTCGGCAAGCCCCGGCTCACGCATCCGCCCAGCCGCCGCCAGAGCCGCGACCTTGTCGACATTGACCTGCGACCACAGACTCCGCGGCCGCCGCGGAACGTACTTCTGCAAGTAGAACCGACCGTCGTACGACCGACGCTGCCCCGAGATCCAGCCCCAGCACAACCCGACGTCGACCATCTCGTCCGCGGTCACGGACGCGACCCCGGACCCCTTCTTGGCGACCTTGACCCACACGCCCTCATCCCGCGTGTGATGACCCGCCAACCACTCGTCGAACGCCTCAGCATCCACAAAAACGACGACCTCAACCCCGTCGATCTCCTCCATCCCGCCAGGCTAGGCCGTGCCAGGCCGTCGGCTCGGGCGCGCGCTGCGGTCGGGTTGGGGGGCGACTGCCGTGTCGGTGTCAGGGTGTGCGGAGTTGTGCGGGGAATCCGGTCCAGCGCAGGTCGGTGGGGAGGTGGGTCATGTCGTTGTAGACGAAGATGCTCGGTCCGGTGAAGTCCGCGATCGCCTGGGTGTCAGCCGACGGCATCCAGGGCCGGGGCGATGACGGTGAAGGCGCGGTCGGTCAGGGCTTTGGGGTCTTCGGTGCCGTTGCTGGCGCTCCAGCGTTGGAGGACGGTGCCGAAGGCGGTCAGGGCCATGCCGGCGGCCAGGTGGGGGTACAGGTCGGCGCGGGGGTCGAGGTTCAGGCGGGTGGCCAGTTCGGCGGCCAGGTCGTCGCGCCATTGGGCCTGGCGTTCCAGGAAGCGGGCCAGGAGGGCCGGGGTGCCCAGGATCAACTGGACGACGGGCAGGGCTTGTCGGGTGTGCCCGGCGCAGGCGTCGATGGAGACCCAGACGGTGTGGCGCAGGGCGGTCGACGGGGACTCGGCGGCGGGGCGGGCGGCGAGTTCGGCGCGCATGGTGGTGCCCATGTCGGCGAGGAACTGGATCACCACGTCCTCTTTGGACGCGAAGTAGCGGAAGAAGGTCCGCTTGGAGACGCCGGCGGCGGCCACGATCTCGTCGACGGTGACCGCGTCGAACCCCTTTTGGGCCAGCAGCTGCAGGGCGGCGCGGGCCAGTTCGTCGGCGACGAGTCGGCGTTTGCGTTCGGCCAGGGTCACTTCAGGGCGGGAACTCACTGCCTCAGAGTACCCTCCGCGCCTTGAATGGCATCACGCGCACTGCTTGACACTAAGTGTCATGTCAGGCAGCGTGTGCCACATGAGCATTGAGCGCGGCTGGGCCGCCGAGCAGATTCCCGACCTGGGCAGGCGGGTGTTCGTCGTGACCGGGGCCAACAGCGGTCTCGGCCTCGCGACCACCCGGGCACTGGCACGCAGCGGCGCGCACGTGATCCTCGCCGTGAGGGATGAGGGCAAAGGGCGCGCGGCGGTCGCACAGCTGGCCGACGAGATTCCAGGTGGCGTGTTCGAGGTGCGGAAGGTCAACCTGGCGGACCTCGATTCGGTGCGTGCCTTCTCCGACGAACTGCACGCCGAGCACACGCGGTTGGACGTACTGGTCAACAACGCCGGACTGATGGCGCCGCCCCGTCGGACGCTCAGCCCGCAAGGCCACGAGGTGCAGTTCGCGGCGAACCACCTCGGCCACTTCGCGCTGACCGGTCTGCTGCTCGACCTCCTGGAGGCCGGCAGCGATCCCCGTGTGGTCACGGTGAGTTCGGCCAACCACCGCAAGGCGGCCCTGTACTTCGAGGACCTCACCGGCGAGCACAGCTACTCGCCCATGGGCTACTACAACCAGTCGAAGCTGGCCAACGCCGTCTTCGGGTGGCAGCTGCACCAGCGGCTGACCGCGGCCGGCAGCCCCGTGCGCAGCCTGCTCGCGCACCCCGGCTACACCGCGACGAACCTGCAGACGAGCTCGCCGACGGGCATGGTCAGGTTCCTCTTCGGCCGCCTCCTGCTGCCGCTCGCCCAGACGGCGGACCAGGGCGCGCTGCCCACGCTCTACGCCGCGACCGCCCCGGACGTCGAGGGCGGGCAGTTCTTCGGCCCGGACGGCATGGGGGAACTGCGCGGCGCGCCCAAGGTGGTGGAGCCGGCGCCGCGGGCGGCGGACGCCGAAACCGGCCGCAGGCTGTGGGAGCTGTCGGAGGAGCTGACGGCGGTGAGGTTCGGGCTCCCGGCGGCTGCTTGAGCGCCTCTTCGGACCGGTTGCCATCGGTGTGCGGGCTTAGGATCGGCGCCATGACGACGCGACTTGTCCAAGTCAACATCAACGCTCTGGACGACACCGCGCTCGGCCGGTTCTGGGCGGACGTACTCGGTTGGAGTATGTCCAGCGAGGGGCCCGGCGTGACCAACCTCGAGCCCGAGGGGTTCGTCTACCCCGACCCCGTCGCCGTCTGCATCGACATCGCCCGCGTCCCGGAACGCAAGACGGTGAAGAACCGCGTGCACCTCGACCTGGCCACCACCTCCGCGGCCCATCAGGCGGAGCTGGTCGCGCGTCTGCTGGAGCTCGGCGCGACGCACGCCGACGTGGGTCAGGGCGATGTCCCGTGGACGGTCCTCGCCGACCCGGAGGGCAACGAGTTCTGCGTCCTGGAGCCCCGCGACGTCTACCGTGACACCGGGCCGATCGCCGCCGTCGTCGTCGACTGCGCGGACCCGCGCGCCATGGCCCGGTTCTGGGACGAGGCGACGGACTGGACGCCGCACGAGGTGGCCGACAGCCACGCGTCGCTGCGCTCCGGCAAGGGCGTCGGGCCGTACCTGGAGTTCATTCGCACGCCCGACGTGAAGACGGTCAAGAACCGCGTCCACCTCGACCTCGCGCCGTACCCCGACGACGACCACGCGGCGGAGGTGGAGCGGCTGCACGGGCTCGGCGCCACCGACGTCGACCTCGGCCAGGGCGACGTGCCGTGGGCGGTCCTCGCCGACCCCGAGGGCAACGAGTTCTGCCTGCTCACGCCGCGCTGAGACGCGGCACGGGGCGTCCTTCTACGCCGACTCCTCCACCAGGCCCAGCCGGTGGGCCACCGCCGCGGCTTCGCCGCGGTTGGCGACCTCGAGCTTGGCGAGGATGTTCGAGACGTGGACGCTCGCCGTCTTCACGCTGATGAACAGGTCCTCGGCGATGCGCCGGTTGCTGTGGCCCTGGGCGAGGCGCGCGAGGACCTCGCGTTCGCGCGGGGTCAGGGCGGGGCCCAGGCCGTCGGTGGTCGCGGGCGTGGTGCCGGGGGCCTGTGGGGTGAGGGTCAGGCCGGCGCGGCGGGCGAGGAGTTCGGTTTCGACGCGGAGCGGTTCCGCGCCGAGGGCCTCGGCGGTGGCGTGCGCGGCGGCCAGTGCCTCCACTGCTTCGGTGCGGCGGCCGGCGGCGGCGAGGGCGGCTCCGAGGGCGAGTTTGGCGCGGGCCTGGTCGTGGGGCTTGGCGGTGCGCTGCCAGGCGGCGTCGGCGGCGCGCCACTGGTCGAGGGTGGCGGTGCCGTCGATGTGGTCGAGGTGGACGGCGACGGTGGCGGCGTACGCCTCGTCGAGGTCGCAGTCCCGCTGCAGCGTGGCGGCGAACGCCCGGATCGCGGCGGCCTGGGCGCGGGCGGTCTCGTCGGGTCCGTCGGCGGCGACGGCCTCGGCCTCGGCCTGGGCCGCCTCGGAGGCGAGCGGCCAGCCGTAGCGCTGGTGGCCGGCGAGGACGCCTTCGGCGATCTGGGCGTTGACGAGTTCGCGGACGTCGGCGAGCCGGCCGGCGTGGCGGGCGGCGATGACGTCGACCATGCGGTGCGGGATGCGGAATTGGGGTTCCATGTACATCTCGCTCGCGGCGGTGCGGACCCGGTTGAGGTGGCGCGCCGCGGCGTCGGTGTCGCCGCGGTGCATGGCGAGTTCGGCGAGCAGGCGTTCGAGGTGCGCGGCGGTGCGCAGGCCTGGGCTGAGGGCGAACGCCTCGTCGGCGACCTTGTCGGCCTCGTCCCAGCGGCCGAGGGACAGCAGGCTCTCGAACAGGTTTCCGGCGGTGAAGACGGACATCTGGCGCTGCCCGTGCGCGTTCGCGACCTCGAGGCCGCGCCGGGCGTGCACGACGGACTCCTCGTGCCGGCCGAGGCCTTCCAGGAGCGAGGCGTGGTTGGCGAGCGAGCTGCTGAGGGCGTCGGCGCGGCCGGTCCGCTCGACGGCCTCCTCGCCGGCGCGGATGGCGGCCTTGCCGAGCGCCTCGGCCTCCTCGATGTCGCCGGTGCCGAGCAGGAACCAGGCGAGGATCTTGGCGACGTCGGCCTCGGTGGACTTGTCGGCGATGCGGCGCGCGATCTCGAGTGCCTCGCGGGCGTCGCCGACGGCGCCGTCGGCCTGGCCGCCGAGCATGAGGGTGCGGGCGATCTGCACGCGGACGGCGGCGTGCTCGGTCGACTCCGGGAGCCGGGCGAGCAGTTCCTCGGCCTTGCGCAGCTCGGGGAGGCCGGAGGCGCGGGCGTTGGTGCGCAGCAGGTGGGCGCGCATGAGCCACAGCTGGGCGGCGTGCCGCGGGTCGGCCTCGGCGTCGACGAGCGTGATGGCCTGCCGCACGAGGGCCAGGCCGCGGTCGACGTCGTTCAGGTAGCGGGCGGCGCTCGCGCCCTGTTCGAGGATCTCGACCTGCGTGCGTCCGGAGAGCCCGGCGGGGTCGGGCAGCCGCTCCCAGGCCTCGAGGGCGGCGTCGAGGAGGTGGAGCTGCTCGCCGTACGCGTAGCGGGCGCGGGCCTTGTCGGCGGCGCGCAGGAGGGCCGGGAGCGCCTTCTCGGCGTTGCCGGCTCGCCACCAGTGGATGGCGATGCTTCCGGTGAGGTCGTCCTCGGATGGCCGGTCGGGGCTGCAGCCCAGCGCGGACTCGAGGGCGAGCGCGTAGGCGGCGTGGCTGCGGACGCGTTCGCCGGGCAGCAGGTCGTCGAGCGCGGCCTCGCGGACCAGGGCGTGCCGGAACGCGTAGCCGTCGCGGTCGCGCGCGGGGGCCAGCACGTACGCGCCGACGGCGGCGCGCAGGGCCTCGTCGAGGTCGTCGCCGTCGAGGTGGGCGTGTGCACTGGCGACGTCGGCGAGGAGGTCGTGCTGGACGCTCGCCCCGCCGACGGCGGCGAGCCGCACCACCCGCTGGGCCTTCTCCGGCAGTTGCTCGATGCGGATGAGGAGCAGGTCGCGCAGCGAGTCCGACAACCGGGTCAGCCGGCCGTCGCGGACGCTGTCGGCGAGCTCCTCGACGAAGAACGCGTTGCCTTCCGAGCGCGTGTACACCTGTTCGACGAGCTGGATCGACGGCTCGTCGCCGAGGATGCCGGCGAGCTGGGCGGCGACCTGGTCGCGGGTCAGGCGCTCGAGGTCGACGCGGCGGACGGTGCGCACCCGGTCGAGCTCGGCGAGCACCGGGCGCAGCGGGTGGCGCCGGTCGACGGCGTCGGCGCGGTAGGTCGCGAGGATCAGGACGCGGGCGCGGCGCAGCGAGCGGACCCAGTACGCGAGCAGGCCGCGGGTCGCGGGGTCGGCCCAGTGCAGGTCCTCGATGGCGACGACGAGGGTGCGTTCGGCGCCGAGGGTCTCCAGCAGGTGCAGGGTCAGGTCGTACAGGCGGACCCGGTCGCCGGGCTCGTCGGTGTCGCCGGCGGGCTGCGCGCCGGGCACCATGCCGGGGGCCAGGCGCGCGAGGTCGGCCTCGCGGCCGTGCGCGGCGGCGGCGAGCTCGTCGCCGAGGGCGGCCTCGAGTCCGCGCAGCGCGCCGGCGATGGGCGCGAAGGGCAGGCCCTCGGCACCGAGCTCGACGCACGCGCCGACGGTGGCGACGGCGCCGCCGGCGGCCGCCCGCGCGAGGAACTCCTCGAGCAGGCGGGTCTTGCCGACGCCGGCCTCGCCGGCCATCAGGACGACGGCGGGCGTGCCGGAGTCGGCGGCGCGCAGGGCTTCGTCGAGAACGTCCAGTTCGTGGGCGCGGCCGACGAAGACGGGGCTGACCGGATTGTGCATGGGCGCGAGCATGTCACGCCGGACCCGTGCCGGGGCAGACCCCCGTGCGCGGGTCTGTGTGAAGTACACGACCCGGACGGCTCGGGCCGGGGCGTGACGGGATGGGATCGGGCTACTCGTAGACGGTCGCCGCCTGGAGCGCCCGTGCCATGAACGTCCAGTCACCGCCGGCTGGCGCCTCCTTCCCGGCGTTGCGGTGCCAGCCGTCGGCGGCGTCGATCCACGCCGCGAGCGATTCCAGGTAGTCGTCGAGGTTGTCGTTTTCCCACTCGTGGCCGCGCGTGAGGTAGTCCTCGCGTAGGGCGCGGACGAAGGCGGCCAGTTCGGTACGGCTGGCGATGTTGTCACCCGGGGATATCGGCATGGCCCCACGCTAGTGGGGCTCGTGTATGGAGTCCGAGGCGAACATGAGCGTGGCCCCTATCAGCAGCAGGCCGATGTTCGTCCACAGCAAGTACCCGTCCAGGAACGTGAGATGACGGGTCACCGCCCACAGCCGGAACCAGCCGAAGTAATGCTGGACGACGCCGGCGCCGCCTAGCGCGGCGAGCACGAAGCCGACGGTTTCGAGGAGCTTTTTCATGCGTCGATCGTTTCGCCCGCGCACCACCCGCCGATAGCGCCGGAGGTCGACGGCACCACCGACGAAAGTATCGGGTTCGTGCGACCGCGGTAGGCCCCGCGCGTGACCTTGGCCTTCCTCTCCTCCCCCGTCGAACAGCCGAAATCCCGTACTCCTCAAGGGTGAACGCGAAGATGCGCGACGCAGGCCGCGCCCGGGATGCTGGACGCCGTCGCCCGCCTGGGAAGGCGCGGCCCGAGCGAGCTGGAGAGACCGACATGCGATCGGCCATGCGTACCGTCGTCCACCGTTCCGTGCGGCGCGTACTCACCGCCGCCACCGGGGCCGGGTCCGGCGACGGTAACGGCAACCGCGGTGTGCGGCCATCGCGCCACGGCCTGGTCTCCGTGTCGCTCGCCGGCGCCCTCGTCGCCGCCCTCGCCCCGGCCGCGGACGCCGCGACCCCGGCGGAGGCGTCGCCGTGCCCGCTCGGCTACGTCCGCATCGTGTGCGTGGACCTGACCCAGCAGACCCTGTGGACGCAGGACAAGGACGGCAACCGCACCTTCGGCCCCGTCCCGATCCGTAGCGGCCGCAAGGCCTTTCCGACCCGCACCGGCCTGAAGCGCATCTACGCCAAGAAGGCCCACGAGTACTCGAGCCTGTACAACGTGTCGATGCCGTACACCCAGTACTTCGACCGCGGTCAGGCCCTGCACGCCTACGCGGGCGCGATCACCGACCCTCCGGGCTCGCACGGCTGCGTCAACATGCGCTTCAGCGACGCGAAGAAGGTCTTCTCCCTGACCCGCAACGGCGACTACGTGTTCCTGTGGGGCAGCCGACCGTAAGTCAGGGCGTGCCCGGGAGTTCCTTCGCAACGGTGCTCGCGCGCCGCGCGAAGCGGTAGAAGGCGCGGACCTCGGAGCGCTTGGCCTTGCGCGTCGACGCGAGCCCGATCGTCCGGTTGATCGGCGGGTCGAAGGAGCGGGCCGTGACCACGCTGCTGAACGAGCCGACCAGGTCGCGGTACCAGAGCATCGACCCGACGCCGCCCGCCACCGCCGTCAGCCACGCGCCGCGTTCGTCGGTCTCCAGGACGATGTGCGGGCGGGCCCCGGCCGTCGCGAAGAACTCGTCGAAGTCGGCGCGACGGGTGCTGCCGCGCGACGGCAGGATCATGGGCAGGCCGTCGGTGGCCGCCCACGGCACGGGGTCCGGAAGGTCGACGCCGAGTGGGGAGACGAGCACGACCTCGTACGTCCGCAGCAGGTCCATCTCAAGGTCGGGCGGCGCGGGCGTGTCGGTCAGGCCGACGTCGATCTGGCCCGCGCGCAGCGCCTCGAAGATGTCGTCGCGCCCCAGGTAACGGGTGACGTCGACGGAGATGCCGGGCAGGTGGCGGGCGAAGCGCGGCGCGAGGCCGCTGATCATCTGGATGGCGAGCGCGGGGGTGGTGCCCAGGCGTACCGGCTCGACGGGCGCGGTCGCGGGCGGCGGCGGGGTGAGGCACCCGGCGATCGCGTCCACGCCCGCCAGCACCGTGTGCGCGAGCAGCACGACCCGGTCGCCCTCCCGCGTCAGCCTCGTCCTGCCGGGTCCCCGGGTGACCAGCGCGACCTTCAGCTCACGCTCCAACGCCTGTACCGCGCGCGTGAGCGCGGGCTGCGTCGTGAACAGCGCCTCCGCCGCGGCGGACACCCCGCCGTGTTCGGCGATCGCGATGAGGTAGCGCAGCTGGGTGAGGGTCACGGGCGCAAGGTAGCGACACGGCGCCGACATCTCGATGTAACGAAGGGAAAGACTTGGCAACGGCAAGGCCGTTCGAAAGTCAATGAATTGACCCGCTGGATTCAACACGTGTCAACGCCGCCCACCTGCGCCTTAGCGAGCGCACACCGAACCGCGCCACCGGGCTTGCGAGTTCACTCCGAGTGACGCGATTCAGCGCCTCACCGCACAACGGACGGCGCGGGACGCACGAACCTCCGGTCCCTCCCGGCCACCTCCGCCACGGGCCCTCCGGCGCGCAGCACGACCTCGAGGACCCCGTCCGGGTCACACGCGTAACCACCGGAAGCCCAGGCGGCGTTGGCCTCGACGACCGCCCAGCCGAAGCCCTCGACGAGGCCGACGTCGACGACGATCGCACTGGGCAGGTTGCCGGCCTCGGCGGCGACGACCTCGGCGCCGAACGCGAGCGCGTCCGCCCCCTCGGCGCACTCCTCGACGGGTGCCACGGCCAGGTCCCCCGCGACCGCGTACCGCGACGCGGCCCGGATCTCGCCGTCCACCACGAACAGCCGGAACTCGCAGCTGAACGTGACCGCTTCGGAGATCAGCACCTCCGTGTCCGGGTCGGCGGCGTCGGGGCCGGGCAGCTGGGTCCCGTCGCGGTACACCTTCGCCGCGAACGACTTGTCGTTGGGCGGCTTCACGAAGACGGGACGACGCAGCGTCCAGGCGTGCGCGAGCGTGCTCGCCTCGACGCGCCGCCCGACGAACTCGTACGGCAGCTCGGCCAGCCAGCCCGGCGGCGCCTCCAGAAACCCGACCTCGAGGTCGGCGGCCACGGCGTCGGCGAACAGCGGCCCGGCATAGACGTGCGCCGCAAGCCCGTGGAGCTCGGCGGGAGCCGTCCACCCGGTGAGCCGCTCGACACGCATCCCCCGCCGGTACGCGGCGGTCGCAAGCTGCCGATCGGTCTCGGTGCTGCGCGGCGCGAGAACGAGGACACGGTCGGAGCGCGGGACGGCTGTGGCGGTCATGCCCCCGAGAATGCCGCAGGCCACAACGAACGCGACACCGGATATCAGCCGGGCTTCACCTAGCGGACGGCTCGGCGTCCGCGTACTCGAACGCGCCCGTCGCCGGTTGCGGTCGCCGACACGCACCCCCCGCCCCAGCACGGTCACGGGTGCGGGGTTGGTCACCGGCATGCGGGGCGGTTCCGCGGGGAGGGTCCGGAGGCCCGGTAGGGTGATCTTGTGCTTTCGCTTGTCCACGCCATTCGCTATGTGACCCCTCTGCGCGAGGGCGGTTCGTTGCCCGGGATCGTCGAGGCGGACGATCTGGGGACCTACGTCGTGAAGTTCCGCGGCGCGGGTCAGGGGCCGAAGGTGCTGGTCGCCGAGGTGATCGTCGGCGAGTTGGCGCGGCGGCTGGGGCTGCGGGTGCCGGATCTGGTGCGGGTGGAGTTGGACCCGGTGATCGGGCGGAGCGAGCCGGACGAGGAGGTGCAGGACCTGCTGCACGCGTCCGGCGGGCTGAACCTCGGGATGGACTTCCTTCCGGGGTCGGTCGGGTTCGACCCGGTGGCGTGGCAGCCGGACGGGGAGACGGCCGCGCGGGTGCTGTGGCTGGACGCGTTCACGAGCAACGTCGACCGGACGTGGCGCAATCCGAACCTGCTCGTGTGGCACGACCGCCTGTGGCTGATCGACCACGGCGCGGCGCTGTGGTTCCACCACGCGTGGCAGGCGGCGAAGGCGGCGGCGGTGCGGCCGTACGACGCGTCCGACCATGTGCTGGCGCCGACGGCGGCCGGGCACATGGAGGAGGCGGACAAGGCGCTGGCGCCCTTGGTGACGTCCCAGTTGCTGGGTGAGGTGACGGCTCTGGTGCCGGACGACTGGCTGGTGCCGAGCGAGGCCGAGGTGGCGTTGGGGCTGGATTCGGCGGACGCGCTGCGCGAGGCGTACGCGACGCATCTGCTGGACCGGCTCGCGAACCGGCAGGCGTGGCTTCCGGCGGTGGACGCGGCATGAGCACCTCCGGTACGCCCCTGCGTGCGGCTCCGTCCGGTGCCGCGTCCCCTGCCGACATCCCGACCGAGGTCGCGGCCGCGGAGCCGCTCCTGGCGGAACCGCCCGTGCGGCGGCGGGAGTTCTTCGAGTACGCGATCATCCGGGTGATCCCCCGGGTGGACCGCGGCGAGTGCATCAACGCCGGCGTGGTGCTGTACAGCCAGGCGTTCGACTTCCTGGGCGCGCGCACGTTCCTCGACGTGCCGCGTCTGTGCGCGCTGGACCGGACGGCGGATTCGGTGCAGACCCGGGCCGCGCTGGCGGCGTGGGAGCTGGTGTGTGCGGGCGCGCCGGGCGGCGGGCCGGCGGCGTCGGAGCCGCTGGGGCGCAGGTTCCGGTGGCTGACGGCGCCGCGCAGCGCGGTGGTGCAGCCCGGGCCGGTGCACGGCGGGCTGACCGCCAATCCGGCGGCCGAGCTGGACCGGCTGTTCGACCTGCTGGTGCTCTGAGACGGCGGTTCACGAGGCGGTTCGCCCATCGCACGTCGCCCGCTTGGGCCGTCGGATAGAACGCGAACACCTCCGCGGTCAGCATCCTGCTCCCCGCGATCAGCGTGGACACCGGCACATCGGTGGCCACGCCGCAGTGGGCCGTGACCGGCTACTCCCTGGTCGGGCGGATGCGGCCGTCGAAGGCGCCCTCGGCCGCGCACTACGCCGCGGGCGGCTCCCACGCCGTGCCGCACAGGCCGGTCAACGCTCCGTCGCAACCAGGACAGCGGTGATGATGGCCATCACGGACCAGCCGAACCATACCCAGGCCACGGCGTCGTACAGGGCGGTGTAGAGGGCGGCCACAGCGAGGTAGATCCCGGAGCAGATGACCATCCCACGGGTGGGTGTGCTCGGGGTGACACCGTTCATAGGGCCCTCCCGGCCGGCTTCGGCGTCGGTGGCGGGCTGCGGGACAACAGCCCTGCTTCGCAGGTTAGCGCGCGGACGCGGACCGGTTGGAGCCCTTGCAGGGATCCGGGGCGTCGGGGCCGCCCGTGCCCGCCGTAAATACGGGGATGCCGGCGGAGTCGCATGGGACCCGCGTGGCGGCGGTTCAAGATCGCTAACATGCGGTCTCGATCACGGGGGCACCGCCGCGGCAGACGCGGCCGGAACAATGGGCACGGCATGCGTACGTCGGGGAAGTTCGCACGTCTGGCCGCGATAGCGGCCACTCTCGCCCTCGGGGCGACGGCCTGTCGCGGTGGTGGAGACGGCGGCTCGGGGGGCCGGTGCCGGCCAGGCCGGCGTCCGCACGCGGTCCCGAGGCGCCCAGCGGTGCCCCCGGCACGTCCGGGGCGGCGGCCGGCTGGCCGCCGCACGACCCGCCGCTCGACTTCAGGAGCCCGGACACCCCCGCGCTGCCGGCGGACGCCATGGCGGGCCAGAGCGCAAGCAGCCGCTACACCGCCCTGCGCCCCGCGGTCATGCTGCGCGACGCCGTGGCGGTCGTCGGCGGCCCGTCGGCACTCACCGCGTTCGACATGAACACCGGCCGCACCCTCGGTGCGGTCGCGGCCAAGAACGCCGCGCCCAAGTCGGCCGGGGGGCCGGCGGCGCCGAACGCCGCGCCGCGGCCCGCCGCGGTGAACGGGCGCGAGCCGGCGGTGAGCGCGTTCGTGGGTGCCGTCCCCGCTCAGGGGACCACAGCGGCCCGCGCGGCGGTCGAGGTGGTCGCGATGGACACCGCCGGCTACGGGGCCGCGCTGGACGTACCGCTGGACCTGCCCGACTGGGCGAACGACCCCAACTCGACCAGTTCGGTCGGCGCCGACCTCGTCGGCGTCAGCGGCACGACGGCGGTCGTGGCGGTGAGCCGAGGCGACCACAACGCGGCCTTCGCGGTGGACCTCGGCGCCGGCAGGCAGCTGTGGCGGCACGACGACTTCCGGGCGTTCCACACCGCCGACGGGCGCGTGCTCGGCAAAGTGATGCTCAGCGCCGCCGACAGCAAGCTCGTCGCCCTCGACCTCACCGATGGCGCGACGGCGTGGGAGCGCCCGCAGTACATCGACGTCCACGGCGCGCACGGCCTGGGCCCGCACCTCGCGCTGGTCGTCACGTACGACCACGACCGCGCGAAGGACGTCCAGGTGGTCCTGAACGCGGCCGACGGCGGCGAGCTCCGCGTGGAGGACCCGGTCGGGGCCGCGTTCTGCCAATACGACGAGCGCTCGGTCGTGGTGTGCGTCAGCGGGGCGCCCGCGAGCCCGGACCATGTGACCGCGTACGACGCCACCAGCGGCAAGGTGCTGTGGCAGCTGCCCGACACGGCCGCCCACCGCGTCGTGCCCGCGGTGCGGACCGTGTGGCACGGCGTGGTCTACGCCGAGGTCGACCACAAGCCGGTGCTGCTGGACGCGGCGACCGGCGCGGACCAGCCGGGCACACCGCGCGTCGCCGCGCTGATGGTCGACGCGTACTTCGGCCCGACGCTCGAACAGGACGGCACGCTCGTCGCGTACCGCACCAGCGCTTGAGCCCCCGCGTGAACGGCACGCGCCCCGGGGGACGTCTGGTGGAGGTCAGTCGGGCGTGCGGCCGTACGCGAGGGCCTCGTGAAGGTTGTGCTCGACGATGCCGAGCATGAACTCGCGGTCCGGGAAGTCGCCGTCCAACAACCGGAGCGGGCCGGCGACCAGGGACAGGTGCATGGCGAGCCCGTACAGGCGCATACGGGGCTCGTCGAGCGTGTCGAGGACGCCTGCCGCGCGGGCGAGTCGGGGGTAGTGCTCGCCGAACCGGAGCCGTAGGAAGACGTGTTCCCACTCGGCGTCGAAGTAGAGCAGGCCTTCGATGTCGACCAGGACGGGCTGCCCGTCGTCGTCGACGAGGACGTGGTCCGGGCCGAGTTCGCCGTGGATGAGGCTGAGGCCGGCGCGCGGACGCACGGCGCGGGCGTGCTCGTTGAGCAGGGCGCGCAGGCGGTCCTGGTCGGCGTGCACGCGCGGGTCGCGGGCGGCGGCTTCGGCGAGGTCGTCGAGGGCGCGGGCGAGGACGTGGGCCTCGCAGGGCGGGTCCGCGGGACCGGCGCCGTCGGAGGGCGCGGCGTCCGGGCCGGCGCCGGTGCCATCAGGGCTCGCGGTGTCCGGGCCCGCGTCGATGTAGGCGGCCTTGCCGCAGCGCGCTCCGGCGTACGGCGGTGCGGCCGCGTGCATCGCGCCGATCATCGCGCCGAGCCGGTCGAGGACGGGCCCGGCCCGGCCCGGGTCGGTGTCCAGGAGGTCTTCCAGGGTTCCCCCGCGCAGGTCCTCGACGACGGCGAAGGGCGCCGGGAAGCGGGTGGTGGTCGCGTCGGCCAGGAGGAGGCGCGGGACGCGGACGCCGAGCCCGCTGAGCCGGTCGTGCGCGGCCTGGAAGAGCCGGAAGCTGTTCGCGTGGGCGAAGGGGCCTGTGTCCGCGTGGGCGGTGTGGTCGGTGTGCTCGCCCCGGTCATCGTGGCCGGCCTGGTCGTCGTGGCCGGCCTGGTCGTCGTGGTCGGCCTGGCCCGCGCGGCCGACGGCGTGCGTCCAGTAGTCCTCCGCCGGGTCCCAGACGTAGACGACCGCCGAGCGGCCGTCGGCGGTGTGCGCGCGGTAGACGCCCTTCTTCGAGCCGCCGCGGAGGCGTTCGACGGCGGTCACCTCGGGCGCGCGGCCGCCGGGCGCGGCGGGGCCGAGGGCGTGGCCCACCAGGTCGGCGAGCGCGGCGTGGTTCGCGTCAAGCAGGGGGCGGAGCAAGGCGGCCTCACATACGGGCGGTGGGGGGCGACGGGAAGAGGGGTGGGAGCGCAGCGACTCGAATATGGGGGGTGACGGGCGGGCGGGTTATCGGGCCGCGTCCACCAAGCCGAAGGCCGGGTCGTCGGGGTGGTCCGAGACCCGGTAGGCCGCGTGGCCGCCGAACACCGCCGGGTTGCCGTACCGCAGGTAGCCGTGCTTGGGGCAGCCCACGCGCGGATACGCGATGCCGCGCAGGCGCGTGATGGCCGCGCGGGTGTCGTCGCCGGTCGGCGTGTAGACGACCATGCGGGTCTCGGGAACGTCGAGCGCCATGGCCGTCGAGGTGAGCGTCAGCACGCCGACCTCGGGGTGCTTGACGCGTTTGGTGTGCGAGTCGTTGAGGAGGACGTCCTGGCGTGCCCACAAGGTGGCGAACGCGGTGCTGGCCTCGCACAGGCGTTGGACGAACGCGGTCCAGGCGGGCTCGCCGACGTGGCGCCCGTAGGCGGCGCGCAGGGACGCGACCATGCGCGCGTGTTCGCTTGCGGGGTCGACGAACACGCAGCAGCAGCGGTCCACGGTGAACACGTTCCACAGGACGTTGCGTTCGGTCCGCCGGGCGAGGGCGACGCCGGGGAAGATCGCCGCGTAGGTGGAGTTCCAGGCCAGCGTGTCGTAGCGCGCGTTGTAGACGGCGGCGGGCAGCGGGTCGAGGTGGTCGAGGATCTGCTGGACCTCGGGGCGCACGTGGTCGCCCGCGTCGGGCAGGGTGACCGAGGGGATGTCGGCGAGCCGGTACAGGTGTTCGCGTTCGCCGACGTCGAGGCGCAGCGTGCGGGCGACGGCGTCCAGGACCTGGGCGCTGGCCTTGATCGGGCGGCCCTGCTCGAGCCACGTGTACCAGGTGACGCCGACGCCGGCGAGCTGCGCGACCTCCTCGCGGCGCAGCCCGGGCGTGCGGCGCCGACTCCCCTGGGGCAGTCCGACGTCGGCGGGGCGGATGCGTTCGCGTCGGCTGCGCAGGAACGCGGACAACTCGCCGCGCCGCACGAGCTGGCGGCTGTGCGGGCTGTCGGCCGCGGGGGCACCGGCGGCGGCTTTGGTGGCCGGCGGGGTGCCGGCGGAGGCTTCGGCGGCCCCGTCGGCCGCGCCCGCGGTGGCCGGGCGCGCGGCCGGGTCCGGTGCCCGTACCTCCGCCAAGTCCGGTACGGGCACCGGGGTCTCCGCGCGCCTGTGGCTCATGCCGTTCATCCTCGCCCCCCGGAACAGCCGCTTCCAGGTGGCCTTTATACCTGGATAACCACCTCTCTTTTACGGGTACCGGGCCGCGGCGACGCTGGCGGCATGACAGAAACCGTGGTTTCCCGCCCGGCCGGAGGCGCCGGGACCGTTACGGAGCGGCCCGCACGGGGCCGTGCGGGGCTGTTACTGGCGACCGTGCTGACCGGGCAGTTCATGGCGCTGCTCGACGTGTCGGTGGTCAACGTGGCGGCTCCGACGATGCGTTCGGACCTCGGCGCGTCCGGCTCGTCGCTGCAGCTGATCGTGGCCGGCTACACGATCGTGTACGCCGCGCTGATCGTCACGGGCTCGCGGCTCGGCGGCATGCTCGGCTACCGGCGGATGTTCCTGGCCGGGCTCGCGGTGTTCACGGGCGCTTCGCTGGCGTGCGGGCTCGCGCCGGGCACCGGCTCGCTGATCGGGGCGCGCGGGGTGCAAGGCGCGGGCGCGGCGCTGATGGTGCCGCAGGTGCTGTCGGTGATCCAACGGCAGTTCCAGGGCGAGGCGCGCGCGAAGGCTCTCGGCCGGTACGCGGCGGTGATCGCCGGCGGCGCGGTGGCCGGGCAGATCCTGGGCGGCGTGCTGGTCAGCGCGGACCTGTTCGGGCTGTCGTGGCGGCCGGTGTTCCTGGTGAACGTGCCCGTCGGGCTCGTCCTGCTCGCCGTGGCGCCGCGCGTGATGCCGGACGACCGCGCCGAGGCCGCCCGCGGCCTGGACCTGCGCGGCCTGCTGGTGGTCTCGCCCGCGCTCGTACTGGTGGTGGTGCCGCTGGTGCTCGGGCACGACCAGGGCTGGCCCGTGTGGGGCTGGGTGTGCATGGCGCTGGGGCTGCTGTTGTTCCCGGTGTTCGCGCGCGTCGAGCAGGGCGTGGCGCGGTCGGGCGGCGCGCCACTGGTGCCGGGGCATCTGCTGCGGACGCGCGGCGTCGTGGCGGCCGCGGTGACGCTGCTGCTGATGATGGCGTCGTACGCCGGGTTCCTGTTCACGGTCGCGCTGTACCTGCAGGGCGGGCTGGGCTATTCGGCGCTGCACGCGGGGCTGGTGTTCGTACCGCCGGCGACGCTGTTCGCGGTGGTCAGCCTCAACTGGCAGCGGCTGCCCGCGCGGTGGTACCCGACGCTGCCGGCGGTCGCGCTGGTGCCGGCGGCCGCGGCGTATCTGACGCTGGCGTGGGCGCAGCACGAGGACGCCCCGCAGCTCGCGCTGATCGGCACGCTGATGGCCATCGGTCTGACGCTCGCGGCGGCGTTCAGTCCGGTGATGGCGCTCGGTCTGCGGCGGGTTCCGCCGGCCGACGCGCCGGACGCGAGCGGGATCCTGGCCACAGTGGTGCAGTTCGGCCAGGTGGTGGGTGTCGCGGTGTTCGGGACGGTGTTCCTGGAGGCCGGCGGCGGTCCGGGCAACGCGGGATGGGTGACGGGCGTCGGCCTGGCCTCGGCGGCGTTGCTGGCGGCGGTGAGCGCGCTGGCGCTGCGGCGAAGCTGAGGGACTGCGGCGCGGCTGAACTCACCGGCGCCGCAGGGCTCGGCGGCGCGCGGCCGGCTGTGCGGCAGTCGGCCGCGCGCGCCAGACCGACACGTTCGACGACGTGGTCGCGGACTGTGAGGTGGTCGCCCACCGACCGGCATGAACGGGCGGGAGGTCCGCACAACCCGCCCAAAAGCACGGCAATTGGGGTGGTGTGGCGCGGCGGCCGGGCGCACAATCGCTCTGGGGAGCGCGGCTGGGGGCGGCTGGGGGGCGGCGGTGCGGACAAGGGGACGGGTCTTGGGAACGCCGGGTCGGCGTGTACGGGTCACAGTCACGCCGGTCAGGCGTGCACAGGTAGTACGCACGCCCGTCAGGCGTGCCCAGGGCATGCGCCGGTGGACGGTCCTCGCCGCGGCTGCGGTGCTGGCCGCCGGATGCATGGGCGGCGGCGCGCACCAGGCCGCCACGTCGTCCTCCGCCGGCCCGCAGGAGAAGACCACCGCTCCCACCGGCACCCGGACACCGACGTCGGCCGAGCCCGCCCCGGAGACCCCGCTCGGCGACCGGGCGGTACGGCTGGTGCGCGCCGTGACGCTGACCCCGAAGGACTGGGGTCCGGGCTATGTGCCGCAGCAGGAGTACGAGGACGAGTCGCTGACCCGGTACTCCTTCGGCGACAACTGCAAGGCCGCCGCGGACGGCGTCACGCCGGGCGCCGTGGCGGCGATGGCCCGCTACACCTACCTCCCCGACGGATCAGGCGGCGAACGGGTGTTCGCCGTATCGGTCGCAACCGCCTATCAGGACGAGGACGCCGCCCGGGCCGACTTCGAGCAGGTCCGCGCGGACGCCGAGCGCTGTCCCGCGCAGACCCTGTCCAACGGCGAACGCGTCACCAGCATCCGCGTCGTCGACGCCGCGAGCGTGCTCCCGGACGCCGACGAGTCGGTCGCGGTCGAGGCCACCTGGGTCGCGGCGGACGGCGACCGCAACGGCCCCTACGTATGGGTCGTCGCCCGGCGCGGGACGGTGACCGTGAGCTCGCTCGCGGTCGACCTCAGGCCCCCGACGGAGTCGTCCACCGAGGACCTGGTGGTGCGCGGTGTCACGCTGATGGTGACCCGGGTCAAGCAGGAACTCCCCAAGGGCTGACGTCCCCGCGCGTGGCGTACCTCCGTTACGACACGGTGCGTTAGCGGGAGATCCCGTCACTCCCCCGCAGGCGCGCCCAGCCGCTTGGCGTACAGAGTCGTGGCGCGCAGCGTGCCGCGCGGGTCCGTGGCGAAGTCGGGGATGCTGCCGCAGTGCAGCCAGCCGCAGTTGCGGTACAGGTGCTCGGCGTCGCTGTCGGTCTCGGTGTCGAGGACGAGGAGAGTCAGCCCCTCCGCTTCGGCGCCTTCCTCCGCCGTGGTCAGCAGACGTCGGCCGAGGCCGGTGCCGCGGGTGTCCTTGCGGACCATCATCTTGACGACCTCGCCGCGGTGCCGGCCGTTGGGCTTGTCGGACGGCCGCACCTGGACGGTTCCCACCACCCGCTCATCCGCGCCGAACGCGGCCCACACCCATGCGCGTCCGCCCGCGATGTCGTCGGCGTGCGTGAGCCACCAGCGCCGTGCCTCGGCGTGGTCGAGGTCGGCGAGGAAGCCCAGCGACGCGCCGTGCGCGACGGTGTCGACGAGCATGTCGGCAAGCGAGTCGACGGCGGCGACCAGGTCGTCGGCAGTGAGCCGGGTGACGCGGTACGGACTCGGGACGGACGGGGCGGACGGGGCGGTCATGGTGGGCGGGCTCCCCTCGCGATGCGCGGCCGGTGCCCGCCCATCCCATCACCGACGGCTGCCGCCTCCGGCGTCGGGGGTCGTCATGAGTCCGGGTAGTGCAGGGTCGCGTCGAGTCTGGCGGTCTGGTGGGACAGCCGTTTGACGCTGACGACACGGGTGAACTCGGGCGCCGCGAGCTCCAGCCAGGCGGCCTCGCCGTTGCCGATGGTGCGGATCTGGTTGGTCTGCACCCAGGTGCCGCGGCCGTCGGCGACGTCGATCCGGACGCTCACCTTCTCCCCCGGCGGCACGTAGTCGGCGGAGACGTTGATCCACGCCGAGCCGGGCACGGCGGTGAACACGGTCGCCGAGTCGTCGCCGACGACGCTCGGCACGGTCTTGGAGACGAGGGCCATCTTCCTGCTCCTTGAGGTCGCTGGCGTGCCGCCGGTGCCCCCGGCCGGACGAACGGCGGGCGAGGTGCCGACGCGTGGCCCGCCGCGCGGGTCGTGCGGGTCGGCGGTGGGCGGTCCGGTGTCCGTGAAGCGCGGCGCGAAGTAGCCGGTGATGCGCGAGTCGGTGCGCTGGTAGGTGTGCGAGTAGACGCCGCGGCCCTGCCCGCCGTCGCCGCCCGCGGGCAGCGTGTTGCCGCCCTTGGTGGTGACCGTGGTGGGGGTGAACGCGACGACGATCTCGGTGTGTGAGCCGTCCCTCCAGTTCATCCAGGCGCCGAGGCTGGGGTATTCGGACCACTGGCCGCGGGCGCGGGCCCACTGGGTGAAGGAGTCGACGTTGTCGGTCTTGGGGACGATGCCGGTCAGCCCCAGGTCGTCGTACATGCACCATTCGAAGATGACGCACCAGGCGACGCCGTCCTCGCCGAACTGGCGGCCGAAGCGCGTGTGGTTGTCCCAGCCCTCCTCGTCGTCCCAGTGCTCGTAGTCGCCTTCGGGGACGGACAGCACGTGGGCGACGAGGCGCTCCCACGCCGGTCTGTCGTCGGCCGGGGGCGGGGCGGCCCGGGCCCCCGGCACCGTTGGGGTGGCCGAGGCCGGCGGCGGCACGCCTCCCTCGGGCCCGGCCGACGGCGCCGGGACCCGCACCCACGCCCGCAGTTCCGCCTCGCTCCCGCCGAACACGTCGGTGTCCAGCGGGTCTTCGGTGTGCTGGTGGAAGCGCCACGCGGCGCGGATGCGCGGCGCGCCCGGCTCGGTCTCGTAGTCCGCGATCCACAGGAAGTCGCCGCACTCGTCGTCGGTGCGGAACCACCAGTCGCGGTTCGTGTACATCCCGACCTTGTGGTTCGGGTAGCGCGCTTTGACGGCGGCGAGCCACGCGTTCTTCCGCCGGGTGCACTCCGCGTCGTCGACGCCCTGGTCGTACGGCTCGAAGTCGAGGACCAGCAGCTCGTCTTCGGGCACGTCGCCGACGGCGCCGCAGAAGTGCGCGACCTCGTCTCCCACGTCGTTCTCCGCGTGGAAGAAGTGGTAGTAGCCCACGACGAGGCCACGGGCGCGCGCGGCGGCCTGCTTCTCCCGCCAGTTCAGCTGCGCGGTGTGCGCGCCCTCGCTGGCCTTGATGAACACGAACGACGCGTCGCCCGGGATCCCGGTCTGGTAGTCCGATACGTCATAGCCCTTGGCATACGCCATGGCAGCCCCCCGACTGACAGCGCACCCGGGGCACCACGGCCACCGGGCACGGAAGTTCCGATGGCGAAAAGTCTTCCGTGCCCGGCCCCGCCAGGGCCAGCGAATCGGGCCAGATACCTCCGAAAGGGTCAACGCACCCGATGGTTGTTCATGTGTTCGAGCGGATTTCCGCCCGCTGAACCAAGGCGCCTACTTGTCGCAGGCGATCCCGTCGCCGTCGCGGTCCAGGTGCCGGCTGTACCCCGGCTGCCCCTCGTACAGCGGCGCCGCACCGGCCGCCTTGGCCTCGGCGCACGTGCGGTAGAAGACGAAGGTCGGGAACCCGCCGCCCGGCTTGGTGGGCTTGCCCGTCGGGAACGGGAACGGGTCGCCCGGGTCACGGGTCGGCTGCGCGGTGGTGCGCGTCGGGCTCGGCGGCGCGGGCGTGTCGGGCTGGGTGGGCTTCGCCGTCGGCGCGCCGCTGCACGTCTCCTTGGTGAGCACGGCGCCCAGGTCGACCTTGTCCTTCGGGCTGGACGGGCCCGGTTTCGGGCTCTGGTCGCAGACCTTCCACTTGGTGTCGCCGGCGGGCGTTCGGTTCTGGCCCAGCGCGTCGTGGAACCCGATATCGGCGAAACCGGCCGCCTTGACGGCCTCGGTCGCCGCGGCGAGGTCCTTGCCGACCAGGTCCGGCATGTTGATCGTGGGCTGGACGACGCCCTGGCCGGCCGCGGTGTCCTTGGCGGAGGGCTTGGGCTTGGCGTCCTTGCCGGATCCTCCGCCGCTGCACCCCGACACGGTCAGGGTTCCTGCCGCCACGAGGGCGAGGGCTATGCGTGCGGCGTGTGTGCGCATGATGGGTGTCTCCTGGGAACGGCTCGGCTCCCGGAACCCTAGCGACGCGCCACCCGTACGAGCGTACGAACCCCGGAATGCGGGATTCCGTGACACGGCTGGGACGACCAGAACGGCTGAATCACCGCAGGCCGGACATGATCCACCGGCCGAAAGGCCGGGATGCGACGATCAAGCCATGCCCCGTTCGCGCACTCTGGCCGTCGACTTCGACGGCGTCATCCACGCCTACTCCCGCGGCTGGCACGACGGCACGATCTACGACCCGCCGCTGCCGGGCGCGTTGGACGCGCTGCACCTCCTCCTGGCCGACGACGCGGTGTTCGTGTTCACCACCCGCGCCGTCGACCAGGTCGCCGAGTGGCTGAACGAGCGGGGCGTCCCGGCGAAGGCGGACACGACGCGGGCCCGCAAGTTCTGGAACACCCGCGGCACGGTGCTGGTCACCAACCGCAAGCTGGCCGCGCACGCATACCTGGACGACCGCGCGATCCGCTTCCGCGACTGGCAGCAGGCGCTGGCCGAGCTCGCGGCCGTCGGACGCGCGGACGAGGACGCCGCTTCGAGCAACGCCCCGGACACCCCCTCCGCCGCGGTCCGGCTCGCCCGCATCGCCGAGGCGCACACCCGCACGGACGACGGCACCTGCGCGGAGTGCGGCCACCGCTGGCCGTGCCCGACGTACGGCTGGGCGACGCTCGGCGGCTGACCCGCCCCCGACAGCACCGCACGACACCCAGAGGCCCGGCCCCCGCCGGGCCTCCCCTTTCGCACGCCCGAAGATAGTTGTAGTCTCATAACTGTTATAGATTCTGAACTATCTCGGGAGACCTCCATGCCTGAGTCCACCCCCCGCAGACGAGCGCTGATCCTGGCGATCTGCTGCATGAGCCTGTTCATCGTCGGCATCGACGCCACGATCGTGAACGTCGCGCTCCCCGCCATCCAGGACGACCTGCACGCCCCGGTCTCCGGACTGCAGTGGGTCGTCAACGCGTACACCGTCGTCATGGCGAGCCTGCTGATGCTGGCCGGCTCCACCGGCGACCGGATCGGCCGCCGCCGCACCTTCCAGACCGGACTCGCGCTGTTCACGGTCGGCTCACTGCTGTGCAGCCTCGCGCCCGGACTCAACTGGCTCATCGCGGCACGCGTCGTCCAGGCCATAGGCGGCTCGATGCTCAACCCGGTGGCGATGTCGATCGTCACGAACACCTTCACCGACCCGGCCGAACGTGCCCGCGCCATCGGCATCTGGGGCGGCGTCTTCGGCCTCAGCATGGCGCTCGGCCCGGTGGTCGGCGGCGCGCTCGTGGGCACGGTCGGGTGGGAGGCCGTCTTCCTGATCAACATCCCGGTCGGCATCGCCGGGATAGCGCTCGCGCAGCGCTACATCCCGGAGTCCCGCGCCGAGCACGCGCGGCGCCCCGACCCCGTCGGCCAGGTCCTCATGATCGTGCTGCTGGCCTCCCTGACGTTCACCCTCATCGAGGCGCCCGGCGTCGGCTGGACCGCGCCGCGCACGATCGCCGGGCTCGCCGTCGCGGCGGCCGCGCTGATCGTGTTCGTCCGCTGGGAGTCGCGCCGCACCGAACCGCTCATCGACCCGAGGTTCTTCCGCAGCGTGCCGTTCGCCGGCGCGACCGTCACCGCCGTGTGCGGGTTCGCCTCGCTCGGCGCGTTCCTTTTCCTCAACACCGTGTACCTGCAGGACGTGCTCGGCTACAGCGCGGCCAAGGCCGGCCTCTACACGCTGCCGGTCGCGGCGATGACCGCGCTGTTCTCCCCCGTGTCCGGACGCCTCGTCGCCGCCCGCGGCCCGCGCCCGTCGCTGCTGATCGCGGGAGCCGCCATCGCCGTCGGCGCACTGCTGCTGACCGGCCTGAGCGACGACACCTCGACCGCCCAGCTGATCGCCGCGTACCTCGTGCTCGGCCTCGGCTTCGGGATGATCAACGCGCCGATCACCAACACCGCCGTCTCCGGCATGCCCCGCAGCCAGGCCGGCGTCGCTGCGGCCGTGGCCACCACCAGCCGGATGACCGGCCAGTCGCTGGGCATCGCCGTCATCGTCTCCGTGGTCGTGTCCTCCGTGGGCGGCCCGCTGCACGACGGTTTCGCGGCCGCCAGCCACGTCGGCTGGTGGATGATCACCGGCTGTGGCCTGGCCGTCGTCCTGCTGGGTATCCTCACCACTGGCCCGGCGGCCGCGAGGTCGGCCGCCCGCGTCGCCGCCCAGCTCAGCCCGACGGAATCCAGGACGCCGATCCCCACACCATGAACGACGACGAGCAACGCGCAGCCGCCAGCCGGGTCTTCGCCCGCATGCGGCGCCTGGTCCTGGAGTCCTCCGACCGCCGCCGCGAGGTCATCGACGCCACCGGCATGAGCTTCGCCCGCAGCCGCGTCCTACGCCGCCTCGCGCGCGGACCGATGCGGATGAGCGAACTGGCGGCCGAGATGGTCACCGACAAGCCGTACATGACCCTCCTCGTGGACGACCTCGAACAGCGCGGCCTCGTCACCCGCGCCGTCGACCCCGACGACCGCCGCGCCAAGCTCGTCAGCCCCACCGAAGCAGGCCACGAGATCGCCCGCCGAGCCGAAGCCATCCTCGCCGAGCCCCCGGCCACCCTCTCCCGCCTGACCCCCGACGAACTGGCCGCCCTGGAAACCCTCCTGGCCAAGATCGACGACTAGCGCACGAACGAGGGCCCCTCCGCTGCTCCCGCAGACGGAGGGGCCTTCGTCAATGCCTCTTCCGATGCATCGACCGAACGGTGTTCACGAGCGGAGGGTGCGCGATTCGAACGCGCGCCCGGTCTCCCGGGGCTTCCGCTTAGCGGGCGGACCCATTACCAGCTCTGGCAACCCTCCTGGTGCTGGCCTGGCAGGAGTCGAACCTGCGACACCCCGGGTTGGAGCCGGGTGCTCTGACCTCTGAGCTACAAGCCAATGCCCCCGAATGGACGGGGGGTGGTACGTCGCGGAGTGCGTCCCCGTGCTCAACGCCCGCGTGGAACAAGGCTAAGTGGGTGCCGCGTTGGGGGCGACCGGGTTTTCACCGGAGCGGCACGAACGCGAACGAGGGCCCCTCCGCTGCTCCCGTAGGCGGAGGGGCCCTCGTCATACCGGCCTGGTCAGGCCGGGGTGTGGGGGGTCAGGTCGGACCGGCGCGCAGGTCAGCCGGTGTAGGAGACCTGGAGTTCCTTGATGCCGTTGATCCAGGCGTGGCGGAGGCGGCGGGCTTCGCCGACCTTGCGGATGTCGGGCATCGCGTCGGCGATGGCCTCGAACATCAGGTTGATCTCCATCTTCGCGAGGTTGGCGCCGAGGCAGAAGTGCGGGCCGCCGCCGCCGAAGCCCAGGTGGGGGTTCGGGTCGCGGGTGATGTCGAACTTGTCGGGGTTCTCGAACACCAGCGGGTCGAAGTTCGCGGAGCTGTAGAAGATGCCGACGCGCTGGCCTTCCTTGATCTCCTGGCCGCCGAGGATCGTGTCGGCGGTGGCGGTGCGCTGGAAGGACATGACCGGCGAGGAGTAGCGGACGATCTCGTCGGCGGTGGTCTCCGGGCGGGTCCGCTTGTAGAGGTCCCACTGGTCGGGGTTGTCGAAGAACGCGAGCATGCCGTGCGTGATCGCGTTGCGGGTGGTCTCGTTGCCGGCGACCGCGAGGAGCAGTACGAAGAAGCCGAACTCGTCGGAGGACAGCGAGCCTTCAGACTCGGCGGCGACGAGCTTGGAGACGATGTCGTGCGCGGGGCAGGCCTTGCGGTTCTCGGCCATGCCCATCGAGTACATCATGACCTCGGCGGCGGCGGCCGGGCCGACGGAGGAGTCGGACGCGTACTCGGGGTCGTCGTAGCCGAGCATCTGGTTCGACCACTCGAAGATCTTGCCGCGGTCCTCCTGCGGCACGCCGATCAGCTCGGCGATGGCCTGGAGCGGGAGCTCGCACGCGACCTGCGTGACGAAGTCGCCGCTGCCCTCCTTTTTGGCCTCGTGGACGATGCGGGCGGCGCGCTCGGTGAGGGTGTCCTTGAGGGCGTTGATGGCGCGGGGGGTGAAGCCGCGCTGCACGATCGAACGCAGCCGGGTGTGCTCCGGCGGGTCGATGTTGATCATGATGAGCTTCTGGGCGTCGATGGAGCCGATGTCCATGCCCTCGGCGAAGCGGATGATCGCGGTGTTGCGGTTGGTCGAGTACAGCTCCGGCTTGGTGGACACCTCCTTGACGTCCGCGTGCCGGGTGACCATCCAGTAGCCGTCGTCGCCGAAGTTGGAGACCTCGGGCGTCTGCGGGACCCACTTCACCGGCGCGGTCTGGCGCAGCTCGGCGAACTCCTCGAGCGGGAGGCGCTCGATGTACAGGTCCGGGTCGGTCGGGTCGAAGCCTTCCGGGAGAACCGGACACGTCATGGGAGCCTCCTCGGGCGGGGTGTACAGGTGCTGGGGCGGTACGGGGTGGTGCGGGGTCTGAGCGGTCGGGCACGGGCGACGGCGGCCGGTGCCGCAGGCTGGGACGGAGCCGGCGGACCCGGTGCCGCGCCCTCGGACGCCGCGGCGGTTCCGCCGGGGCGTTCGAGAGGCGTCACTCGGACGCGGCTCTGGTCCGCCTCGGCGACAGCAGCCTGCGGACGATGTCCAGCAGGACGCCGCGCAGTTCGTCGTCGGGCAGGTGGGGGAACGTGGCGACGGCGGCGTAGATGCCGCCCATCGCGACGGTCGCCGCGACCCGGAACTCGATGGGGCGGTCGTTGTCGTCCAGGACGCTGCGTACTCGTTCGGTGATCGACTCGAGGCGCGGCCTGATCGCGGGGTGCGTGCCCACCGACACATCGCGGTCGAGGACGACGGCGAGCGTGCGGTAGCGCATCAGGAAGTCGACGTAGCCCTCGAACAGCACGCGCTGCCTGACCGCCTGCCCCTTGCGGCGCTCGGCGGTGTCGAGGACCCGGTCGAGGTCGTTGAGGGCGGGGCGCAGCAGCGCGTCGAGGAGCTCGTCCTTGGTGCGGAAGTGGTAGTACAGCGCGGCCTTGGTGACGCCGACGCGGTCGGCGATGGCCTGCAGCGAGGTGCCGGCGAAGCCGTGCTCGCCGAACAGCTCCACGGCTGCGGAGAGCACCTTGTCGTAGGTGTCCTCGAGCGCCGGTGCGGCCATCGTCCCTCCCCTCGCGGTCTGCTGCGGTGTGTCGCCCGCCGCATGAACGTACGTCGAAGGCTGCCGAATGACAAGCGTGATTGGGCATCAGTTTTTGTACGCGGCCCGGTGTTTTCGGGGTTTTCGGCTTGCCGCTTGGCAAGTGAGACAGAAGGGTCCGCACAGTCTCGCGGAAGGTTTCGCCCGAAGGGAGGGATGGAGGCGAAGCGACGTCGGACACAGGTAGTCGCATAGCGCGACCCTTGTCATGCCGAGGGCCCGGTGGCACCCTGCGCACGCCCACGTCCAGGCTCCGCCCAGGAGGCGCCATGACCGCGACCCAGGACCACCCGGCGACCGCCGACGCCCGGCTGCACACGGGGGTGGACGACGGCACCGCGACCGGCCCGGTCGACCCGTCCGCGGGCCTGGTCCGGGTGCCCGCCCACCGGTACACGTCGGCCGAGTTCGCGGAGCTGGAGCTGCGGCGGTTGTGGACGCGGACCTGGCAGCTCGCCTGCAGCGTCGACCATGTCGCCGAGCCGGGCGACTTCTTCGAGTACCGGGTGGGCCCGTACGCCGTCGTCGTCGTGCGCGACGACGAGGGTGTGCTGCGCGCGTTCCAGAACGTGTGCCGGCACCGCGGCAACAGCCTGTGCTCGGGCGCGGGTTCAGGCCTGACCGAGCTCAAGTGCGGCTATCACGGCTGGACGTGGGACCTCGCGGGTCAGCTGCGCCGGGTCCCCGGACGGAAGGGGTTCGGCGGGCTGAAGCTGTCCGAGTTCCCGCTGCTGGCGGCGCGCGTGGACACGTGGGGTCCGTTCGTGTTCGTCAACCTCGACCCGCAGGCGGACGCCCTCGACACGTACCTGGAGGCGGTGCCGGAGGACGCGGCGTGGGCGCGCGTCGAGGAGTTCCGCTGCACGGCGACGGTGGTCGGCGACGTCGCGGCGAACTGGAAGACGGTCGTGGACGGGTTCAGCGAGACGTACCACATCCAGACGCTGCACCCCGAGCTGATGGGCAACATCGACGACGTCAACGCGCCGCAGCGGCTGTGGGGCCACACCGGCAAGTCCGAGCAGCTGTACGGCCTGGCCAGCCCGCGCATCAAGGCCGGCCTGTCGGACCAGGAGGTGTGGGACTCCTTCGTCCTGACGCAGGGCCAGCGGATGGGCGTGACGGAGCCTGGCCCGGTGCCGCCGGTCCCGGAGGACGCGACGCTGCGGGACGTGATCGCCGAGCGGATCCGCGCGCACGTGGCGGCGTCCGGCACCGACCTGTCCGGTTTCGACACCGACCGGATCATGCGGCTGCACCAGTACCAGCTGTTCCCGAACTGCTCGGTGCTGCTGACCGCCGACACTCTCAGCGCCCTGGTGGCCCGGCCGGGGCCGACGCCGGGGACCGCCGAGATGGGCATCTTCGCGTTCCGCCGCGCGGCGGGCCCGGACGCGCCGTACCGCCGGCCGACGGACCTGCGCGTGGCGTTCGAGGACCTGGACCTGGGCTACGTCCTCAACCAGGACGCCGCGGTCCTGGCCGGTGTCCAGCGCGGGCTGAACCAGCCGGGGCTGACCGAGCTGGTGCTGTCGCAGGAGGAGAAGCGGGTCATCAACACGCACCGGAACCTGGAGCGCTACCTGGGAATCGGGCCGAAGGACTGACCGGCGCCCCCCGCCGGGGGCCCGATCCCCCACGCGAAGGGTAATGGCGCGTTCAAGCCTCGGCGCGGCATGATGCGGTGCACAATCGGGCCGATGGCCGACCGGCGTCGTCCGGCGCGGCACGGCGCCCGGGTGTGTGCACAGACGCCTGACGACGACCGGGGGGATCCTCCTTCATGCCCTGTCCCACGTGCGGTGGCCCGATCACGGGTGCCGGCCCCTGCCCGAACTGCGGGACACCGCAGCCTCAGGCGGCGTACGGCGTGCCTCCCGGGGCCGTGCCCCCGCCGCCCCTCGCACCGGGAATGCCTCCCGGCGCCCCCGCGATGGCGCCGGGTTATCCGGGTGCCGTGCCCGGCATGCCGCCCGGCGTCGCTCCGATGGCTGCGATGCCACCGATGCCGGCCGTGCCCGGGTACGGCTACGGCGCCCCCGCCGCGTGGGTCGTCCCGAAGCCGCTGCGCACGCTGGCCACGTGGACGATGATCCTGCTCGGCGCGTCCGGCGTGATGTCGCTGATCTCGGCGATCGCGTTCCAGCGCCGCGCGAACGCGATCAAGGACCTGAGCGAGGGCAGGTTCTTCGGCTGGGACCCGGACAAGTACGACCACTTCGTCAGCGGCTCTCTGGGCGTCACCGCGCTGGTCGGGATCCCGACGGTCGTGCTGTTCATGATCTGGTTCTTCCGGGCCCGCTCCAACGTGGAGGCGTGGGTCGGCCCGCGTCCGCAGATGACGCGCGGCTGGGCGATCGGCGGATGGTTCATCCCGCTGGCGAACCTGGTGATCCCGCAGATCGTCGCGAACGACGTCTGGAACGGCAGCGACCCGCAGGCCCGGCCGGACGCGCGGTCGTCCAACAAGGGTCTGCTGTGGGCGTGGTGGCTGACGCTCTGCGGCTCGTACGTGATCTTCGTGATCGGCATCGCGCAGGAGAAGAGCGCCGACGACGTGCGCAACGGCGACGCGACCGTCAGCGAGTACATCGACTCGGTGCGGCTCGGCGACGAGATGGCGGCGCTCGGCAGCACGGTCCGCATCGCGGCCGCGGTGCTGGCGATCCTGGTGGTCCGCAAGATCACACGCATGCAGGAGATCCGGGTGATGTCGCCCGGAGGTGTGCCCATGATGGCCGGTCCGGGCTACCCGGGCGCGTACGCGCCGGGCATGCCGCCCGCGGCGTACCCCGGACAGCCGTACGCCGCGCAGCCCTACCCGGGGCAGCCGTACGCCGGGCAGCCGTACGCGCCGGCCGCCGGATACGCGCCCGTGCCGGGCCCCGCCGCGGCCGTCCCGCCGCAGGGCGAGCCGCTCGGCCCGCCGACGCCGGGCACTCCGGGCGACGACGGGCCGGTGGACCTGAGCAAGCGCTGACCTGTCAGCGCACCCACGGGAGCCGGCGCCGAACACGCTGCCCCACCTGGTTCGCCACCTGGTTCTCGACCCGGCGGCGCACCTCCCGCCCAGGGTTCTGGGCGACCGAACGGCCCTGCGTCCACCGCGAGTACAGCTGCGGTGCGATGAGTTGGAACAACCGCTTCATGCGGAACCCCCCGGTCCCCTTAATGGCCGCGCCGATCGGCGCTCGCCCGACTGCAAGGGGGACGATACGCCGGGCCGCCCGGTTGCGACGAGACCCCCGGCACCGTGATCGGTGCCGGGGGTCTCGCGCGTCCGGCGCGGGCCGCCGGTTCCGCCCTACTTGGCGGTGAAGTCGTACGTGACGGTCACCGGCGCGTGGTCGGACCAGCGTTCGCCGTAGCTCGCGGCCCGCTCGGTGACCGCGGAGACCGCCGTCTTGGCGAGGCCGTCCGTCGCGACCTGGAGGTCGATCCGCCAGCCGGAGTCGATGTCGAAGGCCTTCCCGCGCATGGACCACCACGAGTAGGGGCCGGCGACGCCGGGGTGCAGTTCACGGACGACGTCGTGGTAGCCGAGCTCCCCGTACAGGCGGGTCAGCCAGGCGCGCTCCTCGGGGAGGAACCCGGACTTCTTGAGGTTGCCCTTCCAGTTCTTGATGTCGGCCTCGGCGTGGCCGATGTTCCAGTCACCGCACACCAGCACCTCGCGGCCGTCCTCGGCGGCACTCGCGCGCAGCCCCACGAGGTGCTCCTCGAGCCCGGCCATGAAGCGGTGCTTCTCCTCCTGCTTGGGCGTCTCGGCCTCGCCTGTGGGCAGGTAGAGGCTCGCGACGGTCACCCCCGGCAGGTCGACCTCGATCCAGCGGCCGGCGGCGTCGAACTCGTCCGAGCCGAAGCCGATCCGGTGCGCGAGCGGCTTCCGGCGCGTGTACACCGCCACCCCCGCGCGGCCCTTGAGGACCGAGGGCGCGTACACGGTGTGCCAGCCCTCGGGCTCGCGCACGGCGTCGGTGAGCTGGTGCGGTTCCGCGCGGACCTCTTGCAGGCACACGACGTCGGCACTGGTGTCCTCGAGCCACGCGGTGAAGCCCTTGCCGGTGGCCGCGCGCAGGCCGTTGACGTTGACGGAGGTGACGGTGAACATCCGGGAAGCGTATCCAAACGGGGCGAACCACGACCCCGGCCGGGGTCGCCCGGCCGGGCGTCAGACCGCGTCGCGTCAGCGGTAGTCGGGGTTGTCGAAGTCGAACCGGCACCCCGCGTCCCACTCCGAGCGCTGGTTTCCGTGCGCCGGGATGCCGCCCGCGTCCTTGAGCATGCGGGCGAGGTGCAGCAGGTTCCAGGTCATGAAGGTCGTGTTGCGGTTCGTGAAGTCGTTCTCGGGGCCGCCGGAGCCCGGGTCGAGGTACGAGGGGCCGGGGCCCGCCTCGCCGATCCAGCCGGCGTCGGCCTGCGGCGGGATGACGTAGCCGAGGTGCTGGAGGCTGTACAGGACGTTCATCGCGCAGTGCTTGACGCCGTCCTCGTTGCCGGTGATCAGGCATCCGCCGACGCGGCCGTAGTAGGCGTACTGCCCGGCGTCGTTGAGGAGGCTGGAGCAGGCGTAGAGGCGCTCGACGACGCGCTTCATGACGGAGCTGTTGTCGCCGAGCCAGATGGGCCCGGCCAGGACGAGGATGTCGGCGGCCATGACGCGCTCGTACAGCGCGGGCCACGCGTCGCTCGCGGCGCCGTGCTCGGTCATGTCGGGCCAGACGCCGGTGGCGATGTCGTGGTCCACGGCGCGGAACTCGTCGACGGTGACCCCCTGCCTGCGCAGGATGTTCCGGCTGACGTCGATCAGGCCCTGCGTGTTGCTGACCTCGGGCGAGGGCTTGAGGGTGCAGTTGACGAACAGCGCGGTCAGGTCGGTGTAGTCGACGGGCGCGGCGTCGGCCATGGCGGTCTCCCCGGTCGGGTTGGCGGTCTGCCCGTCCAGAGTGACCCGCGGCGCGGCCCGGGCGCGGGTGCCCGGGCCGTGCCGTAAGCCTTTCGTCGTAACTTCCCGCGCCGTCCCCGGCCCGACGTCAACCGCGGGCGCGCGCCACCCGGCCCTCGTCCCATACCGGCCCGTCGGTCTCGCGGACGCGTCCGTCCGCGCCGAAGACCAGGAAGCGGTCGAAGGCTGCGGCGAACCAGCGGTCGTGGGTGACGGCGAGGACGGTGCCGTCGAACGCCTCCAGGGCCTGCTGGAGCGCCTCCGCCGAGACGAGGTCGAGGTTGTCGGTCGGCTCGTCGAGGAGCAGCAGGTTCGCGCCGGACAGTTCCAGGAGCAGGATCTGGAAGCGCGCCTGCTGGCCGCCGGAGAGCGTGTCGAAGGTCTGCTCGGCGGCGTACGCGAGCTCGTAGCGGTCGAGTACGCGCGCGGCCTGCTCCAGGCCCATGCCGGAGCGGTGCGCGTCACCGCGGTGCAGGATCTCGACGAGCGTCTTGCCGACGAACTCGGGGTGCTCGTGGGTCTGGGCGAACCAGCCGGGCCGCACGCGGGCGCCGAGCCGGACTCCCCCGGCGTGCGCGACGGGCGCGATGACCACGTCGCCGACCGGCTGGTGCTCGATGTCGGGGTCGCTGCCGCCGGCGGCGAGCAGCCGCAGGAAGTGCGACTTGCCCGAGCCGTTGGAGCCGAGCACCGCGACCCGGTCGCCGTACCAGACCTCGAGGTCGAACGGCCGCATCAGTCCCGTGAGCTCGACGGCCTCGGCGACGACGGCGCGCTTGCCGGTACGGCTGCCGCGCAGCCGCACGCGGACGTTCTGCTCGCGCGGCTGGTTCTGCGGCGGCCCGGCCTCCTCGAACTTGCGCAGGCGGGTCTGCGCGGCGCGGTAGCGGGAGGCCATGCCGTCGTTGTACTTGGCCTTGTTCTTGTAGAGCTGCACGAGGGCCTTGAGCTTGGCGTGCTCCTCGTCCCAGCGGCGCTGGAGCTCCTCGAAGCGCTCGAACCGGGCGGCGCGGGCCTCGTGGTAGTCGGCGAAGGAACCACCGTGCAGCCAGGCGGCGTTGCCGGCGGCGCCGAGTTCGAGCGTGACGATGCGGTCGGCGGCGTTGGCGAGCAGCTCGCGGTCGTGGGACACGAGCAGGACGGCCTTGGGGGTCTCGCGCAGGGCCCGCTCCAGCCACTGCTTGCCGGGCACGTCCAGGTAGTTGTCGGGCTCGTCCAGGAGCAGCACCTGCTCGGGGCCGCGCAGCAGGGCCTCCAGGGCGAGCCGCTTCTGCTCGCCGCCGGACAGCGTGGTGGTCTGGCGCCACTTGGCGACGTCGTAGCCGGCGCCGAGGGCGGCGAAGCAGCACTCGTCCCACACGGGTTCGAGCTCGTAGCCGCCGGCGTCGGCGAACTCGCCCAGCGCGGTGGCGTAGCGCATCTGCGTGGGCTCGTCGTCGGTCTCCATGAGCGCGAGCTCGGCGGCGTCGACGGCGCGCACCGCGTCCCGTACGCGCGGCGGGGCGAGCGAGACCAGCAGGTCGCGGACGGTCGACTCGTCGCGGATCCGGCCGATGAACTGCGGCATGACGCCCAGCCCGCCGGTGCGGGTGACGGCCCCGGAGTCGGGTTTGACCTCGCCGGTGACGATGCGCAGCAGGGTGGTCTTGCCGGCCCCGTTGGCGCCGATGAGCGCGGTGGTGGCGCCGTCGCCGACGCGGAAGGTCACCTCGTCGAGCAGCACGCGGCCGTCGGGCAGCGAGTAGGTCACCGTGTTGATGTCGATGTGTCCCACGGTGTCGAGTGCTCCGATTCGCGTCGAGGGGTGGTGCGGGCGGGTGTGTCGCGCCGGTGCCGGGGCGCACGCCGACCAGTGTCCTCCCTGCTTTGTACCTGCCGGGCACCCGGTGCGGCCACGTCATTTCCGCCCGGTTCGAGGCGGGGCGGGGCGGCATGCGCCGGTCGGCGTGCGCCGATGCGCTCCCACCTGCGGCGGTTGCTCGGGCGCGGCACTTGCCGGGGGTGGCGTTCTGCCGCGATCCTCTTTACGAGGTGTCGTTCGTCCACCCAGCCGAGTGCACGGTCACGAATGCGAGCTGGCTAAGTGCGCGGCACCCGACTGACAATGTCAATACGGACGTCGCGGGGGTCGACGATGCCGCAGGGGCAGGATCCGATGCTCGCGCGACGGCGTCTTCGGGACGCGTTGCGCCGACACCGCGAGCAGGCCGGTTTCACGCAGCGTGAAGTGGCCGAGGAGATGGACTGGTCGCCGTCCAAGCTCATCCGGATCGAGGCCGGCCAGGTGGCGGTGTCGACGACGGACCTGAGGGCGCTGCTCCAGCACTACGGGGTCACCGATCCGGAGCAGACGGCGGCGCTGGTGGCGCTCTCGCGGACCGCGCGCGAGCGGGCCTGGTGGAGTGCGTACCAGAGTGTGGCCAGTATCGAGTTCCGGCAGTTCCTGGGGTTCGAGTCGTCGGCGTCGATCATCCGCAACTTCGAACCCCTGGTCGTCCCGGGCCTGCTCCAGACGCGTGAATACGCGAGGGAGGTCCTGGTCGCCGAGGGCAATGGCCCCCGGGTCGACGAGATGGTCGAACTCCGCATGGAGCGCCAGGAGTTGCTGACCCGCGAGGACGCTCCCGAGCTGCACTTCATCCTCGGGCAGGGGGTCGTCGAGCGCGCCGTCGGCGGTCCGCAGCTGATGCGCCGGCAATTGCGGCACATCATGGGCATCGCGGAGTACCCGAACGTCTCCGTGCGGGTGGTCCCGTGGTCGGCGGGGCTGTACCCGAACTACCGGCTGGCGTACGTGGTGTTCGAGTTCCCGGACGCCGCGGACCCGGCCGTGCTGTACGTCGAGGGCGCCAGCGAGATGATCAGTCGCGAGGGCGCCCAGGACACCGACCCCAACGACTTCCTCGCCGCGTTCTGGGAGGTGGAGCAGCTGGCGCCGAAGCACCTCACGGCCGAAAGGGTGCAGGCCGCGTTCGACCGGATGGGGGAGAACGAGTTCCGTGATCAGGAAGTGGACGCGGCCCAGGGGGACTGAGCTCGGCGGAACGCGTCCCAGCTGACGGTGGCGAAACCCAGTACGGGGCTGAACGGATTCTTCGAGTCCCGCACCACAATGCCCTGGACGCGCGCGACCTCGACGCAATTCCCCGAGCCGCTCGCCGAGCTCTTGCGCCATTGCGGCTGCGACCCGACAGAGTTCTCCACCGTGCGCCACTCCCTTGCCGATGCCCGCCGCAAGACGGCGGCCGATACACGCGCAGATTCAACCACAGACTGGACCGCGCCATGACGCAGCAAGCGAACATGTCCCCTGCTTGTGCGCTGTCTGGGTGGTACCTGCTTGCCACCCGTCCGGATGACACATCCGCGTAGGCACTTGGCTACCTGCCACATAGCACTTATGCTGACAGTCGAGGAACATATCCACATGGCGATCGGCTACCGCCATGTGATCGCAAATTGCCCCGCACCGCCGAGGCGGCATATCGGGGCAATTTGCACATTCCGCCACAGGGTTGCGATTTTGCCTATCTCGCCCTTCATTCCGATGTGCCATAATTTCCGCACGGGTTGTTTTCCGCCCGACCGCCGGAAATGATCTCGGGGGCGCTTATGGCGCACTGATCCAGGCACTCGTTCCACCGCGTTCACGCAGGACCGCCGCACCCGGCACTCACCGGGTCGGGCCGCGCATGCCCGTAGTAGCCGACGCAGCATTCGCGGCGGTGGTCCCCCGCTCCGCCGCCCGTACCGATGTCCGGGCGGCGGGCGACCTCATCCCCGCGCACGGGCGCGGGATCCACCTTGCCGAGGCCCGGCGGGTGTCCGGGGCGGGCAAGCGCACGGTTCGGATTACGCGAATGCATTCACACAAGGAAAGGTTCGACTACCGGGGACGGGACTCCGTCGTGGTCTACGTGCCCCGCCGTACGACGTCCGGCGGCGCGTGGATCGGGCTCGCGGCCGTCGTGTTGGCGATCGTCGCCGGCGGGACGACCGACGTGGGCGCCGGATCCAGCGGCGTGCCCGCCGTGGTCCACTCCCCCGGCGGGCTGGCGCTGCGCACGCAGGCCGACGAGGCCTCGGGCGCGGTCGGGCAGCTGGCCGACAACACCACGGTCACCCTGGCGTGCAAGGTCGACGGCCGCGCGGTCGTCGGCCGTACCGGCACCGCCGACACGACGTGGTACCGGGTGACGAAGCAGGGCGCGACGGGGTACGTACCAGGCGCATGGCTGAGCCTGCACGGCGCGGACACGCTCGTGCACGCCTGTTCCGGTGCCTGACGTGCGATAGCTGAAGTACAGCGCGGGCAAGCGGTATCAGCGGGTACGGGCCGCCAGGGACCGGGCACGGCTCCTGGCGGCCTTCGACACGCCGACGTCGGGTCGCGGTCAGTTCGCGGTCAGATCGCGGCCAGGTCGAGCTCAGGCCGGCGGGCGGCCGTGCAGGGCCGCGGTGATGCGGTCGGCAGCGGCCCGCACCTGCTCGCCGAGGGCGGTGACCTCGCGGCCGGCGAGCGGCGCGGGGTGGTCGATGAGGCACAGGACCACCGCGACGGTGCCGTCCACATCGAAGACGGGCGCGTTGACCGACGACGCGCGGTAGGAGGCGTCCGGGTCGATGGCGGCCGGGAGTCCGTCGGCGAGGTCGAAGGCCTTGCCGACCTCGGCCATGGCGCGGCGCAGCGCGGCGGCGCGCCCGCTGGGATCCCAGTCGCCGGTGCCCAGTTCGATCTCCAGGTCACGCACGAGGGTGTCGAGGCGGTCGCGCAGGTGGTCCTGGGTCTCCAGGGCCCAGCCGCGGTCGCGGACGCCGGCGACGGCGGCGGTGAGGCGGACGCGGGCGTCGCCCACAGGGGCGTCGGGGCCGAGGCGGGCGAGCCACGCGTCGACCGCGCGGTCGTCGGCCCACGCGACCGTGACGGCGGCGAGCGGAGGCCGGGGGCTGACGCGGTCGCCGAGGCGGAGCCCGAACGCGCCGTCGCGGCCGGCGGCGGGGCGGATGAGTTCGCCGACCCGCAGGTCGTCCACGTCGGCGGCGTCGCCGCAGGGCACGAGCGCGAGGACGCCGAGCCCGGTGTCGTCGGCGAGCGCGCGCATGACCGGCCTGGCCGTCTCCAGCGGCGTGTCGCCGAGCGCGGCGGCGCGCCCGGCGGCGACGACCGCGGGCCCGAGCCGGTAGGTGCGGCGCACGGGGTGGCGGAGCAGCCAGCCGGCGCGGGTGAGGGTGGTCAGCATCGGGTGCACGGTGGCCTTGCCGACGCCGAGCCCGCGCGCGATCTCGGCGAGGGTGAAATCGTCGGCGGGGCGGGCGGCGAGCAGGTCGACCAGGGCGATCAGGCGGTCGGTCTGCGGGGACGGTCGGCTCATGGTGTGCGGCAGCGTAGCGCACATCCGCCATGTGTTCGCATAGTGCGACTCTTGATTCGCGTATCGCGGCCTGTCAGGGTGACGCTTCGTCAGAACAGCACCGCCCGCGACGACCGGGCGGCGCGCCAGGCAGTTCGCACCATCAGGAGGCGGCCGGTGTCGGCAGTCGACGGTCAGGGTCAGGCCCAGAGCCACGGGATATCCACGGAGGTCGCCGCGGGCGCGCGGTGGCCGCTCAAGTTCGGGGTGTTCCTGGCCCCGTTCCACAAGGCGGGCCGCAACCCGACGCTGATGCTGGAGCAGGACCTGGCGCTGCTGGAGCACCTGGACCGGCTGGGCTACGACGAGGCGTGGGTCGGCGAGCACCACTCGGGCGGCTGGGAGATCGTCGCGTCGCCGGAGCTGTTCATCGCGGCGGCCGCGGCGCGGACCCGGCACCTGCGGCTCGGCACCGGCGTGGTGTCGCTGCCGTACCACCACCCGCTGCACGTCGCCGACCGGATGGTGCTGCTCGACCACCTGACGCGCGGCCGCGTGATGCTCGGCGTGGGCCCGGGCCAGCTGGCGTCGGACGCGCACATGCTCGGCATCGACACCGCGCGGCAGCGGGAGATGATGGAGGAGTCGCTGGACGCGGTCACCGCGCTGCTGGCGGGCCGTGGGCCGGTGACCCGCAAGACCGACTGGTTCACGCTCCAGGACGCGCAGTTGCAGCTGCGCCCCTACCAGGAGCAGCTGGAGATCGCGGTGGCGGCGACGTTCTCGCCGGCCGGGCCGCGCACGGCGGGCCGGTTCGGCGCGGGGATGCTGTCGATCGCGGCGAGCCAGGAGGGCGGCTTCGACGCGCTGGGCTACCACTGGAGCGTCGCCAACGAGGTCGCGGCGCAGCACGGCCAGAGCGTCGACCGCCGCAAGTGGCGGCTCATGGGCATGATGCACATCGCGGAGACCGAGGAGCAGGCCCGCCGCGAAGTGGCGTACGGGCTGCGGGACATCCAGGACTACCAGGCGAAGGTGCTGCCGATCCCGTACGACGCGGACACCCCGCTGGACGCGCGCCTGGACCACGGCAACGCGACCGGCTCGTTCATCTGCGGCACCCCGGAGATGGCGGTGCGTCAGATCGAGCGGCTGTGGCAGAAGTCGGGCGGCTTCGGCACGTACCTGTTCATGGGCGCGGACTTCGCCGACGCGGAGGCGACGCGGCGTTCGTACGAGCTGATCGCCCGCGAGGTGGTCCCGCACTTCACCGGCCAGTCGGCGGGCCCGCTCGGGTCGCAGGACTGGCAGGTCGGCCTGTCGGAGACGTGGCGCGACCAGACCGCGCAGGCGGTCGGCAAGGCGATGAAGGACTACGAGGCCGACAAGGCCGCGGGCAAGGGAGCGGGCGCGTGAGCACGGTCGGCACCACGGGGCGGATCGCGGGCAAGGTCGCGCTCGTGACCGGTGCCGGCGCGGGCATCGGCCGGGCGGTCGCCGAGCGGTTCCTCGCCGAGGGCGCGTCGGTGGTGGCGGGAGACATCGACGCGGCCGCGCTGGACAAGCTCGTGGACGAGCTGGGCGGCACGTACGGCGCGGACCGGATCGCGGCGCTGCAGGGCGACGTGACGGTCGAGGCGGACGTCGAGGCGCTGGTCGCGCTCGCGGTCGAGCGGTTCGGCGGCGTGGACGTCGCGGTGGCCAACGCGGGCGGCGGCGCGGCGGCCGAGCTGGTCGACCACGACTACGCGGTCTGGCAGCGCGTGGTGAACCTGTGCCTGAACGGGGTGTTCCTCACGGTCAAGCACGCCGGGCGCGCCATGAAGCAGGCCGGCAACGGCGGTTCGATCATCAACATGGCGAGCCTCAACGCGGTGCAGCCGGGCCGCGGCATGGGCGCGTACTGCTCGGCGAAGGCCGGGGTGCTGTCACTGACGGAGGTGGCGGCGCTCGAGCTGGGTCCGCACGGGGTACGCGTGAACGCGGTCACGCCCGGCCTGGTCCGCACGCAGGCGACGTCCGGCATGTGGCATGTTCCGGGCGTGGTCGAGGAGTACGTGGAGAACGCCCCGCTGGGTCGGTTCGCCGAGCCGGAGGAGGTGGCCTCGGTGGTGCTGTTCCTGGCGTCGGACGAGGCCGGGTTCGTGTCGGGCAGCGTCTACGGCATGGACGGCGGCGCGCGGACCCGCCGGTACCCGGACCTGATCGGCGCGATCGAGCGGCTGTCGCAGGGCTGATCGGGCGGGGCCCGACCGGCACGGCCGAACCACGACGAGAGGAGCACCCGGATGCGGGCGGCTGTTCTGTACGACGCGCACGACCTGCGGATCGAGGAGGTGCCGGACCCGGCGCCGGGCCCCGGCGAGGTGCTGCTGCGGCCCCGGTTCACCGGGCTGTGCGGGTCGGACCTGCACTTCTGGGAGGGCGGGCTGCGGCAGGTGCTCGCCGACCCGGTGATCCTCGGGCACGAGTTCTCGGCCGAGGTCGTCGAGGTCGGGCCCGAGGTGGCCGATCCCCGGCTGCGCCCGGGGGCGTTGGTCGCCGTCGAGCCGATGTGGACGTGCGGGCGGTGCGCGCCGTGCCTGCGCGGCACGTACAACCTGTGCCGGAACCTGACGTGGCACGGGCTGTCGGCGAAGGGCGGCGGCATGTCGGGCCTGACGGTGGTGCGCGCGGACATGGTCCACGTGCTGCCGGAGGGTCTGACCGCGGAGCAGGGCGCGCTGGTGGAGCCGGTCTCGGTCGCGCACCAGGCCGTGACGCGGGCCCAGATCGCGCCGGGCGGAACGGCGTTGGTGCTGGGCGCGGGTCCGATCGGCATCGCGACGTTCCTGGACCTGCGGGCGCGGGGCGTCGAGCGGGTGGTCGTGTCGGAGCCGTCCGCGCAGCGCCGTGAGGCGATCGCGGCGCTGGCCGAAAAGACGGGCGGCGGCGCGGAGTTGGTGCTGGACCCGGCGGCGGTGGACGTCGTCGCCGCGGTGCGGGAGCTGACCGGCGGGGACGGCGCGGACGCGTCGATCGACGCGGCGGGCGTGGAGCCGGCGTTCCACGCGGGCCTGGCGGCGACCCGGCCCGGGGGCCGCATGGTGACGGTCGCGGTGTACATGAAGCCGGTCACGTTCCATCCGATGGCGGCGTTCCTCGGCGGCGTGGACGTCGTGGCAAGTTGCGCGTACTGCAACGATTTTCCGGCGGTCATCGACGGGATGGTGAACGGTTCGTACCCGCTCGACGGCTGGGTCCGACCGATCCCGCTGAGCGGCGCGGCGGAGGGTTTCACCGCTCTCGCGGCGGGCAGAGAACTCAAGCTGCTGGTCGACGTCCAGGGCTCCTGACACCCGGACGTCGCGGCCCCGAGCGGCGACGTGCGCCGACGGCCGGGATACTCCCCCGTGCCCGGTCGTCGGCCCCGCCGTCACGATGATCAACAGCTGTCCGGATAGTGTGGCGGCATGTCCGCACATGTCACCCCGTACGCCCGTGTCGCCCTCGTCACCTGCGCCGAGCTGCCGCAGCTCGACGACGACGAGGTCGTGCCGATCGCCCCGCTCGCCGAGCGCGGCGTGGCCGCGGAGCCGGTGGTGTGGAACGACCGCGGTGTCGACTGGGACCGGTACGACCTGGCGGTCATCCGCTCGACGTGGGACTACATCGACCACCACCCCGAGTTCCTGGCGTGGGCGGAGACGGTGCCCCGGCTGGCCAACCCGGCGGACGTCGTGCGGTGGAACACCGACAAGACCTACCTGCGCGACCTCGCCGCCACGGGCGCCCGGGTCGTGCCGACGACGTGGCTGGAGCCGGAGAGCACCGTCACGCTTCCGACGAGCGGCGTCTACGTCGTCAAGCCGTCCATAAGCTGCGGGTCGCGCGACACCGGCCGGTACGACATGGCCGACGGCCAGCAGCGCGCGCTCGCCGCCGGGCTGGCCACGCGCCTGCTCTCCGAGGGCCGCACGGTCATGGTCCAGCCCTACCTCGAGGCGGTCGACACCGCGGGCGAGACGGCGGTGCTGTTCTTCGGCGGCCACTACAGCCACGCGATCCGCAAGGGCGCGATGCTTGAGGGCCCGGCGGGCGACGTCGAGCTCTACAAGGAGGAGCGGATCGCGGCGCGCACCGCGACGGACAGCGAGCTGCACGTCGCCCAGCAGGTCCTCGCCGCGGTCCCGGGCGGCGCGGAGCGGCTGCTCTACGCGCGCGTCGACCTCATCCCGGACGCGGACGGCCATCCCACCCTGCTGGAACTGGAGCTGACCGAGCCGTCGTTGTTCCTCCGCTACGACGAGGGCGCGCCGGAGCGGTTCGCGGACGCCGTCGTCGCGTACCTCAAGCGCTGAAAGGCCTCCATGACCGGCACGCCTCCGGAGCCCGCGGGCTCGATCGTCCTGATGTCCGACCCGCGGATCGCCGCTACGCCGGTGGTCGAGTGCGGCGAGCCGATGGTGGACGTGCCCGGGGACGGCCTGCTGCTGGTCGACGAGCGCAAGCGCGACGACGCGGGCGCCTTCGGGCATCTGCGCCGGGGCGTGTACGAGCGGCTGCTCGCTGCCGAGGCCGCGCTGCCGGACGGGCTGTGCCTGCTGTTCGTCGAGGGCTACCGCCCGCCGGCCCTGCAACGGGCGTACTTCGAGGAGTACGGGGACGAGCTGCGTGCCGCCCACCCGGAGTGGTCGCCTGCTGAACTGCGCGCCGCGACCAGCCGCTACGTCTCCCCGCCCGAGATCGCCCCGCACAGCGCGGGCGCCGCGGTCGACCTCACCCTCGCGGACGCCGACGGCCGCGAGCTGGACCTCGGCTGCCCCATGAACGCGGGCCCGGAGGAGAGCGACGGCGCCTGCTACACGGACGCGCCGAACATCACCCCGGAGGCCCGCGCGAACCGCGCGGTGCTGGGCCGCGCGCTGGAAGCGGCCGGCCTGGTGAACTACCCGACCGAGTGGTGGCACTGGTCGTACGGCGACCGGTACTGGGCGCTGGGCACGGGTGCGCCCGCCGCGCGGTACGCCGCCGTCGAGCTCGGCTGACCGCCCGTCCGCCCGGATCCGCGAACCCCCTTGCCCGACAAGGGGGTTCGCGGATCATGATCGTCATCACCGGATGTCTGCATCCGGTGTCATCAGGCATTGACGAGCGGTGTGCAGGGTGGGACGGTGGGAGCGTCCAACCGGTTTCGCGGTCGGCGAGGAGGCCGTGCGCGCGGCGTTCACCCCCGCCGCCGCCCGTCGGCGCATTTCACGCGACCCCCGCACCGGAATTCGTAATACCCGCCCGGAATTACCGGAGAATTCCGCTCGCAAATTGACACGTGTCACCACCGGGCAGGTATTGACCGGCTTTTTCTGGGGATCACGCCGCGCGCTTTCGGCCGACCTCCGCGCGAAATACGACACCACGCCCGCGCAGCTGCGTCCGGGAAACTCCCCGCGCATTCCAAAGCGCCCCGGGCCCCGTCCGGAGACGGCACCCGGGGCACCCCCGCGCGCACCCGGCGCCGAGCCGGATGTTGTAGCGTCATGCCCCCGTGTCACCCGGCCGGCGCGCGACGCCGGTGCGGCGTGCGGGGGCCGAGAGCGCCCGCCGTTCTGTCCGTATTAGGCGTACGGACAGCCCGTGCGGGCGCTCGAGGCCCCGCCCCGCACCGCCGTCAGATGCCGCCGCCCGGCCACGACGACGACACCTTGGTGCAGGTGATGGTGACGCCCGGCGGGGTGACGACCAGGACGACGGTGGACGGCGCGCTGGGCAGCGCCGGGCTGTTGGCCTTCTCCACCACGACCGGGGCGCCCGGCCCCTGTGGGCTGGTGTTGCTGACGCTGCCGATGTCGGCGGGCGTGCCGCCCCACTTGAGCGTGGCCACCAGGCCACCGGTGCCGATGGTGGTGCCCGGGGCGATGTCCGCCGTGACGGTGAGGTAGTTGGCGCCGTTGCGCTGGAACTCCACGTCGACGTTGGGGAACGAGAACCCGCCGCCGCTGCAGTTGTAGACGCCCGTGCCGGTGCCGGCCGCCGCGGCCGGGCCCGCGACGGCCACGAGGCCCGCCGTCACGCCGGCGGCGCAGGCCGCCGCGAGGGCGGCCCGTCTGGTCTTGCGCATCCGCTACTCCTTTTCGGTCCGGAGGCATGGCCGCACCACCGGATGTGGCAATGCGGCTTCCCAAGAATTCCCCGAGAGAGGCCCGTCGCGTCAAGAGCTACCGGCGAGAAACATTCCACTCCCGGGAAATTCACGGCGCCCCGCATGTCATTGATCACGAGCCCGCCGGGTGACACGTGTCGAGCGAATTAGCGGAGCGCGCCCTATTGATTTTCTCGGGATTAGCGGCCAAATTCCGGGAGGGCTCTCGGCCCCCGTGCCGCGCCGCCACCGGTGCTCGACGTCCGGCGAGGCGGTCCCCCAAGGCGGTTGCGGGCGACCTCACGCGCCCCCGACGCACGTGGGGTCCGTTCACGTCAGTTCACGTCAGTTCATGTCTGCTCACGAAGGAGCACAGTGCTGTCATTTCGAAGAGGCGTGCCGCGGCGGCCGCGCACGCGGGCAAGGTGACCCCGACGGTGTCGTGTGTGCTGCCCGCCGGGCAGGGCACGTTCACCGGCCCCCAGGACGTCACTATGGCGCTCGACAAGGCGACCGTCGCGCCCGGCGGCGCGCTCACGGGGACGGTGACACTGGGGGCCAGCCCGGCGGTCAGCAACTTCTCGCTGTCGATCTGGGCGACGCCCTCGATCACGCTGAACATGCGCGGCGCGGCGACGGGTTCGGTGACGATCACCGGGCCCGAGCAGAAGATCGACGTGGTGGCGGGCCAGTCGCCGCCGATCCAGCCGTACCAGGGCGCGTTCAACGTCCCGGTGGGCGCGACGGCCGGCGGCAAGGTCGAGTTCACGGTCGTCAAGATGGTCACCGACGCGCGGCTCGCGCCGGGGTCCGACCCGCTGCCGACGGTGTGCACGGTCACGGCGGGCGGCGACGCCGCGGTCGCGGACGTGTCGGTCGAGGGCTCGGCGGGGCAGCCGGCCACGGTCAACGCCCCCGACGGGGACGTGCGTCCGGGCCAACCGCTCACCCTGACGGGCTCCGGGTTCACCCCGAACGCGGCGGCGCAGGCGGCGTTGTGCGACGCCGACGGCGGCAACTGCCTGACGGAACGATTCGTCTCGCAGGCGCTGTCGGTCGACGGCCAGGGCAACCTGTCCGGCACGGCCAAGCTCGCCACCGCCGGCCTGCCCGACGGCGCGTACGTGCTGCGGGTGACCGGCGGTGACAAGGAGGGCCGCGACGGGCTGTCCGTCAAGGCGTTCGTGCCCACCGACCCGCGTGCGGCGCAGGCGGTCCCGAACACCGGGCCGCTCGGCACCGTCACCGCGGTCTCGGGCACGAACTGGACGCCGAACGCCAGCGTCAACCTCGTGCAGGTCGACAAGGACGGGCTGGCCGGCAGCGGCACCATCACGGTCGCCACGGACTACAACGGCGCGTTCACCACGCCGTACACGGTGACCGACGCCGCGACGACGCAGATCCGGGTGCGCGAGGGCATCTCGTCCAGCAAGCGCGTGTTCGTGCCGTTCACGGTGGCGACGGGTCCCCCGCCGCTGCCGCAGCCGACCACCGTCACCATGGCGCCGGGCGCGCTGACGATGACGCAGGCCGGCGGCGGGATCAGCTTCGGCACGGTCACGCTGAACGGCACCGTTCAGCAGGTCAAGGCGCCGCTCAACCAGATCACCGTGGTCGACGCCCGCGGCGGCACCCTCGGGTGGTCGCTGACCGGCACGATGACGGACCTGGTCGCGGCGAACGGCGTCGACAAGATCCCGGCGGGGAACATCAGTTGGGTCCCGGCGTGCGCCGCGGCCCCGACCAGCCTCTCGCCGGTCACCACCGGTTCGCCCGGACCGCTGGGCACCACCGCGGTGACCCTGTGCGGCCAGAACCCCGACACGGGGAAGGCCACCGGCGGAAGGTTCACGGCGGATGCCGAACTCACTTTGAGCACCCCTGAGTTCGCCGCCGCCGGCACCTACGGCGGAACGCTCACGATCACCCTGGTCTGACGTTCCGCCGACGCCGCAGCTCAGAGGTTCCACCGGCCCCCGGCACACGGTCCCGGATCCGCCCCGATCGACGGATCCACGCCGGGGGCCGGCCCGCCCCACCCCACGACGCGCAGCCCTGAACTCCCCAATTCCGCAAGCACATTGCCCGCGCCCAGGAGGAGCGACGTGTCCACTACCGCCAGGCCAGGAACCAGACGTCCCGCACGCCGCGCCACCGGCTCACTCACGGCCGCCGCCCTGCTCGCCGCCGGTCTCGGCACGGCCCTGCTACCGACGGCGGCGCACGCGGGGACGGTCACGCCGAGCGTGCACTGCGTGCTACCCGCCGGCCAGGGCGAGGCCACCGGCCCGCAGTCGATGAACGTCGTGCTGACCCCCGCGAGCGCGGCCCCGGGCTCCAGCGTGCACGCCGTCGTCACCCTCGGCACCGGCCCGGCGAACAGCACCGTGTCGCTCAGCCAGGTGCCCACAACCCCGTCCCTCGACCTGGCGATGAGCGGCGGCGCGACCGGCAGCGTCACGGTGACCGGGCCCACCGTCAACCTCGACACCGTGGCCGGGCAGCCGGTGCAGATCCCGGTCTACGAGGGCGACTTCATGGTGCCGGCGAACGCGTCCGGGCTGGTGTCGTTCGCTCCCACGCGCACCGTGACCAAGACCGTCGTGTTCGGCAGCACGTACACCACGCCGTGCGACGTCGTCTCCGGCGGCGGCGCCATCGGCACCGTCGACGTGCAGGGCCCCGGCTCGGGCTCGCCCACGCTGTCGTCGCCCACGGGCACCGTCCGCCCCGGGTACACGCTGCCGTTCGCGGGCCTCGGTTTCCCCGCCGGTGCGGCCGCGACGCCGTCGTTGTGTCCGGCGGACGGTTCGGCGTGCCTCCCGGCCGCCTTCGGCGCGTCCAATCTGAGTGTGTCCGCGTCGGGCGAGCTGTCGGGCACGGCCACGCTGGCGACCACCGGCGTCCCGGACGGGTCCTACCTGGTCAAGGCCTCGGCGGGCGGCAAGGAGGCGTCGTCGCCGCTGACCGTCGAGGCGTTCGTGCAGAGCGGCGACCGGGTGGCGACGGCGACGCCGTCGTCGGGACCGCTCGGCACCGTGGTCACCGTGACCGGCTCGAACTGGACCGCCAACACCACCGTCAACATCGTGCAGACCGACGCGGGAGGCCTCGCGGGACCGGGCACGGTCAGCGCGACCACCTCGCCGGACGGCACCTTCACCGTCCAGTACCCCGTGACCGACGCCGCGACCACGCAGATCCGCGTGCGCGAGGGCATCTCGTCGACGAAGCGGGTGTTCCTGCCGTTCACCGTGACCGTGGACCCGCCGTCGGTGGTCGCCGCGCCGGCCGTGACGCACCGCGGCGGCGTGGTCGCCGTGTCCGGCGCGCACTACCCGGCGGGCGCGGCCGCGACCGCGGTGCTGTGCGACGCCTCCGGCGGCAGCTGCGGGGCGGCGGCGCTGTCCGGCACCGCCCTCTCCGTGGCGGCCGACGGCACGCTCAGCGGCACCGTGACCGTGGCCGGGAACGCGGCGTTCGGCTCGTACCTGCTCAAGGTCACCGCGGGCGGCGCGGCCGCGACGACGCCGCTGACGATCCAGCAGCGGTGGATCACGCTGACGCCCGACGCGGGCCCGGTCGGCACCTGGACGACCATCACGGGCACGGACTACGCCGACTGGGCGTGGATCAAGCTGGTCGGCGTCGACGCGACCGGCAAGGCGACCTCCGACTACAGCTACGCGGCCGCCGACGGCGCGGGCAACTGGCTGACGTGGATGGAGGTCAAGGACCCGCGTACGACGGCGATCGTCGCCTCCGAGACGTTCCACCCGAGCAAGTCCGCGCGGGCCCCGTTCACCGTGACGCCGTAACCGCCGCGACCCGCACCACGTCAGGCCGCGACGCCGGGGGCCGCCGGGGGGCCTTCGGCGTCGCGTGGTGCGGGGCGGCGGGCGTGCGTCCTCCCCGTCCGGGCCAGGCCGCGAAGGGCCCGGACACGGCGGCGGCCGGCCCCCCGACGAGGGGCCGGCCGCCGTCACGGCGAGAACACCGAGCCGGACGAGACGATCGCGGACCGCCGCGCGCCGCAACGGACGAGGCGATCGCGAACCTCGCCGTCACCTACGCCGATCGGACCGAGCGCGATGCCTGGGCGTGCTCGCCTCGACACCGGTCAGGCCAGGGCCGCTATGCCGGCCTCGGCGACCGCACATCGTCCGACCAGTGGCCGCCGCTCACGCCGATCGCACCGATCGTCCGGCCGTCGACGGTGATCGGGAGGCCGCCGCCGAAGGCGACCAGCCGGTCGATGCCCGTCAACGCGCCCACCGCCAGCGGCGCGTCGTCCTTGATGAAGTCGTGCCAGCCGTCGGTCGGCAGCCCGAACCCGGCGGCGGTGTAGGCCTTGTCCTGCGCGATCTGGCTGGCCGGCAGCGGCGCCGTCCATGCGGGCGAACGCGTTGAGGTGGCCCGCCGCGTCGACGACCGCGACCGCGAACACCCCTCCGGAGGCGGCGGCTTCGGCGACGGCGGCCGCGACGACGGCGCTCGCGGCGGCGTTGGTGATGGTCGCGGTGTGCTGGACGGGGGCGGCAGTCATGGTGGTGTCCACGGTGGCGGGTGTCCTTCCGGTCGTTCGTTGTCGGGACGGCACGGCTCAACGGACCGCAGCGGCCCCGGTGTTGTGGGTCGCGGCTCGATCGGGGACGGCGGTCCCGTCCTTCGACCGCGCGGTGTCTTGCGGCGTCACCTCTCCGGTGCGGCGTTCGCCCCGCACCGGTATGACGGTCATCGCGATCAGGCGGAAAGCGGCGGCCACGGCGAAGGCGATGCTGTAGCCGGCGCGCCCGATGACGACCGCCATGACCGCCGGTGTCGCGGCGGCGGCGACGGCGTTCTGCGCGGTGTTCTGGATGCCCAGGGCCTTGCCGGCCCAGGAGCGCCCGGCGTACTCGGCGACGGCTGCGTCCCGCCGCTGACGGAGCGGGTCCGCGATCGCCGCCGCGCTTCGCCGAAGGCTTCAGGTGCCGCGCGACACCGTGCCGTCGGCGTCCAGGCCGAAGCGCAGCACCTGCTCCCAGTGGCGCGCGTCAGCGGTGTTCCGGATGCGCACCAGGTACCGCGCGACGCCGTCGTCGCCGCCGTCCAGGGCCGCATGGGCCAGCCGGTCGGCGGCGTCCAGGTCCCCTGCGTCCTCGCACATGCCCGCCCAGTCGTGCAGCGCGCCGGCGTGCCCGGCCTCGAGCGCGGACTGGTACAGCCGTGCGGCGCCGCCCAGGTCGCCGACCCGCTCGCGCAGCCGTGCGAGGTCCCGCAGGACGTCGGTGTCCCCGGCGTCGACCGCGGCCTGGTAGAGCCGTCGCGCGGCGCCGAACTCCCCCGCGAGCTCACGCATCTGTGCGAGCACTCGTGCCGCGAACGGGTCCGCCGTCGGGTCGGCGAGCAGTGTGGCCGGGGCGGACGGGTAGGTTCCCGTCCCCGCGAACTCGGTCGGCCACGCCGTCTCCGCGGCGGCGTGCGCGGTCACGTCGTCGTCCGCCGCGTCGGTCGCCGACGCGAACGGCTCACCGCGCAGCCGGAGCATGTGGCGTGCGGCGTACGGGTCGCCCGCGTCCACCGCGGCCTGGTACAGCAGTTCGGCGCTTCCGGTGTCCCCCGCATCCTCGCGGCTCCACGCCAGGGCGCGCAGGACGTCGGGCAGTCCCCGCTCGGCGGCGGACCGGGCCAGCCGCTCGGCGCCGTCACGGTCACCGACGTCCTCTCGCATCCAGACCAGCGCGGGCAGCGCGTTGACGTCGCCGGCCTCCGCGGCGGCCGCGTACAGCCGCTCGGCGTCGTCCCGCCGCCCGGCCTTCTCACGCAGTCGGCCCAGGCGCCGCAGCACCATGCCGTCGCCGTTCTCGGCGGCGAGCCGCGCCGCGCGCTCGGCCCCGGCGTGGTCGCCTCGTTCCTCGCGCCCCTCGGCGAGGACGCGCAGTGCCGGAACACCGGCCGCCACAGCCGCGCACGCCCAGCGTTCCGCCTCCGCGTGGTCGCCCAACGCCTCGCGCACCCGCGCGAGGTCGTGGTTCGCGAAGGAATGGCCCGCGTCGACCGCAGCCTGGTAGCAGCGCGCGGCGTGGCGCAGGCGCAGGCGCGTTTCGGCCTCGAACCCGAGGGCCCGCAGCACGGCGCCGCCGGCGTGGCCGAGCGGGGCGTCCCAGAAGGACGCGGGAGGGCAGCTGAACCGCCGGGTGGCCCGCCCGTGCTGTTCGAGGTAGTCCGCCAGCACGTAGCCGGGTTGCGCGGCGGGCTTGCGGCGGCCCCCGCGCGTGGGCCGCGGACGGGTCCTGGTCAGCGGCCCCCGGACGCCGTGCCGCGTCTCGGCGCAGTAGGCGAGCGCCTGTTCGAGCCAGTCGTCGCCCAAGGCGTCCCATTCGCGGTCGGTGAAGTAGCCCTCGGCCGCCTCCGCCAGCAGGTCGAGGGGCAGCGCCGGGGGATGCCCCATGCGGCGGTAGTCCATCGCGGCCTGGAGCAGCGCGCGGGCGCCAGGGGACGCGTGCTCGTATCTGGCCAGCAGGTAGGGGGCGCCGGCGAGGAACTGGGCGATCTCGCCTTCGCTCGCGTGCGCCGCGGCGAGGCGCAGGCGCGCGTCGTGCGCGCCCGCGCCGTTGAGGACCGCGAGGTCGGCCGTGTCGAACGTGCGCGGGACCGCCTTGTGCACGCCCACCCCGGTGAGGAGTTCGCGTTGCAGGCCGTACACGTCGCCGTCCTCGTGCGCGGTGAGGGTGTTCCAGTGCTCGGGCCAGAGCGTCGCCAGCACCAGCACGGGGCCGGAGCCCGAACGGGCGCGCGACAGCAGGCCGCGCAGGGCGACGGCCACCTCGCGGCCGGTCCCGACGGCGGGTTCGAGCAGGTACCGCTGGGCTTCGTTGAGCCAGACCACGGTCCGCGGACCGACGACGTCGACCGCGTCGAGGAGCGCGCGGGCCGGGTCGGCGGCCAAGGGGTGCCAGACGTGCCAGCCCTCGGGCAGCGCGGTCACCGCCTCCCAGCAGGCGCGTGTCTTGCCGGTGGAGGAGTCGCCCACCAGCGTCGCCATGGCGCAGGTTCCGGCCACGGCCTCGGTCACGACGCCTGACAGCCAGCGGTCGTGCTCGCGTGCCACGTACGGCGGCAGCGTGCGCGCTCCCGGCGAGGCGTCGCCAGGGGCGGCCACCGCGGGGTGCACTTCGAGTTCGAACGGGTCGGCGTCCGCGATCGGCACACCGATCCGGGTGCCGCCCCATGCGTCGCCGCCGTCGAGAAACGCCGCCCCCGTGATCGTCATCCACCTATCGTCTCTCCCGCAGGTCGCGGGCGGCACCGAACCCGGGACCGCGCCGCCGCTGTTGGGCGATCACACTACGAGGGGGACGCCGTGGACGAATGGGTGACCGCGACAATCGGCGCCGTCGGCGCGTTGGTCGGGGCGCTGCTCGGCGGCGTGTTCGCCGTGCGCGGCGCGCGGCGTCAGGCGGAGGCCACCGTCGACGCGGCCGTGCGGCAGGTCACGGGCCAACTCGTCGTCATGCAGGAGACGTTCCGCGACCAGGCCGCCGTCGCGCAGCGCGAGGTGCGGCGTGCCGCGTACGTGGCGTTCCTGGCGCGCGTCGACCGGGCCCGGCGGGCGCAGACGGCGTACGCGTCCGCCGCACCGCCCACCACCGCACTGCGCGACGCCTGGGTCGCGGCGGCGGACGGGATGGACGAGGCGCTCAACGTCGTCCTGCTCGAAGGCCCCGACGCGGCGGCCGGGAAGGCAGCGGGACTCGCCGACCGGGTGCGACCCGGCGCGCCCACCGGCGGGTATCCGCAGGCGCATGCGGATTTCCTCGCCGCGGCACGCGACGCTTTGCGTCCCGCGGTGTGAGCCGGGCCCGACCGCGGGCGGCCCCGGGGCGCGGGTGGTCGGGTCGGCGCGCCCCGGGGGTGTTGGGTCAGTGGGACGCGCGCAGGGCCTTGTCCATGAATTCGGCCAGGCGGCGTGGTAGTTCGTCGGTAGGGAGGCGGACGACCAGCATCCACGAGAGCACGGTGCCGCCGAACATCGCGTGGAACAGGTCGATGTCCGGGAGGCGCGCCAACTCGCCGCGTCTGACGGCGCGTTCGAGGACGGCGGCGTTGCCTTCGCGTTCGACCTCGATGAGGGCCGAGCACAGGGCGTGGCCGAGGGACGTGTCGGCGCCGGCCTCGGCGAGGAGTCCCATGAGGGCGGGGGCGGCGGCTGGGTTGCCCAGGTGGGCGACGATCACGCGGGCCAGCGCCTCGAGGTCGCCGAGGAGGGAACCGGTGTCGGGCGGCGGCTCGAGTTCGACGCCGTGGACGGCGGCCGCGAACACCAGGGCCTGCTTGGTGGCGTGCCGCCGGTAAATGGCGGCCTTGCCGACGCCGGCGCGCGCGGCGACGGCGTCCATGGTGAGCCCGGCGTAGCCGACCTCGGCGAGCAGGGCGCGGGCGGCGTCGAGGACCGCCTGGTCGACGCGGGTGTCCCGGGGGCGCCCCACGGGTTGCCTGTTCTCGTTCACGCTGGCAGCATACGAGACTCACAGTTCCGGAACTCTTAGTCTCGTAAGTCGCGCCGGTTCGTCGTTGTGTCGCGTCGGCGTCTCGCCGTTCCGTCCCGCCGTTCTGTTTCGCCGTCTCGTCATGGGGGCTCGATGCACACGACCCTGCTCCACCGCACGCCCGACACCGCCGACCGCCGCACCGCGCTCACCGCCGACGCCGTGCCGCGTTGGGCCGAGGCCGTCGCGTGGGCGACCGTGGTGTGCACCGTCCCGTCCGGCCTGTGGCGGGTCGCGGCGGGCTTCGGCGTGGACGTCGGATTCCGCGGCGAACTCGGAGAGCTGTACCGGGGACCGCAGTTCATCGGGTACGTGTGGATCCTGACCGTGCTCTCGCAGGCCGCCGCCATGCTGACGCTCGGCCTCGTACGGCCGTGGGGCGAGGTCGTGCCGGCCTGGGTCCCGCGCATCGGCGGGCGCGTCGTCCCCGCGTGGCTGGTGGTGGCCGTGGCGAGCGTCGGCGCGGTCGCCGTCACGGCGCTGTGCGCCGCCGTCGCGCTCGCGCCGCACGGGCCGCTGGAGAACCCGGACTTCCCGCACGGCACGGCGGCGAAGGTGATGGTCGCCTGCTACGCGCCGCTGCTGGCGTGGGGGCCGATGGTGCTGCTGCTGACGACGGCGTACGCCCGCCGCCGGGCCCGGCAGGCGGCGCGCGAGCGCGGGCTGTGACGCGCGGGTGCGGCGGGCTGTATGGGTGTCAGGTCTGCGGTGTCGGCGCCGCCAGCAGCGCGCCGCGGACCGCGTCCGCTATCTCGGCCATCGCCGCGCCCGACGTCCGCTCGACGCACCCGAAGCTCGCGAAGCCGTGGAACAGCTCCGCGAAGCGCCGCACCGTCACCTCGACGCCCGCCTCGCGCAGCCGCTCGCCGTACGCCTCGCCCTCGTCGCGCAGCGGGTCGAAGCCGCCGGTGGCGATGTACGTCGGCGGCAGGCCCGCGACGTCCGGGTCGCGCAGCACCGACATCCGCGGGTCCTCGGCGTGCGGCATCATCGACGCGATCAGCCCGCCGGGGCCGGTCCACGTCTCGGTGTCGATGACGAACCCCTTGCCGTACACGCGGCGCGAGGCGTACTCCCCCGCGACGTCCGTCGCCGGATAGATCAGCAGCGTCCACGCGGGCACGGCGGCCTCGCCGCGCAGCGCCGCGTGCGCCACCGCCGCGGCCAGGTTGCCGCCCGCGCTGTCGCCGCCGACCGCGATCCGGCCCTGCTCGGCGCCGAACCGTGCCGGGTCGCCGACCACGTGCCGGTACGCCGCGAGCGCGTCCTCGAACTGCGCCGGGAACGGGTGTTCGGGCGCGAGCCGGTACTCGCACGACAGCACCCGCACCCCGGCCCGCTCGGCGAGGAACAGGCACACCGGGTCGTGGCTCTCCACCCCGCCGAGGACCCAGCCGCCGCCGTGGAAGAACACCAGCAGCGGACCGGGCTCCGCGGCCGCCCCACCCGGCTCGTACAGCCGTGCCCGGACCGGGCCTTCGGCCCCGGGCACCGTCAGGTCCGTGACCCGCAGCGTCCGCCCGACCCGCCCGCTGAGGATCGGCCCGCCCCGCTCGCTGTCGGCCCGCAGCCGGCCGAGCTGGTCGAGGCTCGTGGGCATCTGCTTGCGGATCAGCCGCATCACGGCCCGCGCGGACGCGGGCATCTCGACCGTGCCGTCCTCCGACCGGATCACCGGCCCGGCCATCGGCCTCAGCAGCGGCCGGGGCAGCGCCAACGCGCCGCGCAGCAGTGCCGACACGGCGAGCGCGCCGCGGTGACCGAGCCGGGGTGCGGCCAACGGGCCCTCCGAGACAACGAGGGCTGACACGCTGTCGGCCCGGGTGCGGGCACGGTACCGGACCGGGCGGAAGGAAGGCAGACCGCCCGGCGGGATCGGTGCCGCGCCACAATCGGCCCGGTGGGAGGCGACGGGCCGCGTCGTCGAGCACGTACGCGGCTCTCGACGCCCGGAGGCTCCCGAAGGGTGCCGAACGGCCGCCGCCCGAGCGGCGCTTCCGGGGTACGGGCCGGTCGGCGGCGGACCGGCTCGTCGGCGTACATGTCACGTTCGCTGCGCGCGGCTCACGGCCGCAGGCGTGTCCGGGCGGCTACGCTCGCGGACGTGACCGGAGATTACCTGCCGCCCGAGCAGTGGTACGCCCAGCTCCCCTCCGCGTACGTCGCGGCGTGCGCCTTCTTCACCGACGAACGCGGCCACGTCCTCCTCGTGAAGCCGAACTACCGCGACCGCTGGCTGTTTCCCGGCGGGCACGCGGAGGAGGACGAGTTCCCGCACGTCGCGTGCGCGCGCGAGGTCCGCGAGGAACTCGGCCTGGACGTGCCGATCGGCGACCTGCTCGTGGTGCACTGGTCGCCGTCCGCGCCGCCGCGGCCCCGGCCGATGGTGACGTGGGTGTTCGACGGCGGCGTGCTCGACGCCGCCCGCAGTCCGGAGATCCGGCTGCAGGAGGACGAGCTCGACGCGTCGGCGTTCTTCGAGCCGAAGGAGGCTGCCGACCTCCTCGGCTACACCGGGGTGCGGGTCGCGGCGGCGTTCGAGGCGCGGGCGACCGGGCGGACGGTGTACGTCACCCACGACGAGGTCTACCGGGGCGGCGCGCCGAGCTGACCGGGCCGGCACACCCGCGGCCGCGACGGGGTCAGCCCTGCCGGAGCAGCCACCGCGTCCGCGGGATCGCGAACGCCAGGTGCAGCACGTTGAGCGCGGCCAGGACCACGGCCAGGACGACCGCCCCGGCGGCGGCGAGCAGCACGCAGGCCCCGCCGAAGACCGCGTACTCGACGACGAGCCGCAGCCAACCGGGCACCGGGACCGGCGCCTTGCCGCTGCGGCTCGGGTCGCCGACGACCGCGAACGTCCCCCACGCGGCCATCGCCGCGACGGGCAGCACGACCGCGAGCAGCACGCCCACGATCCCGCCGCCGGCCAGCTCCCAGCCGGCCCAGCCGAACGCCGCGAACGACGCGAGTTCGAGGAACAGGCGCAGGGCGAGGTTCCAGCCCGGAATCGCGGCCTCGTGGTTGATCATCCGCGCAAGCTAGCGGACCGCGGCCGACGGGACCAGAGCGCCCCGGCGTCACGCGACACCGTGCAACCGGCGTGGCCGGGTCACCCGCCGTCCGGCAACCGACGCGAGGCGATCGGCCGTCAGCCGGCCGGGCCCGGAGCGGTCAGGCCGTCAGCCGGTCGAGTTCGGCGGTGATCGCCGCGCGCAGCCCGTCGTGCCGGGGGCCGAGCGCGGTGGCCGGGTCGGACCAGCGTTCGCGCGGGTGGCGCCACACCGGCATCCGCACGAGGTCGTCCGGCTCCCACCCGTACCGCGGCCAGATGTGGGCGTGCAGGAACGGGTCGGTGTTGCCGAGGATCTCGAGGTTGATCCGCCGGAACGCCGGATCGAGGCGCGCACAGGCCCGTTCGACGGCCTCGCCGAGCGCGTCCATGTCCGACAGGAAGGCCGCCCGGCGGCTCCGCGGCAGGTCGGACAGCCGCGTCACGGCGGGGTCGTCCGCGAGCAGGACGCAGTAGCCGGGCAGGAACTGCACGTCGCCGACCACCGCGAAGCCCGCGGCCGTCCTTCGCAGGACGGTCGGGTTCTCGCCTCGGAGCGCGCTGCCGATGCGGTCGTTCCGCCAGTCGTCCGTCATGCGCCACGACCCTAACGACCTTTTCCTGTCGGAGCTGATCCTGGGACCAACAGAGCCAGGATCCGGACCCGCCGGTGACCCGATACTGAACGACGTGGATCGACGAACCGAACTCGGCGCGTTCCTGCGCGGCAGGCGGGCCGGCATACGGCCGACCGACGTCGGCCTGCCGGACGGCGGGCGACGGCGGGTGCCCGGGCTGCGCCGCGAGGAACTGGCGGCACTCGCCGGGATCTCGGCGGACTACTACGCCCGGCTGGAACAAGGCCGCGAGGCGAACGTGTCGCCGCGCACCCTCGACGACCTGGCCCGCGCGCTGCGGCTCGACGAGGACTCGCACGCCCAGCTGTACCGGCTCGCGGCCTCCGCGCGCCCGCCCGGCGCACGCGGCCCGGCCCGGGCGCCGCGCCGACCGGTCCGGCAGGTACGGCCGGGGCTGCGCCGCGTCCTCGACGCGCTCGACCTCGCCCCGGCGCTGGTGATCGGCCGCCGCCTGGACGTCCAGGCCTGGAACCCGCTCGCGGCCGCACTGCTCACGGACTTCGGCGCACTGCCGCCCGCGCGCCGCAACCTGGCCTCGGTCGTCTTCCGCGACCCCCACATGGGCTGCCTGTACGCCGACTGGCACCGCGTCGCCCGCGAGGTCACCGCCCGCCTGCGGGCCGACGCCGAGCAGCACCCCGACGACCCGACACTGGCCGAACTCGTCGGCGAACTGGCTTTGCACAGCGAGGAGTTCCGCACATGGTGGGCGGACCCCGACGTACCCGCGCCGACCCCGTACGGCGTCCACGCGCTACGCCACCCGGTCGTGGGCGAACTGACGCTCGCGTACGAGGTCTTCCACCCTCCGGGCGACCTCGACCAGACGGTGCTGGTGTACACGGCGGAGGAGGACTCGCCGTCGGCGGACGGTCTGCGGCTGCTGGAGATGGTGTCAGGCGGAGCCCCGGCCCGGAAGCGGTAGGCGGGCGTGTGCCGAGGCCCTGATCGATGGCGCGCGACGTCGGCAGCGAGGCGCATCGCGGCCGCCGCCTGTGCCGGTCGCCGTGGCGGCGCTCGCTCGGCACAGTGTGCCCGGGCGGGAACAGTGGCGCGTGCGTGAGTCGCTCGTTCCCCCTCCCGACGAAGCCTGGTTGCGCGCCCGGCACACGAGCTCCGAGCATGAACGCAGCTGCGGTCGCGCGTGTCGCGGCGGCGCCGGCTCGTCGACCGCGCTCGTCCGGGGTGGGAGGCCCGCGAGGCGCGGCCTCGTGCAGTCGCGCGGCCCGCATGGCACCGGGCAGCGGGGGCACGTGGTCGGCCTGGGCCTTGCCCGGTCGGTGAGGCGTCGACGTTCAAGGACGCCGACGTGATCGCGGACCTCCTCGACACCGAGGCCGTCGACTGTCCCGCGTCACATCCTCCTCTCCCGCCCCTCCGCGCGCCCTCGCCGGCCTCCGCCGTGGCCTGCGCCACCCCGGCGGGCCACTGGCGGCGTCCCGAACCGGGTACACCCCACCTGTGGACCACGAACCCGTTGGGGGACCCTACGCGCGGCCGGACGGCCCCGATCCGGCGCGGTTGCGGCGGCGGCTGCTCGACGCGCTGCGTGCGGGCGGCCAGTTGACCGTCCCCGCGGTCTACGCGGCGATGGACGCCGTGCCGCGGGAGGCGTTCATGCCGCCCGGCACCGACCCGCGCGACGCGTACGCCGACCGGGTGATCGTGCTGGCCTCCGACGAGTCCGGTGCGGCACTGAGCACCGTCAGCCAGCCCGCCATAGTCGCGCTGATGCTTGAGCAGTTGGACGTCCGGCCGGGCGACCGCGTCCTCGAAATCGGTACGGGGAGCGGCTACAACACCGCGCTGCTCGCCGAACTCGCGGGCCCGACCGGCCGCGTGACGAGCATCGAGGTCGACGCCGACCTCGTCGGCGGCGCCGCCGCCCGGCTGGCCGAGCTCGCGCCGGGCGGGGGTGCGCCGTTGGACCTGCGGCGCGGCGACGGCTGGCAGGGGGTGCCTGACGGCGCCCCGTACGACCGGGTCGAGTCGACGGTCGGCGTGGACGACGTACCCCCTGCCTGGCGCACGCAACTGGCGGACGGGGGCCTGCTCGTCGCCCCGCTGTGGCTGTGCCCCGGGCTCGAACTGTCGGTCGCGTTCCGCCGCGCGGGCGATCTCCTGACCAGCGAGTCGGTGACCCCGTGCGGGTTCCTGCAGTTGCGCGGCCCGCACGGCGCCGAGCAGCGGGGGCACGTGGTCGGCCTGGACCTTGCCGCGGTCGGCGAGGCGCTGACGCTCAAGGACGCCGACGTGATCGCGGACCTCCTCGACACCGAGGCCGTCGACCTGGGTCCCGCACCGCACCTGACGGAGCGCCGCTGGTGGGGTTTCAGTCTGTCCGACCCGCGGGCGCTGCTGTTCGTGGGACGCCACGGTGGCAACGTCGCGTGGGGCCTGTTCGACTCTGACGGCCCGACCCCGGCGGGCACCGCCGGCCCGGGCCTGGCCCTCGCGTACGACGGCCGCCTGCTGTCCTACGGCTCCCCCACCGCCGCCTACGACCTGCTGACCCGCCTGGAGGCGGCCCCGGCCGTCGACCCGTCGCGCCTCGAGGTGACGGTCTACCCGTCGGACCACCCGGTCCCGCCCCCGCCCCGCGGCGGTGCGACGTGGCGCGTGACGCGGACGCATCACCGCTACCGCGTCCACTGGAGTCCGGCCTGAACCGACCGCGCGGCGGCCGACAGCCGACGGCGTGTCTCAGCCAACCAGCTTGACAACACCCGCGCGTGCGGGCGTCAATGACACGTTTGGTTTTGAAACAGGTTCCACCCGCGTGGCGGCCGCCTCGGCCGTGTGCGACGGAAATACGAGGCGTCCGTCCCAGGACGGCACCGGAAGATCCGAACGCGGACGACCAGACACGCCTTCGGAAGCACGCTCCGGTGCGGTGTTCGACTGCCCCGCTCCCCGGCGGCGGCAGCAGCCCCTGGAAGGGAGCCGCACCATTGAAATTCGTGTCCCGTAAAAGGATCGCCGCGGGCCTCGGCGCCGCGGTGGTCGCAAGTGCTGTGGGCCTGGTGGCGGTCGCCCCGGCGGCCCATGCCGGGACCGGCCGGTACAAAATGCACTGCAATCTGCCCATCCTGGCGGTCGTCATAGACAGCGACCAGGACATCACCGTGTCCCTGGACCCGGCCGTCCAGGCACCAGGCGGCACGATCAGCGCGATGTTCGACCTGGGGCCGATTGCGGTGTCCACCGTCCCGTTCCCGGTCAACGACGTCCAGACGAGCACGTCGGTCACGTTCGATCAGATCGGCGGCGCGTCGGGCCAGGTGACGGTGACGAGCGGGCCGGTCGTCGTGAACGTCCCGGCGAACACGCCCATCGACCCGCCGCCGTCTACGGGCACGTTCACCGTCCCGGCGAACGCGGCCGGCGTCGTGGACCTGGTCCCGGTCCGGACGGTCATACACGCCGTGTCGCCTTACGGCGTGTTCGACGCCGTCTGCGACGTCGTCGGCGGTGCGAACCCCGTGGCGTCGTACACCGCCGCGCCGAGGCCGCGGCAGGCCTCCGTCAATCCGGCGTCCGGCAAGCCCGGCACCGTGGTCACTGCCCACGGCGCCGACTTCACGCCGAACGCGGCGGTCGCGATCGCGGGCGTCGTGGGCGCCGGCCGGTCCACCGACCCGCCGACCATCGTCCAAACCGACGCACAGGGCTCGTTCACCGGCACCTTCACGGTAAACGACCCGAACACGACCGGGATCGCCCTGGCGGAGGTCGCGGACCAGACCAAGGTCGTGGTGACGGGATTCCGTGTCGTCCACGACGCGTCGGACCCCCTGACCCAGTCGCCGACCGGCAACATCAAGCCCGGTGTGCTGAACATGACCCAGACGACCCCGGGGATCACCCTCTCCGAGATCACCCTGAACGGCACCGCGCAGACGATGAACGGCAAGCTGAACCAGGTTGCCGTCGTCGACTTCCGCGGCAGCACCCTGGGTTGGTCGCTCACCGGCCAGATCACGGACTTCACGTCCAACACCGGTGGCACCCTCACCAAGGACAAGTTCAGCTGGACCCCGAAGTGCCAGGTCACCGACCCGGACTCGCCGAGCGCGGTGACCGCCGGTGCGGCCGCCGACTTCGGTGCCACCGCGTCGAAGCTGTGCACCCAGGCGGCGAGCACCGACAACACCGTGACCGGTGGTCAGTTCACCGCTGACGCCGACGTCAAGCTGGCGGTGCCGAAGTACGTCCTCGCCGGCAACTACTCCGCGACGCTGACCCTGTCCCTCTCCTGACGGACAGCCACGCCGCGGAACCGAGGAACGGAGCGAACGTCCGCGAAGCCCGGCCGGGTGCCCGACCCGGCCGGGCTTCCGGCGTGTTCAGGGGTCCGCGCGTGCTCAGCGGCGCGCACGCATCGTCACGGCGTCCGCGGCAGCAGCACCGTCACCACCAGCCCGCCCTCGGCCCGCGCCTCCGCCGTCACCGTTCCGCCGTGCGAGTCCACCACCGCGCGGACGATCGACAGTCCCAGCCCCGCGCCCGCGCCGGGCCCCGCGAGGCGGGCCGCCTCGCCGCGGTGGAAGGGCTCGAACAGCTGCTCCACCGAGGCCGCCTCCAGCTTCGGCCCCGAGTTCAGCACGCGCAGCTCCGCGCCGTGTGCCGTCGTCGACGTGCTGACCTGAAGGTATCCGCGGCCGTCCGCGCCCGGGGTGTTGTGGCGGACGGCGTTCTGGACGAGGTTCACCGCGACCTGTTCCAGCAGCACCGGGTCCCCCGAAGTGCGGGCCTGCACCAGGTCGGTGGTGACGACGACGCCGGCCGCCGCGGCCTGGGCCCGGTACATGTCGACGGCCTCGTCGGCGAGCGCGGCGAGGTCGGTCTCGCGGTAGCTCTCCGGGCCCTGCTGGCCCTTGGAGAGCAACAGCAGGCTGCCGACGAGGCGTTCGCTGCGTTCGGTGGCCCGCAGCGCGCGTTCGATCGACGGCTTGAGGTCGTCGGGCACGCGGCCTTCCGCGAGCGGGATCTCCAGCGCGGTGCGCTGCAACGCGAGCGGTGTGCGCAGTTCGTGGGACGCGTTGGCCGCGAAGCGCCGGTTGGCGGCGAAGGCGCGGTCGAGGCGGCCGAGCATGGCGTCGATGGTGTCGCCGAGTTCCTTGATCTCGTCCTGGGGGCCGACGAGCGCGAGGCGGTCGTGCAGGTTGCGCTCGGAGATCTGGCGCGCGGCGACGGTGACCGCGTGGAGGCGGGCGACGGAGCGTCCGGCCGTCCACCAGCCGAGCGCGGCGGCGACCACGGTGAGGAGGCCGAGGGTGATCAGCGACTGTCCGACCAGCGAGTCGAGGACGACGGACTTGAAGCTCACGAACCGTGCGGTCGCGACCGTCGCGGCCTGGGCGATCTGTATCGGCGTCAGCGGCTGCGCGGGGCTGCTGCCGCTCATCCCCGGCGCGGGCTGCGCCGGGACCACGGGCTGCATCTGTTCGTAGTCGGGGGCGGTGGGCAGCGTCGCCGTGTTCGCCGGGACCGTGGTGACCACCGCGCTGTGGTCGCCCAGGATCCGGGTGACCGCGATGTACTGGACGATCAGCAGCGCGGCGCCGCACAGCACGAACAGCCCGGCGTGCAGCAGGGCGAGCCGGGTGCGGATCCGCAGCGTGTACGGCGGCAGACGGTGCCACCAGCGGGCGCCCCGCGCGCCGTCGCGCCCGCCGACCCCGGCCCCGGCCCCGGCCGCCGTCGCCGCCTTGTCCGTCCCCCCGCTCACAGCCGGTACCCGATCCCCGGGACCGCCTCGATCAGCGGCGGGTCGCCGAGCTTGCGGCGCAGCCCGTGGATGGCGACCTTGACCACCGAGCTGCGCGGGTCGACGGCCTCCTCCCACGCCTCGTCGAGCAGGTCGGCGTGGGTCACGACGCCTCCGTCGGCGGCGAGCAGGAGTTCGAGGATGAGCATCTCCTTGGGGCTGAGCCGCAGCAGCCGTCCGTCGCGCTCGGCGAGGTGGCGCTGGGTGTCGAGGACGACGCCGTGCCGTTCGAGGACGGTCGCGACCGCCGTTCCGCCGCCGCGCCGGGCGAGCGCGTGGATGCGGGCGACGAGCTCGGTGTACGCGAAGGGCTTGGCCAGGTAGTCGTCGGCACCGAGGTTGAGCCCGTCGACGCGGTCGGCCAGCGCCCCGGAGGCGGTCAGCATGAGGATGCGGGCGCCGTTGCGGGTGGCGACCAGGGTGCGGCACACCGCGTCGCCGTGGAGCACCGGCAGGTCGCGGTCGAGGACGACGACGTCGTAGGCGGACGCGGCCGCGCATTCGAGCGCGCGGGCGCCGTCCCGGGCGACGTCGACGGAGAAGCCCTGGCGCCGCAGTCCGTCGGACAGCAGCTCGGCCATCTCCTCCTCGTCCTCGACGATGAGCACCTTCATCCGGCGCGGGCTCCTTCCGTACACACACGCGACGTCGTCCGACGACTGTGCCTGATCCCGGCATACCACCACAAACTCCATACCAGGGCGCCCCCTGCCGCGCCCGACCCGAACCAGGTTCCGTCCCGGCCGGTTAGGACCCGGTTAGCACGGCGCGAACCGGGCGCCAACCGCGCGGCTCGTAGACATGTCCCCTGGCCGGGCGGCAAGGGGCCGCCCCACGGCGAAGGGACCGCGCGATGCGCAACCTGCCTCTGCTCCACCGCACCCGGATGGCGCGCACGATCACGGGGACGGCCGCGCTGGCGATGGCGTCGGCCCTGATGCTGACCGCGTGCGGCGGCGGCGACTCCGGCGGCAAGAAGGACGACAAGGTCGCCTCGCTGGGTGACAAGGGCGGATCCCAGTCCCCGGGCGCGGTCGAGAAGGCCGCCGGCGAGAAGGGCGACATGGTCAAGTACGCCGGCTGCATGCGCGACCACGGGATCGACATGCCCGACCCCTCCTCGGACGGCAGCATGATGGCGCAGGCCATCCCCGCGGACAGCGGCGACAACAAGAAGATGGAGGACGCCTCCAACGCCTGCCGCAAGTGGCTCCCCAACGGCGGCGAGGTCAGCGAGAAGGACAAGGCCGAGCAGCGCGAGCAGAGTCTCAAGATGGCGCGCTGCCTGCGCGAGCACGGCATGAACGTCCCGGACCCGGGCTCCGGCGAGGGCCTGGCCATCGACATGGGGGCGGACAAGGACAAGGCCGACGCGGCGTTCAAGGCGTGCGCCCCGAACGGCGCCGGTGGCGTGACGGTGACCCGCTGATGCGCACACGCACGGTCAGGACGGTGTCGGTGGCCGGGGTCGCCGCGGTCGTCGCGCTCGGCGTGACGGGCACGGTGGTGTTCGGCCCCGACCACGACGGCAAGGCGTCCTCGCAGTCCAAGCAGCAGCCCTCGGGGGCGACGGTGCCGATCGTCCAGGGCGACCTGACGGTGTCGGACGACGTCGACGGCACGCTCGGGTTCGGCGGGACGGGGACGGTGTACGCGCAGGCGAAGGACCCGGGCGGCACAGGCGGTGGCGCGGGGGCGCCCGGCGGGAACGGGGCCGGCGCCGGGTCGGGCTCGGGCGGCGCGGGCAACCCCGCGCCCGGCGGCAGCCCGTCCCAGCCCCCCGGCGGCGGGAAGGACAACGCCAACAAGGACAACAAGCAGGACTCCGGCAACCGGATCTACACCGGCCTGCCCAAGGTCGGCGACATCGTCAAACAGGGCGAGGCGATCTACCAGGTCAACGGCCGCTCGGTCCCGCTGTTCTACGGCGACGCGCCGCTGTGGCGGGCGCTGTCCAAGGGCGTCGCCGACGGCCCCGACGTCCGGCTCGTCAAGCGGAACCTGGTCGCGCTCGGCTTCGGCAAGGGCCTGTCGATCGACGACAAGTTCACCGACGGCACCACCGAGGCGGTCAAGCGCTGGCAGAAGTCGCTCGGCGCGCCGCAGACCGGCACGGTCGACCCGTCCGACATCGCCGTGCAGCCGGGCGCGGTGCGGGTGACCGCGCTGAAGGCCTCGGTCGGCGCGCCCGCGCAGGGCGAGGTGGCGACCGTGTCGGGGACCGGCCGCCAGGTGTCCGTGCCGCTGCCCGTCGACAAGCAGAAGCTCGCGCACAAGGGCGACAAGGTGACCGTGAAGCTGCCGGACGGCCGCACCACGCCCGGCACCGTGACCGACATCGGCACCGTCGCGACCAAGGAGGAGAACAACGGCGGCGGCATGCCCGGCCAGGGCGGCGGCAAGTCGGTCATCCAGGTGACCGTCGCGCTCGACAAGCCCGACGACGCGGGGGCGCTCGACGGCGCGCCGGTCAGCGTCGGGTTCGTCGGCGACTCGCGCAAGCACGTGCTGTCGGTGCCGGTCAACGCGCTCGTCGCGCTCGCCGAGGGCGGGTACGGGGTCGAGGTCGTGGACGACCTGGGCGGCAAGCGCCTCGTCGGCGTCAAGCCGGGGCTGTTCGCGAACGGCCGGGTCGAGGTGACAGGCGACGGGCTCGCCGCCGGGCAGAAGGTGCGGGTGCCGGCGTGACCGGGGCCGAAAAGACCCTCGTCCCGACGCAGTTCGGCGGGCCCGACACGGAGGTGATCACCCTCAGCGAGGCGACCAAGACGTACGCGGGCGGGCTGACCGCGCTCGACCACGCCAGCCTGAGCATCCGGCAGGGCGAACTGCTGGCGATCGTCGGCCCGTCCGGGTCCGGCAAGTCGACGCTGCTCAACCTCATGGGGACGCTCGACCGGCCCAGCTCGGGCACGGTCCGCGTCCTCGGACACGACGTCGCGACGCTGTCCGACCGCCGGCTGTCCGCGGTGCGGGCGCGCTGGATCGGGTTCGTGTTCCAGCAGTTCTTCCTGTCGCCGCACCTGAGCGCGCTCGACAACGTCGCGAACGGCCTGCTGTACCACGGAATCGGGCACTCGAACCGGCGCGAGCGCGCCGCGGAGGCGCTCGAACGCGTCGGGCTCGGACAGCGGTTGGACCACCGGCCGCACGAGCTGTCCGGCGGCGAACGGCAGCGCACCGCGATCGCCCGCGCGGTCGTGTCGCGGCCGCGGATCGTCCTCGCCGACGAGCCGACCGGCGCGCTGGACTCGGCGTCCGGCGCGGCCGTCGTCGACCTGCTGCGGGAACTCAACGCGCAGGGCACGACCATCGCGGTCATCACGCACGACGGCGAGCTGGCGGCGTCGCTGCCGCGCCGGGTGCGGATCAGGGACGGACGGGTCACGGAGGACACCGGCCTCGCCGGTGCCGCGCCGGGCGGGCTGGGGGTGGGCGCGTGACCGCCACCGAACAGTTCGCGCGTACGGCCCCCGCTGCGCCGTCCGAGAAGCTGCCCTCCCCCGCGCGCCTGCGCCCACGCGACATCCTCGCCGTCGGGCTGTCGGGCCTGCGCGGCCGCAAGCTGCGGGCGGTGCTCTCCGCGCTCGGCATCGCGATCGGCGTCGCGGCGATGGTCGCGGTGGTCGGCATCGGCACCTCCAGCCAGGCGCAACTCGCCGACCAGATCGCGAAGCTCGGCACCAACCTGCTCTCGGTCGGCCCCGGCAGCAACTTCGCCGGCGCCGAGGTCAAACTGCCCGAGGACGCCGACGGGATGGTGCAGCGCATCGGACCGGTCGAGTCGGCGACCCAGACCGGCAAGACCTCGGCGACGGTGCGTCGCACCGACAAGGTCGACTCCCGCATCACCGGCGGCATCCAGGTCCTCGCCGCGCGCGACAACCTGCTCGGCACCGTCGGCGGCAAGCTGCGCAGCGGCCGGTTCCTCGACCCGGCGACGGGCCGCTACCCAGGCGTCGTCCTGGGCGCCAAGGCGGCCGACCGGCTCGGTGTCGACGCGCCGGGCGGCCAGGTGTGGCTCGGCGACCAGTGGTTCACCGTGCTCGGGATCCTCGACCCGGTGCCGCTCGCACCTGAGCTCGACAGCTCGGCGATGGTCGGCTGGGAGGCGGCGAAGACCTACCTGGGCTTCGACGGCCACCCGGGCAACGTCTACACACGCACCAAGGAGTCCGCGGTCGAGGCCGTCCGCGACGTGCTGGCCCCCACCGTCAACCCGAAGAGCCCCAACGAGGTCAAGGTCAGCCGCCCCTCCGACGCGCTGGCCGCGCAACTGGCGGCGAAGGACACCTTCAACGCCCTCCTCCTCGGCCTCGGCGCGGTAGCCCTCCTCGTCGGCGGCGTCGGCGTCGCCAACACGATGGTGATCGCCGTCCTCGAACGCCGCCAGGAAATCGGCCTCCGCCGAGCCCTCGGCGCCCACCGGGGCCAGATCAGGACCCAGTTCCTCACCGAAGCCGTGGCCCTGGCCGGCTTCGGCGGCCTCGCCGGAGCGGCCCTCGGCGGCCTGGCCACCTACGGCTACGCGACGGCCAAGGGCTGGCCCTTCGCCATCCCAGCAGGCGCCCTCGCCGCGGCCATCGCAGCGTCGGCCCTGGTGGGAGCCGTCGCCGGTCTCTACCCGGCGGCCCGCGCGGCACGGCTGACGCCGACGGAGGCCTTGGCCACCGGCTGACCATCCGAGAACGGGGAACGGCCGCACGGCCGGTGCGTTGTGGGGCGCACCGGCCGTGCGGCTTTTTCGACGGATAGGTTGGGTTCAAGGGGGTACCCGCCGCCGTCTTCGGGTGAGGAGCGCCGAATCGTGAGCCTTGATCCGGGCGCCGAGGCGCTGCTGCGTGCGTGTGCGCCGCAGGTGCTCGGGGCGCTCGTGCGTCGGTACGGGCACTTCGACCTGTGCGAGGACGCGGTGCAGGAGGCGCTGCTCGCGGCCGCGCAGCAGTGGCCGGCGGACGGGACGCCTGACAACCCGCGGGCGTGGCTGATCACCGTGGCATCGCGGCGGCTGACCGACCGGCTGCGGAGTGAGGAGGCCCGCGAACGCCGGGAGGAGACCGCGTTCGCGCGGACACCGGGCGACGCGTGGCAGGCGCCGGGCGCCGACGAGGAACGCGGGGCCGATCGGGACGACACGCTCACCCTGCTGTTCCTGTGCTGCCACCCGGAGCTGTCCGAACCGTCGCAGGTCGCGCTGACCTTGCGGGCGGTCGGCGGTCTCACCACCGCTGAGATCGCGCGCGCCTTCCTGGTGCCCGAGGCGACGATGGCGCAGCGGATCAGCCGCGCCAAGCAGAAGGTGAAGCAGTCCGGCGCGAAGTTCGTGATGCCGCCGCCGCAGGACCGGCCGGACCGGATGCGGGTCGTCCTGCACGTGCTCTACCTGGTCTTCAACGAGGGGTACACGGCGAGTTCGGGCGACGCGCTGCAACGCACCGACCTGACCGCTGAGGCGATCCGGCTGGGGCGTGAGGTCCGGCGGCTGCTGCCGGACGACGCGGAGGCGGCGGGGCTGCTGGCCCTGATGCTGCTGACCGACGCGCGGCGTGCGGCCCGGACCCGGGCCGATGGGGCCCTGGTGCCGCTGGCCGACCAGGACCGGTCGCGCTGGAACCGGGAGTTCGTGGCGGAGGGCGTCGCGCTGGTGACCGAGGCGCTGCCGCGCGGTGAGGTGGGTCCTTACCAGTTGCAGGCGGCGATCGCGGCGGTGCACGACGAGGCGGCGACGGCGGAGGAGACGGACTGGGTGCAGATCCTCGGCCTGTACGACCTGCTCCGACGCGTCGCCCCGGGGCCCGTGGTGGAGCTGAACCGCGCGGTGGCTTTGGCCGAAGTGTTCGGCCCGAAGGAGGGGTTGGCCGCACTGGACGAACTGGCGGCGACGGGCGCGTTGCGGGGCCATCATCGGTTGGCCTCGGTGCGGGCTCACCTGATGCAGAGGGCCGGCGAGGGGGCGGCGGCGCGGGAGGGGTTCGCGGAGGCGGCGCGCTTGACGACCAGTGAGCCGGAGCGGCGGTATCTGGAGGAGCGGGCGCGGGCTTCCGACGGGTGAGGCCTGGGGTCCTTGGCCTGCACCGTTCCTGACCTGATGTGTGGTTTCGGCCTGACGCCCCTCCCGCTTTGGGATTTTCGCTTGGACGGCCCGCGCGTCAAGGCGCGGTGGGGTCTTCTTCGTGCTGTCGGCCTGTCCCGGGGTTCGGGAGGCGCCTTGACCCGCGGGCCGTCCGCGCTGACTACCTTGGCGATTGGCGGGAGGGGCGCGGGGTGTGGACGCACTTTGTTTGCTTTGCTCCGCCGGGCTGCGGTTTGCGTGGGGTGCGGGCGGGTTTTGTTGCTTGGTTTTGTTGCGCTGCCGGGTTGTGGTTCCAGCGTGGGGCGCGTGACCTTGGACCCCCACCTCACTGTGTCGTCACGTATGCGAATCACCAGAACTCCCTCATCGGGGGGTGCTCGCGTCACACTTGCGTCACCGCGTCCGATGCCCCGTCAGGTCGTTGATTCCTTCGGCGCGTTGCCTGCGGTGAGCGTCGCGGCGAGGCGGTTCGCGACCGTCTCGTCGAGGGGGGCGTGTCCGACCAGCAGTCGGTACCAGAGCACGCCGTAGACCTGGTCGACCATCAGTTCCACGTCCGCGTCCTCGGCGAGTTCGCCTCGGGCGCGGGCGCGTTCCAGCACCGCGTGGAGGGCGGCGCGGCGGACCGCGGTGAAGTCCCGCATCATGGCGGCCAGGTGCGGGTCGTGCGCGGCCTCGCGGACGAGGGTGGTCAGCACGGGTGCGGTCTGGGGTGCGACGGCGCCGGTGTAGCTGGCGCCGATGACGATCTCCAGGTCGTGCGCGAGGGTTCCCGTGTCGGCGTCCGGCACGACGGTGACGGCGTGGTCGGTGAGCGCGTCGAGGAACACCGCGCCCTTGGAGGGCCACCACCGGTAGATCGTCTGCTTTCCGACGCCCGCCTCCTTGGCGATGGTGTCGACGGTGACGGGCGACCCGTCGGCGCGGGCGAGCAGCCGCATCACGGCGTCGAGGATCGCGCGGCGGACCTGCTCGTTGCGCCTGCGGCCGGTATGGGGGCGACCGGCGGCATCCGCGTCCGTCCCGGCGCCGATGTCCGGCTCTTCGGTGGTGCTGTCGGGTCGCGTCGTCATGCCCGCAGTTTATCCCTTGACGAGACTCTGAGTCTCGACAATCATCGACGTTGTCGAGACGAACAGTCTCGGCAACGACGAGAACGAAGGAAGTGCCATGAACCTCACCGGTCAGCGCGTCGTGGTGATGGGCGGCAGCTCCGGCATCGGCGAGGCCGCCGCGAAGCGGTTCGCCGTGGACGGCGCGGAGGTCGTCGTCACCGGACGCGACCAGGCCCGGCTCGACGCGGCGGTCGAGCGGATCGGCGGCAAGACCACCGGTTACCGCCTCGACGGCGCCGATTCCGCGCAGGTGGCCGCGTTCTTCGCGGGTGCGGGGACGGTCGACCACCTTGTGCTGGCGCTCAGCGGCTCCGCCGGCTCCGGCGCGTTCGCCGAGCTGGACCTCGACCACCTCGCCGCCGGCTTCGACGGAAAGTTCTGGCCGTACCTGCGGATCCTGCAGGCCGCGCTGCCGACGCTGCGCCGGGACGGCTCGGTCACCATGGTCACCGCCGCCTCTGCGCGTGCTGCATATGCCGGGTCGTCCGGCCTGGCCGCGATCAACGGGGCGCTTCAGGCGATGGTGCCGCCGCTCGCGGTGGAGCTGGCCCCGCTGCGGGTGAACGCCGTCTCCCCCGGCGTCGTCGACACCCCGTGGTGGGACCGCGTTCCGGAGGCGGCCCGCACCGAGTTCTTCGAGGGCCTGGCCGCGACCACCCCGGTCGGGCGGGTCGGCCACGCGGACGAGATCGGCGACGCGATACGCATGGTGGCCGGCAACGGCTTCATCTCCGGCGTCGTCCTGGACGTCACGGGCGGCGCGAACCTCGCGACCGGACGCTGATCCGGCCGCGGAAACGGCCGCTGATGCGGCCGGCATAGGGAGATCGGCTCCGTGAGATAGGGAGCTTCCACCGATGTCGCGGCATGGTGCCCGCCCCGAGACTCGTGGTCAGAAGGGAGCGTGCACTATGCCGCGATACATCGTTCAGAGGAAGTTCCCCGACGGTCTGGTCATCCCGACCGACGACGAGGGCGCCAAGGCCACGCGCAACACGGTCGCGGGCAACGCCGAGCACGGCGTGACGTGGGTCCAGTCCTACGTCAGCACCGACAAGAGCGAGTCGTACTGCGTGTACGACGGGCCGTCGCCGGAGGCGATCCGCCTCGCCGCGGAGGACACCGGCCTGCCGGTCGACGGGATCACCGAAGTCAGCGTCCTGGACCCGTACTTCTACCACTGACGGTCGGCCTAGGGGGGACTTCAGGGAGGCGGTGGGGCGGGGGGACGCCTCGCCGCCTCTCGGCGTGTGCGCACGCCGAGCTTGGCCAGGACCGCCGACACGTGGTGGTCGACCGTCTTCGGCGCTATGGACAGGCGTTCGGCGATCTCGGCGTTGCGCAGCCCCTCGCGCAGCAGGTCGAGGACGTCGGCCTCGCGCGCCGTGAGCCCGTTCGGGTGGGCGAGTGTGGACCGCCGCGGCGCCCGGCGGCCGAGGTCGCGCAGTGCCTTCGCCACGCGGTCCGCCGCGGGGCGCGCGCCGAGTTGTTCGAACACCCGCAACGCGTCGGTGAGATGCTCCGGGCTCCTGGCCAGGGCCGACGCCGCCTCGTACGGGCAGCCCAGTGCCTCCCAGGCGCGGGCCGCCTCGACCGGGTCCGCGCGGTACGGCGCCGCCGCGGCCTCGGGGGCTTCGGGCGGCTCGAGCCACTGCCCCAGTTCGCCGATCGCCCAGGAGTGGCCGAGGCGTACCGCGAGCCCGTACGTCTCACGCACGAGCGCGTCGGTCGGGCTCCCGGCGAGCCAGGCGAGTTCCGCCCGTCCTGCCGCGACGGGCCAGAGCCGTTGCAGGTCGCCGGTCCGGACGGCCGATTCCCAGGCCTCGTCCAGCACTTCGGCCGCGCCCGGGTCGCCGCGGCGGGTCCGCAGCCGGCCGAGGACGGTGAGCGTGACGATCCTGGTCGGCGCGCGCGCCGCCGCGGCCGCCTGGTCGACCGTGCCCGCCGCCTGCGACCACAGGCCGCGCTCGAACAGGCACCGCGCCAGCCACGCGGTCGCGTACCGCCGGGCTGCGTCCAGGTCGCGCGTCGCACACCAGGCGACGGTCTCGCGCAGCCACCGCTCCGCCGTCTCGTACCGGCGGATCTCCCCCGCGGCCGAGCCGAGGTTGAGCAGCGCGGCGCCGACGGCCGCGTCGTCGCCGATGCGGCGGGCGACGTCCAGGCACCTGCCGAGGGTTTGCTCGGCCGCCGCCGGATCCTGGAACCACTGGGCGGAGCCCATCGCGTTGAGCGCCCTGATGAGCAGGGTCTCTTCCCCGTACCGCTCGGCCAGCCCGATCGCGCGCTGCCCCGCCGACACGGCTCCGGGGATGTCGCGGGCCAGCATGAGCAGGTGCGCCGACCAGGCGAAGACCGCGGCGAGCGCCGGTCCTTCGGGCAGCCGTTCGGCGAGCGCCAGCGCGTCCCGCATCGACGCGTGTGCGGCGTCGTTCTCGCCCACGGACCACAGGTAGTGCGCCCGCCGGGCGAGCAGCGCGGCCTCGCGTTCCGTGTCGTCTTCGGCCCGCCGGCAGGCGAGCGCCTCCAGGGAGGCGGCGACCGCGTCCTCGGCCCGTTCGACCCGACCGCACTCCTCGGCCAGGTGTTCCAGCAGCTCGGCGCGCTGCCGCGCGGGGAGCGCTCCGGCGAACCGCACGGCCTGCGCGTAGTGGTCGGCCGCCTGCCGGTGGGCGCCTACCGCTGAGGCGCGTTCGGCGGCCGATGTGGCGTGCCGGAGCACCGCCTCCGCGTCGCCGGCCGCCTCGGCGTGGTGCGCGAGTACGGCCGCGTCGGCGCCGCGGCGGGCGAGGTCGTCCAGGGCGCGCCTGTGCAGCGCCGCCTTGTGGCCCGGCAGGATGCCGTCCTCGACGGCGAGCCTGGCCAGTTCGTGGCGGAAGCGGACCCGGGCGCCCTCCGCGACGAGCATGCCCGCCGCCACGCACGAGTCGACGGCCTCGGGCGGCGCCTGGACCAGGTCGAGGGGCGCGTGGCCGGGGAAGAGCGCCACCGATTCCAGCGCGCGGCGTTCCTCCGGTCCCAGGGCCGCCGCCCGCGCGAGTACGGCGTCCCGTACGGTCTCGGGCACCGTCGGGTCCGGGTCCGCCAGAACCTCGGTCACGAAGAAGGGGTTTCCGCCGGTGCGGGCGTGCAGTTCCGCGCCGTCCAGACCGCGCGGCCCGGCCAGCGCGCCGACGGCCGCCGCCGACAGGGGCCGCAGCCGGACCCGGCGCACGGACCGGTCGGTCGCGAGGGCACCGACCATCGCCCGCAAGGGGTGGGCGGGGCCGACCTCGTCCTCCCGGTACGTCACCACGAGCACGCAGCGCGTCTCGGCGATCCTGCGCGCGGCGAAGAGGAGCAGGTCGATTGTCGCCTCGTCGGCCCAGTGCGCGTCCTCGACGACGGCCACGCAGTCCCGCTCGGACACGTGGTCCAGGAATGCGGTGAACGCGGCGTGCCGCGGCCCGTCCTCCGCGACCACTTTCGCGAGTTCGCCGCCCGTCTGGCGGGCGATGTCCCGCAGCGGGCCGAGCGGGCGCGGGGTGCGCAGCGCGTCGCACGCACCCCACAGCACCGGGATTCCGGCGCCCTCGCAGAAGGCCCCGACCAGCGTGGTCTTGCCGATTCCGGCCTCGCCGGACACGAGCGCGACATGGCCGGGCGGGCAGCTGCGTAACGCGTCGAGGGGACGCTCCCGCTCCAGCAGCTCCATGGCGTGGATTCTAGGTCGGGGCGGCAACCGAGGGGGCGTCGTCGAAGTACCCGGCCGGCGCCCGGGACTTCACCGCTGCCGGGGCTGCGGGATCCGCACGGAGGCCATGCCCGCCGCCGTGGCGGCCTGGATCCCCATGTCGGTGTCCTCGAAGACCAGGCACTCCTCCGGGGGAACGCCGAGGTGCTCGGCCGCGCGGAGGAAGCCCTCCGGGTCCGGCTTGGCCTTCGCGTAGTCGCCGGCGCACACCAAGACGTCGAACCTGTCGAGGAGCCCGAGCGTGGTCAGCGACGCGGTGACCGAGTCGCGCGTGCTGCCCGACACGACGGCCATCGGTATGCGCTCGTAGCCGTCCTCGATGTGCGCCTCGATGCCCGGGACCGCGGTGAGCTGCGGGAGGCTCTCGCGGTACAGGTCCTCCCTGCGGCGCGCGACCGCTTCCACCGGCATGTCCAGGCCCTGGCTCTCGTTGAGCGAGGCGATGATGTCCGCCACCGTCCGGCCGCCCCAGTCGTAGAAGAGGTCCTCGGGGAACACGCAGTCCCATTCGTCGAGGGCCTGCTTCCAGGCGACGTAGTGCAGGGGCATCGAGTCGGCGATCGTGCCGTCGCAGTCGAACAGGTAGGCACGGAAGTCGCCGGAGGGCAGGGAAATGATCACCGGGTCAGCGTATAGCGCGCTGACCAGGCAGGTTCGCCCTCCACCCCGCCGGGTCCCCCGGTTCGGGCCGTGCCGCCGCCGCGCGGGGCACTAGCGCAGCGCGGCCACGGTCTGCGAGAACCTCGGCGATCCGCTGACCCGCGCCAGCTGCCCCTGCCACTGCACCTCGAGCGGCTCCAGCACGCCCTCGTGCCACCAGTACGTGCGGGTGCTGAACGGGTGCTGCCCGCGCGTGATTTCGTGCCCCGTCTGGTACATCTGCGGCACGACGTCCAGCACGCGCTGGTTGTTCAGCGGCACGACGAGCAGCGTGTTCTCGTCCGGGACGGTGACCAGCGCGCCGTGCGGGACGTCCTCGCCGAGCGCCTCGCCGATCCGCACCAGGTGCGCGGTGCCCGGCCAGCCCTGCCCCGTGAACATCGTCATCGTCACGCCGGCCGCCGTGTCGAACTCGCTGCGCGCGAAGTGCTCGCCGCGCAGGTTGGTCGCGCACTGGAGCCACACGTCCTCGGGGCCCATCCCCCAGGCCTGCGCCATCGGGATCTCCGCCGTGACGATCTGGCCGTCGGGGAGCTTGACGCACGCGACGGCCGCGAGCTCGTCGCCCAGCGGCCACGCGAGTGCGGGCGGGGCCAGGTGCGGCCCGCCGCGGGTCACCGACAGGCGCAGGTCCTGACGCACGCGGTCGACGGGCGCGCCGACCAGCATCTGCCGCACGTCGCCGCCGGGGCCGCCGAAGCCGCCTGGCGCGCCGGGCCCTGGCTGACCGAACTGGCCGGACTGTCCGGGGGCGGGCTGGTTGCGGCGGAACAACGCCATGTCTCGGTTCCTCTGGGCCTGGTGCCTGACCTCGGGGGAAGGGTCCGGCGACGATCGACGGGGGTTGCCCCCTGTGTCTACCCGGCGCCCCCACCGCCGTGCAACCGCCCTTGCCACGGCGCGCCGATTCGCCCGGTGGAAACCGTCCGACGCGGGGCGCCCGCGCAGGTCACCCGGCGTCACCCGGCGCCACGGCCAACGCGTCGAAGACCCTGCGCAGTTCGGCGATCGCCTCGGCCTGCGCCTGCGCGGGGTCGGCCGCGCGCCCGATGCTCTTGGCCGACTCGCTGAGGCCGCCGAACAGCAGCCGTCCGAGCGGCTCGACCGGCCGCGGCGCGATACGCCCGGCCTTCACGGCACGGCGCACGCCCAGGAACATCTGCTGCACGCAGCTCGCGGTCAGCTCGTCGACGACCTCGACGCCGAGCGCGCCCGGCCCGTCGATGAGCAGGATCCGCTGCACTCCCGGGTCGAGGGACATCTCCAGGTAGGCCTTGCAGCCCTCGAACACCGCGTCCCACAGGTCGCCCTCGTGGGTGGCCAGGTACGCGGCCGCGACAGCCTCGGCGATCCGGGCCTCCTCGGCGGTGTAGACCGCGCGGAAGAGGTCCTCCTTGTTGCGGAAGTGGTGGTACAGGGCGCCCTTGCTGACCCCCGCGCGGACGCACACCGCGTCCAGGGACGTGGCCGCGTAGCCCTCGGCGGCGAACAGCTCGCGGGCGGCCGCGAGCAGCTCAGCGGTCGTGGCCCCGGAGCGTTCCTGCTGCGTGCGGCGGGTGCGGGGGGTCGTCGAGGTGCCCATCCGTCTATTCAACCCCACACCCGCCGCACGCCCCTAGAGGACGGGCTCGCGTCCGCCACAGTCGTTGGCTCGGCACAGACGTCGGCTCCAGCGGCCGCTCAGGTGTGCGCAGGTGTGCCCGCCCTTGCGTGCGTCCGCGTGTACATCCGCGCGCCCGCCTATGTGCGTGCTCACGCGCCCTCGCCCACCCGGTTCCCCAGCCGCGCGCCGAGCGCGCGCACGGCGACGGCCGCCGTGTAGGAGTGGCCGCGCCGGTTGCCGTGCAGTCCGTCGCTGCCGTACAGCGACGGGTCGGCCGAGCCCGGGTCGTTGGTGAAGTCCAGGTGCAGCGCCCCGTGGCGCAGTGCGATGTCCCACGTGGCGTCGTTGAGTTCGTGGATGCGCGCGGTCAGCGGGGCGCGGAACTCGTCGGGGATGTACGGGCTGCCCGTGCAGTCGTACAGCCCGACGGTGACGACGTCCGCGCCGGTGGCGGCCAGTGCCTCGACCATCGCCTCGACCTCTGCGGCGACCGGCTCGACCTCGAAGCGGCCCCGCAGCAGGTCGTTGCCGCCGGCGACCACGATCGCCAGGTCGGGGCCGAACGCGAGCGCCGCGTCGAGCTGTGTCTTGCGGACCGCGTCGGCCCGCAGGTCGCGTGTGCCCAGGTTGAGGTACGCCAGGCCCGGCCTGGCCCGGCGGAGCGCGTCGGCGACGGAGTCCGCCCATCCCTGGTCGGGGAAGCCCTCGGTGGCCTCGCCGATCCCTTCGGCGATGCTGTCGCCGAGCACCACGAGGCGTTCCCAGTGCGCGCCGGCCAGCAGCCGGGTCTCGTCGGCGAAGTCGAGCCGGTAGTGGTCGTTGCGGAACGGGGTCGTGGTCATGCGGGGACCTCCTCGATGGCAGACGCGGGGGCGTGCTGAGGCACCACCGCGGCGGGGGCGGCCTGCGGTCGTGTCGGCAGTCCGAGTGCGGCAATGGCCGTGAGCACGGACAGGGCCGCGAACAGGAAGAACAGGTCGGCGAACGCGTCGGTGCCGTGGCCGGCTTCGCGCTGCATGACGGTGGCCAGCACCGCGATGCCGAGCGCGCCGCCGAGCTGCCGGGCGGTCATGTTGAGCCCGGCGGCACCCGCGAACTTGGCCGGGGCGACGGACAGCGTGGCGGCGCTCGACGCGCCGGTGCTGACCGCGCCGATCCCGAGCCCGAGCGTGACGCCGGTGGGCAGCCACAGGGTCACGAACGACGGAGTCTCGGGGACGGCGAGCCCGAGCCACAGCGCGGTGCCCGCGAGGATCAGCTCGCCCGCGATGACGGCTGTGCGCGGGTTGATCTTCTGTGCGAACCGGCCTACGACGAGCCCGGCGAAGGCGGACACGACCGCGCCGTGGGTCATGGCGAATCCGGCACGCAGCTCGCTGTAGTGCCATATCTGGGTGAGGTAGAGGACGCCGAGCAGCATCCACGGGTAGAGCACGACGCCGAACAGGAACGAGACGACGTTGGCGAACGCGTAGGGGCGGTTGCGCCACAGCCCGACGTCCAGGCCGGGCCGCGGGTGCCGGGCGGCGCGCACGACGGCGACGACGAGCAGGACGACGCCGCCGAGCACGCAGGCGAGCGTGCGCGCGTCGGCCCAGCCCCATGCCGAGCCCTGAGTGACGCCGAGGACGAGGGTGCCGATGCCGCCCGCGAGCAGCGCGGATCCGGCGAGGTCGGGGGTGCGTTCGCCGTTGCGGCTGTCTTCGGCGGCGCCGGTGACGAGCAGCAGGCCGAGTCCGATCGGCACGGTGATGAGGAACACCGAGCGCCACCCGAATACGTCGACGAGGATGCCGCCGAGACTGGGGCCGAGCGCGGCGGCGAGCGACGCGGACGCGCCCCACGCGCCGATCGCGGCGGCACGCCGGGCCGGGGGCACCTGCCCGAGGACGATGGCGAGCGAGGCGGGTACGAGGGCGGCGGCGCCGAGGCCCTGGACCGCGCGGGCGGCGAGCAGGGTCGCGAGGTTCGGCGCGGCGGCACAGGCGGCCGACGCGAGGGTGAACACGACGATGCCGACCCGGTACAGGCGGCGGCGCCCGACGGTGTCGGCGAGCCGCCCGGCGGGGGCGAGCAGTGCGGCGAAGGCGATCGCGTACAGCGACATGACCCAGGTCAGGTCGGCGACGGACGCGCTCGTGAAGTCCCGTTGCAGATCCGGGACGGCGAGGTTGGCGATGGTGACGTCGAGCAGTGAGACGAACGATCCCCCGCAGGCGAGCACCAGCACGAGTGCCGCGCTCTTCTGCGTGGTCGGGGTGCTCGGGGTGCTCAGGGTGGTGGTTGGGCTGGTCGAAGTGGTCGGGGTGGCCGGGGGGTTCGGGTCGTGCGGGGCCGTGCCTGGCATCCGGGTCTCCTTTTACATACCGACGGTCGGGATGTTAGGTGCCGCGCCACGAAGCCGTCAACGAGGAGCGGGGCTTTGAGAGACTCGCGGGCATGGAAGACGACCTGCCGCTCAGCGCGCACCTGGACCGCTCTCGGGTCACCGAGTGGGCTGAACTATCGGCATTGGCAGGCTCGTTCGCGACGCTCGACACCGGCGCGACGCTGGTCGTACCGCCGGAGCGAGCCGACGGGACGATCGGTGGATTCCCGTACTACCGCTACAGCGACGGCGTTTCGCACGCCGTCCGACTCCTCGACCGGGTGGGCGCGGTGAGCCCGCACGCCGACTGGCGTGCGCGCGCCGTACCCGACCACACCAAGCCCGGCGGCCTCACACCGGACGAGGCGGTGCTCGCCGCGACCGGCATCGTCCGCGGCGAGCGGTTCTGCGACGGGACGATCGCCGAGGCCGCGCGCACGGGCCTGTTGGAGGCGGTGGTCGTGGCCCTCGCGGTCTGGTACCGCGCCAACGACCGCGATGACGAATTTCCTTAGATCTTCGGCCGAACTCGTACGGAATTCGCCCGAAGATTTCCGGCTGCGACCGACTCGCGTTGAGTGGCTGGTGAGAGCCCGCCCCTACGGTGCTCTCAAGGGGTACGCAAGGGGGGTACGGGGGACGGCGGCGCGAACCGCCGACGGGAGGGGGGAGGTCCGGCGCGAGGCCGACGGGTGCGGGAGACCGCCCCGCCGGAACCGGAACGCCGGGCCACCGCCCGTCCACTCCCCCGTAGCCCCGCCCCCGACCGAACGGCGCCGACGCCCCGGGATCGGTCGTCGCCGCGTCCGGCAACGGGCTCGTAGGCCCATCGACGGCAACGCCGCCACCGACGTCCTGCTGAGAAGCGGCGTCTGCGCACAGGCCTGGTTCAGGAACGGGACAACGACCTACGGCTACTCCGAGCGCCTCCAGGGCCGCCCGATCTGAGACCTGTCCCGCGCCGGCACGGCGGTCGCGACCGCGTTCCGGAACCGGGCGCGAACGCGCCGCGGGCGCCCGCGCGTTACGCCGCGCTCTCCGCCAGTTCGCCCAGTCGGTGCCGGGCCTCGGCGGCGACGTCCGCCCAGCGTTCGCGCGGGCCGACCACCCACTCCTCGGGGCCGGTCTCCGGCAGCAGCACCGCGTCGGCCACGGACAGCAGTTCGCGCAGGGTGCGCGCCTCGGCGCCCGCGTCGCGGCGGGCCGCGGCCTGGCGGGCCCGGGCGAGCGCGCCCTCGGCCGCCGCCACGTCCAGGTAGGAGCCCTCGGGCAGGCGCAGCCGGTACGCGCCGTCCTCGAACGGCACGAACTCCGAGGCGCCGCGCCGCCCGCGCGCCGGCTCCAGGAAGCGGCGCAGCTTGTACACGGCCGTCTGGAGCCGGTGGAACGCCGCGTCCGCCGGCGCGTCCGGCCACAGCGCGAGCGCGAGGACCTCGCGGTGCACGGGGTGGCCGGCGTGCAGCGCGAGCAGCCGCAGCAGCACCCGGCTCTGCGGCGCGAGCGCGAGCAGGTCGAGCGGCTTGCCGGCCAGCCGCACCGCGAAGCCGCCGAAGCAGCGGATGTCGACGGGCGTCGCCTGCGGGTCCGGGCCGCCGCGCCGCAGCCGCAGGAAGGTGTCGAGCCGGATGCCGAGCCGCTCCGCTTCGACGGCGAGGCCGTCGTGGTCGGCGCCCGGCGCGGCCGGGTCCGCGAGCAGCCGGGCGGCCCGTGCGAGGACGACGGCGCCCGGCAGTTCCCATCGTTCGGCCTCGACGGCGGCGCGGTCGGCGTACTCGTGGGCGCCGGAGTCGCCGAGCTGGGCGCGGGCGAGCGCTTCGTAGGTGAGCGCCCACGGCACAGCAGCCGTCAGGCCGGCCGCCTCGAGGCCGCGCGCGGCGCGTTCCAGGGCGCCCGGGTCGGGCTCGCCCCGCAGCACGCCCGCGCACGCCGCGATGTGCCCGGCGATCGCCGCGCCCCACACGTCGCCGAGCCGCTCGCACGCGGCCCGCACCGCCTCGGCCTCGCCCAGGTGTTCGGACGCGCCGGTCAGGGTGAGCGCGGCACGCGCCATACGCGCCAGCCACACCGGGCCGTGGCCGGCGACCCGGGACGCGGCCGCCTCCACGTCGCGCACGTCGCCGCCGTGTCCGCCCAGCAGTCGCGACAGCCACACCATGAGCGCGGCGGCCGCGCCCGGCGCCCCGGCGTGCTCGGCCGCGACCGCGCCGAGCACCCGTTCGGCGCCGCGATAGTCGCCGGAGGCGACCAGCGTGATGCCGTGCAGCATGTCGCCGCGCGGGTCGAACGGCAGCCCGACCGGGGTGCCGAGGGGTCGTTCCACCAGGCCGCTGATGGCCGTTCCGGTGGCGTGCAGCGCGGTGTCGCCGGCCTCGGTCAGCACCCCGAGGTCGCCGACGACCATGCGCGCCGCCTGCCGGTCGACGGGGCGGGCCGGGCCGGCGAACGTCCGCAGCAGCCCGTGCCAGTGCTCCGGCAGCGCGGCGGCAATGACGACCGGGTTGCGGTCCATCAGCTCGCGCAACGCCTCCCGGTCGCGCGCCAGGTAGGCCGCCCACGCGGCGCCGACCGGGTCGTCGGCGTCCCGCATGCGCGGGATCGCGGCGGCGAACACCGCGGGCGCATCCGGGTAGGTGGTCGCCAGGCGGTGCACGAGCAGGTGGCGCAGCAGCTGCTCCCCCGCGTACGCCGCGCCTCGGCGCATCAGGACGCCGTGCCGTTCGCCGCGACGCAGCAGCGCGCCCGCGGCGGCCCGAGCCGCGGGGGTGTCGGCGTCGGCGACGTCGGCGATCGTGCACTCGGTGAGGATCGCGATGCGGGTGAGGAACACGGAGAGTTCGGCGTCGAGGTCGTCGAGGATCTGCCGGTCGAGGTAGCCGGCGGCGAACGGCACGCCGGGCGCGGTGAGTGTCCGCCGCGCCTGACGGGGGCTCAGCTCCCGGGTGCAGAGCAGGAACTCGTGCAGCGGCGCGGCCCACCCGCCGGTCAGCCACGCGGCGTCCCACGCGAGGACGGGGTCGGCGGGCCTCCCGTGCACGTCGGTGAACAGCCGGTCGACCTCCCACCAGCGCAGCCGCAGGTCGTCGGGGCCGACCACGACGGTGTCCGCGAGCTCGGCCCGGGACAGGTTCAACGCGGGCAGCGGCCGCGTCGCGGCGAGCAGGTGCGCGCCAGGCGGCAGGGCCATCGCGAGGTGTTCGAACACGTGCGCGGCGTCCGGGAGGTGGTGCAGGTCGTCGACGACGGCCAGCGTGCCGGGCACGGTGGTCTTCTCGGCGACGCGCGCCCGCACCTCGCGCGGCGTGTCGGTGTCCCCGCGCAGGAACCTGATCCGCACCACGGGCCCGGGCCAGCGCTCGGCGTACTGGTCGAGCAGCGTGGTCTTGCCGTGCCCGGCCGCCGCGGACAGCAGGACGGGCCGCGCGTCGCGCACGGCGTCCAACACCGCGATGAGCCGCGGCCGCACCAACGCCCCGGGCGGCGGCGCGGGCCTCCCCCGCACGGACCTCCGCGTCGCCCCGACCTCGGGGTGGGCCTGGCCGCCGTCGTGCCCGGGCCCGCCGGGCGGGGTGGGACGCGGGAACGGCTCGACCGACGCCCCGGCGTCGATGTGCGGATGCGCAATACGGCCGCCGACCAACCTGCCGCCGGAAGAAGCCTCTTCGCGCGACTGCCGGGACCGTGCCACCGGTGTGGATTCGTCCCCCACCGCACCGCGCGGTGGGGATTCCTCCCGCGCCGCACCGTGCGACCGCGCACCCGGCACCACCGAGCCGCCGCCCGCATCAACCGCGGTACCCCGCAAGTCCGTCCGCGCGCCACCGCCCTCCCCCACCGCCATCACGCCGCGCTTCGCCGACGGCACGCTGGACCGGGAGTCCGCCCCACCGCCCTCCCCCGCCGACATCACGCCGCGGTCCGCCGACGGCACGCTGGACCCGGAGTCCGCCCCACCGCCCTCCCCCACCGACATCACGCCGCGGTCCGCCGACGGCACGCTGGACCTGGAGTCCGCGCCACCGCCCCGAGACCGCGCACCCGGCACGACCCCGCCGTCCGCCGGCTCGCCGCCGTGCCCGCGGCCCCGCCGCCCGGAGCCCGCGCCGGCTGCCGAACCGTCTTGGCCGGCCCGCCCGTTCGCGTCGGTTCCACCGGCCGCCGCGTCCGCCCGCGCGCTGGGCCGGGAGTCCGTGCCTCCGCCCGGAGACCGCTCACCCGGAACGACCCCGCCGTCAGACGACTCCCCGTCGTTGCCGCGGCCCTGCCGACCGGCACCCGCTCCCGTGCCGCCTTGGCCCGCCCGCCGGTTCGCACCGGCCGCGTCAACCGCCACGCCGGCCGCCGCGTCGCCGCTGTGCGCCCGTACCTCGTCGCCGCTGTGCGGCCGTGTCTCGTCGGAGCCCCCGTGCCGTTCGTCCGTTCCACGCGCTTGTACGCCGCGCCCCGGGTCCCCGGTCGCGGCCGAACCCCGTTCCGCCACGTCGGCTTTCTCCCCAGCTCCCCGAGCGCGCCAACCGTCTCGGCCGAGCGGTGTGACGGAGAAGGATTCTGGCACGCGGGAAGGATCTTGAGGAGATGCGTGACCTGAAATTTCCGTTCCGCACCCGTGCCCCGCGCGCATCGTCCTCGGTGTGCGCCGGACGGGTGGCGCGGGCCGCGCGACGGTTGTCTCTCGCGGTGACGGGCAACCAACGCGGGGAGGGCGGAGGTCCCTCGCGCCTCGTGAGGAGGACCGCATGCCCCGCGCCAAGGTCAACGGTGTCACCCTGCACTACGACATCGTCGGTTCAGGCGAGCCGTTGGTGCTCGTGCACGGCTCGTGGACGGACGGCCACACGTGGGGCCTCGTCGTCCCCGCCCTCGCCGAGCGGTACCAGGTGCTGACGTACGACCGCCGCGGGCACACCCGCAGCGAACGCCCGTCCGGCCAGGGCAGTCGCCGCGAGGACGAGGACGACCTCGCCTCCCTCATGGGGATGCTCGACGCGGGCCCCGCCCACGTCGCCGGCAGTTCGTTCGGCGGGTCGACGGCGCTCGGCCTCGCGTCCCGCCACCCGGAGCTGTTCCGCAGCCTCATCGTCCACGAGCCCCCGCTTATGGGCGTCGTCGCCGACGATCCCGCGCTGGCCCCGGCCATGCAGGAGACGGGCAGGCGGATCGCCGGGGTGCTTGAGGCGCTGCGCGCCGGCGACGCCGAGGGGGGCGCGCACAAGTTCGTCGACGAGGTCGCGTTGGGGCCAGGCATGTGGGACCGGCTGCCCGAGGACCAGAAGCAGATGTGCATCGGCAACGCGCCGACCTTCCTCGACGAACAGGCCGATCCGGGCTGGTCGGTCGTCGACCTGGACGGTCTCGGCGGCCTGTCCGCCCCCGCGCTGCTGACACACGGCACGGTGAGCCCGTCGTGGTTCGCCGTCATCATCGAACGGCTGGCCCGCGCCGTGCCCGGCGCACGGGTCCGCACGTTGGAGGGCGCGGGGCACGTCCCGCACGAGACGAACCCGGACGACTACGTCGCGTCGGTGCTGGGTTTCCTCACGGACCGCGGCTGACGACCCGCCCGACGGGCGGTGGTTCAGTCGCCGTCCCGCCGGGCCTGCGCCGCAACCTCGTCGCGGCTCAGGTACGCCGTCCGGTGCTCGTAGTCCGACAGCGCGCCGGTGCGTCCCGCGAGGAACCCCAGTCGAATGAAGTCGTCGCCGGCGACCGCGTGCATCGCCCAGCCCGCGCCGACGCGGGCCCGGGCGCGCAGCGACGGCAGCGCCATGAGGTGGTATCCGCGGGTGATGGCCTGCGCCGGGAGGCCGCGCAGTTCGCGGCCGAGCGGGCGGGCGACCGCCTCGGTGCCGCCGAGGTCGACGACCAGGCCGAGGTCCTTGTGCCGGAACCGGGAGTACGGCTTGCCCTTGATCGCCGCGACGACGTTGTGCGCGGCAATGCGGGCCTGCCGCATCGCGTACTGCGCGGTCGGCGGGCACACCGCGCCGTCGCCCTTGTCGAGGTCGGGCACCGCGGCGGCGTCGCCCATCCCGAACACGTCGGGGCGGCCCGGCACGGCGAGGTCCGCGCCGACGGCCAGGCGGCCGCGCACGGTCTCGGCGCCGAGGGTGGCGATCAGCGGGCTCGGCGCCACACCGGCCGTCCACACGAGGGTGCGGCACGGCAGGACCTGCCCGGTGGTCAGGGTGACGGTGTCCTCGGTGACCTCGTTGACGCTGGTCTCCAGGCGGACGTCCACGCCGCGCTTCGCGAGTATCTCGAGCGCGGCGCGCCCGAGGTTCTCGCCGAGCTCGGGCATGAGGCGCGGCGCGAGGTCGACCACGGTCCACCGCAGCTGCGACGGGTCGAGCCGCGGGAAGTGGTCGAGCGCGGAGCTGGTGACCATCTCCAGGCACGCGGCGGTCTCGACGCCCGCGTAGCCGCCGCCGACCACGACGAACTGGCAGCGGGCGCGGCGCTCGGACTCGTCGGTGCTGGAGTTCGCGAGCTCGAGCTGCGCGATGACATGGTCGCGCAGCGCGACGGCTTCGGCGAGGTTCTTCATGCCGCGGCCGTACTTGTCGAGCCCGGGGATGTCGAACGTGCGTGTGACGCTGCCGGGGCAGATGACGATCTGGTCGTACGGCAGGTTCACGACCTCGCCGGTGATCTTGCGGACCACGCAGACCTTCGCGTCCAGGTCCACCCCGATCGCCCCGCCCGGCACGATGTGCGTGCGCTTGAGCATGCGGTAGAGCGGCACCGCGATCGAGCGGGACGAGATGACGCCCGCCGCGACGTGCGGCAGCAGGGGCAGGTAGAGCATGTAGCCGCCGGGGCTGACGAGGGTGATGTCAGCGTCATGTGGCGACAGCGACTTCTCAAGGCGCCGCACGCATTCGAATCCGGCGAATCCGGCGCCGACCACGACCACCCGGGACTGCTCCATCGGTGCCCCTTGTCGGTAGGCAACCCGGGGCCGCCGGTCAGCGACACCCGGTTTGCTCCAACATATGGCGATTTGCCGCGTGGCACCTCTCGGGGCCGCGTCCGCGCAGGTCAGGGGCGGTCAGGCGGTACGCCGCGCCCGGCCCAGGGCGTAACCCGACACCACGGCCAGCACGGGCAGCACGACCAGGCCTGCCGCGGCATTGAGGCCGCCGTAGCCCGCCGCGGCCAGCACCGAACCGGACAGCGCTCCGCCCGCCGCGCCGGCGAGGTTCATCAGCAGGTCGGACGTCCCCTGCACACTCGGCCGCGCGGCCTGCGGCACCGACTCGGCCAACAGCGACGAGCCCGCCACCATCGAGCACGACCAGCCCACGCCGAGCAGCACCAGGCCGACCATGGTGACCGGCACGCTGTGCCCGGACAGGCCCGCGACCAGCACCGCGCCGAGCAGCACCAGCTGGCCCGCGATGATCACCGGGATCCGGCCGATCGTGTCGGCGGCCCAGCCGACCAGCGGGGACAGCGCGTACATGCCGGCGATGTGCAGGCTGATGGTCAGGCCGACGAGGGTCAGCGCCGCGCCGTGGTCCTTCATGTGGACGGGCGTCATCGCCATCACCGACACCATCACCGCGTGCCCGAGCACCACCGACGCCACCGCGAGCATCGCCGGACGCGAGGAGCGGATCACGGCGAGGGAGGACCGCATCGAGGCGCGGGGCGGCGGCGCGGCCGGTCCCGTGCCGGCGCTGGACGCGGCCAACTCGCGCGCGGTCAGCAGCGGGTCGGGGCGCAGCAGGATCCACATGGTCAGCGCGCCGCCGACGAAGGACAGCGCGGAGAACACGTACGGCCCGGCCAGCTCCGGCAGCCCGAGCGCGCGGCCGACCGCCGCGCCCGGACTGTTGAGGTTGGGGCCGACCACCGCACCGACGGTCGTCGACCACACGACGATCGCGAGCGAGCGAGCCCGGGTTGCGTCGTCGGCGAGGTCGGCGGCCGCGTACCGCGACTGCAGGTTGGCGGCCGAACCGGCGCCGAAGACCACGAACGCGGCGAGCATGAGGGGAAACCAGCCGAGCACGGCCGCGAGGATGACCACGAGCGACCCGCACGCCGCGGTGCTCCAACCGAGCGTGAGCGCGACCCGCCGACCACGCGCGTCCGCCACCCGCGCAAGCGGCAACGCGAACAACCCCGCCCCGAGCGTGATCGCCGTAACCGCGAACCCCGACCACGTCTGCGACCCGGACAGGTCTTCGGCCAGCAGCCCACTGACCGCCAGCGACGACCCGACCCCGATCCCGCCCACGACCTGCGCGAGCACAAGCACCCGCACCGTCCGCCGACGGAGGCGCGGCAGGTCGACGTCGCCACCCGGGCCCGCACCGACCGCGGCCGGCTTGGGGCCGGCCGCCGCGACCGGGTCGCCGGGCATGTCGGCTATTCGCTCGTGCGCGGTCATTCAGGCACCATCGTCGACACCATCACCATTCGAGCAGGTCGGGAGCTATCGGGAGATCATCGCGGACACTCGTACAACACGCCACGCATGGGGTCGCACAGACGCTTCCGCTGCCCGGCCGCACCTGCTCCGGGACGCCCGTCGGGGTCAGCGCAGCGCGGGTTCTCCGGCGCGGATCGCTGCCATCACGCGTTCGACCGTTGCGCGCTTCTCGCCCACGGGGGCCGCGTAGTCGATGGCGTCGCGGGCGGCGGCCTCGCCGACGGTGCGGACCAGGGTCCAGCCGGCGAGGTACTGGGAGGCGAGGCAGCCGCCGGCGGTGGCGATGTTGCCTTCGGCGTGGAAGGGGGCGTCGAGGACTGTGACGCCGCATGCTTCGACGAACGGCCTCGACGTCGTGTCGGTGCACGCGGGCATCGTGTCGAGGAACCCGAGGCGGGCCAAAACGAGGGCGCCCGAGCACTGGGAGCCGATCAGCTGGCGTTCCGGGTCGAGCGGGAGGAGGTCCATCAGGCGGTCGTCGGCGACGACGTCGCGGGTCTTGATGCCGCTGCCGATGAGGACGACGTCGGCCTCGGCGGCGTAGTCGAGCGGTTCCTGGCCGCGTACCTCGACGCCGTTCATCGATGTGACGACCGGCGTCGGCGTGACGATGGTCGCGGTGACACCGTGCGCGTGGGCGCGGTTGATCAGTCCGGACGCGATGAAGCTGTCCAGCTCGTTGAAACCGTCGAAGGTCACCACCGCGACACGCATCTGCATCCGCCCTCTCTGAGCCCCTGAGCCGGCCGACCACGCGGCCGTTCCCGTCAGTCTGTCGGGCCCGTCAACAGGCTGTCACCGGCCAATCGGGACACGGTGGCCTGCGCTTTCACGCCACAACGGCGGATGACACGGGGCCTTCGCGTGGTTGACTCGCGACGAAGCCGAAGATCGTCCACCGAGCCGAGGAGCCAGCGATGAGCAGCAGCACGACCGTTGCCGACAACCCCGACAAGTCCCGCTACGAGATCACGGTCGAGGGCGACGCCGAACCGGCGGGCTTCGCCGAGTATTTCCTGCACGGCGACGAGATCGCGTTCATCCACACCGAGATCGACCCGAAGTTCGGCGGCCAGGGCCTGGGCGGTGTGCTGGCGCGCGGGGCGCTGGACTCGGCGCGCGAGCGGGGGCTCGGGGTGCTGCCGTACTGCCCGTTCATCCGCGGCTGGATCCGCAAGCACCCGGAGTACACGGACCTGGTGCCGGAGGCGAGCCGGGCGAAGTTCGAGCTGTAGTGGGTGGGTCGGGCCCGTGCCGCACCGTCGGCGCGGGCCCGTCCGGGCGGTTATTGGGAGGAACGTTTCGTGGTCGGTGCCTAGGGTGGGGTGCCTATGACTCACGCCGACACGCCCGTACCGTCCGAGCCCCGCGTCGTCCCGGAGATCCCGACGGGTCCGGTCCCGGTGCCGGGCGTCGTGGGCGCGCTCGCGGGCGGGTTTCCGCTGACGCCGGTGTGGGTCAACGAGCTCGGCGGGCTGACCTTCCGTCTCGACGCCGCGCCCGGCGACGTCAGGTACGTCAAGTGGGTCGCCGCCGGAACGCCCGAGATCGACCTGCCGGGCGAGGCGGCGCGGCTGGCGTGGGCGTCGCGGTGGATCCCGGTCCCCGAGGTCGTCGAGCACGGGTCCGACGCGGACGGCGCGTGGCTGGTCACGCGCGCGGTGCCGGGCGTCACGGCCGTCGACCCGCGTTGGTGCGCGGACGCGGCGACGATCACCACGGCGGTGGCCGGGATCGGGCGCGGGCTGCGGCTGCTGCACGACGCGCTGCCGGTGGAGGACTGCCCGTTCGAGTGGAGCGTCGCACAGCGCCTCGCACGCGCGGACGAACGCATCGAGGACGGCGAAGGCCCCGCCGACTGGTCGCCCGAGCACCGCCACCTCACCGTGGCCGGAGCCCGCGCGCTCATCGACACCCCGCCGCCGATCGACCGGCTCGTCGTCTGCCACGGCGACACGTGCGTGCCCAACACCATGCTGCACGCCGACGGTTCGTTCGCCGCCCACGTCGACCTCGGCTCGCTCGGCGTCGCCGACCGCTGGGCCGACCTCGCCGTGGCGGCGTGGAGCCTGGACTGGAACTACGGGACGGGCTACGACCACGTGCTGTACGACGCGTACGGCATCGCGCCCGACGCCGAGCGCATCGCGTACTACCGCCTGCTGTGGGACCTGGGCTGACGCGGCCGACCGCCGGGAACCGGATCGGCCCGTGCGCGTCTCACCTCCGGTAGGCGCGGCCCGCACGGAGGGCCGCCCACGGCGCGTCATGGGGGCGGGCAATGGAACGAGGCAGCATCACACGGGCGGTCGTGGCGGCGGGGCTGGCCGTGTTCGCGGCGGCGGGCTGCGCGTCGTCGGACGATGCGGCGTCCGGCTCCTCCCCCACGCCGACCGCCTCGACGGGCCGGTCGGCGCCGCCGCACAGCGAGCAGATCAACGCCGACCCGGTCCGCTTCGCCGTCGACCTCCCGGCGGGCGGCGCGGTGTCGGACGCCGCCGCGGGGACGTACGTGGCCAAGACCTGCCCGCCGCCCCCGATCCGGGTCGACCTCGACGCGAAGCGCAGCGTGACGTTCATGGCCTGGCCGACGTCGTGCGCCCCGTCGACGCAGAAGCCCGGGAACGGCAACCACGGCGTCTACCGCACCGCCGCGGACGTCCCGGCCGACGCCGCGAACCGCACGACCGTCGCGACCCCGCTCGGCGAGGCGACCGTCTTCGAGCAGCAGTACTACGAGTGCACCAACTCCTGCCACACCTGGACCGAGCCGGTCGCGGTCGTCACCCTGGCCACGCCGCCGGACGCCACGCACACGGCGCTGGTCGCGCTGTCCGCCAAAGGCACGGTGACCGCGAAGGACCTGGCGGAGTTCCTGCGCACCCACCTGCACCCGGCGGCGGGCTGACGACGCGTCAGGCCGCGTCGTGGTGCCACACCATCGCGTGGGCGAAGCCCAGGTCGTCGAACGCGGCGCCGGGGAAGGCCGCGGCGTAGCGGCGCTCGTACTGGCCGCGGGTCAGGTAGCGGTCGCTGAGCAGGTGGTCGAGCCAGCGGCGCCCGGTGCGGAAGCGGAAGAGCCACCAGGCGTCGCGGGGGCCGAGGCGGACGAGGTCGGCGGGGAGCTCGTACACGGCGCCGGTGATGTACGCCCAACGGGCGGGTGTGGGCCGGGGCGACACGTTGTCGACGAGGATGGCGGTGCCGCCGGGGCGGACCAGCGAGCGCAGGTGCTGAAGCGCCTTGTCCAAGTCGGGCACGTGGTGCAGCGTCGCCATGCACACCACGAGGTCGAAGCCGGCCTCGTCGGTGACGTGGTGCAGGTCGAGGGCCTCGTAGCGGACCTTGGCGTGCGGGCGGCGCAGCCGGGCGGTCTCGATGAGGGCGGGGCTGAGGTCGGCGGCGACGACCTCGTCGTACGTGTCGGCGAGGGCCTGCGCGTGGCGGCCCGATCCGCAGCCGGCGTCGAGGGCGCGGCCGCCGTGGAGGGCGAGTTCGGCGAGGCGCGCGGCGAGCCAGTCGCCGAGCGGGTCGTGGAGGTCGGAGTAGCGGTCGTAGTCGCCCGCGAAGGTGTCGAACGACTGCGGGTCGGCAGGAGGTACCGCGTTCCCGCCCCGCATGCCGTGCTGCCTTTCCGCCTGCCCGCCTCTTGACATCGTGCCCCCGTACCGGTGCGCTGGACCGTCATCATTGACACGATCAAGAACACCTGACCCGCGCTCAGCTCGCCGACCGCTCGAGGATGTCGCCCCATGTCGTTTGTGCTCATCGACAAGCCGCGCCCACACGTGACCCTGATCACGCTCAACCGCCCGGAGCGGATGAACGCGATGGCGTTCGACGTGATGGTGCCCTTCCGCGAGGCCCTCGAGGAGGTCAGCGCGGACAACGATACGCGGGTGGTCGTGCTCACCGGCGCGGGGCGCGGCTTCTGCTCGGGCGCCGACCTGGAGAGCTCGGGCCGGATCCCGGGCGTGAAGGGGCTGACCCGCACCAGCATCGCCCGGCGTTCGATGGAGATCCTCGACGACGTCATCCTCGGGCTGCGCAAGCTGCACCAGCCGGTGATCGGCGCGATCAACGGCCCGGCGATCGGCGGCGGGTTCTGCCTGTCGGTCGCGACGGACATCCGGATCGCCTCGGAGGCCGCGTACTTCCGCGCGGCCGGCATCAACAACGGGCTGACGGCGAGCGAGCTCGGCATCAGCTACCTGCTGCCGCGCGCCATCGGCTCGTCGCGCGCGTTCGAGATCATGCTGTCCGGGCGGGACGTCGACGCCGTCGAGGCCGAGCGCATCGGCCTGGTCTCGCGGGTCGTGCCGGGCGAGAAGCTGCTCGACGAGTGCCTCGACCTGGCGGACCGGATCATCGGGTTCAGCCGGGTCGGCGTCGAGGTGACCAAGCGCATGCTGTGGGCGGGCCTGGAGGCCGGGAGCATGCAGGCGCACATGGACGCGGAAGGACACGCACAGCTGTACGTCCGCCTGACGACGCAGAACTTCGAAGAGGCGATCATCGCCCGCAAGGAGAAGCGGGTGCCGGAGTACAAGGACTGACACGTCTGTCGGCGCGGGTCCGGCCGCCTCGAAGGGTTCACCACATTCACCGCAGTAAAACTGTGGTGAAATTACGGCCCGAGGGGCACCGGAGCCGGACCCGCGCGCCTACCGTGCGGAGAAGGGCGGCCGAGCCGGGGAGTCCGGCCGCGCGGAACGCCGGGGGGCGCCATGTCCGCATCGCGTACGCACGTCCGTGGCAGGTGGGCGCACACCGCGGTCGCGCTCGTCCTGGTCCTGGCGCTCGCCGGCTGCGGACTGCTCGCGAAGGCCCGCGACGACCGTCGGCCCGACACCGCCGAACCGACCGCGTGGGACCGGGTGCTGGCCATGGCGGGCCCGCACGGCGAGGTCACCAAGGACATGGCGCTCGCGGCGTTCGCGGCGACGTTCGGCACGCTGCCCGGCGTCCCCGCGCCGCAGGGCGGTCGCGACGGGATCACCTCGGGCAGCGCGGCCGTCCGGTGGCTCGAGGGCTACTGGACCGAGCTGACGCCCGATCAGCGGACGGCGGCGGACCGCTGGTTGCAGGCGGGGACACCGGACGTGGGCGACGGCGAGGGCGACGGAGCCGGGCCGACGGCGAAGCCCTCCACGCCGACGGCCAAGCCCTCGGCGACGGCAACGGCGACGTCGAACGCGGCGCCGTCGCAGAAAGCCGTGCCCCTGCGGCGTTCCGTCCCGGACGCGCCGCCGCTCGCGCCTACCGGCTACACCCCCACGCCGGGCTCCCCCGCCGGGCGCCTGTTCACCTGCCCTGCGGGCACGTCCCGCGACCCGGACATCGACACGCGGGCGTCCTACGAGACCAATCAGCTGGCCGTGCGGATGTCCGCCGCGACGGACCACCTGCACATCCGCGTGTGCCTGGCCGACCCCGCCGCGTTCGACCCGCACGGCGAGGTGGCCCCCGGCGTGCGGGCGTTCGCCGACGCAGGGCACGACGGCACGGAGACCGTTTGCCGTATCGCCGTGCTGCCGCCGTTCCGCTCGGACAGCCGCGCCGACCAGGAGTTCACACTGGTCGAAGAGCTGACGCACTGCTTCAGCATCGCGATCCTGCCCCAGCCCCGGTTCATGCTGATGCCGGCGTGGGTGGAGGAAGGCCTCGCGGCGTGGTGCGCCGCGACGCTCGTAGGATCGATCCCCGGCTACGACCCGTCGTGGCCCACATATCTGACGCCGGTCGCCGACACACCGGACTGGACACCGCTGAACCGGCGCGGCTCGTCGGCCCTCGGCTTCTGGTTCCACCTGTCGACGCATGGCGTCGACCTCTTCCCCGCGATCCGAAGAATCAAGGAGGCGGTGCCGTCCGGCGGCGACGCGGTGTTCACCGCGGCGACGACCACCGCGGGCGGCCCCGGCCGCGCGGCACTGCTCGACGCGTGGATCTCCGCACTCGTCCGGCAGCCCGGGCGCAGCCGCGAATGGGACGCGCGCGGCGTCGGCGTCACCGCGTCGAGCTGGGTTCCGAAGGTGTCGGGCCAGGTGACCGACCACGGCCCCGCGTACACCCAGCTCAGCGGCCCGTTCGGTGGCCAGCTCGGCTCGGTCGACCTCAAGGCCGAGGTGGTGCGGCTGTGGGACGGCGGTTCCGGCTCGGCGCACGGCCGGTTCGGGCCGGGTGCCCTCGACGACTACACGTTCGCGCAGGCGTTCGGGAAGACGTTCTGCACCCGGGGCGCGGCGTGCCGCTGCCCCGACAACAGCCCGGGCGCCGGGACGGCGTTCACCCGGATCGACTCCGGGCCCGCGCTGGTCGCGCTCACGGGCGGAACCGACAGCGCGGCGGTGGTGGTCGGCGGGCGCAGCCTCGCGGACTTCTGCGGCAAACCGGCCGATCCGAGGGAGCCTGCGCCTCACGGCTCTCCGGCGTCCCCAAGCGCGCCGGGGCCGAACGGCCCCGAAGGCCCGCCGTCCGGGTGCGCCGGGTGCGGTGCCGGGTCCAGCTTCGGCGACCCGCACCTGGCGACGTTCGACGGCGACCGCTACGACTTCCAGGCGGCGGGCGAGTTCACGCTCGTCCAGGCGCCGGGCGACGGGATGCGCGTGCAGACCCGCCAGGAGCCGGTGGCCGGTTCGCGCGCGGTCGCCGTCAACACGGCGGTGGCGGCCGACGTCGCCGGGGACCGGGTCGGGTTCTATCTGACGGGCGCGGGTGGTGTGGACGTCCGCCTCAACGGCGGCGCGACCGTGCCGCAGGCCGGGGTGACGGCGCTGCCCAAGGGCGGCCGCCTGACCCGCTCGGGCGCCGCCGCGGCGCCGGCCTACGCCGTCGCATGGCCGGACGGAAGCACGCTGTTCGTCACGCCGATCGGCGGCTATGGCCTCAAGGCGGACCTCGCCGTCGCCGCGGCGCGCGCCGGCGGGCTGTCCGGGCTGCTCGGCGACTTCGACGGCCGACCCGCGAACGACCTTGTCACCGCGGGAGGTTCGGCGCTCGCGCAGCCGCCGGCGTGGGCCGACCTGCACGGCGCGTTCGCCGACCACTGGCGGATCAGGGCCGAGGAGTCGCTGTTCGACTACGCGCCGGGGCGTTCCACCGCGTCGTACACCGACCGGGCGTTCCCCGCGGAGCGCCCTGCCGCCGCGCTGCCGAACCGGCCCGCCGCCGAGGCGCGCTGCGCGGAGGCCGGGGTCACCGACCCGCGGCTGCGTGAGGCGTGCGTCGCGGACGTCGCGCTCACCGGGCACGACGAGTTCGCGCGCAGCGCGGGCGCGGAGCAGAAGTTCCAGGCGGCGGCCGGGCCGGGCGCGGGCGCCGGCCTGCCGGTGGACCCGGCGTGCGTGGTCACGACGCCGGGCGCCGCCAACACCAAGCGGTTCCCGGTCGCGGTCGGCGACACGGTACGCACCGGCGGCACGGGCGCGATGGCCTGCGCGGGCTACCTGCCGGCCGGCGACTGGGACCACGAGTTCGCGTTCACCGGCACGAAGGGCACCACCGTCGACCTGCGCCACACCGGCGACGCCGACTGCCGGCTGCGCTGGTCGCTGTACCGGGACATCGTCGTCCGGTACTCCGAGGCCACGCTGCTGCGGAAGCCGGTGTCGGTGTGCCGGGACCTGGGACCGGTCGTTCTGCCGGCGGACGGCGAGTACTTCGTGGTGGTCGACAAGACCGACGCCGCGGTCGCGGGAACGTACGGCTTCACCGTTGGAAGCGGCGTGTGACGAGGCTGTGACGGAAGTCGGGACAGCGGTCCCGGGTGGCCGGGACAGCGCGTACCTACCGTGAAATCAGAGGGGCCGTCGCGGGGAGACCACCGGCCCGAAGCGTCCGGGGGGACGGCATGCACGCAGCGGGGTTGTCGACGCGGATGAGGGCGGCGGTGGCGGTGCTCGCCGCCGCGCTCATGCTGACGGTGGGGGGTTGCGGCTTCCTCAAGCACCTCACCGACAAGGACGAGAAGGGGGGCGGCGCCAAGGCCGAGCCGACCGCCTGGCAGAAGGTCCTGGCCATGTCCGGCCCCGAGGGCGAGGTCAGCCAGGAGATGGCGCTGGCCGGCTTCGCGGTCGCGTACGGGCCGCTGCCCGGCGTCCAGGCTCCGCAGGCGACGACCTCCGGAGTGCAGTCGGGCACATCGGCCCTGCATTGGATCAGCCTCTACTGGGACCAGTTGTCCGCGGACCAGCGGGCGGCCGTCGCCGCGTTGACCGGGCAGGACGAACCGCGCGCCGTCGCCCTACGCAAGGCCGGCGGGACACGGGGGCCGACGCCCAAGCCGACCACGACGCCGCGCCCGACCAAGGCGTCGCCCGGCGGGACGAAGGGTGCGGCCAAGCCCGCGATGCCGCCCGCCCTCGACCCTGTGATCGCCTCGTGCGGCCCCGGGAGCCGTGCCGACAAGGCCATCGAAACGCAACTCCACGAGCTGTGGGACAAGCTCGCCCCCAACCTGAAGCTCGACACCAGGGTGCACATCGCGGCGTGCCGCCCGTTCAACCAGCGCCCCGACGCCCTCGCCGACGCCACGGGCTGGAACAGCACCACGTCCGGGCAGCAGTGCGAGGTCAACGTGTACCCGGTGACGTTCGCGAAAAAGAAGGACCCGAAGACAGGCAGGACGACCGGCGAAGACTCGTTCACGGCCCGGCAGCGCGAGGAGTTCCTCGCCCACGAACTCGGGCACTGCGCCCAGGGGATGATCCTCGACGACGAGGACTTCTTCGGCCATACCCCCGAATGGCTGACACAAGGCATGTGCGACTGGATCGCCGCCAAGGTCACCGGCCACTACGACCAGCCGTGGGACTGGAAGAAGTACCTCACCCTCGACAAGCTCGATCTCCGCACGATGGACGAGGCCGCGATGGGCTTCTTCAACGAGCTCGAGTACCGCGGCGTGGACGTGTGGTCGGTGATCCGCCCGGCCCTGAACGCCGGCAGCGCCGGCAAGAGACCGCACAACACGGACGCGTTCAACGCGCTGCTCGACGGCAGACGGGACGACGTGCTCACTGCGTGGGGCGCCGGTTTCTACCGCGGCGGCGAGCACGGGCCCGCGTGGAACACCGACGGCATCGGTATCACCGACGACGGCCTGCGCGACGGCAAGGTCGTCATCCCGCTCACCAACGCCCACCAGGTCAACGCGGTCGATCCCGGGGCGTTCGAACCGATGTTCGCGCGACTCGACCTCAATGCGGACATCGTGCGCCTCGAACAGGGCAAGGGCGGCACGTTGTTCGGCCGGTTCGGCCCGGCGCCGGGCTATGACTTCACGTTGCCCGAGCACCTCACGGACGTGTACTGCACGCTCGGGTCCAAGTGCGAGTGCCCGGAGGACAGCCCCGGCTACGGAACGGACTTCACCAAGGTCGACCCGGGGCGCGGCTACCTCGGCGCGACCGGCGGTACGCAGGCCACGCAGGTGCTGATGTACGGCCAGAGCATCAAGGACTTCTGCGGCGACCCGAAGAACAAGCCCAAGCCCGGCGGCGGAGGCGGGGGCGGATCCGGCGGCGGATCCGGCGGGGCCTCGACGCCGTCGTGCACGCCGCCCGCGGGCGGCGGGAAGTCGATGCTTGCGCGGCAGCCGTCCGGTTCGCTGGGACGGGCGAAGCCGTTCCTCGCGCCGACGTGCGGCGGCGGGACCAGCAACGGCGACCCGCACCTGCAGACGTTCGACAAGCTGCGCTACGACCTGCAGTCCGTCGGTGAGTTCACGCTCGCCGCGTCGTTGGACGACAGCCTGCTCGTGCAGTCGCGGCAGAGCCCCTGGGGCAACCTGACCTCGATCAGCGTCAACTCGGCGGTGGCCGCGAACGTCAACGGCGACAAGGTGGGGGTGTATCTGACGACCGGCGCCCAGCCGCGTATCGATGTGCACCTCAACGGCAGGACGATCACCCCGGCGGCAGGCGACACCAAGCTGCCCAAAGGCGGCTACCTCAACCGCACCGGCGACGGGATGGGCGCGAACTACACCGTCGTGTGGCCGGACGGCTCGCACCTCTATGTCACGCCGATCGGGTCGTGGGGCTTCAAGACGGACCTGTACGTCCCCGACTCGCGCAAGGGCCGGCTCAACGGCCTGCTCGGCGACTTCGACGGGAAGCCGGCCAACGACCTGGACACCGGCGGCGGCAGCGTGCTCGCCCCGCCCGCGAAACCGGCCGACCTGCACGGGGCGTACGCCGACCACTGGCGGATCAAGCAGGAGAAGTCGCTGTTCGACTATGCGCCCGGCCAGTCGACCGCGACGTTCACCGACCGGAACTTCCCGCGCGCTGCGCCCGACCCGAAGACGCTGCCGGGGCGCGCGCAGGCCGAGGCGACGTGCAGGGCGGCCGGGATCACCGACGCCGGGCTGCTGGAGGCCTGCATCCTCGACGTCGCGCTCACCGGGAAGAGCGAGTTCGCGGCGGCGGTCGCGCAGCAGGAGAAGACGATGCCGACGACGCCCGCGCCGGGTGGGCTGGACGCCTCGTGTGTGAAGAACGACGTCGACAACGTCAGCTGCACGGGCAAGGTCGACGGCCCGAGCGGCGTCAAGGAGCTGCCGTTCACCGTCACCGGGTACACGCAGCTGACGGTCAAGCAGGGGCCGAAGGCGGACTGCTCGGTGCAGCTGGACGTGGTCCGGGGCGACGGGTCCGAGCTGCTCGGGTACGCGTCGGTGTGCCAGACGCGCTCGGCGCCGATCCCCGCCGACTCCGCGGACTACACGGTTCGGCTGAGGACCGGCGCCGGGGGCGGCACGCCGCCGTACGACGTCGTGGTCAGCGCGTCGGGGTGAGCTCGCCCTCGACGGGCGACGCGGTCGCCGGCGCCTGGGGGGCGGGCGCCGTCGGCCGGGTCGCGAACCACGAGCCGGCCAGGATCAGCGCGGTGCCGGCGACGATCGACCAGGTGAGCTTCTCGTCGAGCACCAGCACGCCGAGCAGCACGGCGACGACCGGGTTGATGTACGTGATGAGCGCGGCCCGCCCGGCGCCCGCCTCGGCGATGAGCTGGTAGAAGGCCAGGAACGCGAGCGCGGTGCACACCAGGCCGAGCGCGGCCAGCGAGCCGAGCGCCTTGCCGCTGGGCATCGAGGTGGGCGCGGTGGCGATCGCGAGCGGGAGCAGCACGACGGTGGTGATGCTCATCGTGGAGGCGACGATGCCGAGCGGCGGGACGTCCGACAGCTTCCGCTTGACGATGAGCGTCGAGCACGCGTAGCCGAGCGACGCGAGCAGCACCATGCCGGCGCCGAGCAGGCCCAGCCGGTCGCCGGTCAGGTCGAAGCCGACGAGCGTCGCGACGCCGCCGAGGCCGACGGCCAGGCCGACGGCGCGGGGGCCGGTGACGCGCTCGCTGGCGTCGATCTTGAGGGCGATGAGCGCGATCATGATCGGCTGCGAGGCGATCAGCAGCGCGGTCAGCGACGACGAGATGTGCACCTCGCCGTAGGTGATGAGCAGGAACGGCCCGGTCACGTGGGTCATCGCCAGCAGCGCGACGATCTTGAACCGGCCGCGCAGCGCGTCGAAGGCCCGGCGGCGCAGCGCGAGGGGCACCAGGACGATCGCGGCGATCGCGGTGCGGGACACGACGACCACCGGCGCGGACATCTCGTCGACGGCGATCTTGATGAAGAGGTACGAGACGCCCCACACGATCGACATCGAGGCGAAGAGGAGCCAGGCTTTCCGTGTCATGCATTCATCGTCCTCGGATAGTGTCGACAGCAGAAGTGATGAACTGCTTAACGACCATTAAGGAGGACTGATGATCGACGTGCATCGGCTCCGCATCCTGCGCGAGGTCTCCGAGCAGGGCAGCTTCGCCAAGGCCGCGGCCTCCCTCCTGCTGACCCCGTCGGCGGTGTCGCAGCAGGTCGCCGCCCTCGAGAAGTCGCTGGGCCGGCCGGTCGTCGAGCGCAGCACGCGCGGCGTCACGCTCACCGAGTCCGGGCGCGTGCTCGTCGAGGCCGCCGAGACCGTCGCCGCCGAGCTGGCCGCCGCACAGGAGCGGATCGACCGGCTCGCCGACGGGCACACCGGGCGCCTCGCGGTGGCCACGTTCACCAGCGCCGGGCAGTCGCTGCTGCCGCCCGCGCTGATCGCCCTCAACGCGCACTACCGCGACGTCGAGCTGACCGTCAGCGAGGCCGAGCCGGCCGACGCCGCCGCCCTCGTCCGCGAGGGCCGCGCCGACCTGGCGCTCGCGTACCACTTCGGCCGCACGCCCGAGGTGCCCGGCCTGGTGTGGACGCCGCTCATGGACGAGCAGATGTGGCTCGTCATGCCGCGCTCGCACCGGCTCGCGCGGCGCCGTTCCCTGCCGATCGCCGAGCTGACCGACGAACGCTGGATCGAAGGCTGCGGCGCGGCCGGCGCGCCGCTCGCGCGCGCGTCCGGCATGGCCGGATTCCAGCCGGACGTGGTGTGCACCAGCACCGACTACCTCTTCAGCCAGTCGCTGGTCGAGGCCGGCGTCGGCATCGCGCTGATCCCGCGCATCGCGCTGGCCACCCACAAGGCCGACAGCCTCGCCTTCATCCCGCTCGAGCACCCGCGCCCGGTCCGGCACATCGGCGCCCTCACCGCCCGCCGGCGCTGGGCGCAGCCGCTCGTCGACACGCTGCTGACGACGCTGAAGGACGCGGTGGGGACGATCACGCCGGACCCGCGCGACGCCTGACCGCTGCGGCTACCGGGTCCGGTGGAACTCGACGATCTCCACGGTCGCCGCGCCGTTCACCACAAACGGGTCGGACGCGACGGCGGCCTCGACCTCCGCGCGCTCCCCCTCGGCGATGATCATCCCGCCGGTCCGCGGCTCAAGCCGGCCCGCCATGCGGACCATGCCCTTCGCGAAGACACCGCCGGGGTTGTTGTAGTGCGCGTCGACCAGCTCGTCGATGGTGGACAGCGGGGCCGTGTACGTAAACATGATCAGGAACATGCGTCCAGCCAACCGCGCCCGGGTCGCCGGGCGCCAAGACCGACCACCTGACCGGGCCATAGGCTGGCACCTATACCGGGTTCCATAGAGAGGCAGCGTGAACGAGGACCGGCAGGACCGACAGGACCGACAGGACCCGCTGAACGGCGTCGACCTCCGCCACCTGCGCTACCTCGCCGCGGTCGCCGACGCCGGCACCGTGACGGCCGCCGCCGAATGCCTGCGCATCGCCCAACCCAGCCTCAGCCAGCAGATCCGGGCCCTGGAACGCCGGGTCGGCGTACCCCTGTTCCACCGACGGCCACACGGCATGGAACCGACCGAGGCCGGCGAACGCCTCCTCCACGGCGCCCGACGCGCCTTCGCCGAACTGGAAACGGCCCTCGCGGCCGCCCGCGGCGTGCCGTCCGAGCCCACGCTAGGCGTCAGCCCAGGCGTCCCGGAACCCGTGCTCGCCGCGGCAACCGCCCTCATCACCGCTGACGGTCAGGCCCGGCCGCGCATCACCCCACTCACAACCCGCAACCAGATCCACATGCTCCGCACCGGCGACCTCGCCTACGGCATCCTCCGCCTCCCCTGCGACGCAACCGGCCTAGCCCTGCACCTCCTCTCCGACGAGTCCCTAGGCGCCGTCCTCCCCACCACCCACCCCCTAGCCGCGCACCCCACCCTCACCTGGACCGACCTGACCGACCAACGCCTCCTCTGGTTCCCCACAGCCAACGCCCCCGAATTCGCCGCAACGGTCCTGGACACCCTCGCCACAAACGGCTGGACCCCAGACCTGATCACCGAACCCCCAGGCAGCCACGCCCAGTTCCGCCTCACCCTCCGCACCACCCCAAACCTCATCGCCCTACGCCCCGCCCCATCCATAGCCGACGACCCAACCCTCACCTGGCGCCCGATCACCCCAAACCCACCCCACGAACGCCTGGCCCTGGCCACCGCCCACCACACCCCCTGGGCCCAAACCCTGCCCACCGCCCCCTGACCACCACCCGTTCCGCAAAACCGATCGCCCACCCAGGCACCACACTGCGATCGTGACCCCCGTGCAGCCAGACGACGCGACCACCCCGCTAACCGGCTGGATCATGCGCCCCAACCTCCGGCCGTTCCTGCGCTGGCTGTGCACCTACGCCGCCTACGACCTCGGCCCCCTCGACCTCGACGCGATCGAGTTCGGCATCGAACACACCGACGACGAGTCCCCGAACGGCTGGTACACCTACCCGATCGTCGGCTCACTCCACGCCGTGGAACTCCACCTCGCCGTAGCCGTCGGATCCGACGTCCTGTCCCTACGCCTCCACGGCGCCCACGACCCCACGCTGCGCACGCGCGTGGAAACCCTGATCAACGTGTTCTCCGAGTACGCCTAGCGCTACCGGCACCGCGCCTAGGCCCTTCGCTGGCCCTCCGGCAACGGCTTGCGTCGGAGCTGCCCAGTAGCGTCCTGGCCGGCCCCGCGTGGACCAGGCGGCGCGGCACGCGGGCGACGGAGGCGAGACTTTCTGACGACCGTCCGTCAACCTTCGTGGTCGGCGAAGTAGACGACGCCGTCGCGGGCGTCGAACCGCAGTTCCGGTGGTTCGGGTGCCAGGGCTTCGAAGGCGTCCGACGAGCACCACTCGGCGTTCTGCGGGGCGGCCTTCTGCACCGCCTTGGGGATGTCGGCGGTGATCACTGTGGTGCAGCGTGTCCAGGTGAATCCGGTTCGGAGGCGTTCCGTGTCGGCCGGGGACAGCCAGGCGAGTCCGGCGAAGCGGTCGTATGAGGCGCCTGGGATCCGGTCTCTGGGGGCGTTCACCATGGAGCCGTAAACCCATGTCGCCCTCTCGAACGCTCCCAGTTGGGGGAACCGCCGTTCGACCGGCTCGCGGTGTGTGTGCCGGGCCGTAGACGCCGGGGAGCCGACGCCCGTCCTCGCCACACGCGGTGACCGCCAGGCCGGCCACTACTGCACATGCGACGGCCGTCGGCCATACCTGTCTCGCCATGCACGCAGTCGATCATGCGTGCGGGGGCCAGAAGTCGCGCTCAGGTAGCGGGTATCGGCGACCCCGGGCTGATGCGTCAGGCCGTCCCGTCGCCGACGACACGACGTTCGTGTGCGGGCTAGGCCGGGTGGTAGGTCCATCGCACGCGTGGGTCGTTGTAGTCGGCGGGGACGGTGAAGGCGACGATCTCGATTCCGTAGGCCTTGGTGACCATCAGCTTCATGCCGCGCGCGAAGTCGGGTGAGATGTAGCCGTTGGCGACGACGAAGCGCTTTTCCTTGTCGTTCGCGTTGCAGGTGGTCCGGTACGCGTAGCGGACGCCCTGGATGTTCTCGGCCCACAGGCAGCCGCCCGCGGCGTTGCGCAGCTGGTAGACGAACTGCCCTTCGTCCACGAACTCGTTGGTCCAGAGCTGGGTCTGGCGGCCCGCCTCGCACGTGGCGAGCCCGATGACGTCGTTGTCCGGGAAGAGCGTCAGGCACTTGCCGTTGGAGGAGCTGACCCAGGTCCCCCACGTGTCGGCGCGGGCCGTGGCCGTGGTGCTCGCGAAGAGCACGCTGCCCAGGCAGAAAAGCGCGGTGGCGGCGGCGGTGGCCGCCCGTCGGAGGGGCTGCATCCTTGGTCTCCTCGGTGACGCCGGGCCGGCGGTGCTACGGGCGGATTCCGTCGCAGGCGATGTGTAGTTGGCGCGGCCCGCGCAGCACGGCGTTCTGTCGGTACGGGGGCGGGTCCTCGATCAGGCGCGGCTTCTCCAGCCGGCGGGCCAGTTCGGACAGGGCGAACTGGGTCTCGAGTCGGGCGAGCGGTGCGCCGAAGCAGCTGTGGATGCCGCTGCCGAGACCGAGGTGCTGGACGTCCGGGCGGTCCGGGTCGAAGCGGTCCGGGTCCTTGAAGCGCTGGGGGTCGCGGTTGCCCGCGGCCAGGACCAGCCACACGGGCGAGCCCTTGGGGATCGTGACGCCGCGGATCTCGATCTCGGCGAGGGTCGTGCGCTGCGGCACCAGCTGCACCGGCGGCTCGTAGCGCAGCAGTTCCTCGACGAGGGGCACCGCCAGCCCCGGCTCGCGACGCAGCCGCTTGAGCACGTCGGGGTGGCGCAGGAGGGTCAGCATCCCGTTGGTGATGAGGTTGACCGTCGTCTCGTGGCCCGCGATCAGGAGCAGCGCCGCCGTGCTCAGCAGCTCCATCGTGGTCATGGGACCGTCCTCGCCCTTGGCGGTCGCCAGCTGCGAGAGCATGTCGTCCCCGGGGTTCTTGCGGCGCTCCTCGATCAGGCCGGCCAGGTACATGCCGAGCTGCATACGCGCCTCGTTCGCGACCTTGCCGCGGTCGGCGGAGTCGGCGTCCGGGTCGGGGTCGAGGCTGGCGGCGAGGGTGTCCGCCCACACGTGGAAGCGCGCCTCGTCCTCCCGCGGCACGCCGAGCAGCCGGCAGATCACCGTCACCGGGAACGGGTACGAGACCTCCTCCACCAGGTCGAACCGGCTGGGGTCGCTGATGCCGTCGATGAGGCCGGTGATGATCTCGCGCAGCTCCGGGCGCATCCCGTCGACGCGGTGCGGGGAGTGCGGCGGGCCGAAGGGCCGGTTCGTCATGCGCCGCAGCCGGTCGTGTTCCGGCGGGTCGAGCTTCAGGAAGCTCGGCGGCAGGGCGGCCTCCTCGTGGGAGTCCCCGCCCAGCGGGTCGGCGGCGCTCCCGGTCCGGTTGCGGGTGTCCGAGCTGATCCGGGGGTCGTGGAACAGGCTGCGGATCTCGTAGTACGTGCTGACCACGTACGGTCCGCCGTCCTCGCGGTAGACGGGCGTCTTCCGCAGCTCCTCGTAGAGCGGGTACGGATTCGACCGGTTGGAGTAGTCCAGGATCTGGTGCAGCAGCGATAGCGTCATGGCGGGTCCTCGTGGCCGTGCGGGTCAGGGCGGGTCAGTGCGCTGGAACGAACGTCATCCGGCGGTCGTCCGGCGCGTACCCGCTGAGGGTCACGGTGGGGCCGTGGGTGGGCACCGAGGGGTCGGGGAAGTCCGCGTCGACCGGCCGCTGTCCGTCCGTGCGCCGGTCGACGGTGGAGAACTCCGGCGGGAACGGGGCGGCCGCCTCGATCTGCTCCTGGTAGAACGGCAGCCACCGGGCGCTGTCGAAGCCGACGGCGCCGATGACGCGTCCCTGGTAGCCGTAGACGCCGACGAACCGGCGGCTTTCGAGCGAGCCCTGCGTGATGAGGATCTCCGTCCCCATCGAGGGCACGCCGACCGACTTGATGTTGATCCCGAACTGCGAGGACCAGAAGGACGGCACCTCCATGTGGGGCACGCGGTCGACGCTCTCGCTGAGCATGTTGTGCGCCGCGATCTCCGCCTGCGCCACGGCGTTGCCCCAGTGCTCCAATGTCAGGAACTGGTAGCCGAACAGCGGGTGCGGGCAGCGCGCGACGTCGCCCGCCGCGTAGATGTCGTCGGTGACGATGCCGCGGATGTCGAACGCGCGGCACCCGGCGTCGCAGGCGATGCCCCGGGGCCCGGCGCCCAGTCCGGACCCGTAGAGCCACTCGGTGTTGCGGGTGGCGCCGAGCGAGACGATCACCACGTCGGCCCGCACGGAGGAGCCGTCGGACAGCTGCGCGGAGCGCACGCGCCCCGCGGCGTCGCCGTCCAAAGCGGTCACCATCACGCCGGTCCGCAGGTCCACGCCGTGTTCGCGCTGGAGTTCGGCGGCGACCGCGCCGACCACGCCGCCGAGGGCGCCGACCAGGGGCGCGGCGGCGCGTTCGGCGACGGTGACATGGTGGCCGCGTTCGCGGCACGCGGAGGCGATCTCCGAGCCGGTGAACCCGGCGCCGATGACGAGGACCCGCCGGGGGCCCGCGGCGAGCATGCGGGAGAGCGCGGCGCTGTCGTCGCGGGTGCGCAGGACGATGACGCCGTCGAGTGCCCCCTCGCCCTCGTGCGGCCACGGCCGCGCCCGGACGCCGGTGGCGATCAGCAGCCGGTCGTACGGCACCTCGTCGCCGTCGGCCAGCCGCACCCGCCGGGCGCCCATGTCGAGGCCGGTGGCGGCAACGCCGAGCCGCCACTTCGCGTCGACGTTCCGGAGCCTCGGCAGCGCGGTGCGGTCGGCGCTCGCCTTGCCCAGCAGCACGCCCTTGGACAGCGGGGGCCGGTCGTACGGTTCGTACGGTTCGTCGCCGACCAGCGTCAGCGACCCCGCGAAGCCCTTGTCCCGCAGGGTCTCGGCGGCGCGCAGGCCGGCCAGCGACGCGCCCACGACGACGATGCGGCCCTTGCGCTTGAGCCGGTCGAGGGTTCCGTCACCGCCCACCGGACACCGCCTTGGCCGGGACGTCCACGGCGTCGACGAGGATGGCCTGGACGGGGCAGGCCGCGGCGGCCTGGAGCAGCTTCTCTCGGTGCGCCTCGTCGACCTCGGGGTTGTAGAGCAGCGCCTCCTCGCCGTGCATGGCGAAGGTCTCGGGGGCGAGGAACGCGCACTGCGCGTACCCCTGACAGCGGTTCAGGTCGACGGCGATTCTCACCACGGCTTCGGTCCTCTCCGACGGCCGGTGCACCTTGCTCCAACCACTCTCCGTGGCCGGAGGGGAGGCGGCGACGCGGAGGCGACCGTTCGAGTGAGGCGCACCCCTTCCGGGTGGAGAACCTGCGCCGTGCGGGTGAAAGGCGCGGTCCCCGCCGGCGTCGCCGGGCGGTCGCGGATGGCAGACGCCCCGTCGATGTGGCCGCCGCATCCGCTGGGGAGGTCGCGGCGCCACGTACCCGTCGGGGAGGCGGTCAGCCTCGCAGATACTTCAGCACGGCCATCACCCTGCGGTGGTCCTCGTCCGACGGCGGCAGGTCGAGCTTGGTGAAGATGCCGCCGACGTGCTTCTCCACCGCCCGGTCGCTCACACTCAGTTGCTTGGCGATGGCGGCGTTGGAGCGGCCTTCCGCCATCAGGCCCAGGACCTCGCGTTCGCGCGGGCTCAGGGTCTCGAGCCCGGCCTCGGCGCGGCGCGAGGCGGCCAGGAGCTGGCCGACGACCTCGGGGTCGAGGGCGGTGCCGCCTGCCGCGACGCGTTTGAGGGCGTCCACGAAGTCGCGGACGTCGACGACGCGTTCCTTGAGGAGGTAGCCGACGCCGGCGGCGTTCTCGGCGAGCAGCCGGGAGGCGTAGCGGGTCTCGACGTACTGGGAGAACACCAGGACGCCGATCGCCGGGTGGGCCCTGCGCAGTTCGATCGCGGCGCGGAGGCCTTCGTCGGTGTGCGTGGGGGGCATGCGGATGTCCACGACGACCGCGTCGGGGCGGTGCTCGTCGACGGCGGCCAGCAGGCCGTCTGCGTCGGGCACGGCCGCGGGGACCTCGTACCCTCGGTCGGTCAGCAACTGGACGAGGCCGTCCCGGAGGACGGCCGCGTCTTCGGCGATCACGATGCGCATGTCTCAGGACCGTACCGGCAGTTCGAGGGTGACCTGCGTGGGGCCGCCGCGCGGGCTGTCGACGGTGAGCGTTCCGTCGACGGTACGGACGCGCTCGGCGAGTCCCGTGAGCCCGCTGCCGTTGTGCGGTGCGGCGCCGCCGACGCCGTCGTCGCCGACCCACGCGACCAGGGTGTCGCCGCGCAGGCGTACTTCTATGTGGATGGCCGACGCCTGGGCGTGCCGGGTGGCGTTGGCGAGGAGTTCGGCGACGCAGAAGTACGTGATGGTCTCGATGGCGGCGGGAGGCCGTTCGCGCAGGTCGACGTTCAGGTCGACCGGGACGGGGTTCCCCGCGGCCAGGGTGGCCAGCGCGTCGTCGAGCCCGTTGTCGAGCGCCGGCGGGTGGATGCCGCGGGCCAGGTCGCGCAGTTCGCTGATGGCGAGGCGGGCGTTGCCGAGCGCGGTGTCGACGTGTTTGCGGGCCTTGTCGAGGTCGACGGGCACGCTGTCGTCGTCGGGGTCGAGGCGCTCCTGTGCCTGGCTGAGGTGCATGGCGAGGGCGACGATGCGGGCCTGCGCGCCATCGTGCAGGTCGCGTTCGATACGGCGCAGGCGGGCGGCGGAGTCGTCGACGGCGATGGCGCGCGTCTCCTCCAGCTCCTGGACGCGCTCGGCGGTCTTGGACGGGCCGAGCAGCACCTTCATGAGCCACGCGTCGACCCAGGCGATGCCGCGCAGGATCCACGGCGCGGCGACGAGCATGAGGAAGCCGGCGACGGCCATCAGCAGCACCCAGTACCACGCTTCCACGTAGGTGTCGCCGAACGAGACGACGGAGTCGTGCTCCTTGCCGTGCGAGTCGACCTGGGTGTTGTCGATCGCCCACCCCCAGAACGGGTAGCTCGCGAAGAGGCCGCCGATCCCGTACAGGAACAGGCCGGCCAGGAACCCGGCGAGCGCGACGGGAAGCTTGACGACCAGGTATGCCAGCCCGCGCCATCCGGTGGCGTCGGCGAGGCCGGACACGAGCCAGCCGAACGTGCCCGAGCGGGTCCGCAGCGGCGGCGGGGGCGGCACGTCGACGTCGAGCAGCCACCGGGCGAGCGTGCGGTGGATGCCGCCCTGGGAGCGCCCGAGCATGACGACCGCGGCGAGCAGCGGGATGCCGACCACGAAGGCCGACGCGGCCACGGTCAGGGCGAACAGGAGGCCGATGACGAACGCCAGGGTGAATCCGAGCGGCAGGGACAGGGCCGAGTAGAGCAGCAGCTTGAGCGTTCTCGGGTGGACGGCTTCGAGGAGCAGGCGTTTCGCGGTCCTGCGGGCGTCGGCGGCGGTGATCGTGGACATGGGTACATCGTGTCGGGCGCCGTCCGGGGCCCGACAGTGCGCGGGCACCCGCCGCGGAGGTACGGCCTGCCCCACCCCCGGCGCCGGGCAACAGAAAAGGCAGGGGTGTGTGGCCCTCTCCCTGCCTGTCTCAAGCTATAGCGCACCGGGGGCCTTGTGGCAAGACCCAGGTGGTGGCGCAGAATCAGCCCTCGACGCCGGAGCCAAGGCAATTAAGCGGGATACGAAGTTCATGTCTTTCTGTTCAGATATGGGCCACGTATCGCGCGGCGACCGGCCGGATTTCAAGCTCGTGGACAGGGGATCTGATGTTCGACGTGATCGTGGTCGGTGCCGGGCCGACCGGGCTGATGCTGGCCGCCGAACTGCGGCTGCACGGCGTCAGCGTGCTCGTGCTGGACAAGGAGGCGCAGCCGACCGTGCAGTCCCGCGCGCAGGGCCTGCACGTGCGCAGCATCGAGGTGATGGCGCAGCGCGGCCTGCTGGACCGGTTCCTCGCCCTGGGCACGCAGTTCAGGGTCGGCGGTTTCTTCGCCGGGCTGGGCAGGACGTGGCCCGAACACATGGACACCGCGCACTCGTACGTCCTCCACATCCCGCAGGAGGTCACCGAGCGCCTGCTGACCGAGCACGCCGTCGAACTCGGCACCGAGATCCGCCGTGAGTGCGAACTTGTCGGCCTCGGCCAGGACGACCACGAGGTGACGGCCGAACTCGCCGACGGCACACGGCTGCGCTCGCGCTACCTCGTCGGCTGCGACGGCGGCCGCAGCAGGGTGCGCAAGCTGCTCGGCGTCGGCTTCCCCGGTGAGCCCTCCAGGACCGAGACGCTGCTGGGCGTGATGGAGGCGGGTGTCTCGCCGGAGGAGCTGGCGGCCGGCGTGGCCGAGGTCCGCAAGACCCAGCACCGGTTCGGGGCGATGCCGATGGAGGACGGCCTGTACCGGGTCATCGTGCCCGCAGAGGGGGTCGCCGAGGACCGCGCGGTCGCACCGACCTTGGAGGAGTTCAAGACGCAGCTGCGGGCTTTCGCCGGCACCGACTTCGGCGTGCACTCGCCGCGCTGGCTGTCCCGTTTCGGCGACGCCACGCGGCTGGCCGAGCGATACCGGACCGGCCGGGTTCTGCTGGCCGGCGACGCGGCGCACATCCATCCGCCGACCGGCGGGCAGGGGCTCAACCTCGGTGTCCAGGACGCGTTCAACCTCGGCTGGAAGCTGGCCGCCGAGGTCCGCGGTTGGGCTCCCGAGGGGCTACTGGACACCTACCACGCCGAACGGCACCCGGTGGCCGCGGCCGTATTGGACAACACGCGCGCGCAGATGCAGCTGCTGTCCCCCGAGCCCGGCATCCAGGCGGTCCGCCGGGTGCTGTCGGAGCTGATGGACTTCGAGGAGGTCAACCGGTACCTGATCGAGAAGGTCACCGCTGTCAGCATCCGCTACGACTTCGGCGAGGGACACGAACTGCTCGGCCGGCGGCTGCGTGACGTGGAGCTGAAGCGGGGCCGCCTCTACGACCTGACGCACGGCGGCCGCGGGCTGCTGCTCGACCCGACCGGCGGTCTCTCGGCGGCGGGCTGGGCGGACCGGGTCGACCATGTCGTCGACGGCGGTGAGGAACTCGACGCGCTGGACGTGCCCGCCGCGCTGCTGCGCCCGGACGGCTACGTGGCCTGGGTCGGCGAGGACCAGGCGGAGCTGGACGGACAGTTGCGCAGGTGGTTCGGCGAGCCGGTCCTGTGAACACGCGGCCGGGGCCCGCAGGAAGGACCTACAGCGCGAACCGCCGAGCCGGCCTTCGCACCCGCACCGCGTTCGAGCTCGGCCTTCACGCTCGGCCTTCACGCTCGGCCTTCACGCTCGGCCGGCGAGCTCCGCGGTCAGCTCGCGCAGGACGCGGACCAGCAGCTCCGCGTCCTCGCGGGTCGTGCGCCAGTTGACGATCGCGCACCGCAGGCCGCGCACGCCGCGGTAGGTCGCGTTGCCGACGTAGACCCGCCCGTCGCGCAGGATCGCCTCGTTCAGACGGGAGTTCAGCTCGTCGAGGTGCTCCTCCGCCACACCCTCGGGCCGGTAGCGGAAGCTGACGATGCACAGCTGCGGCGGCGCCAGGAGTTCGAAGTCGGGCTCGGCGTCGAGGAGGCCGCCGAGGTGGTCGGCGACGTCGAGGTGGCGTTCGACCATCGCGCGGTGGCCGTCGCGGCCGTACGCGCGCAGGGTCGCCCACACCGGCAGGGCGCGGGCCCGGCGCGAGGACTCCGGGCCGAGGGTGTTGTAGTCGGGGTCGCGGCCGTCGGCCTCGGGCAGGTAGGAGACGCCCCAGGGGCCGAACGTCCGTGTTTGGTAAGCGCGTTCGCGGACGAAGGAGAAGCCGCAGTCGTAGGGGACGTTGAGCCACTTGTGCCCGTCGGCCGTAATGGAGTGCGCCCGTTCGACGCCTGCGGCCAGGTGCGCCGTGCGCGGCGAGAGCGTCGCGAACATGCCGAACGCGCCGTCGACGTGGAGCCACGCGCCGTACCGCTCGGCGAGGTCGGCGAAGGCGTCCAGCGGGTCGCATTCGCCCGCGTACACGTCGCCGAGGTTGCCCACGATGACGGCGGGCGCTCCGTCGAGGTCCGCGAGTGCCGCCTCGAGGGCCGGCAGGTCGACACGCCCGGCGTCGTCGCGCGCGAAGGTGCGCAGGGTGTCGCGTCCGCAGCCGAGCACCTGGAGCGCCTTGCGGCTGGTGGGGTGGACGAGCCCGCTGCTGAAGACCGGCATGGCGGGCAGGCCGGCCAGCCCCTGCCCGGCGACGTCGACGCCGTGCCGGTCGCCCCACCAGGTGCGGGCGCAGGCGAGTCCGGTCACGTGGGCGAGGGTCGCGCTCGGGGTGATGACGCCGCCGTACGAGGCGGGGAGCCCGAACAGTTCCTTGAGCCAGCCGAGCGCGACGGTCTCCACGCGCGCGGCGAGCGGCGAGCTGATCTGCAGGCCGCCCGCCTGGTCGAGCAGCGACGCCGTCCAGTCGGCGGCGGTCGCGGCCGGGGTGGCGCCGCCGACGACGAGGTGGAAGAACCGCGGCCCGGTCGAGTGCGTCGCGGCGCGCGTGCCGACGCGCAACAGTTCGTCGACGCTGTCCAGGCTGCCGAGGCCCTTCTCCGGGAGCGGCCCGCCGAGTTCGTCCAGCAGCCGGTCGGCGGAGCGGTCGTGGACGAGACGTTCGGGCAGTGCGTCCAGGTACGGGCCGACGGCGCGGAACACCCTCTCCAGCGCGGCTTCGGCGGTGTCGCGGTCGTGGAGCGGATCGGTCACGGCGGCAGTCAACCAGCACCGGCGCGTCGGCACCACGGCGTTCGCGCGCGGCGGCCACACTGGAGCATGGCCGACTACGCCCTCACCCTCAGCGACGCCGAGGTCGCCCGCTACCGGATCATGGCCGACAGCGCCGAACGGGCCGAGCGCCACCTGTGGACCGACGCGGGCGCGGTGCCCGGCGCTCGTGTCGCGGACGTGGGCTGCGGGCCCGGTGCGGTGTCGGTGCGCCTCGCCGCGCTGACCGCGCCGGGCGGCGAGGTGTGGGCCGTCGACCGCGACCCGCAGGCGCTGGCCATAGCGCGGGCGCTGGCCGACAAGGAGGGCGCCGCGGTCACGACCGTGAACGCCCCTGCGACGGCGACCGGACTGCCCGCGGGGACGTTCGACCTGGTCATGCTCCGGCACGTGCTGGCCCACAACGGCGGTCACGAGCAGGAGATCGTCGACCACCTCGCCGGACTCGTCCGCCCCGGCGGCTCCGTCTACCTCACCGACGTCGACGCCGCCTACCTGAGGTTCCGCGCGCCGATCGACCCGGCCGTCAACGAACTCCACGACCGCTACCGCGAGTTCCACCGCCGCCGCGGAAACGACCTGGAGATCGGCGCCAAGCTCGACCGGCTGCTCACCGCGGCGGGGCTCGAACTCGCCTACTTCCAGGGGCGGATCGACGTCGTCAACCCGCCGCCGGGCATGCGCGGGCCGGCGTGGGCGGCGCGGGACGCGATGGTGGAGGACGGGCTGGCGTCGGCGGAGGACATCGCCCGGTGGGACGCTGCGTACAACGCGATGACCGGGCCGGCGACGTTCTTCGCGCCGTCGTTCACGGCGTACGCGCGACGCCCGGAGAGCTGACGCCGACGGCACGGGAAGAGGGTCCGGCCCGACCTCGGCCGACCCCTCCCCCGCGACTACGTTGGGCGCATGACTATCGCAACCGCCCTGTGGTCATTCACCCTCGTCGCCGCCCTGCTGACACTCAGCCCCGGCCTGGACACCGCACTGATATTGCGCACATCGGCGCTGGGCAACCGGCGCCAGGCCTGGGGCGTGGTCCTGGGCATACAGACGGGCACCCTCACCTGGGGCGTGCTCACGTCCCTCGGAATCACCGCGCTGCTGACGGCGTCGCAGCTGGCGTACACCGTGCTGCGCTGGGTGGGCGCCGCGTACCTGGTGTGGATGGGCGCGCGGATGCTGTACGACACCTGGCGCCGCGTCCCCCTGGCCGACGCCACGGCCGAAGCCGCCGCGCCGGGCGGCCTGTTGACCGCGTGGCGGCGGGGCGCGCTGACGAACCTGCTCAACCCCAAGGTCGGCGTGGTCTACGTGGCGATGCTCCCGCAGTTCATCCCGCCGGGCGCCCCGCACCTGGCCTTCGGCGTGCTGCTGACGTCCATTCACATCGTGCTCGGTCTGGTCTGGTCGGCGGTGCTGATCGGCTTCGCGCGGGTGATCCGCCACCAGCTGGCCAAGCCCGCCGCGCGCCGCGTCCTCGACCGCGTGACCGGCACGATCATCGCCGGCTTCGGGCTGCGGCTGGCCATGAGCGACTGACGGCCGCCCGGGGAGACCCAGGTCACACCCGCGCCATGTCACTGGCGGCCGGGCTGCCCCGTCTCGTGGTTGTAAGCCTCGAACGACCACCAAGGAGCACGCCATGAGCCCGCGACTGGACTTCTTCGCCATCCCGACCGCCGGCAAGACCCTCAAGTACGGCATGGCGATCGGCAAGAGCATCATGGAGTCCCCGCTGCCCGCCACGACGCGCGAGCTGGTCTCCCTGCGCGTCAGCCAGATCAACGGCTGCGCGGCGTGCATCGACATGCACGTCAAGGAGGGCGAGGCGGCCGGCGAGACCGCGGTGCGGCTGCACATGGTCGCGGCGTGGCGCGAGGCCCCGATGTTCACCGACGCCGAGCGCGCCGCGCTCGAGCTGGCGGAAGAGGCCACCCGGGTCGCGGACGGCGCCGGCGGCGTCAGCGACGAGGTGTGGGACAACGCCGCGAAGCACTACGACGAGGAGCAGCTCGCCGCGCTGGTCCTCCTGGTCTGCTTCATGAACATGGCGAACCGGCTGAACGTGGTCACGCATCAGCCGGTCGGCGGCTACGAGCCCGGCCGGTTCCACTGACCTGGCACGATCCGCGGTCCGGGGCCGAACGCGGCCCCGGGCCGCGGATCCGAGATGATCTTCGTAGGCGTCCGTGCCGCCCCCACGGCCGGACGGCGCAACCTCAAGGAACGGGATCCGGCGTGAGCAAGGTCGAGGAGTTCGAGGAACTGCGGCCGCTGCTGTTCTCCATCGCCTACCGCATCCTCGGCGGCGTGGCCGAGGCCGAGGACGCGGTGCAGGAGACGTGGCTGCGCTACGACGGCACGGCGACCCGGCCGGTGTCGCCGAAGGCCTACCTCTCCGCCGCCGTCACGCGGATCTCCATCGACGTGCTGCGCTCGGCGCGCGTGCGGCGCGAGGAGTACGTCGGCCCGTGGTTCCCCGAGCCGCTGCTGAGCGACCCGTACCAGGACCCCGAGCGTTCGGCCGAGCTGGCCGACTCGCTGTCGATGGCTGCACTGCTGCTCCTGGAGCGGCTCAGCCCGCTGGAGCGCGCGGTGTTCGTGCTCCGCGAGGTCTTCGCGTTCGGCTTCGACGAGATCGCCGCCGCGGTCGGGCGCTCGGAGGCGGCGTGCCGCCAACTGCTCGTGCGCGCCCGCCGCCACATGCAGGACGGCCGGCCGCGTTTCGAGGCCGACCGCACGGAACGCCAGGAGCTGGCCACCCGGTTCTTCGACGCGATGAAGAACGGCGACGTCGCCGGCCTGCGCGACCTGCTGGCCGCCGACGCCCAACTCGTCGGCGACAGCGGCGGCAAGACCCCGCGCTTCGCCCGCCCCGTCCTCGGCGCCGAGAACGTGGCCCGCCTGCTCGGCACGGTCATCCCGCTGCTGCTCAGCATCGAGGCCGCCATCGAGCCGCACGAGATCAACGGCCAGCCCGGCGCGATCTTCCGCGACCGCGACGGCAGGATCCTCCAGACGATGGCCCTCGACATCCGCGACAACCGGATCCAGGCCGTCCGCGGCGTCAGCAACCCCGACAAGCTCAGCCACCTCGGCCCGGTCGGCGACGCGTGGGCCGTCAACGACGAGCTGAAAGAGGCCCGCCGCGACGCCAGCGGAGTGTGACGGCGGGTCAGGAGACCTTCCACACCCGGATGCCGTGGGTGTTGCGGCCGGGCGGCCTTCGCTTGGCGTCGTGCGCGGTCAGCCGCCGGCGCGTGTCGTCCAGCGCGATCACGGTAACGGGGCGTCAGGGAAGCCGGTCCGGCCGAACCCTACGCGCCGTTCAGGTAGGTGAGTACCGCGCGGACGCGGCGGTTGGTGTCGTCGTCGTCCGCGAGGCCGAGTTTGGTGAACATCGACGTCGTGTACTTGCCGACGGCGCTCTCGCTGAGGAAGAGGCGGCGGCCGATGGCCTTGTTGGAGAGGCCTTCGGCCATCAGGCCCAGGACCTCGTACTCGCGCTCGCTGAGTTTGTCGAGGGCGGCGTTGCCGGTGCCGCTGGTGAGGAGTCTGGCGATGACGGCCGGGTCCATCGCGGTGCCGCCGGCCGCGACGCGTTCGAGGGAGCCGATGAACTGGTCGGCGTCGAAGACGCTTTCCTTCAGCAGGTAGCCGACGCCGCCGGTGCCGTCGGCGAGGAGCTCGCGGGCGTAGAGCTGTTCGACGTGCTGGGACAGGATGAGCACCGGCAGGCCGGGGGTTTCGGCGCGGGCGGCGAGCGCGGCGCGGAGGCCCTCGTCGGTCTGGTTCGGCGGCATGCGGACGTCGATGACGGAGACGTCGGGGCGCCACGTGCGGAGCGCTTCGAGCGTCTCGGGCCCCGTGGCGGCCGTGGCGACGACCTCGTGGCCGCAGGCTTCGATGAGGCGGACCATCCCGTCGCGCAGGAGGTAGAGGTCTTCGGCTACAAGGATTCGCATGGCACGGTCATCCTCGCACGCGTCGGTCCGCCCGGCGGGCTGGTGATCTCCAGGGTGCCGTCGAACGCCGCGAGCCGGCGCCGCAGTCCGGCGAGCCCGCCGCCGGGGCGGAGGTCGGCGCCGCCGCGGCCGTCGTCCTCGACGTCGACGACGAGGCCGTCGTGGTCGCGGCCGAGGACGACGCGGGCCCGCGACGCCCGCGCGTGCTTGACCGCGTTGGTCAGCAGTTCCGCGACGCCGAAGTAGACGGCGGCCTCGACCGGCGGGTCGAGGCGCAGGTCCTCCTCCGCGCTGACCGCCACGTCGAGCGGGACGTCGAGCGCGAGCGCCCGCACCGCCTCGGCGAGGCCGCGCTCGTTGAGCACCGGCGGGCTGATGCCCCGGATCAGGTCCCGGAGTTCGGCGAGGGACGCGGTGGCGCCGGCCTGCGCGTCGCGCATCAGGGCGCGGGCCTGGTCGGGGTCCTTGTCCATGAGCTTCTGGGCGGTCGCGAGGGACATGCCGAGGGCCACGAGGCGGGCCTGCGCGCCGTCGTGCAGGTCGCGTTCGATGCGGCGGATCTCGGCGGCCTGCGCGATGGTGGTGTCGGCGCGCCGCGCGGTGAGTTCGTCCACCCGCTCGGCTAGGGCCATCGACCGCGACGGGCGCAGGAGCCGGACGGCGACCCGCTCGAGGACGCGCCACGCGTAGGGCGAGGCGGCGACGGCGGCGACCAGGCCGAGGGCTCCTGCGACGCGGGCCCCCGCGCCCGACGAGCTCAGGCCGACGACGGCGACGGCCGCCCCCGCCGGGGGCACCGCCGCGACGACGCCCGCCGTGAACGGCAGGACCGCTGTGAACCTCAGGTCGCGCCACGTGGCTGGGTCCTTCGCCCACAGCCGCCACCGCTGGTCCATCAGCGCGTCGCGGCGGGTGCGTTCGTAGCCGAAGCCGTTCCACCAGAAGCCGGTGGCCATCCGCGTGACGGGCGCGGCCTTCATGTATCCGCCGGGGACGGCGGTGCCGGTCCACCGCGCGACGAGGGCCCGGACGGCCTGGCACACCGGTCGGGACAGCGCGAGCGTCCCGACGCACACCAGCACGACCGGCATCAGCCACGACCACGGGTTCTGGGCACCCCACGCGATCCCCCACGCCACGGCGCCCGCCCACACCGCCGGGACCGCCAGGCCGACGCCCGCGACGACGCACGTCCGGACGAAGCCCATCCCGACCCGCGTCGCCCACGCACCCAGCTGCTTCATGCCGCATTCCTCCGCTTCCCGTTCGCTGCCCCTACTGTGCACCGTCCGGTAGGCGGAAAGGGCCTGGTCAGGCCGGGAGTGGGGATAGCCCTACCGGGTTGTGCGCCCAGACCGACACGCGGCGTGCGGGGGGCGAACGGACCTCGGCGACGCGGACCTCGGACGGAGGCCCGGAGGGAAGGCCTTGCCGCGACACCCCCGTCGTCGCGGCAAGGCCTGAGCCTCCGCCGGGACTTGGCGGAGGTTCGTAATCATGGCCGGTTCCCGCCGCGAACGCCAACCGCGAAGTCGGTGTGTTGCCGACGGCGTGACCTGTCGCATCGCCAGAGCCCCATACAGGGTGAGGGGGCGCCGCATCAAGTGAATCAACCCGTTGATTCAGCCGCCGAGTTGCCGACATGCTGAACAACGCCGCGGAGAACCGTTTCAGGACGTCGCGCGGCGTAGATGGACCACGGGGGCAACACTGCATGGCCGTAAACGGGATCACACCACTCGACGCCGCCGATCCGGTGCGACTCGGCACCTACCGACTGCTCGGCCGGCTCGGCGCGGGCGGCATGGGGCGTGTCTATCTTGCGCGTTCGACGGACGGCTCGCTCGCGGCGGTCAAGACACTGCTCACGGAAGGCGACGTCGCCGACACCGACCGGCGGCGCTTCGCCCGCGAAGTCGCCCTCGCACGGCGGGTCGACAGCCCGTTCACGGCGCGCGTACGCGACGCCGACCCGGACGCCCGCCGGCCGTGGATGGCCATCGACTACATCGCCGCGCCGCCGCTCACCGAACTCGTCCGTTTCGCCGGGAAGTTGCCCGCGTCGGCCGTGAGGTGGACGGCCGCCGGGACGGCCCGCGCGCTGATCGCGCTGCACGACGAAGGCGTGGTGCACCGCGACGTCAAGCCGCAGAACATCCTGCTGCCGCTGAACGGTCCGCGCCTGATCGACTTCGGGATCTCGCACGCGACGGACATGACCCGCACGGCCCTGACCCTCGGCACGATCGCGTTCACCTCGCCCGAGCAGTCCGTCGGGCAGCCGTCCACCGAGGCGTCCGACGTGTACTCGCTGGGCGCCACGCTGTTCTACACCGCCGTGGGCCGCCCGCCGTACGCCGACGAGAGCGACATGTTCCGGCTCCTCGAGTACGTGCGGACCGCCGACGTCCAGCTCGACGGCCTGCCCCAGGAGCTGTACCCGCTGATCAGCGCGTGCCTGGCGCGCGACCCCAACGACCGCCCCGGACCGCGCGACCTCCTCGACTACTTCGCCCGCGACCTCGACCGCGCGCCGACGTCGCTGGGCGGCGACCGCTGGCTGCCGGGCCGGTGGAGCGACCTCATCGAGGAGTACGCCAAGCACGGCCGCGAACTGGCCGACAACCCCGAGCGGTTCATGGAGACCGTGCAGGCGGGGACGCGTGTCGGCAAGCCGCCGAAGCAGGATAGGAAGCCGCCGGAGCCGAAGAAGAGGGCACCGAAGCAGGACGAGACGCCGAAGAAGGAGCCGGCGAAGAAGGACGCGGCGAAGAAGGCGTCGGCGAAGCGGGTGCCGCTGAAGGCGGAGGCACCGAAGGCCGAAGCGCCGAAGAAGGAGCCCCCGAAGGCGGAACCGCCGAAAAAAACCGAACCGCCGAAGAACAAGTCCGACGACGGCTGGGGCGTCATGCTCGTGATCCTCGCCGTCATCGGGCTCGTCATCTGGCACCCCTGGAGCCGTGGCGACGACAGCAACAAGAGCAACACCTCGTCCACGCGGTCGCCCTACAGCTACGCCAGCTCCGGCCTGACCAGCGGCGGCTCCACGTCCGGCGGCTCCACCTCCGGCAGCTCCACGTCCGGCAGTTCGTCGTCCGGCAGCAACGCCTACGGCACCGGCGGGAGCGGCAGCAGCGGAGGCAGCAGCAGCACCAGCGGCGGCGGCGCCGCCCCCCGCACCACCCCCGCCCGCACCCAGAGTTCCGAGGACAAGGCGTTCGCCGCAATCTCCGCGGGCGACTGCCTCGACGCCTACTCGGACGGCTACGGCAAGTGGAGCAGCAGCGTCCCGAACGACGTCAGCTGCGGCGGCGCGAACGCGTACCTGCGCGTCTCGTCCGTCCGTTCGAGCTCGGGCGCGTGTGCGGCCGGCGCAGGGCAGTCGGTGTGGTGGCACGTCAACGACGACATATCGACGACCGCCCTGTGCGTGGAACGCCAGTTCCGCTCTGGCCAGTGCTTCCTCGCGGAGAAGTCGGGCGACACGGTGGGTTCCGCAAACCTGATGACCGTGTGGAACTGCAGCGCCGACAAGGTACCGGTCGCGTTCGACTACATCATGCAGATCACCGCGGTGTACGCGGCGGGCACCACCACCAGTTCGTGCCCGAGCGTGCCCAACCACTACTCGTATTCGTGGACGGCGTGGGACGGCCGCCTCATCTGCGCGAAGGTCGCCTAGAGCGAGGGCTCCGGCCGTCCGATCGAGCACACGATCTCGCCGTCCTTCGCGTCGGCGACGATCTCGTCGCCCGGCAGGGCCTCCCCGCCGAGCAGCAGGTTCGCGACGCGGTTGTCGAGTTCGGTCTGGATCGTGCGGCGCAGCGGCCGGGCGCCGAACTCCGGCTTGTGGCCGAGGGTGACGAGGAGGTCCTTCGCGGCGTCGGTGACGCGCAGTTCGAGGCTCTGCGCGCGGAGCCGGCGGCGGCTGCCGTCGAGCAGCAGGCCGACGATCTCGGCGAGGTCGTCCTTGTCGAGGCCGTGGAAGACGATGATCTCGTCGATGCGGTTGAGGAACTCCGGTGGGAACCGGGCGTGCAGGTCGCTCATGAGGTCGTCGCGGATCTCGCTGACGTCGCCGTGGTGGACGAGGATGCGGTGCGCGCCGATGTTGCTGGTCATGATGACGACGGTGTTGCGGAAGTCGACGGTGCGGCCCTTTGCGTCCGTCAGGCGGCCGTCGTCGAGGACCTGGAGCAGTGCGTTGAACACGTCCGGGTGGGCCTTCTCGACCTCGTCGAAGAGCAGCACGCTGTAGGGGTGGCGGCGGACCTTCTCGGTGAGCTGCCCGGCCTCGTCGTGTCCGATGTATCCGGGCGGGGCGCCGATGAGCCGGGAGACGGTGTGCTTCTCCTGGAACTCGCTCATGTCGAAGCGGATCATGCGGTTCTCGTCGCCGAAGAGCACTCCGGCGAGGGCCTTGGCGAGCTCGGTCTTGCCGACGCCGGTGGGGCCGAGGAAGAGGAACGACCCGACGGGGCGGTCCGGGTCGCCCATGCCCGCGCGTGAGCGGCGCACCGCCTGGGCGACGGCGACGACGGCCTCGTCCTGGCCGACGACCCGTTCGTGGAGGGCGTCCTCGAGCCTGAGGAGGCGTTCCTTCTCGTTCTGGGTCAGTTGCGCGACGGGGATGCCGGTCTTGCGGGACAGCACCTCGGCGATGTCGGCCTCCCGCACCGCGGCGACGCCCTCGCGGCGTTCCTCGACGCCGGCCGACGTGCCCTCGATCTCGGCGATCCGCCCCTTGATCTCGCCCGCGCGTTCGAAGTCCTCGGCGGCGACGGCCTCGTCCTTCTCGCGCCGCAGCGTGGCGAGTTCGTCCTCGCGGTCGGCCTCCGCCGTGCTGCGGCCCAACGAGGCCAGCCGGACGCGGGCGCCGGCCTGGTCCATCAGGTCGATCGCCTTGTCGGGCAGGAACCGGTCGCTGATGTAGCGGTCGGACAGCTCGGCGGCGGCGACCAGCGCCTCGTCGGTGAAGCGCACCTGGTGGTGGGCCTCGTAGGCGTCGCGCAGCCCTTCGAGGATCTGGATGGTCTCGTCGACGGACGGCTCGGGGATCAGGACGGGCTGGAAGCGGCGTTCCAGCGCGGCGTCCTTCTCGATGTACCTGCGGTACTCGTCGAGGGTGGTCGCGCCGACCGCGTGCAGTTCGCCGCGGGCCAGGGCGGGCTTGAGCATGTTCCCGGCGTCCATCGCGCCCTCGCCGCCGGCGCCCGCGCCGACGACGGTGTGGAGTTCGTCGATGAACAGGATGGTGGAGTGCTCGGCGGCCTTGACCTCGTCGATGACCTTCTTCAGGCGCTCCTCGAACTCGCCGCGGTACTTCGAGCCGGCCACCAGGCCCGGCAGGTCGAGCGCGACGACGCGCTTGTCCTTGAGCGGCTGCGGGACGTCGCCGGACACGATGCGCTGCGCGAGGCCCTCGACGATCGCGGTCTTGCCGACGCCGGGCTCGCCGATGAGCACCGGGTTGTTCTTGCTGCGCCGGGACAGGATCTCGACGGTCTGTTCGATCTCCTCGGCGCGGCCGACCACGGGGTCGAGGCGTCCGGCGCGGGCGTCCTCGGTCAGGTCGCGGCCGAACTCGTCGAGGGTCGGCGTGTCGGACTCTTCGGGCGGCTGCGGCGCGCCCTCCCCGCGGGCGACCCGCGCGACGCCGGAGGCCAGCGCGTCGGTGTCGACGCCGCGGGCCTTGAGCAGCTTGGCCGCGCCGGTGTCGGGGTCGCCGAGCAGCGCGCCGAGGATGTGCTCGCCGCCGACGTACGTGCCGCCCGAGGCCCGCGAGAGGGCGTGCGAGCCGATGAGCACGCGCTTGGCCGCCGGGGTGAGGCCGGGCTGCGCGGACGGAACGCCGCCCTCGCGCGGCAGCACGTCTGCGAGGTCGCGCGCGAGCCGGTCCGGGTCTGCGCCGACCTTGTCCAGCAGGGTCCGCGTGGGCTCGGTCTGCGTGGCGGCCCACAGCAGGTGCTCGGTGTCCAGGTCCGACCCGCCGTCCTCCTCGGCCTTGGCGGAGGCCCGCGCGAGCAGCTCGCGCGCCGACTCGGTCAGCAGCTTGCCGATCGGCACCCGCTGCACGGCCGGCGGCGACGCCGCGGGCGACATGCCGAAGAACCGGTTGAGCAGGTCGCCGAACGGGTCGGACGGGCCGAAGGAGCCGTACGAGGGGACGGACATGGCGCGGGCCTCCAGTGCCGGAACAGGATTTCAGTCCAACAACCGCCGCAAGGTCCCGCAAAGGCACAGGCACCGGGCTAGCCAGCACGGGTGACCCGCCCGGTCCGCCGCCACCTCGCGCACCCCCTGGGCCCGCCCCCGCAACGCCCCCACACCAACCGTGCCGACGCCGCCGCACGCCACCCCCACCGACCCGCCACTACGGCGAACGGGTGACCGTTCACCATCCGCCGGCCAGGTGACGCCCCGCCGACACGCGGACGGCCCCGTCCAGCGGGTGCCGACCGGGCCGACCCGGCATAGCCTGCGGATGGGTATGCCGTTCCACCGGAAGGGACGCCGGCGATGCACGAGATGCGACTCCACACAGGCAGCGACGCCCAGCCCCGCGCCTGGCACATCACCCCGACCGGAGCGGTCACACCGTTGTGCGGCCTCCCGATCGAGCCGGCCGTCACCACCGCCCAGGACGACGGCGCCGACGCCCCGCCCTGCGCCGAATGCCTAGCGGCCTACGGCAACCTGCTGGCGGCGGGCCCGGCCCCCTCCGGCACGTAACCACGACGGCTGGGGCACACGCGCCGCCGCACGCCGCCGGGCCTGGACGAACGCCAGTGCGATCGACGCGGAACGGCTCGTGAGGTGCCGCATGCCGCGCAGACCGCCGCTGACGACCGCCCGGGCCCGCGCACCGCAGATCACGGCACTGGCGGTTCGCGGGATTAACCCGCGCGCCCCCGCCAACCACGCCGGACGCGCCGCGCCGACCTCGCCCTGCTGCGCGCCCTCGCCGCCGCCGAACCCGGCCCCGCTGTGGCGCGTCCGACCGGTGGCGACGGAACCCGTCGCCACCCCGGACCCCGCACCGCCGGGTCCGCGCGGCCAGGGCGTGCCTGGTGGATCTCTTCGGATGAGCCCCGTCGTGTGGCACGCGCGCGCCCGACCTGGAGTCCCACTGGACGCGCCCTGACCTCGGAGGCCGAAGCGGTTGCCGTCGGCGTCCACCGCACGCCGGAGGCGACTTCGCCCGGCGCGCTGCGCTCGCGCACCCACCGCCGGCAGCGCGGTACGGGCGGCGTCGACGTCGGTGAACGTCGCCGGCACGTTGGACCGGTCGCCGTGCGCGTTCTCGTCGGTGTGCGGGGCGAAGCCTGCCGCCGCGGCCGCCTCCCGCAACGGGCCGGACCGTCCGGTGTCGCGCCTGGCGGCGACGACCGTCCCCCGCCGGCGCGGACCGCGCTCCAGGCAGGGCCGCGCGGGCCCGGCTCCCCCGTGGCCGGGGCCGCGCGTCGGGTGTCCGGGTCGGACGTCCGGCGTCAGACGAACACCAGTGCGGTCAGGCCCAGGTAGATCCCGCCGGTGACGTAGGCCATCTGCTGGGCGCGGCGTGGGGTGCCGCGGAGGGTGCCGGTGAGGGCCGCGCCCAGCGCCGCGTAGCCGAGGTCCAGGGTGAGCGCGATGGCGAGGAACACCAGGCCGAGGACCAGCATGTGGGCCCGCGTCTCGCCTGCCGACAGGTCCCGGGGCAGGAACTGCGGGAAGAAGGCCAGGAAGAACAGCACGACCTTCGGGTTGAACAGGTTGACCAGGACCGCGTCGCCGTAGAGCCGCCGCAGTCGGCGGCGCGTGGGAGGAGTGGCCGGGTCGGCCTCCTCCCCCACCGCCGTCGGCCGCGACATCAGGGCCCGTACGCCCAGGTAGGCGAGATAGGCCGCCCCGGTGTACCGCAGGAGGGTGAAGGCCAGCGGGTGGTCGGCGATGACGGTCGCCAGTCCGCCGACGGCGGCGAGGACGTGGACGAGCGTCCCGGTCTCCACCCCCAGCGCCGACACGATGCCGGCCCGCCGCCCGTCCTCCACGCTGCGCGTGACGATGTAGATCAGGTTGGGCCCCGGTATGGCGACCAGCGCCAGTGAGGCCAGGACGAACGCGGCGAGCGAGGTCATCCGCGTTCCAACGCCGTCTGGAGCAGGCCGAGCGGCGGAGCGCCGAGGTCGAACATGGCGGTGTGGAAGCGGCGGAGGGTGAAGCCGGAGCCCCAGCGCTTCATGGCCTGTTCGCGCAGGTCGACGACGGCGAACTTGCCCCAGGTGTAGCGGCCGTAGGTGGGGTCGAACAGCCCGCGCTCGGCCTCGTGCACGGCGGCGGGGCCGGAGAGCGACACGTCGTCGACGAACCGTGCCGTCGCGTCGGCCAGCGTCATGCTGCCGGTGTGGAGGCCGATCGCGCACGCGAAGCGGGTGACGCGGCGCAGCGCGTCCTGGGCGACGGCGACGGCGACCCGCGGCCCGCCGCCGCGGAAGCCCTGTTCGAGGGCGAGTTCCTCGCAGTAGTGGGCCCAGCCCTCGATGAACGCGTCGGAGTGGAGCGTGCGGCGGACGTCGCTGCCGGCCCGACGCAGCGCCGTGAAGTGGCTGGCGTGTCCGGGGGCGACCTCGTGGATGGCCATGTTGGGCATGAGGGTGCGGTTGAAGCTGCCGGACAGCCACTGGTCCCGCTCCGCCTTCGACCACGCGCTCCCCGGGAGGCTGACCCGGAACGCGGCGGGCGTCTCCGGCTCGTACGGGGCGGACGCGAACAGGCCTGCGAGTGCCCGGCGTTGGGAGTCCGGCATGGGCAGGACGTCCACCTCGAGGTCGTGATACGGCACGAGATCGCGTTCGGCGGTCCACGCGATCGCCTCGTCGACGAGTCCCTCGAACTCGGCCAGCAGGCCGCCGGCGTCGGGGTGGTCCGCCTGGAGCGCGCGGACGGTTTCGGCGGTGGGCGCGTCGGGGTCGATGGCGCGCAGGGACTCGTCGAGCAGTTCGCGGAGGCGGTCGCGTTCGGCGTCGACGCGGAGCGACAACGCGGTGAGGTCGACGGTGAGGGCCTCGGCCGAGCCGAGGAGCCGGGCGAGCGCGGGGGCACCGAGTGCGGCGTCCGGCGGGCCGTCCGTTGAGGCGATCAGGAGGTGGGCGACGAGGCGGGCGTGGGCGCGTTGGGCGGCCTTGTGGATGGGGCCGCCGCCCGGTTCGAAGGCGGCGGTCAGGCCGATGGCCATGGGTAGCGTGGCCCCCGCCAGCGGTGCGGGGACGCGGTCGAGGGATTCGATGGCGGCGTCCACGGCGTCGGGCCAGAGGCGCAGGTGGGCGGTGCGGGCGGCGTCGCGCTCGGGCTGGGGAGCGTAGGCGCGGTCGTAGCAGGACACGTCGAGGTTCTCGATGTGCCACAGCGGGTTGCTGCGGTGCAGTTCGAGTTCGCCGAAGCGGGCGCGCAGGGCGTCCTCGGCGGCCGAGGCGTGCGCCTCGTCGTGCGGGTCGGCGTAGGCCTGCGTGCCGGCCGGCCCGCCGAGGGCGGCGAGGCCGCGTCGTACGCCGTCCGGGGACAGGTCCTGGACGACGCCGTCGTACTGGTGCAGTCCCGCGCTGTCGCGTGCGGCGAAGACGGACAAGTCGCACATCGCCGTAAGGCGGGGGTCAAGATCGTATTCGGATGCCATGCCGTTAGCCTCGGGCCACGGCGGCGCGGACTCCCGTGCCAATGGAGGGGCAAGTGGACCGGAATCCTGACACATCCGAGCCGGCCGGGCTGATCGACCTGCTGGGCGACTGGAGCGCGGGCGAGGGGCCGCTCTACCGGCGGCTGAGCGGCGCGTTGGCGCGCGCCGTCCGGGTCGGGGACCTGCGCGCCGGGGACCGGCTGCCGGCCGAGCGGCGGCTGGCCGACGCGCTGTCGGTCAGCCGGGCGACGGTGGTGGCCGCTTACGACGCGCTGCGCGGGGCGGGTCTGGCCGAGGCGCGTCAGGGCAGCGGGACCCGGGTGTCGGACGCGGCCGCCGCCTCGCGCGTCCCGGCGGACGGCCGGGTGCGCGGCGGGCAGGCCACGGCGGTGATCCAGCGGCTCGTGGCGCAGCCGCCGAACGTCATCTCCCTGGGCCAGGCGGCCGAGCCGGGCGGGCCCGACCTGGGGCGGGCGCTGCTCGACCTGGTGGCCGACGACCTGCCCGCGCTGCTCGGCGACGTGGGCTACCACCCGGCGGGCCTGCCCGCGCTGCGTACGGCCGTCGCCGCCCACCACACCGCGCACGGGCTGCCGACGGACGCCGACCAGGTGGTGGTGACGACCGGGGCGACGCAGGCCGTCACGCTCGTCGCGCAGCTGTACCTGGGGCGCGGCTCCACGACGGTCGTGGAGTCGCCGGGCTGGCCGGGCTGTCTGGACGTGTTCCGGGCGGCGGGGTCACGGCTGGTCGGGGTCGGACTCGACTCGGACGGCATCAGGATCGACCGGCTTGCGGCGGAACTCGCCGCGCACAAACCGGCGTTGCTGTACGTCATGCCGACCTACCACAACCCGACCGGCACCCTGATGTCCGCCGGGCGCCGCCGCCGGGTGGCCGAACTCGCCGCCGAGCACCGCCTCCCGGTCCTCGAGGACAGCGCCCACGCGGCGGCGCTGGCGCCCAAGGACATGCCGCCCCCGATCGCCGCGTATCCGACCGGGGCGACGGTACTGACGGTGGGTTCGCTCGCCAAGGCGGTGTGGCCCGGCCTCCGCATCGGCTGGATCCGCGCGCCTAAGGACACCGTCGCCAGGCTGGCCCGACTCAAGGCACTGAACGACCTCGGCAGCCCGCTGCTCGACCAGGCCCTCGCGGCCCGGCTGCTGCCCGGGCTCCCCGCCCTCGCGCCGGAACGCGAACAGCTCCGGCGCGCCCGGCTCGCGACCATGAGCGAACTGCTCGCGGCGCGCTTCCCGGAGTGGCGGTGGCAGACCCCGGACGGCGGCTCCGTGCTGTGGATCCGCATGCCTGAGGGCACCGACGCGCGCGTCTACGCCCAGGTGGCCCTGCGCCACGGGGCCGAGGTCATCCCCGGCCCCACGATGGACACGACGGGCGCGCACGACAACTACATCCGGCTGCCGTACGCGTTCCCGAGCGAGACGACCGGGGAACTGGTCCGCCGCCTGGCCTCGGCGTGGGCCGAACTGCGTCCGGGCAACGGGCCCTGACCGCGCGTCAGCCGCGCAGCGCCGAGGCGAACAGCTTCGGCAGCGCCGACCAGCGCGGCGCGGCGGCGAACTCGACGAGGCGGCGGCCGGTCGTGGCCCCGGTCCGGTTGGTCACGAACCACGGGGGCTTCGGGGAGATCGCCTTCTCGCCGCGCAGGAGCGAGCGCGGGGCGGGCCGGAACGGGCCGCGGATGACGGTGCGTTCGGGCGCGTCGAGGAGCACCGCGTTGTGGACGACGCCGATGCCGCTCTGCACGTCGGCGAGCGTGTGCCCGGGGAAGGCTCCCCAGCTCGCCGTCGGCGTCAGGTAGCCGACGCCGGTCCAGGCGTTGACGGCCACGCAGCCGTACCGCAGTTCGGCGAGGGCGGCGTCGAAGTCGGGGCCGAGTTCGGCGATCGTGCGCGGGTCGGCGATGACGTTGACGCCGAGGGTTCCCGCGAACTCCTCGTTGGCGGCCTGGACTGCGGACCCCAGGAACTTGCCGGCGTCGCCCGGCAGTTCGAGGACGCCCAGCACCGGCGCGAAGTACTCCGTGGTCAGCGCGGGCCCGGGCCACGCCGGGTCGAGCCCGCTGAGGAGCACCCGGCCGCCGATGACCTCGGCGTCGCGGTAGGACTCCAGCGCCTGCGCGACCCGGCCGTCGCTGCCCGGGTAGTACGCGTCCCGCGCGGGCGCTTCGGCGAGGACGGCGCGCAGGTGGGCCAGGAACCGCTCTTTCTGCGGCCAGTCCGCGCCGACGACCACGACCTGGCCGGCGATGCAGTTGTAGCCGCCGTTGTGCAGCCGCTGGGTGGCGACGTGCTCGGCCTGGTAGCGCAGGTCGGCGTCCGTCCACCGCCCCGGCACGACGATCGTCGGTGAGACGCCGCCGAGTTCGCTCGTGACCGGCTTGTCGAGCACGGGCGTTCCGGCCTGCTTGCGCGCCGCGCCCTCCTCGCCCGCGCCGAACACGATCGCGTCGTGGGTGGCCGCGCTGCCGGTCATGTGGACGTGGCCGATCTGCGGGTGGTGCACGAGGTGCTCGCCCGCGTCCGCGCCGCCGGTGACGATCCGCACCGCGTCGACCGCGATCAGCGGTGCGAGGACGGCGGTGAACACGTCGAGCAGCCCGTCGGTGACCGGGTTGAGCTTGAGCACGACGACGCGGTTGTGGGCGTACAGCTCGTAGAGCACGTCCAGCACCGGGATGGAGGTGATATTGCCCGCGCCCAGCACGACGCCGACGCCGCCGCTCACGTCGGGGGTGCGCAGGCCGAGCCCGGCGCGTTCGCGTACCTCGTCGGCGGTGACGCCCGGCGGCATCCACACCTCGGCCGTGAAGCCGCCGAGGAGGAGCCGGTCCCACGTCGTGTGCGGCAGGACCCGCACGGAGACCCGCCCGCCCGGCGCGCCGCCGAAGGAGAACGCGTCGACGGGGCTCTTGCCGGCCTCCAGTGCCCGGGCGCTCTCGGCCAGCGACGCCGTGGCCATGAGGACCGCGTACGGCCCGGACATCCACTCCTCGCCCAGCAGCGGGCTGTCGTCGGGCAGCCGCTTGTACGCCGCAGCGGCCCGCACCCACGCCTCGGCCTGCGCGGCGGTGGCCGCATGCACCTGCTCGAGCAGGTCACGGCGCCGTGCGACCCCGCACGCCGCCCACGCCTCCTCGCCCCGGACGAGGTCGGCCACCGCCCGGTCGAGCGTCTCGGTGTTGCTCATGCGATCCTCCGAAAGACAGCAGGCGCCGATTGTGCGCTCGCCGCATCGTGCGGCCCCGGCGAAACACGCTGACCCGATGATCACGGGGTGAGCGGCGTCCCTGCTATAGGCCGTCGGCGGGAATCCGGACCGCCGCATTGTGCCCCTGCACAAAAGCCTGCCACTTAGAATGCGGCGGTGACGACCGACGCCGGCGCGGCCGGGACCAGGGCGACCGACGACCGCATGGCGGCCGTCTTCGGGCTGCTGCTGGCCGAGGTCGACCCCCTGGCCGACGCGCTCACCGCCGAGATCCTGGACGGCGAGTGGGCGTACGCGGAGAGCACGCTGCTGGACCGGGGCCAGCTGCGCGGCGCCGTGCACGACAACCTCCGCGCGCTGCTGTCGACGTACCTCGGACAGCCGCCCGACCTCGACGCGCCCCGCGCCGCCGGACGCCTCAAGGCCGAGCAGGGCATCCCGCTCGCCGCGCTGCTGCACGCGTACCGGCTCGCCGGGCGCTTCATCTGGGACCGGCTGCTCGCGGTCGCCGTCGACCAGGACAGCACGAGCGAGCTGCTGCACATGGCCTCGGACATGTGGGTCGCGATCGACGAGTACTCCAGTGCCGCGGCCGAGGCGTACCGCGCGACGGTCGAGGAGCGGTCCCGGCGCGACGCGGCGGCGCGCGGCGCGATGCTCGCCTCGTTGCTCGACGGGCGTGCAGGGAACAGCGGATGGGAGACGGTGCGCATCCTCGGCCTCGACCGCCAGGGGCCGCTCGTGGTCGTCTGCGTCGAAGGCGGCGACGAGCGCGAGCCGTTGGCCGCGCTGGAGACGCGGCTGCGGGCGCAGGACGTCGGCTCGGTGTGGCTGCAGCAGGCCGCCGCGCGGGTCGGCCTGCTGGCCTTCGCCGACGGGCGTGCCGTCGCGGACGTCGTCGAGCGGCTCGCCGCGGCGACGGGTTCGCGTATCGGCGTCAGCCGCCCGTTCGTCTCCCCCGTCCACGCGCCGCACGCGTGGCACGAGGCGCAGCTCGCGGTGCGTTGCCTGCCGCCACGCACCAACGGGTCTCATGTGTACGGGAGTTCACCGGTCGCCTTGATGACCGCCGCCGCCCCCGACGCGGCCGGCGAGGTGGTGCGCGCGGTCTTCGGCCCGCTGCGCGACCTGCCCGAACAGGAGCAGGCGGTGCTGCTCGACACCCTCGAGGCCTGGTTCGCGAGCGGCGGTTCGACCGCGCTGGCGGCGACGCGGCTGCACTGCCACCGCAACACGGTGCTGTACCGGCTGAACCGGATCACCGACCTGACCGGCCGCCGCACGTCCGACGCCGGGGCGGCCGCCGAGCTGTACATCGCGCTCCACGCCGTCCGCCAGGGCGTCCAGTAGGTTGAGCCCGCCGACGCGGGGATGTACAACAGGCACCCGCCTCGCGTTGACCGAGACGGGTGCCTGTCTCCCAAATGAGCGTCAGCGGGTGTGCACCGCACGGGCGTTGTTGAAGATGTCGTAGGGCTGCGTCCCCACCAGAATGCCCTTCTTCGCCAGCGTGGTGACCAGCCGCAGCAGCGCCGAGAGCACCGAGTAGTTCTCCTGGCCGATGGTCACCCACCCGGTTCCCGTGCCCGGCCGGTAGCCGTTGTTGACGTTCGCCGTCGTCACGTTGACGACCACGTCGCCGTAGCTGCCGCCCATCGTCGTGGTGGCCGCGCCGACCGGAGCGCCGAGGGCGAGGCATGTGGTGGTGCCGCCGACGTCAGACGTGATCCGCACCGACATGGACTTGTTGAACACGTCCCATCCCGGGGTCGGGAACTTGCCGCGCCCGGCCATCATTCCGACCAGTTGCAGCATGACCTCCAGCGGCGTGTACGAGTCGTTGGTCACCGCGACCCAGCCCGTCCGCGGCGTCTGCGTCGGCCGGAAGCGGCTGTCGGAGTCGGCCTGCGTCACGCCGGTGAACAGGCCCGCGAAGTTGTCCGCCGGTGCGCCGTTGCCGCAGGTTCCGCCCGGGGTCGTGCCCAGGCACAGGCAGCTCAGCGGCCCGCCTCCCCCGGTGTCGCGGATCTGGGTCGGCGCCGCGAAGACCGCGAACGCCTCGGGCGGGGTCAGGAAGCCGCCCTGGGTGAGCGCGCCGACGATCTGGCCGAGCACCGCGACGTGTCCGGCCTTGCCGGGCACGACGCCCACCCACCCGGTCCGGTTCGGCTGGACCCGGGCCGGCATGAACACCGTGTCGAGCTGCGCCTTCGCGATGCGCGAGGCCACGCCGGTGAACGACTCCGTCGGCGCGCCGTTGCCGCACGCTCCGCCGGGGGTCGTGCCCAGGCACAGGAGGGTGTAGCCGTTCTGCACCACCGGCACCGCCGCCGACCAGGGTGCCGCGGCGTACGTCGCCGAGCTGACCTTGATCGTGTACGGCACGCCGGCCGTCACGTCCGGGAACGTGAGCGACGGCGTGGTGCTCGTGGGCGTCGCGACCACGTGCCCGCCCGGGTCGACGATTTGCACCCGGTAGGTCGTCGCACCCTGTACGGGCTGCCAACTCGCCACGATCGCGGTGCCGTTGTACGACGCGGTGATGCCCGTCGGCGGGTCCACCGCCAGCGTGATGGAGCCGGGCGCGGACGGCCGCGAGGTGGTCGCGCCGTACCGCGTCGCCACCGTCACCGTGTACGGGACCCCGTGGCGCAGGGCGGTCGCGGCGAAGGCGGTGGTGTTCGTCGTGGTCTGGCTGCTGGTCACGACTGCCCCGCTCGGGTCGTACAGCGTCGCCGTGTAGCCGGTGACCCCCGGCACCGCCGGCCACGTCGCCGCGACGGACGTTCCGTCGAATGTCAGCGTGGGTGCCTGCGGCGGGTCGGCGAGCACCACCGTCGCCGGGCCGGACGGCCTCGAGGTCGTCTGCCCGATGACGGTGGCCGCGACGACGGTGTACGGCACGCCCCGTGCGAGCCCGGTGGCGGCCAGCGCGAAGCTGGTCACGGTCCCGGTCGGCGTGTCCTGCACGGTGCGCCCGGTCTGGTCGCGCAGCGTCAGCCGGTAGCTCTGCGCGCCGGGCGCGGCGGTCCAGTTGACCCGGATCTGGCTGCCGTCGTACGCCGCCGCGAGCCCGGTCGGCGGGTCGGCCACGGTCACCTGCACCGGCCCGACGGGTGTCGAATTGCCGGTCGGGGTGGTGCTGTTCGCGGTGACCGCATAGGTGATGCCACTGGCCAGAGCGCTCGCCGCGATGGACACGCTGGTGGTGGCGCTGTGCAGGTGGATCTGCTGGCTCGAGGGCCCGCTCGCGGGTGTCAGGGTGATGTCGTACCCGGCGGCGCCGGGGGCCGCGGTCCAGGTGATCGTGACCGCGGTGCCGTTGTAGGTGGCCCCCAGCCCGGTCGGCGGGTCGATCACCGTGACGGGCACCGGCGCCGACGGCCGGGAGGTGGTGGACCCGGCGATCGCCGCCACCGCGACCTGGTACACCGCGCCGCGGGTGAAGCCGGTCGCCGGGAGCGCGGTCTGCCGTCCGCTCACGCGTACCGTGTTGACGACGCGTCCGCTCGGATCGGTGACCGTGACCGAGTACGCGCTCGCTCCGGCGGCCGCGAACCAGTTCGCCGAGACGACGTCGGCGGCGTAGGTCGCGCCGACCCCGCCCGGCGGGTCGGCGAGCGTGACCGAGGCGGGCTGCGACGGCACCGACGTCGCGGAGCCGACCTGGGCCGTCACGGTCACGGTGTACGGCGTGCCGCGGGTGAGCGCGGCGGCCGGGAAGGCCGCCGTGGCCGCGGTGACGGTCTGGGTCCCGGCGACGGTGCCGCCGGCGTCGCGCAGCACGGCGGTGTAGCCGGTCGCGGACGCGACCGCCGTCCAGCGCGCGGTGACCGCGGTGCCGTCGTAGGTCGCCGTGACCCCGGTCGGCGGGTCGACCGGCACGGTGATCGCGACGGGTTGCGACGCCGCGGAGTTCGCGCCGTTCCGCTGGGTCTGCACCCGCACGGTGTACGGCACGCCGCGCAGCAGTCCGGCGACGCCGAGCGGGATCGGCGGCTGCGTGACGGTGACCTGGGCGGTCTGCGCGCCGCCCGGGTCGGTCAGCGTGACCACGTAGTTCGTGGCGTAGGGCAGGGCCGTCCAGTCGACGTGGATCTCTCCGGCCGAGATGGCGGCGGTGACGTTGCCCGGCGGGTCGAGCAGCACCACCTGCACCGGCGGCGCCTCCACCGCCGTGGTCGGGGCGGCCAGGGCCGTGACGGTGAGCCGGTACTCGTCGCCCCGGACCAGGCCTGCCGCGGGGATCTGCGCGGTGGGCACCGTGACTTCGGCGGAGTACACCCGTGCGGCGAGCGGGTCGTCCAGCGTGACGCGGTAGCCGGTCACGCCGCCCTCCGCGCGCCAGGTCGCGGTGACGCGCGTGCCGTCGTAGGCGGCGCGGACGTCCTGCGGGGCGTCGACCAGCAGGACCGTGACCGGTGCCGACGGGACCGAGAGCGCGGTTCCGCATTCGGTGACGACGGTGACGGTGCAGGGCACGCCCCGGGTGAGCCCGGCGGTGGAGAAGCGGGCGAGGGTGCCGTCGCTGACGCGGGAGACGCGGTCGGAGCCGGTACCGGGGTCGGTCAGCCTGACCGAGTATCCGGTCGCGCCGGCGACCGCGGTCCACGTGGCGGTGACCTCCGCGCCGTCGCTGTGCACGGTGAGGCCGGTCGGCGCGTCGACCGCCGCCACGGGGACGGGTGGGCTCCACGCGCCGGCCGAGTCGCCGATCCGGCCGCGTATGCGCACCTCGTAGGCTCCGAACGGGTGCCCGGTGAGCGGGAGTTCGGCGGGCGATGCCACGGCGACGCGGTCCAGCGTCTCGGGGCCGGTGGCCTCGATCTCGTAGAACTCGGCGTCGGGCGCGGGCGGTTCGGCGGGGTCGAAGGCGACGGTAACCACGGACTGGGCGTACGTCGCCGCGGTGATATGCGGCGTCCCCAGCAGCGTGACCTGCGCCGACTCGGCCCACGGGCTGCTGTGCCGGGGCAGCATGGCCATCACCATCACGGTGTAGACCTCGCCGGGCCGCGGTTCGCGCCCGTCGTGCCGGACGAGGCGCACGCTGGTGCCGGTGATGCCGACTTCGGCGCCGGCCTCCATGCCCCACTGCACCAGGGCCACGTAGTACTCGACCGGCCCGGTGAGCGGCGCGGGCACCGGGGGTTCGGTCCACGACGCGGTGAGCGTGCCCCCGTCGGCGGTCAGCCGCACCTCGGTCGGAGCGTCGAGCGTGACGGCGTCCAGCGGGTCGGACGTGATCCAGGGGCCGGCGTTGCCGTCGATGACGGCGCGGAGCCGCACGGTGTACATCGTGCCGGGTGGGAGCGCGGTGCCGTCCGGGGGCCGCAGGTCGGAGCCGATCTCCTGGACGCCGTGCTGCGTCGCGATGACCTGGTCTCCGGCGAGCAGTTCGAGGTCGTAGGAGGCCGAGGGCGCGCCGTCGAGCCGGACGGACGGCCAGGAGACCGCCACGAAGCCCTCCCGGTCGCTGATGCCCACGCTGTCGGGGGCGGGCGGGTCCCAGACCGTGAAGTCCCGGCTCTCCCAGGGGCTCACGGCGTTGGGGCCGAGGGTGCGGACCTGCGCCTGGACGGTCGTCCCGCTCGCCGCCGCGGCGGCCAGCACCGCGGTCGGGTCGGCGGTCGTGGCGTGCGCCGCGACGACGCCGTCCACGACCACCCGCACCTCGAACTGCCGTGTGGGTGTGCCGTCTTCGACGGCAGGGGTCCACGCGACGGTGAAGGAGCCGTCCGCGCGGGTGACGGAGTCGACCGCCGGAGCCGGCAGCCACACGATGTCCAGCGTCGGCCGTTCGCTCCAGGATCCGGGCAGTTGGTCGGTCACCTCGGCGCGGAGCACGGCCGAGTAGAGGCCGGTCGCCGGGTCGGGCAGCGGCACGGAGGCCGTCTGCGTCGTCCCGGGCAGGGTCTGGTCGGGCGCGATCCGGATGCCGTCCGGGTCGAGGAAGGACACGGTGTACTTGGTCGCGCCGCTGTCGGCCCAGGTGGCCGTCAACTGGCCCTCTGCGTAGGACAGTTCCGGTGTCGGGCTGACCGGTTTGGTCAGCGGCCGGGTCCCCCAGGCGCTGGTCTGGTCGCCGCGGGTGCCGCGGACCTCGGCCTGATAGGTGCCGGGCGGCAGCGGTTCGGGGTCCAGCGGCAGGGTGCCGTTGAGGACCATGCCGTAGTCGTGGGTGGCCACGATGGTCCCGTCGGGCCTCGCCAGGGCGAAGGTGTAGCCGGCGGCGCCGCGGGCGGCGTCCCAGTCGCCGGAGACGAGTCCGCCGCTGTAAGTGACGCTGCGCAGGTGCGGGGACTCGACGGTGGTGGTTCCGCCGCCGCTGCCTCCACCGCTGCCACCGCCGCCGCTTCCGCCGTCGTCGCCGCCTCCGCCGCCACCTCCGCCACCTCCGCCACCTCCGCCACCGTTGCCGCCACCGCCGCTGTGGTGTCCGGAGGCGATCAGGGAGGTGGTGATCGCGGTCGCCGCCGCACTGACCGCGCCGACGGCCAGCGCCCCGCCCGCGTCCACGATGGCGGCCGCGCCGGCCTCGGCGGCCGCCGCGACGGCGCCGTCCACCAGGCCGTTGCAGGCCAGTTCGGCGGCGGTCTGCATCGCGTAGGGGCCGCTGACCATGGCCAGGAACATCGCGATCTTGTCGGGGTCGTTCAGCAGGTCGCGCGCGAACGTCGCCGCGCCGTTGGCGAATCCGACGGCCAGCACCTCGGGGACGTCCTCCCAGCGGGTGCTGCTGGGGACCTCGACGGGGAACGCCGGGAAGTCCATCTCCACGAACGGTCCGCCGAGCGCGTCGACGACCGTGAGCTTGTAGTGGCCGGTGAGGCTGAAGACCAGGTTGCTGCCGGACACGCGGACGTCCGGCGTGACCCAGAACTGGCTGGTGAAGGCGTTCTTGACGAGGAAGTGGGCCAGTTGCCCGCACAGCGAGCCGTCGCTGGTGTCGGCCAGGTCCTTGATCGCCTGGACGAAGTCGACGAGGTCGCGGACCCAGTCCATCTCCGGCCAGCCCTCGAGGACGAACTCGTCGTCGGCGTCCGGATGCGTGACGTAGCTGAAGCCCTGGTCGAACACGCCGAACGGGTAGAGCTCGCCGGGTGCCGTCAGCTGCCCGTGGAAGACCGTGCCGCCGTCGTCGCCTTCGGCCACGGTCACGTCGAAGGCCACGAACGGGGAGCCGAAGAAGTTGAGGCCCGCGGCCAGTTCGAACTTCTTGTCGTGGCCGCTCCCGAACGCCATCAGCGGTCCGCCGGTGTAGGGCTGCCCCTGGGCCGGCTCGGTCTTGGACGCCACCTCGACGAAGACCAGGTCGATGGGCTCGTCCAGTTGGATCGCGGCGCTGACGCCGGTGTACTCGTCCGTGTCGGAGTCGTGGGCGACGCGGATGACACCGTGCAGGCTGAGCGTCTCGACGAGCGTGACGCGGATCTTGGCGTCGAGCGTGAAGCCGTCCGGCGGTCCGGCCAGCGTGCCGTGCGGGTCCTTGTCCGCGGCGTAGTAGGTGAACCTGGTGCCGGCGGCGAGGGTGATCTCGATGAACTCCCCCGGCCAGTCGGCGCCGGAGCCGGTGACGCACTGGGCGATGAACGCGCCGAGCGAGAAGTCCCGGTCGAGCGCGACCCCGAACAGCGCGGGGGCGCCGTCGATCAGGTCGAGTTCGGCGTCGCAGGAGAAGCGCTGGTCGGTCTGTCCGGCGGCGGGCTCGGGGCCGAGCAGGACGTGTCCGCTGAACCCGTACGCGGAGGTCTGCGGCGCGGTGTCGGTCGCCCACGTGTAGTGGACCTTGAGCGCCAGCTTGGACAGCTCGATGCCCGGGATGCCGAACGGCCGGTCGATGGCCTGGCTGGTCTGCACGACGCCGGCGTCGAGCTGTGTGTCGTCGGCGGTGAGCGTCACGCGGAAGGTGTAGTCGTGGCCGAACACGCCGGTGAGCGCCATGTTTCCGGTGAGCTCGAACAGACTTGCCCGCTCGGGCGTGTAGCCGAGTTCGATCCCCGAGAACACGATGGTCTGGATGACCGTGATCTGCGGCAGCCGGGCCTTGAACGTGGTGTTCGTCGGCTCGGCGTTGTCGATGAGCGCCGACAGCCAGACCTCGGGCGGGGTGTGGTCGGTGCCGATCTCCAGGATGTGCGCGAAGAGCGTGACCGGCGCGAAGTCGATCCTGGCCATGAACAGCGCCCCGTTGGACAGCGCGAGCTCCTGGTCGTCCAGACCGTCCAGCGGGTCGTGGAACCCGGGGGTGAGCTGCTGGAGCAGCGGGGTGGTGGACGCGCTCAGGTCGGCCAGCGGCGTTCCGTTCAGGTCGCAGACGACCATGCGTGCCTCGGCCACCTGGACGTAGTCGTCGACGACGCTCAGCACGGCCAGCAGCGAGCCGAACCGGAACCCGTCGCCGAGGCTCGCCGCGACGGCGTAGTTCCACACCGCGTCGGGTGCGGCGAGGTAGACGTAGCCGTCGAGGGCCGGGCCGGTTCCGCAGACGAGCGAGCCGTAGACCACGAACTGCGATCCGGTCAGGTCGAGGTGGACGGCGGCCTCGCGGAAGGTGAGGCCGGCCAGCCCGGCGGGCACGACGGAGGCCCATTTCTCGGCGTCGGTCGGGGCGCCGATGCCGTCGGACAGCTCCGGCACGTTGATGGCGGCGGGGTTCTCGACCACGCCGGTGAGGACGGTCTTGTCGTCGGCGCCGCCGAGGGCGAGGCCGAGTTCGACGTCCAGGCCCGCGAACTCGAGGTTCCCGATCACCTTCGCGGCGACCGGGCCGCCGCCGGCCGGGACGTCGAGGACGCCGCCGATGGACTTCACGGCGAGTTCGGCCGTGCCGAGCGTGATCTCCCAGTCGAACTCGGCGCCGCCCTTGACGTGCACGAACCCGGTGTCGGGCACGGCCCGCACGCTGGCCTCGGTGATGGTGATCGACGCGGGGAGCCCGTAGGTCACGGCGTCGGTCGGCAGCACGGGGACGGCCTCGCTGAGATCCGCGGCGGCCTTCGCCAGGTCGAAGGTGACGCCGCGCAGCAGCGAGCCCGCGAACTCCCAGTGGCTTCCGGTGTCCGGCTTGGCGGCCTCGACCGCGATGGCCACACCGCCGAGTGTCAGGACCGCGGACACGGTGCCGACGACGTCCGCGGCGACCACCGGGTAGGGCATCCGCAGGCTCGCGGCGATGTCGCTGAGCTTGAGGTAGTCGTCCAGGATCGGCCACAGGTCGTCGACGAAGACGGAGAAGCCGAACCGCGTGAGCGCACCTCCGGCGTCGCCGGCGAAGACGAGCGACACCTGGCCGACCTCGAAACCGTCGCTCAGCGGGAGTGTGCCGGGCAGCGCCGCCTCGGCGTCGCCGCCGGACAGCCAAGCGTCGAGGTCGGCGAACGCGTCGACGAAGACGAAGTCCTCGTCGGCGGCGTAGACGAGCCAGTCGCCCTCGGGCTCGTTCTTGACGACGCTGATGTCGACGGCGCTGCCGCACAGGATCAGGTCACCGCGCAGCGTGCCGGTGACGCCGACCGGGTCGGTCCCGGTGTGGAGCGCGAAGGCGGCGTTGAGGCCGCTGACCGACAGCTGTCCGGGGATGATGTCCCAGTCGGTGGACTGCGAGAAGCCGAAGGCGACATGCTCCAGCGTGGCGGCGCCGGGGTCGACGGACACGGTGAACAGGCTGAGTTCGAGCCCGCCGAGGCTGGTGATGCCGACGGGCAGCGCGGCCGGGTCGGTGCCGAGCAGTGCCAGCACCTGGCCGATGGTGGGGATCTCGACCGGCTCGGTCAGGGACAGCGTCCACAGGGTGTCCTCGCCGATCGGGACCGGCAGGCGGATCGCGACCGCGGTGTGGGCGTCGCCGGCCGCGAGCTGGACGGTGCCGGCGAGCTCCCCGGAGGTGCCCCAGCCTTCCTTGCCCTGGGCGATCTCCAGGTCGACGGTCCAGTCGGACACCGTCAGCAGGCCGCCGACCAGGGGCCACGGCGCGGTCTGCGCGATGGTGAACGCCACTTCGCTCAGCGTCTGCTCGTCGGGGTCGACGAGCACGCCGACGCGGCTGAGGGTGAACGACTCCCCCAGGTCGAGGAGGGTGGACGGCAGCACGCCGGTCACGTCGTCGTCCGAGAGCCCGGCGAGGCCCGCCAGCACGGTCAGCGTCGGGACGGTGCCTGTGTCGGTGATCGTCAGGTACCACGGGCCGGACGGCGGGATGCCGGCCGTCACCGCGTACCGCCCCTCGCCCAGTTTCAGCGTGCCACGCAGTTCGCCGCCGTAGGAGATCTGCGGGTCCGGGGACGCCGGGCCGGGTGCGCGGAGCACCGTGAGTCGCAGTTCGAGGTCGGTGAGCGCGAGGACGGGCTCCGGGTCGGTGGACTCGGGGTCGGAGACGAGCGTCCAGGGGCCCGCGGAGAAGGTGACGGAGGTGCTGGTCGCTCCCAGGCCGTCGGGGGCGAAGTCCATCGTCCATTCACTCGGCCGCACTCCGGCCAGGTCGAGGAGAGTGGTGGGCAGTGTGGTGCCGAACACGTCCGTGACGCCCGAGCCGTCCAGCACGCTGGTGACGGTGGTGCCGTCGATCGCCGGATCGGCGGCGCGCAGGGTGAGTTCCGGGGTGAGCGGGGTGGGCAGGTCGACGGTGGCGGCGCCGAAGGGCAGCCGGCCGGTGATGGTGAGCGTCTCGGTGCCGTCCGGGGCGTAGCCGAGGGCGATGACGCCGTCGTCGAAGGTCAGCGCGTCCTGGCCGACGCGGGACGCGGTCAGCGGTTCGAGCGTCTCCGGGGCGGTCCAGGCGAACTCCGGGACGGCGTCCGCGGTGACGGTGAGCGGGCCGCCGATACCGGTGGAGCGCGCGGTGGCGGTGCCGGTGCCCGCGGGCCTCAGGTCGCTCTGGACGGTCGTCGTCGCGTGGAACGACAGGCCGGGCTCCAACGGGAACGGGAAGGCCTCGTCCGGGTGCGCGAAGGTGGTCGCGGCGAATCTGGGACCGGCCATGGGCACGTACTCGAGCGCGGTGCCGCCGAGCACGGGGAACGCGTCGGCGAGGTTCCAGGGTTCGGGCGGCACCGCGGTCCAGGTGGCCTGGAGCACGTCCGCTCCGGAGACCGTGAAGACCAGGGTGACGACGGTGGCCGGGTCGTCGGTGAGCGCGGCCGAGGTACCGGTGAGCACCAAGGCGCCGTCGGTCAGTTCGGGCGCGGTCTCGGAGGTGACCGTCAGTCCGGACTGGGCGAGCGCGGTCTCCAGCGCGACCCGGACGGCGTCCTGGTCGGCGAGGAAGACGGTCTCGTCGAGCGGGTAGACCGAGTCGACCTCGGCGGCGATCATCCGGTCGCGCAGCGCCGACAACACCTGTGCGCCGGAGGGGACTTCGATGGTCGCCGGCTCGCTCGGCGGGCCTAAGGCGGTCACCGTCACGGTGTAGCCGAGTCCGGGTTCGCCGGTGAACTCGTACCGCGGTTCGGTGACGTCCACCGGCTCGCTGCCGGAGACGTCGACGCGGTAGCCGGCGGCGCCTTCGACCGGCGGCCAGGACGCGGTGACCGTGGTCCCGGAGAGCGTGAGGGTGACCGTGGGCTGCAGTTCGCTGGGCATGCGTGCCGTCCCTCGGGTCGGGGTCAGTCGTCCTGGCCGGCCGCGACGTCCCGGCCGTCCTTGTCGACGAAGCGGAGCCGCGCCGCGGTGGTGAACTGCTCGCGCTTCATCGCGGCCTTGGTGAAGTTGGAGGTGTCGATGCTGCCGCCGCCCAGTTCCTGGCGCGCCTCGTTGTAGCGGTTGAGGACGGGCAGCAGGGGGAAGGCGTCGGCCGCGACGGGCTCGCGGATGGCGGAGACCGTGATCAGGCCGGTGTCCTCGTCGTAGTCGAGCAGCGCCGACCACTGGATGCCGGGGAGCATCGTCCCGGTGGACAGGTCGCGGCTGTGCCGCCCGTAGCGCAGGGAGACGGGCATCGACCAGTACTTGATCTCGATGGCGGGGCCGGCGTTCAGGAGGTACGGCGCGCGGTTGAGGCCGCTCGCGCCGCGGCCGGTCGGCGGGTCGAGGTCCCGCCGGGACGCGGGCGTGAGGTTGTTGTCGAGGAGGTACGACTTGAGCCGCCACAGCGTGTCGCGGGCGGCTTCGGCGTCCAGGTCCGCGGCGTCGTAGCCGGAGATCACGTACACCTCGACGTCCGTGCTGGTCGGGAAGGTGCGGACGACCACGGTGTCCCCGAGGTCCTCCGGGTCGGGCAGGCCGAGCAGCACGTAGTCGCCGATGACCTGCGCGGTGACCTTCGACTCGTCCAGGCCGGCCAGCCAGGCCGTGGTCTGTCCCGTCAGGGGCTCGGTCTCCAGGCGGGTCAGCGCGGCGCGGTACCCCTCGAGGAGGGCCTCGTCGCCGCTGCGCGTGAAGACCAGGACCGGGGCGAGGCCCTTGAGGGCGTCGTCGACCTGTTCCTTGGTGACCATCCCGACGGAGACCTCCGCGGCCAGGGACGCGACGAGGGACTGGCCTGTGCCGATGACCGACGGGCAGAAGAGCGATCCGTTGGTGAGCGGCTGCTGGTAGAAGCGCACGTTCGAATTGAGGGGCGTGATGGTGGTGTCCGTCAGCATCGCGTTGTACGGGTAGTACGGCATGAAGATGTTGCGCGCCCCGGCGTCCGACGGGCCCATGAAGTCGAGCGTCTCGAAGCGCTTGCCGGCCATGTACGGCTGGCGCTCGGCGAACCGCCCGCCGAACTCCTTCGGCGGGATCGGGACACCCAGGAACTCGATCGCCGTGAACTGCATGTAGCCGATGTGCTGGACGCTGCGGTCGCCCGGGCTGCCCGGGAGGCCGTGCGCCCCTTTCGCCAACTCGGTCCGGGCCTTGGTGTCGAGCGTCGGGTCGTAGTAGGCCCGGACCACCACCGGATCGGCGAACCGGTCGTCCACTCCGAACCAGTGCGCGCCGACCTGCTTGTACCAGCGGCCGAGCGGCGCCAAGGCGGTCGAACCGCGGGCGGTGCCCGCGAGCATGTACTGCCCGTCCACCTGCGTGTCGGACACGGTGACTGCCATCGTTCCCCCCTATGGCGCGTGCCGTGTGGCACGCGCCGCGTGTCCCACTAGTGCGTGTCCTCGTGCTCCCAGGGCCCCATCGGGTACGTGCTCCCGGACGCGTTGACGTCCCGGGCGTCGAGGTCGCGCAGCGCGTTGCGGTTCGAGAAGCGCGCGGTCTGCTTTCCGGTGCCGTACACCTGCACCCGCAGCTTCGTCCCGGACTCGATCGCGTCCTGGCAGGCGGTCACGGTCCCGTCGACGGGGCGGACCACGATGTCGCCGATGATCTTGCCGTCGTAGAGGTCCGTGTCGAACTCCCCGCCGTGGTAGGTCTCCGCGCACTCGGTGACATAGACCTGCGCCACGGTGTTGTCCACCATCGTCGTGCCGTCGCGCAGCTGCCACTTGGCGGTGTGGCTCGCGGTGGCCCGGTTGATCGTCTCCTTCGTGGGGTGGCCGTGCGGCCGGGACTTCACGCCGGAGTTGACGATGAACAGCAGCGGGCGCAGTGTCCCGAACAGGTGGATGTCGCAACTCGACGAGCTCGCGTGGTGGTTGGCCTTCATCACCGTGGCGTAGCCGTTGTGGAGGAAGATCGGCTCGCCCGGCGGATAGATGAGGCGCTTGGGGGCCTTGGGGGCCTTGGGGTCCGTCGGGGTGACCGTGTCGGGGACGAGCTTGGTCTTCGGGAAGGACGCTTCGAGCGCTTCGCCGAGGTCCGTTTCCACATTCGCGTGCTGCGAGTAGCTCTTCTTCTTCGACGTGTCCACGGCGCAGTCGAGGAAGTTTCCGCCCGCCGCGCCGCCGTTGCCGGCGATGTCGCCGCCGAGGAAGTAGCGGAACGAGCCGTATTGCAGGACGCCCACGATCGACCGGTCGTTCTGGTCGACCTTGGTCTTCCCGCCCTTCTTGCGTTTCTTCCCCTTGGTGGATGTGGATGTCTGCGCGCCGACCGTCGCTATTTCCTTGATCGTGCCCGTCTGCGCGTTGTGGACGCCCTGACCCGAGGCGATCAGCGTCAGGTCCACCGAAATTCCGTTGATCTTCCCGAGGTTGATCTTCGTCGGATTGCGGGAGTCGGCGCGCCCGCCCTTGAGCACGTGCACCAGCTTGGTGCCCGGCTTGGCGGTCGTGGCCTTGTCGATGTCCTCCACCAGCAGTTTCCAGGTCTTGGACGTCGGGTCGGTGTCTTTGTGCGGCAGCTCCTTGTAGAGCACGGCGGGCCGCATGTAGTCGACGTAGGTGACCTTCCGGCCCTTCGCCGGGTCGACCCGCTGCTTGAAGATGCTGCGTATGCCGGCCATGTGGTCCTGGTGCGGATGGCTGATCAGGACCTCCAGCAGGGGCTGGTAGCCGAACCCGGCCACCACCCCGTGCTGCTTCAGGTAGCCGACGACGTCGCCGCCGAACTGTGTGTCGCCGGCGTCGATGAGCAGGGCCTTCTTCACGGTCCCGGACATGTCGCGCTTCAGGCGGATCGCCTCGGGCACGTAGTCGATCGGATCGTCCGGGACGGAGCCCGGTGGCAGGAGCTTCTCCACCTCGTCCAGATCACGAATGACGATCAGGACCGAGTCGCCCTGGCTCACGTTGATGTGATGGATCTCCAGGCTTGCGCTGTCGGGCATGGTTGTCCCCCCGGACGTCGTTGCTCGACTTCCCCCCAGGCGGCGTCTGCCGCGAATTCCCCCAGGCGGACCATAGACCCGAGCAAATACCGAACACCAGACCCGAGTTCCTGGGAAACAGCTGATCCGGCACGGCGCTTTGCGACGCCGTACGGGCAGATCTCCCCGCCGCTGTTTGGCTGGTTTCGGCCCTTCGTCGGACGCCGCGCGGTGCGCCTTCCGGGGACCCGCCGTAAGGCACGTGAAGATGGCCGAATTCGAATGCCGGAAAAGACGACGCAAGGCGAACGAAAAGGATCTCGATATGCCCGTGCCCGACGACGACGTGCCGGTGCTGATCGTCGGCGGTGGGCCCGTCGGGCTCACCGCCCGCGCGCTGCTGAGGCGCTGGGGCGTGCGGACGGTCCTGGTCGAGAAGCACCGGGAGCTGTCGCCGTTCCCGCGCTCGCGGCTGGTCAACGTGCGTTCGATGGAGGTCTTCCGGCACCTCGGGCTCGGCGCCGTGGTCGCGGACGCCGCGTTCGCCCCCGAGTACGGCCGGATCCGCTTCCGCGACACGCTGCACGACCGGGACTTCGCCACCGCGGCGATGGTCGGGGTCCACGACCCGGTCCCCGAGAGCCCGGTGACCGGCGTCGTCACCTCACAGGACCGGCTGGAGCCCATGCTGCTCGCCGCGTCGGACGCGCCGCTGCGGTTCGGGGTCGAGCTGGTCGGCCTCGCCGAGGACGCCGACGGGGTCGTGGCACGGCTGGTCGACCGCGACAGCGGGGCGGAGACGCAGGTCCGCGCCCGGTACGTGCTGGCCGCCGACGGCGCGCACTCGACGGTCCGCGACCTGCTCGGGATCGGCGTCACCGGGCCGGGAGAGCTGGGCGGTTTCACGACCGTCGTGTTCGACGCCGACCTCGACGGCCGGCGCGGCCGGGAGCCCGCGGGCGTGTACCTGACCGCGCACGGAACCCTCATGCCGCTCTACCCCGAGGGCGGCTGGGCCTGGCTGGGCCCCACACCCGAGGACGCCGCCACGCGCGACGGCTGGGACGACCTCGTCTCGCGCGCGCTCGGCCGCCCGTTCGCGGACGTCGGCGCCGACGTGCTGCGGGTCCAGCACTGGGTGATGAACGCGTTCGTCGCGGACCGGTTCCGCGGCGGCCGGGTCCTGCTGGCCGGGGACGCCGCGCACGCGGTCCCGATCATCGGCGGCCTCGGGATGAACGCGGGCGTCGCCGACGTGCACAACCTGTGCTGGAAGCTCGCGGGCGTCCTGCACGGGTGGGCCGGGCCGCGTCTTCTGGACACGTACGAGCCGGAGCGGATGCCGGTCGCCCTCGAGACGCTCCGGCAGACGGTGGCCAACACGAAGCTGGTGGTGGAGGTCCAGACGCGGCGCCGCGAGCAGTTGGAGGCCGACGGCGGCGCCGACGCCCCGATCGACCTCCCGTGGACGGAACGCTACTTCGCCCAGCTGGGCCTGGTGCTCGGGGTGGCGTACGACTCCGACGCGGTCCTCGCCGACGGCGGCGCGGCCGCGCCCGAGCGGTCCGGCGACGGCACCGACTACATCCCGGTCCCCGAGCCGGGGCACCGCATGCCGCACGCGTGGCTCACCGGGTACCGCTCCACCCTCGACGCGTGCGGCGAGTGGTTCACCGTGCTCACCCCCGATCCCAAGCGCTGGGAACCGCGGTCGGGCGGGCCGTGGCCGCTCCGCCTCGAGCGCCTCCCGGAGGAGCACATGGCGCTGTGCCGCCTCGGCTGGACGGGGGCCCTCCTCGTCCGCCCGGACGGCCACATCGCCGCGCGCTGGACCGACCGTCCGGCTGACGACGGCGTGCTCGAACACGCCCTGGCGGCGGTCACGGGCGTGCCCGTCGGCTGAGTCCGCCGGATTCCCGGCGTTGTCTCACGAAATTCTCATGCGGCTCGTACGGTCCTCAGAGGTTGGCTTGCCAGGCTGACAGCTCATCCAGAGCTTTCGTCCGACCTGGACAACCGAGAGGGGGCCGAGCCGTGGCCACGACCGCGTACGGGCACCGGACCACCACGGTCCCGACCCCGCCCGCCCGCATACCCGCGCGCCTGGTGGTCGGCGCCTCGCAGGCCGCGATCTGGGCCGGCGCCGGGGCGGTGGTCGCGCTGTGGTGGCGCGACACGGCCGCGGTGGTCGGGCCGGCCGGGTGGCTGACCGGGGCGGGCCGCATCACCGGGCTGCTGGCGGGATACGCGTGCGCGGTGCTGCTGGCGCTGATGGCCCGGGTGCCCGTGCTCGACCGGCACGTCGGGTCCGACCGGCTGGCCCGCTGGCACGCGGTCGGCGGCCGGTACACGATCTCGCTCGCGGCCGCGCACGTCGCGCTGGTCATCGCGGGCTACTCGCTGACCGACCACACGGGGGTGGTCGACGAGACCGGGGACCTGGTCTTCCACTACCCCGACCTGCTCAAGGGCACGGTCGGGTTCCTCCTCCTGGTCGGCACCGCGGTCGTCTCCGCGCGCGCGGCCCGGGCCAGGATGCCGTACGAGGTCTGGCACGTCCTGCACTTCGCCACCTATCTCGCGGTCTTCCTGGCGTTCTTCCACCAGCTGTCCAACGGCGCGGACTTCGTCGGGAACGAGGCGGCCACGTTCGCCTGGTACGCGCTGTACGTGGGCGTCGCGCTGCTGCTGGTCTGGTACCGGTTCACGGTGCCCGTACGCCGCGCGCTCCGCCACCGGCTGCGCGTGGCCGGGGTGCGTGCCGAGGCGCCGGGGGTGGTGTCGGTGTACGTCACGGGTCGGCACATGGAGGAACTCCAGGCGCTGCCGGGGCAGTTCTTCCGCTGGCGGTTCCTGGCGCCCGGGCTGTGGTGGGCGGCCAACCCGTACTCGCTCTCGGCGCCCGCGCATCCGCAGGGGCTGCGCATCACGGTCAAGGCGGCCGGCGGGCACAGTGCGGCGCTGGCGCGGCTCGCGCCGGGCACCCGGGTGTGGGCGGAGGGGCCGTACGGCGCGCTGACGCCGAGCCGGCAGACCCGCGACAAGGTGCTGCTGATCGCGGGCGGCGTCGGTATCACGCCGCTGCGCGCGCTGTTCGAGACGCTGCCGGGCCGGGTCACCCTGGTCTACCGGGCGCGGCGCGTCGAGGACCTGGCGCTGCGCGGGGAGCTGGACGCGATCGCGGCGGCGCGGGGCACGGCCGTGCGCTACGTGCTCGACGCCGACGTGCGCGCGGACCCGTTCTCGCCGTCCGAGCTGCTGCGGCTCGTGCCGGACGCGGCGGAGCACGACGTGTACGTGTGCGGGCCGCCCGGGATGACGGCCGCCGCCGTCGAGGGGCTGCGCGCGTGCGGGGTGCCGGGGCACCGCATCCACCACGAGTCCTTCGCGTTCTGACGGGCGCCTGTCCTCCGCACCCGACGACCTCACGGGTCTCACGGATCTCACGAAAGGAGCCGCTCCATGAGCCGAGCCGCACTGGGCACCGCCTCGCTGGTGGCGGCCGTCGTCCTGCTGCTGGCGCTGAAGCCGCACCATGCCGCGGTCCCGACCGCCGCGCCGGCCGCGCCGCGCGCCGACGCCGGTACCACGTCGGGTGCGGGGGCCGGCGGGACCGGCGGGACCGGCGCGTCGACGTCCGGCACGTTCACCGGCGACGCCGTCAGCACCCGCTACGGCGCGGTGCAGGTCGCCGTGACGCTCGACCAGGGGAAGATCACCGGCGTCACGGTGCTCCAGTCCCCCACCGCCGACCGGCGCGACCGCGAGATCTCCAGCCGTGCGCTGCCCCGCCTCACCCAGGAGGCGATCAGCGCGCAGAACGCGGAGATCGACGCCGTCTCGGGCGCGACGTACACCAGCGAGGGCTATATCCAGTCCCTCCAGAGCGCATTGGACCAGGCCGGTGGCTGACGACGCCGGGCGCGGGCTGCGCCATGTCGAGCACGTGATGGGCACGGTGTTCTCGTTCGACGTCCGCGACCGTGCGACCGACCGGATCCGGGCGGCCGTGCGCGAGGGCGTCGCGTGGCTGCACCACGTCGACGCGGAGTTCTCCACGTACCGCGCGGACAGCCGGGTCAGCCGCATCCGGCGCGGCGAGCTGGCCGTGGCGGACGCCGGTCCCGAGGTCGCCGAAGTCCTGGGGCTGTGCGCCGATGTCGCGGAGGTGAGCGGTGGCTGTTTCAGCCTCACCTATGCGGGTGCGCTGGACCCGACGGCGCTGGTGAAGGGCTGGGCGATCGAACACGCGTCCCGTCTGCTCGCGGATGCGGGCGCCACGAACACCTGTGTGAACGGCGGCGGCGACCTGCGCGCCCGCGGTGAGTCGGCGCCCGGCCGACCGTGGCGCGTCGGCATCGCCGACCCGCTCCGCGCCGGTCGTCTCGCGACCGTCGCCGTCGGCGGCGACTTCGCGGTCGGCACCTCCGGCACCGCCGAGCGCGGCCACCACATCGTCGACCCGCGCACCGGCCGGCCCGCCCTCGACCTCGCGTCGCTGACCGTCACGGGGCCGAGCCTCACGCTCGCCGACGCGTACGCGACCGCCGCCTTCGTGATGGGCCCCGCCGCCCGCGGATGGATCGAAACCCTGGACGGCTTCGAGGCGTTCGCGGTCCTGCCGGGCGGACGGACCTGGGAGACGACTGGGTTCTCAAGGGCCGCCGGCACCGCCCGCGTAGGCAGGAAAGCGCCTTGACGCTAGGGGATCCGGCCGCTCCGGGCTTGGAAGTATTTGACCTCGGCGGCTCGGCCTCGGGGCAGGAAAGCTGATCCCGGCGTGCCTTGACCATCGCCACCGCCTGGGGTGTGATCGTCGCGAATCCGACGCGGCACACGTCCTCCCGAAGCCCGGCAGCACCGCTGCCCGGCGGCCTCGGGCTGCCTGCCGCGTCCCATCGTCCTTCGATCGGGGGATCAGCGTGACCGAGCTCCACCCTTCCCGGCGCGGCGTCCTGAAGGCCTTCGGCGGCACCGCGGCCGCGCTCGCCCTCGGGGGCGCGGGCGTCGTCGCGGCGGCCTCGTCCGCGAGCGCGGTCGGCGACGGCTTCGGGCTGCAGATCATCGACAGCAACGAGAGCGACCCGCGGCTGAAGTACTACCGGTTCAAGACCGCCGAGATCGGCTGGCCGACCGGCCCCGGCGTCAACGTGGTGGTGCCCGCGGACTACGCGACCAGCGGCAAGCGGTACCCCGTCCTGTACCTGCTGCACGGCGGCGGCGAGGGCAACGACTTCCGGTGGTGGGACACCTTCGCGGACATCCGCACGTTGTCGGCGGGCAGGGATCTGATCATCGTCATGCCCGACGGCGGGTACGCCGGCTGGTACTGCAACCCGGTCAGCTCGTTCATCGGGCCGCGGAACTGGGAGTCGTTCCACATGAACCAGCTGGTTCCGTGGATCGACGCGAACTTCCGCACCCACGCCGAGTTCGCCGGGCGCGCCGTGGCCGGGTTCTCCATGGGCGGCTTCGGGGCGCTGAAGTACACCGCCAAGTACTACGGCCACTTCTCCTCGGTCAGCGCCTACTCCGGGCCGGCCGACATGCGCGGCTACAACGGGCTGCTCACCCACTGGGCGAACTTCTCGTCGATGCACGACCTCGCGGGCGGGATGGTGTACGGAGCGCCCTGGGCCGAGGCCCGCGTCAGCGCAGACAACCCCATGGAGAACATCGAGCGCTACCGCGGCAAGCGCATCTTCCTCAGTGCCGGGGACAGCACCCAGGTGACGGTGACGCTCCCGTTCTTCAACGAGATCACCGAGGCCAAGGTCCTGCAGAGCCAGAAGGACTTCGGCGCGAAGCTCGACCAGGCCGGCATCCCCTACGAGCTGAAGCCGATGATCGGCGAGGGCCACGCCATCCACACCTGGATCGTCGCCGCCGACATCGAGGCCATCGTCGCCCATCTGCGGCCGGCGGAGTAGCCGGCCGACGTACCTGCACCGCCGCGGCCGCTGCGCGATGATGTGCTGCAACACGCGGGAAAGGCGGTCGTCCATGGGTACGGAGATCGAACGCAAGTTCCTCGTCGACGGCGAACCGCCGTTGCCCGCCGAGGGGAAGGCGGTCCGGCAGGGCTACATCGCGCCGGGCGACCCCGAGGTGCGCGTGCGCGGCATGGGCGGCACCCACACCATCTGTGTGAAGACCGGGTCGGGACTGGTCCGCGGAGAGACCGAAGTGGAGATCTCCGCGGACCAGTTCGCCGCGTTGTGGCCGACGACCGAGGGTGCGCGGGTCGAGAAGACACGGTTCAAGGTCGACGTCGGGGGCGTCACCGCCGAGGTGGACGTGTACGAGGGCGCGCTGGCGGGTCTGAGGACGGTCGAGGTCGAGTTCGCGTCCCTCGGCGAGGCCGACGCCTTCTCCCCGCCCGCGTGGTTCGGGCGCGAGGTGACCGGCGTCGACGCGTACGGCAACCGCAATCTCGCACGACACGGGGTCCCGGCCGAGTAGGGCTTCAACGGAATCCCGCCGGAGCAGGGCTTCACCCGACCGGCCCGGTGCGTCACCCCGGACGGCGGGCGCTCGACACCGATGATCGTCACGGAGCGACCGCCGTGGCGCCATCGGAGGAGACCACCCCATGCGAGCACCGTCCACGATGCGCCGCGCCCTCGCGGCCGGGGCCCTCGCCCTGGCGGCTCTCCTGCCCACCGCCCTCCCGACGCAGGCCGGCGCCGCGCCCCGCGGCCTCGCCGACCGATTGGATGCGGCCGTTCGGCAGACCATGGCCGAGGCCGGGATCCCCGGCGTCGTCGTCGGGCTGTGGCGGCCCGGGCACCGTGACTACGTACGCTCCTTCGGCGTCGCCGACACGGCCACCGGCCTGCCGGTCGACGAGGACATGTACTTCCGGATCGGCAGCGAAACGAAAACCTTCACCGTCACCGCGCTGCTGGAACTCGTCGACGACTGCGTGATCGGCCTCGACGATCCCATCTCCAAATACATCGACGGCGTTCGCGACGGCGAGCACATCACCCTGCGCCAACTCGCCGAAATGCGCAGCGGCCTCTTCTCGTACACGAGCGACGCCGACCTCCTCAAGGCCTATCTCAGCGCCCCCGAACGGCAGTGGGCGCCGGAGCAACTCCTCCCCTACGGGATGAAGCACGACAACCTCTTCCCGCCCGGCACGGAGTTCGACTACTCCAACTCCAACCTGCTGCTGCTCGGCCTGGTGATCGAGAAGGTCACCGGCCGCGACCTGGCGTCCGTCATCCACGACCGCGTCCTGCGCCCGAGCCGTCTCCACCGGACCCTGTTCCCGTCCGGCGCCGAGTTCCCGACCCCGCACCCGCACGGCTACAGCAACCAGACCCTGACCGGCGAGACCGCCGACACCACGAACTGGAACCCCAGCTGGGCGTGGTCCGCCGGCGCGATGATCTCCACGCTGCACGACCTGCGGGTCTGGGCCGAGGACCTCGCCACCGGCACCCTGCTGAGCGCACGGACCCAGGCCCAGCGGCTGAACGGACTGCCCACCGGCATCCCGGACACCACCTACGGCCTCGGCATCTTCAACACCCACGGCTGGATCGGCCACGACGGCTCGATCCCCGGCTACGAGAGCGTCGCCGTCTACCTGCCGGACGAGGACGCGACCCTGGTCGTCCTGCTGAACACCGACTCCCAGCACGGCGGCAAGGCACCCAGCAGCCTCCTGGCCAAGGCGATCACCACCCTGGCCACCCCGAACCACATCTACGGCGGCTGACCGGGACCGGCGCTCACCACAGCAACTTGACGACGAGCACGCCGATCGCGACCACGGCGGCCCAGTACAACGCGGACAGCAGCGCGAGCCCCAGAAACACGGGCGCGTTGTGGAGCAGGTCCCGCCGCGACAGGCCAAACCTCGGCCACTGGCCCTTTTTGCTGCGGAATCCGCGTTTCAGGTCGCCCATGGGGCCCGGCGACGCATGGGCGTAGCCAAACGCGTCTCCCCCTCCTGACGTCCCTCCCCCTCCTGACGGACGGCCCATGTACGGGGGCGGCGGCCACGGGGGCGGCGGCCATGGCGGCGGTTGCTCGTTCGGACCAGAGGACATAGATGCCTCGCACGCGATTCAGATGCGCCGTAGGAACCGGTCCGTCCCAGAATGACACCGCCGATTCAGACGGGCCCAGCGCGGCCTGGTAACGCTTTGCCCTACGCGGCCGAGGCGTCGGGGGTCGGGACCGGGCGGCGGAGGAGGTAGATGCCTGCGGTTGTGACGAGGAGGGCCATGCAGGCGATGAAGACGAGGCCTGCGCCTTCCAGGCCGATGGGGCTTACCAGGAGGCCTACGCCGATGACCGGGATCGAGATTCCGGTGTAGGCGACGACGAAGAGGGCTGAGATCACGGCGGCGCGGCGGTCTGGGGTGGTGGCGTCGGCTACGGCGGACATGGCTCCGCGGAAGGAGAGGCCTTGGCCGCCGCCGCCGATCAGGGCGCTCAGGATGATCAGCGGAAGGAGGTCCCAGGCCAACGCGCCTGCCAGCAGGGCGAGTCCCGCGAGGAGTGCGGCGCAGCCCACGGGGAGGGACAGGACGACGCCGACGCGGCCGACGGCCCATTGGCCGGCGGTCGAGGCGAAGAACGCGAGGGCGACGACCAGGCCGGTGACCGCGTGGTTGTGGACGTCGAGGGACTCGGCGAGGAAGGCCGGGCTGACGGATGTGAACACGCCGAACAGGGCGAAGCCCACGAAGGAGGCGATCGCTGCCGGGGCGAACACCGGTCGTACCGATGGGGGTAGGGCGGGCCGTTGCGGGCGGACGGTGCGCAGCGGCTGCCGGTCGCGTACGGTCTCGGGCAGCCAGAGCAGGGCGGCCGCCGAGCAGGCCAGCATGCCCAGGTGCACGATGAACGGCAGGTAGAGCGGCCATCGGGCGTACTGCGCGAGCAGTCCGGCCAGCAGCGGGCCGCAGCCGAGGCCGCCCATGTTGGCGGCGGTTGCCACGAAGGTGGCGCGGGAGCCGCCGCCGTGCGGGGCCAGTTCGATCACGTATGCCGTTGCGGCGCCGGTGAACAGCCCTGCGGACAGTCCCGAGAGCAGCCGCCCCGCGTACAGCCAGTCCAGCCCGGTGGCGGCGAGGAAGCAGACCGCGCTCACGGCGGCGAAGCCGAGGCCCGCGAGCAGGACAGGTCGTCGGCCGACGGCGTCCGAGGCGTTGCCGGCGAGCAGCAGCATGCCGATGACTCCGGCGGCGTAGACGGCGTACACGACGGTGACGGTGAGCTCGGAGAAGCCGAACTTCTCCTGGTAGAGCCCGTACAGCGGCGTCGGCAGCGTCGTGCCGATCATGCAGACGGCGAACACCGCCCCGCCGAGCAGACAGGGGGACCAACGTCGCAAATCACCGCGCATGGCGCCGACCGTAATCGCGTGCACGCTCGGCCCCGGCCCGGCACGCCGCCGGGCCGGGAGGGTGCGGGTCCGTCCGGGACGGTCTTCGGCGCCTGGTGCGGGCCCGGCCGGGAACGACAACCGGCCGCGCCCACGGACGCCCGCCCGAGGGGAGGCGCCCGTCGGCGCGAGGGTCAGCCCTTGTCGCGGTTGTCGACGAGGCGGCGCATCTTGCCGACCGAGCGTTCGATGGTGTCGGGGTCCACGACGGCCACCTCGACGTTGACGCCTATCCCGTCCTTGATGCCCTTGGCGATCGCCGCCTCGGCCGCGCCGCGTTCGGCGCCGGAGGCGTCGGGGCGGGCCTCGGCGCGGACGATCAGGTGGTCCATGCGGCCGCGGCGGGTGAGTTCGAGCTGGAAGTGCGCGCTCACGGCCGGGGTGCGCAGCACGATCTCCTCGACCTGGCTCGGGAACAGGTTGACGCCGCGCAGGATGATCATCTCGTCGCAGCGCCCGGTGATCTTCTCGATGCGCCGGAAGGCGGGCCTCGCGGTGCCGGGCAGCAGCCGGGTGAGGTCCCGGGTGCGGTAGCGGACGACGGGCATGGCCTCCTTGCTCAGCGAGGTGAAGACCAGTTCGCCGTTGGTGCCGTCGGCCAGCACCGCGTCGGTGATCGGGTCGACGATCTCGGGCAGGAAGTGGTCCTCCCACACGTGCAGGCCGTCCTTGGTGTCGACGCACTCGCTCGCCACACCAGGGCCGATGACCTCGGAGAGGCCGTAGATGTCGACCGCGTCGATGTCCATGCGCTCTTCGATCTCGCGGCGCATCTCCTCGGTCCACGGCTCGGCGCCGAAGATGCCGACGCGCAGCGACGTGTCGCGCGGGTCGACGCCCTGGCGCTCGAACTCGTCGAGCAGCGTGAGCATGTACGACGGGGTGACCATGATGATCTCCGGACGGAAGTCCTGGATGATCTGCACCTGGCGCGCCGTCATGCCGCCGGACGCGGGGATGACCGTGCAGCCCGCCCGCTCGGCGCCGTAGTGCGCGCCCAGTCCGCCGGTGAACAGGCCGTAGCCGTAGGAGACGTGCACCTTGTCGCCGGGTCGGCCGCCCGCCGCGCGGATGCTGCGCGCGATGACGTCCGCCCACATCGACAGGTCGCCCTCGGTGTAGCCGACGACGGTCGGGACGCCGGTGGTGCCGCTGGACGCGTGCAGGCGGCGGACGTCCGCCATGGGCACGGCGAACATCCCGAACGGGTAGGTCTCCCGCAGGTCGGCCTTGGTGGTGAACGGGTACCGCGCGATGTCGTCGAGCGAGCGGCAGTCCTCGGGGCGGACGCCCGCGTCGTCGAACTTGCGGCGGTACAGCTCGACGTTCTCGTACGCGTGGCGCAGCGTGGCCTGTAGCCGCGTCAGCTGCTCGTGGCGCAGTTCGTCGACGCTGAGGCGCTCGCCGGCGTCCCGCAGGTCCTCGGGCAGCGCCGGACCGAGCCGGCGCTGCTCCGCGGCTGCCGTGAGGTGGGGCGTCATCGGTCCTCCACACGCTTGGTCTGACGGCTGCGGCCGCGGAACTCGGCGACGACCTGGGCACCGCGCCGGACGGTCACGTCGTAGATGCCGCTGCGCCCGAAGACGACGCGTTCCTGCGCGTCCGCGGTCAGCACGTCCCCCTCGCGCACGGCAAGGATAAACGCCACCTCCGCGGCCGCCGCGACGGTCACCGGGCCGTGGCTGTTGCACGCGCAGGCGAAGGCGGTGTCCGCGAGCGCGAACACGAAGCCGCCGTGCGCGATGCCGTGCCCGTTGACCATGTCGGGCCCGACGGCCATCCGCACCTGTGCGGTGCCGGGACCCAGGAGGGTCAGTTCGATGCCCAGGGCTCTGGAGGCGGCGTCCGCCTCGAACATCGCCCGGGCAGGTTCCACCGCGGTGTCTGCGACGCCCGCCACGCGGTCACCCACTCTCTAACCGACCGAACATTCGGTAATTTTGTGCGCCAGTAACCCACCTGACCGAACGCTTGTCAAGAGCCGGCGGCGGGGGGTCGGGACGCCGCGTCGACACGTCGGGGCCGGGTGAACTCCCCTGCTCCAGAGCCCGATTGCGGGCCGGCGGAAGCGAGTCCGGGACAGGCGGTCCGGGGCTCCATTGTTTAGTGACCGAACATTCGGTAATGTTTTTCGCGGGGCGGCCGGCCCGGCCTGCCGCAGGCCGCGGCACGCCCGTTCCGCCGCCGTGCCGCGGGGAGCGCGAGCGCCGCCGGACCGACCCCATCCACCGCAGGAACCGACGCAAGGCGGACGCTCATGCCCAGCCCCGACCCCGGCGACGACCTGGCCGAAGCCCGGCTCCAGGCGCACTTCGACGACACCATCGCCCGGGACCGGCGCATCGAGCCGCGGGACTGGATGCCCGAGGGCTACCGCCGGACTCTGGTCCGGCAGATCGCCCAGCACGCGCACTCCGAGATCATCGGCATGCAGCCGGAAGGCGACTGGATCACCAAGGCGCCCTCCCTGCGCCGCAAGGCGATCCTGCTCGCCAAGGTCCAGGACGAGGCCGGGCACGGGCTGTACCTGTACTCCGCCGCCGAGACCCTGGGCGCGGACCGCGCCGACCTGACCCGGCAGCTGGCCGACGGCCGCCAGAAGTACTCGTCGATCTTCAACTACCCGTCGGAGACCTTCGCGGACGTCGGCGTCATCGGCTGGTTCGTCGACGGCGCGGCGATCTGCAACCAGGTCCCGCTGTGCCGCACGTCCTACGGCCCCTATGCGCGCGCCATGGTGCGGGTCTGCAAGGAGGAGTCGTTCCACCAGCGCCAGGGCTACGAACTGCTGCTGACGATGATGCGCGGCACCGACGCGCAGCGCGCGATGGTGCAGGACGCCGTCGACCGGTGGTGGTGGCCGTCCCTGATGATGTTCGGTCCGCCGGACGACGACTCGCCCAACTCGGCCCGGTCGATGGCGTGGAAGATCAAGCGCCACTCGAACGACGAACTGCGCCAGCGCTTCGTCGACATGACGGTCCCTCAGGCCGACCGGCTGGGCGTCCGGCTGCCCGACCCTGAACTGCGCTGGAACGCCGAGCGCGGCCACCACGACTTCGGCACGCCCGACTTCGCCGAGCTCACGCGCGTGATCCAGGGCGACGGGCCCTGCAACGCCGAACGCGTGCGCCGCCGTCGGGCCGCCCACGAGGAAGGCGCCTGGGTCCGCGAAGCGGCCCGCGCCCACGCGGCGAAGTCCGCCGCACGGCGCGACGGACACGCGCACCACGGCGCGACGGAAGGAGCCGCAGCATGACCGGCGTCGACGCCTCCTGGCCCCTGTACGAGGTGTTCGTACGCGGCAAGCGCGGCCTGAACCACGTCCACGTGGGATCGCTGCGCGCCGCCGACCCGCGGATGGCGCTGGAGAACGCCCGCGACCTGTACACCCGCCGCAACGAGGGCGTCAGCATCTGGGTCGTGCGCTCCGCGGACATCAGCGCCTCCGCGCCGGACGAGAAGGACCCGTTCTTCGCGCCGAGCGGCGACAAGGTTTACCGGCACCCGACGTTCTACGACATCCCCGCGGATGTCCCGCACATCTGAGCCCGGAGACCCGGAGACCTGGGCTGCCGGACGCCTGGAGACGTGGAAACCCGGAAACCCGGAAACCTGGAGAGCACACCGTGGACGACGCACACTCCGCGCCCGCCGGGCCCGACTCGGGCAGTGACGCCCGCTGGGCGTTCGGCACCGGTTTCACCGACCCGCTGCACGGCGTCGACACCGCCCTCGCGGCCGGCACCGACGCCGCCGCCCTGGTCGCCGACTGCCTGGCCCTGGGCGACGACGCCCTCATCAGCGCCCAGCGGCTCGCCCAGTGGTGCACGCGCGCGCCGGAGCTGGAGGTCGAGATGGCCCTGGCCAACATAGGCCTCGACCTCATCGGCCAGGCGCGGCTCCTGTACAGCCGCGCCGGACAGGCCGACGGCACCGGGCGCACCGAGGACGACTACGCGTACGCCCGCGGACCCGCCGATTTCCGCAACGTGCGGCTCACTGAACTCCCCAACGGCGACTACGCGTTCACGATCGCCCGGCTGCTGGTGCTCAGCGCGTGGCGGCTGGCCGTGTCCGAGCGGCTGACGGACGCCGCCGACCCGGTCCTGCGCGCGATCGCCACGAAGGGCGTCGGAGAGCTGACCTACCACCGCGAGTTCGCCGCGGGATGGGCCGTGCGGCTGGGCGACGGCACCGACGTCTCGCACGCCCGCATGCAGCGCGGCTTCGACGACGTACTCCCCTACCTCGGCGAGCTGTTCGAGCCCGGCGCGACCGTCGGTGTCGACGCGCACGCGGTACGGGACGAGGTCGTCGACGTCCTCCACCGTGTCGTGCGGGCCGCCGGCCTCACCCTGGGGACGCCCCCGGCCACCGAGCCGGGGGCGGCGGGACGCGCGGGCCGCCATACCGAGCATCTCGCCCCGCTGTTGCACGAGTTGCAGAGCGTGGCCCGGGCGCTTCCGGGGGCGGTGTGGTGACCGACGCGGACCTCGCCCGGGCGCTGCGCGTCGCGGGCGAGGTCCCCGACCCCGAGCTGCCCGTCCTGACGCTGGCCGAACTCGGTGTGCTGCGCGGTGTCGAGGCGAACGCCGACGGCACGGTCGTGGCGAACCTGGCGCCCACGTACTCGGGTTGCCCGGCCGTCGCGGAGATGCGCGCCGACGTCGCGTGGCGGCTGCGTGAGGCCGGGTTCCCGGGCGCGGACGTGCGCACGGTGCTCGATCCCCCGTGGACCACCGACTGGATCACCGAGGAAGGCCGCCGCAAGCTCGCCGCGTACGGCATCGCGCCACCCGGCCCCGCACCGCACCGCGCCGGACCCGTCCCGCTCGAACTGAGCCCGCGCCGGCCCGCGGTGGCGTGCCCGCTGTGCGGATCGCCGGACACCGAGGAGACCGCCCGGTTCGCCGCGACCGCGTGCCGGGCCCTGCGGCGCTGCCGCGCGTGCCTGGAGCCCTTCGAGCACCTCAAGGAAGTGTGATGACCAACCCCGAGAGCACCGCGGCGCCCGCCGGCCGCGCCCGGCGGGCGCCGCGCTTCCACACCTTGCGCGTGGCGGCGGTGGAGCCGCTGTGCGACGACGCCGCCGCCGTCACGTTCGACGTTCCGCCTTTGCTGGCCGATGAGTTCGCGTTCGCCGCCGGGCAGACGCTGACCCTGCGGCGCGACGTCGACGGCGCGGACGAACGCCGGTCCTACAGCATCTGCGCACCGGTCGGCGGCGCCCCGCGCATCGGCGTACGGATCGTTCCCGGCGGTGTGTTCTCGACGTGGCTGGTGACCGCACTGGCGCCCGGCGACGCGGTCGAGGTGACGGGGCCCACCGGGACGTTCACCCCCGACCCGTCCGTGGCGGGCCACCACGTGCTGGTCGCCGCCGGATCGGGCATCACGCCGATGCTGTCGATCGCCGCGTCGGTGCTGGCGGGAAACCGTGCGTCGCGGGTGACCCTGTTCTACGGCAACCGGCGCGGCGGCAGCGTGATGTTCGCCGACGAACTCGCCGATCTCAAGGACCGGTTCCCGGAGCGCTTCGAGATCGCGCACGTGCTCTCCCGCGAGCCGCGCGAGGCCGAACTGCTGACCGGTCGTCTCGACCCGGCCAAGCTGTCCGAGCTCATCGCCGCGCTCGTCGACGTCGAAGCCGCCGACCACTGGTGGCTGTGCGGCCCGCACGGCATGGTCACCGGCGCGCGCGACGTCCTGCGCGGGCTGGGCGTTCCGGGTGAACGCGTCCACCAGGAGCTGTTCTTCGCCGACGACATCGCCCCGGTGACGCGCGAGGACAGGACCTCTGCTGAGGACGCGGGGCCGACCAGCACCGTGACCGTGATCCTCGACGGCCGCGCCACCACCGCCGACGTACCGCGTTCGCGGACCGTCCTCGACTCGGCGCAACAGGCCCGCCCCGACCTGCCGTTCGCGTGCAAGGGCGGCGTCTGCGGAACCTGCCGCGCCCGCGTCGTCGAAGGAACCGCGCCGATGCGCCGCAACTTCGCCCTCGAACCGGCGGAGGTCGCCGCCGGGTACGTGCTCACCTGCCAGGCCGAGCCCGGCAGCGAAACCGTCGTCGTCGACTTCGACGCCTGAGACGTCTGAGGTGTCTGAGGCGTCTGAGGCGTCTGAGCCGCCTGACCGGCACTCCGTGGCGCCTCGAGATCCGCAATCCACCGCCATCCGAAAGGGCCTGACATGACCGCCGAAACCCCGGCCGCGGACTTCTTCGCGCGGCACCGCGAACTCCTCGACCGCGCCGTCGCCGCCGCGGCGGAACGCGACCACTGGGCACCGTTCAACGAGTCCCCGAGCACCTCGGTCTACGGCGAGGAGGCACCCGCCCGCGGCGAGGAGGGCTTCCGCGCCCTGCTCGGCCAGGACTTCGCCCTGCCCGGCCACCCCGGCGACGGCACCGTCGCGCCGCGCGAGGTCTCGCCGTACGGCCTGCCGCTCGACGTCGCCTACCCGAAGGTGACGCCGGACGAGGCCGTCGCCACCGCCAAGGCCGCCGCGCGCGTGTGGCGCACGACCGACCCGGACGTGCGCGCCGGGATCGCCGCGGAGATCCTCGTCCGCCTCAACGCCGACGTCTTCCGCATCGCCCAGGCCGTGCACCACACCACCGGCCAGGCCTTCGTCATGGCGTTCCAGGCCGGCGGCGCGCACGCGCAGGACCGCGGCCTCGAAGCGGTCGCCTACGCGTGGGCCGAGCAGAAGCGCCACCCCGCCGCCGCCCGGTGGAGCAAGCCGCAGCGCCGCGGCGGCCCGCTGACGATGGACAAGACGTTCACCGCGGTCGGCCGCGGCGTCGGGCTGGTCGTCGGCTGCAACACCTTCCCCACCTGGAACGCCTATCCGGGCCTGTTCGCGAGCCTGGTCACCGGCAACCCCGTCGTGGTCAAGCCGCACCCGCGCGCCGTGCTGCCGCTCGCGCTCACCGTGCGTACCGCGCGTGAGGTGCTCGCCGAGGCCGGCTTCGACCCGAACATCGTGGTGCTGGCCGCCGAGGCGCCGGGCGAGCGCAACGCCGCCGCCCTCGCGACCCACCCCGACGTGCGGATCGTCGACTTCACCGGCTCGACGGAGTTCGGCGACTGGCTGGAGGCCAACGCCCGCCAGGCGCACGTCTACACGGAGAAGGCCGGCCTCAACACGATCGTCCTCGACGCGACCGACGACTACCGGGGCGTGCTGCGCAACCTCACGTTCTCGCTGTCGCTGTACAGCGGCCAGATGTGCACGACCCCGCAGAACCTGCTGGTCGCCCGCGACGGCTTCGCCACCGACGAAGGCGTCAAGACCCCGGCCGAGTTCGCCGCCGACCTCGGTGCCGCACTCGACGCGTTCCTCGGTGACCCGGGGCGCGCGGCCGGCACGCTCGGCGCGCTGGTCAACGACGACGTCCTCAAGCGCGTCGAGGAAGCCTCCGCCCTGCCCGGCGCCGTGCACCCGACCCGCCCGGTCGCGCACCCCGAGCACAGCGGAGCCGTGCTCCGGACGCCCGCCGTCGCGCTGCTCGACGCCGCCGCGGACCGTCCGGTGTACACCCGCGAGTGGTTCGGCCCGGTGTCGTTCGTGATCGCGACCGACTCGACCGCGCACAGCCTCGACGTGTTCCGCGAGACCGTCTCCGCGCACGGTGCCCTGACCGCCGCCGTGTACGCGACGTCCCCTGAGGTCGTCGACGCGGCCCGCGACGCCGCGCTCGACGCCGGCGTGCACCTGTCGGAGAACCTGACCGGCGGCGTCTTCGTCAACCAGTCGGCCGCGTTCAGCGACTTCCACGGCACCTCCGCCAACCCGGCGGCCACCGCGGCGCTCACCGACCCGGCGTTCGTCACGGGCCGGTTCACGGTCCTCCAGTCGCGCCGCCACGCCCCGGCCGTGGAGCACGCGGATGCCTGAACACGTGCACAGCGCCCGGGGTTTCGTCGTGCCGGTGGAGGGCGCGTGACCGGCACGTACGAGACGCTGGCCGTCGAGGAGCGCGAGGACCGCTTCGTCGTCACCCTCGACCGGCCCCGGGCCCGCAACGCCATCAACGCCCGCATGATCGACGAACTCCACGAGGTGTGCGGGCTCGTGGAGCGCGACCCCAAACCGGTGCTGCTCACCGGCCGCGGCGGCGTGTTCGCGGGCGGCGCCGACATCGGCGAACTCCTGCTGCGCGGCCGGGATCAGGCCCTCCAGGGCATCAACAGCCGGCTGTTCGAACGGGTACGCCGGCTGCCCATGCCGACCGTCGCCGCGGTCGACGGGTGGGCGCTCGGCGGCGGCGCGGAACTGTCGTACGCGTGCGACATCCGGATCGCGGGCCCCGACGCGGTGTTCGGCAACCCCGAACCCGGCCTCGGCATCCTCGCCGCGGCCGGCGCATGCTGGCGGCTGCCCGGACTCGTGGGCGAGTCGGTCGCCAAGCAGGTGCTGCTCGCGGGCCGCACCCTCGACGCCGCCGCGGCACTCGCCGCGGGCCTCGTCATCGACGTCGTCCCGGCCGACAAGCTGCAGGACGCGGCGCACGCCCTGCTCGACCGCATGGCCCGCATGTCACCGACCGCGCTGCGGCTGACCAAGCTGGTCGTCGACGCACCGGGCGCCCACCCGGTCGCCGACGACCTCGCGCAGGCCGTGCTGTTCGAGGGCGCGGACAAGCGGGAGCGCATGACGCGCTTCCTGGAGAAGGCCGACAGGAGCAAGGCATGACTGCGAACACCGGCGCCGCGGCCGCAGCGGCTCCCGACACCGCGACCGCACCCGTTCCCGCACCTCCTGCGGTCGTAGGCGTGGTCGGCGGCGGGCGCATGGGGTCCGGCATCGCGCAGGCGTTCGCCGCGGCCGGGTCGTCGGTCACCGTGGTGGAGAGCGACGACGCGGCCGCCGCGGCGGCCCTCGACCGCATCGGGTCCGGGCTGCGGCGCGCCGCGGCCCGGCTCGACCGTCCCGCCGACGAGGTCCTCGCGCGGATCACCGTGGCGCCGTCCGTCGACCGGCTCCCCGCGGACGCCGACCTGGTCGTCGAGGCCGTCCCGGAGGACGCGGCGCTCAAGGCCCGGGTCCTGGCCGCCGCCGAACGCGCGGTCGGCCCGCACACCGTGCTCGCCAGCAACACCAGTTCGCTCTCCATCACGGAGATCGCCGCGGTCCTGTCACAGCCGGGCCGATTCCTCGGCATGCACTTCTTCAACCCGGTGCCCGCCTCCGCACTGGTGGAACTGGTCGTCGGCCCGGCGACCACCCCGAACACCACGGCGGCGGCGCTCGGTTGGACGCATGCCCTCGGCAAGCGCGACGTCGTCGTCACGGACTCCCCGGGCTTCGCCAGCAGCAGGCTCGGGCTGGCCCTCGGCCTCGAAGCCGTCCGCATGGTCGAGGACGGCGTCGCCGACCCCGAAGCCATCGACGCCGCGATGACGCTCGGCTACAAGCACCCGATGGGCCCGCTGCGGCTGACCGACCTGGTCGGCCTCGACGTCCGACTCGCCATCGCCGAGTACCTGCACGCCACCCTCGGCGAACGATTCGCCCCGCCCCGGCTCCTCCGCGACAAGGTCGCACGCGGCGAACTGGGCCGGAAGACCGGCAAGGGCTTCTACACGTGGGACTGAGGATTACTTACCAAACGTTCGGTATTAATTGAATGCCGTCCGTCTTTCCCGAACCACCGTCCCGACCTGGGATAATGCGGGAATGAGTCAGACCCCCACGCGGGAGGCGGGCCGCCGCGGGCGCCCCGGGTACGACCGCGCCGCCGTACTGGAGATCGCCGTCGCCGCGTTCAACGAACGCGGCTACGACGGCACCGGCATGGAAGAGCTGGCCAAGCGCCTGGGGATCACCAAGTCGGCCATCTACCACCACGTCTCGGGCAAGGAGGAACTCCTCGAACTCGCGGTCAACCGCGCGATGGACGCCCTGGACGCGATCCTCGACGAGCCTCTCGCCGACGACGTGAGCGCCACCGCCCGCCTCGAACACACCGTCCGCCGCAGCGCGGACGTGCTCGCCGAGGAACTCCCCTACGTCCGCCTCCTGCTGCGCCTGCACGGCAACAGCGACGTAGAACGCCGCGCCCTGGAACGCCGCCGCGCCTTCGACCGCCGTGTCACCGCCCTGGTCGCCGCCGCCGCCGACGAGGGCGGCATCCGCTCCGACATCGACCCTGCCCTCGCCAGCCGCCTCCTCTTCGGCGCCGTCAACTCCCTGATCGAGTGGTACCGCCCCGACGGCGACCTCCCGATCTCCACCGTCGCCGACGCCCTGACCTCGATCCTCTTCGACGGCATGCGCGACACGGGCCCCGCCGAAAACTGAGCCCCAGCCGTCAGCGAGACCGACCGTTACGGTGAGTCGGGTTGGCGTCGGACAGGGAGGGCGAAGTGGTGGACGTATACGAGGCCGTGGACACCCGCCGGGCGGTACGGGCGTTCAGCGACGAGCCCGTCCCCAGAGAAACCCTCGAACGCGTACTGACGGCGGCGACGCGGGCCCCGTCGAGCGGGAACCTCCAGCCGTGGCACATATACGTCGTCACCGGCGAGCCCTTGGCCGACCTGAAACGACGCGCGACAGCCCGGGCGATGGCGGGAGACCCGGGAGACGAACGCGACTACCCGATGTACCCGGCGGACCTGACCTCCCCGTACCTCGACCGCCTCTCCACCGCGGCGACCCAGCGCTACGCGGCCCTGGGCGTCGACCGCGACGACCCCGACCGACCCCGCAAGATCGCCACCCTGAACTCGGGAGCCTTCGGGGCCCCCGTCGTACTGTTCTGCTACCTCGACAGAACCATGGGCCCCGGCCAGTGGGGCGACGCGGGCATGTACCTGCAGACCGTCATGCTGCTGCTCAGGGCCGAAGGCCTGCACAGCTGCCCGCAGGTGATGTGGACGATGTACCGCCGGACCGTCAGCCAAGTGGTCGGCGCCGACGACCGCCTCGCCCTCTTCTGCGGCGTCGCGGTAGGGCACGAAGATCAAGGCGTCCCACGCCTACGCACCAACCGGGCGGACATGACCGAAACCGTGACCTTCATAGGCCTCTGACGTCAACACTGTTGACCCCGTGCTCGGCGCTCGGTCCGGCCCCGTCTAGGATCCGCCGTACCGCCGACTCGGTCCCGCAGCCTTACGGAGTCCCATGACCGCCCCGCAGCCCGCCGTCCGGACGGCCTTCTCCCCCGTCCTCGAGTTCGCCTTCGAGGTCCGTGTGTTCCTCGCCCCTGCGCGGCACATCGGGCACGGAGCGGGCGAAGCCACCGAGTTCGTCCCCATCACCGGCGGGACCGTCGAGGGCCCCCGCCTGAACGGCACCGTCCTGCCCGGGGGCGGCGACTGGTGCGACAACCGCGGCGGCGTGTACCAACTCGACGCCCGCTACCTCATCGAGACCGACGACGGCGCGGTCATCGACATCACCAACCGCGGCTACTACCACGAAGAGGACCCGACCAGCCCCGCCCAGTACGACGGCGACCTCCAGGTGGCCGAGGCCGGCGTCTACTACCGCACCGCCCCGGTCTTCCGCACCGACGCCCCCGCCCACCTCTGGCTCGCCCGCACCGTCTTCATCGGCCTCGCCCGCGGCGACGACTCCGAAGTCGCCATCCGCTTCTACGCCGTGTCCTGACCGCTGTCCGGCGACCGCTAACGCGTTGACGGCCGCGCCCGTCAGTTCAGCGCGGCGCCCCACGCCTTCGCCCGGGCAAGCTCGCCGTCACGCAGCGGCCCCTCCGCGTCCTCGATGACGAAACCCTGCGGCTCGGAAACGAGTTCGTATCCGTGGTGGCGCAGTTTCCGCGCGATCCCACGGGCGGCGCCGCCCGACATCGGCGCGGCCGCACGCGTGTCGAACGCGGCGGCATGCAGTTTGTCGTGGGTCTTCGGCAAACGCCTGAACCACTCGCGCACGCCGGGCCCCTCCGCGCCCTCCTCGGGCTCGTGGTGCGACTTCAGCTCGTCGGCTTCCTTCTCGATCGCGTGCAGGCCGGCCTTACGCGACATCCGGGACGTCATGCCGCGCATGTGCGTCGGCCCTCCCACGACGAGCAGATCGGCCGACTCGACCAGATCGGGATTCGCCTCCTGGACCTGCAGACAGTCGACGTCGGCGCCGGGATGGGACTGCCGCACACCTTCCCCGATGGCTTCGGCGATCTGACGGGTGTTGCCGAAGAGACTCTCGTAGACGATCGCGACATGCATGACAACTCATCTCCCTCTGCGCTCGCCCGGCTTTCGCCGGCGCGCTCGCCGGCCGCCCGACCGGGGGTTGTCCCGCTCATCGGCCGACACGTCCATTGTGTGAAGCCGGGCGGTCGAACGGAGGGGCCGAACGGCCTCTGATTCGTCAGGATGCTCGCCACGGCGTGCCGGGAGTCCGTGGTCCCGCGCTCCGTGATCAGGTCAGGCACGGGCCCACCTGGGCGCGGTGCGCTCCCAGTCACGGGCCCAGGCGGCGGTGCGCCGGCGCATGAACAGGAACCGCTCGGAGCCGAGCAACGCCAGCAGGGCGGCGGCACCGCCGACGAGCGTCGCCAGCCCCGAGCCGATCGCGTGGGACATCGCCCGGCCGGGCGGTGCGGGCGGCTCGACCGGGTTGCCCGCGCGGTCCAGCCACACGACGGTCTGGTCGCCGCGGCTTCCGATGGTCTGCACCGGTGCCTGCCCGGTGCGGGTGGTCCCGTCGGCGGCGGTCCAGGAGACCTTGGCGGTCGCGGCACCGGTGCGCATGCTGCCGGCCACGGCGTACACGTCCTGTTCCAGCACACCGGTGACCGGGTGGGCAGCTGTGGCGGCGGCCCGGTTGTGTGCCGCCTCGGCGTCGTAGCGCACGCGGCCGACCAGGAAGCTTGCGGCCGGCACCGCGATGAGCGCGACGATCACCAGGACGCCGAATGCCTGGTGCAGGCGCATCCCCCATGTACACATCGGGTTGTGCCGGCGAAGCCACCAGCCCCGCCGGCGGGGTGTCCCGTGTCCCGGGGCGACCGGGGCGCTCATCGTGGTGCCTCCGTTCGGTCGTGCCGCTGTGTCGGGGGTCCCGGGGTGCGTCACGCTTCGGGACGGCGTCCCCATGGATTCACTCTCGCGGGACCTGTGCGGCACCACATGGGGCGTGGGCCTCCCTCGACCGGGCCGAACGGCCCTGTGTCGCCGGAGCCGCCGCGATTCAGCCGAGGAGAGCGCATATGCCCACCCCCGCCACCGAGCCGCCCCGTCCCGTGGTCGTCGGCGTCGACGGTTCCGACTACGCCCGCAACGCCGTCGACTGGGCCGCCGACGAGGCCGCGCTGCGCGGCAGCCCGCTGGAACTGCTGCACGCATGGGAGCCCAAGGCCTTCGAGCCGCACGACTGGTACGGCGAACTCCTGCACGACGCCGGCGTCGACGTCCTCCAGCGACACCCCGCGCAGGCCCGCGAACGCCGGCCCGGCATCGCCGGGACGGGCGCGGCCCCCCGGCGGGTGCCCGTGCGTATGGCGTGGATGCCGTCGGCGACGCGCCGTTCCCGCTGGGGAGCGGCCGCCGCCGACGGGTGTGCTCTGGGCGGTCACCGCGGGGCCGTCGTCAGTCGGCCGTGGTGTCCGGGCTCGGGACGACGACCACCGGGCACGCGGCCCGGTGGACGAGGCCGTGGCTCACCGAGCCGAGGAGCATGCCGCGGAACCCGCCCAGTCCGCGGGTGCCCACGACCACGGCGAGCGCGTGCCGGGACGCGTCGACGAGCTCCTTGACCGGGTGCCCCGGCCTGATCTGCGGGCGCACCACGACGTCCGGGTAGCGGGCGCGATGACCGTCGAGGAACTCGGCGAGGCGGATGCGGGCTTCCTTCACGGTGTCGTCGGACATGCGGCCGCCGACGCTGTGGACCATGTGGACGGCGGTGAGCACGGCGCCCCGCCGGGACGCCTCGTCGAACGCGAAGTCGACGGCGGGCAGTGAGCGTTCGGACGCGTCGACGCCGACCACCACGGTCGGACCGTCCACGGCCCGGTGCTCCGGCCCGCGCACGATCGCGACCGGACACGCGGCGTGGGCGCTCACCGGAACGGCGATGCTCCCGGTGGTCAACGCCTCGGAGAGCGAGGACTGGTGCCGGGAGCCGAGCACCAGCATCGCCGCGTCCGCCGACTCGCGGATCAGGACGGTGGCGGGGGTGCCGTCGAGCAGCGCCGCGGTCGCCTCCAGATGCGGGTGCTGTTCCAGGGCGAGGGCACGCGCTTCCTCCACGACCTCGGTGGCGGCGGCGTGGAACCGGTCGCCCCACCCGTACATCGGCCGGGCCAGGTCCGGGTCCCGGTACACCTGGGTCGCCCAGCTCGTGGCGTGCACCCGCTCGGTCTCCCGGTGCCGCGCCGCCGTCCCCGCGGCGACGGAGAACTGCGGCCGCGGCGCGCCCGCGGGCCAGTCCAGCGCATGTATCACGCGCAGTGGCAGGCCCCGCCGTACCGCCTGCTCAGCCGCCCACAGCGTGGCGGCCCGGCCTTCCTCGCCGCGCTCCACGCCGACGACCACGGGACGTCCCGTGCCTGCCGCATTCATGCCCGCCACCCCTTTCCAGACCCGATGGCCGGCATCGTCGCCCGCCGGCCGCCTAACCCGACCCTCCCGCCGAGGGCCACCCGCGGGGCAGGGCCGTTCGGCCCGTCGGACAGAGCCGAGCCGCAGGGCCGAGCCGCAGGGCCGACGGCGCCCGGACGCGCGGCGGTTACCGGATCAGGACCCGCTCGCCGGGCCGGGGCACCACGGCCGTCCAGCCCAGTTCACGGTCGATGCGGTCGCGCAGTGTCCGCCTGCCCGACGGTGCGCAGGAGGACAAGGCCGCCGCCGAGTACAGCCGCCCGGCGGGGCAGGGCCGGACGGCCCTGGTGGCCTCGGGCCGTGCGGACCAGGGTCGGAAGGAGAGGCCGGCGCGTCCGTTCGGCCGCCGATCGACAGAGGCCGTCATGTCCGACGCCGCAAAACGCCGCGTGCCCGCCGGCTGTCGTTCCAGGGAAACAAGGGCATGACCGACACCGCGGAGCAGGCCGGAGCGCCGCCCGACGCCCGGGCGGCGGGTCTGACCAGCGCACAAGCCGCCGAACTGCTCGCCCGGCACGGGCCCAACACCGTGGCGCACCGGCGTCCGACGCCGCTGGTCGCGCGGGTGGCCTCGCAGCTGCGTGATCCGCTGATCCTCGTCCTGCTGGCCGCCGCGGTCCTGACGGCGTTGACCGCGGACCTCGCGGACACCGTCGTGATCCTGCTCGTGGTCACCGTCAACACGATCGTGGGCGTGACTCAGGAGATCCGTGCCGATCGGGCGGTCACCGCGCTCTCCGACCTGTCGGCGCCCGGCGTGCGGGTGCGGCGCGACGGTGCCGAGGTCGAACTCCCCGCGGCGGCGGTGGTTCCCGGAGACGTCGTCGTTCTCGGGGAGGGCGACATCGTGCCGGCGGACGGCGATGTGCTCGCATCGTCGGCGCTGCTCGTGGACGAGTCGACGGTGACCGGCGAATCGGTCCCGGTCGACAAGTCCGCCGTCTCGCCCGGCGGTTCCGCGGGCCCGTCGCACCGCCTCCAGGCGGGAACGGTCGTCGTGCGCGGCCATGCGGACGCCGAGGTCACCGCGACCGGCGCCGCCTCGACACTGGGGCGCATCGCGTCACTGATGGCCGAGCGCCGCGAGCCCACCCCGCTGCAGCGGCGGCTGGCCGAGCTGGGGCGGGTGCTGGCGTTCGTCGTCATCGCGCTGTGCGCGGCCTACTTCGCCCTGGGCGTCGCGCGTGGTCAGCCGACGGAGTCGATGGCGGTGACGGCCGTCAGCCTGGCCGTGGCCGCGGTACCCGAGTCGCTGCCGGCCGTGGTCACCCTCGGACTCGCCCTGGGCGCGCGGCGCATGGCCGCCCGCCGCGCCATCGTCCGCAACCTCCCCGCCGTGGAGACCCTCGGGTCGGTGACGGTGCTCGCCACGGACAAGACCGGGACCCTCACGGAGGGGCGCATGGTCGTGGAGCGGTTGTGGACACCTGAGGGCGCCGCCGAGGTCACCGGCCGCGGCTACGCGCCACGGGGGACGATCATCGCCGACGACGACTCGGCAACCGGCATCGAACGCCTGCTCACCGCCGCCGCCTTGTGCAACGACAGCGCGCTCGTCCCGCCCTCGTCCGACGAGGACGGCGGCTGGACGGCCCTGGGCGACCCGACCGAGGCCGCACTGCTGGCCGCCGCCGCGAAGGCCGGACTGGATCCGGAGGCGCTGCGCGCCCGGTTGCCCCGGCGCGACGCCGCCCCCTTCGACAGCGGCCGCAAGCGCATGACCACCGTCCACGACGCCGACGACGCCGTCGCGGTCTTCACCAAGGGCGCCCCCGAGGTCCTCCTCGCGCCGGATTTCCTGGACGACCCGGCGCCGCTGCTCGCCCGGGCCCGCGCCGAAGCCGACCACCTGGCCGCAGAGGGCTTCCGCGTCCTGGCCGTCGCCTCGCGGCGTCTGCCCGCCGCCCCCGCACACGCGCGCGACGCGGAGACCGGCCTGAGCCTGCTCGGACTGATCGGGATCGACGACCCCCCGAAAGACGCGGCACGCGACACGGTCGCCGCGTGCGACGCCGCCGGCATCACGCCGGTGATGATCACCGGCGACCATCCGGCGACCGCGCGCTGCGTGGCCCGACGCCTGGGCATCGTCGAGGCCGACGCCGGCGACGTGCTGACGGGCGCGCAGCTGGCCGGCGTCCCACCGGAGACGGTGCGGAGCACACGTATCTTCGCCCGTACCACGCCCGAGCAGAAGCTCTCCATCATCCGCACCTGGCACGACGCCGGAGCGGTGACCGCCATGACCGGCGACGGCGTCAACGACGGACCCGCCCTGCACCAGGCCGACATCGGCGTGGCCATGGGCCGCCGCGGCACGGAAGTCGCCCGCCAGGCCGCGGACCTGGTACTGGCCGACGACGAGATCGGTACCGTCGTGGCCGCCGTCGAAGAAGGCCGCCGCGTCTACCACAACATCCGCCGGTTCCTGCTCTACGCCCTCGCGGGCGGCACCGCGGAGATCGCCGTGATGCTGCTGGGCCCCGTACTCGGACTGGCCGTTCCGCTGCTCGCCGCGCAGATCCTGTGGGTCAACCTGCTGACGCACGGGCTGACCGGCGTCGCCCTGGGCGCGGAGCCGGTCGAGCCGGGCACCATGCTGCGCCGGCCCCGCCCGCCGGGGCAGAGCATCCTCGGTGACGGCCTCTGGCAGGGCGTCGTCGTGCTCGGCACGGTCGTCACGGCCGCGTCGCTCGCCGCCGGAGTGTGGGCGCGGCACGCCGAACGGCCCTGGCAGACCGTGCTGTTCCTCACCCTCCTCGCGGCGCAACTCGGCACCGTACTGGGCCTGCGCACCCGGGTGTTCACCCGCGAGAACCTCTTCCTCCCCGCCGCGGTCGTCGGCTCGGCCGCACTCGGCCTGGCCGGGGTCTACCTCCCGTTCCTGCGCGACCTGCTCGGCACCGAGCCGGTGTCGGCCGGCGACCTCGCGCTCGTCCTGCTCGGCGTCGCCTCCGGTTTCGCCGCGGCCCGCGCGTACCGAGGGTTCCACGCGCGCCGAGCAGGCCGGGACGGCGAATCCCGCCCACGGTCCGGGCGCCGGTGACGCGCGCCGGCGCGGTCCGGCCCGCGCCGCGGGCCAAGCCGTCCGCGTCGCGACCGCTCGGCCGCACGCACCGTCGGGCTCGCGTGCTGTCGACCTCCCCCAGCAGGGCCGTTCGGCCCTGTGCACTGCATTCGTCCCGTCTGAGACTCGCGGTATGGGGAATGACGTGACGGCGCCGGACGACCCCCCGGCGCGGACGGTGGAGCCGGACCGCTCCGCGGCCTTGGAGCCGCTGGTCCAGGCGGAGGTCGGACGCGTCGTGTACTCGCACGAGGCGCTCCCGGCCGCGCGTCCGGTCAACTTCGTACCGGTCGGGAACGACGCGGCCTTCCGGGTGCGGGGCACCTCCATCCGAACGGAACCGGTCACGGGACGCCGTATCACGCGACGGCGGACCATCTGAAAACGCAGGAAGGTGTTCGTGATGGACGACCGCACCCAAGCGAAGCCGAAGCCACAAGCCGACCCGCCGCAGGACTACGCGGACCTGTGCGTGCGGGATGTCATGAGCGTCGCCCTGGTCACCGTCGCGGAGGACGAGTCGGTGTTGATGGCCTGGGAGATCCTCCAGCGCACCGGCTTCCACCACCTCCCCGTGGTGGACGCGAACGGGCGCTGCCGCGGGCTGGTCGAACGCTCCGACCTCGCGGTCGAGTGCGCCCTGCCCGCGACCACGCTCAGCGAGCGCTACATGGGCGACGTCGTCCAGAGCCACCGGCGTATCCAGGTGCGTGACGACGCGCCCGTGCCGCACGCCGCGGCCTTGATGGCCCGATCGGGCGTGGACGCCGCGGTCGTGGTCGACGCCGACAGCACCTTCGTGGGCCTGCTCACCGCACGTGACCTCGTCGCGGTCGTCGCCGGCCGGCCCCGCCGCCGAACCGCCCCGGCGGGCACGGGCCCGATGCTGTTCAGCCTGGAGCCCGTGCTGCCTTACCCGTTCGACGACTGAACGCGTCCTCGGTGTCGCCTGTGGGTACCGGCCGAAAGGGCCGGCGCGGCAGGACGAGGGCCTCTGATCGCCAAGGCCGGCGCAGGCCACCGCCCTGGCCGTCGGCGGTGTCCCCGGAACCGGCGGCGGTCACGGCCGTCCGGCCCATTCCGGGGGGACCACGACGACGGGGCAGTGCGCGTGCGCGCATACGTCGGTCGAGACCGAGCCCAGACGGGGGTCCATGACCTCGTGTCGGCGCCGCCGCCCGACGACGACGAGGTCCGCGTCGCGCGCGGCCCGGATCAGGACGTCGGCGGGCCGCCCGCGCCGCACCGTCCCGTCCACGCGAAGCCAGGGCTCGCCGAGTCGGACTTCGGCGACCGCCAGACCGACGATCTCCTGGGCCGCCGCAAGCACCTCGTGGTAGCGATCCTGATGTGAGCCGTTGCCCACGGGCACCGCCATCAGCAGTCGGAGGGGCGCGCCTGCGCGCCGGGCGGCCTCGATGGCCCAGCCCAGCGCGCGCTGTGCTCCGGCGGAGCCGTCGAAGCCGACCAGGACGGACGTGTGCGAGACGTTGTCGGTCATAGTCGGCTCTCCTGGTTACGCGATCTGGGCGACCGCCGTGTGGTAGACGGTCACCGGGGTGTACGCCCAGCTCGTGGTGAACTCGGCGAGGGCGATGCGGACCGCTGAGCGGACGCGGGGGTAAGCGGTCGCACAAGGCGCGGCGGCGATGGTGACGTCGACGACGACGGTGTGGTCGCGCAGCTCCAGGTGCACGCGGGGGGCGGCGAGGGCGGCACGTCGGCGGTGCTCAAACCGAGCCTCAGGATCATCTGGGCGGCCGCAAAGTGGGTGTCCTCGGGTGGGATCGTGAGCCGGCCGGCCTCGGCGCGCAGGTCCGGGTTCTCCAGCGGCTGGTTCGCGAACGACGCCGCGACCCCGTACCGGGTGGCGGCCAGCAGGAGCCGTTGGAGGGCCTGGCCGGCCGCGAGCCAGTCGTAGCGTGTGTCGCTACGGGTCTCCAAGAGCGCGATCAGCGGCCGCGCTTCGAACGCCGCCGTCCCCCGGTCGGCGATGTCGCGCCCGACGGCGAGGTCGCGGACCGCGCCGGTGTCCTCCTCCGGTCGTGGGCCCAGCGTCGGGGCGGGCACACCCTCGTGGCGGGCGGCGGCGGACGGGTCGTCGATCCAGCGGGCGCGCTCGTCACGCAACTCGTCCTCCTCGAGACCGGTGGCCTCGCGGACCATGGTGAGCAGCGCTTCGTAGGCCGGCTCCCAGTCGACGACGCGCAGCCGTGCCTCCTCCTCCCTCGCCGCCGCGCACAGTTCGTCGACGATCGCGGTGGGGATCGCGGTCTCGTGGAACGGCCCCCGGTCGGTACGGCGGCGCGGCAGGAACGGGTACAGCGCGGCGAGGCGCGGATCCGGCGCGTCCGCGACCACCTGGACGCGGGCGACGAACAGCGGGTCGGCGTGGTCGGGCAGCCGTTCGACCGCCGTGCCGGTGTCGAACGAGGCATAGCCGAGCCGTGCCGCGAAGGCCGCAGCGCCGCAGGCGATGTGCGCCTCGCGGCCGGCGGGGTCGCCGTGCCGCAGTGAGCGCGCCGGGTCGATGTGGACCTCGAGGTCGTCGCCGTCCCAGCGGAACCACCACGGCTGGGTGTTGTACTTCGACGGGGCCGACGTGGCCGCACGCAGGATGGTCTCGCGCTGTTTCGGGCTCAGGTTGGGTGTCACGGCGCGACACCTCCGGTCGGGTCTGCCACGCGTCGCGGTCCTGCGGCATGCCGCTGACCGCCTTGATCCGACTGTGCCCCGGGCACGCGGCGCGGGGTAGGGCCGAACGGACCGCCGGTGTGCCGGGCCGGGCGGACCGGCTCCGCCCGCCGTGCCCGGTTCCGCGGGCCGTTCGGCCCTGTGCCCGGCTCGGGCGCGGGTTGATCCTGACAGCGTGGGGCGCGCATCCCCGCCCGGGCCGGATCGAGGAGGCCACCATGAACGCGCACACTCAGCAGCCACCGCCTTCGGTCGGCCAGGTGATGCACAGCCCCGTCGTGTCCGTCGGGGACCAGGACACGCTGTGGACGGCGATGGACCTCATGCTGGGCCGCGGCCTACGCCACCTCGTCGTGGTGCGCGGCGACAAGGCGCTGGGCGTGCTGGTAGACCGCGAGCTCGCCGCGGTGTGGGCGATGAGCCCGCTGGGGCTCAAGCAGCGGACGGTGCTCGACACGATGGCGCCGGCGCAGTCCTTCCTCACCCCCGAGGTCGACGTCGTGACCGCCGCGCAACGCATGCGGGTGCTCGGCGTCGACGCGCTGGTCGTCGTGGACCGGGACCAGCACCCCCTCGGCGTGGTGACCGACCACGACCTGCTCGGGGTCCTGGCCCAGATGCTCGGCGGTGCGGGCGAGGACGCCGACACGGTTCCCCGCTACCACGGCAGCGGGTATCCGGTGATGCTGCCGGATTAGCCGACGAGTCCGTCCGTCCTGGCCGGAAGGCCCCGCGGGTGCCGCCACCGCCGTGCGGTTGTCCTCCCAGGCTCGGGCGGCGCACCTCCCGGCGCGATGGTGGTGACCGGGCACGACGCCTGGCGCAGGCAGGACCGTGCGACCGGCCCCAGCGTCGGCTGTGTGGGGTCGGTGCGCCGGTTGCGGCCGAGGACGAGCATCGACGCCTGATCGGCGGCGTCCAGTAAGGCCGGAACCGTGCGTCCGGCAACGGCGACGGTGCGCACGGTGACCGAGGGCGCCGCCGCCGCGACGGCGTTCACGGCGGTGACGAGCACGTCGCGGGCCTCGTCCTCGCGGATCTTCTCGTGCCCGATGGGGCATGCGGGGGCGTAGGGCGCGCGCCCGATGTGGTCGGGCTGCCAGGCGTGGACGATCACCAGCTCGCAGCACCGCAGGGCGGCTTCGCGGGCGGCCCAGGCGACCAGCGCGTCGTCGGCGGCCGAGCCGTCGACACCGACGACGATCGGGCGGTACGGCGCCGTCGCGGGCGCCGACCGAGGGGCCGGCCCCTCGCGCCCGGGCGGCAGCGGCGCGGCCGTCGGTGTGGTGTCGGCAAGGCGGCGGCTGGACATGATGCGCTCCTGGAAATCGGGCGTGTGTCGGGCCCTTGCACGCTCAGCGTCTCGCCGACGCCCGCACCGCGCAGGGGCCGAACGGCCCTGGAGCGACCCGGCGCGGCCGGGTGAACGCGGAGGAACCACACCCGTCGGAAGCCGATGCACTGCTGCCGGCGCGGCGGCGACTGTGGCTGTTCAACGTCGGCATGGCAGCGGTAGGACGCGGACGGCGCGGGCGTTGGTACGCGGCGTGAATCCGACTCCCCCGGGCGGTCGCGGTCGACCGCGGCTTCCTGGAGTCGCGCGATCTGCGCTGGTTCGCCGGACGGCTGGAGCCTTCGCACGTGCCGGCGCGCGACCGGCGCCCGTCCAGGGGCAGACCGGTCACCCGCGGCGTCACGCGTCGGATGTACCGCGCGGCAGGAGGATGCGGAAGTCCGTCCTCCCCGGCCTGCTGGTCAGCGTCACCGTCCCGCGGTGTGACGCGACGACGGCGTCCACGATGGCCAGCCCGAGGCCGGTGCCGCCGTCGGAGCGGGCACGCCCTTGCCCCGCGCGGGTGAAGCGTTCGAACACGGACTCCTGCAGGTCCTCCGGGACACCCGGCCCGTCGTCGGACACCAGTACCTCCGCGCCGTCGCCGTGCTCGCGGACGCGCACCGTGACCCGCGTCCCGGACGGAGTGTGGGTGCGGGCGTTGGTGAGCAGGTTGGCGAGCACCTGGCGCAGCCGGTGCGGGTCGCCGGTGATGGTGACGGGTTCCTCGGGGAGGTCGAGCAGCCAGCGGTGGCCGGGCCCGGCGGCCCGGGCATCCGACGCCGCGTCGATGGCCATCCGGCACAGGTCGACCGGTTCGCGCGCCAGGGGCCGTCCCGCGTCGAGCCGGGCGAGCAGGAGCAGGTCGTCGACGAGCAGGCTCATGCGCTCGGACTCGGACTGGATCCGCTCCAGGGCGTGCCGGACGTCGCCGGGCAGCGGCTCGTGGTGGCGCAGGGCGAGTTCGGCGTGCGCGCGGACCGTGGCGACCGGGGTGCGCAGTTCGTGGCTGGCGTCGGCGGCGAAGCGGCGCAGCCGTTCCTCGCTGGCGTGCCGTCGGGCGAGCGCGTCCCCGACGTGTCCGATCATGCGGTTGAGCGCCGCGCCGACCTGCCCGACCTCGGTGTCTGGGTCGGCGTCCGGAACGGGGGCGGGCATGGCCACCTGGCCGCTGGCCAGCGGGAGTTCCGCGACGCGGGTGGCGGTGGCCGCTACCCGGCGCAGGGGGCGGAGGGAGAGCCGGACCCAGAAGGCCCCGGCGACTCCGGTCGCGGCGAGCGCGATCGCGAAGACGATGGTCTCGAGCGCCTCCAGGCGGTGCACGGTCTCCTCGACCGGGTGCAGCGGCAGACCGCTGACCAGCACGTCGCCGTCGTCGCCCGGGACCGCGGCGACCCGGTAGCGGCCGAGGGCGGACAGCCGGACGTCGTGGCCGCGGCCGTCGTGCGGCACACGGGCGAGCGCACGTTCCTCCGCGGCGGTGAGCGGGACGTCGATGTGGGTGCGCCCGCGCACGACGGCGGACTGGGTGACCCGGCCGGCCATCAGTCGGGCGCCGAAGGTGCCGTCCGCCTGGCCGCGGGTGTCGGTCTGGTTGTCGGCGTCCGGCGGATCCTCGTGCTCGAGGCTGGCCGCGAACCGCCCTCCGGTCGCGGCCAGCTGCTGGTCCAGCCGGTGCACCAGGAACCGTTCGAGGGCCAGCGCGGTGGTGACGCCGACGGCCGTGCACGCGACGGCGAGCAGCAGCACCAGGCCCGCGGTCAGCCGGATCCGCAGTGTCCGGGGAAACCGCGGCCGGACACGGCGGCGCGCGCGGATCACGGCGTGTCCGGCTTGAGGACGTACCCGACGCCGCGCACGGTGTGGATGAGCGGGGTGTGCCCGGCGTCGACCTTCTTGCGCAGGTAGCTGATGTACAGCTCGACGACGTGCGCCTGCCCGCCGAAGTCGTAGGACCACACCCGGTCGAGGATCTGGGCCTTGGACAGCACGCGGCGCGGGTTGCGCATGAGGAACCGCAGCAGTTCGAACTCGGTGCGCGACAGGTCGATCGGCCGGCCCGCCCGGGTGACCTCGCGGGCGTCCTCGTCCATGGCGAGGTCCCCGACGACGAGACGTGCGCCGCCGGGCTCGCGGGCCATCCCGGCGCGGCGCACCAGGCCGCGCAGTCGGGCGAGGACCTCTTCGAGGCTGAAGGGCTTGGTCACATAGTCGTCGCCGCCCGCGGTGATGCCGGCGACCCGGTCCTCGACGGCGTCGCGCGCGGTCAGGAACAGCACGCACACCGCCCCGAGCTCGTGGCGCAGGCCGCGCAGCACCTGGAGTCCGTCCAGGTCGGGCAGCATCCAGTCGAGCACGACCGCGTCGGGCAGGAAGGAGCGGGCCTCGGCCAGGGCGGCGGCGCCGGTGCCGGCGGTGCGCACCTGCCAGCCGTCGGCGCGCAGTGCGGCGGACAGGACGTCGGCCAGGTCCGGCTCGTCGTCGACGACGAGCACCCGAGGGGGCTCGCCGTCGGGGCGGTGGAGGACGTGTGTTTCGGGGTGGTTCGCCATGGTGCTCCCAGCATGTCGGCTGCCGGCCCGGTTCCGGTGGCGCCGACCTTCTGAGTTTCCTCTGAATGCGCGGCCGTCGAGTCGGTCACCCCGGGCCGTTCGGCCTGTGCGACGGGGTCCCAGGCCTCCTGTCCTTCCGCGGACATCCCGGGAGATTGGCCGGTAGGGGACGGCTTCGACCCCGAGGACGGCGCCCCGTGCGCAGTCCTGTCCCTGGCGCGTCCGAGCGGAGGAACCGACATGAGCGCCACGGCCGAACAGCCCCACGGCATCCGCCCCGGCGGCCGTTTCCGCGTCTGGCACCGCAACCCGATGCGCGGCCGTGGCCGGGTTCTGCACGAGTCGTTCCTCGTCCTGCTTCTCCTGGCCGTCCTGGCCCTTCCGGCGCTCGGAGTGCTGATCGGTCGGGCACAGTTCAACGCGGCGGAGGCGCACAATCACGCACTGGCCACGCGGAGCCACCCTGTGACCGCCGTGCTCCAGCAGAACGTCTACGGCATCGGCGCTTCGCTGCACGGCACCGCGGCGAACGTGACCTGGACGGCGGCCGACGGCACCCTCCGCGCCGGCACGGCGAACGTCGGGAGCCCGGGCAGCCAGGGCGAGACGACGACCATCTGGCTCGACCCCGCAGGCGACCCCACGGCGCCGCCTGCCGAGCACAGCGCCCTCGTCGTCAACGCGGTGACCGCCGCCGTCCTGGTGTGCCTCGGTGGCGCGGGTGTGCTGCTGGTGCTCTTCGCCCTGGAGAACAACCTGTTCATGCGCTCGCGGATGCGCGCCTGGGCCCGCGACTGGGAGCGCACGGCACCGACCTGGACCCGGGCGGGATAGCGGCCGCGGTGACGCACCGGGTACTTCGACCCTGTTCCGCGGCCCTGTGCAGGCGCAATCTGGCATTGGGGGAACAGCCACGGAGGCGAACCCGGTGATCATCCTCGTGAACCCTGACCAGGTGCGCGCAGCGGCGCGCCGCGACCGCGGCCATGCGGCGCGGCCCCGGCGGCTGAGGAGGTGCCGGCGATGAGCACGCCCCCCGGTTCCGGCCCGCACGCCGCGACCCCGTGGTCCGGCGCGGTCGAAACGCACTGCGCCGTCGTCTACTTCGCGGGCGACCGCGCCGCCAAGCTGAAGAAGCCGGTGGACTTCGGGTTCGTCGACTTCAGCACGCGCGAGGCCCGGGAGGCCGCGTGCCACGCCGAGGTCGAGCTGAACCGCCGCTTCGCGCCGGATGTCTACCTCGGTGTCGGGGACATCGTCGACGAGCAGGGGCGGACGGTGGACCACCTCGTGCTGATGCGCCGCATGCCGGACGAGCGCCGGCTGTCGGCGCTCGTCGCCGCGGGCGCCCCCGTCGACACCCCGCTGCGCCAGGTCGCCCGGCTGCTGGCCGTGTGGCACGCCAAGGCACCGCGCGGGCCCGAGATCGACCGGTACGGTACCCGCGACGCGCTGCTCGGCCGCTGGACCGACAGTTTCGCGCAGGTGCGCGGGCTCCCGGACGTGCCCGCCGGCAGCGTCCGCCGCGACATCGACGAGATCGAGCGCCTCACGCTCCGCTACCTCGACGCGCGCGAGGCGCTGTTCGCGGACCGTGTCGCCGGGGGACGGATCGTCGACGGCCACGGCGACCTGCTGGCCGACGACGTCTTCTGCCTCGACGACGGGCCCCGGGTGCTCGACTGCCTGGAGTTCGACGCGGCCCTGCGCAGCCTCGACGGCCTGGACGACGCGGCCTTCCTCGCCATGGACCTCGAACGCCTCGGCGCGCATGACCTGGCCGAGCGCTTCCTGCACTGGTACGTCGAGTTCTCCGGCGACCAGGCGCCCACCACGCTGTGGCACCACTATGTCGCCTACCGTGCGTTCGTCCGCGCCAAGGTCGCCTTGCTGCGCCGTGAACAGGGCGATCCCGCGGCGGGGCGGCTGGCGGCGGACTACTGCGACCTGACGCTGCGGCACCTGCGGGCCGGCGCGGTGAAGCTCGTCCTCGTGGGCGGGCTGCCGGGCACGGGCAAGACGACGATCGCCGACGGGGTCGCCGAACGGCTGGGTATGACGGTGGTCGGCACCGACCGGCTGCGCAAGGAGGCGGCAGGCATGAGCCCGGGGCAGCACGGCGACGCGTCGCTGTACACGCCGGACCGGGTCGCGGCGAACTACGACGCGCTCCTGCGGCGGGCGGCCTCCCTGCTGGAGCGCGGCGAGTCGGTGGTGCTCGACGCCACCTGGAACGCGGCCGAGCCGCGCGCCCACGCGCTCGCGCTCGCCTCACGGGTCGGGGCCGACGCCGTGCAGATCCGCTGCACCGTCTCCGAGCACGTCGCCGAAAAGCGGCTGCGCTCCCGCGCGGACGCATGGTCGGACGCGGACACCTCGGTGGCCCGGACCATGGCCCACGCCTCCGCGCCGTGGCCCGACGCGGTGTCGTTGGACACCGAGGCCCCCGTCGACCACTCGGTCGCATGCGCGGTCGAGGCGGTCCGGCCCGCGGCGGCCGAGCGCGTCTTCACCCGGCGGCCGTACCTGGAACCCGACTGAGCCGCGGCCGGGACGTGGGGGTCAAGCCCGCGAGGACACCGTGGAGGAGGGCACCCGCCACGTGGTGCCGGCCTCGACCGTGCGCTCCACGTCGCCGATGCGGACGCGGACGGGCGTGGACTGGCCGGGGCGCAGCGACACCGACGTGCCGCGGTGGGACACGTGGACGCGCACTCCCCAGTGCTCGCGGTACCGGATGTCGAACTCCAACGGCCCGAGCCCCTCGGGGAGGACGGGGTCCAGGACCAGGGTGTCCTCGCGGAGTTCCAGCCCCGGGTAGCCGCGGCTGAGCAGGTCGAGGCACCCGGCCATGGCGCCGAGGTGGATTCCCTCGGGGGTGGTTCCGCCTTGGACGTCGTACCGGTCGGAGGCGAGGGCCTCGCGGAGGAACCGACCGGAGGCGGCCCGGTCGGCGCGGGCCAGGACCCAGGCGTGGACGACGCTGCTGAGGGTCGAGCCGTGGGCCGTGCGCCGCAGGTAGTAGCGCATCGTGCGGTCGAGGGTGTCCGCGTCGACGGCGTAGTCCATCCGGGTGAAGAGGCGCCCGAGTTCGGCCGGCGAGAACAGGTAGGCCAGCATGAGGACGTCGGCCTGTTTGGAGACGCGGTAGCGGTTCGGGCTGTCGCCCTCGGCCTCCAGGATCCGGTCCAGGCGGCGGATGTCGCCGTAGCGCCGCCGGTAGCCGTCCCAGTCGAGTTCGGCGAGTTCGCCGTACCGGTGGAACTGGCTGACGACCCCGTCGTGGAAGCACACGCGGAGCCTGCGGGCGACGTGCTCCCACCGCGCGGGCTCGTCGGATGCCAGGCGCAGTTTCTCGGCCAGTTCGCCGCGGCGGTGCTCCGGCAGCAGCCCGAGCGCGCGTTGCGCCGTGGTGAGCACCCAGGACGCCATGACGTTCGTATAGGCGTTGTCGTCCAGGCCGGGACGGTCGGCCCAGGGATAGGCGTCGTGGTATTCGTCGGGGCCCATGACGTCCTGGATGCGGTAGCGACGCAACACCGGGTCGAACCGGGCGAAGTCAGACCAGAAACGGGCGATCTCGATGATCAGCTCCGCCCCTTCCGCGGCCAGGTAGGCGTGGTCTCCGGTCGCCTGGTAGTACTGCCAGGCGTTGTACGCGATCGCGGACCCGACGTGCCGTTGCAGGTGGCTGTGGTCGGGCAGCCATCTGCCCGACCGGGGGTTGAAGTGCAGCGTGGGCGTCTCCTCGCGGCCGTCGCCGCCGCTCTGCCAGGGGAACATCGCGCCGCGGTGTCCCGCGGCGCGGGAGGCCCGCCGTGCGGCGTCGAGCCGTCGGTGGCGGTAGCGCAGCAGGCCCCGGCTGACGTCGGGCAGCCGCAGGTTGAGGTACGGGAGGACGAACAGCTCGTCCCAGAACACGTGCCCGCGGTACGCCTCGCCGTGCAGCCCGCGCGCCGGAACTCCCGCGTCGAGCCCGGCCGTGTGCTCGCTGAGCGTCTGCAGGATGTGGAACGTGTAGAGGCGGGAGGTGAGTTCGGACTCCCGGCTCTGCCCGAGGTCCACGCGGCAGCGGGCCCACAGTTCGGCCCAGCGCCGGGCGTGCGCGGCGAGCAGCGCCGCGAAGTCCCCGGCCGCGTTCGCGGCCTCGACCGCCGCCTCGACCGGGTCCCCGATCGCCGGGTCGCGGCCGGTGTGCACGGCCACCACCTTCTCGACGACGCAGGGTCGGCCGGGTGCCGCCGCGAGAACCAGCTCGTGGCCGATGCGGTGGTGGTCACGCTCGACCCCGACGTGCGACGGCGGGCCGCCCTGGGTGACCCGGGTGCGGGCCGCGGTGGCGACGCGCAGGCGGGAGCCGGTGGTCTCCACCTCGAGCACGACGGTCTGCGGGCCCGCCGCGTGGCCGCGTCGCATCGCGAGGTGTCGTTCCGCGAGGTCCCGGTACCGCGCCACACCGGTGTTGCGGACGCCGCCGTCGAGGGCGGACCGGACCGTCAGCGTGCCCGTCCAGTTCTCGGGCACCAGTGTGGTCTCCAGCGCCGCGAGGTGCGGGTGCGCCATGTGGACGAAGCGGCGTTGCGTCAGGACGGTGACCCGGCCCTGCGCGTCCCGGACCCGCGTGCTCCGGTGCAGCACCCCGTGCCGCAGGTCGAGCGTGAGGTGGTGTCCGAGGATCTCCCGCGCGGATCCGGCGAACCACTCGCCGTCCTCGGCCCGGAACGTCAGCGGCAGCCAGTTCGTGACGTTGACGAGGTCCTCGTTCTCGACCCTGTGCCCGGCGATCCGCACCGCGCCGCGGTCGTAGCCGCCGGCCAGGTATGTGCCGGGATAGTGCACCCCGTCGGTCGTCGCCTCCGGTGCGGCGGCGCGCGTGACGAAGTAGCCGTTCCCCAGAGCGCACAGCGCTTCGCGGAGTCCCTCGCGCCCCGGGTCGAACCCGTCGTACCGTACCGCCCAGCCGTCCTGGACCGGGCCCGAGAGCTGCGCCGGCTCGCCGGTCCGCGCCGCGTGTCCCATGCCCGCCTCCTACGAGCGGGACCGCGACGTGTGCCAGGTCGGCGGCTCCAGGACGTCGGCCGGCGCCCGGCGCGGAGTGGACGGCGCCTGGGTGGTGCTCAGGCCGAGCCGGAGGATCATCTGCGCGGACCGGTGCAGCGCCTCCCCCGGCGGCAGCGTGAGGTGGCCGGCTTCGAAGCGCAGTTCCTCGTCCTCCAGGGGTTGGTTCGCGAACGACGCCGCGACACCGCGCCGGGTAGCGGTGACCAGGACGCGCAGGAGTGCCTGGCCCGCCGCGAGCCAGTCGCCGCGGGTGTCCGAGGCGGTCTCCAGCACGGCGATCGTCGGCCGCGCTTCGAAGGCCGTGTGCTCGCGACCGGCGATATCGCGTCCGACGGCCAGGTCGCGGACGGTCCCGGTCGGTTGTTCGGGCAGCGGGCCGAGGCTCTCCGCCCCGACCCCTTCGCGGCGGCGTGCGGCGTCCGGAGCGTCGACCCAGGCGGCACGTTCGTCGCGGAGCCCCTGCTCCTCGAGCCACGTGGCCTCACGGATCAGGGCGAGCAGGTGGTCGTACGCGGGCTCCCAGGCCGCGACGCGCAGCCAGGCGTCCTCCGCGCGCGCGGCGGCGCCCAGCTCGTCGAGGACCGCGGTCGGGACGGGTGTGTCCTGGAAGGGCCCCCGGTCGGTGCGGCGCCGCGCCAGGTACGGGTGCAGTTCCACGAAGCGCGGATCCGGCGCCTCCGCGACGACCCGCACGCGCGCCGCGAACAGCGGGTCGTCCTCGTCCGGGCGTCCCTCCACGGCGGTGCCGAAGCCGCACGCCGCGTAGCCGAGCCGTGCGGCGAACGTCGCCGCGCCGCAGGCGATGACCGCTTCGCGGCCCGCGGGGTCGCTGCGGGGCAGACGCCGGGTCGGGTCGACATGGACCTCGAGATCGCCGCCGTCCCACCGGAACCACCACGGCTGGGTGTTGTACTTCGACGGGGCGGAGGTGGCCGCGCGCAGGACCGTCTCCCGCTGGGTCGGGGTCGGTGCCGCGGTCATGGAGCGACATCTCCCGCGGTGCGCGCCGGCGCGATGCGGCGGCCCGTCACCCGGTCCGGGCGGATGCGCATCCAAAGGGTGCGGTCGCCGCCCGCCCACGGGACGAGTCCGAGGCTGTCGAGGCGCTTCTCCTCCACGTCGTCGTGGACCTGCTCGGCAGCGCCGACGACGAGGACGCTCCAACCGAGGTGGGCCGACTGGACGAGGTCGTCCACCTCGAACGCGACTTTCCCCGACACCGTCGACGGCAGCGATCCGGGCTTCGTGCGCAGGACGATGTCGCGCCCGTCCACCAGGTAGTTGACGGGCACGACGAACGGCTCCGGCGCGTTGCCCGGCGACAGGCGGCCGACGTTCCCGAGGGCGAGCCGGGCGTAGCACTCCTCCTCGCCCATGTCGGTGAGTTCCGGCGCGATCCCGTGCGTCGAGCGGTCGGCGTCGGGCCGCGGAGGCGGATCGGACGGGTCGTAGTCCGCGGCGAGCAGGCGCCCCACGGTGGTGTCCAGAGACCACGCCAGGCGCGACAGGGACGCCAGGTTCCACGCCGCGGTGCCTTCTTCCAGCGCCTCGACCCAGCCGACGGAGATGCCGCCGCGTGCGGCTGCTTCGGAAGCGGACAGGCCGCACACGCGGCGGCGGGCGCCGGCGTTGCGTCCCACGGTCCGGGCGTCCGGGCTCCGGGTCCCTGCGGTCTGGTCGCTCATGGCGGCCCTCCTTGCGGGTGGGGCCGATCGCCTGGCCCGAAGGAGGACAGGCGCATCGATTTCCTCTCAATACCCATGATTCCCACCCCCGCGCCGCCGAGACCGGGGAGCCCGGCTCCTCGGGGAGGGCCGAACGGCCCTGTCGGGCGGTCGGCGCGGGGGTGGGCTCCGGCCGGGTCAGTCGGCGGGTGTGATGAGCCCGTAGTGGCCGTCGTAGCGGTGGTAGAGGACGTTGCCGCGACCGGTGGTGGTGTCCACGAAGAACACGAACGGCTGCCCGGTCTCCTCCAACCGCACCTTGGCGCCGGCGACGTCCAGGCGCGGCGGTGCCTGCGGGCTGACGGTCATCGGCACCGCGGTCGGGCCGAGCCGGTCCGGCTGCGGGTGCACCTGGGCGAGCCGCCACCCGGTCGGCCCGGTGCGGTACACGACGCTGTCCTCGCCGGTCGCCAGGTCGGTGAAGAGGTGGAAGCCGTAGCCCATCGTCTCCATCTCGAACCCGGCCTCGTCCGGGGTCTCACGGGCCAGGGAGTACGACTTGTGCCGCACGACCTCCCGCTCGTGCGCGGGGCGCGGGAAGTGGTCCGGCCGGTGCGCCGGCTCGGCCCCGTGCCGCCACTGGCCGGGACCGGGCTTGGGCAGGGTGCCGCGCCGCGCCTGCCAGTCCTGGCGCAGCCGGTCCAACTGCCGGGCGAGCCGGTCCTGCAGCAGATCGACCGCCTCGGTCATCGTCGCCGCCGCGACCTGGGCCCGGGCCTGGCGACCGTTGACGTCCACACCCGCCTGGGCGACCGCCGGCCGCTCGGTGGCCGGGTTGCGGGTCTGCGTCAGGCGCACCCGCGCGAACAGCACAGGCTCGCGCACGGACTCCAGCAGCGCGGCGATCTTGCCACGGGCGTACTCGTCCGCGCCGCGCGGAAGGTCCCCCTGCGCCTCCACCTTGATTTCCGGCACAACCACGGGAGTCGACCTGTTCTTCATGGCATCCGCTCCGTTTCCTCGGACGTCCGGACGGCGCACCGCCGTCGGCGGGTACCAGACCACCACGGGCTGAGATCAGCGGAACAGGGCCGCACGGCCCGCCCACCGGGCCGGGTGGCACGCCCACGTACGGAGACGCGCGGTCAGCGGCCGCGGTCGCCGGGCGGGATGCCCAAGTGCCGCATCAGGCCGAGGACGTCCCAGTGCCACCAGCCCTCTTTGATCCTGCCGTCCTGGAACCGGAAGACGGTGGTGCCGGTGACCTCAGCGGGTCTGCCCGTGGCGGGGGTGCCCATGAAGTCGCCGATGTGGGTGCCGTGCCAGGTCCAGCGGGTGCAGACCTGGTCGGCGTCCGCGAGCTGGCTGTCGACGGTGAACGCGAAGTCGAACGCCTTGAGCCAGCGCCGCGCCTGGTCGCGGAGGGCGGCCGTGCCGCGGGTCTCGACCCGGTTGCCGTGATCGTGGTCGCGGTAGTCGGGGGCGAACAGTTCGTCGATGACGCCGAGGTGGCCGAGGGCGACCTGCTCGAAGAAGCGGCGGACCGCGGCCTTGTCGAGCCTGTCGTCGCGGACGAGGTCGAGGTCGGTGAACGTGGGGGGTTCGTCGCACAACGCGGCCGTCTCGCGGAAGACGCGGCCGGTCTCGGGGAGGCCGGAATCGCGCACGGCCTGCTCGTACGAGGAGAACTCCACGATCTCGACGACGTGCGCGCGGTCCGCGCGGTCGGCGCCGACCATGGCGTGGGTCGCGGTCCGCCTCCCCCGGGTCTCGTCGATCCATGAGCCCATCAGCCGGTTCACGTCGTCGACGCGGCTGGTCCTGCATTCCATGATCTGTACGAAGGTCACGGTGCCACCTCCTACGGTGTCCGCGGGGGGACGAACGTGACCGGGGTCGCGCTGTGGCGCAGGACGTACAGGCTGATTCCGCCGGGGATCTCCGGGGAGCTGATGCCGGTGGTGCCCAGGACCAACTGTTCCGCGTCGCGGGCCCGCTCCACCAGGCGCTCGCCGGGAGGGCCGTGCAGCGGGGCGGTGATCACCTCGTCGGGGACGTCGCGTTGCCGGATCAGGCTCTCCAGCGCGCGTTGCAGCCGCTGCCGGGCGACCTCGAGATGCCCGTCACGGCCTGTGTCGTCCGGGTGCAGTTCCTCCCACACGGCGACGACGTCGAGGACCAGGCCCCGTTCACAGGCCTCGGTCGACGCCCAGCGCAGGGCCACCGCCGCACCGAACGAGCCGTCCACGCCGACCACGATCCGCCGTCGGGCGCGGTCCGCGAGCTGGTCGACCGGCACCTCTACCGCGACGACCTTGCCCGTGCTCTCGGCAGACGCCATCACGGACCTCCCAGCCGGACCGTGCCCGTACGCGTTGCCGGTGCACGGTCCCTTCTTCCAGCCTCTCGCCAAGCGGCGATCGCCGCGAACCTTTCCGGACGCGAAATTTAGGCGTAATGTCGGAATCGGCCTGCGGGGCGAGCGAGGGAGTTCAGCCACCGTTGTTGTGGGTGACCGGACTGAGAGGCCGAAAGGTCGAGAGACCGGACGGCGACCTCCATCACCTGATCCGGACAATGCCGGCGAAGGGAGCCCACCTCGCAGGTCGCGTCGTGCGTGGGACGCGGCCCCCGAGGCCCCCCGACCGCGGCCTCCGGCCCGGCGCCTTCCTACTTCGAGAAGCCGTCGCTCCAAGCGGCCTTCGCCCCCGAGTCACCGATGCGGTAGACGTCCACGACGGCTCCCACCGACACGGCGAGCGACAGCACCAGGGTCGCGATGCGCAGCGGCGCCGCGAACCGCTGTGTGCTGCGCGGGGACCCGGAAGGGGACCCGGAAGCGGCCGCGCGGCGGACCGTCCACCAGACGACGACCGCGAGGACGAACAGGCCCCCGGCCCAGGGGAGCAGGCCGTCGGCGAGCCCCGCATGACGACGCACCAGTTCGTTGCTGTCGACGTGCCGCTCCAGCCACTCCCCCGACTCCGTGGTGAGGGGAATGCTCCCGAGCGTGACCAGGGCGAGCAGCGGCAGCACGATGCCCATGCGCTTGGCCGCACTCGGCCAGATCGCACTGACCGTGAGTGCCAGCGCGGTCAACGGGACGAGCACGACGACGAAGTGCACGAGCAGCACGTGCGCGGGTAGGCCATTGATCAGGCTCATGGGAGCTTCTCCAGCCGGTGGGTCCATGATGTGTCGGTCGGCTGGGGAGCCTGGCACAGGAAGTTCTGAGCTTCTTCTGAACGCCTGGGCGAACCACCGGTTCCCCCTGGCCCGCCGCCGCGGAGGTCAGCCGCCCGGTGCTCCCCAGATCGGGAACCACCGGGTCAGGTCCGGTTCGACGGGCAGCTCGTGCTCGAGCAGGGCCTTGGTCTGGAGTTCGAGCGGGCTGTCGCGCTTGTCGCCGGGCAGCGGGGCGAACGGGTAGAACGTCCCGCGCTTGTAGAGGTAGACGAGGGCGAGCGAACGGGTCCCGGCGTCGCCGAACCACACGAGGGAGCACAGCAGGTGCGGGCCGAAGCCGCTCTCCTCCAGGGAGGTGTTCACCGCGTGCACGTCGTTGACCAGCGAGGCCAGGTCGTCCGGGGCACGCCGGACGAGGAGCCAGTGGTAGCCGTACGAGTCCTTGCTGAACTCGACGGGGGCGCCGACGGGTTCGGAGCCGACGGTCCCGGCGGTCCCGGCGTTCAACAAGGCGCCGACCTCCTCGCGGACCCGGGTGAAGGCGGTGCCCTCGACGGCGGCGAAGCACACCGTTCCGCGTCCGGTCGGGGCGAAGCCGGTGGCCGCCTGGAGTGTGAGCGCCGCCGACGGTACGTCGAACAGCCGGTCCAGGTTGGGCCGGACGGGTTTGGTGCGGCCCAGAACCGTGTCCCAGAACCCCATTGGCATCAGCTCCTTCCCGGGCGCCTCACTGCGGTGCCTCCTCGCCGAGCTGTGCGGAGATCTCCGCGAGTGCTTCGAGTCGGCGGTCCAGGCTCGGGTGGGTCGAGAACAGCTTGGCCAGGGTCGTGCCGGGCCCGAGTGCCGGGCTGAAGAAGAACGCGTTGAACGCCTGGGCGGTGCGCAGGTCTTCCGTGGGGATGCGGGCGATGTCGCCGCTGACCTTGGTGAGTGCCGACGCCAGCGCGGACGGGCGTCCGGTGAGCTGGGCGCCGGCGCGGTCGGCGGCCAGTTCGCGGTAGCGGGACAGGGCGCGGATGAGCAGGAAGCTGATGGCGTAGACCGCGGCGGAGACCAGCATGACGATGCCGAACACGGCGGCGGTGTTCTGGTCGCGGCGGCCGCGTCCGCCGAACAGCTGGGAGTAGAACGCGAAGCGGACCATCAGCCCGGCGATGACGCCCAGGAACGAGGCGACGGTGATCACCGCCACGTCGCGGTGCGCGACATGGGACAGTTCGTGGGCGAGGACGCCTTCCAGCTCGGCCGGTTCGAGACGGCGCTGGAGCCCCCGGGTGACGCAGACGACGGCGTGGTTCGGGTTGCGGCCGGTGGCGAACGCGTTGGGCAGGTCCATGCCGGAGACGGCGACCTGCGGCTTCGGCATGTCGGCGGCGGCGCACAACCGGTCCACGACGCCGTGCAGTTCGGGTTCCTCCTCGGGGGTGACGACGCGGCCGTGCATGGCATACAGGGCGATCCGGTCGGAGAACCAGTACTGCGCGCCCAGCAGCCCGGCGGCGATGACCACCACGAGGGCGGTGGACTTGAGCAGCACGATCAGCGCGGCGATGAACGCCACGTACAGCAGCCCGAGCAGGAACATCGTGACCAGCATGCGGCCGGTCAGCCCCCGGTCGGGCGCGAAGCGGCTTCGCACGGCCCTCACCCCGGGATCAGGCCCTCGTCGGACAGCAGCTCGCGCACCCGCGCCAGGCTGGTGTGCCGGTCGGGGAGGACCAGGTCGGACGGCGTGATCACGTCGTCGGGCAGTGGCGTGCCGACCGCCCGCACGGCGTCCAGCAGGGCCTCCAGCGCGCTGCTGAAGCCGGCTTCGTCGTCGGCGTCGGCGGCCGCCTGCACGGCGGCGTCCAGGGCGTTGAGCCGGTCCAGGTCGGCGTCGGCGATCTGGTACTGGCCCTCGCCGAGAATCCTCATGATCATGACGATTCCTCCTGTCCGGTCTCGTGCCGCGCGGGCGCGGTCGCGGATTCCCCGCCCGGGAGCGCGGTCTTGGCCGACGCACCGGGCAACTCGGCCTTCATCCGTGCGAGTTCGGCATCCACGTCGCTGCCTGCGGTGACCGCGTCGAGTTCGGCCTGGAGGTCGTCCCGGCCCGCGGGGGCGGTCGCGTCCTCCAGGGCGCCGGACGCGATCAGCTCGTCCAGCGCGCCTGCGCGGGCCTGCATCTGGGCGGTCTTGTCCTCGGCCCGCTGCATCGCCAGACCGACGTCGCCCATCTCCTCGCCGATACCGGTGACCGCCTCGGTGATCATGGTCTGGGACTCGGCGGCCGTGTAGTTCGCCTTGATCGTCTCCTTGCGGACCCGGAACGCGTCCACCCGCGCCTGGAGCCGCTCCGCCGCCAGCGTGAGCTTTTCCTCCTGCTCGTGCAGCGACGCCTGCTGGGCCTCCAGGTCGGTGATCTGCGCGAGCGTGGCGGTGCGGCGGGTCAGCGCCTCGCGTGCCAGGTCCTCGCGTCCCATGCCGAGCGCCTGCTGGGCCTGGTCCTGGAGCTTGCCGGCGGACAGCCTGAGCTGGTCGGTCTGCAGCTCGACGCGCTTGTGGCTGGTGGCCACGTCCGCGACTCCGCGGCGGACCTTCCGCAGCATCTCAAGCTGCTGCTCGTACGCGTAGTCGAGGACCTCCCGCGGATCCTCGGCCCGGTCCAGGGCCTTGTTCGCCTTGACCCGGAACAAGGTGGCCATCCGGTGGGTGATGCCGGTCATCGTGCACGCCCTTCCTGCTCATGCGGGTGCGGTCCGTGAGGTTCGGGACCGCGCAGAACGGCCAGGCGGCGCAGGTATTCGTCCTCGTCGATCTCGCCCCGGGCGAACCGCTCGGTCAGGAGGTGCTGAGGCGTCGCGGGCCGCGGCGGCGGCGCGACGGACCGGGATTGCTCGCGGCCGGCCACGCTGCGCACGAGCCAGAAGACCAGGGCGATCGCCAAGGCCCAGAAGACGACCATGCCGACGGCCATTCCGAACCAGTCCCAGCCACTGAAGTCGTGGTCGAACATCATCACCAACGTACCTCCGGCATCGGGACGGGACCCCGGCCGCGCGGCCGGGCCGCCTCCCGACGCTCCCACCGTCGCTCCCCGGCGGGGCTTCCCCAAGTGCCGATCGGCCCGGGCCACCGGGCCTGACAGCCCATACGAGGCACCCGTGTCCGGGGGACGGCCCCGCCGATCCGCGGCACATGCCCGTTTCGGCCTAGCGCACCAGCACCCGCTCGTTCATGCGCGGCACCACGGCGGTCCAGCCGAGCCGGTCGTCGATCCGGCCGCGCAGCACAGCCGCGCCGTCGGGTTCGCCGTGCACGAGGTAGGTCGTGTGGGGTGCCGGGCTGCCGCGCAGCCACTGGAGGATCTCGTCGGCGTCCGCGTGCGCGGAGAACCCCGGAACATTCAGAACCTGGGCGTGGACCGGCACGTAGCCGCCGTACATCTTCAGGACCCGCGCGCCGTCGACCAGGTCTCGGGCTCGGGTGCCGGCCGCGGCGAAGCCGACGATGACGACGGTGTTGCGGGGATCCGGCAGGAGCTGCTGGAGGTGCCGCACCACGCGGCCGCCCGTCGCCATCCCGGATGCGGACACGATGACGCAGGGGATCCGTGACTCCATCAAGCGCGTCGAGTCCTCCAGGGAGCGGATCGGCAGGAACGGCCCGGCGTCGAGGGCCATCTCTCCGATCGCGCCCGCATCCGGACGCAGCTCCGGAGCGTGCGCCTCCGACGCCCGCCGGTAGACCTCCAGAGCGGCCAGCGCGAGGGGACTGTCGACGAACACCGGCACGGTCTGCGGGATACGTCCGGAGCGGCGGAGCTCGGCGAGTTCGTGCAGCACGACCTCGGTACGGTCGACCGCGAACGACGGGATCAGCACCGTCCCGCCACGCGCCAGCGTGTACCCCACCGCGTCCGCGAAGCGCGCCCGCGCCGCGGCGTCGTCGTGGCGACGGTTGCCGTACGTCGACTCCAACAGCAGCACATCGGCGCCGCCGAACGGCTCCGGCGGTTTCAGCAGCGGGTGCACCGGGCGCCCGAGATCGCCGCTGGAGGCCAGTGTGTGACCGTCTTCCAGCGTCAGGTGCACCCATGTGGAGCCCAGGATGTGCCCGGCGTGGTGAAGACGGACGACGGTGTCCTTCGCCGGCTCGACGGGCTCACCGACCCGTACGGGCGTGATCAGGCCCATCGTGCGGTCGACGTCCTCGTCCGTGTACAGCGGTTCCGCGGGACGGTGCTTCGACCACCCGTAGCGGTTGGCGTGGTCCGCCTCTTCACGCAGGAGGTGGGCGCTGTCGCGCAGGATCAACTCCGCGAGCGCGGCCGTGTTCGGGCTGCACACGACAGGCCCGCCGAACCCGTCGCGGACCAGCCGCGGCAGGTACCCGCAGTGGTCGAGGTGCGCGTGCGTGAGGATCACGGCGTCGACGTCCGCCGGGTCGAGCGGCAACGGTCGGCGGTTGCGGCGCCGCAGTTCGGCGGCTCCCTGGAAGAGCCCGCAGTCGACCAGCATCCGCGCGTGGTCGGTCTCCACCAGGAACTTGCTGCCGGTCACCGTGCCCACGCCGCCCAGGAACGTGAGGAGGCCGGGCCGGGTTCGCGGACGGATCGTGGTCATGACGGCTCCGTTCCGTCGCCCTCACCGCACCACCGCGTCCGACGGCATCGGCCGTGGAAGGCGCCGAACGGAACCGGCGGTCGGCGACGCGGCGCTCACGGGAACAGCGCCTCAGGCTTCTCGACGTGTGCTTCAGGGCCGGGGAAGAACAGCGACTCGTGGTCGTCTTCGGTCCAGCGGACCGTGTAGGGCGGAGCGCCGTCGGCCTGCTCCACGCCGATCACCAGTCCGATGCGCCGGGGCTCGCCCACGTGCGGGGACTCCACGACGATCCAGTCGCCAACCTGCGCCTTCATGATGCCGCTCCCTCTTCCGGAGTTCCCCGAGACTGCGGCGACCGCCCACGAGCGCGGGCCGGCGGTTCCAGGATGACGTCGATCCCGGCGCCGCGCACAGGGCCGAACGGCCCGGCGCCGCGCACGAACCCCCGCGCCCGGCTGCGGCGGCTCGGATCCGGCCGCAGCATGAGGAAAGGGTGGTGTCCGCGCGGACCCGGCAGGAGGCAGGCTCATGGAGGAGCGCAGCGCCGACGCGAGGCCCCGCGATCCGTGGCGGGCCCTGGGCCTCCGGCGCGGCAGGGCCGGTGAGCGGCTCCTGAGCGCCTTGGCCCGGGCCCGCGCCGGCACGGCGGACCCGGTCGGCGACTGGGCTCCCGACGTCGCGGGTCAGGTGGGTCTGCCCGCGGCCGCGGCGCTCGGACCGGCGTCGTACTACGCCGACCTGGCCGCGCCCACGGGCCGCCGCCACGTGCGGGTCTGCACGGCGGCGGCCTGCTTCGCCGCGCGAGGCGGCCGACACCTGGCGGAGGCCGCGGACGCGTGCGGTGCCGCACCCGACACGGTCAGTGAGGACGGGACGGTGTCCCTCCAGACCGTGCGCTGCCTCGGCTACTGCTACGCCGGACCGGCCGCGCTCGACGGCGGGACCGCCTGCACCGGCGCCACCCTCGCCGACCAGCTCGCCGGACGCGTGCCGCCGAGCGCACCGGACGTCCCCGCCGTCGACAGCACCGGCGATCCCGTCCTGCTGGCCGGGCTCGTGGCCGGAGAGCGCGCCTGGCAGGTGTGGCCGGGCACGGTCTCCTCCCGGACCCCCGAGCAGGTGTGGCAGGAGGTGTCCGCGTCCGGGCTGCGGGGACGCGGCGGCGCGGGATTCCCGGTCGCGGCGAAATGGGACGCCGTCCGCCACGGCCCGGACGCCGTTGTGGTCGCCAACGGAGACGAAGGCGACCCCGGGTCCTTCGCCGACCGGCTGCTGCTGGAGTACGACCCCGACCGGGTCGTGGAGGGCATCGCGCTGGCGTGCTTCGCCTGCCGCGCTCGCGAAGCCGTCGTCCTCGTGCGGTCGGAGTATCCGCGCGCGTTGGCACGGATGCGCGAGGCCGTGGCGCGGGCCTACGCCGACGGGCACTTGGGCGCCGCGGTCCACGGCACCGCGACCACGCTGGACGTGCGCGTCGTCGAGGGCGCCGGCTCGTACGTGGCGGGAGAGGAGACCGCGCTGATCGCGGGCCTCCAGGGCGAACGCGGCTGCGCCCGCCCGCGTCCGCCCTACCCGACCGACCACGGGCTGTGGGACGCGCCGACCGTGGTGAACAACGTCGAGACCCTCGCGGCAGTGCCGTGGATCGTCCGGCGCGGTGCCGCCGCCTACGCAAGGCGCGGCACCACGGACGAGACGGGGACCAAGCTCGTCTGCCTGTCCGAGCGTTTCGCGCGCCCCGGCGTCTACGAGGTGGAACTCGGCGTCTCGGTCGCGCGCATCGTCGCCGATCTCGGCGACGGCCTGCGCGACGGCGCCGACCTCGCCGTGCTGCAGGTCGGCGGCCCGCTCGGCGGGTTCCTGCCGGCCGACGGACTCGACGTGCCGCTCTCGGAGGCCGCCCTCGCGGCCCGGGGGGCGGCGCTCGGGCACGCCGGCATGGTCGCGTTCGACACGTCGGTCGCGCCGTTGGACGTGCTGCGCCACGTCTGGGCCTTCGCGGCTGCGGAGAGCTGCGGCGCGTGCTCGCCGTGCCGGGTGGGATCGCGTCGGGGGCTGGAGCTTGTCGAGGCGGGCGGGCAGCCCGGCACCGGGTACGCGCGGACGCTGCACGTGCTGTCGGAAGCGAGCCTGTGCGCGTTCGGGCGACGGATCCCGCCCGCGGTGCGCAGCCTGGCTCGGGCGTACGGGGGCCGACTGGCGGGGTGGGAATCGTGACGGAGCCCGTCGAGATCACCGTGGACGGGAGCACGGTCACCGTCCCGGAGGGCAGTTCGCTGCTCGCCGCGGTCCGGGCCGCCGGCCTCTGGGTTCCGTCGCTGTGCCATGACGACCGCTTCGGTCCGGCCGGGTCCTGCCGTACCTGCCTGGTCCGTGCCGACGGCCGCGTCGCCGCCGCATGTGTCACCCCCGCGACCCCCGGGGCCCGCGTCGAGGTCGGCTCCGGAGACCTGCCCGACCTGCGGCGGGACGCGGTCGAACTCATGGTGTCTGTGCTGCCGCCGCGCGCGTTGGCCTCCGGCTCCAGCGAGCTCTCCGACACCTGCGGGGCGTTGGGCATCACCCCGGACACCGCCCAGGGCGCGGGTGGGCACGGTGCCGACACCACGCATCCGTACGTCCATCTGGACCGAGACCTGTGCATCGCCTGCGGCCGGTGCGTCCGGATGTGCTCCGAGGTACAGGGCACGTTCGCGCTCACTCTGGTCGGACGCGGCTCGGACACCGTGGTCGCGCCCGGCACCGGCGGTCCCTGGGCGCAGTCCGACTGCGTGGCCTGCGGCGGATGCGTGGACACCTGCCCGACCGGCGCGATCACGGCGCCCGGCGAGGCGGCCGGCCTCACCTCGGCACGACCGCACGCGGCGACCACCCGTACCACGTGCGGCTATTGCGGTGTCGGGTGCACGCTGGACGTCGTCTCGCGCGGCGACGAGGTGGCCGCCGTCCTTCCGGCCCGGGACGGCGCGGTCAACCGCGGACACGCCTGCGTCAAAGGGCGGTTCGCGTACGGCTACCTGCGCTCGGAAGAACGGCTCACGCAGCCTTTGCTGCGCCGCGGCGGAGTCCTCGAACCCGTCGGCTGGGACGAGGCGCTGGCGTGCGTGGCGCGCGGTTTCGCCGAGGCGGTCGCCGCCGCGGGGCCCGACGCGGTGGGACTGATCTCCTCGGCCCGCGCCACCAACGAGGAGAACTACCTCCTGCAGAAGTTCATGCGCGTCGCGATCGGTACCAACAACATCGACAACTGCTCGCGCCTGTGCCACGCGCCCTCGGCCGCCGGGCTTACCGCGTCGTTCGGACTCGCCGGCGGCACCGACACGTTCGACGACGTCGAGCAGGCAGACTGCTTCCTGATCGTCGGCGCCAATCCGGTCGAAGCCCACCCCGTCGTCGGCGCGCGGCTGCTGCAGAGCGCCCTGCGCGGGGCGAAGTTGCTTGTCGCCGACCCGCGTGCGGTCGGGCTCGCCCGGTACGCCGACGTCCATCTGCGGCCGCGGCCGGGTACCAACGTGGCACTGTTCCACGGCCTCGCACATGTGCTCATCGCCGAAGGCCTGAGCGACGACGACTTCCTGCGCGAACGCGCGACCGGCCTGCCGGAACTCACCCGGCTTCTGACGGACTACCCGCCCGAACGGGTCGCCGACATCACCGGCGTGCCGGCGGAACGGATCACCGAGGCGGCCCGGCTCTACGGGCAGGCCGAGCGGCCCGCGATCGTCTACGGCCTGGGCGTCACCGAGCACCTGCACGGCACCGACGGCGTCCGCGCGCTCGCCAACCTCGCGATCCTGCGGGGCGCGGTCGGCACCGGACGCGGCTACGGGGTCAACCCGCTCCGTGGTCAGAACAACGTCCAAGGCGCGTCCGACATGGGCGCGCTGCCCGACCTGCTGCCCGGCTACGCGAAGGTCGCCGACCCGGCCGCCCGGGCACGCGTGGAACAGGTCTGGAGCGCCGCCGTCCCCACGCGATCCGGCCTGCGCATCCCGGAGATGTTCGCCGCCGCGCGGTCCGGCGGCCTGCGGGCGCTGTGGATCGTCGGCGAAGACGTCTGCGCCACCGATCCCGACACCACCCGCATCGCCGAGGCGATCGACGCCTGCCCGCTCGTGGTGTGCAACGAACTCTTCCTCTCCGAAACCGCCCGCCGCGCCGACGTCGTGCTGCCGGTCGCCTCGTGGCTCGAGAAGGACGGCACGTTCGTCAACTTCGACCGCCGCTTCCAGCGCGTCCGCGCGGCGGTCGAGCCACCGCGCGACGTGCGCACGGACTTCGCCGTGGTCCATGCCGTCGCTGCGGCGCTCGGCGTCGACCTCGGCTGCCCGACCCCGGCCGCCGCGCTCGACGAATGCGCCCGCGTCTCTCCGCATTTCGCGGGCCTGTCGCACCAGCGCCTGGACCGCGAGGGCGCGGTCCCGTGGCCGTGCCCGCACCCCGACCGGCCGGGCGAGGCGACGCTCTACCGCATGCGCTTCGCCACCCCGGACGGCAAGGCCCACCTGGCCGCCGCACCGTACCTCCCGCCCGGCGAACAGCCAGACGACGCCTACCCCTTGATCCTGGTGACCGGCCGCCGCTGGGCCCACTACAACTCCGGCAGCATGACCCGCCGGGGCGCCAACCTCCGGCTGCCGCCCGGCGACACCCTCGACCTGCATCCCGACGACGCGTCCCGCTTCGCCGTCGCCGACGGCGGACCGGTCTTCGTCGAAAGCCGCCACGGCCGGGCCCGGCTCGTCGCCCGCGTCAGCGAGGAGACCGCCCCCGGGCAGGTCTTCTGTGCCTTCCACTTCCCGTCCAGCGGCGTCAACCGCCTCACGTCCGACCACGCCGACACGGTGACCTCCTGCCCGGAGTACAAGGTCACCGCGGTTCGCGTCGCTTCCGACCCGACGGGATGACCACGCGGCCGGCCGGGCGGGCGTTCAGTCGTGCACGGCGGCAGGTGTTCCGGTGACCGCTTCGATGTCACGGGCGGCGAGTTCGAGCAGGTGGTGGGCGAGGTCGGACAGGGCGCGGGCGGCCGCCAGTTCGTCGCCGATCTCCGGGACGTCCCGGTCGGCGGGGCTCTTCCGGGCGTGGCCGCGGCCGCGGACCGCCGTGTCGTCCCGGGTGTGGAGTCGGGCCTCGGCGAACGTCCGCACCGATTCACCTCCCTCGGCGTCGTCGGACCCGCTCATTTCACTCAGGAAGATGTCGACGGTCCAGTGCTTGGCGACAGCCATCGGTCCCACCTCCGGTTCGGTCCCCCGGTGCTTCCAGTCTCCGCGACCGCCGCTCGCCGGGCAGGGCCGAAGGACCCCCTCGGATCGGCAGGGGTGCGTCGGCGACACCACCCGACCGGGCACCGGCTCGTCACGCGGCGGTCCCACCTGGCGGAGTACGCGCGTTTTCCCGGCGCCGACACGGGGCGGCATCATGATGCGGTGTCGGAGGGAGGTCCATGTCGCAGCCTGCCGTCGGCCCCGGTGGGGGTCGGCACCGTATCGTGCCCGCGGTTCCCGGGGCCGCGGCGCTGAAGGAGTACGAGCGGGGTTGGCTCCGCCCCGACCTGCTGGCCGGGGTCACGGTCGCGGCGTACCTCGTGCCGCAGGTCATGGCGTATGCCACCGTGGCCGGTCTTCCGCCGGTCGCGGGCCTGTGGGCGATTTTGCCGGCGATCGCGGCATACGCCCTCTTCGGCTCCTCCCGGCTGCTGTCGGTCGGCCCCGAGTCGACGACCGCGCTGATGACGGCGACGGTGGTCGGCCCCCTCGCCGACGGGGACCCCCGGCGCTACGCGGTCCTGTGCGCGGAGCTGGCCCTCCTGGTCGGGCTGCTGTCCCTGGCGGCGTGGCTGCTCCGGCTCGGTTTCGTCGCCGACCTGCTCTCCCGCCCGGTGCTGATCGGGTACCTGGCGGGCGTGGCGCTGATCATGATCGTGGATCAGCTGTCCAAGACCACCGGTGTGCCGGTCGAGGGCGACGGTTTCGGGCCGATGCTGCGCTCGTTCGCGACCAACCTGTCCGACGTCGACTGGGCCACGGTGGCGCTCAGCGCGGCGGCCCTGGCCCTGCTCTTCGGTCTGGCGCACTACGTCCCCCGGAGTCCGGCGCCGCTGCTGGTCGTCGCCCTCGCTACGGCGGCGGTGGCCGTGTTCGGCCTGCGGGACCACGGCATCGCCGTCGTAGGGCGGATTCCGACCGGACTGCCCGGCGTCTCGTCGCCGGGCCTGGGCGACCTGCACCGTCTGCTGCCGCCGGCCGCGGGGATCCTGTTCGTCGGCTACACCGACGTGATCCTCACCGCCCGCGCGTTCGAGGTCCGCGACGCCGGACCGGGCCTCGACGCGAACCAGGAACTGTTGGCCTTGGGCACCGCGAACATCGGCTCCGGGTTCCTGCACGGGTTCCCGGTCAGCAGCAGTGCCAGCCGGACCGCGCTGGCCAAGTCGGCGGGCGGGCGCACGCAGGTGTACGCCCTGGTCGCGGGTGCGTGCGTCCTCGCCGTGCTGCTGTTCCTCGGCCGGCTGATCGAGGACATGCCGTCGGCCGTGCTGGGCGCGCTGGTCGTCTTCGCGGCCGTGCGCCTGATCGACGTGGCGGGCTTCCGCCGCCTGATGTCCTTCCGGCGGCGCGAGTTCCTGCTGGCGCTGGCGTGCCTGGCGGGCGTCCTCGCGTTGGACATCCTGTACGGCGTCCTGGTGGCCGTCGCCCTGTCGGTGGCCGAACTGCTGAGCCGCGTGGCGCGACCGCACGACGCCGTCCTCGGGATCGCCCCCGGCTTGGCCGGCATGCACGACGTCGACGACTACCCGCAGGCCCGCACGATCCCGGGGCTGGTGGTGTACCGCTACGACTCCCCGCTGTTCTTCGCCAACGCGGAGGACTTCCGGCGCCGCGCGTTGGCCGCGGTGACCGCGGAGACCAGCCCGGTGGCCTGGTTCGTTCTCAACGCCGAGGCGAACGTCGAGGTCGACATCACCGCGCTCGACTCGTTGGAAGCCCTGCGGGACGAACTGGCCGGGCGCGGGATCGTGTTCGCCATGGCACGCGTCAAGCAGGACCTGCGCACACAGTTGGACGCCTACGGGCTGACCGCCTCCGTCGGCGAGGACCGCATGTTCCCCACACTGCCCACGGCCGTGGCCGCCTACAAGGAGTGGAGCCGAGGCGACGGCGGCGAACCGAGGCCCTGGCCCCAGGCCCCTCAGTAGTCCCGTGTGCATTCCACGTTGGCGCGGGGCCAGTAGCCGCAGGCCCACGCCTTGACGTCCTTGTCGTTGACCATGACGCTGTAGAACTTGCCGCTGCCGTAGGTGGTGTACTTCTTGCCCTGGTTGTTCTTGATCTCGATCTTCGAGCCGGTGGGGGCGTTGATCATGAAGCGGCCCCAGGCGGCGCGGCAGGAGGAGCTGTAGCGGAGTTCCATGGGGTAGTCGCTGATCACGGTGCGGGCGTCGTCGGCGCAGGTGGTGGCGGCGGGGTTCTTGCCGTTGCAGGTGGCGCCGAGGCAGGTGGGGGCGGCTGAGGCTTCCGGAGCGGCGACGAGGCCGCCGGCGAGGAGGGCTCCGGTGCCCAGCAGGACGGCGATGCGGTGCTTCATGGCGTACCTCTCGGTTGAGGGGGTGCCGCCTCGGCGGGGCGGGCGTTGTCGCGCCCCGCCGAGGACGACGGGTGGGGTCAGCGGCTGGCCGCGGCGGTGCAGGTCGCGTTGCCGCCGCAGTAGACGATGTCCCAGTGGTTGGACTCGCGCGCGTAGACGTTTCCGGCGGAGGACCGGTAGCGCGCGGCGCCGTCGCTGCGGGTCGCGATGTGCGTGAAGTTGCGCGTGATGTAGCTGCTGATGCAGGAGTTCGGGTTGATGTCGGCTTTGTAGCCGTTGTAGTGGCTGTAGGTGCCGGAGGCGTGGCCGACTTCGGTGCCGCCGGTGACCGTGATCGCGCAACCGCTGGCGCTCTTGAGCGTCTTGAGGCCGGTGACGGTGTCCTGGTTGATCTGGTCGAACGACGTGCACGAGGAGTTCGAGCGGGTGGTGCAGTTGCCGCTGGACGTCCAGGTGACCCCGGCGGCCCGCAGTTGGGACGCGGCGGCGGACTGGGAGAGCTTGGTGACTTCCTCCTCAAGAGCCTTCCCGCCGACCGGCTGTTCGCCGCGATCGAAGCGGTCTCGGCCGGCGACCTGCCGTTCGCCCCGAGCGTGACCCGGCGGCTGATCGAGGCCTACACCCGCGTCAGCGCCCAACCCGAGGCGCCGAACGCGGAGTTGGAAGTCCTCACCGCACGCGAGCGGGACGTCCTGCAACTCGTGGGGCAGGGCATGTCGAACTCCGACATCGCGGGGAAGCTCACGGTCACCGAGGCGACGGTGAAGACCCACCTCTATCGGACGATGACCAAGCTCGGCCTGAACAGCCGGGCCCAGGCGGTGGCCGTCGCCTACGAGAACGGCCTGGTTCCGCAGCGGCGTTGACCGCGCGTCACGTTCGCCGCGCACGCCCGACGCCGACGTGTTACCGGCAGGTCAATTTCTTCCATGACAGGCAGTGCCGCGCCCGCATAGCGTCCGCCACGGATCACCACCCGATCTCCCGGACGGAATTCACCTGTGAAACGATCTCTCGCCGCGTCCGCCGCCGCGATCGCCATGGCGATCGGCGCGATCGCGACCGCGCTCGTCGGAGTCCCCGCGGCCCAGGCCGACACGGAGCCGGCGGGTCATCCGGTCATGGCCAGCGGGTTCGGGCTCATCTCACGCGAAACGCCGGCGCACACCGGTGTGGCCCAGACCGCCTACGACTTCACGATCACCGTGGACACCGACCAGGTCCGCGGAACGGCCATGGACGACGGCGGGCACCACATCAGGATCGTGCTGCCGTCGGACTACTACACCAATCCGACCAAGCACTACCCCGTGCTGTACCTGCTCAACGGCTCCAGCCCCGGGTCCGACCCGGCCACGTACTTCAACGGCTACTCGAAGGTCGACAGCTCCTCCGGGATGATCTTCGTGATGCCGGACGGCGGCCCGCGCGGCTGGTACTCCAACTGGTACATGCAGAACACCCCGGCCGGTGCCCAGAACTGGGAGAACTTCCACATCAACCAGGTTCTCCCGTTCATCGACGCGAACCTGCGCACCGTCGCCGACAAGCAGCACCGGGCGATCGCCGGGATCTCGATGGGCGGCTTCGGCGCGGTCCGCTACGCCGAGCGGCACCCCGAACTGTTCTCCCAGGTCGCGTCGTTCTCCGGCGACCTGGACCTGTCGCGGATGTCGATGGACCTGCGCGAGGCCGCCGTCGCCTCCCTGGTCGGCGACGCGCTCGGATACACCCCCGGGGTGGACAGCGACGCCCTGTACGGCACCCCGTATCCGTTCTCGCTCAAGCCCCCCTTCTCCGACGTCCTGTGGAACGACGCCAACCCCGGCGCGCACGCGGCCGCGCTGCGCGGCATCGGAGTCTCGTTCTACGTGGGCAACGGCGGCGGCGGCGCGGTCCCGCCGCCGCCCACCAACATGCCCATGTTCTTCGAATGGTGGCTGAACGGCGCGAACAACCACTTCCAGGACGCCCTGGTCGCCGCCGGCGTGCCCTCGCACTACGTCAACTACGGCGACGGCAAGGACACCGCGTGGCAGGGCTGCGGCGGAGCCCACAGCCCGACGTGCTGGAACCAGGACTTCATCGACTACATCCCGCGCCTCCAGCAGGCGTTCGGCATCGTCTAATACGGTGACCGCGAGCACCACGGCCCCGCCGCCCGTCCTGGGCGGCGGGGCTGTTCGCGTCGGAGCGAGGGTGGGCGCCGCAGGAGACGGATGCGGTGGCCGGGTGCGAACCGGCAGCCGGCGGCGACGAGGTTCTCTTCCCCGGAATCCTTTGCTCCGGTGGTCAGCTGAGCGTGGCCAGCAGGACGATGACGGTCAGCAGCGCGGCGAGCAGGAGCCCCAGCGGGACGATCCAGATCCAGACGGGCCTGGCGCGGCGCTCGGGGGCGGTCTTCGGCGCGGGAGGCCGCGGCGGAGGGGTGGTCGGCCGCGGCGGCGGGGTCGGATGAGGCCGCGGCAGGGCCGGGTGCGGCCGGGACTCCGCTTCGGTCCGCCAGAGTTCGGCGTAGCGACCGATGACCTGCTGGTGCGCGGCGGCGAGTTCGGCGGCGGTCGAGGAGAAGGGGTCGCCGGTCACCGCGAGGCCCTCGATCGCGAGGATCGTGCGCCCGTGCTCGTCCAGAACCGGTCCGGGGACGCCGAGTTCCGCGGCGGTCACTTCGAACTCCCGGTAGACGGCGTGCCGGTCCGGGCCGTAGGAGACGACGCGGTAGCGCGGGTCGGCGGGGAACTCCCGGCCTCCGCCTCGGGACACGGCCCGGCGCAGGTCGTGCTCGGCGTCCCCTCCCGGATCGATGACGAACCGTTCTCCCACGGTGCGGGTGCGGGCGAGCAGGAACACGGCCGCGACGTCCACCGGAGCCCTCCTGATCACCGCCGGGGCGGTTCGTAGGTCAACTTCGAGTCGGGGAAACGGGTGTCGAACGCGTCCATCTCGGACTCGAGAACGCCGGCCAGGTAGAACGCGGCGCCCTCGACGGTACGCACTCCGGCGAGCCGCCGCGCCCTGACCCGGCGGTAATGGCGGCGCGCCGACCGGCCCAGGGCCATTCCGGGGACGATCAGCAGGCGTCCGAGCTTCGGCACCGCGAGCACCGCGGTGAGGATGGCGAACACGACGACGTTCGCGCCGGACGGCCCGACCTTCAGCTCGGTCGCGGACTGCGCGGCCTTCCCGAACTCGACGGCCGCCTGCCGGTCGGCCTCGATCTCCTGGGGGTCGCGCGGCACGGTGGCGATCTGAATGAAGTGGTCGGCGACGTCGGTGACGGCCGCGGCCAAGGGGACGAGCACGTTCTGCTGGGTGCGGCGGCCGCCCGGATCGCGCTGGACGGTCATGTCGCCGCCGAGGAACGCGACGCCGCCGTAACCGCTCACCGGGATGAGGCGCACGCGGCCGAGGAGCGTCCGCCCGAACAGCTTCCGCCGGCCGCTCCGGTTCGCGACGAACCTCGCGAACCCGGTCTCGGCGGGGGTCGCCAGCAGTGCTTCGCGGACCTCGGCGAAGGTGAAGTGCCCGTCGAACAGGTCCCATTTGGTGACGAGGAAGTGCACCGGCTGGGCGACGCCCTTGAGGCGTCCCACGATTCGTGCCAGGTTCGCCAGGAAAACCTCGTCCTGGCCGCAGCGCAGCATGTACATCAGGAGTTGGTGGCCGTCGATGATGCCGAGCAACGCGTGTGCGCCGCTCAGGCGTTCGTCGAACTCGACGGCCTCCTCCTCGTACAGGTCGGCGTCGGGGATGAATTCGCCCGCGTAGTCGAGGTAGGTCACCGACAGCACCGGGTGGCTGCTGCTGACGACCCGGTTCCGCCAGCTGACGCGGGACGCCTCGACGACCAGGCGGAACGTGAACTCCCGTAAGCCTTCCCCGGTTCGGGTCGCCGCCGGCCAGCCCTGGCTCGGATCGGCCGCCTGCCGGTGGATGCGATCCAGTTCCGCGGCCTTCGCCACCTGGGCCAGCGCGACCGCCACGCCGGGGAACGGGTCGCTCTTCACCTCGTGGTGCAGCGCCGCCAGATACGTCGTCTTGCCGGCCCCGGGTACACCCAGCGCGATGATCCTCAGCGTGGCCCGGTCTTCCTGCACGACGCCTCGCCCCCCGTGGTGGTGACCTTGAGGACCAGAGTGCCCGCCGTGACCGCCTGCGAAAAGGCGATCCGACCGGACAGTTACCGACTCGTCGCACACCGCCCCGCCGGGCCTGCCCCGGAGCCGCTGGGCGTGAGCACGTCGGCGAGGTCGCGGCGCGGGGTGGCCGGCAGGACCCGTCCGACGCCGCACCGCAACACCACCTGTACGACGCCGCCGTCCGAGCCGTCCGCGGGGAGCTCGACGCTCGGCGGGGCGGGGACGAACGGCCGCGCGGTGAACGACGCCGTTGCTCCGTAGCGGACACCGGTCACCAGGACGCGCTGCAGCGCGAGCCCCGCGACGAGCCAGTCGCGCGGCGTGTCGGTCGGCGTCGCCAGGGTGGCGATCAGGGGCGGCCGTTCCGCGGCGGCCGCGGTCTGCCCGGGTTCCGCGGGCACGGCCGACGGCGTCTCCGCAGAAGTCGCCGGGGTCGCCGCGTCGACGGCGCGCCGGCTCATCTGCCACACCTCCAGATCCGCTGCTTCCCGGACGAGGTCGAGCAGTTGCCCGTAGTCCGCGGCCTCGGAGGCGACCAGGCGCAGCGCCGCCTGCTCGTCCGCGGCGGCCTCGCACAGCTCGCCGACGACCTGTGGCGGCACCGGGGTTCCGCGGAAGGGCGCCCGCGTGGTCCGGCGGCTCGGGAGGCTCCAGTACAGGGTCTCGAACCTCACGTCGGGTACGGCGTCGGTGACGCTGAGGCGGACCATCAGGTGCGGGTCCGCGTCGTCGGGCAGCAGGGCGACGTCGGTGCCTGTGCCGAGCGAGGCGTAGCCCAACCGGGCCGCGAACGCCGCGGCCCCGCACGCGATGTGGACTTCACGCATCTCCGGGTCGCCGAACGGCAGCGCCCGCGCGACGTCGGCGTGCACCTCCAGATCGTCGCCGTCCCAACGGAACCACCACGGCTGGGTGTTGTGCTTCGACGGCGCTGAGGTGGCCGCGCGCAGGATGCGTTCACGCTGCTGCGGCGTGAGGTTCGGCGGGTTCATGAGGGTCTCCCGTCAGGTGCGGAGCCCCGGACGCGTGTGGCCCGGGGCAGGCTGGGGAATCGAGGGTTCAGCCGTGGAAGGGGCGTGTGGTACGCGGGGTTTCGGGCAGGCGGAGTGCGGCTCGCTGCTCCGCGGACTCGTGCCGCTCGCGACCGCCTGCCGCGCCGGCGTACACCGCGATGACCGTGGTGGCCGCGAGACCGAGCACGGCCGCGGCCGCGGCCGCCCGCCACGAGTCGACGGTGAGGAGCAGGACCGCGACCAGTCCGCCGGTGCTCCAGCCGGTGAGGGTCGCGGCCGCCCGGCGACGGTGCGAGGTCGGCCGGTCGAGGCCGGCGCGCAGGTCGATGACTGCCGGCACGTACCAGACGTAGCCGGCCGCGGTCACGGCGCCGACGGTGAGGGCGAGGACCGGGTACGTCACCGCACGGCCCCTTCGAGTTCGGCGGCGTGCGGGTGATGCAGGTCGAAGGCCGGGGACTCGCTGCGGATGCGCGGGATCGACGTGAAGTTGTGCCGCGGCGGTGGGCAGGAGGTCGCCCACTCGAGCGAGCGGCCGTAGCCCCAAGGGTCGTCGACGGGGATCTTCGTGCCGTACTTGTGCGTCTTCCAGACGTTGTAGAAGAACGGCAGGAACGAGATGCCGAGCAGGAACGACCCGATGGACGACACCATGTTGAGCGCGGTGAAGCCGTCGGAGGCCAGATAGTCCGCGTAGCGGCGCGGCATCCCCTGCGCACCCAGCCAGTGCTGGACGAGGAACGTCATCTGGAAGCCGACGGTCAGCGTCCAGAAGCTGATCTTCCCGAGCCGCTCGTCGAGCATCTTGCCGGTGAACTTCGGCCACCAGAAGTGGAATCCGGCCATCATCGCGTACACCACCGTGCCGAACAGCGTGTAGTGGAAGTGCGCGACGACGAAGTACGAGTCGGACACGTGGAAGTCGAGCGGCGGCGAGGCGAGGATGACGCCGGTCAGACCGCCGAAGACGAACGTGACCAGGAAGCCGACCGACCACAGCATCGGGGTCTCGAACGACAGGGACCCCTGCCACATCGTGCCGATCCAGTTGAAGAACTTGACCCCGGTGGGTATGGCGATCAGGAACGTCATGAACGAGAAGAACGGCAACATCACCGAGCCGGTGGCGTACATGTGGTGCGCCCAGACCGTCAGCGACAGGCCGGCGATGGCGATCGTCGCGCCGATCAGGCCCTTGTAGCCGAAGATCGGCTTGCGGGCGAAGACCGGGACGACCTCGGAGATGATCCCGAAGAACGGCAGCGCGAGGATGTACACCTCGGGGTGCCCGAAGAACCAGAACAGGTGCTGCCAGAGGATCGCGCCGCCGGTGGCGGGGTCGAAGATGTGCGAGCCGAACTTGCGGTCCATCTCCAGGGCGAGCAGCGCGGCGGCGAACACCGGGAAGACCATGAGCACCAGGACCGCGGTGAGCAGCACGTTCCAGGTGAAGATCGGCATCCGCATCATGGTCATGCCCGGGGCGCGCAGGCACAGGATCGTGACGATGAAGTTCACGGCGCCGAGGATCGACCCGAAGCCGGACAGCGCCACACCCATGATCCACATGTCGGCGCCGACGCCCGGGGAGTGGACCGCGTCCGACAGCGGCGCGTACGCGAACCAGCCGAAGTCCGCGGCGCCGTCCGGGGTCAGGAACCCGGCCGCGGCGATCAGCGAGCCGAACAGGAACAGCCAGAACGCCAGCATGTTCAGCCGCGGGAACGCCACGTCGGGGGCGCCGATCTGAAGCGGCATCAGCCAGTTGGCGAATCCGGTGAACAGCGGCATCGCGAACAGCAGCAGCATGATCGAGCCGTGCATCGTGAACGCCTGGTTGAACTGCTCGTTCGACATGATCTGTGTGCCCGGCCGGGCCAGTTCGGCGCGCATCGCCAGCGCCAGCACGCCGCCGACGCAGAAGAACACCAGCGCGGACACCAGGTACAGCGTGCCGATCTGCTTGTGGTCGGTCGTCGTCAGCCACTGCACCACGGTCGTCCGCCGTACGGGGACGGCCGCTTCGACACCGCCGGGCCCGTGCGGCGCGTCCTCCCGGGGCGCCGCCTCCGCCGTTGCCACCCTGTCCACTGATGCCCAACCTTCCTCGCGCATGGACGAACACGGCGGCCGGGAAGAGCACCTGATCGCATGAGGGATGCCCCTCCCAGCCGCCGCGCCATGATCCGCGTGAGGGGGTGGGGGGTCGATAGGGCCGAACGACCCGGGGACCCGGGCCCCTCGGACCGGGACCCCCGGTGCGACACGGACGTCGGCGGATGCCGCCGGGCAGGCCGTTCGGCCCCGCGAGGCGGGCCGCCCTCCCCTGCCCGGGTGCGGCGGAGAGGTGGAGCCTGGGAGTCGGGGACGAGGGACGAAGCAGTCCCTCCGCACCCGGCGGCGGGGTTTCAGCGCGTACGCGCGCGTCGGCGCAGGACCACCGGAAGCACGAGCCAACAGGCAAGGAACCACAGCACCATCGCCGCGGTGATCCACGCGGCGGCCACGTCGCCCGTCGCCACCCGGAGCAGCAGGAGAACCGAGCAGACCATCGTGCCCGCCATCATCGTCACGCCGAGCGAGACCAGCCACGAGGTCACACGCACCAGTTCCACCTTCAGGGCCATACCGCGCAGAGCGAGGTGGAACGCCACCACCGCGACCAGCGCGCTGATCGAGGCGGCGCCCAGTACCACCGCCACGGTGTACGCACCCTTGTCGAACCCGCCCAGCCGGTCGAAGGCCGGGGTGAACGCGACCGCCGGCAGGAAACCGAACAGCACCTGCGACCCGGTCTGCACGACCCGCACTTCCTGGAGCGGTTCGAGCCAGCGCCGTTCCGCGTGCTGCTCGGGCGACTCCCCGGTCTCCTGCGCCATGCCGCCCCCGTCCGCCTCGACGTCGGACGGGGTCATCCCGCACCGCACGTCACGCACGACACCGGCCCCGGCACGAACTGCCGCCGTGCCGCCGCGAAGGAGATGAGCATGATGGAGCGTCAGATCCGTCGGCTGTCCGGCCATGTCGTGGTCGGCGTGGACGACTCGCCCGCGGCCGCCGAGGCCGTCACCGTGGCCGCGGAGGAGGCCGCGCGTGCCGCGCTCCCGTTGGAGATCGTGCACGCGGTCGATCCGGCGCGCTACCGCGACCGTTCGGGTCCGGCCGCGTACACCGACGCGCACACGCTGGTCGACCGGGCGGCGGAGGCCGCCCGGCGGCTGGCGCCCTGGCTGGACGTCGAGACCACCGTCGTCCACTCCGCGCCGGACGATGCGCTGCTGGGCGCGTCCGACACCGCCGCCTTGGTCGTGGTGGGCAGCCGGGGGCTGGGGGCGCTGGCGGGCGCGGTGCTCCGGTCCGTCGGGGCGTCGCACGTGGCCCGGTCGCGCTGCCCGGTGCTGATCGTGCCGCCCGGCCTGCCCGCCGCGTCCGCGCCGCCGAGGCCGGTGCTGGTGGGTGTGTCCGGCCCGGCCTGCCGCCCCGCGGTGGAGGCGGCGCTGCGTCAGGCGGCCTTGCGCGGCACACGGTTGACCGCGTTGCACGCGTGGTCGGTTCCGGTGCGGTCGGTCGGCTTCTCCGCGGCGGCGCGCGGCGCGGTGTCGGCCGAGCGCGTCAGGGCCCGCGCGCGCCTGGCCGAGGTGCTGGAGCCGCTGCGCGGCAAGGAGCCCGGTGTGCGCGTACGCGAGAGCGTCGTGCGGGACGCCCCGGGCCGCGCGCTGGTCGAGGCCTCGGGGGCCGCCGGCCTGCTGGTCGTCGGGGCCCGCCAGCGGCCGCCGGGGCCGGGCGCGCACATCGGCCCGGTCATGCACGCGCTGCTGCACCGGACCCGCTGCCCCCTGCTCGTCGTGCCGGTGGTCTGAGCGGCACGCGGCCCGGTGCGAGGCCATGGCCCACCGAGCCGAGGAGCATGCCGCGGAAACCGCCCAGCCCGCGCGTGAGGCGTCGGCTCCACCCGTCCGGGCCGAGCTGCCCTGGCGGGCGGGCCCGTGTGGACGGACACTGAAGACAAGCGCCCTGGCCCGAGCAGGTGAACCGTCCCGCTCCGGGCTCCCCGCTGCGCGGTCCCTCGCAGGAGGTGCTCATGGACACCACCGCCGTCCCGCCCCCGCTCCCGACCACCCGTCCCGTCCGCCTGGAAGGCCGGCTCGAACCCGGCCTGTCGCGCTGGTTGTGGCTGGTCAAGTGGCTGCTGCTCATCCCGCACTTCATCGTGCTCGTGTTCCTGTGGATCGGCTTCGTGCTCGCCACGATCGTCGCGTTCTTCGCGATCCTGTTCACCGAGCGCTATCCACAGGCGCTGTTCGAGTACAACCTCGGCGTCCTGCGGTGGAGTTGGCGGGTGTCCTACTACGGCTACAACGCGCTGGGGACCGACCGGTACCCGCCGTTCAGCCTGCAGGAGGAACCGGACTACCCGGCGCAGCTCGACGTCGCCGAGCCCGGGCAGCTGTCCCGCGGCCTGGTCCTGGTCAAGTGGTGGGTGCTCGCGATCCCGCACTACATCATCATCGTCGCGTTCACGTCCGGCTTCTGGGAGGGGCCCGGGCTCCTCGCGATGCTGGTGCTGATCGCCGGCGTCGCGCTGCTGTTCACCACCCGCTATCCCAAGGGCCTGTTCGACTTCGCCATGGGCCTCAACCGCTGGGTCATCCGCGTCGTGGCGTACGCGGCCCTGATGACCGACGTCTACCCGCCCTTCCGCCTCGACCAGGGCGGCTCCGAGCCCCTGATCTGACGCCTACGCGGCCACAGCTCTCAGGCGACCGGGACCAGCAGAACGGGCGCGTGGGCGTGGTGCAGCAGCGCGTGCGTGACCGGTCCGAGGTGGCGGTCCGCGAAGCCGGTGCGGTGACGGGTCGCGATGACGACGAGTGAGGCGCCGTCCGACGCCTCGACCATCGCCTGGGCGTGGCGGCGGTTGACGACCTCCTCGTGGACGTCGACGTCCTTGTAGCGGTCGCGGACGGCGTTGAGCGTCTCGGCCAGCACGATCTCGCCGTTCCGCCGGCAGATGCGGACGGCCTCCGCCGTCGCCCCGGCCCCCGCCGGAGTGGCGCCGTGCGCGGCCAGGTCGGGGAACGACCAGGCGTGCACCGCCCGAAGGGACTGCTTGCGTCCCGACGCCTCCGCGAACGCGGCCTCGACGGCCGGCAGGCACGACTCGTCGGAGACCCCGACGACCACCGGCCGGGTGGCGATGCGGAAGTAGTCGGCGTCGTAGGGTGGTTGGCCGCTGCCCTCGATACCGGAACGCACGACCAGCACGGGACCGCGCCCCGCCGCAGCCACGGCACGGCTGACCGAACCGAGCAGCAGCCCGGCGAAGCCTCCTCGGCCGCGGCTGCCGAGCACCAGGAGACCTGCGCGCTCGGACGCCTTCGCCAGGACGTCTTCGGGCACCCCCGGCTCGACGGTGGTGGTGACGGTCAGCCCCGGCCTGCGGTGGCGCGCCCGTTCGGCGGCGGTCCGGACGGTCTCGGCGGCCTCCCCGTCCGGGTCGCCGTCGTACCAGTCGCCGCCCTCATAGAAGTTCCACTCCCACGCGTGCAGCACCTCCAACGTGGAGCCGCGCAGCACGGCCTCGTCGGCGGCCCAGTCGACCGCGTTGTCGGAGGCCTGCGAACCGTCGACGGCGACGAGCACATGACCGCGCGGCTCGCGGACACCTTCAGCGGGCATGGTGAAATCCTCGGTCTGTGGGAGGGATTGATCTTCCAGCCCTGTCATCCTCATGCGTTCACTGATGTGCCGGTCAGAGCCGTTCGGCCCTGCCGGGCGTGCCCCTTGGCCGTCGGCCGCCCGCAGCGCCGTCAGCGGACGGCACGGCTCCCCGGCGGGCCGCCGGGGACCACGACGAGCGGGCAGGTCACGTGGTGGATCAGACCGTGGCTGACGGATCCGCGGACCATTCCCTCGACGCCGCCCATCCCACGTGAGCCGACCACCAGCGCCAGGGCGCGCCGCGAGGCGGCGACCAGGGCGTGCACCGCGGGTCCGTGTACGACCCGCGGGCGGACCACCACGTCCGGATGGGCGGCGAGGCGCTCCTCCAGCGCCTCGGCCAGCCGAAACCGGGCAGCGGCGTCCTCCCGTGCGGTGTGTCCGGAGGTCTGGGTGACGTGAACCGCCTCCAGGAGCACGCCGCGTGCGGCGGCTGTTTCGAACGCATAGCGGACGGCGGGCCCGGACAGCGGCGTCCCGTCGACGGCGACCACGAGGAACGCCCCTGTGTCGGCGTGGTGTTCCTCGCCGCGCACGATCGCCACGGGGCACCGGGCGCGCTCGAGCACCGGCACGGCGATCCCCCCGGTCGCGGACAGTTCGGCCGCCGAGGACAGCCGCCGTGAGCCGAGCACCAGGAGCGCGGCGTCCTCCGCGGCCGCCCGCAGCACCGCGACCGGCTCACCGTCCTCGAGCGTGCCGGCCACATCCAGGCGGGGTTGCCGCCCGACGGCCAGCGCCCGAGCGTCCTCCAACGCCGCCGCCGCGGCCTCGCGGTACTCGTCGCCCCAGCCGTGTGCCCGTGGGATCAGGTCGGGATCGCGGTACGTCGAGGCCAACGCCGCGGCGGCGTGCAGGTGTTCCGCCTTCGCGTACGCCGACCGGGCCCGGGGTACGACGGCGGGCGTCCCCAGCGCGCGGACCAGGCGCAGCGGGACGCCGCGCCGTGCCGCCTCGTCGGCCGCCCAGAGCACGGCGAGCCGACCGGCCTTGGTGCGTTCCACCCCGACGGCCACCGCGCGGCGTCCCGCTGATCCGGTCGGCATGACGGCACCCCTGTCCCGCACTCCGGCACGACCACACCGCGCGGCCGCCTGCGTTCCGACGCTCCTCCCCCACCGGCCGGCCGAACCAGGGCCGTTCGGCCCGAGGCGCGTGCGAACGCCCTTCTGGGGCGGCCTCAAGAACAAATCGCCAAAAGGACAGGAACGCGCCGCAATCGGTTGGCTACGGTGGGGTCATGGGGGATGCACAGAATGAGGGTCGAGCCGAACCGCGCCCGACGGACAGTCCTGGGGAGACCCGTACGCCCAACCACCGGCTCAGCCGGGTCTCGTTGGAGGTCCTGGCCTCGTGCGCGGCCGTCAACGAGACCTACGGGCTCGCGCTGAGCGCCGCCACCGGGCGGCCGCACGGCACGGTGTATCCGTTGCTGCGCCGGCTCGAAGCCGTCGGGCTGGTGGCCGGCGCGTGGGAGACCGGCCCACCGCAAGGCCGACCGCGGCGCCGGCTCTACCGGATCACCCCGCGCGGCCGCATGGCGCTGGCCTCAGCGGTTGCCGCGCGGGACCCACAGGAGCCCGGCGACGGCCGTCGACGCCGGGTCGGACAGCCGCATACCCGGCAGCCGCCGTCTCCGGCCGTCAGGCGAGGGACAGCCCCGTAATCCTCCTGCCTGGTCGCGCAGCCGTGTACTGGACGCCATCGGCACCCGTCATGATCCCTACGTCCTGAGGTTGCCGCGTACCCACGGCGGTTGAGTACCCATGCTCACGCTGGCCTGCCCGGCGCGCTCGTAGCGTCCTGGCATGCACACAGACCATGCTGTTCGCGGCTCGGTGCCGCGGGCGGGGATTACGGCGGTGGCCTCCGCCCTACCGGAGCGCGCGGTGAGTTCCGCGCAGTTGCAGGAACAGATAACCCAGGCCTGCGGGCTCGCGTTGCCGGCGCGGATGCTTGAGCGTGTCACGGGCATCGGCTCGCGTCGGGTCGCCGCGGACGACGAGTACGCGTCGACGCTCGCGGTCCGCGCGGCGCGCACCGCACTCGAGCGGGCCGGGCTCGTGCCCGGCGACGTCGACCTGTTGGTGTACGCGTCCGCCACGCGTGACATCGCCGAACCGGCGACGGCCCACATCGTCCAGGACGAACTCGGCTCCCGGGCACATGCCTTGGATGTCACGAACGCGTGCAACAGCTTCGTCAACGGCATCGACGTGGCCCGCGCGATGATCCTGGCCGGCCGGGCGCACCGGGTTCTCGTCGTCACGGGCGAGACCCCGAACCGGGCCGTGCGGCACGCCCCTTCCACGCCCGAGCAGCTGCGCGACGGGTTCGCGGGCTACACCTTCGGCGACGCGGGAGCCGCGGTCGTGCTGGAAGCGGTGCAGCGCGGCGGGATTTTGGACGTCGACACCGAGACGCACTCGGAGCACTGGTCGGTCGGCGGCATCTTCGGCGGCGGTTCGCGCTATCCGCGCGGGGACGAGCACACGTACTTCCACGGCAGCGGCAGCGAACTGCGCGAAGTGTTCGAGAAGATCGGCACGTCGGTGCTGGACCGGGTGCGGGTCCGCACCGGGATGGAGTGGGACGACTTCCGGCACATCCTGGTGCACCAGGTCACCGGCCCGTACCTGGACCGGTTCGTGGAGCTGACCGGCGTCCCGCGCGACCGGCTCGTCGTCACCGTCCCGGAGCTGGGCAACACGGCGAGCGCGTCGCTGGGCGTCCAGCTCGACCGGGTCCACGGGGGGCTGTGCGCGGGCGACCGGGTCCTGTTCGTGGGCCTGGGCGGCGGCGTCAGCATCATGACGATGGTGTGGGAGAAGGCGTGAGCGGGCTGTGGGTGGTGGTGCCCGCGTACCAGGAAGTCCGGCGTATCGGCGCGACGTTGGAGGCTCTCGCGGCCCAGCGCGACCGCGACTTCACACTCGTGGTGGTCGACAACGCCTCGACCGACGGAACCGCCGAGCTCGCACGGGACTTCGCCCGCTGCGCGCCGTTCCCCGTGCACGTCCTCGACGAGCCCGCCAAGGGCGTCGGCTGCGCGGTCGACACCGGTTTCCGGTACGCGATCGCCAACGGCGCGACCCTGCTGGCCCGTACCGACGCGGACTGCCTGCCGCATCCCGGCTGGACGGCCGCGGCACGCGACGCCCTGCTGCGCGGGGCGGGCCTGGCGTGCGGGCGGATCGACGCCCGCCGCGACGAGCACGGACCGCTCGGGCGCGCGGCGTTCCGCTCGCTGGTGCGCGTCGCCGCGTTGTTCGGACGGGTCCGCCCCGCCCACCGGCGCCGGCACGGCTACCTCAGCCCGTACCGCATGCACGCGGGCAACAACATGGCGATCACCGCCTCGCTGTACGAGGCGGTCGGCGGGATGCCGCGCCGCCCCTCCCCCACCGACCGGCTGTTCCTGAACCAGGTGCGCCGCCACACCACCGCGGTCGTCCACGCCCGCGGCATGGTCGTGGAGAACTCCACCCGGCGGCTGCGCGCCTACGGGCTCGTCGGCACCGCCCGCTGGTACCTGGACAAGGGGCCCGGCCGCCACGGGGAGGACCCTCGCTGATGCTCGACCGACTCGCCCACGACCTGCGCGCCGGCGCCGACCGGCCCGCGGTCCTCGGCACCACCCGGACCGGCGCCGTACGAACAAAGGCCACCTGCGGGGATCTCGCGGACCTGGCCGACCACTACGCCGCCGCCCTGCACGCGCGGGGCGTACGGCGCGGCGGCACCGTCGGCGTCGCGGTGCGGCCCGGCCCTCGCGCGCTGGCGGTCATGCTCGCGCTGTACCGGATCGGGGCGCGGGCCGCCGTGCTCGACCCCGGCGCGGGCCCGGACGTGCTGCGCGCACGGCTCACGGCGGCCCCTCCGGACCTCGTCCTCGCCGACGCGGCCGCCCAGGCCGTCGCCGGGTGGGCGCGTCCCCTCGCCCGCCGGGCCCGGCTGGCGCTGCCGGACCTCGCGGAGCTGGGGCCGGTCGCCACGATCGGACGCCGGCTGCCGGGCTGCGCCCCCGCCGTCGACGCGGACGTCCGGACGGCGTTCGTGCCGCCGCCGGCGGACGAAGACGGCGACGCGGTCGTCGTGTTCACCTCGGGCACCACCACGCGGCCCCGCGCGGTGGTCCACACGCGGTCCTCGCTGGCCGCGGGCATGGCCACGGTGGCCGGGATGGTCCGGCCCGAGGCGGGGCGGCCCGTCCTCGGCGGCACGTTCTTCGTCCTCCTGCCGTCGCTCGCCGCGGGCGCGCCGGTCGCGCTGCCCGCCCGATCCGCACGCGTGCTGGCCCGTCAGCTGCGCCGACTCGGCCCGCAGGCCACCTATCTGACGCCACCTCAGCTCCGCTCGGCGTTGGCCGAGGGCGCCCGGTTCACGGGACGGGTGTGGACGGGGTCGGCCCCGGCGAGCGCGGACCTGCTCACGCGCGTCAAGCGGGCAGGAGCCGACGAGGCCTGGGGCGTCTACGCGTTGACCGAGCTGTTCCCCGCCGCCGCGGTCGAACAGGCGGACAAGGCCGCGTTCACCGCGGACGGCGACCTGGTCGGCGTTCCCCTGCCCGGGGTGGAGGCCAAGACCGACGCGTCCGGCCAGCTCCTGCTGTCCGGCCCGGCCGCCCGCGACCGCTACCTCGGCGAGGCGTCAGAACCGTGGATCGCCACCGGCGACCGGGCGCGCCTCGACGGCGGCCGGATCGTCCTCGAAGGGCGCTGCAAGGACATGGTGCTGCGGCGGGCGGAGAACATCTACCCCGGACTGTACGAGCCGGGTCTGCACGTGCCGGGCGTCGAACTGGCCCTGCTGGTCGGCGTTCCGGCGGCCGACGGCGACGAACGCCTCGTGGCCGTCGTCCAGCCGACCCGGGCCGCCCACGGCCGCGACGTACGGGCCGCGCTCGCCGGGCCGCTCGCACGCATGGGATCCGCCCGTCCGGACGCGGTGGTGCTGGCCGACGTCCCACTGTCGGGCCGCTCGCGCAAGCCCGACCGCGCCGCGACGGCACGCCTCGCCGCCCAGCGGCTCGCGGAGGGGAGTTGAGGATGACCGCATCGCCTACTCCGCCGGATCAGGCGCTGTTGTGGGCCGTCGTGCCCGCCTTCGACGAGGAGGCCCGCATCGGCGCCACCCTCGCCGCGCTGGCCGCCCAGACCGACACCGCGTTCACGCTCGTCGTCGTCGACAACGCCTCGACAGACAAGACCGCCGACATCGTGCACCGCTTCGCCGCCACGGCGCCCTACCCCGTGCACGTCCTCCACGAGGAGCAGCCGGGCGCGGGGGCGGCCGCCGACACGGGGTTCCGGTTCGCCATCGAGCACGGCGCGGAAATGCTCGTGCGCACCGACGCCGACTGCCTTCCCGCGAACGACTGGATCGCGGCGGCGCGCGGGCAGTTCGCGCGCGGCGTTGAGATGGCGTGCGGGCGCAGCGTCCCGCGTCGCGACGAAGGCCCTTCGCCCGCCGAGCGCTACCTGCTCCCGGCCGTGGTCCGGGTCACCGCGCTGTACGGGCGCTACCGCAAGGAGCACCGCCACCCGCGCTACCGCGCGCCGTTCGTGCTGTGCCACGGCCACAACATCGCCATCACCGCCGCGCTGTACGTGCGTTGCGGCGGCACGCCCCGCGTTCCGCTGGAAGGACCGGCCGAGGACGTCGTCCTGCTCAACCGGGCGCGCGAACACAGCGACCGGATCGCGCGGGCCGAGCGGATGGTGGTGGAGTCCAGCCTGCGCCGCCTGCGGGCATGGGGTGCGCGCCGGACGCTGCTGTGGTGCTGGGATCGGCGCTACCGCCCGGCCGATGTGAGGGAAGTGCACGTCCGATGACCACCGAACCGTCGACAGCCCCCAGACCACCGGCCGGGTCCAACGACTCGGCCAGCGCTTCCCCTTCGGCCGGGCAGCACGCCGCACGCCGCCGCGACCGGCGCGTGTACACCCGCAGCCACCCCGTGCTGTTCGCCCTCCTCGCCGCTACGCGCCGACGGTCGGTGGCCCGCCTCGGGAGCACCGTGCTGGTCCACGGCACGCAGCCGTACCGCGACGCCCTCACGCGCGTCCCCCTGAACCGCACCGCGGTCGGCACGACTGGCGGCGCGGTCCGGGAACTGGCGTGCAGCGAAACGCTGTTCGATCAGGAGGGCGCCGGTCACCGGCATGCCCGGCGCGCGGTCGCCGAAGACCTCGGCGCGGCCGCGGTGGAGCTGCTGCGGCCGGTGTGGCTGGACGTCCTCGCCCGCCACACCGCCCCGCTCGGCGCCGGACACACGATCGACCTCGTGCCCCTGGCCCGCGAGCTGGCCGGAGCCACCGTCTGCGAACTGCTGAACGCCAACGCCGATCCCGAACGCGTCGCCGAAGCCGCCGCAAGCGCCGCGGCCGCCGCCGTACGAAGCCACCTGCCCGGTCCTCGGCTTCCCGGTACGGTCCGCCGCGCGGCCGAGGCGGCGGCACGGCTGGAGGCCCTCCTGGCACCGGCGGCCGCGAGCTCGGGCAGGAAGGCACCCGGCGCCGCAGGTGAGTGCACGCGCCACAGCACAGACACGGGCGCGGAATCCGCCCTGTCCGCCATGCTTGCGGTCGCCGCCGTCGCCACCACCGTCGCCGCCCTCCCGCGCGCCGCCGCCTGGTGTGCCGACGCGGGGCTGTGGGACCAGGCGGCGGACGACCGGCTGCGTCCGGCCCTGGTCGGCGAACTTCTCCGCGTCGTCGCGCCGTCCCCGCTGCTGCCCCGGGTGGCGGCGGCCGACGCCGAGCTGGACGGCTGCCCGGTCACGGCGGGCGACCGGCTGATCCTCGTGGCCCGGCACGCCGCCGGGGCCCACAGCCGTCCGCCTGACGCCCGCCACCCGGCCCCGCCCGCCGTCGCCCAGCTCGTCTTCGGCGCCGGCGGCCATGCGTGTCCCGGCGCGCGGCTGGCCCGCGCCCAGCTCGACGACACCCTCGCCGCTCTGGCCCCGTACCGTCCCGTCGTCGTGCGCGCCCGCGTGGACCGGCGGGCGGCGCTGCCCGCGTGGCGCTCCCTCGTCATCCAGGCGGCCGACGGCCGCACGAACGAACCTACGGAGTACCGGTGACCACGATCGCCGTGACCGGCGCGAGCGGATTCTGCGGCTCCTATGTCGCCACCGCCGCGGCAGCGCTGGGCGCCGACGTCCTGTGCGTCGGCCGGCGCCCCGGCCCGGTGGGCCGGCACATCCCGTGGGACGCCGCGCGCACCACGCCCGACCTGTCCGGCGCCGACGTGGTGGTGCACTGCGCGGCGGCGGTCGGCGACCCGGTACCCGGCTCGGCCTCGGAGGCCGCGATGCGTTCCGTCAACGTCGACGGCACGGCGCGGCTCCTCGAGGCCGCCGCCGGACGACGGGTGGTGTGGGTGAGCAGCGCCAGCGTTTACGCTCCCGGCCCCGGCCGGGCGCGGATTACCGAAGAGCACCCCGTGCGCGGCCAGTTGAACGCGTACGGCCGCACCAAGGCCGCCGGCGAGGCCCTCGCCCTTGCCGCGGGCGCCGTGGTGCTGCGGCCGAGGGCGGTGTACGGGGTCGGCGACCCGCACCTGGTGCCCCGACTGCTGTCGCGCGTCCGCCGCGGCCTCCTCCTGCTGCCGGGGCCGAGCGTCCGACTCAGCCTCACGGCCGTCGAGAACCTCGCCGACGCCTGCCTGGCCGCCGTCGATTGGCCGCCCGGCGCGTACAACATCGCCGACCCGGCACCGTACGACCGCGACGCGGCGGTTCAGACAGTGCTGCGCGCCCACAGCACGCCGGCACGGATCCGACACCTCCCCCTCCGCGCTGCCCGCGCCGCCGCGGCCGTCACCGAGTCCCTGGCCCGCGTGCGCCCAGACGAGGACCCGCCGCTCACCCGCTACGCCGTGGACCAGTTGGCGCACTCCGTCGTCCTCGACGTGTCCAAGGCCCGGTCCCGCGGCTGGACTCCGCTCCGCACGCTGAGCGACTACCCGGCGGCGCTGATCGCCGCTACGGTGACGGGATGATCATGTCTCCTGTCCACCCGCGACCGGCCCTTCGGGCGACTTCGAGCCGCACCGGGCGCTGAGATGGCGCCCGTCGTCTACCGCCTGCGTCGGTGCGCCCCGGACACCGAGCGGGACGCAGCCTCGGCACAACTCGCTCACGAATCACGCGAGTCCACGGCGCACGCATGGGCTGCGGCGGTGGCCGGTTTCGCGCTCGACGCGGAACTCACCCATCTGACCGTCGACAATCCCATGAGGCAAGGGTTCTTCTCCTTCTCCTCTCTTCACGGACGGGGCAACCACGGGCTGAGTGGGCTCTTCCCGTACGACCTGACCGGCTACCACGACGGCGCACTCGTCCCGCTCGGCACCGCGCTGGGCCTGGTGCGGGCGATGGTCCTGCGCGAAGGCACCTGGTGCCGACTGCTCGGCGACGGCGGGTTCTTCGTGCACGTGGGGACCGAGCACGACGTGTACGTCGGGGCCACGGCCGACCCCGGGCAAGCCGTATCCCGCGCGCGGGCCTTGGGGCTGCACGTCGACGAGGTGGCGCGCTCCCCGTACGACCCGTCGCTCGACCAGGTCGACGAACAGCGGCCCGCAGACGCCGAGTTCTGGGCCGAGGTGACCCGGCTCGTCGACGCGCACGGCGGGGTGCTGGTGGAGGAGCAGTACATCCGTAACGCGTACACCTGGCACCGCCCGACCACACCGCAGGACGTCGACGCGCTGCGCGGACGGTTGCGGCCTCGTGCCCGGCTGGCCGTCTGGCCGGATCCGACCGAGGACGCCGACGCGGTCCGCGACGCGATCGTCAGGCAGAACCGGCTCCAACTGCTCGTCGAGCAGTACGCGGTCGGGCGGTTCCACCACGAGCGGATCGCCGACCTTCCCACGGGAGCCGCCCTCAAGGCGGAACCCGGACACCGGTACGCACTGGTCCCGTTGGAGCCCGCCGACCGCGACCCGTTGGCCGCCGCCGTGCTGCCCGACGCGGACGGCGTGCTCCGGGCACGCTGGCGCGCCGACCGCACCCGGGCCGACGAACTACGCACCTACCTGGCTTCGTTGCGGGTCGGCGACACCGTCACGGGGGTCGTCTCGACCGGGCTGCACGACATCGCCGTCTACGTCGACCTCGACGACGGCCTCGGCCGCGGCGTCGGATGGCTGCGCGTCCCCGAAATGGCGTGGGGGCAGTTCAATCTGGCAGACGTCGCCCCCGTCGGTCGCGAGATCCGGGCCAGGATCCAGTCCGTCGACTACTCCTTCGAACAGGTCAGCCTGTCCGTCAAGGCCCTGCTGCCCGACCCGTACCACGGATTCGCCGACACGCACCAGGTCGGCGACACGCTGCCGGGGTACGTCACCAAGCTGGTCCCGTTCGGCGCGTTCGTCCGCGTCGCACCGGGAGTCGAAGGCCTGGTCCCGCTGGCGGAACTCGCCGACCACGAGATCGCCGAGCCCGCGGAGGTGGTGTCCGTGGGCGACGGCGTCCGCGTCGTTGTTCTCGACATCGGACTCGACCGACGACGCATCACGCTCTCGCTGAGGCGGGCGACGGACGACTGAGCCCATAGGCGGCAGAGCCGCCCCCTCGTCAGGCCGTCGCCTCGTCCGCCGCGCCGCCGTCCTTGTCGGTGCGGTGGACGTACGTCAGCAGCAGGTCGGTGGTCCGGTTGATGTGGGCGGCGAGCAGCGCCTCGGCGCGGTCCGCGTCGTGGCTCAGGGCCGCGTCCATCAGTTCGCGGTGTTCGCAGGCGACGTCGCGGGTGGCGGCTTCGGTGGCGACGAGCGGGCCGGACCAGCGCCGGTACAGCTCGGCGCGGTCGCGCAGGCTCGCCGCCAGGCCGCGCAGGCGTGGGCTCGGGGACGCGCTGATCAAAGCGTCGTGGAAGGTGGCGTGCGCGGCCGCCCATTCGTCGGTGACGGACATCGCCGCGACGTCGTCGAGGAACGGGGTGCGGGTCAGGCGGTGGTGCGCCCCGACGACGAGGGCCTCGTACTCGACGTCGGCGTGTTCGACGGCTTCGCGGAACGCCGCGCCCTCGATCAGGACGCGGACCTTGGTGAGGTCGACGAGGTCGGCCACGTCGAGCGAGACGACGGAGAAACCCAGCTGCGGGGCGGCGACGACCAGGCCTTGCTCGGTGAGCCGGCTCAGTGCCTCGCGGACCACCGAGAGGCTGACCTCGAAACGGTCGGCGAGGGCACGCGGGCTCAGGCGCGCGCCCGGGGCGTACTCGCCGGCGAGGATCTGTGCGCGCAGCTGCGTCTGGACGGCGACGGTCCGGCTGGGGGCGGCGTCGCCGTCGGCCGCCTTGTCCAGCCTGCGGACGGCCGGGCGGTCCTTGTCCTGTCGTGACGCCACTGCGCGGCCCCCTGGCCCTCGGTTCGGCACGCGGCCGACTTGTCGATTTTCTGGCGGATGATCTGCAATTCTATGCCAGATCGATCTCCCGTGTACGCGGTGCGGGACCGGGCGGCGTCGAGGCCGTGCGGCGCGCGAGGGCGATGAACGCGTCAAGCGCGTCGGGGTCGTCGACGGCGTCGCGGCTGACCACGGAGGCCGGGTCGGCGCCCAGGAGGATGCGCTTGACCGGCACTTCGAGCTTCTTGCCGGTGCGGGTGCGCGGGATCGCGGCGACGGGGACCACCTCGTCGGGGACGTGCCGCGGCGAGGCGTCACGGCGCAGCCGCTCGGTGATCGCGGCGCGCAGCGCGTCGTCGAGCTCGCCGTCGACGACGACGAACAGCGGCATCCAGTACGTCCCGTCCGGGCGGTCGAGGCCGACGACGAGGCTGTCGCGGACCCGCGGGACGGCCTCGACGACCTCGTAGACGTCGGCGCTGCCGAGCCGTACGCCCTGCCGGTTGAGCGTGGCGTCGGAGCGGCCGTGGACCACCACGCTGCCGCGTTCGGTGAGGGTGATCCAGTCGCCGTGCCGCCAGACGCCGTCGTAGGTGTCGAAGTAGGCGTCCCGGTACTTGGCGCCGTCCGGGTCGTTCCAGAAGTACAGCGGCATGGTCGGCATCGGCGCGGTGACCACGAGTTCGCCGACGTCGCCGCGGACCGGCTTTCCCGCGTCGTCGTACGCGTCGAGCGCGACGCCGAGGGCGGGCGCGGAGATCTCGCCGGGCCAGATCGGCAGGTTGGGCGCCCATCCGGCGAGTCCGGTGACGACGTCGGTGCCGCCGGAGACGGACACGAGCGGGACGCGTCCGCCGAACTGCTCGTGGATCCAGTGGTACGAGGCGGCCGGCACCGGGGAGCCGGTCGCGCCGACCAGCCGTAGCTCCGACAGGTCGTGCGCGTCGGCGAGCCGGACGCCGGTGCGCTGGCAGGCCCCCAGGTACGCGGGGCTGGTGCCCAGCACGGTGACGCGGTGCTCGGCGGCCAGTTCCCACAGGCGGTTCGCGTGCGGGCGGCCGGGGTTGCCGTCGTACAGCACCAGCGAGGCGCCGACGAGGAGCGCTTCGACGGTGAAGTTCCACATCATCCAGTTGGTGGTGGTGTACCAGAACAGCCGGTCGTGGGCGGACATGTCGAGGTGCAGGCCGAGCGTCTTGAGGCCGTCCAGCACCACGCCGCCGTGGCCGTGCACGATCGCCTTCGGCACGCCGGTGGTGCCGGAGGAGTACAGCACCCACAGCGGGTGGTCGAACGGGACCGGCTCGGGCCGCAGCGGCCCGGGGGCGGGGTCGCGTGCGGCGTCCCAGTCGAGCACCGGGACGGCGAACTCGCCGGGTTCGAGGCCGAGATGGCGCACGTGCAGCACGGTGCCGACGGTCGGCAGCAGGGCGGCCAGCCGTACCGCCTCGCCCCTGCGGTCGTGGCGGCATCCGCCGAAGTGGTAGCCGTCGGCGCAGACCAGCACGGTGGGTTCGAGCTGGGCGAGGCGGTTCGCGGCGGCGGGCGCGGCGTAGTCGGGGCCGCAGCAGGACCAGATCGCGCCGACGCTCGCCGCGGCGAGGAACGCGACCACGGCGGCGACGCCGTTGGGCAGGTAGCCGGCCACCCGGTCGCCGGGTCGGACGCCGAGGTCGCGCAGCAGTTCCGCGGCGCCGGAGACCTGCTGTTCGAGCTCGCGCCAGGTCAGCCGCGTCTCGGTGCCGTCCTCGGTGACCGCGACGACCGCGGTGGCCGCGTCGTTGTCGGCGGGCCGGCCGGTGAAGACCCGGTCGGCGAAGTTGAGCGTGGCGCCGGGGAACCAGGTCGCGCCGGGCATCGCGGTGGAGGCCAGCGCGGGTGCGGGAGCCGGGACCCGGCCGGCGGCGAAGACGTCCCAGACGTGCGTCCAGAAGTCGCCGGGCCGGTCCACGGACCACTCCCACAGCGCCCGGTAGGTGTCGAGCGGCAGGCCGTAGCGGGCCCCCGCGCTGCGGGCGAACGCCGCGACGGCGCTTGCCTCCGCGGCGGCGGGCGTGGGTTCCCACACGGGTGCCACGTGTCCGATCTCCGGCGATCCGCTCATACCGCTTGCCTCCAGACTGCCCGGGCCTGCTTCGGGGAGCCGCCACGCTATCCACGGCAGAAACGATTGTCGAGGAGCCAGAAATCTTCTCTACAAAAAATCGATTTCATCTTGACCGGTCGCCTCGCCGGGGCACAGGCTGGCCGCACTCGGCCGTCAGGCATCGGACACACGGCCGACACGACCGACCTACCTCGGAGCCCGCATGCGCATCGCCAACGTCGCCGGACGTGCCACGCTTCTGGACGCGGACGGAGGAGGCCTCGACGTCGAGAAGGCCAGCGGCGGCCGGTTCCCGTCCGACCCGCAGGCCCTGTTCGAGTCGTGGGACGCGCTGCGCGACTGGGCGGCCGGCGCCGGCGGCGGGGACTTCGCCGTCGACGAGTCGCAGCTGCGCGCGCCGACCCCGCTGCCGCGCCAGGTCTTCGCGATCGGCCTCAACTACGCCGAGCACGCGGCGGAAGCCCAGCTCGAACGCCCTGAATCCCCACCGGTCTTCACCAAGTTCCCCACTTCCGTCACCGGCCCGCGCTCCCCCGTCGTCCTGCCCTCCGGCAACGTCGACTGGGAGGTCGAACTCGTCGTGGCGATCGGCCGGACGGCGGTCGGGGTCGCCGAATCCGCCGCGTGGGGCCACGTCGCGGGTCTCATGGTCGGCCAGGACCTGTCCGAGCGCGTCGTCCAACTGAGCGGGCCCGCACCGCAGTTCTCGCTCGGCAAGTCGTTCCCCGGCTTCGCGCCCCTGGGCCCCGCACTGGTGACCCCGGACGAGGTCGCCGACCCCGACGACCTGGAACTGGGCTGCGCTGTCGACGGCGAGGTCCTGCAGCACGGCCGCACCCGGGACATGATCTTCGGCGTCGCCGAACTCGTCGCCCGGCTCTCCGCGGTCTGCCCGCTGCTCCCCGGCGACATCATCTTCACCGGCACGCCGTCGGGCGTCGGGATGGCCCGCGACCCGCAGCGTTACCTGCGTCCCGGAACGACGCTGGTCAGCCACATCGCGGGGATCGGCGAACTGCGCAACGACCTCGTGGACGGACCCGGCGCCCGCGCGGGCGGGTGAGCGCACAGGCGACCGACCAGGCAGGCGACCGACCCAGCAGGGCGATCGACCAGGCGAACGACCGACAGGAGAACGGGACATGCCCCTGCACCGCCTGAACCAGATCACCGTCGCCGTCCCGGACGTGGGCACGGCGGGCGCGTACTACGCGGACTTCGGACTCGCCGCCGCGGAAGCCGAATCCGGCTCCGCGGAACGGGTGTTCGCGACCGCCGACGGCGGCGACCAACTGCGCCTGGTGCCCGGGGAGCGCCGTCGGCTCGTGGAGATCCGCATCGGCGCCGACGACCCGGACGACATCGACCGGATCGCCGCACGGCTCGCCCGGCTGGAGATCGCCGCGACACCGGAGCCGGGCGGGATCCGCGCCCACGACCCGGGCACCGGGACCTCGGTGGTCGTCGAGGTGACCGGCCGGACCACCCAGCGGGAGACGCCGGCGCCGCCGTACAACGCGCCCGGGCACGTCACGCGCCCCGACACCCGCGCGCCCGGCGTCCTGCGCGAGGCGCCGGTACGTCCGCGCAAGCTGGGCCACGTGGTCCTCGGCTCCACCGACCAGGAAGGCTCCCAGCGCTTCTTCGCCGACGGCCTCGGCTTCAAGGTCAGCGACACCGTGCCGGGCCTCGCGGCGTTCATGCGCTGCTCGACCGACCACCACAACGTCCTGGTCCAGCAGGCCCCGGCGGCCTTCCTCCACCACACCGCGTGGGAGGTCGACGACGTCGACGAGGTCGGCCGCGGCGCCACCGCCATGCTGGAGGGCCACCCCGAGCGCCACGTGTGGGGCCTGGGACGGCACCACGTGGGCTCGAACTTCTTCTGGTACCTGCGCGACCCGGCCGGCAACTTCTCCGAGTACTACTCCGACCTGGACTGCATCGTCGAGGACGCGCTGTGGAAGCCCGAGACGCTCGAGGGCATGCGCGGCCTGTACAACTGGGGGCCGCCCCCGCCGCCGTCCTTCCTCGCCCCGGAGGACCTGGCCGAGTTCATGACCGACAGCCACGGCGCCGCGTCCTGACCACGGTCGGGCCGTTGTGTGACCGCACCGCCGCGACCGCGCAGCGGCTCGCGGCGTCCGGCCGCTGAGCGCTGAGCCGCTGAGCCGCTGAGCCGCCGTCGGCGTGCGTGCTCGCCGCGCGCTGCTGCCGTTCTTCCCGTCGCGCTTCGCGCCTTCTACACGTCTTTGTTCGTGTCTTCCGCATGCCCTCCTTCGTGTCTTCCGCGCGCCCTTCTTCGCGTCTCCGTCTCCGTCCTCCTTCCCGTCCCGTCCGTCTTCGCGCCGCCTCTCCGGCCGCCGGACCACCGCCCGCAAGGAGCACAGCCATGACCACGACCAGCCCCGAACCCGTCACGAGCGCCGTCTCCGAGGCGGACGGACTCCTCGCCCGTATCCGCGCGTTGCAGCCGATGCTGGCCGCCAACGGCGCCCAGGGCGAGCGGGACCGCCGTGTCGTCGAGGAGAGCATCACCGCCCTGACCGAGGCCGGTGCCTTCAAGGTCGCCCAGCCGCGCCGCTACGGCGGGTACGAGACGTCGCTGCGGACCATGCTCGACGTGTCCGCGGCGGTCGGCGAGGCCGACGGCGGAACCTCGTGGGTGGTCGCCCTCTGCAACGTCTGCGCGTGGATCACCGGCTGCATGAACCAGCGGGCCCAGGACGACGTCTGGGCGGACAACCCGGACGCCAAGGTCTCGGGCGTCCTGACCCCCAGCGCCGAGGCCGTCAAGGTCGACGGCGGGTACCGCGTGACCGGCCGATGGTTCTACAACTCCGGTTCCTGGCACGCCGATTGGGCCGTTCTGGGTATTCCCGTCACCGACGAGGCGGGCGAACTCGTCGACCAGGCCACGGCGCTGATCCCGCGTTCGGACGTGGACCTCGAGGAGACCTGGTTCGTCGCGGGCATGTCCTCGTCCGGCTCGAACTGCCTCGTCGCGGACGACGTGTTCGTGCCCGAGCACCGCGTCATGTCGACGCTCGCGGCGCTGGAGGGCAAGTACGGGACCGAGCACGGCGGCGAGGAGCTGTACCGCTCCGCGCTGGTGCCCGTCCTCGCCCTCGTCCTGGCCGGCCCGCAACTGGGCATGGGGCGCAAGGCCCTGGAACTGGTACGGGACAAGTCCGCCACCAAGGCCATCGCGTACACCTACTTCGCCGCGCAGGCCGACTCGGTGGCCTTCCAGCTCCAACTCGCCAACGCCGCCCTGATGATCGACACCGCGCACCTGCACGCGTACCGGGCCGCCGACGACATCGACCGCGCTGCCCGCGCCGGCACGTACCCCGACGTCCTGGAGCGCACCCGCATGCGCGCCGACACCGCGTGGGCGCTCGACCACATCACCAAGGCGATCGACATCCTGCTGTCCGCGCACGGCGCGGCCAGCTTCGCCGACAGCAACCCGCTGCAGCGCCTGTGGCGGGACTCCGCGGTCGCCGCCCGGCACGCGGTGACCCTGCCCGCCGTCAACTACGAGGTCTACGGCAAGGCCCTGCTGGGCCGCGACGACCAGATCACCCCGATGATCTGACGACCTCCGCCGCAAGGAGCGACCGATGTCCTTCACCCGCCACCGCCTTTCCCTGCTCGACGGACGGATCACCGGCCTGGCCGCACTGCCCGCCGCGCCGACGCCCGACACCGACTCCGACACATGCGGCAAGCCGCTGCTGGTGTTCGTCCACGGAGGCGGCGCCGACGCCACCGCGTTCGACATCCCCGGCCACTCGCAACTCGAACTGGCCGCCCGCAACGGCTTCCCCGCCCTCGCCCTCGACCGCCCCGGCGCCGGCGGCAGCGCCACCCTCGGCTTCCCGCCCACGTCCGACACGGGCCTGATGCGCGCCAACGCCGAATTCCTCCACGACGCGGTCGGCGAACTGTGGGGCCGGCACGGCGCCGAGCGCCCCGGCGTGGTCGTGGTCGGCTGCTCGATCGGCGGCGCGATCGCTCTCCACCTCGCCGCCCTGTGGACCGAACGCGAGGCACCCGCCTGGCCCTTGCTGGGCGTGGCGGTCGCCGACATCGGACAGGTCCCGCCGCCGCGGCTGGTCGGCTTCTGGGACGACGTGGAACCGGCCGAACACGCCGACCCGGCCCTCCTCACGGGCGCGATCGAGATGCCGCCGCTGTGGACCATCCCCCGCTACGTCATGGAAGCCGGAGCCCGCCGCGAGTCGTTCCAGCCCGCTGTCCGCGCGGAGCTCAACGAGGTCGTCGGCGGATGGCTCCGCGACTGGGAGGCGGTCGCCTCCGCGGTCACCGTTCCCGTCCACTACCGCCTCGGTGCCCTGGACACCCTGTGGGTCCCCGACCCCGACCACGTCGCCGCGTTCGCCGCCGCGTTGCGCACCCGCTCGCCGTACGTCGACGCGGCGCTGTTCCCCGGGTCGTCCCACGTCGTCGCCAACAGCGCCGCCGGCTACGAATACCGCCACCAGGTCCTCGGCTTCGCCGAGCGCTGCGCCGCCGCGGCCGCCACCCCCGAACTCCACGCCGCATCGGCCGCGGCAGGCCGCCCGTGACCTCCGCGACCACACAACTCATCGACGTCCACGCCCACTTCGTCACCGCGCGGTACAAGGAGGCCGCTGTCGCCGCGGGGCACATGTTCCCCGACGGCATGCCCGGTTGGCCCGACTGGGACCCCGCCACCCACATCTCGATGATGGACGGGTGCGGCATCGGCCGCTCCGTGCTGTCCGTCTCCTCACCGGGCACGCACTTCGGCGACGACAAGGCCGCACGCGCACTGGCCCGCGAGGTCAACGAGTACGGCACCGCGGTCGCCCGCGAGCACCCGACCCGGTTCGGCCACCTGGCCTCTCTGCCGCTGCCGGACGTCGAGGGGTCGATCGCCGAAGCCCGGTACGCCCTCGACGTGTTGCGCAGCGACGGTGTCGCGGTCGAGACCAACGCCGACGGACGCTACCTCGGCGACCCCGGGTTCGAGCCCTTGTGGCGCGAACTCGACGAGCGCGGTGCGGTGGTGTTCGTCCACCCCACCTCGCCCGCCTGCCACGAGGCGGTGAGCGGGGGCCGCCCGCGCCCGATGCTCGAGTTCATCTTCGACTCCACGCGCGCCGCCGGCGACCTGGCCCTGTCCGGCGTGCTCGTCCGGCACCCGCGGATCCGCTGGATCTTCACGCACGGCGGGGGTGCGCTCCCGCTGCTCGCCGACCGCGTCGACCTGTTCCGCGCGTTCTTCGGCGACGGCGACGGCCCGTCCGTCCCGGAACTGATGAGCCGCCTGTGGTTCGACATGGCGGGAACGCCGTTCCCCAACCAGATCCCGGCCCTGGTGCGCGCATTCGGCCGTGACCGGATCCTCTACGGCAGCGACTACTGCTGGACCCCAGCCCCGATCGCCGCCGCGCACGCGGCCACCCTCACCACCGCCGACCAGCCCCCGGGCGACACTTGGCACACCCTGACGACCCGCAACGCCCACGCGCTGTTCCCCCGCTTCGCGTGACCGCGCGCGCACCGACCGGCGTCAGGAACCGACACGTTTGACCGCGGCCTCCCAGGCGCCCACCTCTACGTGGACGCCGACGAGGTCGCCGACCCCTACCACGCGGCCCGGAGCCGGCTGCACGCTCCGGACCGACGGCACATCACTCCGTACGCAGGGACGACGTGAGGCGACAGAAGTACGTTTGGTCAAGGGTGAGTTCGCATGCGGGCGCCCGCCTCGCGCCTCCGCGCGCTCTGTCGGGGGGCCCGCAGCACGCCCGAAGCTGATCGCCACGCTGCCGCTCCCCACGGAGGTGCCCGTCGTGCGCCGTCCCACTGCCGCTGCCCGTCCCCTCGCCGCCCGCCTGCCTGCGCAACGACAGACCGTCAACTCCACCTTCCTACTAGCGGATTCGCATCGTGCCTCGCTCGGCCGTCCCGGTTCGGCCGGTCGGGAGGTGCGGTCATGACGCAGGACGAGGCGGTCACGGCGACGCCCGCTTCCGACGGTCCTGAGTCCGGCGGCGACAACGCCGGGACGCGGTGGCGTCTTCCTCGACAGCGCAGGCGGGTTCCGCGTGTGCCCGGTCGGAGTGCGCGGGCGTTGTTCGGCGGGTGGCTGGAGTACGAGGGCGGGTACGGGCGGCACGTCAAAGCCTGGCAGGCCCTGACGCTGCGCCAGATGGCCCGTACGTTGCCGCAGTCGCTGCGGAAGGCCGTCGCGCTCGCCTGGTCGGCGGATCCGCGTGCGGCGCTGACGGTGCTGGCCGCGGAGATCGCGCAGGGTGTGATGGGCGCGGTCGGGCTGCTGGCCACGAACTCGGCGCTCGTGCAGCTGTTCGCGGCGGGGCCCACGCCGGACCGGGTGCGGGCGTCGTTTCCGGCGCTGCTCTCGATCGTCGCGGCGGCGGCGCTGGGTCAGGTGTGCGCCGGGGTGTCCACGGTCGCCACGGGCCGGCTGGAGCCCAAGGTGGAGCGGGCCGCGGACGAGGAACTCCTCACCTGTGCCTCGCGGGTCGAGCTGGCGACGTTGGAGGACCCGGAGTTCGTCGGCCTGTTGGAGGCGGCCCGGGCGGGCTGCGACTCCGCGCGGCAGATGCTGGGTTCGGCGGTCGGCATCATCGGCGCGGTCATCTCGCTCATCGCCGCGGGTAGCGTGCTGGCGGTGCTGCACCCGGTGCTGCTGCCGATGCTGGGGCTGATCGTGGTCCCGCACGCGTACGGGACGCTGGCGACCTCGCGCCGCACGTACGCGTCACGCCGGACCTGGCTGGACCACGAGCGGATGCTCGACCAGCTCTCCTACCTGCTCACCTCGCAGAGCACCGGACACGAACTCCGCGTGCACGGCGGCGCCGACCACCTGCTGGACCACTTCCGCGGCCTGTCGATGGACGCGGAGGCCGAGCAGGTCCGGCTCGCGCGGGCCACCGCCGCCACGAACATCGTCGCCGCGGCGGCGAGCGGGATCGCCACGGGGCTGACGTATGTCGTGCTGGGGTGGCTGCTGTTGTCCTCGCGGGTGCCGCTGTCCACGGCCGGAACGGCGGTGCTGGCGATCCGCAGCGGCAGCAGCGGGCTGCGCACCGTCGTCCAACAGGCGTCGCGCCTGTTCGCGGACGTCCTGTACTTCGACGACTTCCGCACCGCGTGCGCGACGGCCCGCGAGCACGCCGTCCCCGACACCGGGCTGCCCGTCCCGGAGCCGCCCGCGCTGATCGAACTGTCCGACGTGTCCTTCACCTACCCCGACAAGGACGCCCCCGCGCTCGACGGGGTCTCCCTCGCGATCCCGCAGGGCTCGGTCGTCGCGCTGGTCGGGGAGAACGGCTCCGGCAAGTCGACGCTGGCGAAGATCATCGCTGCGTGCTACGCCCCCAGCGCCGGCACCGTCATGTGGGACGGGGTCGACGTCGCCGCGCTGAACCGCGCCGAACTGCAGGGTCATGTCGCCCTGGTGTCACAGGAGTTCGTGCACTGGCCGTTCACCGCCGGGTACAACATCCGCATGGGCCGCGCGCCGGCCGGTGGCGCCGACGGCGCGGGGGCGCCGATCGAGGCGATGCCCGACTACGACGCGGACCCGGCGTTCTCCGCCGCGGTCGCGTTCGCCGGCGCCGAGGCCCTGCTGCCGAACCTGCCGCGCGGCTGGGACACCCTGGTGTCGCGGAGCTTCGCGGGCGGCGCGCAGTTGTCCGGCGGCGAGTGGCAGCGGACGGCGATCGGGCGTGCCGCGTTCCGCGACGCCGAACTGATGATCTTCGACGAGCCGACCGCCGCGCTGGACCCGGCGGCCGAGATCGCCGCGTACGACAACGTGCGCCGCCTCGCCGACTCCGGCCACACCGTCGTGCTGGTCTCCCACCGCATGGCGTCCACCCGTCGCGCCGACCGCATCGTCGTCCTCGACCACGGCCGCGTGGTGGAGAACGGCACGTGGGACGAGCTCATGGCGCTGCCGAACGGGCGGTACCGGACCATGTTCGGGCTCCAGGCGGCGGAGTTCGCGACCAAGAAGGCCGGCAACGGACACGCCCCGGACGCCGAGCGCGGCGGTGCGTGAAAGGAGAAGACCGGCCTCTCATATTGACTGAAAATTCAGGCAGTCTCTAGTGTGTGCGCACTCGATCCGCTTCGGACGGCCCGTCTGAGCAGTTGAACAGTTGTGAACAGCTGAACAGAGGGCCGTCTTGGCGCACGCTGACATAGGAGGGCCCATGGGGGCTGTCGTCTCAAACGAGCAAGGGTCCGCCCGCCAAGTGGCATCGTCCGGGGGGATCGAGCGGCACTCGATCGACTGGGTCCCCCTGTCGGAACGCCACGGGAAGCCCTCCAGCGTCGGCGCCATCTGGTTCGTCGGCAGCCTCAACCTCACCGGTCTGGCCACCGGTGTCGTGACGCTGTCGATGGGCACGTCGCTGGTCTGGACGGTCGTCGCCACCGTGCTGGGCTCGCTGTTCGGCACGTTCTTCATGGCCTTCCACTCGGCCCAGGGCCCGCAGCTGGGCCTCCCCCAGCTCGTGCAGTCACGGCCGCAGTTCGGCTACGTGGGGGCGGCGCTCACGGTGTGGGTGTTCGCCTTGGTCAACTACGTGTCGTTCAACACCTCGGACGCGCTGCTGTCCGGCCAGGCGATGAACACCCTGACCGGCGTGCCCAACGAGCTCGGCTACCTGATCGCCGCCGCGGCGGCCACCGTGCTCGCGGTGTACGGCTACGCCTGGATCCACCGCGTGAACCAGTGGCTCACCTGGCCGTTCGTCGTGGTCATCGCGGTCATCACCGGCACGGCGCTGTTCAGCGGCGGGCTGCCGGACGGGGTCTGGACGCCCGGACCGTTCGAACCCGCCCCGTTCATGCTGGTGTTCGTGTTCATCGCGGGCTTCCAGCTGGGCTGGGCACCGTACGTCTCGGACTACTCGCGCTACCTCAAGCCGGACGTGCCGGTCCGCAGCACCTTCTGGTGGACGTACCTGCCGAGCGCGATCTCGGGCATCTGGGTGTTCGTGCTCGGCGCCGTGGTCTCGGCCGGCGCGCCCGACGGGACCGACCCGGTGACCGCGCTGCAGCTGTCCGCCGACCGCCTGTTCGACGGTTTCGGGGACGTCGCGGTCTTCGTTCTGCTGGTCGGACTGCTGTCCATCATGGCGATCAACCAGTACGGCGGCAGCCTCACCATGATCTCGATCGTCGACTCGGTGCGGCCGGTCTCACCGACCCGCGTCATCCGCATCGCCACGATCCTGATCATGCTGGTGCTGGTCGGCGCCATATCCACGCTCGTCGGGATAGACGACTTCAACTGGTTCTTCGCCAACGTGGTGGTCATCCTGACCTACCTGTTCATCCCCTGGACGGCGATCAACCTCGTCGACTACTTCTTCGTCCGGCGCGGCCTGTACGTGGTCAAGGAGATCTTCAACCCGGACGGCATCTACGGCCGTTGGGGCTGGCGCGGCAACCTCGCCTACGTCATCGGCCTGGCCTGCATGGCGCCGTTCATGGTGATCAGCGACACCTACCGAGGGTTCGCGGTGAACGCCCTCGACGGCGTCGACTACTCGATCTTCGTGGGCCTGCCCGTGGCCGGCGCCGCCTACCTCCTGTTCGCACGCAGCCTCGACCTGGCCACCGAGCGCCGCATGGTCGAGGAGGAGGGGCTGCTCACCCCGACGCGTCACTGATCACCCGGATTTGGACCCGTGGGCCGGCCGTCGGTCTTGACGGCCGGCCCGCCGGCGTGTCGGTCACAGCGCCCCCTCCACCGCGGCGGTGATGTCGGCCAGGAGTTCGTGGGGCAATTCCTCCAGAGCGGCGGCGTTGGCGGTGATCTGCGCGGGCGAGGTGGCGCCGACGAGGACGGACGGGACCGACGGCTGCGCGGCGAGCCAGGAGAGCGCCAGGCCGGCCATCGTGCGGCCGGTCCTGTCCGCGAGCACGCGGAGGCGCTCGACGGCGGCGAAGTTCGCGTCGGTGGCGACCGAGGCGAAGTAGGGCAGTTCGGCGAGCCGTGATCCGTCGGGGAAGGCGGTGTCCTGGCGGTACTTGCCGGTCAGCAGCCCGGAGGCGAGCGGGAAGTACGGCACAACGCCGACGCCGAAGTGCTCGGCGGCGGGCACGAGTTCGCGTTCGACGTCACGCGAGAGCAGGTTCCACTCGACCTGCACCGCGGCGAATCCGACGGTGCCCGCGGCGCGTGCGGTGTGGGCGGCGTCGGCCAGCTGCCACCCCGTCAGGTTCGAGGCCGCGGCGTAGCGCACCTTGCCTGCCCGGACCAGGTCGTCCAGCGCCCGCAGGGTCTCCTCGACGGGCGTGTCCGGGTCGGGGTAGTGCTGGTAGTAGAGGTCGACGTAGTCCGTCCCGAGGCGGCGGAGGCTCGCCTCGCACGCGCGCACGATGTACCGGCGCGAGGACCCCGCCCCGTACGGCCCCGGCGACATCGACCCGCCGAACTTGGTCGCGATGACGACGTCGTCGCGGCGGGCGCCGAGGACCGCGCCGAGGATCTCCTCGGAGCGCCCCTTGGCGTAGATGTCCGCGGTGTCGAACAGCGTGACGCCCGCCTCCAGGGCGGCGTCCACCACCCCGGCCGCGGCCTCCTGATCGATCTTCATGCCGAAGTTGTTGCACCCGAGCCCGAGGGCCGAGACCTTCAAGCCGGAGGCGCCGACAGAGGAGATGTGCACTGTGCTCCTTTGGTGGTGACTGACACGCCGCAGAGCGGAGACCGGACACCGCGTAATCACTTGCACACGCTTCGGAGGCGGACGGGGCGGTCAGACCGTCATTGCGGGTTTCATCATGGCTATGATAGCCATAATGAAGCTTGATCTGACAAGGAGTCAGATCTGTGGGAACGGCACACCGCCCCGTGCCGCTGCCGATCTCTCCCCGCCGAGGAGCCGGTGATGACTGGTCCCCATGACAACCCCGCGGCGCGGCGCATCACGCACGCCGAGTTGCTCCACCGCCCCGGCGAACGGGAGCTTGCCAAAAGGGTGTTCGAGCTGCTCGGCTGCCGGGTCCTGGATCGCGGCGGGCACTTCTTCACCGCGTTCGTCGACCCCGAGGTCACGGACTACGTGACGAACGTGCTGTACGCGTCGGAAGTCAGCCCCGAGCAGTGGGAGTTCGAGCGGCAGCTCGACCGCGCCGCCACCGGGGAGGGGCCGCTGGCCGAGACCCGGTCGGCCTGGGCCGCCGACATGCGCGCGCATCCGCAGCACTCGTACCACTTCGGCCTGCGCCTGCCGAGCGAGCAGGCCCTCGACGCGGTGCTGGAACGCGTCGAGGCGGCGGGCCGCGACGACCCCGAGCTGGCCGGACGCATCGGGGTCGCCGGAGTGTTCCGGCCCGGCGACCCGGACGCCGCCACGGACACGATGGTCCAGGCCTTCGTCCGCACCGACGTCGTCGCCTGCGGCCTGGTCGCCCTCGGCCAGCACATCGAACTCCAGTGGCACCTGCCGAAGGACGCCTGACACCGGGCCGCCCGACGGCCTCGACACCCCCGCCGTACCACCCCCTCAGAGAAGGACGACACCCATGAGCGAGCAGAAGCGCGCCGTCTACGCGACCGCCGTGTACGACCAGGACGAGATCGACGCGGTCGTCTCCGTGCTGACGGAAGGTCAGAACGGCCTGCGCATAGGCCCGAACGTCGCCGAGATGGAGCGCAGGGTCGCCGACCTGTTCGGCAAGCGCCACGGCGTGATGGTCAGCTCCGGCTCCGCGGCGCTGTTCCTCGCGGTCGAACTGCTCGACCTGCCCGCCGGATCCGAGGTGATCACCTCGCCGCTCACGTTCTCGACCGACCTGTCCAGCCTGCTGCGTGCCGGGCTGGTACCGGTGTTCGTGGACGTCGAACCCGACACGTTCCAGATCGACGTGACGAAGATCGAGGAGATGATCGGCGACCGGACCCGGGCGATCCTCGTCCCCAACCTGGCCGGCAACGCGCCGGACTGGGACGCGATCCGCGAGATCGCCGACCGCCGCGGCCTCAAGGTCATCGAGGACTCCTGCGACGCCGTCGGCGCCACGCTGCGCGGCACCCCGACCGGGACCCGCTCCGACATCTCGGTGACCAGCTTCTCGCTGTCCCACATCATCACCGCGGCCGGCACCGGCGGCATGGTCATGCTCGACGACGACCAACTGCGCGACCGCTGCCTCACGTTGCGCGGCTGGGGCCGCCGCTCCGAGACGCAGCTGTTCGGATCCAAGGCCGGCTCACGGGACTTCTGGACCGACCTCGACGGCATCAGCTACGACAACATGTTCATCTTCGACGAGGCCGGCTGGAACTTCCTTCCCACCGAGCTGTGCGCCGCGTTCGGCGTCCAGCAGGTCAAGAAGCTCCCCCGCAACTACGAGCGCCGCCGGCACAACTTCGCCCGCTTCACCGAGATCCTCGAGCGCCACCCCGGCCACTTCACCCCGCCGCGCCAGACGGACGGGCTCACCACGGCGTGGCTGTCGTACTGCTTCCTCATCAAGCCGGACGCCGGCTTCGGCCGCAGCGACCTCCAGCAGTACCTCGAAGCCCGGGGCATCGACACCCGCGTCGTCTGGACCGGCAACGCCGCCCGCCAACCGTTCATGAAGAACGCCGGCTTCCGCCAGCCCGACGCCGGACTGCCCAACGCCGACCACGTCATGCGCTACGGCATGCTCATCTCCTGCAACCACGGCCTCACCGACGAGACCATCGACCACGTCGGCGAGCAGATCGACGCCTTCATCGCTCAGCAGGCCTGACCGACGCCGTGGGTGGGGTGGCCTGCGTACGGCGCCACCCCACCGACGGCGTCATATGCGGGAACGACGCCCGTGTCGCCCCCTGGGTCGTGGGGCCGGGGGGCGACGGGGCCGCTGTCAGGGGGTGGCGTCTATCGGGAAGTGGCAGGCGACGTGGTGGTCTGGGCGGATTTGTTTTGGGGTGGGGGGGATTTCGGCGCAGGTGTCGCGGGCCAGGGGGCAGCGGGTGCGGAAGCGGCACCCTGAGGGTGGGGTCAGGGGGGAGGGGAGGTCGCCGGTGAGGAGGGCGGTGTCGGGGGTGGGGTTGCCGGGGACCGAGGCCAGTAGCGCGCGGGTGTAGGGGTGGGCCGGGCGGGCGAAGAGCTCGTCGACGGGGGCGTCTTCGCACAGGGTGCCCAGGTACATGACGGCCACGCGGTCGGAGAGTTGGCGGACCACGGCGAGGTCGTGGGAGATGAACAGCATGGCCAGGCGCTGCTGTTCGCGGATGTCCATGAGGAGGTTGACGACCTGGGCCTGGATGGAGACGTCGAGGGCGGAGACGACCTCGTCGCAGAGGAGTAGGTCGGGGACGCACGCGAGGGCGCGGGCGATGCTGACGCGTTGGCATTGGCCGCCGGACATCTCGTGCGGGTGGCGGTCGAGGAGGGAGGGGTGGAGGCCGACCAGGTCCGCCAGTTCGCCGACCCGGGCTGCGATGGCTGTGGAGTCGTGGCCACCGGCCAGTTCCAGGGGCGTGGCGATGATGTCGCGGACCGTGCGACGCGGGTTGAGTGAGGCGATCGGGTCCTGGAAGACCATCCCTACGCGGCGGCGGTAGGCCTTGAGGGCGCGGCCGCCGGTGCGGGCCACGTCCTGGCCGTCGAACACGATGGCGCCCGAGACGTCGGGTTCGAGTCGGGCGACCGCGCGGGCCACGCTGGACTTGCCGCAGCCCGACTCCCCCACCAGGCCGAGGGTTTCGCCTTGGTGGAGGGTCAGGTCGAGGCCCGCGACCGCTTCGAAGGGTCGGCCGCCGGAGCGGTAGCGCACGCGCAGGCCGCGTACTTCCAGGAGCGGTCGGCCGACGGCGCCGGTGCCGGGAGGGGCGGATACGGGGAGATCGGCGGTGGTCATGTGCGGCTCGATTCTCGACGCGCCGCCGAAATGCCGGTCACGGTGCCGCCGCCGGGGCGCGGCGGCGGGACCGGGTTCCAGCAGGCGGCTTCGTGGGCGCTGCCCGGCGGGCGGGTCATGGCCGGGACTTCGGTACGGCAGCGGTCCTGGACGCGGGGGCAGCGGTCGGCGAAGGCGCACCCGGACAGGAGGCGGCTCATGTCCGGGGGCTGGCCGCCGATCGCGGCGAGGTGCTGGCCGCGGGGTCCGTGCAGGGTGGGTGCCGCGTCGAGCAACGCGCGCGTGTACGGCATGCGGGGAGCCGCCAACACGGAGGCGGTGGGCCCGAGTTCGGCCTGGCGTCCCGCGTACATCACCATGACGTCGTCGGAGTGGTCGGCAACCACGCCCAGGTCGTGGCTGATGAGGATGACGGCCATGTCCCGTTCGGCGCGCAGCCGGTCGAGCAGGCGCAGGATCTGGGCCTGGACGGTGACGTCGAGTGCGGTGGTCGGCTCGTCCGCGATGAGGAGTTCCGGATCGCAGCTCAGTGCGAGGGCGATCATCACGCGCTGCCGCATGCCGCCGGAGAGTTGCAACGGGTACTGGTCGGCCCGCCGTGCAGGGTCCGGGATGCCTACGGAGTCGAGGAGTTCGACCGCGCGGGCCTTGGCCGCTCTGCCGCGCAGGCCGAGGTGGCGTTTGAGGGGCAGGGCGATCTGCCGCCAGACGGGCAGCACCGGGTTGAGCGCGGTCATCGGGTCCTGGAACACCATGCCGACGCGCCGGCCGCGGACGTCGCGCAGTTCGCGTTCGCCGAGCGCGGTCAGGTCGACGCCGTCGAAGTGGGCGGTGCCGGCGCGCAGGGCGACGGCGGCGTCCGGGAGCAGGCCGAGCAGGCTGCGGCACAGCACGCTCTTGCCGGAGCCGGACTCGCCGACGACGGCGAGCGTGCGCCCGCGGGCCACGGCCACGTCGACGCCGTCGACCGCGCGCACGGTCCCGCGCGGGGAGTTCAGATGGACGGTGTACCCGCGCAGGTTCAGCAGGGGTTCGGCCGCCGAGGGCGAAGGCGCGTCGTGGTTCACAGCATCGCTCCGCGCGTGTCGAGCCTGGCGGAGAGGCGGTCGCCGACGACGTTCGCGCACACGACGACCAGCACCAGGACGAGGGTGGGGGTCAGGGTGACCATGGGGTGTTGGGCGAGGACCTGGCGGCCTTCCGCGATCATGCCGCCCCAAGTGGGCTCGGGCGGCGGCACGCTGACGCCGAGGAATCCGAGGCCGCCTTCGACCATGACCCCGACGCCGAACATCGTGACCGCGTACGTGAGCACGCCGGTCAGGATGTTGGGCAGGATCTCACGCGCCATCAGACGCGGCGTCGACATGCCCATCGCCCGGCATGCGAGCACGAACTCCCTTTGCGAGAGGCTGAGTACGGGGGCCCGCACGATACGCACGAAGCCCGGGATGAACAGCAGTCCGATGACGACGGTGACGGACGCCGTCGACGGGCCCACCGCGCCGATGACCGCCAGCGCGAAGATCATCGCGGGGAACGCGAGCAGCACGTCGGTCAGCCGCATGATGACGGCGGACACCCAGCCGCGCACGACGCCCGCCGCCATGCCCAGCAGTGTCCCCGCAACCGCTCCGATCGCGGTCGCCCCGACGCCCACGACGAGGCTCACGCGGGCACCGTGCACGATGCGGGACAGTGTGTCGCGGCCGAGCGCGTCGGTGCCGAGCCAGTGCTTGGCGCTGATTCCGGCGGCCAGCGCGTCGGTGTCGCTGTGCGTCGGGTCGGCCAACGGGAGTACGGGGGCGAGCAGCGCGGCGGTGCACAGGACGCCGAGGAACACGAGCGGCGGCCACGCCCCGCGGCCGAGGCCGGGGCGTCGTTCAGCGGGCATGGCGGATCCTCGGGTCGAGCACGCCGTAGAGGAGGTCCACGGCGAGGTTGACGAGTACGTACACACCGGCGATGAGCAGTACGGTGCCTTGCAGGACGGCGAAGTCCCTGGTCTGCACCGCGCCGAGGGCGTACGTGCCCAGCCCGGGCAGGGCGAACAGCTGCTCGACGATGACCGCGCCGCCGATCAGGAAGCCGAAGTTCAGGCCGACCAGGGTGACGAGCGGCAACAGGGACGGGCGCAGCGTGTGCGAGACCAGCACCTGACGAGGGGTCAATCCCTGCGCGCGGGCGGCGAGGACGTAGTCCTGGCGCAGCGTGTCGAGGACTCCGGCACGCAGTACGCGGTAGTAGACGGCGGCCAGGCCGAGCGCGAGGGTGACCGCCGGCAGGAGGAGTGTGCGGAAGGTCTGGGCCGGGTCCTCGTCGAGCGGCACGTAGCCGGTCGCGGGGAGGGTGCCGAGCCGTACCGCGAAGACGTAGATGAGCAGGACGGCGACGGCGAACTGCGGGGTGGCCAGGAGCAGGAACGAGGCGCCGTTGGCCGCCTTGTCGGCGGCCCTCCCCTGCCGGTACGCCGCCCAGACGGCCAGCGGCACGGCGACCGCCAGCGCGAACGCCTCGGCGAGCAGGACCAGCAGCAGCGACGGCGCCGCGCGGTCGGCCAACGCGTCGGAGACCCGCTGCCCGGTGAGGGCCGACGTGCCGAAGTCGCCGTGCAGGACGCCGGTGAACCAGCTCCAGAACTGCTCGACGGCCGGCCGGTCGGCGCCGGTCTTGTGGTGGAACTCGGCGATCTGCTCGGGCGTCGCCGACTGGCCGAGGACCGCGGTGGCCAGGTCGCCGGGCAGGACGCGGCCGAGCGCGAACGTCGTGACCGCCACGCAGGCCAGCACGAGCAGCGCCTGGCCCACGCGGGTGAGGAGGTAGCGCGCGGTCACCGGGTCAGCCACAGGTCGGTGAGCGTGAACGCGTCGACGCGGTAGCCGTCGGGGGCGGGCAGGTGGACCTTGGCGGAGGCGGCGAACATGCCGGTCTTGCGGACGACGGGGATGCTCGGCACGTCGTTGGACACGTTGGTGAGGATCTGCCGCGCGATCGGGAGCGCGGCGGCGCTGTCGGTCGCGGCGCCCAACTGTCCGAACAGCTCGTCGTTCTGCTTGTTGACGTAGCCGCCGAGGTTGAGGCGACCGGTCGAGGAGAACGCCACCTCGAGGGCGTCGACCGTGGTCGTGGCCATGAACGCCGGAGAGAAGCTCGTGTCGTAGTTGCGCTGGAGGACGTCCTGCATGATGCCGACCGCGGTGTTGACCTTGATCGTCGTCTCGACCCCGACGGCCTTCCACTGCTGCTGGATCAGCTGCGTGGCCGCGATGTAGTTGGAGCCCTGGAGCGTGTTGAGCTCGAGCCGCACCGGCTTGCCGTACTCCGCCAGCAACTGCCGTGCCTTGTCCGGGTCGTAGCCCGGCACGCCGATGCCCTGCTGCTCGGGGTCGTCCTCGGCGAGGAAGGCCGTGGTCGGCTGGGTGTCGCCGTTGTAGGCCACCTTGTTGATCGCCTGGCGGTCGATGGCCATGCTCAGCGCCCGGCGCACGCGCACGTCGTCCAGGCCCGGGCGGTTGAGGTTCATGATGATGCCGTCCGGGGCCAGCCCGCGGTTGAGCTGCACCTGGAGTCCGGCGGACTTCGCCTGCTGCGCCTGGTTGGGCTGCGACGACACCATGACGTCGATCGTCCCGGCCTGCACGGACTGCACGGCCGTCTGCGTGTCCAGCATGACCTTGAGCACGACCTTGTCCGGGTACGTGCGGTCGGCCAGCCACGACGTCTCGTTGCGCACCAGCGTGACGTGGTCGCCGGGCGCGATCTCGGCGAGCTTGAACGCCCCGGTGCCGACCGGGTTGCGGCCGAACGCGTCGCCGGCCGCCTTCTTCGCGGTCGGGGACGGGATGAGCCCCGCGATGCCGGTCAGTCCGACCTCGGGGAACTCCGCCCACGGCGCGCTGAGAGCGAACACCACGGTGTGCGGGTCCTTCGCGGTGATCGCGGACACCAGCCCCACCAGCCGCGGGGCGCAGCCCAGGCAGGTCTTCTTGTCCTTGATCTCCTGATAGTGCGCGATCACGGCCGCCGCGTCGAAGTCCGTCCCGTCGGAGAACTTCACCCCGTCGCGCAGCTGGACCGTGAAGGTTCTGTTCCCGTCGCTCGCGACGGCGCCGAGCGCGAGTTGGGGCACCAGGGCGCCCTGGGCGTCGACGTCGAACAGCGGGTCCATGACGCCGCGGGCGGCCGTGTAGTCCATCGAGCTGGCGAAGTTCGGTGCTATGGGGTCGAGCGTCTGTACGTCGAAGGGCATCCCGACCTGGATCGTCCCCCCGCGTTGCGGGTCTCCGCTGGGGCGCCCCGCGCCCCCTGATCCGGTACCGCCTCCGCAGGCCGCGAGTACGGCGGCCGCGGTCACTGCGGCGGCAGCCGGAAGGGCACGACGTTGAATTCCTGACACGGGATGACGGCGCATTTCGAACCTCGCAAGCAGGCGTGGCAAAGCGGCACTTTCGTCGAATTCCCCCCGTTCGGCTGGAGGTTATTGCGTTCTCTTGACTGCCGTCAATGACGTGACATGAAAGTAACTCGCCCGCAACTCGCCTTTCCTTGGAGCGATTGCGTGCATTCGTTGAATTCAAGGAATTCAACGAATGCGATAAAGAGAACGACGTGAGAGCGCGCCGCTTGGCAGATCTTGCCGACGCGGCCGCACGGCCCAGCGCATGTACTTGTCGCGCCGTCCTCGGGGCGGCGCCAAGGTCGGTACCGCCGGTAGGGCGGGGAGAGGCTGGTGACGGGTGCGTGAGCTGAGCGGTGAACTCGACTCCTGGTACCGGGGCGGGCGGACCTTCGCCCTTGCCACGGTCACGTCGACGCTGCGGAGCGCGCCTCGGGAGGTGGGCGCAGTCATGGCCGTCTCGGCCGACGGCGTCGCGCTGGGCAGCGTCTCGGGCGGCTGCGTCGAGGGCGCGGTGTACGAACTGGCCGGGGAGGTGATCGCCACGGGCCGGCCGCAGTCGGCCGCGTACGGCGTGAGCGACGAGGACGCGTTGATGGCCGGATTGACCTGCGGCGGCACGCTGGAGGTCTTGGTGGAACCCGTCGACGCCCACTGCTACCCGGAGTTCGCCGAGCTGCTCGCCGCGCTCGACGACGGCCGCCCGGTCGCCGTCGCCACGGTCGTCGCCGCACGCGACGGCGAACGCGTCGGACGCCGCGCGCTGTCGGGCGGCCCCGGAGCGCTCGCGGCGTGCGCCGACCGCATGTTGGCGGCGGGCGCCAGCGGAATCATGGAAGGGCCGGACGACGACACCGTGTTCGTCCATGTCCATCTGCCGCGTCCGCGCCTGCTGGTGTTCGGCTCGAACGACTACGCCTCGGCGGTCGCCGAAGCCGCGGTGTTCACCGGGTTTCACGTGACGGTGTGCGACGCGCGTGCAGCGTTCGCCACGCCGGAGCGCTTTCCGCGCGTGGACGAACTCGTCGTGGACTGGCCCGACCGGTACTTGGCCCGCACCCGGGTCGACGAGCGTACGGCGATATGCGTGCTGACCCACGACCCGAAGTTCGATGTCCCTTTGCTGGAAAGGGCCTTGCGCATGCCGGTGGCGTACGTCGGAGCGATGGGCAGCCGCCGGGCACACGACGACCGGACGGCACGCCTGCGCGAAGCGGGCGTGGCCGAGGAGGAACTCGCGCGCCTGCACTCGCCGATCGGTCTCGCGCTGGGTGCCCGTTCGCCGCGCGAGACGGCGATCGCGGTGCTCGCCGAGGTCGTCAAGGTCACGCGCGGCGGCACCGGCGGGCATCTCGCGCACGCCGAGGGCCGCATCCACCCGGAGCCCGTACCGGTCGGCTGATCACAAGGACACAGCAGGACGCCGAGGCGGGGCCAGCGACACGAAGTCGCGGGCCCCGCCTCGACGTTCAGTCGATGACCGTCACACGGGCGGTGCCGCCTCCGCCAGGGCCGCGACCGCCTCGGTGAAGCACGACGCGGGCGGCGTCACCAGGCCCGCCCCCACCTGGCCGGTGCCCGCGACCTTCCCGGCGATGCCGGTGTTGATCTGCGGAAGGATCCCCGTCCGGACGACCTTGGCCACGTCGATGCCCGTCGGCGTCCCGCGGAAGTCCAGCACCGGCACCTGGTAGGCCGGGTTCTCCGCGAGCGTGATCTCGTACATCCGCCGCGTCGCGTCGAGCGCGTCCGCCACCTCGCCGCCGACGAACTTCACGATCGCGGGGGCGGCGGCCATGGCGAAGCCGCCGATGCCCGCGGTCTCCGTGATCGCCGAGTCGCCGATGTCCGGGTTGGCGTCGTCGGGTCCGTACGCGCCGAGGTACAGGCCGTCCGGCACCTGCGCGGGCCCGGTGTACCAGCGGTCCCCGGTGCCGGAGACCTGGATGCCGAAGTCGGTGCCGTTGCGCGCCATCGCGACGACGAGCGTGGATCCCGGCTCGTCGCGTCCGGCGTCCATGGCGAGCTTGCAGGCCGGCATGTCGAGGTTGAGGAAGAAGTGGTCGTTGCCCGCCACGAAGCGCACGGCGTCGGCGACGTCGGAGGACGGCGCCTGCGCGGCGACCAGTTCGGGGAGGATCTCGCGCAGGAACATCAGGGTTCCGGCGCGGTTGCGGTTGTGCCCCTCGTCGCCCATCTGGAGCATCTGCGCGATGATCGCCCGGATGTCGACGGGCCCGTGGGCGCGCACGGCGTCCCGCAGCAGCGGGCCGAGCACGGCGGACATCCAGCGCAGCCGGTCGACGACCTCGGGCCCGTAGGCACCGTAGCGCAGGACCTTGCCGAGGCCCTCGTTGAGCGAGCACCAAGCGCGCGTGCCGTGCGTGGTGTCCTCGAGCTCGAACATCCACATCGACGGGCTGACGACGCCCGCCATCGGTCCGACGGCGCGGTGGTGGTGGCACGGGTCGAGGTCGGCGCGGCCCGCCGCGAGGTGGGCCTCGGCCTCCTCCGGCGTGTCGGCCAGGCCCTCGAACAGCATCGCGCCGATGAGCGCGCCGCGCATCGGCCCCGACGCACGGGCCCAGTCGATCGGCGGCCCCGCGTGCCGGAACTGGCCGGGTTCCAGCCCGAGCGCCTCGGACGCCGGGCGCACGTCGACGAGGTGCGGCGTGGACGCGAGCACCCGCCCGACCGCGCGGCGGTTGGCCTCGTCCCGCCGCGGATCGGCGAGGACGCGGGCCAGGTGGTCGGCGGTGCCGGGCATCGGGGGCCGCCAGTCGACCGGCGTGACCGAAACGGCCTGGTCGGCGAGCGAGCGCGTGAACAGGTCCGCCCCGACGGTGACGACGGACGGGCGGGCGGTGAGGAGCGGTACGCCCCGGTGGTCGGTCACGCGTGGGTCCCTTCGGTGCCGGCGGCGCGGTCGTCGCGGTCTGCGGTGCCGTGTTCGATGACGTGTTCGGCGCCGTGTTCGGTGCCGTGTTCGGTGCCGTTTTCGATGCCGTGATCAGTGCCGTCTTCGGTACGCGGTTCGGTACGCGGTTCCGTACGGGGTTCCGGTCCGGATCCGCCGACCAGCGACACCGCGCGCCGGGCCGCCTCAGCGTTGGACAGGTACACCTCGGCGCCGGCCGCCGTGAGCGTGCGCGCCTGCGCGTCCAGGCCCTGCGCGTCCTCGTCGGTGCCGCACAGCGACACCACGACGTGCGGCCGGTCGGGCCCCGCCGCGCGCAGGACGTCGGCGATTCCGGTGGCCGGGTCGTCGTGCGCCCCGGGGCCGATGACGACGTCGAGCAGCACCACCCCGGTCTCCGGGTCGGCCAGTTCGTCGGCGAGCCGGGCGAGCCGCAGACCCGGGTCGATCATCGGGTGCGGCCGTCCGGCGGTGAGCGTGTCGTCGCCGAAGTCGATCATCAGGTGCCCGGGCGCGCGCAGTCCGGGCGGCAGCGCCCAGGCGGGTTCCAGCGGGATGTTGGACGCGATCGGGCCCAGCGTCGCGGACGCGATCACCATGGCCTCGTCGCACAGCGTGCCGCCGCAGAACAGGCCGCGCAGCGCCCCCGGTCGGGCGGGGTGCGCTTGCGCGGGACGCCACGACGGCCATCCGCCGTGTTCGACGCCGAGCGCGGCAAGTGCCTTGGCGGCGGCCGCGGTCAGGTCGTCGCGGCCCGCGCCGAGGAGCGCGAGCTGCACGGGTGTGGACAGTGTTGCCGCGTACCGAGCGATCTCGGCGGCCACGGCGGGCGCGGGGGGCTTGGACACGACGACGATCAGCTCGGTCGCGGGGTCGGCGTCCAGCACGGCGAGGGCCTGCCGGGTCGAGCGGCCGCCGACCGCCTCGGACAGGTCGCGCCCGCCGACGCCGAGGCAGTGGCTGATGCCTGAACCGGCGGCGTGCAGGAGGCACATGAACTCCTGCGAGCCGGTGCCGGACGCGGCGACGATGCCGACGGGGCCCGGCCGTACCGTGTTGGCGAACCCGAGTCCCACGCCGCCGACGACCGCGGTGCCGCAGTCCGGGCCCATCACGAGCAGGCCGCGCTCGGCGCCGAGGTCTTTGAGGCGTATCTCCTCCGCGAGGGGCACGTTGTCGCTGAAGACCATGACATGGAGTCCGCTGTCCAGCGCGTCGACGGCTTCCGCGAACGCGTTCGGCCCGGGGACGGAGACCAGCGCGAGCGTGGCGTCCGAGGCGGCCGCGGCGGTGCGCACCGTCCGTGGCGGGGTGCCCGACGCGATGTCCCCGCCGGCCGCCGCGGGTGCGTTGAGGGCCTCCTCGAGCCGGGCGAGTCCGCGGCGCAGCGCGTCGTCGTCTTCCGCGTGGACCGCGACGAGCATGTCGTTGGGGCCCGCGGCTGAGGGCCGTTCGAATCCGAGCCCTTCGAGGAGGTCGAGGTTCAGTTCCGTGGCCATGGCCACCAGTGCCTGGCCGACGCCGTCCACCGCGGACACCGCGCGGCTCACCTGCATGAGGCTCACCGAGTCGCGGTAGGCACCGCGCCGGACTTCGAGCACGCTGCTGCTCACAGGGGTCCTTTCGCGAGGGGGTGACAGGGACGTCGTTCGGGGGCGAAACGACGTACCGTCGACGGGAGTTGCTGAAGCACGTCATGCAGGAAGAACACGACGGGGGTCACGGAACCGCCGTGAGCGGAATCCGGGTTCCCCGCATCTCCGACGCCGTGACCGCGGTCAACGCCGTCAAAGCGCCCAGCGCGAGGTCCGCGCCCGAGGTGTGCCCGACCTCCAACAGCCGTGTGAGAGCGGGCTCGACGGCGCCGTGTCCGCGCGCCGCGTCGATCGCGTCCACCACTTCGTCGCAGCCCTGGCCGCGGGCCGCGTGGCCGATGAGCGCGGCCGACAGCGCGGTGGTCCGGCCGGACGCCCAGCCGGCCACCCGTGTCGCCAGCGGCGCGGTCGCCGGGCGGTCGGCCAGGGCGAGGAGTACGCCGCACACCGCGTCGTCGCCGCTCGGGGTGAGCCCCGGGCCGAGGCCGACCAGGTCGCGTGCGGCGTCCTCCGCGGCCGCGGTGTCGCCACGCGCGGCGTGCCGGGCGAGGTCGGCGAGCGCGGTCCGCCCCGGTCCGGGCAGTCCGGTGCGGGCGGCGCAGACCGCCAGCGCGTCGCGCAGGTCGACCACGGACCCGGGCGGCCGCGGCACCCGCGGCGTCCACCAGCGCGCGACCCGCACGGCCGTGTCGCCGATCCACAGGGTTCCGCCGCCGACCCGGGCCGGGTCGGCCGGGCCGATTCCGGCGAACGGCGCCGCGCGGCGTGGTTCGGTGAGCACCACCGCGTTCGGCAGGCGCACCGCGTCGGCCGCGCACACCGCGACCACCGTGCCGTCGTCCGCCTCGAGGTAGACGGCGGCGGGGAACACGCCGAGGACGCGGGCCGGCCGCGTCGGGCCCGCCAGGACCGTGTGCACGGCCCGCGACGCCGCGCCGGGGAACAGTCCCCGGTTCGGCGTGCGGCGTACCGCGGTTGGGGGTGCCACCGAAGTGCCTCCGGGCTGCTGTAGGGGAACGGGGGGTTCCGGTACGGCGGGATGTCGTGGTTTGGTGAGATCCGTCGAAGCTGTGCCCGCACCGTGAACCCGTTCATATCCGCTGAGATCACTGCGGATCGACGGCTGTTGTGAAGCTAGACCAGCCGCTAAGGTCCCCGCATGCGGAAGGTTGCCAAGAATCAATCGGAAAGTTGGCAGAGTGTGCCAACGCCATCCGGCGCTGCCGGCCGCGCGACGGCGGACGACACTGCGGACGCGACTGCGGTCGACACGGTGGACGACACCGACCGGATCCGCCCGTCCAGCACGGGCACGCTCGTTCGCGGCCTCCCCGTCAGCGAGGTCCTGAGCGTCTCCAGCCTGGCGGGCGCGCGGCTGCTCGCGGGCGCGGCCGGGCTGGACCGGATGGTCCAGCGCCTGAACGTCATGGAGGTGCCGGACATCCTCCCGTGGACCAAGCCGCACGAGCTCCTGCTGACCACCGGCTATCCGCTCCGGGAGACCCCGCAGTCCCCCGCCGACCTGGTCGTCGAGCTGCACGCCAAACGGCTGGCCGCGATAGCGATCAAGTTCGGCCGCTACGTGGACGAGCTGCCCGCCGAGATGCTCGCCGCCGCCGACCGGGTCGGCCTGCCGATCATCCGGCTGCCCGACGACGTGGCGTTCGACGACATCCTCAACCAGGTGCTCACCGACATTCTCAACCGGCAGGCCGCGGTGCTCGCCCGCTCCGAGGAGGCGCACCGCGCGCTGGTCAGCGTCGTGCTCGCGGGCGGCGGCCTCGGCGAGCTCACCGAGGAGCTGAGCGGCCTGCTCGGCGGCACGGTCCTCGTCACCACCCCCGACGGGCGGATCCTGGCCGGCTCACGCTCCCCCGGCGAGGAGCCCGACGCCCGCGGCTGCTTCGACGCCAGCGGGCGCTTCCGCGTCGAGGAGTTCCGGCACGGCACGCGCGTCCTGGAGGAACGCGGCGCGCGGACGGCGCTCGTGCCCATCCTGGCCGGGTCGCTCGACCACGGCCGCGTGGTGCTCCTGGCGGGCGGCGACCGCCGCCTCGACGAGAGCGACATCCACGTCCTGGAGCGCGCGGCGGCGACGGCGGCGCTGGTGATCACGAAGGAACTGGCCGTCTCCGCGGTGGAGAGCAAGTACCAGGGGGACTTCCTGCGCGACCTGCTGGCCGGGCGCGCGGGCGACCCCGGGCACACCGTTCCGCACTGCGCGTCGCTCGGCTGGGACATCGACCGGCCGCTGTTCGTCGTGGTCGCCCAGCTGGAGGCCGGCGAGGTGCCGGACCCGGAGCCCCGCGACCTGCGGCCCACCCACGAGCGGTTCGCGACGGCGTGGAGCATGGTCGTGCGCGAGCGCGATCCCAAGGCCGCCGTCGTGGGCTACAGCCAGGAGGTCGTGGTCGTCATGGGGACGCCCACCAGGTCGTCGGCGGGCGAGGCAGTGCGACAGATGGTCGCGCAGGTGTCCGGCGACGGGGGCGGCGGGCGGCGCGCGTTCTCGACGGGTGTCAGCCGTGTGGTCAACAGTCCCGAGCTGCTCCCGGAGGCGTACGAGCAGGCCCGGCGCGCGGCGCGGGTGGGCCGCCAGATGCACGGGCCCGGCTCCGTCTCGGACTTCGACAGCCTCGGGGTGTACCGGCTGCTCAGCCTGGTGCCGGACTCGGCCGAGCTGACGTCGTTCATGCGCGAGACGCTGCGCGAGCTGGCGACCCGCGACGACGAGGAGACCGAGGACCTGCGCACCACGCTGCAGGTCCTCCTGGACACGAACCTCAACGTCGCCGAGACCGCCCGGATCCTGCACTTCCACTACAACACCCTGCGCTACCGCATCGGGAAGCTGGAGCGCATGGTCGGCCCGTTCACGACCGACGCGCACCTGCGGCTGAGCCTGGGCCTCGCCCTCCAGGTGATGCGCATGCGCGGCCTGTGACGGGTCGTGCCTTCCTCCACCTCGGGCGGGGACAAACCCCCGAGCTCCTTGGATGATTTCGCCAACAAGACAGCGGTCGCTCTGTCATATGTGACCCAAGCCACCGTGCGTGCTGCCTTCGTAACGTTCCCCCACCGTTACACCCCTCTTCATGCTGCGCATCCCTGGAAGGCGGCCGGACATGGGACTCGAATCTCCCGGAAGACTCGGGCTTGGCTGGAAGCTGCACGGGGACGGCGGAACGCCGCCCCCCGGAGAGGTCGTCCGGCCCGATGAACGGCTCTCGTGGGGCCGCACGGTCGGTCTCGGCGCCCAGCACGTCGTCGCCATGTTCGGCGCGACGTTCGTGTTCCCCGTGGTGATGGGCCTCGACCCGAACCTGGCGATCATGATGTCCGGCGTCGCCACCGTGATCTTCCTGCTGATCGTGCAGGGCCGGATACCCAGCTACCTGGGGACGAGCGCCGCGTTCGTCGGCGCCGTGGCATCCATACGCGCCTCGGGCGGCGACTCCGCCACGGTCACCGGCGCGATCCTCGTCGCCGGCGCCGTGCTCGCGCTGACCGGCCTGGTCATCAACCTGGTGGGCGCCGAGGTCGTCAACAAGACGCTTCCGCCGGTGGTCACCGGCGCGGTGGTCATGCTGATCGGCTTCAACCTCGCGCCCGTGGTGGCGAAGGTCTACTGGCCGCAGGACCAGTGGATCGCCATCCTCACCATGACCGCGGTGATCGCCATGACCGTGCTGCTGCGCGGATTCTGGTCGCGCATCGCGGTGTTCATCGGCCTGGTCTTCGGCTACGTCATGTCGTGGGTGTTCGACCAGGTCTTCGGGAAGATCAGCTCGGTCACGCCGACGTCCGACGGCAAGGCGTTCGAGCACTACCGGGTCAACTTCGACGGGGTGAAGGCGGCCGACTGGTTCGGCCTCCCGAGCACGCACGCCCCCGACTTCAAGACGTCCGCGGTGCTCGTCGCGCTCCCCGCGGTCATCGCCCTGGTCGCGGAGAACGCGGGCCACGTCAAGGCGGTCTCGGAGATGACCGGCGCGAACCTCGACGACAGCCTCGGCCGCGCGATCTTCGCGGACGGCGTCGGCACGGTCGTCGCCTCCGGTGTCGGCGGCTCCCCCACCACGACGTACGCGGAGAACATCGGCGTCATGGCGGCCACCCGCGTGTACTCCACCGCGGCGTATTACGTCGCGGCAGCGGTCGCCGTGGTGTTCGGCCTGTGCCCCAAGTTCGGCGCGCTCATCGCCGCCACCCCCGGCGGCGTGCTCGGCGGCATCACCGTGGTCCTGTACGGCATGATCGGCCTGCTCGGCGCGAAGATCTGGATCGAGAACAAGGTCGACTTCGCCAACCCGGTCAACCTCGTCCCGGCCGCCGCGGGCGTCATCGTCGGCATCGGCGGCGTCGCGCTGAAGTTCACCGACGACTTCACCATCGAGGGCATCGCCCTCGGCACGATCGTCACGCTCGTCGCCTACCACGCGCTGAACGCCCTGGCCCCCGCGCACCTGAAGACCTCGTCGGCCGAGAAGCGGGACGAGGCGGCCGACAAGGGGCCGGACGACGGGCCGGAGCGGCCCGCGACGGCCGCGCCCAGCCTCGTCGAGTGACCTCGTGAACGCGGCGGTGGGCCCCCGGGCCCCCCCCGCGGCGCCCCGCCCACCCACACCCCCCGGCCCGCGCCACCCACCCGACCCACTCGGCGCCCCAGCGGCCCGGCGGGGGGCCCCCCGCGCCCCCCCCGCGCGCCCCACCGCCCACGCAGACCCCCGGGACAGAGCAACTCACCGGAACCAGCAAGGAGATGGCGCCCCCGTGAAGCCGCCGGCCTTCAAGTACCACGCTCCCGCGAGCCTCGCCGAAGCACTCGACGCGCTCGACGCCGTCGGGCACGACGGCAAGGTCCTCGCGGGCGGCCAAAGCCTCATCCCGATCCTCAACATGCGGCTCGCGGCCCCCGCCCACCTCGTCGACATCAATCGGCTGTCCGAACTGGCGTACGTGCGCACCGAGCCGGGCGGCGTCACGGTCGGCGCGCTGGCCCGGCACGCCGACGTCGAGCGGGACGCGGACGCGTACGCCGCCGTACCGCTGCTGCGACAGGGGCTGCGGCTCGTCGCCCACCCGGTCATCCGCAACCGCGGGACCACCGTCGGCAGCCTCGCGCACGCCGACCCGTCGGGCGAGATGACCGCGGTCCTCGCCCTGCTCGGCGGCAGCGTCGACCTCGTCCGCAAGGGCGCATCCCGCACCGTCGGCGCCGAGGACTTCTTCGCCGGCCCCCTCGAATCGTGCATCGAGCCCGGGGAGATGGCGGTGTCCGCGTACTTCCCTCGGCTCGCGGGACGCACCGGCACCGAGTTCGTCGAGGCCGCGCGCCGCCACGGGGACTACGCGATGTGCGGCGTCGCCGCCGCGGTCACCCTCGACGACGACCTCCGCGTCACGCGGGCCCGCGCCGCCTACCTGTCCGTGTCGCCGGTGCCCCTGGTGCTCGACCTCACCGAGGCGGTCCACGGGGCCACCCCCGCCACCGCGCGGTGGGCCGACGCGGCCGCCCTGGCCGTGTTGTCCATCGAGCCCGAACCGGACATCCACGCCACCGCCGAGTACCGGGCGCACCTCGCCCGGGTGCTCACCGAACGCGCGCTGCGGGCCGCCGCCCAACGCGCCACCAGCACCGACGTCGAACGGACCAGCCGATGACGGACACCGCCCCGCCGCCCACCACGACCGGCGCGCAGGAAGAAGAGCTCCACCCGATCAGGCTGCGCGTCAACGGCGTCCTGCGGACCGCCGAGGTCCCCGCCCGCCGCCTGCTGTCCGACTGCCTGCGCCACGACCTCGGACTCACCGGCACCCACGTCGGCTGCGAGCACGGCGTCTGCGGCGCGTGCACCGTCCAGGTCGACGGCCGGCCGATGCGCTCGTGCCTGATGTTCGCGGTCAGCGCGCAGGACCACGAGATCACCACCGTCGAGGGGCTGGAGCGGCCGGACGGCACGCTGCACGCGGTGCAGCGGGCCTTCCGCGAGTGCCACGGCCTCCAGTGCGGTTTCTGCACGCCCGGGTTCCTCAATGTCATCGCGGCGTTCCTCGAGGAGAACCCCAAGCCGAGCGAGGAGGAGGCGCGCGACGCCGTCGCCGGCAACCTGTGCCGGTGCACCGGCTACCAGAACATCGTGAAGGCGGTGCTGCGCGCGGCAGAGCTCCGCCTGGAGGAACAGGTCGACGAGGACGCCCCCGTCGAGGTGGACGAGGTGGCGCGATGACGGAGCGGATGATCGGCGCCCCGGTCCCGCGCACCGAGGACGCCCGCCTGGTGACCGGACGCGGCCACTACCTCGACGACCTGGGCGCGGGCGCGTACGAAGTGGCCTTCGTCCGCAGCCCCCACGCCCACGCGCGCATCACGTCGATCGACGTCGAGGCGGCGCTCGACACCGAAGGCCTGGTCGCGGTCTACCTCTACGAGGACCTGACCGGGAAGGTCGCCGAGCCGCTGCCGCTGCTCATCCCGCATCCCGCGCTCACCCACGGCCGTACCGCCTACCCACTGGCGAAGGACGTCGTGCGGCACGTCGGCGAGGCGATCGTCATGGTCGTCGCGACGGACCGGTACCGCGCCGAGGACGCGTGCGAACGCATCACCGTCGAGTACGAGTTCCTCCCGCCGGTCGTCGGCATCGACAAGGCGGCGGGCGGCGAACACCTCGTGCACGCCGACGTCCCCGGAAACGTCGCCGCGCACATGGTGCAGGAGGTCGGCGACGCGCCTGCGGCGATCGCCGCCGCCCCCAACCGCCTCGAACTCCAGCTGGACATCGAGCGCAGCGCCTGCATGCCCATGGAAGGCCGCGGCGTGCTCGCCCGATGGGACGAGGCCGACGCGAGCATGCGCGTGTACACCTCGACCCAGACCTCGACCGGCGTCCGCGCGGCCGTCGCCGCGAAGCTCGAACTCCCCCTGGACCGCGTCGAGGTGATCACGCCGGACGTCGGCGGCGGCTTCGGCGTCAAGATCGTCCACCCGTGGCCCGAGGAGGTGCTGGTCCCGTGGGCCGCGCGCCTGCTCGGGCACGAGGTCAAGTGGACCGAGGACCGCCGCGAGCACTTCGTGTCCTCCGCCCACGAGCGCGGGCAGCTGCAGACCGTGCGCGTCGGCTTCGACGACGAAGGGCGCGTGCTGGGCCTCGACGTGGAGATCCTGCACGACAACGGCGCCTACACGCCCTACGGCATCATCGTGCCGATCATCACCTCGACGCAGCTGCTGGGCCCGTACAAGCCGGGCGCGTACCGCGTCGACTTCCGCAGCCTGTACACGAACACGGTCATCGTCACGCCGTACCGCGGCGCAGGACGTCCGCAGGGCGTCTTCGCGATGGAGCGCACGATGGACGCCATCGCCGACCACCTGGGCCGCGACCGGGCCGACGTGCGCGCGGCGAACTTCATCCAGCCGCACGAAATGCCCTACGACCACGGCCTGCTCTTCCAGGACGGCCGCCCGCTGATCTACGACTCCGGCGACTTCCCGGCCTCGCTCGACAAGCTCAAGAAGCTGGTCGGATGGGACGACTTCGAGGTCTTCCGCGCCCAGGCACGTGCCGAGGGGCGGCGGGTCGGCATCGGGATCGGCTGCTACGTCGAGGGCACCGGCGTGGGCCCCTACGAGGGCGGCCACGTGCAGGTCGAGACCAGCGGCAAGGTGAACGTCGCCACCGGCCTGACCAGCCAGGGCCAGGGCCACCAGACGGCGTTCGCGCAGGTCGTCGCCGACGAGCTGGGCGTGCCGTTCGAGGACGTCTCCGTCACCACCGGCGACACGCGGCGCTTCGGCTACGCGGTCGGCACGTTCGCGTCGCGCGCGGCCGTCATGAGCGGCAACGCGATCGCGCTCGCCGCCCGCAAGGTGCGCGAGAAGGCCCTGCGCATCGCCGGTGAGGCGCTCGGCGCGGATCCGGGCGACCTGGAGATCGTCGACGGCGTCGTCCGTGTGAAGGACGACCACTCCTCGGCCATCCCGCTGGGCACGGTCGCGGTGCTGTCCAATCCGCTCCGGTACGCGTTCGACGACGCCTCCAAGGCCGCGACGCAGTTCGGCGGCAACGCCGATCCGAGCCGGCCGCCGGTCGCGGAGGACGACGAACCCGGCCTGGAGGGACGGGACTTCTACTCCCCGCCGAGGGCCACGTTCGCGAACGGCATGCACGCCGCGATCGTCGAGACCGACCCCGAGACCGCCGAGATCCGGGTCCTGCGCTACTGCGTCATCCACGACTGCGGGCACCTGCTCAACCCCCTGATCGTCGAGGGCCAGGTGCACGGCGGCGTGGCGCAGGGCGTCGCGGGCGCCCTGTACGAGCGCATGGAGTACGACGAGAACGGCCAGCTGCTCAACGCCTCGTTCATGGACTTCCTCATGCCGTACGCGAGCGAGGTCCCCAGCGTGGAGATCGACCACCTGGAGACCCCCTCGCCGCTCAACCCGCTGGGCATCAAGGGCGCGGGCGAGGCCGGGGTCATCCCCGGCGCGGCCGTGCTCGCCTCCGCCATCGAGGACGCCGAGGGCTTCCCGATCACGCGCATGCCCATCCAACCGTCCGAGCTGTTCCACCTGCGCCGGCGCCACGCGGCCGGGGAGATCCCGCCGCTGCGCCGCGTCCGCACCGCCCCCGAGGAGTTCCCCACAGCATGAAGGTCACCGGAAACGCCACGCTCAACGCCCCCTCGGAGAAGGTCTGGGCGGCGCTCAACGACCCCGCGGTACTCACCCGGACGATCCCCGGCTGCGAGAAGCTGGAGGAGACCGGCCCGGACGCCTACCGGATGACGGTGACGATGGGCGTCGCGTCCATCAAGGGCACCTACCTGGGCAACGTGCAGATCACCGACCAGGTGCACCCCGGCTCGTTCGTGCTCCGCGCGTCCGGTTCCGGCGGCCCGGGCACCGTCAGCGCCGACGTCAAGGTCACGCTCGCCGACCTGGGCGACGGACGCACCCGCCTGGACTACGACGCCGACGCGATCGTCGGCGGCATGATCGGCGGCGTAGGCCAGCGCGTGCTCACCGGCGTCGCCAAGAAGACGGCCGGCGAGTTCTTCAAGTCCGTCGACCGGGTGCTCGCGGGCGGCCTGCCCGAGCCGCAGGCCTCGGTACCGGCGCCGCGCGCCGCCGTCGGCGCGGCCGACACCGCGACCCCGGCCGCGCCGACGGTGTTCACCCGCGCCGACTCCGGGTCCGGTGCGGGCCTCGGCGGCGACCTCGGCGGCGACTTCGTCAAGGGCGCGGCGTTCGGCGCGGCCGTCGCGCTGGCCGGCGTCATCGTGGGCGGCGTGATCGCGCGGCGCCGCTGACCGCCGGCCGACAGCGAACGGAGGACCCGAACGACATGCGAGAGTTCACCGCGGCCGCCGTCCAGGTCGCGCCCAGGCCCGGGCCGTTGTCCGCGGCCTCGATCAAGGAGAACACCGACCACGCGCTCGCGTGGACGACCCGGTGCGTGGAGTCGACGGGGGCCGAACTGGTGGTCCTGCCCGAGACGGTGACCACCGGCTTCACCCCGGCGATGTCCGCCGAGGAGCTGTGGGACCTCGTCGACGCGATCCCCGGCGGGCGGAGCGACGCCTTCCGCGAACGGGCCCGCGAACTCGGCGTCCACCTCGTGTGGGGGCAGTACGAGCGCGGTGAGGAGCGCGGCACCGTCTACAACTCCGCGGTGCTCGCCGGGCCGGACGGCGAAATCCTCGGCGTCTACCGCAAGACGCACCCGTTCGCGGGCGAGAAGCGCGAGCACGGCGGTTGGGTCACGCCCGGCGACTCGGTGACGGTCGCGGACACCGCGCTCGGCCGGATCGGCATGGTCATCTGCTTCGACGGCGACTACCCGGAGCTGTGCCGCGTGCAGGCGGTGCGGGGCGCCGAGGTCATCTGCCGTCCCTCGGCGCTGCTGCGCTCCGCCGATCTGTGGGAACTGACGTGCCGCGCCCGCGCGTACGACAACCACGTGTACGTGATCGGGGCCAACGCGACGGGCTCCGATCCCGCCGGGGTGCTGTACTTCGGGAACTCGATGATCGTCTCGCCGGGCGCCGAGGTGCTCGCGTGGGGCTCGTCGCACGAGGGATGGGTGTCGGCGCGGCTCGATCCGCGTCGCGCGCTCGGCTCCCTCACCCCGGGGTCGAGTGTGCCGCAGCGCTTCGACCATCTCGCGGACCGCAACCTGGACCTGATCCACCGGTACGCCGAGGACCTGGCCCGGCCCGCGAAGACCGCGTTCCCGCACGGCTGAACCGCGGTACCGCGCGCCACAACCGCACACGACGACCCCACACGACACCGCGTCCGGCACCGCCGGGCGCGGTGTCCGCGTTGCCCGCGTACGCCCACCGCATACGGACCGAAATCGTCCCGGTTGAGGCCGTCGTTCCTTCATCAGAATCTGACGTCGGTGTTGGCAGAAGTTGCCGATTCTTCGTCCGTCGCACCGAAGTTGAATCGCTCTCGATCACCCCTTCACACGCACCCACGCACCCTTCGCGGGAGGAACACGCTGATGACGCCTGCCCGACGCATCCGCATCGGTATCGACACCGGCGGAACCTTCACCGACGTCGTCGCGCTCGACGAGGACAGCGGCGACCTGGTCACCACCAAGACCCCGTCAACGCCTTCCGACCCGGCGGACGGCTTCATGAACGGCATCGACAAGGTCCTCGCCATGCTGGGCTGCACCGGCGAGGACATCACCGCTGTCGCGCACGGCACCACGGTCGCCACGAACCAGCTCCTCGAGGACAAGATCGACCGCCTCGGGTTCGTGACCACCGAGGGCTACGAGTTCATCCTGGAGATCGCCCGCCAGGCCGTGCCGGACGGCTACGGCAACTCGTACTTCTGGGTCAAGCCCGACCGCATCGTGCCCGTCGACCGGGTCCGCGCCGTCGGCGGCCGCATGGACTTCCACGGCCGCGAGATACGCCCGTTCGACGAGGAGGGCGCCCGCGAGGCGGCCCGCTGGTTCCGCGAGCAGGGCATCAGCACGATCGGCGTGTGCCTGCTGCACGCGTACGCCAACCCCAAGCACGAACTGCGCATGCGGGACGCCCTCTTGGCGGAGCAGCCGGACGCGGTCGTCTCGATCAGCTCCGAAGTCCTGCGCGAGTACCGGGAGTACGAGCGCTCGATGACGACTCTGGTGGACGCCGCGGTGAAGCCGCGCGTGGGCCGCTACGTCGCCGGCATCCAGCGGCGCCTGGACGCCTTCACCGGGCGGCCCACGCCGTTCTCCATCATGAAGTCCAACGGCGGCGTGCTGTCCGCCGAGGAGGTCGTGCACCAGCCGATCACCACGGTCCTGTCCGGCCCGGCGGCCGGCGCGCTCGGCGCCGCGCTCATCGCCGAACGCGCGGGATTCGACAAGGTGTTGACCTGCGACGGCGGCGGCACCTCCACGGACGTGTCGGTCGTCCTCGGCGGCGAACCGACGCTGACCACCGAGGGCAGCGTCGGCCGTTTCCCGTCCAAGATCCCGATGATCGACGTGGTGACGGTCGGCGCGGGCGGCGGCTCGGTGGCGTGGATCTCGCCCGAGGGCACCCTCAAGGTCGGGCCGCGCTCGGCGGGCGCCGACCCCGGTCCGCTCTGCTACGCCCGCGGCGGCACCGAGCCGACGATCACCGACGCGCACGTGCTGCTCGGCCGCATCCCCCCGCACCTGCTGGGCGGCGAGATCCCGCTGAACGTCGACGCCGCCCGCGAGGGCCTCGCCAAGATCGCCGGTGAACTCGGTCTGGGGCTCGAGCAGTGCGCCACCGGGATCCTGGAGATCTCCGCCTGGAACCAGGCGAACGCGCTGCGCCAGATCACCGTCAAGCGCGGCCTGGACGTCCGCGACTTCACCATGGCGACGTTCGGCGGGTCCGGATCGCTGCTGCTGTGCCGCCTGATCGACATCCTCGGGCTGGCCGGCGTGATCGTGCCGCGCGACCCCGGCAACGTGTCCGCGTTCGGGCTGCTGACCGTGGACGTCCGCTGCGACTACGTGCGCACCGCGGTCGCCCGCCAGCCGGAGCTCGACCACGCGCGGACCGCGGAGATCCTCGCGGAGCTCACCGGGCAGGCCGCCGAGGCCCTCGACAAGGAGGGGTTCGCGCGCGCCGACCACAAGTACGTGCGCACCGCCGACCTGCGCTACTTCGGGCAGGCCTTCGAGGTCCGGGTCCCGGTGCCGGACGGCGACGTCGACGAGGCGCTGACCGAGGCCGTCGCCGACGCGTTCCACGAGGCCCACGAGCGGCTGTACGGCTACAACTTCCGCGGCGACCCGCACCAGACCGTCGAGTGGGTCAACCTGCGCGTCACGGGCGTCGGACCGATCCGCCGCCCCGAGCTGCGCGAACTGCCGCCCGGCGACGGCGATCCCGCCCGCGCCTGCACCGGCCGACGCCCCGTCTGCTTCGACGCCGCGGCCGGCTACGTCGACACCGCGATCTACAACCGCGCCGCGCTCGCTCCGGGGGACGTCCTCGAAGGCCCGGTGGTCATCGAGGAGTTCGGCTCGACCATCCCGGTGCACCCGGGCTTCACCGCACGCGTCGACGCGTACGGCAACGTCATCGTCACCCCCGTCGCCGCGCTTCCCAAGGAGGCCTGACCAGTGCCAGCCAACCCGCCTGCTTCCGCGCCCGTGGTCCTGCCCGGCGCCGCCCGCTCCTCCGTCGGCCACGTCGACCCGGTCGTCCTCGAGATCGTCGAAGGCACGCTCGCCTCGGTCGAGATGGAGGTCGAGACGGCCATCGCGCGCACCTCGCGCTCGCCCATGATCCGCGACGCCCACGACTTCCGCGCCGGCATCCACGACCGCCGGCTGCGCAAGCTCACCGGGCGCTCGTACTCCGCGCTCGTCCACCCGGTCGCGCGCGACTTCCCGCTGGAGACCATGCGTCCCGGCGACGTGTTCTTCCACAACGACGTCTACGAGTCGGAGGGCGGCATCGGCCACCTCCCGGATCTGTGCGTGACGGTGCCGGTGTTCGCGGACGGCGAGGTCGTCGCGTTCGTCCAGGCGTTCGGGCACCACGACGACATCGGCGGCTGCTGCCCCGGCTCGATGCCGTCCGGCGCGACCAGCGTGTACGAGGAGGGCCTGATGGTCCCTCCGATCAAGCTGTGGGACCAGGGCGTGCCCAACCAGGCCGCGCTGCGCATCATGACCCGCAACTCGCGGATGCCCGACTCGCTCGCCGCCGACCTCGACGCCGAGTGCTCGGCGTGCCTGATGGGGTCGCGGCGGCTGACCGAGCTGTTCGAGCGGTACGGCCGGGCCACCGTCGAGGCGTGCTTCGACGCGATCCTGGACAAGACGACCGAGACGTACCGCCGCGAGATCCTGTCGAAGATCCCCGACGGGGAGTACGTCTGGGAGGACTACGCCGAGCACGACGGCGTCGACGAGCCCCGGCTGCACACGCAGCGCATCACGCTCACCAAGACGCCCGACAAGATCGTCATCGACTTCACGGGCACCTCGCCGCAGGCCAAGGGCCCGATCAACCACTGCGGCGACTACGCCGACGGCAACTTTCTCAAGAAGTGGCTCGCGCCGATCCTGCGGAACCTCGCGGACACCCCCGAGCGCATGGCCGAACTCGACGTCAACGAAGGCGTCGTGCCGCTGATCGAGATGAAGTTCCCGGAGAAGGGCACGCTGCTGACGCCGATCTTCCCGGCGCCGACCAACGCCCGCACGTTCGTCATCCTGCGCCTTCTGGGCGTGCTCGCGGGCGTGCTGGCCAAGGCCGTGGACGGGCGGATGCCGGCCGACCAGGAGACGATCCGCTACACGGGCGTGTACGGGCACGACGAGGACGGCCGCTCGTACCTCATGCGCGAGGTGCTCGGCGGCGGGTCGGGCGGGCGCTACTACGCCGACGGCGAGGACACGATCCACGTCGTTCCGGACTCGCGGAACCTGCCGACCGAGTTCACCGAGTCGCGCTTCCCGTTCCTCGTCGAACGCCTCGGCCTGGCGGTCGACTCGGGCGGCCCCGGGCGGTTCCGCGGCGGCCTGGGCTACGAGAAGCACATCCGCATGCTGCGCGACGCGTCGTTCATGTCGATCGCCGACCGCTCGATCCTCGCGTGCTGGGGCGTCAAGGGCGGCAAGGCCGGCCGGCCGTTCCAGGTGGTCATCGACCCGGGCGGCCCCAACGAGCGGGAGATGGACGGGCTCGTCGACGACGAGCCGGTGCGCGCCGGGGAGGTCATCCGGATCCGCACCACCGGGGGCGGCGGCTGGGGCGACCCGCTGGAGCGCGACATCGCGCTGGTCGAGCGGGACGTGCTGTGGGGCAAGGTGTCCGAGGCCGGAGCGCGCGACGACTACGGCGTCGTGCTGGCCGACGGCGTCGCGGACCACGGGGCCACGGCCGCGCTCCGGGCCGAGCTGCGCGCGGCACGGCCCGACGTCGAGCCCTTCTTCGACCGCGGTCCCGGCTACGCGCGGCTGTCGGGCGGCGCGTCGTACGCGGACGTCGACCTGCTCTAGCCGCGCCGCGAAGGCTCCCGGGCACCCACCAGTACCGCATCAATTGCCAACAAAGACACCGCCATTGGGCGCTTGTTGACGACGAGCGCCTGGTGGGTGCCCGCCTAGCCTCGGCGCATCGCCCACGCTCACGGCCCCGGTTCGACCTCGCCGGGCCGCGAGCGGCCCCGCCTCGAAAGGGAACGCACGTGAGCGGACCTCTATGCGACCTGATTGTGCTCGACCTGTCCCGCGCGCTCGCCGGACCCCACGCCGCGATGATGCTCGGCGACATGGGGGCCCGCGTCATCAAGGTGGAGAGCCCCGGGGGCGGGGACGACACCCGCGGGTGGGGGCCGCCGTTCGTCGGTCCCGAGGACGCCCGGGAGTCCACGTACTTCCTGTCCTGCAACCGCAACAAGGAGTCGGTCGTCCTGGACCTCAAGTCCGCGGAGGGCCGCGACGTCCTCGCCCGGCTCGTACGCCGCTGCGACGTCCTGGTCGAGAACTTCCGGCCCGGGGTGCTGGACCGCCTCGGCTTCCCGGCCGAGGAGCTGCACCGGCTCAACCCGCGGCTCGTCGTCCTGTCGATCAGCGGCTTCGGGCACGACGGGCCCGAGGGCGGCCGGCCCGGCTACGACCAGATAGCGCAGGGCGAGGCCGGTCTGATGAGCCTCACGGGGCCCGACCCGGACTCCCCCACGCGGATCGGGGTGCCGATCGGAGACCTGCTCGCGGGGATGTACGGCGCGTACGGCGTCCTCGCCGCGCTGCACGAGCGGGAAAGGACCGGGCTCGGCCGGGTCGTGCGGACCTCGCTGCTCGCCGCGATCGTGGGCGTGCACGCGTTCCAGGGGACGAACTACACCGTGGCCGGGCAGGTCGGGCGCGCGCAGGGCAACCTGCACCCGTCGCTCCAGCCGTACGGCTCCTACCGCTGCCGCGACGCGATCATCCAGGTCGCCGTGGGCAGCGAGGGCCTGTGGGCGCGGTTCGCGCCGCTGGTCGGGATCGCCGCCGACGACCCGAGGTTCGCCGTCAACGCCGACCGCGTCGTGCACCGCGACGAACTCGCGGCCGCGATCAACGCGGCGTTCGCGGACCGCGGCGTCGACGAACTCCTCGCCGAACTCTCCGCCGCGGGCATCCCCGCCGGCGAGGTCCGCACGCTGGACCGGGTGTACGAGTGGGAGCAGACCAAGTCGCAGGGGCTGCTGCTCGACCTCGTGCACAGCACCCTCGGCCCGGTCCGCGTGCCCGGGCCCGCGGTCCGGCTGGACGGCGGCGGACGCCGCCGGCACGAGGCTCCGCCGACGCTCGGCGAGCACACCGACAAGGTGCTGGACTGGCTCGACGCCGAGGACGCGCGCGAAATGCACGCGGCGCAGAGGCTGTCGGCATGACCACCCCGGCGCCGCCGCGGTCCGGGAGGACGTCGGCGCGCGAGCTCATCGACCACGTCCTGGACCCCGGCACGTGGCTGTCGTGGGACGCCCCGCCGACCCGGCCCGCGGCCGTCGAGCCGGGCTACGCGGCGGAACTGCGCGCGGCGGCCGAGCGCAGCGGCGCCGACGAGGCGGTCCGCACCGGCGAGGGCCGTATCCACGGGCGCCGGGTCGCGGTCGTCGCCTGCGAGTTCGCGTTCCTCGCCGGGTCGATCGGGGTCGCCGCGGCCGACCGGCTCGTGGCCGCGATCGAGCGGGCCACGGCCGAGCGGCTGCCGCTGGTCGCCTCGCCGACGTCGGGCGGCACGCGCATGCAGGAAGGGGTCGTCGCCTTCCTGCAGATGGTGCGCATCACCGCGGCCGTGTCCGCGCACCGCGCCGCGGGGCTGGCGTACCTGGTGTACCTGCGCGGCCCGACGACCGGCGGGGTCCTCGCGTCGTGGGGATCGCTCGGCCATGTCACCGCCGCCGAACCGGGCGCGCTGATCGGGTTCCTCGGCCCGCGCGTGTACGAGGCGCTGCACGGCGAGCCGTTCCCGACCGGCGTCCAGACGGCCGAGAACCTGTACGCGCACGGCTTGGTCGACGCGGTCGTGCCACCCCGCGAGCTGCGCCGCGTCGCGTCGCGGGTGCTCGGCGTCGTGACCGCGCCGCGCGCCGCCGTGGCGGACGTGCCGGCGCTGCCCAAGGAGGCGCTGTCGGACGTGCCCGCGTGGGACTCCGTGGTCCGCTCGCGGCGCGGCGACCGCCCGGGCGTCCGGGCGCTGCTGCGCTTGGCGGCTGCCGACGTCGTGCCGCTGCACGGCACCGGCGAGGGCGAGAGCGACCCGGGCCTCCTGCTCGCGCTCGCACGGTTCGGCGCCGCGCCGTGCGTGCTCCTCGGCCAGGACCGGCGGCACCAGTCGAAGCACGGGCCTTTCGGACCCGCGGGGCTCCGGGTCGCCCGCCGCGGCATGCGCCTGGCCGCCGAGCTGGGCCTGCCCCTGGTCAGCGTCATCGACACCGCAGGCGCCGCGTTGAGCCCGGAGGCCGAGGAGGGCGGGCTCGCCGGGGAGATAGCGCGCTGTCTCGCGGACCTGGTGGCGCTGCCCGCGCCGACGCTGTGCCTGCTGCTCGGGCAGGGCGCGGGAGGAGGCGCGCTGGCACTGCTTCCCGCCGACCGGGTGCTGTGCGCGCAGCACGCGTGGCTGGCGCCGCTGCCGCCCGAAGGGGCGTCCGTGATCCGGTACCGGACCACCGGGCGGGCCGCCGAGCTGGCCGCGGCCCAGGGCGTCCGCTCCCTCGACCTGCTGCGCGACGGCGTCGTCGACCGGATCGTCGCGGAACGCCCGGACGCCGCGGACGAGCCCGCGGAGTTCATCACCCGGCTCGGTCAGGCGCTCGAGAGCGAACTGGCCGAGCTGCTGCGCCGCCCCGCGGCCGAACGCCGGGCCGCACGGCTCGGCCGCTATGCCCGCCTTGGCAATTCCTGACGTACCGCCCCGGAAACCTCGGGCAATACCTGCCCAAGTGCGAGGGCGCGGCGCGTCCCTAGAGTCCTGACATCCCCGCAGACCAGGAGGATCCGGCCGATGCCGACCCCGGAGCCGAGCCCCGCACCACCCTACGGCCTGCCGTCCCTCGTCCACGCCGACGCGCCGGACGACGCGCCGCACCACCCGAGTGCCCGCGCCCGCGGCACCGGATCGATCCTCATCGCCCTCGGCGGCAACGCCATGGTCGGCCCGGACGGCAGCGCCACACCCCAGGCGCAGCAGGCGGCCATAGCCGTGGCCATGGAGTCCGTCGCCTGCGTCGTCGCCTCCGGGCTCCAGGTGGTCGTCACCCACGGCAACGGGCCGCAGGTGGGCAACCTGCTGGCGAAGAACGAACTCGCCGCGCACGTCCTGCCGCCCGTGCCGCTCGACTGGTGCGGCGCCCAGACGCAGGGCACGCTCGGCTTCACCATCACCTCCGCGCTCGAGGCGGCGCTGCGGCGCCGGGACTGCGGGGTGCCGGTCGCCGCCGTGGTGACCCGCACGCTCGTCGCGGCGACCGACCCCGCCTTCGGGCACCCCACCAAGCCGGTCGGGCGGTTCCTCCCGCGTGCCGAGGCCGAGGCGCTCGTCGCGCTCGGGCAGCACTGGGAGGACCGCGGCGCCAAGGGCTGGCGGCGCGTCGTGCCGTCGCCGGAGCCGCTGTCCGTCCTCGACGCGCCGGCGGTACACACGCTGCTCGCCGCCGGGTTCGTCGCGGTCGCCGCGGGCGGCGGCGGAATTCCCGTGGTGCGCACGGAGTCCGGGGCCGTGCACGGCGTCGAGGCGGTCCTGGACAAGGACCTCACCGCGGCGCTGCTCGCCACCGAGCTCGGCGCCGACGTGCTGGTGATCGCCACCGATGTGCCGTACGCCATGGTCGACTTCGGCACCGAGCACGAACGTCCCATCGAACGCGTCACGCCGCGGGAGCTGCGCGCGTACGCGGCGGACGGGCAGTTCGCCGGCGGCAGCATGGGACCGAAGATCGAGGCCGCGGCGCGTTTCGTCGAAGCCGGGGGCCGGCGCGCGGTCGTCACCTCCCTGGAACGCATCGCGGACGCCGTCGAAGGCCGTGCCGGCACGGTCGTCGAGGTCTGACCCGCCCCGGTACCCGCCACATCCCGTACCCGCCACATCCCGGACACACCTGTACCCGACCCATTGAACGAGGTGGAACATGCCCAGGCCGATCGAGGTCCACAAGGTAGCCATCGAGAGCGTCACCGACGCCTCGGGACTGGCCCAGCTCATCGACGACGGCGTGTTCGCGGCGGACGACGTGCTCGCGGTCATCGGCAAGACCGAGGGCAACGGCGGCGTCAACGACTACACGCGCATCCTCGCCGACCGCGCCTTCCGCGAGGTCCTGGTCGCGCGCGGCACCCGGACGCCGGACGAGGCCAAGGAGGTGCCGCTGGTGTGGTCCGGCGGCACCGACGGCGTGATCTCCCCGCACGCCACGGTGTTCGCGTACGCGCCGGAGGGCCGCTACGCGCCGAGCGACGAGCCGCGCGTGACCGTCGGCGTCGCCATGAGCGACGTGATCCTCCCCGAGGACATCGGCCGCCCGGCGATGGTCGCGAAGGTCGCCGAGGGCGTGCGCGAGGCGATGAAGGTCGCGGGCATCACGGACCCGGCCGACGTGCACTACGTCCAGACGAAGACGCCGCTGCTGGTCCTGGAGACCATCAACGACGCGAAGGCCCGCGGCTTCGACGTGTGGACCGAGGACACGCTCAAGTCCATGGACGTGTCCAACTCGACGACGGCGCTGGGCATCGCGGTCGCGCTCGGCGAGATCGAGATGCCGGGCGCCGAGCAGATCCACCGCGACCTGTCGCTCTACTCTTCGGTCGCGTCGTGCTCGTCCGGCGTGGAGCTGGACCGCGCCCAGATCGTCGTCGTCGGCAACGCCCGCGGCGTGGGCGGCCGGTTCCGCGTCGGCCACAGCGTCATGCGCGACGCGCTCGACCAGGACGGCATCTGGGAGGCGATCCGCTCGGCCGGCCTGGACCTGCCGGAACGCCCGCGCACCGGCGACCTGGACGGCCGGCTGGTCAACGTCTTCCTCAAGTGCGAGGCCGACCCCACGGGCAGCGTGCGCGGGCGCCGCAACATCATGCTCGACGACTCCGACGTGCACTGGCACCGCCAGATCAAGGCCTGCGTCGGCGGCGTGACCGCGGCCGTCACGGGCGACCCGGCGGTGTTCGTCTCGGTCGCCGCGGTGCACCAGGGCCCGTCCGGCGGCGGCCCGGTGGCGGCGATCGTCGACGCGGGCTGACGCCGACCACCCCCGCCAGGGGCCCTGCCGGCCGCCGGACGCCGTCAGGGCCCCTCGGCATGCCTGTGGTTCAGACCGTGGGAGAACGCGGAGGCAGGACCGCCTTCGGCGGCCTGTGTGCCAGCGTGGCGGCGTCCGTCGCGGCGGGCAGTTCCACGGTGACCGTCAGGCCCTGCCCCGGTGCGGTGTCGACGCGTACCGTCCCGCCGTTCGCCGCCGTGGCGGCGTGGACCACGGCCATGCCCAGCCCGCTTCCGGCGTCCGAGGCGCCTGCGTTCGCGGGTCCGCCGCCGTCACGCGCCGCGCGGAAGAAGCGGTCGAAGATGCGGTCGGCGTCCTGGGGGCGCATGCCGGGTCCTTCGTCGCGGACCTGGACGACGCCCGAGTCAGCGTCGCCGGACACCGAAACGTGGACGTCCGCCGAAACGGGTGTGTGCGCGCGGACGTTGGCCAGCAGGTTGGCGACGATCTGGCACAGCGTCGCCTCGTCGGCCAGTACCAGGAACGCGTCCGGCAGGTCCAAGTGCAGCCGCCGGTCGGGCTGTTGCGCGCTGAGGTCGGCGGCGGCCCCACGCACCACGCGGGCCAGGTCCACGGGGCGCGGCTGCAACCGCGGGCGCTGGTCGAGCCGGGCGAGGGCCAGCAGTTCGTCCACGAGCCGGGCCATCCGCTCGGCCTCGGCATTCATGCGTGCGAGGGCGCGGCGTTCCTCCTCCTCGGTGGTCAACATGCCCTTCTCGTACAGCTGCAGGTATCCGCGGATCGCCGCGAGCGGGGTGCGCAGCTCGTGCGACGCGTCGGCGACGAACCGCTTGAGGTGCGCGGCCGCGTGCTCGCGCGTCTCGAACGCCGACTCGACCTGCTGGAGCATCGCGTTGAGCGCGGTGCGCAGTTGCTCGACCTCGCGGAACGAGCTCTTGCGCGGTGCCACCCGCGCGGACAGGTCGGGCCGGTCCGGGCCGCCCTCCGCGATGCCGGACGCCGTCTCGACCATGTCCTCCAGCGGTTGCAGCCGCCAGCGCGCACCGAAGTAGATGAAGGCGCCGAGCAGCACCACGAGAACGCCGCCGACCGTCAGTTCGAGGTGCACGACCTTGCTCACCACAGCGCCCGCGTCGCGGGTGCTCCGGGCCAACAGCACGTATTCGCCGTCCGCGAGCCGTGCCACGGCGGCCCGGTAGTCCTCGCCGCCGACCGAGATGTCGAAGGGGGCGCGGTGGGCGGCGATACCGCCCGGTTCGCGTGCGGCCGCCGCCAGCGCGCGCTGGAGGGCGTCCGGGGGCTGGTCGGACAGCGGCAGCGCGTTGCCCTCGGCGTCGAGCATGGCGAACGTGTTGCCGTGGAACCCGGCGGCCTCCAGCACCTCGGGGAGTTTCACCAGCGTGCCGATGGCCGACAACTGCGCACGGGTCATCCCCGTCCGCTCGATGCTCTCGCGGCCGGAGTTCAGGTCGTTGTCGATGCCCGACATCAGGTAGTGCTGGATGCCCATCATGCTGAACCAGATCAGCAGGGCCAGCCCGGCGGCGAGCACGACGATGCTGCTGACCGCCAGCTTCGCCCGCAGCGCGATCATGTGCGGGCTGCGTTCTCCCGAGCGCCGGATACGCCGCCGTCTCACGTGCGTTCGCCCCATGCGGGGCTGAGCCCGTACCCGACGCCGCGCCGCGTGGTGATCAGCGGCGGCCCGTCCGGCGCAAGCGGATCGAGCTTGCGGCGCAGGTAGCTGATGTACGTCTCGACCACCGTGGACTCCACGGCGTGCTCGTACTTCCAGACGCTGCGTAGCAGTTGCTCCTTGGGCACGATGCGGTCGGCGTGCCGCATCAGGTGCCGCAGCAGCGCGAACTCGGTCGGGGTGAGCTCGGCGCTGCGGTCGCCGCGCCGGGCGGTGTACGTGGCCTCGTCCAGTTCCAGGTCGCCGTGCCGCAGGACGGGGGGACGCGGCGCCGGCGGCGTGGTCTCGGCCGCCGCGGGGCGGGTGCGGCGCAGCACCGCGCGGGTCCGCGCGACCAGTTCGTCCACGTTGAAGGGCTTGGTGATGTAGTCGTCGCCGCCGAGCGTGAGGCCCTTCACCACGTCGGCCGGGGCGTCGCGCGCGGTCAGGAAGACGACGGCGAGCTCTGGGCGTTCGGCGCGGAGGACGCGGCACACCTGCCTGCCGTCGCCGTCGGGGAGGGAGATGTCCAGCAGGACGGCGTCCGGCCGCACGCCGCGCGCCACCGCGAGCGCCGTCTGCACGCCGTCCGCGGTGACCACCTCGAAGCCGTGGAACCGCAGGGTGATGGCGAGGACGTCCGCGATGCTCGGCTCGTCCTCGACGACCAGGACCGTTGCGCCCGCGCGTGCCTGACTGGTGCTCATGTCCCGATTATCGGCCCCGAGTTTGCGGAACTCCGGGGGACAGCTTGTGAGCTTCTTGTGAGTCCGCCACCGCCCCGTCGTCCGCGCGCCGCCGCCGACCGAGTCTGACGCAGAAGCGGACACCGGGCGAGGGCCCGGACGGCGAAAGGAAGCGGACTATGGCGGCCTGGGCGCGATGGTGCCTCAAACATCGGATCGCGGTGCTCCTGCTGTGGCTGGCCGCGCTGTTCGGAACGGTCGCGGCGGCGGTGACGGCGGGCACGGCGTACTCCAACGTCTTCAAGATCCCCGGCACGGGGTCGTCGGCGGCGTTCGAGCGCATGGAGAAGGCCTTCCCCGACCAGGCCGGCGACGTCGACACCATCGTCTGGGAGAACGAGCGCGGGGACGTGCGCGACCCGGCGGTCCGCGAGCGCATCACGGCGCTGCTCGCGGACGTCGCGCGGATGCCCGACGTCGGCAAGGTGGTGAGCCCGTACGACCCGGCGGGCGCCACACAGATCAGTGACAACCACCGCATCGCGTACGCCCAGATCACCTTCGTGAAGCAGCAGTTCGAGCTGGACAAGGCCAACACGAAGCGGCTGATCGACCGGGCCGAGAAGGCCCGGGCGCCGGGCCTGCGCGTCGAGTTGGGCGGTCCGGCGATCGCCGACGCGCAGAACCCGCCCGCCGGGCTTGCCGAGACCGTGGGCATCGTGGCCGCGGGCGTGATCCTGTTCTTCGCGTTCGGGTCCCTGTTCGCGATGCTTCTCCCGTTGGTGAGCGGCATCTTCGCGGTCGGCACGGGACTCGCCACCGCGGTGCTGCTCAGCCATGTCACCGGCATCCCGGAAGTGGCCACGCTGCTCGGCAGCCTGATCGGGCTCGGCGTCGGCATCGACTACGCGCTGTTCATCGTGACCCGGCACCGCAACGGCCTGAAGGCCGGGCTCACACCCGAAGAAGCGGCCGTACGGGCCCTGGACACGTCGGGCCGCGCGGTCCTCTTCGCGGGCGGCACCGTGTGCGCCGCCCTGCTCACGCTGTTCACCGTCGACATCTCGCTGCTGGACGGCATCGCCATCGCCACCACGCTCGTCGTGGTGCTGAGCGTGCTCGCGGCGTCCACACTGCTGCCCGCACTGCTCGGGTTCCTCGGCACACGCACGCTCAGCCGCCGCGAACGCCGCGCGCTCGCCGACTCCGGCCCGCAGAGCGGCGGCACGTCGGACGCCGGCCGAGGCGCGATCCGCTACGCCGCGTTCGTCGAACGCCACCCGCGTGCGCTGGGCGCCGTCGCGCTCGCGGTGATGGCGGCGCTCGCGATCCCGGTGTTCTCGCTCCGGCTCGGGGCCAACGACCAGGGCAACCAGCGCACCTCGCAGACCGTGCGGCAGGCGTACGACCTGCTCGCGGAAGGCTTCGGGCCCGGCTTCAACGGGCCTCTGATGATGGTCGCGGAGCTGAACGGCCCGCAAGACGCCCAGGCGTTCGACACCCTCGTCGACCACGTGCGGCACACCCCGGGCGTGGTGCGCGCGGACGTCCTGCCGCTGCCCGCCGAAGGCGGCCTGGCCGCGGCGACGCGCGTCGTCCAGGTGGTGCCGACCACCTCGCCGCAGGCGGAGGCCACGGACGACCTGATCGACCGGCTCCGCGACAGGACTGTTCCGGACGCGGCGCGCGGCACCACGCTCAAGGTCCACATCGGCGGCGAGACCGCTATGCAGAAGGACTTCGCCGCGGTCGTCGGCGACCGGCTGCCCGGGTTCGTCGCGCTGATCGTGGGACTGGGCGCGCTGCTGATGCTGCTCGCGTTCCGCAGCGTCCTGGTGCCGCTGACCGCGGCGGTGATGAACCTGATCGCGGCGGCCGCGTCGTTCGGCGTGCTGGTGGCGATCTTCCAGTGGGGCTGGGGCATGGACCTGCTGGGCCTCGGCAAGGAGGGGCCGATCGTGTCCTTCCTCCCGGTGATCATGCTGCCGCTGCTGTTCGGACTGTCCATGGACTACCAGGTGTTCCTGGTCAGCCGCATGCACGAGGAGTGGCTGCACACACGGGACAACGCCCGCGCGGTACGCATGGGCCAGGCCGGCACCGGCCGCGTCATCAATTCCGCGGCCCTCATCATGATCTTCGTGTTCAGCTCGTTCATCCTGACGGGCGACCGCGAGGGCATGATGGCGGGCATCGGCCTCGCCGGCGCGGTCGCCCTGGACGCCTTCATCCTGCGCATGCTCCTCGTCCCCGCCACCATGCACCTCCTCGGCCGCGCCAACTGGTGGCTCCCCGCCTGGCTCGACAAACTCCTCCCCCACCTGGCCGTCGACCCCCCGGACCGCCCGGTCACCCCGGTACTCGCGGACGACCACCCGTCCGACCAGCCCAAGGCGATGGTCCGATGACCCCCGTGCCGTAAGGGATTTGAGGGGAACCACCACCCGCGCCCGGCTTCGGCCGGGCGCGGGTGGGCGACGTCGCGGTCTCGAATACGCAGGACCGTTCGGTGGGCCCGCCGCTCAGACGGCGGTGGCGTTGATGGTGACGGGGATGTTGCCCCGGGTCGCCTTGGAGTAGGGGCAGATCTGGTGCGCGGCGTCGGCGAGCACTTCAGCGGTGTGCTGGTCGACGCCGCCGAGGCGCGGGCTCAGTGTGGCCAGGAGCGAGAACTCGCCGTCGCCGCCGTGGTGGAGGGTGACTTCGGCGGTGATCTCGGTGCTGGTGAGCCGGATCCTGCGCTGGGCGGCGGCGTGGCGCAGGGCGCCGAGGAAACAGGCCGCCCAACCCGCGGCGAGGAGCTGTTCCGGGTTGGTGGCGTCACCGGCTCCGCCCAGTTCCTTGGGGATGGACAGGCGGTGTTCGAGCAGACCGTCGGTGGACCGGGCGGTACCGCCGTTGCGGCCCTCGCCGGTGACGTCGACCGTGGCGGTGTAGGTGGCGGCCATGATGGGACTTCCCTTCGTGCGGATCTGCGGATCTGCGGATGTGAGCGGTGGGGGCGGGTCACCCGTGGGACAGCCTGTTGCGGGTCTCGACGGACGTGATCGTGTGCCGCAGCGCCTTCTTCAGCGCGCCCTTGCCGACGGTGCCCAGCAGCAGCCCGGTGACGCGGCCCTTGAGGTTCTTGCCTTCGCGCACCACCACGACGTCCAGTTGTGTCGACCCGTCGGGGAGCGGCGTGAAGGTGTAGGTGTGCCCCGACGCGCCGCCCCAGAGGTTGGAGTCGATCGTGGTCATGACCACGCGGTTCGCGTCGGACCAGTCGTAGTGCAGCCGTTCCCACACGCCGCGCGACCCCTCGGTGACGTCGGCGCGGTCGGCACCTTGTGCGTGGACCCGCAGGTACTCGTCGGCGCTGTTGGGGAACAGCTCCCGGCGCCCCGGCCCGAAATCGGTGAGGCTCGCCACGAACTGCTCCGGGGTCGCCAGCGTCCGCTCGGTGAAGTGGATGGTTGCCATGGTGTGCTCCCTGCGCTCCTCGCGTCGGTGTCCTGATCGGCGGTCCTCAGACTCCCCCGCGGCGGCGTCCCGTCGAGCCCGTGCCGAACCCTGGTCACCCCCGGGCCGTGACCCTGGCCACGGCACGGGACCCCGGGCCCGGGTACGGGCCAGGGTCCGGCACGGGCTCGACAGGCCCGCGACCCGGCGATCGTGGTCGGTGGGCGCCGACCGGCGTCCGTGGCGACGAAGGGGTTGACGAGGGTGGACTTCAAGATCGAACTCGTGGTCGTCCCGGTCTCGGACGTGGACCGGGCCAAGGAGTTCTACACGCGGATCGGGTTCCGCGAGGACGTCGACTTCTCCGGCCCCGGCGGCTTCCGGGTCGTGCACCTGACCCCGCCCGGTTCGGCGGCGTCGATCATCATCGGCAGCGGCGTGACGGACGCGGCACCCGGCTCCGGGCACGGCGTGCACCTGGTCGTCGACGACGTCGTCGCGGCCCGCGCCGCGTTGGCGGCCGCCGGGGCCGAGGTCGGCGAGGTCTTCCACGACGCCGGCGGGGTCTTCCACCACGCCGGCACCGCCGACCGGGTCGCCGGCCCGCACCCCGCCCGGCAGTCGTACGGCTCGTTCGCGGCGTTCGCCGACCCGGACGGCAACACCTTCGTGCTGCAGGAGGTCACCACGCGGCGCCCCGGCCGGATCAGCCACGTGGTCTACCGCTCGGTCGCCGAGCTCGAGTCGGCGCTGCGCGACGCGGCGCTCGCCCACGGCGAGTACGAAAGCGAACTCGGCCACGAGGACGCGGACTGGCCGACCTGGTACGCCGCCCACATGGCGCGCGCGGCCGGGCTCGGCGGCTGAACAAGCGTTGGCGCCGCCTGATCGCAGGCGGACCAGTGGACCGGCACGGTCGCGGTGGTACGAGGACGAGGGACGGCGGGGCATGGAATCCATCAGCACGGCGATGGTGGGCCGGGACGGCGAGCAGGCGGAGCTCTTGGCGTTCGTCACGTCCGCCTCGGGCCGGGCACTCGTCCTGCGCGGGGAGACGGGGGTCGGCAAGAGCTCGCTGTTGAGCCGCGCCGCGGCGATCGGGGAGCGGGAAGGACACGTGGTCGTCCGGGCCGCGGGCGTCGAAGCGGAATCGGAGCTGCCCTATGCCGGGCTCCATCAGCTCCTCCATCCGCTGCTCGCGGACGTCGCGCGGCTGGACGCCGGCAGCCGGGCGGTGTTCGACGCTGTGTTCGGCGGAGTGCGGGGCGATCCGCCGTCGGTCATGACGCTCGGCATCGCCGTTCTCGGCCTGCTGTCACACGCCGCCGTGGAGCGGCCGCTGCTGCTGGTCCTCGACGACGGCCAGTGGCTGGACGACGTCAGCGCGGACCTGTGCGGCTTCGTGGGGCGGCGCCTGGCCGGCGGCCCGGTGAAGCTGCTGCTCGCGGTCCGCGCCGACATCGCGTCGCGCTTCGACACCGCGGCGCTGCCCGAGCTGCCCGTCGCCGCCCTCGCCGACGAGGACGCGGCACGCCTGCTCGACGGCCGGTACCCGAACCTGGGCCGGCAGGTCCGCCGGACCGTTCTGGAGCAGGCGCAGGGCAACCCGCTGGCCCTACTGGAGTTGCCCGTCCACCTCGCGGGCCGGTCGGGCGGGGCCGCGCGGGAGGACCCCGTCGGTCAGCACGGCGTGCCGTTGCCCTGGCGGCTGCAACGGCTGTTCGGTGCCCGCGTCGCCGCCCTCGGCGAGCGGGTGCGGGCCGAACTGCTGATGGGCGCGCTCGACGGTGCCGGGACCCGGTCCGACACCGTCCCCGGAACGCGTTACCGCATGCGCGACGCCGACGAGGCGGTCGCCGCCGGGTTGGTGGACATCGAGCCCGTCACCGGGGACTTCGTCTTCCGGCACCCGCTCGTGCGCTCCACCGTCGTACAGATGGCCACCCCCAACCAGCGGCGCGCCGCGCACGCGGCACTCGCCCAGGTCCACCGCGAGCGTCTCGAACGGCGGGCGACGCACCTGGCGGCGGCCACCGTCGATCCCGACGAGGAGGTGGCCGACGTCCTGGAAGCGGCGGCCGAGTCGGCGACCCGGCGGGGCGGTGCTCTGGCGGCCGTGACCTGGCTGACCCGCGCCGCCGAGCTCAGCGAGAACCCCACCGACCGGTCGCGGCGGCTGGCCGACGCGGCGTTCGTCGCCGGGCACGCCGCCCGGCTCGGCCAGGCCGACCGGCTCGTCCGGTCCGACCTCGCACCGGGCTCGACGGATTCGCCGGCCTCGGTTCTGGTCCACGCCTACCAGGCGCTCTACCAGGACGGCGACGTCCGTTCCACCCGGCGGCAGGTCGCCGCCGCGATCGAGAGGCTGCGCGACGGCGGGACGGTCGGTTCCGACGAGGAGCGCACCCGGCTGGTGAACCTGCTCTTGGCGATCAGCCAGTACGCCGGGGACCGTGCGGCGTGGGAGGACACGCGCGGACTCCTCGCGTCCCTCAACGACGTGGTCACCGAACGCTCGCGGCTGTACGGCGACGTGTGGAGTGATGTGACGCGGCACGGCGCCGGCTGGGCCGGGCAGGTGGAACAGGCCGCCACGAACCTGCCGGACATGGAACCCTGGGACGTCTCGCGCCTGGCCGTGTCCGCCTACCACCTCGACGTCCTGAGCGGGTACCGCCCGCATCTGCAGCGCGTCGTGGACCGCGAGCTGGAGACCGGGGCCGTGTCCAGCGGCATGGTCATGCTGCACCTGATCATGCTCGACCAGATGGCGGTCGGCGAGTGGGACGCGGCCGAGGACGTGGGGCGGCGGGTACTGGACCTGGCGACCGAGCACGGGCACGCGTTGTTCGCCGTCCAGAGCCGTGCCTACCTGGCCCAACTCGCCGCGCTGCGCGGACAGGTCGGGCGGTCGCGGGACCTGCAGGCCGAGGTGGACGCCTGGGCCCGGCCGCGTGGACTGGGGTTCCTGACCCAGGTGGCCGACGCCGCCGGCGCGGCCGCCGCGTTGAGCGCCGGCGACTACGAGGCCGCATATCTCTACGCGATCGGCATCACGCCTCCGGGCGTGTTCCAGCCCTACGTGCATCAGGCCTCGCGCACCCTGCTCGACCTCGTCGAGGCCGCCCGGCACACCGGACGCGCCGAACACGCCCGGGCGCACGCGCTGGCCGCGCGGGACGCCGGGCTGCCGCACACGTCACCGCGCCTGGCGCTGGTCACCTATGGTGCGCTGGCGATGACCGCCGAAGACGAGCGGGAGGCCGCCGAGATGTTCGCGCGGGCCGAAGCCCACCCGGACGCCGCCGGCTTCCCGTTCGAACTGGCCCGGATCCGGTTGGCGCACGGCATCCGGGTGCGCCACGTGCAAGGCCGGGCGGCAGCCCGGGCGTTCCTGGTTCCGGCGGTCGAGGCGTTCGAGCGGCTCGGCGCGGCCGGCTGGGCCGAGCGGGCGCACGCCGAACTGCGGGCCACCGGTGCGGTACCGCGTGCGTCGACGCTGAACCTGGCGTCGTTGACCTGGCAGGAGCGCCGCATCGCCGACCTGGCCGCCGGCGGCCTGACCAACAAGGAGATCGGCGAGCGGATGCGCCTGTCGCCGCGTACCGTCAGCTCGCACCTGTACCGCGTCTTCCCGAAGCTGGGCATCACGACCCGGGCGGCGCTGCGCGACGCGCTGAGCCGGACCGAGGTGGACTGACGTGCGCGTTCAGCCCCGTGCGGCCGTGGCCTCGACGCCGTTGGCGGCCAGCCAGGCGAGGACGTGGTCGGCGACCGCGCGCCAGTCGCTGTCGAACACCAGTGAATGCCCTCGGTCGGCGAACTGCTTCAGGTCGGTCACGGCGGGCGAGTCGCCGTACAGCTTGTACACCGCGCGGGTGACGGCGTCCGGGACCATCCGGTCCTCCTGCCCGGAGACGAGCAGCAGCGGTCCGCGCTCCGGGTCGGCCGTGTCGACGACGGTGTCGGCCACACCGGCGGCGGTGCGGTGCAGACCCAGCTCCTCGAGCAGCCGGTGCGGGCCCGGGACGGCGTACCGCTCGAAGAGCTTCGCGGCCTCCTCCTCGCCGACCGTGTTGGCCACGACGTGCCGGAACTGGGCCCGGGGCAGCGGTTCGGAGCCCGGGTACCGGGTCGAGGCGGCCGATGGCGGCGACCACGGCCGGGGCCCGGCGCCGTCCGGCCACACACCGTTGGCCGGCAGCGGTGCGAGCGCCACCGCCGCACGGCCGAGGCCGCCGCCAAGGAGGTGTTGGGCGACGAGACCACCGGCCGAATGCCCGACGAGGACCGGCGGGTCGTCGAACGAACGCACGATCGCCTCGTAGTGGGCGGTGAGTGCGGCGAGCCCGACGTCGCGCAGCGGGCCGGGATCGCGGCGGACCTCCGCCGCGGTGGCGGCTTCGCCGGGCCAACCCGGGACGCACACCGCGAACCCGTACGCGGTGAACCTCTCCGCCCAACCCTCCCAGGAGGACATGTGAAACCACGCACCGTGGATGAAGACGACGGGAGTTCGCTTCACGGCCTGACCTTCCGATTGCACAACGACCCGCCGCCTGCTCGGCGGCGCTCCTTCAAGGATCAGCACTTGTCGGCGCGGCGGAAACAGTCGGATGACTGCAGGTGATGACGCGGCGGCCCCCTCGAGGGTCCCGGCGTCATCTGACGGATGTGCCGAAGCGGTAGGCGACGAAGAGTGGCAGTGCCCGCAAAACCACAGGGAAGGACCAGAGTTGATGAACAGGGAAGCGACCGGTTCCAGCACGAACGACATCGCGGCGGACGCCCGCAAGGCCCGGTTCGGCGCGCTCCCGCCGCGCGTCGCCCCTGCGGACCTCGTCGAGGAGAAGCCCGCGTCGCCCGTGCGCGCGGCGATGAGCGACTACGACCCCGACGGGCTGGGGCTCAGGTTCTCCTGCCTGGCGGCCGACCTGGGGCTCTGACGCCCCGGCACGCGAACACGTGCGGACCCGCCCCTCCTCGGGGCGGGTCCGCACGTTTCCGTACGCGCCCGGGTCAGCCGCGCGACGCCGGCGCGCAGCGGAAGCTGCTCGCGGCCGCGGGGTCGCCGTGGCCGGTGTACCGGGACACCATCGGGTAGCGGCACACGTCGCGGACGACCGTCTGGCCGGTGGCGGTGGTCAGGGAGGCGTGCAGTACGGCCGGGGCCTTGCCCTGCTCGACCCACGCGGTCAGCGCCGCCAGGTCGTCGACGTTCCCGCCCAGTCCGCAGTGCGCCACGCCGGGGGCCAGGAACACGCGGTAGAAGTCGTCGACCTTCCTGGTGCCGCCCATCCGGGCGTCGACGCGCTCGCGGTAGTCGACCGTGCCCGCGGTGGGGATCAGTTGGTCGGCGTCGCCGTGCCAGGTGAGCAGCTTGCCGCCGGCGGCCCGGAACGCCGACAGGTCCGCGTCGCGGGTGCCGATGACGTCGTCGTACTCGGCGCGGGCCTTCCGGAAGATCTCGTCGAACTTCGCGTAGGTGAGGTCCGCGTTGCCGAGCGCGGGCCGCTTCTCCACGAACGTGGCGGCCCAGGCCGCCGGGACGAAGAACGGCGCGCCCGTGGTGGCGCCGTTCGCGTCGGTCGTGGTGGCCGCCAGGTAGCGGAAGTCGGCGCCGACAGGCAGGCCGTACCAGAGCCGCTTGCCGTTCGCGTCGCGCGGACCGTCCCAGATCTTGCGGACCACCTCGGCGTCGGCGGCGGTGATGGTGACCTGCTTGCCGTCGCACTCGACCGTGGTGCCGACCAGGCGCCGCGGGTCGACGTCGCACGCGCCCGGGTCGCTGACCAGGCCGTCGGCGACGCCGTCGAGTGTGTCGCAGGCGTTGAGCGCCGCTCGGTTGAAGGCGTCGAACTCGCAGGGCGTGGGGTAGGTGTGCTCCTCGTTCATCACCACCTGCGGCCACAGCGTGGCGACTTCGAACTGGTTCCAGTTGATCGCCGGCGCGGCGGCGTTGACGCCGTTGAAGTCGGTCGGGTACTTCTGGGCCTCCATGTAGCCCTGGCGTCCGCCGGTGGAACAGCCGTTCCAGTAGGAGTAGGACGCGGCGCGGCCGTAGACGTCGGCGACCACCTGCTTGCCGACGAGTGCCATCTCGTGCGCGGACCGGGAGGCGAAATTGTTCAGCGATGTCGTGTTGATCCGGCCGCTGGAGTCCAGCGCCCAGCCGGTGTCCAGCGCGCCGCCCACGCCGGCGTCGGTGGTCGCCGCCGCATAGCCCTGCTTGACCGCCGCGGCCAGGCCGGCACCGTTGTCACCGGCCGCGTAGGCGACGCCGCCGACCGCCTGGAAGCGGCCGTTCCAGCCGGACTGCGGCAACCACACCCGCACCGTGGCGTGGTCCCCGGCGCCGGGATGGGTCAGGGTGACCGTCACCGCGCAGTGCGCCGGGACGTCGGGCACCGGGAAGCCGCCGAGCGGCGGGACCCCGGGCACCTGGAACGTGCCCGCCGGGACGCTGGTCGCGGTCACCGACTCCACTGCGGCGCCGTCGGGGCCCGGCAGTTGGAACGGGGTGCACGTGAACGACACCGGGCCGGAGGCGGCGGCCGTGCCGGTCGCGGGACCGGGGGAAGCGCTCACCGGCGCGTAGACAGCGCCTGCGGCGACCAGCGGAACAGCGACCGCCGCCAGGGTCAGAAGCCGTCGTTTCATGATCTCTCCTCGGTTCGGGGACTGCGCCGTCACTGTGGTCGGCGCACGGGCGCCGGCACATCAGTCACCTGACGCGCAGTCGGCCACGGCATCCGACCTGGGCCGCGCGTCCCGGAGTCGGAGTCACATGACCGATGTGCCGGAGCCGGGTCGCGGCTGAGAGTTGGCACCGCAGAGCCCAACGCCTGATCGGAATCCCTGGAGCGTGAAGTCCCATGTCCAACACTGAGAACGGCCGCAAACGGCGGTTCGTCGCGGGTGCCGCCGCGGCGGCCGGCACGGTCGCGGCCCTCGGAGCATTCGCGATCGCCGGCACCGCGAACGCGGCGCCCGACGCCTCGGCGGCCGACCGCGCCCCGAAGCCGACCATCGTCCTGGAGCACGGCGCGTTTGCCGACGGCTCCAGCTGGGACGGCGTCGTCGCCCGACTGCGCCGTGACGGCTATCCGGTGGTCGCCGCCGCCAACCCGCTACGCGGCCCGGCCTCGGACGCCGCCGCTTTGCGCAGCGTCGTCGACCACATCAAGGGCCCGGTCGTCCTCGTGGGGCACTCCTACGGCGGCTCGGTCATCAGCGAAGCCGCCGTCGACCAGCCGCGGGTCAAGGCCCTGGTCTACGTGGCCGCGTTCCTGCCGGCCCCCGGTGAGACGGCGCTACAGCTGACCGGTCAGTTCCCCGGTTCGACGCTGCCGGACACGCTGGACCCGGTGCCGTTCACCAACGCCGACGGCACGACCGGAACCGACCTCTACATCCAACAGGACAAGTTCCGGCACCAGTTCGCGGCCGACGTCCCGGCCGACCAGGCAGCGCTGATGGCCGCCGCCCAGCGCCCGATCGCGCAGACCGCGCTGACGGAGAAGACCACCGCGGCCGCCTGGGAGGCCGTCCCCAGCTGGGACATCGTGACCACTCAGGACCTGAACATCCCTCCGACGGCCCAGAAGTTCATGGCCGACCGCGCCCACGCCCACACCACCGAGGTCGCCGCGTCGCATTCCGTCGCCGTGTCGCACCCGGACGTGGTGGCCGGCGTCATCGAGAAGGCCGCACGCGCCACCCGCTGATCCGCGCACACGCGAAACCCGCTGTCCGGCGGCCGACCCCGGCCGTCGGTCAGCGGCCCCGGACGCCGGGAGGGCGGCGTGCCCATCCCCTCCGCCCTCTCGGCTCGTCCGCCCAGGACCCCACGGGAGACCCTCAACGGTCGGACAGGGCACCCTCGATCTCGCGGCGGGACGAGACGCCCAACTTGGCGAAGACCTTGCGCAGGTGCCACTCGACCGTGCGAGGGCTGAGGAACAACTGCGCGCCGATCTCCGCGTTCGGGTGTCCGGTGGCCGCGAGCCGGGCGATCTGCGCCTCTTGGGGCGTCAGGACCGGCGCGTCGACGGTCCGCCTGCGGACGGTCTCCCCCGTGGCGAGCAACTCGCGCCGGGCCCGTTCCGCGAACGCTTCCATGCCCATGTCCGCGGACGCCTCGTGCGCCGCCCGCAGTTCGTCGCGGGCCTGCGCCCGCCGGTTCTGGCGGCGCAGCCACTCTCCGAACAGCAGCCGGGTGCGGGCCTCGAACACGCGGAGCCCGCCCCGGCCGAAGTGGTCGACGGCCTCGCGGTAGCGGTCCTCGGCCTTCTCCGGTTGCCCGGCCAGGGCGTCGGCGACCGCCTCCGCGCCCAGCGCCCAGGGCGTACCGGCCCGGCCCCAGGTCGTGAGCCGCTCACGTGCCTGGGCCGCGGCGGCTGGGTCGCCGGCCCGGACCGCCGCCTCGACCAGTTCGCTGCACGTCCAGTGGTGCACCACGAGGTCCTGGTACTCCGCGCCCCGGAGCGCCGCTTCCAGCGCGAGCGGATAGTTGCCCAGGCCGTTGTGGAGCACGGCCCGCGCACACGCCGCCATGGCGACGAGTCGGCCCAGGCCGCGCCGCCCGCCTTCCCGTTCCATCGCCTCGATCAGGTCCAGGGCCGGTCGCTCCTGTCCGCGGTACGCGCTGATGAGGGCCGTCGAGACCATGCGCGTGGCCACGCCCGCCGCCTCCGCGACGGGCGCGGCCTCGGCCAGCAGATCCGACGCCTCGGCGAACCGCCCCGCGAAGCCCAGCGAGGCCGCCCGGTAGGGCAGCGCCGTCGAGAGGATCGACAGCGTGCCCGTCGTCCGCGCGAAGTGGACCGCCCGGTCGGTGACGCTCAGCCACGCCTCCAGGTCACCCAGCTCCACCGCGGCGCTCGCCGCCGGCCACATGACGGCCAGGTCCTCGTCGTCGGTGAGGGATCGCAACGCCTGCGCCAGCAGCGGGAAGGCCGCGGCCTGCCCCTCGACGGTCCACGTGACCAGGGCGCGGAGGAAGACGCCCGCCGTCTCGTCGCCGGGCGGCAGGTCTCGGGCGGCCTCGGCGACCCGCCGCAGCCCGCCCTCGTCGAGCCGACCGGCCCAGACGGCCGCGCCGAACGCCGCGAGGTAGGTCTCCCGCGCGGCGGCCGGGTCGAGGTCCCTGAGCCGAGCCGCCGCGTCGAGCAGTGGTTGCACCGCACCGAGACCGGGGCTGGTCATCGACGACGCCCTGGCCCGCAGCCGGCCGGCGTTGGCCTGCTGGACCCGGTCCAGCGGCCCCAGTTCGGCGGCGGCCAGCAGGTCGGGAACGCGGGTCGGTGCGCCCGCGGCGAGGTGGGCCCCCGCCGCGGCCAACGACCGCCGGGCCCGCTCCTCCGGGTCGGGGCTGAGCGCGGCGGCGCGTTCGAGGAAGGAGGCGGCGGCCGCTCGGCCGCCGCGCGCCAGGGCCCGGTCGGCGGAATGCTCCAGCGCGACGGCGACCTGCTCGTCCGGGCCGACCGCGGCATGCGCCTGGTGCCAGGCCCGCCGGTCGGGGTCGCGCCCGGCGTCGGTGGCCTCGGCGAGTGCGTGGTGCGCCGCGCGCAGCGTGCCGGCGTCGGCGCCGCGCCAGACGGCCGAGCGGACCAGCGGGTGCCGGAAACGCACCGAGGCTCCGAGGGTGATCAGGTCGGCGGCCTCGGCCGCCGCGGCGGCCTCGAGGCCGATACCCAGCAGACTCAGGGCACGCCACAGCAGCGGTCCGTCGCCGACGGGTTCGACCGCGGCGACCAGCAACAGCGTTCGGGTGTCGTCCGGCAGCGCGTCCACGCGCCGACGGAAGCCGTCCTCGACCCGGGTCGCCAGCGGGCCGGCGCCGGGGCCGCCGAAGCCGAAGGCCAACTCCGTCGGCGACAGGCCCCGGGGAAGTTCCAGCAGAGCGAGCGGGTTCCCGCCGGTCTCGGCGACGATCCTGTCCCGCACGCGCGCGTCGACCGGCCCCGGCAGCACGCTGTCGAGCAGCGCGCGGGCGTCCGCGTCGGCGAGCCCGTGCACGGCGAGGTCCGGCAGACCGGCGAAGCCCTCCTCGTGCGTCTCGCCGGTGACGCGCTCGGCGAAGACCAGTGCCACCGACTCCGCGTCCAGCCGACGCCCGACGAACGCCAGGATCCGCTGGGACATGAGGTCCAGCCACTGCGCGTCGTCGATCAGGCAGACCAGCGGGGACCCCGCCGCCGCTTCGGCGAACAGACCGAGCACGGCCATGCCGACCAGCAGCATCTCGGGCGGATTTCCCGCGCTCAGTCCGAACGCGACCCGAAGCGCGTCCTGTTGCACCGGAGGCAGTCGGTCGAGGTGCGACAGCAGGGGAACGCAGAGGCGTTGCAGGGCCGAATACGCGAAATCGGACTCGGCTTCGACACCGGCCGTGCGCAGGGTCTGCAGCCGCGCCGCCTGCTCCGCCAGACGGTCGAGCAGCGCCGACTTGCCGACGCCGGCCTCGCCGCGCAGCACCAGCACCCGGCTGTGTCCGTCGCGTACCTCGCGCAGCAGGCGGTCCAGCGCCTCCAGCTCCCGGTACCGCCCGAGCAACGGGTGGTGCGCGTCGCGCCGCATGTCACCTCCGGTGTGGGTTCCTCCCGGAGGAACTCAGCGAACTCAGCCCATCGTACGAACGACAGCCTGCCAGAACTGACCGGATTTGATCGAGCTCGGCCGTTTTCTATGTGACCTCGGCGGCTGGTGGTCATGGCGTCCGGCCAGGACCCGGCCGGCACGTCCGACAAGGCCCAAGCACGCGATCTTCGGAGGGCGTCGACGTCAGCCAACCGTAGGGTGAGCGCGCCAAGACAGCCTGGTAGCAGGGGAGAAGCGTGCGGTCCGAGGAACATGCGGGGTGGGAGTGGGACTTCCCGGTCCGGTACCTCCTGGTGCGGGAGGACGTCGACGGTGAGGAGGAAGGCGTGTTGTGGGGGCGGTGCGCGGAGGTCGAGGGCCTGTTCATGGACCCGCCTCCGCTGCCGCGAGAGGTCCTGACACTGCGCGGCTGCCCGCGCGAGAGCCGACTGGTCCAGGCCGTGGCGGACAGCGCCGAACCGTTGCGGCTGCTGGGGGACGGACTGCTCTCGATCGAGCCTGTGGATCCCTCGAACGACGGGCCGGCCCGCTTCTGGGACCTGGAGGACACGGCTGTCCTGGCCCAGTGGCCCACCCCGGGCGATCCCGGGCGCGTGGACATCGTCGTGGGCACCGGCGTCAGGGAGGACGACTATCCGGGCAGCAGGCGGCTGCCTTCGCGTCCGCGGTTCGACCTGTGGTTCCCCTCGATCCGGGGGAACAGCCCATCGGGCGGTTGCCGTTCCATCGACGGCCTGCTCACCCCGCGCCCGCACCGACCCACCCCGCCCGTGCACCTGATCGGCTGCGAACCCGCCGCACCGCTTCTGGCCCTGCTGCGCCGTCCCCTTCCGCAGGAGGAGGACCCGATCACGCTCTGGTGCCTCGATCGCCACGGCCGGACGATGACCGGGTACCGCCTCGACCTGGACACCGTCGAGGCACGCCCGTCCGTCCTCGGCGGAACCCTGATCGACGTCACCGTCACCGACCCCGGCGACGACCGCCCCACCCTGGCCGCCCGCGGGGTCTGGGAGATCTGGTCCGACGGTGTTCCCACGCGGCCCAACCAGTGGGCACGGTTCGACGCCAAAGGCCGGTCCGAGTGGCTGGACCTCACCCGCGTCGGCCCGTACGGGCCGGAGGGCCTCTCCGGCGGGACGTACCACCTGGACGGACAGCACGTCACCGAGAGGGCCGGCTTGCTGCTGGCACTCGGCGAAGCCCTGCTCGGCCCCGGCGCCGGCTACGGCAGAGACCTGGACTGGGTGGCGGACAGCTTGTGCGGCGGCCCCTCTGTCGTCCCCCCGTTCACCCTCGTCTGGCACCACGCCGACATCGCGCGCCACGCCCTCGCCGACGACGTCCTGGGCCACCTCGATGGCCTGTCCTACTTCGAGGTGACCGTGAACCTCCTACGCAAGTACGGCGTCACCGTCGTGCTCCAGTGAGGCAGGCGACGGACAATCCCGGCCCCTTGAAGACGGCGCCTGACCTGGAGAAGGAACGGAGCGCACGTCCCCCGGCACGCCTGTCGGGTCACGTCAAAGCCGCGCCCACCCCTGCGGCCGCAACCGTGCCGGGTGGGCCGACGGTCGGTCGGCCCACCCGGGGCGGGGTCAGAAGCGGGCGGTGAGGGCCAGGCTGGCGGAGGAGGTTTCGGTGTAGCGGAAGGCCGCGACGGTGACGGTGCCGAAGGCCACGTCGAGGTCGTGGACGGTCAGGCCGGGTTCGGCGGGGAGGTTGAGCGAGCGCCAGGCGCCGGCGCGGAGGTAGAGGCCGAAGGGGGCGTTGTCGCCGTTGCCGACGACGGCCACGCCGTCGGGGGTGGCGGCGACCTTGTCGAGGACGTCGGTTCCGGCGGGCAGCGGCACCTCGCGCCAGCCCGTGCCGTCGTTGTGCAGCACGAGGCCGCGCGTGGTGCCCTTCGGGTCGCGGGCGCCGCCGACGGCCCAGACGTCGTTCGGGCCGCGTGCGACGACCGAGCGCAGTTCGCTCGCCTCGGCGTCGATCGGCGGCAGGTCGACCAGGCGCCACGCGGTGCCGTCGTAGCGCATCATGACCGGGCGGAAGTCCTGCCACGCGCGGCCGACCGCGTAGATCTCGTGGTCGGACACGGCGCTCATGGAGAACAGCGCGGTGCCGCCGGGGACCTGCGGGACCTCGGCGACCCGCCAGGCGGTGCCGTCCCAGTGCCGGATCACGCTGTCCAGCGCGCCCTCGTCGCCGTGCTGTTCGAACCCGACGGCCCACGCGTCGTTCGGTGTCAGCTCCTCGACGTCGAGCAGGGATCCGAAGCTGGAGTCCGGCGACGCGGGGGCGGGGATGATCCGCCAGGCCCGGCCGTCCCACCGCTCGGTGACGAACCCGCCCACGGGCCCGCTGTATTCGCCGACCATGAACGCGCTCGCGGGGCCGAGCGTGTCGAGGTCGTTGATCTGCGCGCTCGCTCCCGCGGGCAGCGCGGGCAGCGGCACCTCGTGCCAGGCGGCACCCGGGTAGGGGTCGCGGGCGAGGAGCTGGGGGCTCATTTGGTTGTCGGTCATCTTCGAGCCGGCCACCCACGTGGTGAACGGCGTCGGGTGGGCCGTCCCGCCGTACGGCAGGAACACCTGGCCCGCGGGCACGAACGGCGCCTCCGACCAGTGGGGCCCCGGGGCGGCCTCGGCGGGCAGGGCCGAGCCCAGGGTGAGCAGCGTCGCGGCGGCGGCCAAGCCGACCGCGCGTGCGTGCAGGCGCATGAATCGTCTCCGGTTCCGGAACGGACGGTCCGTTCCCCGACCTGTCCGACTCCGCGACCGGGCGTGCGCGTCCCAGCCCACGGCGGCGGACATTTTTTTCGCGGAAGGCCGGCGGGGATGTCGAGTACGGCGTGGGGGCTCCGTCCCGGAGGTGGAGGCGGCCACGATGGCCGTACGACACCGAGAGGGGATCCGGTATGGCGATCCAGCGGATGGACAACGTGCTCATCGTTGTCGAGGACCTCGACACCGTCATCGCGTTCTTCGTCGAGCTCGGCATGGAGCTCGAGGGCAGGATGCCGGTCGAGGGGCCGTGGGTGGAGCGGATCATCGGGATCGACGGCGCGCGGCAGGAGATCGCGATGCTGCGGGTCCCGGACGGGCCCGGCCGCATCGAGCTGGCGATGTTCCACACGCCGAAGGGGGCCGCCCCGGAGAAGGACACGCCCGTGAACACGCCGGGGCTCCGGCGCGTCATGTTCGCGGTCGACGACATCGAGGACACGGTGGCGCGGCTGCGCGGTCACGGTGCCGAACTCGTGGGTGAGATCGTGCGGTTCGAGGACCTGTACCTGCTCTGCTACGTCCGCGGCCCCGAGGGGATCGTGGTCGGGCTGGCCGAGGAGCTCCGCTGACCCCGTAGGGCTCAGGGTGCCGGTGTGCCGAGGAGGTCGGGCACGTCCGCCACCGAGTCGACGACGTGGTCCGGCGTCCCCGAGGCGGCGCGGTGCGTCTCGGGCAGGTACTTGCCCGTGCGCACCAGGACGCCGGTGAGGCCGAGCGCCTGGGCGGCGAGCACGTCGGTCTCGACGTCGTCGCCGACCATCACGGCCTCGCCGGGTTCCGCGCCCACCGCGCGCAGGGCGGCCGTGAAGAACGCCCGTGCGGGCTTGCCGACCACCTCGGCCCGCACGCCCGAGGCCGCTTCCAGCCCGGGCAGGAACGCGCCGACGTCGAGCCGCAGGCCCTCGCTGGTGCGCCAGTACAGTCCGCGCTGCATCGCGACCAGCCGCGCGCCGTCGCGCAGCCACCGGAAGGCGCGGTTGAGGGTCTCGTAGTCGAACGCCGGGCCCGCGCCGCCGAGCACGACGACCTCGGGGTCGTCGTCGACGAGGGTGACGCCGTCGAGGTCCTCGCGGACGTCGCCCTCGCTCAGCAGTGCGCAGCGGGCGCCGGGGTAGGTCTCGCGCAGGTACGCGGCCGTCGCGGTGGGCGCCGTGAGGATGTCCTCCGGCGCCACCGCGAAGCCCGCGGCCCGCAGGTTGTCGGCGACCAGGGCGCGCGTCCCCACGGTCGTGTTCGTCACCATCCGCACGCCGAACCCCGCCGCGCGCAGCCGCTCCAGCGCCTCCGACGCCCCGGGGAGGGCCTGCCAGGAGACGGCCAGCACGCCGTCGACATCCAGCAGCACCGCGCGGACTCCGTCCATGTTCCGACGGTACGCCCGGAGACCACTCGATCCTCGATCTTGCTGATTCAGCAATTCAAGGTCATTGATCTTGCTGGATCCGAACTATTGACAGCACAATATTGCTCAGAGCACGCTGAGGAGGCTCGACCTGCGGCCGCACTGAGAGGGATCCATGACCCACTACCAGCTCTTCATCAACGGCGCCTTCGTGGACGGCGCGGGTTCCGAGGTCTACGAGGTGCGCAGCCCCGCCACCGGCGAGCTCGTCGGGACGACGCCCGTCCCCACCACCGCGGACGTCGACGCCGCCGTCGCCGCCGCCAACGCCGCGCAGCGCGAGTGGGGCCGCCGCACCGTCTGGGAGCGGGCCGCGATCTGCGTCCGCATCGCCGACGAGATCGACAAGCGCGTCGACGAGCTGGCCCGGCTGACGGTGCTCGAGCAGGGCAAGCCGCTGGCCGAGGCGGTCACCGACATCCACGAGTCCGCGATGCTCATGCGGTTCCAGGCGGAGGACGCCACCCGCCTGCACGGCGACACGATGCCGTCGCTGTACCCGAACAAGCGCATGTTCACCACATACCGCCCCGTCGGCACGTGGGGCATCGTCACGCCCTGGAACTTCCCGTTCCACTCGGTCGCCGAGTTCGTCGGCCCCGGTCTGGCGATGGGCAACGCGCTCGTCGTGAAGCCGCCGGCCAACACGCCGCTGAGCGTGCTCAAGGCCATGGAGGCGTTCGCCGCCGCCGGCCTGCCGGACGGTCTCGTCAGCGTCCTGCCCGGCGACGGCACCGTCGGCGAGGCGCTCGTGAGCCACCGCGGCATCGACGCCATCGGCTTCATCGGGTCCTCGGCGACGGCCGAGCGGATCCTGTCCACCGCCGGGCTCAAGCGCTCCATCATGGAGTGCTCGGGCAACGGTCCGGTGGTCGTGCTCGCCGACGCGGACGTCGAGGCGGCGGCGCGGGCCGCGGTGTACGGCGCCTCGTTCCTGGCCGGCCAGGTCTGCTGCGCGACCGAGCGCGTGATCGTCCACCAGGACGTGCACGACGAGTTCGTGGACGCGGTGCTGCGCGCCGCCGAAGCCGTCGTGCTCGGCGACCCGTTCGACCCCGCCACCACGATGGGCCCGCTCAACAACGAGGGCGTGGCGGCGAAGATGGACCGCCATGTCGCCGACGCCCGCGCGCGCGGCGCGAAGGTCCTCCTCGGCGGCGGCCGGCGCCCGGGCATGCCGACCGACCTGTACTACGAGTTCACGGTGATCGACCAGGTCCCCGTCGACAGCCTCGTGTCGCGCGAGGAGTCGTTCGGCCCGGTCGTGCCGATCATCACCGGCGTGGACGACGACGACCTGCTGCGCATCGCCAACGACGACGAACTCGGCCTCCAGGGCGCGGTGTTCACCAAGGACATGGGCAAGGCGTTCCGCTTCGTCGAGGAGATGGCGGTGGGCCAGGTCATCGTCAACGACTCGACGTGCTTCTGGGACGCCAACATGCCGTTCGGCGGGGCGGGCGGCCGCCGCACCGGCTGGGGCCGGATGGGCAGCAAGCTCACGCTCCAGGCGATGTCGGACGTCCGGACCGGCGTCTTCAGCCTCTGACCCCGTCGATCCCGGGCGGGCGGGGCTGCCACCCCGCCCGCCCGCACCCAGCACTCCGAGGACCATCCGCATGACCTCCCACCGGGCCGCGCTCGCCGGCACCGCCGCCGCGCCGTACTGGCTCGACCGCCCCGAACACCCCGAACCGCTCCCCCGCCTGACCGAGGACACCACCGCCGACCTGGTCGTCGTCGGCGGCGGCTACACCGGCCTGTGGACCGCGCTGCTCGCCAAGCAGCGCGACCCCGGCCGCGACGTGCTCGTGCTCGAGGCCGGCACCTGCGGCCACGCCGCCAGCGGGCGCAACGGCGGGTTCTGCTCGCCGAGCCTCACCCACGGCCTCGGCAACGGCGCGTCCCGCTGGCCCGACGAGATCGCCACGCTCCAGCGGCTCGGGCACGCCAACCTCGACGCGTTCGAACGCGACCTGGACACCTACGGCATCGACTGCGGCTTCGCGCGCACCGGCAAGGTCTCAGTCGCCGCCACCGCCTGGCAGGCCGAGGAACTGCGCGGCGCCCAAAGGCTCAACGAGCGGCACGGTGAGAAGGCCGTGCTCCTGGACCGCGACGAACTGCGCGAGTACGTCGACTCCCCCGTCTGGACGTCCGGGCTCTGGCTGCCGGACTACGCGCTGCTCGACCCCGCGCGGCTGGTGTGGGGGCTGCGCGCGGCGTGCCTGTCCGCCGGCGTCCGGATCGCCGAGCGCACCGAGGTCACCGCGCTGGACGCGAAGCACGCCGACCGGGTGCGGCTGACCACGCCGTACGCCCAGGTCGCCGCCCGCCGGGTGGCGCTGGCGACCAACATCTACCCGCCGCTGCTCAAGCGCCTCGGGCTCAGCATGGTCCCGGTCTACGACTACGCGCTGACCACCGCGCCGCTGACGGACGATCAGCTCGCCGCGATCGGCTGGACCGGGCCGCACGGCATCACCGACGCGGGCAACCAGTTCCACTACCTGCGCAAGACCGCCGACCAGCGCATCCTGTGGGGCGGCTACGACGCGATCTACCCGTTCGGCGGCCGCGTCGACGAGGCGCTCACCCAGCGCCCGGCCACCTTCGACACGCTGGCCGCGCAGTTCGCCGAGACCTTCCCCGCGCTGGCGGACGTCCCGTTCTCGCACGCCTGGGGCGGCGTCATCGACTCGACGACCCGGTTCTGCATGTTCGCCGGCACCGCGTCCGCGGGCCGCGTCGGCTACGCGCTGGGCTTCACCGGCCTCGGCGTCGGCGCGACCCGGTTCGGCGCCGAGGTGATGCTCGACCTGCTCGAGGGCCGCAGCACCGAACGCACCGAACTCGACATGATCCGCCGCAAGCCGGTGCCCTTCCCGCCGGAACCCGTGCGCTACCTCGGAATCCAGGCGACCCGCTGGTCGATGGCGCGCGAGGACGCCCACGGCAAGCGCAACCTGTGGCTGCGCTCCCTGGACCGCCTGGGCCTGGGCTTCGACTCCTGACCGGCCGCGCCGGTGCGGTACAGGTACCGCACCGGCGCCCGGGCACGGGATCATGACTCGCGTGGATTCTGCGCAGGCACCCAAGGAAGCACGGAGCGGCCGCATGAACAGCGGACTGGACGACATCGACCGGCGGATCATCGCCATCCTCCAGGCGGACGGCCGGCGCGCGTACAGCCAGATCTCCGAGGACCTCGGGATTCCCGCCTCGTCCGTGCGGTACCGGGTGCAGCGGATGGAGGACAACGGGGTCCTGCAGATCGTCGGGATCGCGAACCCGCTGACCATCGGGTTCGACCGGCTCGCGATGATCGGCATGCGTGTGCGTCCCGGCACGGCGCACGACGTGTGCCGGGCGCTGCGCGAACTGCCCGAGACGTCCTATGTCGTCATGACGGCCGGGCACTACGACGTCATGGTGGAGGTCATCTGCCGCGACACCGACCACTTCACCGACCTCATGAACCGCCGCATGCACCTGATCGACGGCGTGGTGTCCACGGACTCGTTCTTCGTGCTGGAGGTCCACAAACTCGCCTACGGCTGGGGCGTCGGCGGGGTCGAGTCGTCGCTCCTGGACGCCCCGGCGACGGACGCGGCGCGCGGGCTGGACCAATTGGGGGGAACCGGCTCCTGACGGCCGGACGCTCCCCGGGGACCGGGCGGCCCCGGCCGATACTGCGCGCATGAGAACCGCCCGCGCTTCGTCGCTGCCGCGCCTCGCCGCGGCCACAGCGCTCATCGCGTCCCTCGCCGTCGGCGCCCCGGCCGGCACCGCCGCCGGTGCCCCGGGCGACGCCGGCCGGCACCGGCACTGCGCCGCGTCCGAGGTGCCCGCCGGCGGCCCGGCCCGCGAGGCCGTCCGCATCGCCGAGCAGGCGAAGGCGGAGCTGGACCTCAAGTCCGTGATCCTGCGCGTCACCGTCGACGGCCGCGAGCTCGTCACCACCGCGCTCGGCGAGTCGATGACCGGTGTCCCGGCCGCGCCGGACATGCACTTCCGCAACGGCAACATCGCGATCAGCTACATGGGGGTGCTGCTCCTGCGGCTGGTCGACCAGGGCGTGGTCGACCTCGACGACCCCGTCGTGCGCTGGCTGCCCGACCTGCCGCCCAAGGCGCACGCGATGACGCTGCGCCAGCTCGCGGCGTCCACGACCGGGCTGGTCGACTACGTGAAGGACCCGGACTTCCAGTCGGCCGTCGGCGCGAACCCGTTCCGGCAGTGGACGGCGGACGAGCTGGTCGGCATCTCGACGGACAAGGACCTGCTGTACGAGCCGGGCACCAACTGGAGCTACTCGCACGCCAACTTCGTGCTGCTCGGCGCCGCGCTCGAGAGGATCACCGGCACCCGCCTGGACGTCCTGCTGGAGCGGGAGATCCTGGACCCGCTCGAACTGCGCGAGACCGCCAACAGCTTCACGCCCGACATCCCGACGCCCGTCCTGCACTCGTTCACGGCGGACCGCGGGACGTACGAGGAGACGACGTTCTGGAACCCGTCGTGGACCACGGCGCCCGGAGCGGTGGAGACCACCGACATCTGCGACCTGGCCCGGTCGGCGTCGGCCGTCGGCTCGGGCGAACTGCTGTCCCCCGCCTCGTACCGCGAGCTGCTGAACCCGGGGACGGTCGGCCTCGGCCACGAGACCCGCACGTGCCCGGCGGCGCTCTGCATCGCGCAGACCGAGGCCACGCACTACGGCCTGGGTGTGCTGGTCCTGGGCGACTGGATCTCCCAGCACCCGCTGTTCTTCGGCTACTCGGCCTCGCAGGACTACCTGCCCTGCGCCCGCCTGGCGATCGCCGTCTCGACCACCCCGGGCCCCGACGCGCCGGGCGGGCACACCGCCCACACGATCGCCCAGCGCATCGCCGCCGCGCTCGCGCCGGGGCATCCCGTCCCCGACTTCGGCTGAGCCCGCGCCCCGTGTAGGGCGCGGGCCCGGCACGTACACCCGCACGGCGGTGCTCTGGTCACCGCCGTGCGGGGGACGGGGAGCCCGCTCAGCGGGCGGCGACGCCCCAGTCGACACCCTTGCCCGGGCCGCCGCTGTACGGCTCGCCCGACCACTCGGCACCGGCGACCTTCATGCCCTCCGGGACCAGCGCGACGACGCAGGTCTGGTACGACTGGCCCTTGGTGAAGCCCTTCGGCGCGCTGGGGTTGGGGCACTTGGGGAAGTTGCCGCCCATCACGATCAGCGGCTGGGCCATCCGGCCGTCCGCCATCAGGCCGTGCATCATGCCCGCCGAGGTGTACGACAGGTCGGTCGTGCCGGTGTTGGTCAGCGTGTACTTCACGTAGTACGGCACCTTGCCCTTGGCGCTGTCGCCGGTGAGCTTGAGGGCGTCGAGGTCGGCGGACGCGCCCATGTCGATCGACGTCACCGTCATCGCGACGGTGCCCGTCGTCGACCCGCTGCGGAAGTCGATCGTCGCCGCCTCGCCGATCTTGAACACCTGGCCGCCCTTGGCCGTGCCGCCCGCCCCGGACGATCCCGACGCGTCGCCGCCCGGCGCGGAGCTGCCGGCCGGCGCACCGGTCGCGGACGGGGTCGAACCCGCCGACGAGGAGGCCGCGCCGGGGCTCGCGGCGGCCGGCGCCGACGACGCTCCGGACTTGTCCGCCTTGTCGTCCTTCTTGTCGCCGTTGCAGCCGGTCATGACCAGGGCCCCGGCCACCACCAGTCCCGCCATGCCCGCAACCGACTTACGCGTCCGCATGATGCGCATGCGCGTGTTCCTCCCCCGTGGATGATGCAAGTGGCTTACGTGACCGCGCTCTTGGCACGGTGCGCGCTGAATCCTTCCGGGAAGGCCGGTAATCGATCAATCATGGGCACGGCGCGGTATGGGCTTGCGGAGGTAAATGAGGTAAACCCCTCACGGCCGCGTGAAGTGACCTACCGCGCGGCCTGCTGCCTAGACTGACGGACATGGCATGCCGCATCAGTGAGTTCGTCCTCGACTGCACCGACCCCGAGAAGCTCTCCGCGTTCTGGTGCGAGGTCCTCGGCTACGTCGAGCTCGACCGGGACGACGACGGCAGCATCGAGATCGGGCCGCCCGGCGTCGGCTTCGGCGGCCCGCTGCCGACGCTCATCCTCAGCCCGAGCAACGACCCGCGGCCCTGGAAGCTCCCCCTGCACCTCGACGTCAACCCCACCGACCGCGACCAGGACGCGGAGCTTGAGCGGCTGCTCGCCCTCGGTGCCCGGCCCGCCGACGTCGGGCAGACCGGCACCGAGAGCTGGCACGTCCTGGCCGACCCGGAAGGCAACGTGTTCTGCCTCCTGAACCGCCGGATCGAGCCCGTCTGACGCAGTGCCTTCGGTGGCGTCAGCCCTTCACCATCGCGTGCACCGGGTACACCTTCGGCTCGGCGTTCGGCACGCCGAGGTTGTTGAGGATCGGGACGATGATCTCGCCGAACCGCCGGAACGCCTCCTCCGACTCCCACACGTCCACCACGAACCACCCGTCGGGGGTGGGTCCGGCGGTGTGCGAGATCAGGCCGGGCACGGGCCAGTCCGAGGGGTTCTTGACGGCCCCGCGCCCGCCGGTCACCGCGTCGGCGCTCTTGTCGTACTGCTCCTGGGTCATGCCCGGAATCTGGAAGACGGCGGCAATGGCCATGACGAGGTCCCTTTCGGTGGGGAACGGCTGAACCTCCAGTCTTGGCGCGGCGCGGAACCCGACGCACCCCTGCTTGCGCCGAACGGGGCGGCATCCCCACCCGGGCGGCGTAACAGCCGTGCCGCGGCGGCGGATCAGCGCGGGACCTCCGGACCGCCGCCGGCGAGGGCGGCGTCGATCAGCGCGCACAACTCCTCGTCGCGGAGGACCGCCGTATGGTCCCGCTCGTGCGAGAGCCGGCGGTCGGCGTCGCGGATCGCCCGCAGCGCGGCACGCGCCGTCGGGCTGATGCGGCCGATCGGGATCAGCGCGCGCAAAGCCTCACGGAACAGCCCGAAGAGGTCGCCGCCGTCGGCGACGGGCAGCACGTACTCCTCCAACACCGACGCCGAGGGTTCGGGCCGGCCCGTGATCGACCACAGCGTGGCCGCCGCGCCTATCGTCGACCACGGGTCGGTGCTGTCCATGATCCGCCGGACCGCGTCGGCGTACGGCGCGGCGGTGGCGCCGAAGCGGGCGAGGCGGCACGCCGCCCCGGGCGACCACTCGTCGTCCGCCAGCAGCTTGTCTCCGACGAACGCCAGCTCCGCCGTGTCGTCTCCGGCGATGCGCGCGGCGATGTAGGCGACGGTCATGTGGTTGCCGGGGTAGTCCAGCGCCGAGCATGCGCGCACGGCCTCTGCGGCCGCGGCCGCCCCCGGGCCCATGGCCCCTAGTGCCAAGGCCGCGTCGAGCCCGGTGAACGTGTGGCGGAGGAACGGGACGACCTCGGGCAGCGCCGGCAGCGCGTCCTCACCCCAGGCCGCCAGGACCCGGAGGAACGGGCGCGCGGGCCCGTTGACCAGTGCGGGGGTCGGATCGTCGACGGCCGAGCCGGCCCGCCGCAACGCGTCGCGGATCGCCGGAAGCAGCACGTCGGCGTGCGCCCGCAACGGCACCAGGACGTCCTCGGGTTCCGGGCGGTGCGGCTCGTAGACGACGTAGCCGCGCCCTTCTTCGTCGCACTGCGCGCACAACTGCTCGACCAGGCCGGGAAGGGCGCGCGGGTCGCCGATCCGGGCCAGGGCCCAGCGCGCGAAGTCGCACACGCGGCCGTCCAGGCCCCCTGCGCCGGCGGTGTCGTCGAGCAGCGCCGCGAGCCGGTCGGCGTACGGCGCGGACGCCCGACCCAGCATCGCGAGCAGGTGCGCCGCGCGCAGCCGCAGCTCCGCGTCCCGATCGGTCAGCAGCCGGCCCGCCGGCTGCGGCAGCGCGGCGGCCACGGACCGCCGCCGCGTCAGCAGGTCCCAGGCCAGCTCCAGGGCGAGCCGGCTGAGCACGGAGTCCCCGCCCGCGTAGGCCGCGTCCGCCAACCGCGTGCAGAAGTCGAGCTCGACGTCGGGGTCGTGGTGCCTGAACAGCTCGGCCCCCCAGCGGACGACGTCCTCGCGCTCGAAGCCGATCTCCTCGTCCGCGGTCGACCACCACATCTCCGGGAACCGCGGCCGCTGCCGGGCGTCGCTGAACACTTCCACGACTCGGCCCAGCCGACGGCGAGGCACCTCCCGGTCCAGGCTCGCGGACGCGTAGACCGCCGCGACCTCGAGCACAGGGTCGTCGCCCTCCAGCACCTGGGCCAGAACGGCGCGGGCCTCGGCGACGGGCCCGGGCTCCGTGCTCGCGGCCGCCTCCGAACCGAGCGCCATGAGCAACGGCACGCGGACCGTCGGGTCCGTCTCGATCCGCCACTGCTCGATGAGCCGGCCCACGCCGTCCGCGAGCTGGATCGCCGCACGCCGCACGGCGGGATCGGGGTCCGCGAGCAGCGCACGTGCCGCGGCCCAGTCCTCGTCGGCGGCCCCCTCGCCCTGCATGTACGCCAACAGCTGCACGAGCTCGAACCGCGCGCCGACGCCCGGGTCGGCGGCGAGTGCCGTGACGAACGGGAGAGCGGCCACGGCCGCCGCGCACATCCGGCCGTCCCGCGCGACCAGGACCCACAGCGGCTCGCAGTCGGCTTCGGTCGCCTCCGCCCCGGCCTCGGCGATCCGCCGAAGGGCCCGCGGGATCTCCCCGGCGCGGTCGCCCGGGTACGCCGTCTCCAGCCGGTCCCACGCCACGCTGTCGAGCGAGGCGAGTGGTTGTGCCGTCATCGCGTTCCCCCGGCGGATCGGCGTTGGCCATGGTCGGCCGTCATGATCCACAAAACGGGCCGCGCTGTCGCCCGATTTACCGGCGGCCGCCGCGCTCGGGTGCGGGGCAGTGCGCCATCGCGTCGACGGCGGCGTCGAAGACGAAGGGCAGGCGTGCCGCTGCCGGGACGATGGTGCGGGCCAGGGGCGGGTGGCGGCGGGCTGCGAGGAGGGCGGCGGTCAGGAGGCGGTAGTGGCGGGTCACGCGGCGCCAGGCGGCCTCGTAGGCGTCCGGGCGGCCGCGGGCGAGGCATGCGACCAGGGCCTCGGCGCCGGTGAGGGCCAGGGCGACGCCTTCGCCGGTGAGGGCGTCGACGTAGCCCGCGGCGTCGCCGGCGAGCAGCACGCGTCCGCACACCCTGCGGGCCGCAGTACGGCGCAGCGGGCCGGCTCCGCGTACGGCTGTCACCGCGCGGGTGTCGGCGAAGCGGCGTGCGAGGTGGGGGAATTCGGCAAGCTGCTCCTCGAACGGCGCGCGGACGCAGGTGAGTACCGCGACGCCGACGAGCTCGGGCGACAGCGGGGTGATGTAGACCTCCGACCGTGCGCCCCAGTGGACTTCGACGAAGCGGCTCGCGGGCGCGGCGGCGAAGTGGCGGCGCAGGCCGTACCGTGCCGGTCCGGGGCTCGGCCGGTCCAGGCCGAGCGCACGGCGCAGCGGGGAGTGCAGGCCGTCGGCGGCGACGAGCCATCGGGCGCGCAGGTCGGGCCCGTACGCGGTCACGCCGGTGCGGTCCTGCGCGGCGGCGGTCACCTTGACCGGCAGTACGGGCACGCCCGCGTCCGCGACCGCCTTGTGCAGCGCGTCGCTGAGGTCGGTGCGCCGTACCCCCAGCCCGGTGCCGTTCCGGAACAGCGCGTCGGCGCACCGGTCGCCTCGCTGGTAGCGGATGCCGGCGAAGGGGTGGCCCGGCGGCTCGACGCCGAGCGCCCTGAGCGCGCTCACCCCGCCGGGCATCAGGCCCTCGCCGCAGGCCTTGTCGACCGGGGCGCCGCGCGGTTCGGCGACGGCGACCGTGAATCCGGCGCGCGCGGCGTGCAGGGCGGTCGCGAGCCCCGCGGGTCCTCCGCCCGCGACCACCACGTCCACGTCGAAGCCGGTCACGCCACCGCCGCCCGCAACGCCGCGTCCTCGCACGGGATCCGCACGCGCATCAGCAGCGTGTTGCCGACCGTGAGCAGCAGTGCGGTGACCCACGCGCTGTGCACCAGCGGTAGTGCGAAGCCCTCGACGGCGACCGCGACGTAGTTCGGGTGGCGCAGCGCGAACCGGTACGGGCCGCGCCGGACCAGCCGCGCGCCGGGCACCACGATGACCCGGGTGTTCCAGTACGGGCCGAGCGCCAGGATGCACCACCACCGCAGCCCCTGCGCCAGGACGACGAGCGCGAGCATCGGCCAGCCCAGCCAGGGCAGGAACGGCCGGTCCGCGACCGCGGGTTCGACGAGGCAGCCGAGCAGGAGCCCGGTGTGCAGGGCGACCATCCAGGGATAGTGGCCGCGCCCGTACTCGACACCGCCGCGGGCGAGCGTCCACGCGGAATTGCGCTTGCCGACGACGAGTTCCGCGAGGCGTTCGGCCGCGACGGCGGCGACCAGCAGCGTGTACCAGTCCATGGCGGGCTCCTTCACCAGCGCAGCAGGACCAGCTCGGAGCAGAACCCCGGGCCGAGGGCGAGCAGCAGTCCCCACGAGCCCGGCGGCGGCCGGTGTGCCTCGCGGGTCTGCTGGAGGACGTGCAGCACCGACGCCGACGACATGTTCCCGACGGAGGCCAGCGAACTCCAGGTCACCGCAAGGGCGTCGGCACCCAGGCCGAGGCTCTCGGCGACCGCGTCGAGGACCTTGGGGCCGCCGGGGTGGGACACCCAGGTGGTGATGTCGCCGATGCCGAGGCCGTGGTCGGCGAGGAACTCCTCGACGCCGCGCCGTAGGTCCGCGCGGACGAAGGCCGGCACGTCGGCGCTGAGCACGACCTTGAAGCCGGAGGAGCCGATCTCCCAGCCCATGACGTGCTCGGTCTCGGGGTACAGCTCACTGCGCGTGGCGAGCACGCGGGGCCCTTCGGCGCGGGCCGCCAGCGGATGCGCGTTCCCGACGGCGACGACAGCGGCGGCGCCGTCGCCGAACAGCGCGCCCGCGACGAGGTTGGCGGGCGAGTCGTCGCCGCGTTGCACGGTCAACGAGCACAGTTCGGCGCAGAGCAGCACGGCGACGTCGCCGGGGTGCCCGCGCAGGTAGTCGTGCAGGCGTGCGATCCCGGCGGCGCCCGCGACACAGCCGAGGCCGAACAGGGGTAAGCGCTTGACGTCGGGCCGCATGCCGAGCCGTCCCGCGAGCCGGGCGTCCAGCGACGGCACCGCGAGGCCGGTGACGGACGCGCAGGCGATCAGGTCGACGTCGCCCGGTTCGAGCCCGGCCTGTTTGAGCGCGCCGCCGACCGCCTCCTCGCCGAGGTCGAGCGCCGTGGCGATCCAGGCGTCATTGGCGCGGCCGAAGTCCCCGAGCCCCGCGTACTGTTCGATCGGCAGCGCAAGGTGCCGCGTCCGCACCCCGGCGGACGCGTGCACCCGTTGAAGCAGACCCCGGTCGGCGCCGGCGGGGAGGCAGACGTCGCCGACCATCTCGGTGATCGCCTCCTGCGGGTAGCGGTGCGGCGGCAGGGCGACGTCCACCGCGGCGATGACGGCGCCGGCCGCGGCGGTCTCGGCGGTCTCGGCGGCGGGAGCGGCCCGCCTGGTCGGGTGTTTCTGGCGGGGATGCGGCATCCGAGGAGTCCTTCCCGTTGCCTACCGCCGGTTTGGTGGCGGTTGCTCTAGCTTTGCGGTCATGAGCGACTACCCGTCCCTCGCCGTCCGACGCCTGTCAGTCCCCGTCGAACCGGGCCCGCGGCGTGCCGCCCGCACGGTGCGGTGTCTGTCGGCGCTCGCGCGTGCGTGTCATCCGCTCCCGACCGTGGCGGTCACGGCGTTCGTCACGGCGGTCGCGGCGGCCGCGGGGCGGGGGGTGGCCGGGTCGGCGGCGGTCGGTGCGGCGGTGTTGGCGGGGCAGGCGTCCATCGGGTGGTGCAACGACGCGCTCGACGCGCGGCGGGACGCGGCGGCCGGGCGGACCGACAAACCCGCAGCGTCCGGTGAGCTCTCGCCGCGGGCGATCGGCGTCGCGTCGGGTCTGTCGCTCGCGGCGTGCGTGCCGTTGTCGCTGCTCAGCGGGTGGCCCGCGGGTGCGGCGCACCTGGTCGGCGTGCTTGCGGGCGGGTGGGCGTACGACGTCGCCCTCAAGCGCACGCCGTTGTCGCCGCTGCCCTACGCCGTCGGCTTGGGCTCGCTGCCCGCGTTCGTCACGCTCGGCCTGCCCGGGCATCCGTGGCCGGCGTGGTGGGCGGTCACCGGCGCGGCGCTGCTCGGTGTGGGGGCGCATCTGCTCAACGTGCTGCCGGACATCGCCGACGACCGGGCGGGCGGCGTACGCGGCCTGCCGCAGCGCCTCGGTCCGCGGTGGGTTCGCCGGCTGGCCCCGCCGGTGCTGCTCACGGCTGTCGCCGTGGTGGCGTGCGGGCCGTCGGGCGGCGCGGGACCGCTGGGCTGGGCGACGTTGGCCGCCGCGGCCCCGGTCGCCGCGGCAGGGGCGGCCTGGCCGGCCGACGAGCGTTCGAACACGCCGTTCCTCGCGGCCGTCGCGGTGGCGGGGCTCACGGTCTTCCTGCTGGTCGCCCGCGGCGGACGGCTGACCTGACCCGCACGGCCGGTGGTCGACCGACCTGACCGGCGGGACCGGTGGTCGGCGCCTCGGTGCCGGCCGAGGTCGCCGCCACCGGCGTACGAGTGGCCTCAGGCGGCGGCCTGCGGCACCGCCCGCAGGGTGCCGAGCGCCCGGGACCAGGCCAGGAGTTCGTCCAGGAGCCGGTGCAGCTCGGCGGTGCGTGTCGCCTGCGGCTGGAAGTCGGTCAGGTCCACGAAGTCGTCGATGAGCGACAGGACCAGCTGCGGCCCGATGTCGGCCATGCGCAGCGCCCCCGCCTGGGCGCGGAGCTTCTGGACGGCCATGAGCGCGCCGTAGCGGCCGTAGCCGACGTACGCGACCGGCTTGCCGCCCCACTCCCGGTGCAGGTAGTCGATGGCGTTGGTGAGGGACGCGGGCGGAGCGGTGTTGTACTCGGGGGTGACGATGATGAACGCGTCGCAGGCGCCGATCCGTTCGGCCCAGCGGACGGTGTGCGGGTTCTCGCCCGGGGTTCTGGCCGGCGGGACGGGCTCGTCCAGCAGTGGGAGCGCGTGGTCCAGCAGGTCGATGAGCTCGAACTCGGCCGCGTCGCCCGCGTGTTCGGCGGCGCGCCCGCGGACCCAGCGGGCGACCTGGTCGCCCGCGCGCCCGGGGCGGGTGCTGCCGATGATGACGCCGATCTTGGTCATAGTGCCTCTCAGATCAGGTGGCGGGAACCCCGGTGCGGTCACGGCTGCGTGGGGTCCGCGTCGACCGGGAAACCGTGCGTGTTCCGGGCCGCGCGTACGGCCGCCCAGGCGTCGGCCACCGGCCCCACGTGGCCGAGCTTGTCGGGGTTGAGGACGGTCCGGATCGCCTGGATCCGCCCCTCGAGGATGTCGAGCACCCAGGCGCTGAAAACCTTGCCGTCGCGGTCGCGGAAGATCGCGCCGGGCTGGCCGTTGATCTCGCGCGCTTCGACGGTGCCGCCGATGAACAGGAACGGCGGGGCGAAGGCGATGAGCATCGCCGCGACCTTGTCGAAGCCGAACGCGCCGCCCTTGGACCAGAGCGGGGCCTTGCCGCCGCCGTCGCCGACCATCTGCACGTCGGCGGCCAGCAGTTCGCGCAACGCGTCGACGTCGCCTTCGCGGAAGGCGTCGAAGAACCGCTCGGCGAGTTCCTCGTGTTCGTGCCGGTCGGCCTCGAACCGGGGCCGCCCGGCGTCCATGTGGCGGCGGGCGCGTACGGCCAGTTGACGGCACGCGACCTCCGAGCGCCCCACCGCGGTGGCGATGTCCCCGAAGGTGAACCCGAAGACCTCCCGCAGCACGAACACCGCGCGCTCGAGCGGGCTGAGCCGTTCGAGCAGCAGCAGGGCGGCCATCGAGACGGAGTCGGCCAGTTCGGCGGAGCGTTCCGGGTCGTCGTACGGGTCGCTCAGCAACGGTTCGGGGAACCACGCCCCGACGTACTCCTCGCGCCGCGCCCGTGCCGAGCGCAGCACGTCGATGGAGAGGCGGGTGACGACCGCGGACAGATACGCCTTGGCCGACGCCGGCCGGTCCACCACCGCCTCGTACCGCAGCCAGGTCTCCTGCACCGCGTCCTCGGCCTCGCTCACGCTGCCGAGGATCCGGTACGCGATCGAGAACAGCAGGGGCCGCAGCTCCTCGAACTCCTCGGCCGGCGTCACGCGACGCCCTCCTTGAATCCCTGACGCCACGTTGAGTAGCGCGGCTCCCAGCCGAGTTCGCGTTTGGCCTTGGTGTTGGAGAAGCCGCGTCCCTCGGTCATCATGACCACCGCGACCTGGCCGGCGAGCAGCCGGGCAAGCCACACCGGAACCCGCATCGGGCGCTTGGCGCCCGCGCATTCGGCCAGATACGGGAGCCACTCGGCGGCGGGGGCGGGCTCGTCGTCGACGATGTTGAACACCCCGGTGGCCTTCTGCTCGACGGCGAGGACGGTCGCGGCCGCCGCGTCGTCGAGGTGGATCCACGAGCTGTATCCGGCGCCGCTGCCGACCAGCGGGAACTGCCGCTTGCGGACCATCTGGACCTGGTCGTCGCTGGCGTCCGGCCCGTAGAAGGCGCCGTAGCGCAGTACCGCGCCGCCGGCTTCGAGGACGGTCCGCTCGACGTGGGCGATGGCCGCCATCCCGGGCGCGGCGGTGGTGCCCGTCATCGGGTCGAGCGGGTCCTCCTCGGTCTTGACCCAGCCGCCTTCGCGCAGGCCGTTCCAGCCCGCGTAGCCCTGCGCCACGAAGTGCCGTACGCCGGTCGCCGCGGCGGCGGCCAGCAGGTGGTCGGTGCCCTCGGTGCGCAGCCGGTTGGTGGCGGCGAACCACCGGTCCATGTGCTTGATGTCGGGCTTGCCGGCGATCGACGTCATCTGGTGGACGATCGTGTCCGGCCGGGCCTGCTCGACCGCGTCGCGCACGGACGCCGCGTCCAGGCCGTCCATGACGACGCCTTCCGCGCCCATCCGCTGCAGCTGCCCCAGTTTGGCGGCGGAGGTCGTCGTCGCCGTCACCTGGTGCCCGCGGGCGACGAGCTGCGGCACGAGCCGCCGCCCCAACACCCCGGTCCCGCCTGCCACGAACACTCGCATGGCCATCTCCGTCTCCTGCTCGGTGCGTGTTCCGCGTGATCTCCGCTCTCTGCGACCCGAGACGAGACAGCCCCGCGATCTGTGACACGGGGGAAGGTCGGGAGATCCGCGGCGCGGCGATGTCACACCCGGCGGGGTCCACCTCGTCTCGGGCGGCGGGGCCGCGTCGCCCCCAGACCATGCGAGGCAGGACGAAGGAACGGGTCGCACATGCGCAGCGCAGCACAGGACACATCCGCACGGACGGACACCACGGCCGACCCCCGGCGCTGGACGGCGCTGGCCGTCCTGGCCGCAGTGCAGTTCATGCTGATGATGGATGTCACCGTCGTGAACATCGCCCTCCCCCACATCCAGGACGACCTCGACTTCTCCGTCGGCGGCCTCGCCTGGGTCGTCAACGCATATGTGCTCACCGCCGGCGGGTTCCTGCTCCTGGGCGGCCGACTCGCCGACATGTACGGCCGCCGCAGGGGCTTCGTCGCCGGCGTGCTGGTCTTCGGCGTGTCCTCGGCCGTGTGCGGGGCGGCGGCGAACTCCGGGATGCTGGTCGCGGGACGCTTCGTCCAGGGCTTCGGCGAGGCGCTGGCGGGCCCGGCGGCGCTCGGGCTGATCCCCGTCCTGTTCACGGACCCGGCAGAGCGTACGAGGGCGCTCGGACTGTGGGGCGGCGTTGCCGCGCTCGGCGGCGCGGTCGGCTCGGTCGTCGGCGGGTCGCTGACCGACCTGGTGAGCTGGCGGTGGATCTTCTTCGTCAACCTGCCGGTCGCGGTGTTCGCGCTGCTCATGGTCCCGCGGGTGCTCCCGGAGAGCAGGATGGCGCGCGCCGGGCAGCGGGTCGACGTGGTCGGGGCGATCGCCGCGACCGGCGGTCTGGTGTCGGTCGTCTACGGCCTGCTGGAGGCCGCCGACGAGCCGTGGGGTTCGGCGAGGGTTTTGGCGCCGCTCGCGGGCGGGCTGGTGCTGCTGGCGTTCACGGCGTGGTGGGAGACCCGCGTCCCGGACCCGATGCTCCCGCTGCGGTTCTTCACCAACCGCACGCGCCTGACGTCCAACGGCGTGAGCATGCTGTCGCTGGCGGCGTTCTACACGTACGCGTTCCTGCTGACGCTCTACCTGCAGGAGGTGCTGGACTACTCGCCGCTGGAGACCGGCCTGTCGTACGTGCCGTTCACCATCGCGATCGGGCTCGGCATGGGCGTGTCCACGGCGCTGATGCCGCGCATCGCCGGCGTGAAGGCGACCCTCGTCGTCGCGTTCCTCGGCAGCGCGGTCGGGCTCGTCGTCGCGGCGGACGGCCTGGCCACCGACGCGTCGTTCGTGGGCGGCATCATGCCGGGCCTGCTCGTGTACGGGTTCTTCAACGCCATCGCCTACCCGGCCCTCACCAACGGCGCCCTCCACCAGGTCACCGGCCAGGACGCGGGTCTCGCCTCGGGCGTCCAGACCGCCATGCAGCAGGTCGGCGCGTCACTCGGGCTGGCCACGTTGGTGCCCTTCGCCCTGCGGTACGTCCGCCACCACGTCGAAGACGGCACCCTCCCCCAGACCGCCCAGACCGACGGCTACGCCCTAGCCCTACACATCGCCGCCGCCGTCCTGGTCGTCGCCGCAGTGCTGGTCCTCCCCCTCCTCCAAAAGGTCGACGCCAAGCCCCGCGACGCCCTCGCCGAAGCGAACCAGGGCGCGACAGCGGAACGCCCCACGGTGAGCGCGGTGTCCTGACCGTTGAGGTTCAGGGACGTCGCGCGCTCAGTGCGCCGGGCCGAAGAGCGGGTCGCGGGCTATCCAGTGGTCCAGGCGGTCTTCGTCCGGCGGGGGAACGAGGGACGGCTCGGGACCGAGGGGGTCGGCGTCGGGCCAGGTCTCGGCCAACCACGAGCGGTCGCGGCCCGGCAGCCGGTCCCAGTGGTCACGCAGCGCGGTGACGAGCCGGACGGTGCGGACGCCGCCCGTGCCGTCCAGGTGACGGGCCAGGTAGAACACCGCGACCACGGTTGGCGACTGCACCGACAGGTGCGGTGCCTCGAAGCCGTACCTGGTCTGCGAACCCCGGGTCAGCTGCCGGAACCGGGCGAAGGCGGCATCGACCGCACGGTCGTCTCCGGCGTAGGCCAGGCCCAGCATCGCGCACTGCTTCACCGCCGGATCGCGGCTCGCCAACGCGGTGGCGAGGTCCGCGGACGCGTGCACGCCGCAGCGCTTCGCCAAGGCCGACACAGCTGCGCAGCGCATGTCGCGGGACGCATCCGCGGACGCGAGCACCGCCCGCAACACCCCGGGCCCCGCGGTGCCTTGGGCGTCGCCGAGCGCGACCACGACGTCGAGCCGCCGGTCCTTCCGGAGGTCACCGAAGACCGCCGCCAGTGCCGCCTCACCGCTCGGGCCCTCCAGGACGGCGTCACGAACGGCCTGTTCGAACACGTCTGTACTGCGGTCCCGGAGCCTGTCCTCCAGCGCAAGACCAACACCCACCCATGACCTCCCCTGATCCGGCGGCCACCCTGGCACACCGCCCAGACGTCGCCCGCGCGGGCATTGGACCGGCTGGACGGGCGACGACGCGGAGGCGCAGCGGCCCGCGGTCGGGTCTGCGGGCCTGGTCGGGCCCGCAGCCCGTCGGCAGCGGAAGTCGGCGGCTATGGGCCATGGCCGAGCGCGCCGGGTGCTCGTGAGCCGCGAGGCGTTCGCGGGCGGAGTGGAGCATCGCGGCGCTGAAGCCGAAGACGCCCACGGCGCGGAAGCCGTCGTGGGCGCTGCCGTCGCTCGTCGTCAGTCGTCGCCCGGGTGGTCGAGGGTTCCGTCGTCGGTGACGGTGAAGACGCGCAGGCGGGCGAAGCCGCCGCGTCGGGAGCGTTCGGCCACCTCGGCGATCGCGTCTTCGATGACCTGGTCGGCGGCCGAGCTCAGGAGGGCGTCCTCGGCGTGGACGCGGCCGCCCGAGATGTCGGCCAGGCCTATCCGGAGGCCGGGTTCGGCGAGGCCGCAGGCGCGTTCCATGGCGAAGGCGTTCGCGTTGGTGGTGAGCAACTCGGAGAGCGATCCCGGCGGCACGGCGTCGTCGAGGCGGTCGAGGATCTCGACGGTCTCGGCGTCGGGCACGTCGAACGCGTCAGGTCCGTCGGGCCCATCAGGCGCGTCGGGCGCGTCGGGCGCGTCCCGCCCATCAGGCACGTCGGGCACGTCGGGCACGTCGGGCACGTCGGGCACGTCGGGCACGTCGAAACCATCAGGCGCGTCGGGCGCGTCGGGCGCGTCACGCGCATCAGGCTCGGGCAACGTGCCCGGGGGCGTCTCGTCGACCTCGCGGCTGCGTACCGCGCAGCGGCGGCGGCCGTCGCCGTCTTCCCATTCGCAGACCACCCACAGCTCGCTCATGGCCGCCCACTCCCTCAGGACACCGTCCGCCGCGCTCCCGTCACCTGGCGGCTGCCCCGTTTCGGCGTGCCGATGCCCGGGTTCGCGGGGACGGGCCGTGCGGTGGGTGTCGTTTCGGACGTCGGGGACGGGGCAGCGCCGTGCACATGGGGGGTCCTGCCACACCTGGGAGTTGTGATGTCCACAGGAGCGCTCATCGCCGTCATCATCGGCGCGGTGGTCGTGGTGCTCGTCGCGGCGGCCGCCGCGTGGTTGGTCGTGCAGAGCCGGCGGCTGCGGGAGCGTTTCGGGCCCGAGTACGACCGCCTGGTCGAGGACCGCGGCCGGATCGAGGCCGAACGGGAGCTGCGCGCACGGGAGAAGCGGCACGAGTCGTACGAGCTGAGAATGCTGGAGCCTGGCGCACGTGAGCAGTACGTACGTGAATGGCGGGCGGTGCAGGAGCACTTCGTCGACACGCCCGGCGACGCCGTCGACGAGGCGGACAGCCTGCTGACCCGTCTGATGAACGAACGCGGTTACCCCACCGAGGGCTACGAGGAGCAGATGTCGGTCCTGTCGGTGGAGCACGGCCGCATGTTGGAGCACTACCGCAACGCGCATGCGGTGCAGGTGCGTTCGGCCGCCGACGAGGCCAGCACCGAGGACCTGCGCGGCGCGCTGGTCGAATACCGCGCGGTGTTCGACGACTTGCTCGCGAACAGCGGCGACGGCGGCGAGAAGGCACGGACGACGTCATGAGGAGGCCGAGGATGCAGGACGACGACACCGGGCGCGAGCGGTCGGGCGTCGAGGCGGTGGACGGACGCACCGAGGCGGCCGCCGCGGTCGGCGGCGACCGGGCGGGCCAGGCGCGCGGCATGCCGGCCCCGTCGACGGCGGACCGAGGCCACGACGCAGGCGAGCCGCTGCTGCCGACGCGCGAGACGGAGGAGTTCCGTGCCGCGTGGCGGGCGGTCCAGTCGGAGTTCGTCGACCAGCCCGAGCAGTCCGTGCGCGCGGCCGACACCCTGGTGGCCGACGTGATGCGGATGCTGGCGGAGTCGTTCGCCGCGCACAAGGAGAATCTCGAGAACCAGTGGGCGAAGGGCGAGGAGGCCGACACGGAGGACCTGCGGGTCGCCTTGCAGCAGTACCGCTCGTTCTTCAACCGCCTGCTCAACACGTGACACGCCGAGTGACGCGGCCCGGGCGCATGCAGCCGCATGCGTCCCCGGTAGCCGGGTAGCGGCCCGTCGTGGCCGAGACGCGAGAGGACCGGGAGAGCCGGCGCGACGTCGCACGCGACGGCGCCCCGGACGGCTCCGGGACCCGTCGGCCCGTACATGCCGAGGGCGGGTCCCGAGGCCGCCCGGCCGGCGGTTCCGCCTCCGACGACTCGGGGACCCGCCTGACCGTGTGGGTGGCGCTGGCCGCCAACATGCTGATCGCCGCCGCGAAGGCGGTCGCCGGCATCGCGGCCGGCGCCCCCGCGCTGTTGTCGGAGGCCGCGCACTCGGTCGCCGACTCGATCAACGAGGGCTTCCTGCTCACCTCGCTGTCCCGCAGCCGCCGCACACCTGATGCCGAACACCCGTTCGGGTACGGCAAGGACCGCTACTTCTGGTCGCTGCTCGCGGCCGTCGGGATCTTCGTGGTCGGCGGCTGCTTCTCGTTCGTCCAGGCGTTCGAGGCGCTGCATACGACGGGCGAGCCGGACACCGCCGGATACGTCGCGGGTCTCGCCGTGCTGGGCGTGGCCCTGCTCGCCGAAGGCGCTTCGCTGGTGCGGGCCGTGGTGCAACTGCGCGGCCAGGCCCGGCGCGCGGGGGTCTCCGTGTGGCGGCAGGCCCGCACGCTCGGCGACCCGGCGCTGCGGACCGTGCTGGCGGAGGACGGTACGGCCGTGCTGGGCGTCGTGTTGGCGGCCGCCGGGCTGGGGCTGCACATGGCGACGGGCAGCGCCGTGTGGGAGGCCGCGGCGTCCGCCTGCATCGGCGTGCTGCTGGTGTTCACCGCGTACCGGCTCGGCAAGGCGGCGCGCGACCAGCTCCTGGGCGAGGCCGTCGACCCCGGTCTGCAGCGGGAGTTGCTGCGGCGTCTGGAGGAGCAGCCCGAGATCGACGTGGTGACGCAGTTGCTCACCATGCGCCTCGGGTTGCACTCGACGCTGCTGGCGGCGCGCGTCGACCTCGTCGACGGCCTGGACAGCGACGACGTCGAGGCGATGTCGCAGCGGCTGCGCGAGTCGGTCGCGGCGTCGTGGCCGCACGTGGACCAGGTGTTCCTGGACGCCACCCACGCCGGTTCCGCCGAGCGGAGCGCGGCGCGCAAGTACCGGGACGAGCTCGACGAGGCCGTCGCCGAGGACGGGCCCGGGCCGCGGTTGTGATCACCGTGGGCGGGTAGCCGCGCACCTGAGGCGGTGCGCCGTCCGCGCGGCAACGCCGCGCGGCGCCGCACGCCGCCGCTGTATCGCCCACGGTGTTCGAGGAGCGCGTCTGTTGCCCATGCTCGCGACCCTGACGTCCCGACGTGTGTTCGACGACCGGTGGGTCTTCGAACGCAAGCTCGACGGCGTGCGCGTGCTCGCCGCGTTCGACCCCGATGCCGGAGTACGGCTGACCTCGCGCACCGGGCGCGCCCTGAACGGGACGTACCCCGAGGTGGTGGCCGCGCTCGAACAGCAGTCCGGTCTGGAGTTCACGGTCGACGGCGAGGTCGTCGCGCTGGAGCACGGCCGGACGAGTTTCGAGCTGTTGCAGCAGCGCCTGGGGCTGTCCGATCCGGTCGCGGCCCTCGCGACCGGCGTGGCCGTCACGTACTACCTGTTCGACCTGCTCAGCCTCGACGGGCGCGACACCACCGGGCTGCCGCTGCGCGACCGCAAGGCCCTGCTGCGGGAGGCGATCGACTTCCACGGGCCGCTGCGCTACACCGCACACCGCAACCGCGGCGGGCAGGAGCTGCTCGAGGAGGCGTGCGGCAAGGGGTGGGAGGGCCTGATCGCCAAGCGGGCCGACTCGCGCTACGCGCACGGGCGTTCCACCGACTGGCTGAAGCTCAAGTGTTCGAGCGGTCAGGAGTTCGTGGTGGGCGGCTTCACCGAGCCGGCGGGCTCGCGCGCCGGGTTCGGCGCGCTGCTGGTCGGCCACTACCAGGACGGCCGGCTGCGGTACGCCGGCAAGGTCGGCACCGGATACGACGGCCGCACCCTCACCGAACTGCGCGCGCGGCTGGACGCCCTGCGCCAGGACGACTCCCCGTTCGCCGACCGGATCCAGGAGCGCCAGGCGCGCTGGGTGCGCCCGGAGCTGGTCGCGCAGGTCGGCTTCAGCGAGTGGACGCGTGCGGGGCGGCTGCGCCATCCGCGGTTCCTCGGCCTGCGCGATGACAAGGACCCGAGCCGCGTGGTCCGCGAAGAGCCCGTTCCCGGAGGGACGCCATGACCGCACCCACTGCCCGCCGCACCCGCGTCGAGGCGCTGCTCGCCGAGGCGGGGACGACGTACGCCGAAGAGGCCGGCATCCGACTGGCCGACACGCCCGCGCCGCTGTGGCAGCTGCTGGTGCTGGCCAACGTCGTGTCCACGCGCATCAAGGCGTCGATCGCCGTGCACGCGGCCCGCGAGCTGTTCGCGGCGGGCGGGCGCACACCGGCCGGGATGGCGGAACTCACGTGGCAGCAGCGCGTGGACGCGCTGGGTCGCGCGCACTACGTCCGATATGACGAAGGCACCTCCACCCGTTTGGGCGCGTGCGCCGAACTGGTGCGCGAACGCTACGGCGGCGACCTGCGCCGCCTGGCCCGCGAGGCGGGCGAACAACAGGCGCGCGTGGAGGAACTGCTGTGCGAGTTCCCGGGGATCGGCCCGGCCGGGGCGCGGATCTTCTGCCGCGAGGCGCAGGCGGTGTGGCCGTTCCTGCGCCCGGTCCTCGACGAGAAGGCCCTCGAGGGCGCCCGGCGCGTCGGGCTCCCGGGTTCCGCCAAGGCGCTCGCCGCCCTCGTCGACGACGACCGGCTCGCGGTGCTGGCCGCGGCGCTGGTGCGGGTCGCGCTCGACAAGGCGCTGGCCGACCGGGTCGCGGAGGCGACGCCGTAACCCGCCCGTCAGGCAAACCGTCCGCCAGGCAAGGAGAGCACCGCATGACCGCCGTGTTGGACATCCCCGTCGGACGCCGGACCGTCCACCTGAACCGCCCCGACAAGCCGCTGTTCCCCAAGGACGGCATCACCAAGGCCGACCTCGCCGACTACTACCGCACCGTCGCGCGACGCATGCTCCCCCAGCTACGCGGACGGCCGCTGACGATGCAGCGCTTTCCGGACGGCATCGAGGGCCCGTCGTTCATGCACAAGGACGTCCCGGACTACTTCCCGGACTGGATCCGCCGCGCCGAACTGCCCAAGGCCGGCGGGACGGTGACCTACGTCCTGTGCGAGGACACCGCGACGCTGGTCTACCTCGCGGGCCAGGCGTGCATCACGCCGCACCGGTTCCTGTCCCGCGTCGACCGGCCCCGGCACCCCGACCGGCTCGTCTTCGACCTCGACCCGCCCGGCACGGACTTCGCGCCGGTGCTCCGGGCCGCGCGGTGGCTGCGGCCGCTGCTCGACGACCTCGGCCTGCCCTCGGCCGTGATGACCACGGGCTCGCGCGGCCTGCACGTGATCGTGCCGCTCGACCGGCGCGCCGACTTCGACGAGGTCCGTACGTTCGCCCGCGACGTCGCGGACGTGCTGGCCGCCGGGCACCCGGACGCGCTGACCACCGAGCCGCGCAAGGCGGCCCGGCGCGGGCGGCTCTACCTGGACGTCCAGCGCAACGCGTACGGCCAGACCGCCGTCGCCCCGTACGCCGTCCGCCCGTTGCCGGGCGCGCCGGTCGCCGCGCCGGTCGACTGGACCGAGATCGACGAGCCCGGGTTCGACGCCCGAAGGTGGACGCTGCACACCGTCGGCGAGCGGCTGGACGCGAACCCGTGGGGCGACGTGTTGAGCCGCGGCCGCTCCCTGACCCGCGCGCGACGCGCCCTGGACGCCCTCGCCGGGTAGTACTTGACCTTCAGGTCAAAAACTGACTACGGTGGCGCCATGGGCAGGCCGAAGAACTTCGAACCGGACGTCGTCGTCGCTCAGGCGATGCAGACGTTCTGGACGAAGGGCTACGCCGACACCTCCCCCGCGGACCTCGCGGAGGCGACCGGCGTCGCCAAGGGCAGCCTGTACCACTGCTTCGGCTCCAAGCGCGAGCTGTTCGCCAAGGCGCTGGAGCTCTACGGCCGGACCGCGTCGGAGGTGACCGAGGAGTTCCTGGCGCGGCCCGGAACGGCCAAGGACGGCATCCGCGCCTACCTCGTGCTGCTCATGGACATGGACCTCGACGGCCCGGTCCAGCGCGGCTGCCTGGCGCAGAACACCGTCTCGGAGCTGGGCGGGCGGGACGAGGAGGCCACCCGCGCGGTGCACCGCATGGAGCAGCGCATGATCGAGCTGTTCACCGCCCGCATCGAGCGTGGGCAGCGGGACGGCGACGTGGCGAAGGACCTCGACGCCAAGGCGCAGGCCCTGTTCCTGCAGACGACCCTCACGGGGCTGCGGGTCATGGCCAAGACGTTCGACCGGAAGACCCTGTACGGGGTCATCGACACCGCCCTGGCGGGCCTCTGAGACACGGCGTCCGGACGGCGCGCCTTTTTTACGCCCTGATTTTTGACCTCGGGTTCAAGAACTCGCGGTCGACCGCACGAATCCACCACACGAACAACGCACAAATAGGGGACTTCATGGACCTCGGCATCAGCGGCAAGACCGCACTGGTCACCGGCGCGAGCCGCGGCATCGGCCTCGCGGTCGCCCAGACCCTGGCCGCGGAGGGCGTCCGCGTCGTCGGCGCCGCCCGCAACGTCACGCCAGAGCTGGAGAAGGTCGCGACGGCGGTGTCCGTCGACCTGAGCACGCGCGACGGCGCGCGGTCGGTCGTCGAGGTGGCGCTCGACACGCTCGGCGGCATCGACTTCCTCGTCAACAACGTCGGCGCCGGCGACCCGCAGGGCATGTCCCTCGGCGGACTCCTGGACGTCGACGACGAGCAGTGGCAGACCGTCTTCGACCTCAACCTGTTCAGCGCCGTCTGGACGACCAAGGCGGCACTGCCGAGCATCCTGGAGCGCCGGGGCTCGATCGTGAACGTCTCCTCGATCAACGGCCGCATGCCCGCCGGCGCGCCCATCGGCTACGCGGAGGCCAAGGCGGCGCTGAACCAGTTCGGGAAGCGGCTCAGCGAGGACCTGGCCCCGCACGGCGTCCGCGTGAACACCGTCTCCCCCGGCCCGGTGGCCACCAGGCTGTGGACCGACCCGGACAACTTCGGGGGCAGTGTGGCCGCCGCACACGGGGTGGCGCACGCCGACCTGCTCGCGGGGCTGCCCACGCAGTTCCGCATCGCCTCGGGTCGCCTCACCGAGCCCCAGGAGGTGGCGGACCTGATCGTCTTCCTGCTCTCCGACCGGGCCGCCAACATCCACGGCGCCGACCACGTCATCGACGGCGGCACGCTCAAGACCGTCTGACCTGCGGTTGCCGTTGCGCTCACGGGGTAGCCGCGTCGGGCGGAGGCGTAGGCGCCTGCGCGGAGCCACGAACGGCGAAAGGGACCGCAATGCCCGACGACGAGGCCCGGGGCGACGACGTGTACCAGCCGGACGGCACCGGGAACGACGCGCCGGACGACGCGTACGACCTGGAGAACGCGCTCGACGAGCCCGACCTCGACGAGCTGCTCGACCAGGGCTACTCGCCGCCGGAACGGCCGTACGCGGTCGAGGACCACGGCACCACGCAGAGCGAACAACGCGCCGGGGAGCCGCTGGACCGCCGCCTGGCGCGCGAACGCCCGGAGCCGGAAACGGTCGACGACGACGGTGTCGGGGACCAGCCCGGCGGCGCCGGCGAGCCGGTCGACAAGCAGGCCGGGCACCGGCGTTCGGGCCGGCTGCTCGCGGAGGACACCGGCGGGACGGCACGCGACGTCGGCATCGACGGCGGGGCCGCCTCGGCGGAGGAGGCCGCGGTGCACACCGTCCCGGCGGAGGAGACCGAGGCCTGACCGGCGGTCCCGCGAGACCACGACGGGCCCGGACACCCCAGCGGTGTCCGGGCCCGTCCACGTGGGTTGCGCCGCTCAGAAGCCCGTCTTCGGCCGCGAGAACCACATCCGCGCGGTGGGACGGCTCAGGTACACGATCGCGGTGACGCTGACCCCGACGCCGATGAGCCCGATCGGGTAGCCCCGTCCGGCCAGCCCCAGCCCGAACAGGATCATGAACGACGCGCAGACGATGCTGCCGACGCGCAGCGCATTGCGGCCCTTGCCGAAGCGTTCGCCCAGCACCGGCGCCACCAGGTACGGCAGGGCGGAGCCGAGCACGACACCGGCCTCGAACGCGCTGTTGAGGATCCCCGCCACCACCGTGACGACGACCGCCGCGACGCCGGACCCGCTCATCAGGTAGCGGACGACGCGTACCTCCCGGGGCATCGTCCCGTCGTACGACGCCTCATAGCCGGGCCCTGCGCCCATCTCCTGCACGTCGTACGGTCCGTGCGGCCACGGCGGCTGCGTCATGAACGGGCCCTCTCCCTGAGCAAGATCGATTTCCGCCCCATCCTGCCGGTCGCCCCCCGCCCCGACCGCACCGGGCTCCCCGACGCCGCGCCGTCCCGCCCCGGCGTCCGCCAGGCCTCAGGTCGTCGGCCGCCCGTCGAGGAGGACGGCGGCGATGCCCGCCAGGGCGACCTCCAGGCTCACCGCGAACTGGGCGTCCTGGTCGGGGTGTTCCACCGCGCCTGCGGCGAGGAGGGGCATGGGGTGGTCGGCGCTGTCGCGGATCAGGGCCAGGAAGGCGTCGTGCGACTCCGTGCCCTGGGCGCGCAAGACGAATACCGTACGGGCGTTGGCGGTGACGATTTCGGCGATCACGCCGAGGGCCTGCATCGCGGGCGCGGGGGTGAAGCCGTCGCGCACCATGGCCTCGAGGACCCGTTCCACCTGGGCGAGTTGGCGGGCGCCGGTGACGCCTTCCAGGAGGACGTGGTCGACCGGGGTTCCGTGGGCGATGAGGGCGTCCCGCATGACGTGCGCGAAGGCGGACACCCAGGTGCGCCAGTCGGCGTCGCGGGGCGGCATCCACGCCTCGTCGAAGGCCTCCTCGAGCCGGGCCACCGCGACCAGCGCGACCATTTCCTCGCGGTCGGCGACGTGGTGGTACAGGGTGCCGCGGGGTACGCCGAGCCGGTCCGCGACGGCCTGCATGCTCAACGCGCGGCCTGCCGCGTCCAGTTCGAGCGCCGCGTTGATGATCTTGCGGCGGTTGATCAGGGGCGGCCGTCCCGGTCGCCGCTTGACCTCGCCCATCCGCCGTCTCCTCCGGTCGCCCATTTGCCGGCAGGCGCCTGCCGGACGCACAGCCTACCGGGCCGCTCCGATCACCCTAGATCTTGTTTTCTGCGGGCGTCAACAATAGATTTCTGCGACCGCAGACAATTGGCGTGAGCCCCGCCCGGACAGTGCGTCCGGCGCGGTCCGCGGCCACTTCGAGAACGGACGGCACACATGACCGACGGCATCAGCCCCGCCCCCGCGGACGGCGCCGCGAAGCCCTCCCTCCCGGCGGGCTTCCGCTGGCCCGCGGACTTCCTGATGGGCGCGTCCACGTCCGCCCATCAGACCGAGGGCAACAACGTCTCCAGCGACTGGTGGGGCCTGGAGCGCCTGGCCGGCTCCGGCGCACTCGGCGGCCACCTGCGCGAGCCGAGCGGCGACGCGGTCGACAGCTTCCACCGCTGGCCCGAGGACATGGATCTGCTGCGCGGCCTCGGCTTCAACGCCTACCGCTTCAGCGTCGAATGGGCGCGCGTCGAACCCGAGGAGGGACTCGTCTCGCGCGCCGCGATCGCCCACTACCGCGCCATGGTCCGCGGCGCCGTCGAGCGCGGCCTCACCCCAGTGGTGACCCTGCATCACTTCGCCAACCCGCACTGGTTCGCGGCGCGCGGCGGCTGGACGGCCGACGGCGCCGTGGAGCTGTTCGTCCGGTACGTGGAGACCGCCGTCGAAATCCTGGGCGACGACGTCGAGTACGTCGCCACCATCAACGAACCCAATATGCTCGCGCTCACCGCGGCGTTCCTCAGTCAGTCGCTGGAGACCCTGACCGAGATCAACGTGGCCTCCGTCGCGCCCGACGCGGAGACGTCCCAGGCCCTGATCCGCGCGCACCACGCCGCGGCCAAGGCGCTGAAGGCGGCGAATCCGCGCTACAAGGTGGGCTGGACCGTCGCGAACCAGGTCTACCAGGCCGAGCCCGGCGCGGAAGCCGTCGCCGCCGCCATCGCGCACCCGCGCGAGGACGTCTTCCTCGAGGCCGCCCGCGAGGACGACTGGATCGGCGTCCAGGCCTACACCCGCACCCGCATCGGCCCCGACGGTCCGCTCCCCGCCCCCGACGACGCCGAACGCACGCTCACCGGCTGGGAGTTCTACCCCGAGGCCGTCGGCCACGCCGTACGCCACACCGTCGACGTCGTCGGGCCGGACGTCCCGGTCCTCGTCACCGAGAACGGCATCGCCACGGCCGACGACGAACAGCGCATCGCCTACACGTCGGGGGCCCTGTCCGCGCTCGCCGAAGCCGTCCACGACGGCGCCGACGTCCGCGGCTACCTGCACTGGACCGCACTCGACAACTACGAATGGGGCTCGTACATCCCGACGTTCGGCCTCATCGCGGTGGACCGCACGACCTTCGCCCGCACCCCGAAGCCTTCCGCCCACTGGCTCGGCACCCTGGCCCGGGACATCGCCGGCGACCCCGCCGCGCGCGACTGACCCGAGGTCGGACCATGCGTGCCTACCTGGAACGGCTCTCCGTCCAGGACTGAGCTCCGGAACGCGGGCGCGACGAAGGCCCGGACCGCCGACGTGGTCCGGGCCTTCGAGGTTTCGGAGGGATCGACGGCATCCGGCTCACGCCGGGATGATCCGCACCGGCATGTCCTTGATCCCGTTGAGGAAGTTGGAGCGCATCCGGCGTGCGGGGCCGGTGGGTTCGACGCGGTCGATCTTGCGGGCGAGGGTCCTGAACATGATCTCGAGCTCGAGCTTGGCGAGGTGGCGGCCCAGGCAGAAGTGCGGTCCTCCGCCGCCGAATCCGAGCATGGGGTTGGGGTCGCGGCCGATGTCGAAGGTGTACGGGTCGGCGAAGACGGATTCGTCGTGGTTCGCCGAGCTGTAGTACACGACGACCTTGTCGCCGGCGGCGATCTTCTGCCCGCCCAGCTCGGTGTCCCGCATGGCGGTGCGCCGGAAGGCGTTGACCGGGGACACCCAGCGCACGATCTCGTCGGCGGCCGTGCCGGCGAGGCCCTCGGGGTCGGCCTTCAGTCGCTCCCACTGCTCGGGATGCCGGACGAGGGCGAGCATGCCGCCGGAAATCGCGTTGCGGGTGGTCTCGTTGCCCGCCACAGCGAGCAGCATGAAGAAGAGGTCGAACTCGAGCGCCGTCAGTTCGTTGCCGTCGCGGTCCGGTCGGACGAGTTTGGACACGATGTCGTCGACCGGGCAGGCGCGCTTCCGCGCGCCCAGCTCGTCGGCGTACTGGAACATCTCCATCTGCGCGGCCTGGCCGTCCTCCGTGCCGCCGCCCAGGTCCACGTCGTCGCCGCCGACGAGCCGGTTCGACCAGTGGAAGAGCCGGTGCCGGTGCTCCTGCGGCACGCCCATCAGGTCGGCGATCACCACGAGTGGCAGTTCGGCGGAGCACAGCGTCACGAAGTCGCCCTCGCCCTGCGCGACGGCCGCGTCGACGATGCGCTCGCACGCCGCCTCGACCTTGCTCTCCAGTGTCAGGGTGGTGCGCGGAGTGAACCCGCGGTTGACGAGCGCGCGCAGGCGTGAGTGCTCCGGCGGGTCCATGTTGAGCATCATCAGCCGTTGCGTGTCCAGCAGTTCGCCGTCGGCCTCGCCGAGCGTCGACAGGCGTTCGTACGACGAGAACAGCTCGGGATTGCGGGAGACCGCGACCACGTCGGCGTGCCGGGTGACCGCCCAGAACCCCTCGGGGAGTTGGGGGTCGGGGTGGCGGTGGACCGGCGCCGCGTCGCGCAGCAGCGCGAACGAGGCGTGCGGTATGCCGCTCTCGTAGGCGTCGGGCGAGAAGACGTCGACCGACGCGAGGTCGGCTGCGGGGTGTGGCACGGGTGGTTCCTTCGGAATGGAGGTACGCAAGCCGCTAGCCCGCAACGGGCACGAAGCGATTGGTGGCCGGGTCGTAGGTCATGGCCCGCAGGGGGATCGCGCCGCTGGTGCTGTTCGGGCCGTAGGTGGCGTTCTCGACGTAGCTGGGGATGTGGAAGCCGCCGAGGCCGAAACCGGCGTCCTGGAAGGTCCGGTAGTTCAGGTCGTGGCCCGCCTTGTCGGTGATCGCCTTGAACAGCGTGATGTTGATGCACGCTGTCCACAGGGACGCGCTGGGGTTCGGTTGCCCGGACGGCACGCTGTTGGGGTCGCGCAGCTTGCCCTTGAGGTCGGGGTGGGCGGTTTCCATGGTCGCGACGCAGTCCCGGATCGCGGGGTCGTGGTCCCAGTCGAGGGTGGCGCCCGCGGTCTCCGCGCCGTTGAGCACGGAGAAGTCGTGCTTGGCCTTGTCCATCAGGTACCCGTTCGGGATGCCGGCGAAGGTCATGCGGGGCCGCCAGTCGGTCTTCTCGATCACGGCCGGCATGGTCTGTCCCGCGCTGCCCGTGAGCAGGACGACGTCGGCGCCGGCTGCCCGGGCCTTTTGGAGCATGACGCCGGACTGCTGGGCGAGCGCCGCCGCGTCGAGTCCGACCGCGGGAAGGTAGCCGGTCACGACGGGGGTGATCCCCGCCTTCTGCAGAAGGGGAAGGACGGCCTTCTCGGTGGTCGCCTGGGACTGGACGTCGCCGATGACGGCGAGCTTCTTGCCCGCGTAGACGCCCCGGTCGATGAGGATGCGGACGGTGTCGGCGAACTGGTCGTCGCCGCTGTTCTCGGCGAACCACGGGGCCTGAGCCTTGGTGTACGCCTCCTTGGGCTGGGGCGCCGCGACCAGGGCGGTCTTGTTGGTCTCGACGTAGCAGTCGGTCTGGCCCGGCATGACGAAGTTGGCCAGTACCGCGAAGACCTTCTCGTCCTGGGTGAGGGCCACGCAGGTCTGCTGCGCCAGCGCGGGCGAGATCACGCTGACCTTGCCGAACACCGGGACGATCTTGCGGCCGTTGATCCCACCCGCCGCGTTGACCTTGGCGATCAGGGCCTTGTACGCGTCCTCGTAGCTGCCGAGGTCGATGTTGACGAACGCCTTGATGCTTTCCATGTCCGGATAGGCGATGCCCACCCGGATCGCGTCGGCGGTCACGCCCGGTGCCGTGGCGGCCGCGCCGGACGCGGGCCCGCCGCCGAACGGAGCCGCCTGCTTCTCCTTGTCCTCGACGGTGCAGCCCGCCGCCGTGGCGGCGACGATCGCCGCCGTGAGGACGGCCGCGCATCTGCTTCCGAGTACTCCGCGAACGGTCATGCGAGCGTGCTCCTTTCGTGGTCGGCGGACGACGGTTCGGCCGTGCCGCTGCGGGCGATGGCGCGTTCGTCGGTGCCGAGGTAACTGGCGATGACCTTGGGGTCGTTGCGGACGGCTTCGGGTGTCCCGGTGGCGATCACCCGTCCGGTTTCCAGGCAGTAGACGCGGTCGGAAATGCTCATGATCAGCGGCATGTCGTGCTCGATGACCAGGAGCGACGCGCCCAGTTCACGGCGGATCTCGCGGATGAGCGGGCCGAACGCCTCGGTCTCGCGCTGGGCGACGCCCGCGGTGGGCTCGTCCAGGCACAGGACGCGGGCGTCGAGGGCCAGCAGCCCGGCGAGTTCGACGATGCGGCGGGTTCCGGTGGACAGGTCGCCGATGAACGCGTCGGCGTAGCGCCCGAGTCCGAGGAAGTCGATCAGGTCGTCGGCGTCGGCCCGCTTGGCGCGCTCGCCCTTCAGCGACTTGGGCAGCCACAGGGCGGAGGACAGCAACCCGGTGCGGCCGCGTGCTTCCAGCGCGATCCGCACGGTCTCGCTGACCGTGAGCTCGGGGAAGAGCGTCGCGGCCTGGAAGGTCCGCCCGAGGCCGAGCGACGCGCGCCGGGCGGGAGGCAGCGTGGACACGTCCCGGCCGAGGAGTTGGACGGTGCCGGTGGCCGGGGCGAATCCGCCGACGGCGTTCATGAGCGTCGACTTGCCGGCGCCGTTGGTGCCGATCAGTCCGACGATCTCGTGCGGCCCCACCTCGATCGAGACGCCGTCGACGGCCGGAATGCCGCCGAACCTGACCCGGATGTCCGCGGTCGCCAGCACCGGCCTGCCGTCGGGCAGCGGTGCGCGGGCGGCGCGCGCGGGAGGTTTCGGCAGTGCCGCGGCGGTCTTGACCGGTGCGGGGCCCATGCGTTCGTCCACCCAGGCCAGCAGGGCGTCCCGCGCGCTGTAGCCGATCTGCACCAAGCCGCCGGGGAAGTAGAGCAGCAACAGCAGCAGGCCGAGGCTGGACGCGAGCAGCGGTACGACGGAGTTGCCGGGGAAGACGGCGGGGAGGCCGATGACCCACAGCGCGCCGAGTACCGGCCCCGAGGTGGCGCCGAGGCCGCCGATGACCACGACCGAGACCAGCATCAGCGAGTCCTCGCTGCGGAAGTAGGCGTCGCCGTACGGCACGGTCTGCAGTGCGCCCGCGAGCAGCGATCCACCCAGTCCGGCGATGCCGCCGGCGAGTGCGAACGCCCGGAGCTTCACCCGGGTCGGTTGCACGGTGTACGCCGCCGCCGTCGCGGGGTTGTCGCGTACCCCGATCGTGGTCCGCCCGATCCCGGTGCGGCGCAGCCGCGCGGTGACCGCGAGGACCGCGACCAACACGACCAGGACCACGTAGTAGTAGGCACGTTGTGAGGTGACGTCGACGCCGAAGACGTCGGTGCGCCGGAAGGTCGCGGTGACCTGGGTCGGGCTGTCGTGGAAGACGTCCTGGCGGTAGACCCACTGTTCGCAGGCGACCGCGAACGCGATGGTGCTGACGGCGAGCAGCAGGCCGCGGACCCGCAGCGCGCCGATGCCGATGAGCACGGCGAGCGCCGCGGTGAGCAGCGAGGCGAGCGCGACGGCCGTCGGGAAGGTGAGCCGGTCGACGACGAGCACCTTGCCGCCGCCGATGTCGACGCGCAGCCCCCGGTTGAGCGTGGCCGCGGTGAGGGCGCCGATGCCCGCGAACGCCATCTGTCCGAGCGAGAGTTGCCCGGCCCACCCGGTGAGGACGGTGACGGACGCCGCACAGATCGCGTAGGCCAGGATCACGGTGTAGAGCAGGTGGCGGGACGACTGGGTGACGGCCAGCGGCACGACGACGGCGACGAGTCCGAGCGCGAGGAGCGCGAAGCGTTCCAGGTTGCGGACCCACCACAGCTCCTGCAGGCGGGCCGGCACCGGACGGACCTTCGGCGCGAAGGAGAACGCCGCTCCCTCGGTGTCCCGGCCGCGCGCCGCGACGAAGACCGCGGCCAGGACAAGGCCGAAGACCACGAGGTCGGTGAGTCCCGGCTGGTCGAGCCAGTTGAACTGGACGACGGTCTCGAGGAGTCCGAGGCCGACGCCCGCGAGCAGCGCGATCCGGAACGAGGTCATGCGCGCGATCACGGCGGCCGCGAGGGCGCGCATGAGCGTGGTCATGCCCAGGACCGCGGGCGAACTGACCGATCCGTTGCGCGCGGAGACGAGGATCAGGCACACGGTCGCCAACAGGCCGGCGATCGCCCACACGGCAGTGGACACCGCCTTCGGGCTGATCCCGTTGAGCCTGGCGAGCTCGGGGTTGTCGGCCGACGCGGTGACGGATTTGCCCAGGGTGGTTCGGCCGAGGAACCATGCCAACGCGGCGGCGACGAGCGGCACCACCACGAGGACCGCGGCCTGGGTGGCGGTGACTTCGATCCCGGCCTGGTGCCATGTGTCCGTGGACCACACGGGATACGACTTCCGGGCGTCGACTTCCGGGTAGGCCATGACGATGACCAGGGCCAACTGGGCGACGCCGATGGTGGCGACCAGCAGGATGACGCGCGGCGCCGCGAACAGCCGCCGCACGACGACGAGATCGACGACCGCTCCGAAGGCGGTGCCCGCGAGGAGCGCGATGCCGAGGGCGATCCAGAACGGGACGTCGTACCGCAGATTCAGCAGCGCGAACAGCGCCGAGCCGACCAGGCCCATGTTCGCCACGGCGAAGTTGACGACCCGGGTGGAGCGGTGGACGAGCACGATGCCCATCGCGAGGAGGCCGATGACCAGGCCGTTGACGAGGCCGTCGAAGGCGAGCTGTCGGGTGAGGGTGATCATGGGTCAGCCACCGTCCTTGCCGAGGAAGACCGCGCGGGCGAGGTCGTCGCGTTCGGCGAGTTCACGGGCGTCGCCGGTGAACCGGACCTGCCCCTTCTCCAGGAACACCGCCCGGTCGGCAACGGCCAGGGCGACGTTGAGGGACTGCTCGACGATGATCATCGTCAGCCCGTCGGCCTTGAGGCGCTCGATGACCGCCAGCAGGTCCTGCACCACCACCGGTGCCAGTCCGAGGGACAGTTCGTCGATCAGCAGCACCTGCGGATCGTGCATGAGGACCATGGCCAGGGCGAGTTGCTGCTGCTGGCCGCCGGACATCGACCCGGCGCGCTGCCCGAGCCGGGCCGCCAGGTCGGGGAACAGGTCCAGCACGTAGGCGCGCCGCCCGTCGCGGTGCTCACGCGTGGTGTCGCGGAGCTGGAACGCGGCCATCTCCAGGTTCTCGCGCACCGTCATGCCCGGGAAGACGCCCTTGCCGCCGGGCAGCAGGCGGATGCCGAACCTGCCGCGCTGCTCGGGCGCGACGTACGTGATCGTCCTGCCGTTCAGCCGGACCACGCCGCGAGACGGCGTGCCGAGCCCGCAGACCGCCTTGAGGATCGTCGACTTGCCGGCCCCGTTGGTGCCCAGCAGCGCCAGCACCTCGCCGCGCCGGACCTCGAACCCGACGTCGAACAGCACCTGCACGTTGCCGTACTCGAAGTCGATGTGGTTCACCTGAAGCACCGGGATGTGCTCGGGGTCCCGCGACTGCCGGTCGCGTTCGTCGAGTTCCTCGCGCAGTTCGTGCACGACGAGCGAAAGGTCGTTCTTGATGAACGACGCGCTGCGGACCAGCATCAGGCCGCCGACCAGCGTCGACGGGACTCCGATGAGCAGCGCGGCGACCCGCGCGTCGTACGAGTCGAGGAACAACGCGGACAGCAGCGATCCGCCCGTCGCGCCGATGAAGAACACGTACAGCGACGCCATGGCGGCGCCCAGTCCGCGCAGCCGGTACGGCGCGACCGACTGCATGACCGGGCCGATCATCGCGAACGCCGACGACAGCAGGATCATGGGCAGCATGGACACGGCCACGAACGCCGGCGCGGTCGGCATGAACCACTGCAGCGGCATCAACGCCGCCACCGGCAGGATCAGAAAGCCGATCAGCTTGAGCGCGCGCGACGGGTCCTGGCGGTAGAGCCGGTCGTACCGGGGGCCGATGAACGGGAGGGTGGCCAGGACGCCGAGGCCGCCGATCGTCCCGTACACGCCGCGCTCGAACGTGCCGAGCCCGAACCGGTCCTCCATCCAAAGGTTCGTCAGGACCGGCCCGGTGAACAGGCCGAAGCCGACCGCGGCGAACGCCATGACCACCGTGCGCATGGTGCGGATCCGCATCAGCCGCGCGAACGCCGCCTCGACGGAGATCGGCATCGGCTCGTCGTCCTGGAGGACTTCGCCGAGGACCGCCTTCATCTCGTTCTGGCCGCGCGGCGGTTCCGGGAGCCGGAAGGCCAGCACCGCCACGATCGCGCTCGGGACGCCGAGGACGAGGAACGCCCAGCGCCAGCCCTGGTCACCGCCCGCCAGCGCCGCGATCCCCCCGACGGCCAGCGGGCTGAGCACGGCCGCGAGCCGCCCCGCTATGCCGCTCGTCGCCGCGAGGCGTCCGCGTACGGCGATCGGGTAGGTGTCGGCGATCAGCGAGCCGTGCACGGGCATCGTGCTCGACTTCGCCACGCCGACACCGAGTCGGGCCAGGAACATCAGGAACGTGTTGGCGACCAGGCCGCACGCGAACACGAAGGCGGAGAAGGCGAGTCCGGCCCAGGCCGCGACCGTGCCGCGGCGGCGGCGGTCGGCGAGCCAGCCCATGGGAAGCGCGCCCAGGACCAGGAAGGCCCCGGAGGCCGCCGACAGGAAGACGATGGTGCCGTCGCCCATGCCGAACGTGTCGCGGATGTCCGGAGCCAGCACGCTGAGCGTCGCGGTCTCCAACTCGTCGAACGCGGACAGCGCGGTGAGGGTCAGGAACGTCGCGGTCCCGCCGGCCGCGAGCCCCTGGCGCAGCGTCAGCCGCTCGCCTCCGACGCCGGGGAGCAGGTCGTCCGCGAACAGGACGTCCCGCTCCGAGCGCGCCTCACGGGCGCGTTCCGCTTCGGCGTCGACCAGGTCGGCGGCCAGCGCCGCGGCGTTGGGCGCCACCGTGGAGTCGGGGTCGCGCGCCGTCATCGGCCCGCCTCGTCTCGCGTGCGCGGGCGGGACGGCGCGAGGGAGATCTCGGTGTGCAGCCGCGGATCGGCGACGCCTCGGCGGGCCGAGACGCGGTACGTGCCCGGCACCGTCGTCCACGCGCCCGCGGCCTCGTCCCAGCGGGCGAGTGTCGCCGGGTCCACGGTGACGCGCGCGACGACCTCGGCACCCGCGTCCGCCTCGACCGCGGCGAACCCGATCAGCCGGATCGGCTCGGGGGCTCCGAACAGTTCGCCCGTGTCCGGCTCGAGGTACACCTGGACGACCTCGCGGCCGTGGCGCGGACCGGTGTTGGCGAGTCCGACCTCGACCGAGAGACCCCGGTCGGCGTCGCCGTCGACGCGCAGGGTGCGGTAGTCCCAGTCGGTGTACCCCTGTCCGAAGCCGAACGGGTAGGCGGGGGTGTTACCGTGCGCGGCCCACAGGCGGTAGCCGATGATGTGGCCCTCGCCGTAGTCGTGTCCGCCGTCGACCGGCGTCGTCGACAGCACCGGGACGTCGGACTCGGCCGCCGGGAACGTGGTGGGCAGCCGTCCGCCGGGCTCCTGCGCGCCGGTCAGCACGTCGGCGACGGCGTCGCCGCCCTCCTGGCCGGGCAGCCATGCCCACACGAGGGCGGCCACCTCGTCGCGCCACGGCATGAGGACCGGGGCGCCTGCGTTGACGACCACGATGGTGTTCGGGTTGGCGGCGGCCACTTGGCGGACCAGGTCGTCGCTACGGCCGGGCAACGCCAGGTTCCGGCGGTCGAATCCCTCGGATTCGATGTCGTCGGTCGTGCCGACCACGACGATCGCCACATCCGCCGCGGCCGCGTCCGCGACCGCCTCGGCGAGTTCCTCGTCGTCCGACAGGCGCGGCTCGCTCCAGCCCAGGCCGAACGCGGCGAAGAAGAGCTCTTCGCCTGCCCCGTAAACGAGTTCGAGGTCGACGGGGACGCCCGCCTCGGCGTCGACCTCGACGCGCTGGAGCGGCGGGTGCATCATCATCTCCGCGATGTCTCCGCTCGGAACGACGAGGTCGAAGCTCTCGGAGCGGCTCCCCACGGTGAGTTCGAGGTGTCCGGCGCCCAGCACGTCGAGCAGGTGGGCGCCGTCGGTCGTCGGCGTGATGCGCGTGCGCATGACGATGGACGCGGTCCCGGGCGGCATCGCGCCGGGGATGAACACGGCGTAGCTGTCGCACCGTTGGCCGGTGTCCAGTACCGAGCCGTCCACGCCGCGGAATTCCAGGCCGACGCCCGGACGCCCGGTGGCGGGGTCGACGGCGGTGGCGGACGGCAGCGGGGGGAGCCGGCGGTGGGTGAACACGCCCTCGCGTACCGTGATCTCGACGTCGGCGCCGAGCGCCGCGCGCAGTCCTTCGGGGACGCCGACGACGTGCGGCGGGGTCACGTGCGCGCTCCCGCCGCCCTGTGCGGAGAGGCGGACGGCGTTCGGGCCGATGAGTGCGACGCGTGCGATCGCGGCCTTGTCGACGGGGAGCGTGCCGCCGCGGTTCTCCAGGAGCACCATGGCACGCGCGGCGATCGCGCGGATCTGCGCGTCCGCGTCGGCGGGGGTGGTCACACCTTCGGGCGGGGCGGTGTCGCCCAGGACGCCGACGCGCGCCGCCAGTCGCAGGACGCGCAGCACCTTGTCGTCCAGCACCGCGGGGTCGACCCTGCCCTCGCGGAGGGCCTCGAGGAGGTGTTCGCTCCATACCGCGCCGAAGCCGGGCATCGCGACGTCGGTGCCGCCGAGGTAGGCGGGCTCGTTCGAACGCACCGCCATCCAGTCGGAGACCACGACGCCGTCGAATCCCCACTCGGCCTTGAGGACGTCGTTCTGGAGGCGGGAGTTCTCCGTCATGGAGTGGCCGTTGGTCGCGTTGTAGGCGGACATGACCAGCCAGACGCGGGCCTCGCGGACGGCGGCCTCGAACGGCGCGAGGTACACCTCGCGCAGTGCCCGCTCCCCCACGCGGCTGTCGTACGTCATCCGTTCGTTCTCGGAGTCGTTGGCGACGTAGTGCTTCATCGTCGCGGCGACGCCCGCGGACTGGACGCCCTCGACGAAGCCGACGCCGATCTTCGAGGTCAGCAGCGGGTCTTCGGAGTAGCACTCGAAGTGCCGTCCGCCGAGCGGCGAACGGTGCATGTTCACCGTGGGGGCGAGCAGGACCTGGATGTCCTTGTCGCGCGCCTGCGCGCCCATCAGGACGCCGACGCGGCGGGCGACCTCGGGGTCCCAGGTGGCGGCCTGCGCCGTGGGCGAGGGCAGCAGCAGCGAGGTGTCGCCGCTGTCGAGCTCCGTGCCGCGTACGCCGACCGGGCCGTCGGACATGCGCAGTTTGCGCAGGCCGATCTGCGGCAGCTCCGGCAGCGACCAGAAGTCCTCGCCGACGATCAGCCGCACCTTGTCTTCCAGTGACAACCGGGCTACCAGGCCGCGTAGTTCGTCGTCGCCGATCGACGCGCTCCTGCTGTGGTCGGCGGCGAACAGGTCGGCGAGCGCGTGCGCGGCGTCCGCCATGGCGGTCCGCGCGGTCCCGGACAGGCCGAGCATGTCGAAGCTGCCGTGGACCAGGCCCGGAACGTCCTGGTGCACCACGGGGATTCCCGCCGCGGCGAGCTTGGCGGCGTAGGCGGCGCCCTCGTCGCGCAGCGGGTCGTACTCGACGGTGACGACCAACGCGGGCGGGACCGACCCGAGGTCCTCCGCGAGCAGCGGTGACACGCGCGGGTCGGTGGGGTCGCCGTCGGGGCCGAGGTAGCGGGCGACCGCGCGGTGGAGTTCGGCGGTCTCGAACATGTAGCCCGTCGCGTACCGTTCGCGCGAGGGGTAGCCGTCGGCGTCGAGCCGCAGGTCGGTGGCCGGGTAGACGAGGAGCTGCGCGGCGAGCGGGACGCCGTGCTCCGGCGTGCGTTGGGCGAGCACGGCGGCCAGGTTGCCTCCCGCGCTGTCGCCGCCGACGCCGATCCGGGCCGGGTCGCCGCCGAGTTCGCGGATGTTGTCGCGCACCCAGCGCAGCGTGGCCGTGCAGTCGTCCAGCCCAGCCGGCCAGGGCGCCTCGGGGGCGAGCCGGTAGCCGACGGACACGACGGCGACCCTGGCGAGCTCGCACAGCGCGCGGGCGGCGGTGTCCCCTGTGTTCACGCTGCCGGACGCCCAGCCGCCGCCGTGCATCCACAGCAGCGTGGGCACCGGCCCGGGCTCCTCCCGCACGGGCAGGTAGACCCGCACGTCGACGGGCCCGGCGGGGCCGGGGACCGTCCTGTCCTCCGCCGACGCGACGGTGCCGCGCTCCTCGGGCGGAGTGACGAGCTCCGCGCCCGCCTCGTGCAGCGCCCGTCCCTCCTCCACGGTCGTGTCGGGGCCGCCGGTCAACTCGGGCGGCGCGTCACGCAGCACGTCGACGAGGGCGGCTATCTCGGGGGCGAGCGGCACTGGTGCTCCTTGGCGGTGGTACGGCGCGGACGAATTGTCTGCGGGCGCAGGAATATATTGTCGGCACCCGCAGAAAACAAGACTCCGCCCGCAGGCGCGCGACGCAGGCCCGCACGGCCGTACGGCCGCACAAACGCCACCGCCCTCCCGGCCGTAGCGGGGAGGGCGGTGGCGTGGAGTTCAGCGGGATCCCGTCCGGATCGGCGCTCCGCGAATCAGAGGCTGCGCGCGGTGATGTCGCCCTGGGCGACGGTGGCGTGGATGTTCAGCGCGGCCTCGGCGCCGTCGGCGTTCTTGAGCGCGTTGTCGATGCGGCCGTAGGTGGTGCCGGCGTCCAGGGTGGCCGAGACGCCGCGGGCGGCGTTCACGGTGATGTTGCCGGACTGGGTGCTCACCACGACCTTGCCCTGGTGGGCCTCGGCGACGGTGATGTCGCCGCGCATGGTGGTGATCTCGGCGGGACCGGCCAGGCGGCCGACGGCGACGCTGCCGTCCTGGAAGGCGAGGCGTGCGCTCGCGGCCTCGTCGAGCTTGATCGTCGCCTGGGCGCCCTCGAAGGCGACGTCGCCGAGCCGTCCGACGCCCCGGAGCTCGGCGCCGGCCGCCTTGGCCTCGACGTTCGAGCCGGCGGGCAGCTGGACGGTGACCTCGACGGACCCGGACGGGCCGAAGATCCGGTTCCGGGTGGCGGGCGAGGACACGATCCGCAGCACGCCGTCGGCGTAGCCGACTTCCGCCTGTTCCGCGGCCTTGACGTCGCGGCTCTTCGCGGCGTCCGCGGGCCGGACCTCGACGGTGGTGTCGGCCCGGTCGGCGGCGATGAGCTGGATGCGTCCGGCGGGGATGTCCAGGACGACCGAGACCGCGGCGGGGGTGTCGAACTTCTGCATCGTGCGCTCCTTCTGCTGTGTCGCGCGCCCCGAGGGCCCGCTCTTTCCGACAACGGAAACGCTACGTTGCATTCACCATCCTGGCAACACACACGTTGCGCCGAATGACCATTATTGCAGGCCACAGCCTCGCAATCGTTGCAACGGTCTCGCGTTTAACGCAACGACCGCACCTGACCACGTTGCAATGGAATGGCGGTGAACGCTACGCTGGGGGCCCTGGAGGCGCCACAGACCGCGAAGGAGACCGCGATGCCGGGAGGCAGACTCACCCAGCCCGAGCGCCGGCAGATCGCGCTGGGGCTCGCCGACGGCCTGGCGTACGCGGAGATCGCGCGGCGGCTCGACCGCCCGACCTCGACCGTCACGCGCGAGGTGCTGCGCAACGGCGGCCCCGCCGCCTACCAGGCCGACGCCGCGCACCGCGCCACCGAGCACCGCGCGCAGCGCCGCAGGCAGACCGCCCCGAGGGGCGGCACGACGCCCCCGCAGGCCCACGGGCGCGACGCCGACGCGGTGCGCGCGTACGAGGAGGCGTTCACCGCAGTCCTCACGCAGTCCGGGCTGCCCGCGATGATGTCCCGGGTGCTGGTCTGCCTCTACACGACGGACGCGGGCAGCCTCACCGCGTCCGAGCTCGTGCAGCGCCTCGGGGTCAGCCCGGCGTCGGTCTCCAAGGCGGTCGCGTTCCTCGAGGGCCAGGGGCTGGTGCGCCGCGAACGCGACGAACGCCGCCGTGAGCGCTACTTCGTCGACGACGACGTCTGGTACCAGTCGATGATGGCCAGCGTCCGGTCCACCGCGCAGGTCGTCGACGTCGCCCGGCAGGGGGTCGGCGTCCTCGGCCCCGGCACTCCGGCGGGCACCCGCCTCGAGAACATCGCGCGCTTCTGCGACTTCGTCTCCGAGAGCGTGGCCCGCGCCGCCGAGCAGGCCCGCGACATCCTGTACGCGAAGCCCGCCGCGCCGCCGGACGACCCGGTCTGAGACGGGCACCGGCATCCCCCGCACGGCCTAAGCGGGGAGTGCCCGCGCCCCGCCCGGGGACACGCACCCCATGGTCGCGTCCCGCTCGCGCAGCAAGCGCTCCCCCGGCACGAGGCTCCGGACCGCCGCGGCGTCACTCGCCGCGGCCGCGCTGCTGCTCGGCGGCTGCGGGTCGGACGGCGGCAAGGCCGAGGGCGGCGCCGTCGAACCCACCGCCTGGCAGAAGGTCCTGGAGATGACCGCGCCCGACGGCACCGTCTCCACGGCCATGGCGCTGTCCGCGTTCGCCACCGCCTTCGGCCCGATCCCCGGGGCACGGCCGCAGACCGGCAGCCTGACCGACCTGCGGACGGGCTCGGCGGCGCTGCGCTGGATCTCCGGGCGCTGGACGGACCTCACCGGAGAGCAGCAGCAGGCGGTGCGGGCGATGTCCGGCTGGGCCGACCTGCCGATCGGGTCCGGCACGGCGAACGCGCCCCAGGCCCGACCCGCCGCGCTCACCACCGCCCCGCAGAAGGCGCCGAGCTGCGCCGCCGGCACCCGGCCCGACCCGGAGTCGGCCCCCAAGGTCCGCGACTGGTGGACGAGGCTGTCCGCGAAGATGGGCGTGCCCGCGGCCTCGGCGCTCACGGTGTGCCGGACCGAAGGCAGCTTCACCCGGAGCCCGTCCGGCGTACCGGACCCCAAGGTTCCGGCCACCGGCGCCGGGTGGATCGACCCGTCGGGGCCGCAGTGCCGGATCGTCCTGTACCCGGCGTTCCGCGCGCCGACCATGGGCGACCCGCAGCGCGACGAGTTGCTCGTGCACGAACTGACGCACTGCGCCGAGGGGATCCTCCTCAACAACCCCGCGGCGTTCAACGCGATGCCGAACTGGGTCGCCGAGGGGCTCGCCGAGTGGACGTCCGGCAAGCTGACCGGCCACTACTCCAACCCCGGGACGTGGGGCCTCTACCTCAACCGCGCGCGCCCGATGCTGACGCAGCTCGGGTACTCGGCGGTGGGCTTCTGGTGGGAGCTGGACTACCGCGGCGTGGACGTGTGGGCGTCGTCCCGCGCCGCCGTCCTCGCCTCGGCCCCCGGCGGGGTCCCCAACGACGCGGGCGCCTTCGCCGCCGCGCTCGGCGGCAAACGGCAGCAGGTGCTGGAGGGCTGGCCCGCGAGCTACCTGCGCGACCTGCCCCGCCAACTCGCCTGGGACATCAACGGGGTGGGCATCACCGGCGACAAGCCCAAGCTGAACCCGCCGCTGCTGATCGCCAGTTCGAAGCAGACGGTCACCGTCACCAGCCCGGCGTTCGACCCGAACCTGACCCCGCTGGACATCACCGCGGAAGTGCTGCGCCTGTCCCCCGGCGGCGCGGTCTTCGGACGGTTCGGCCCCGGCCCGCACGGGGACTACCCGCTCAGCTCCCGCGCGGGCGAGGTCTTCTGCACGCTCGGCGCGAAGTGCGAGTGCCCCGAGGACACGCCGGGGGCGGGCACCCGCTTCGAACGCATCGATCCGGGACGCGGGTTCGTCGCGATCAGCGGCGGCGAGGCCGCCGCGTCGCTCGGCCTGACCGGGCAGACGCTCAAGAGCTTCTGCGGCGAGCCGAAGGACAAGCCCACGCCGAAGCCGCCGGCCAAGAACTGCTTCGGGCCGTGCCCGGACGGCCCGCACGCCGGCAGCAACGGCGACCCGCACCTGACGACGTTCGACCGCATGTACTACGACTTCCAGGCCGCGGGCGAGTTCACCCTGGTGGCCGCCACCGACGACGGGCTGCGCGTGCAGGCCCGGCAGGTGCCGTTCACCGGTTCGCCCCGGGTCAGCGTCAACGCCGCGGTGGCCGCGAGCGTCGCGGGTGACCGCGTCACCTTCACCCTCGATCCCGCGGTCGACGCCGGACCGACGGTCCGCCTCAACGGCGCGACGCTCACCCCCGGAGCCGAGACACCGCTCCCCGGCGGCGGCACGCTGACCGTCACCGGCGCCGGGCCCGACGCCGCGTACGGGCTCTTCTGGCCGGACCACACCGCGCTGTACGTCACGCCGATCGGCCACTACGGGCTCAAGGCCGACGTGGCCCTCCCCCTGTCCCGCCGGGGCCGCGTCCAGGGTCTGCTCGGCAACGCCGACGGCGCGGCCGCGAACGACCTCGACGCGGGCGACGGCCGCGTCCTCCAGCCGCCCACGAACGACGCGCCGCCGCCGTTCGAGGACCTCTACCACGCGTATGCCGACCACTGGCGGATCCGCCAGGAGGAGTCGCTGTTCGACTACGCGCCCGGCCAGTCGACCGCGACCTTCACCGACCGCGCGTTCCCGCAGCGCCCGGCCGACGTGGCGAGCGTGCCGGGCACCGAGGAGGCCCGCCCGGTGTGCGCGAGGGCCGGCGTCACCGTCCCGCAGCTCCTGGACGGGTGCGCGGTCGACGTGGCGCTCACCGGCCGCACCGAATTCGCCGACGCCGCCGCCGACCAGGAGGACTTCCTCGACGCGGCCCCGGTCGGCGGCACGCCCGAGCCGGTCGAGGCCCCGGACTCGGGCAAGCTGCTGGGGCCCTTCTCCGGCGACGGCTCCTGCCCCGTCACCGCCGGCTGGGTGGCCCAGTGCACCGGCACCCTCACTCCGGCGCAGCCCACCGCGACGATCAGGTTCTCCGTCTCGGGGTTCACGAAGCTCCTGTTCGTGGCCGAACCGGCCACCGACTGCCGCGTCCGCTTCGCGCTCTTCGCCTCCGGTTCCGACACACCGGTCCTCGACGACCGCTCGGTCTGCGACCTCAACGTCACCGGAATCGACCTCGCCCAGCCCGCGTACACGATCCGCCTGCGCTCCGACGAGCCGACGGCCACCCTCGCCTACGCCTTCACGATGGGCGGCATCGGCTGAGCAGTCCCGTCCGACGCGTGGCCACCGGGCGGCGACCACCGCCGCACGCCCGGTTGGTCGGACGCGGAATGTTCACCCGCCTCTCGCCCCGGCGATGCGGGTCGGCCACACTGACAGCCATGGGAAAGACCGGCTCGTCAGAGCGCAGCAGACCGGCGGTTCCACTGGAGATGACCGGACCGGCCGTCTACGCGGCGCTCGCCGACGACGACCGGCACAGGTTCGACGAGGCGTTCCGCGAGGCCCTCGACGAGGCGACCGCCACCTTCGACCTGGAACCGCTCAGCGAGGTCGTCCGCCGCTGGTGGGTGGCCTCCGGAGGCGACCCGGCGGTGGCCGAGGCCGACCGGGCCGCCGGAGCCGACCGCCCCCGCGTGCATCCGGTGAACGGTTCCGACCACCGCACGACCATGCCGTTCTCGGACGGCCGCGCGGTCGCGGTCCGCTTCGAGGAGGCGTTCCGCCACGCCGCCCAGGAGGCGGCGGAGACGCTCGACCACCTGCCGCTGCGCTACCTGGCGTCGGGCTACGCGGCGGACGAGGCCGCGGACGAGCGCGAGCAGCGCAACTGAGGCCCGGCGCCGGAGCCGACCGCGGAGGCCGCGCGGCACCGCCGGACCGGTCGGCGCCGGGTCACCGACCGGCGCCGACCCTGCCGCGGCCGACGGTTCCGCGGGCCCCGCGGTCGTTCAGCTCACACCCGTGCGGGCCTTCCCGAAAGCGGCTCCGGGCGGCGTCACTTCTTGCGCCGCGCCGAGCGCGACGTGTCGGCGATCTTGGTGTGCTTGCGCCACTCCGGGTACTGGGCGCCGAACAGCTGCTGGATCTTGCCCGCGGCGCTGGTCACCACGTAGCCGCCCTTGGTCATGTGGAACGGCGTGGTGACCTTGTCCAGCCAGTCGAACTGCTGGTGCTTGCCCGCCTGGCGGTCGAACCAGCGCGGGGTGACGAAGTTGGACACCGAGACCGCTCCGGCGCCGGGCACGTTGATCTCGTACGAGTCGGACTCGACCGGGTCGGCGACCTCCAGCGCGTACAGCGTGCCGGTGCCGTCGTCCGCCCACAGGTTCACGTGCGGGTCGACGAGGGTCTCCAGGACCTCGTGGCTGAGCACGGCCGAGACGCTGAGCGAGCCCTTGAGCACGGTGCCGCCGTTGTCGAGCACGGGGGCGGCGAACACGCGCCCGAAGATCAGCTCGCCCTCGGACTCGGTGTGCCAGCCCAGCGCGTCGGCCTGGTCCGGGTCGTCGAGGACGGCGATCACCCACGCCCCGGGAGGGGCCTCCTTCTCGCTGGCGGCGTACACCACGGGGATGGGCAGCACGCCCCAGGCCGGCGCGGCGTGCTTCTGCACCTGTGTCGCGCAGGCGCGGGTCATCGTGAGGACGTCCGCGTCCGTGCAGCGGGTCGACTTGTTGACGACGGTGATCATGACTTGCGTCCCTTCGGTCGTGCGGCGTGCGGGTCGTGCGGGTGGGCGTGCGCTTTGGACAGCAAGGCCACAAGCGCGGTCCGGTAGTGCTCGGGAAGGTCGATCTCGGCCCCGAGCCGCTTGAGGAACACGGCGTCGCGGGCGGCGGTGAGCCGGTCGAGGACGACGGCGGCGAGGTCGCGGGTGCGGACCGCGAAACCGCGCGGCGGCGGAGTGGGGCCGCTGGGCTCGCCCTCGGTGCCGGGCAGCGGCAGCCGGGGGCGCAACTCGGCTCCGGTGGGCTGGATTTCGTCGAGGGCCAGCCGCCAGTCCCCGTTGCTCTCGGACGTGCCGGCCCGGCGCGCGCGGCGGGCGCGACGCGCCGACGGCCGGGGCAGGTCCTGGAGCGCGCGGGTGAGTCGGTCGGTGGCCTCGGCGAGGGTGAGCCCGGCGACGAGCGGGTCGCCGGCCTCGTCGTGCAGGTTCAGCGCGCGGTCGGCCGGGACGCCGGGCCCCGCGTCCTCGATGTCGGCCTCGGACGCAAGGGCCTTCATGAGCCGGGTGGTCCCGTAGCGGGCGGTCCCGGCGATCACCACCAGGGCGATCTCGGTGTCCCGGGCGTCCACGAGGCGCGTGTACGGGTCGCCGTCCGCTTCGGCGACCACGAGCAGGTCGGCGTAGTGGCCGGGCTGGAGCGAGCCGAGCCGCTGGTCCCAGCGCAGGATCGCGGCGGCGTCGCACGTGGCCATGGCGACGAGTTCGCGGTCGCTGAAGACGGATCCGGCGGCCTGGGAGGCGAGTTGCGCGGCCTTGAGCTCGCCGAGCAGCCCCTTGCTGCCGGAGACCGACCAGTCCGAGCCGAGGCCGATCCGCACGCCCGCGGCCTTCGCGGCGGCGATGTCGGCGGTCTTGCCGTAGAGCAGCAGGTTGGACAGCGGCGACCACACCATCGACCCGCCGTGGTCGGCGAGGACCTGGAAGTCGTCCGCGGAGAGCGCGGTGCAGTGGATGCCGACGAGGTTGTCGGTGATCGCCCACTGCCCGGGCTCGATCTCCAGCGCCTGGAAATGCGCGCGGGCCGCGTCGTCGATGCCTTCGGCCAGGTGCAGCAGCAGGCGGTGCGGCTTGCGCAGCCGGTCGAGGAACTTGGCGGCCTCGGTGGCCTCGACGTCCGAGATCCGCGACAGCGCCTGCGGCAGGTCGGGGTCGCCCGTCTGCTCGACGTTGCGGACGACGCCGCGGTACATCCGGCGCGAGCCCGTGTTGCTGAACAGCGCGATGCCCTGGCTGGTGGTGGTGCCGTTCACCAGGGCCTTGGCCTCGACGTAGCGCACCACCGCGGGCATCAGCTGCGGGTCCTCGCCGAGCACGGTCATCGGCCCGGTGACCAGGCGGTGGTAGTCGGAGATCCCGCCCCACTGCGAGCGGTTGGTGAAGGCCCGGGGCACCTGCCACAACGGGAGTACGTCGTACGGCAGGTGGTTGTGCAGTTCGATCAGGCCGGGGTACACGGTGCCCCGGGTCGGCACGACGGCCACCTCGTCGAACCCGTCCGGCGGCGACGCCGTGGCGGGCTGGACGGCGGCGATGGTGGTGCCGTCGAGGTAGACGACGCCGTCGTCCAGCACCGTGCCGGCGGCGTCCATGGTCACGATCCGCCCGCGCAGCGCGGAGCGGGCGCCCTGTGGCGCGTCCGGGTTCGGCGGCATCCGACGGTCCCTCCGCTGCGCGACACGCCTGCCCGCTTCACAGCGTGACAGCCCCGTCACTGGCGATCATGGCGTCAGGGCAACGCTCCCACGCCCTCCGCCGTACCCCAAGCGCCCATTCGAAGGACACCGAAGCGACAGGAGCCCCTGGCATGCACGACTTCGACCCCGGCTACGGCCGTGAGCCCTACGCGTCCCTGGTCCGCACATTCCCCGGCACCGAGACCTACCCGAGCACCGACTTCCGCACCGAGTGGGGGCCGATCTTCCACCGGGGCCGCCTGGACGGGACGGCCAAGGTCCTCGTCCTCGGCCAGGACCCGGCCGCCCACGAGTCCGTCGCCCGGCGCATCCTGGTCGGCACCGCCGGCCGGCGCTTCCAGGGCTTCCTCGCCAAACTGGGCATCACCACCAGCTACACCCTGATCAACACGTTCCTGTACAGCGTCTACGGGCAGCACGCGGGCAACACCCACGCCCACGACCCGGCGATCGCCGCCTACCGGAACTCGTGGATCGACGCCCTCGTGACCGACAACCAGATCCGCGCCGTCGTCGCTCTGGGCAGTCTCGCCGACACCGCGTTCCAGGCCTGGAAGTCCACGTCGCCGAACGGCACTTCGTACACCGGCGCGTACCGGCACATCCTGCACCCCACGTATCCCGACAGCGCCGCCGCCTCGGGCACCGACCGCTCGGTGGCGATGGCGAAGATGCTCGCCGACTGGAACGGCGCCCTGGACGACCTCCACGGCGCCATTACCGACCCCGACCAGCCCACACCGCTCGTGCACTACGGCAGCGACCTCACCCCGGCCGACCTCGCCACCATCCCGGAGATGGACCTCCCGCCCGGGCTTCCGGCGTGGATGCGCTCCGACGAGCCGTGGGCGAGCCGCCAGGGGGCCACCGCCCCGGAGAAGCGCGCCACGATCGTCGTGCAGGTGCCGGAGGACCAGCGGCCCTTCTGACCCGCGGGCACGCGGCAATCAGGAACGGAACAGGCGTTGCCTCAGTGTCCGGTGGGCACTGAGGCGCCGTTCCAGGTCGGTGAAGACCGGCAGGGCGGCGAGGCCGCAGCGTTCCGCGCGGGCCCGCAGCCCGCGGAGCAGGCCATGGTAGTCGGCCCGGGCCCACCGCTGCAGGTCGGCGCGGGAGGTGATGCCGACGGCCAGGAACACCTGGAGTACGTCCGCCCGTTCGAAGTCTTCGTGTGTTCCCGCCAGTTCGGCGATGTCGGCGAGGTGCGCGACGACCAGGGGCGAGGCCTTGAGGTAGTCCGCGAGCACGGCGCGGTGCGCGTCGTCCGCGGTCCGCAGCCGCAGTTGGCGGAACGTGGTGACGCCGGCGGCGGAGAGCGCGTCGGAGTGCGCCGCGAAGGGCGGCAGGTCGAGCATGCCGACGCGGCGGAGGCCGAGGTCGCTGGCGGCCCGGCCCGACCAGCCGCCGTCCTGCAGGAGTTTCCAGAACGACGGGTCGTACAGCAGGCCTTGCCGGTCCTTGCCGGGGGCGAGCGCGAAGGTGAGGTAGTCGAGCGACTCGGTGGATCCGCGGCGGCCGGCGTCGAGTTCCTCCAGCAGGGCGAACGTCGCGGCGTAGTTCTTCGCGAGCCTGGGCGACGGATGCGGCATGCGTTCGGAAGCGTCCCAGGCCAGTTGGTCCGGCTTCGGGTCGTCGCCGGCGGCGAGGAAGCCGACCAGGGCCTTCAGGTTCCGGGCGGCCGGGTGCATGGCCTCGGTGAACCGGCCGACCGCCTCGTTCGCCTTGTCGGCGGCGTGGGCTTCGCAGCTGCGGACCAGGTCGTCCGCCGACCGCGTCGCCGCCGTCAGCGCCCGCTCGTGGTCGTCGCTCACCGGCTGCCCGTTGTTCAGCGCCATGAGGTAGTAGTTCGCGCGGATGGCCGTCTGGCTGAACATGACGCGCATGTTGACCACCTCCCAGCCGTCCTTCGCCTTACCGTCGACCTCGGAGAGCGCCCGCAGTTCGTCGAGCAGGCGGGCGAAGCGGAGGCGGTTCTCGGCGGTTCGTGGCGACGCCTCGAAGAGCGCGATGAGGTAGTCGAGCCGTCCGAGGCCGTAGCCGGGGTCCGCGTTGACGGACGCCCTGAGCAGTTCGAGACGCGTCTCGCCGTCGACCATCAGCGCCCGCTCTCCGGCGATCATCTGGAACGCGACGCTCCGCCAGTGGGTGGCACCGCACAGGCCCGTCCTGAGCTTCAGGTGCGCCTGGCTGAGCTGCAGCAGCACGCACGCCGCGGCGCTGGTCAACAGCTGGGCGCGGGCGCGGCCTTGCTCGGCCTCGAGCTGCGCTCCGTCGACTCCGGCGGCGAGTTCGGGCAGGCCGAGGTTCTTGCGGCTGATCACCTCGCTGTTGATGTGCAGGCCGTTGCGCGTGAGCGTGACCGCGACCCGGTTGAGGTCGACGAGGGTGACGCGGGCGCGCCAGGTGAGGCCGGGGCTGATCGCGTAGAGGATGCGGGCCATCGCGGTGGCGATCGCGCCGGCGGGGATGGCGCTGAGGTCCTCGCTGGTCAGCTTGCTGAGCTCGCTGCCGCGGGCGATGCCGAGTTCGGGCGCCTTGGTGCCGAGCGACTGCAGGCGGGCCAGGACGTAGTCGGTCGCGGCCGCGTCCACCTTGCCGTCGGCGCCCTGCGCCTCGACCTGGAGCTTGAGCTTCTGGCCGAGCGCGATGGATGTGGCGGTGACGCCGAGCACGGCCAGGGCGACGTACGCGACCAGGAGCCGGTCGTGCTCCCCCCACGAGAAGAAGCAGGAGACCAGGACCGCCCACACCAGCAGCACCACGCACAGCGTCTCGACGGGCAGCCCGCCGGTGCCCGCGTCGCGACGGACCCTGAAATCGCGCGTGACCTTGAGCTGCGTCGCGAACGCCGCCGGAAGCGCGACCCCGAGCGCCGCCCCGCACAGGAACACGGGGGTGAGCCAGGTCCCGTCGTCGAACGGGTGGCACATGGGGTACACCGGCAGGAACACCGCCGCCGCGAGCAGCGCCGTGTATCCGACGACCGTCCAGAAGGCGAGGGCCGGTTGCTCCCACGAGACGGTGTCCCGCCGGACCATGAACCGCGTGGTCAGCCCGCTGACCGCGACCAGCACGACCAGGGCGATCGCCAGCGGAACGATGAGTTGCGTGAGCGGCACGACCCATACGCGGTAGAACTCGTCCCAGCCGTTGGTGTCCAGGCCGTCGGTCGGTGTCGTCGTCCCCGTCAAGCGCTTCATCGCGGAACCTCGTGCGTGAATCAGCTCCCTTTTATCGACGCTAGGGCGTCCCTCCACGCCACGCACCCGGAAGTCGCGGCCGCGGCGGCGCGGTGCCACCCGCGTGGTCCACCCCGGTGGCGGGCCGGTGCGGGCCGCCGCACGGTGGAGGTGTGGCGGCTGTGCCGCGACACGCCCACCGACGAGAGCGGGAGTACGGATGGAGACCCAGGACCTGACCGCGGCCGTGCTGCGCGAGCTGCGTGCCGAACGGCCCTATCCGGCGGTCTCCGTCACGATGCCGACGCACCGCCGCGAGCCGGACAACGCGCAGGACCCGATCCGGCTGCGGAACCTCCTGGCCGAAGCGGGGCACCGCATCGACGGCGTGGCCGAGCTGTCGTCCGCCCAGCGCACGTCGCTCAAGGAGCAGTTGGAGCGCGCCGCCGCGGAGGTGGACCTGCGCTACGCGCTCGACGGGCTCGTGCTGTTCGCGACCGCCGACCGGTTCCAGTCCTGGACGCTCCCCCGCACGGTCCCCGAGCGGGTCGTGCTCGCGTCGAGCTTCCTCACGCGCAACCTGGTGGCGGCGCGCGAACAGACGCGCCCGTACTGGGTGATGGCGGTGGACAGCGAGCACAGCACGCTGTGGAGCGGGTCGGACGGGCGGCTCTCCGAGCACACCGGGCGGGGCTTCCCCGCCGAGCGCGAGGAGCTCGAGTTCAACCCGCAGCGCGAGGAGCGCATCGGCGACGAGCCGAGCACCTTCGCGGACGAGGAGACGCGCCGCTACCTGCGCGACGTGGACAGCGCCCTGGCGGACGTCCTCAAGGCGGCCCCCCGCCCGCTCTACCTCGTCGGCCTCGCGCAGGCGCTGAGCCTGCTGGACGACGTGGGGACCGCGGCCCACGGCGCCGCCGCCACGATCACCAAGGGCGGCCTGGCGGACGGCCCGGGCCCGGCGCTGGTCGAGGCCCTCCGCCCCGCGCTCGCCGACGTCGAGGCCGGCCGCCAGGAGCGCGCGGCCAAGCTCCTGGACGGCGCCCGCAGCCGCAAGTCCTACGCCGGCGGTCTGGACGACGTGTGGACGGCGGTGCGCGAAGGGCGCGCCGAGACCGTCGTCGTCGAAGCCACCTACCAGCGCACGGTCCGCATGACCGAAGGCCACCTCGAGCCCTTCACCGGCGACCTCGGCCCGGACGCCTGGGAGAACGGCGTGCGCGAGGACATCGTCGACGAGATCGTGGAAACGGCGCTGGACACGCACGCCGAGGTGCTGTTCGTCCCGGACGACGCGATCGCGGACAGCGGCCGGATCGCGGCGGCGCTCAGGTACTGACCCTGCGGGCGGCCCGGGTCACCGGGGGATCTGGGGCGGCCCCTGTGTCCAGGACTTGGCGGCCGCACCGCGGCTCCGGGACGCGGCCGAGCCCGGAGGGCCCGCGATTCGGGCCCGGCGCAGGCGCTTCAGGTGCCGGGCCGCGCGGGTCGCGCCGGTGTGGTGCTTGGCCGCGGCCAGCCGGGGCGCGGCGCGCTTGTCGACGTCCAGCTCGTCGAGGATCTGGTCGACGCTGGCCAGCAGGGATCCGTGCAGTTCCCACGTGTCGGGCTCGAACTCGGTCTCCGAGCGGAGCAGGCCCGCGATCCGGTCGCGGTCGCGGCGGCCCTCGGTGAGCGCGCGGCCGAGCTCGGCCTCGGCGTGCTCGGCGCGGTCGCTGACCTCCGCAGTGACCATGCGGCCGAAGCTCGTCACCGCGTCCGCGAGGTCGCGCAGCAGGTCGTCGAGGGCCGCCGCGACGTCCGCCGGGTACACGGCCTCGTAGCGGCCCGACTCCTGGCTCAGGTCGGACAGTCCCCGGCAGACCGAGCGCATCGTGACCGTGCAGTGCTCCAGGCTGTCGAGGCCGCTGCGCAGCACGATGCCGGCGTTCAAGGCGTGCCGTGCGGCACGCGGGTTGAGCCGCAGGCTCTCCTCGGCCTGGGACAGCGCGCCGTCGACCTGCACGATGTCGCCGTCCAGGACGCGCGCTTCCTCCAGCCAGGATTCCGCGTGCCGCGGTGAGGCGCCCTGCCGGAGGTCCTTGCCGATGCGGTTGAGCAGGCCGTTCAGGCGGACGCTGAGGTCTTCGATCGCCTCGCCCGCCGGCTGGATGTAGGTCGGCGGCGCGTAGATGAAGTTGCAGAGCATGCCGACGGCCACGCCGATGAGGGTCTCCCCGACCCGCCCGGCGGCCGTGGAGTGGGCGGCGTGCAGGTTGCCCACGCCCAGGACGAGCATGCCGCTGATCGCCACCTCCTCGACGAACGGGTCCACCCGCAGCAGATGCCCGGCGACCAGCGACGCGAGGATGAGAGCGCCCAGGCTCCACCAGTTCAGGTCCACCAGTTCCGCGAACCCGACGGCGATGAGCACGCCGAGCAGCACGCTGAACATGCGGCGGATGCCGGTGGTCAGGGTCGCGTAGGTGGTGACCTGGACCACCAGCAGCGCGGTCAGCGGTGCCAGCAGCGGTGCGGGGTTGTCGGACAGCCACAGCGCGACCACGAACGCGGCCACGGCGGCCACGGTCATACGCAGCGTCCGGACCACGACCGGCTCGTTGCGCCGCTTGACCAGGCCGAGGACGGGTTCCGGAGTGATCGGCATAAGGTTCCCATCCCCGCTGAACGGCCCGCCGACGCGGCCGTGTCAGCCCGCGCCGTGGAAGGTCACCACAACCTCCCTGCCTTCGTCCCACGAGTCGTCGCTGACGACGAGCGCGAACGCGAAGCGGATGCGCTTGACGGGCCGGCCGCGGGAGTTCAGCAGCACCAGTGCCAGGACCTCGTCGCTCGCGGTGGGGTCGTCGGCGCGGTTCGCGGCGACCCAGGCGGTGAAGGCCTCACTCCGGTCGGCGCCGCGGACGAGGATCATGTCGGTCACGTCGTGCGGCAGCACGCCGTCGTCGGCCATCGCTCCGTCCGGGTAGCGGTCGAGGCTGTCGACGTACTCCTGTTCGAACTCGAACACGCGGACGTCGCGCAGTGTCTCCACCGGGACACCGTCCAGCTCGACCTGCCACCTGCCGGTCAGATCCGCACGTGCCACCACGCCTCCCCCTGTCGGTCCTCTCGACCCCGCCCGTCACACCCGGGCGCACGGTCGCCCCCGGGCAGCTTTTCATGAGCGGATCTCGAACACGCGATCGACTTGAGCCGAGGCCGCTCAACCCAACAGCGTGCAAAATCACCCAAAAAAGGAAAATATTGGCAACTTGCCCGTTTGGATCACCCTTACGGTGGAAGAGCGACACGCGCCGACCGCGGCTTCCGCGGTCGGCGCCCGACTGTCCGAGGGAGTTTGCCCATGACCCGTCCGCCCCGCCGCATACGCCTGACCTCCGGCCTCCGTGTCCTCACGGGGGCCGCCGCACTCACGATCGGAGTCGCGGCCTGCGGAGTGGGCGGCTCGGCGGGGAGAGACGTGGCCGCCGGCGCGCACGCGGCGCCGGCACCGCTGCCGTCCCAGCGGTCGCAGGAGCCCCCGGCGTCGCCGTCCACCCAGCCGACGCAGCCGTCGACGTCCCCCACACCGTCGGCGAGCTCCGGCTCCCCCACGCCTTCCGGCACGCCGAGCACGTCTGGTTCCCGGACGCCGTCGGGCACGCCTTCGGCGCCCGGCACCGCCCGCGGAACGGCTCCCGCCCCGCCGCACTCGTCCAACGCGCGGCCCGGGATCCCGGACCAGGCGTCCGCGCCGCCGCTGATACGCCGCGCCGACGCGCCCGGCCGCACCGTCGCGCTCACGTTCGACGACGGCCCCAGCGCGCAGTGGACGCCGCAGATCCTCGAGGTGCTCGACCAGTACGGCGCCAAGGCCGTGTTCTGCCAGATCGGCCCCAACGCGACCGCGAACCCCCGCATGGTCAAGCGCGTCGTGGCCGACGGGCACCGGCTGTGCGACCACAGCATCACGCACGACGAGGGCATGGCGAAGCGCCCTCAGGCACAGATCCAGCACGAGGTCGACGGCGCCCGGCAGCAGATCGCGGCCGTGGCCCCGCCCGGCACCCCGGTGCACTGGTACCGCGCGCCCGGCGGCGGCTGGTCGTCCCAGATCCGGCAGACGGTCGCCGCGTCCGGGATGCGCTCGCTCGACTGGTCGGTCGACACCCGCGACTGGGAGAAGCCGGGCGTCGACGCGATCGTCGCCAACGTGAAGCGCGAGCTGCGGCCCGGCGGCGTGATCCTGATGCACGACGGCGGCGGCGACCGCGCCCAGACCGTCGCGGCGCTGAAGGAGATCCTGCCGTGGCTCGTCCAGGAGGGGTACACCTTCACGTTCCCCGCGTCCTGACCGGGGAGCCCGGCACCGGAGGCGGGGACCGGAGTCGCGGCGCGCGGAGCGGCCGGCTCGACGGGGAGGGACGTGACCGCTTCCCCGCGTCCTGGCCCGCCCCGCGCCGGAGGCGCCCGCCGCGACTCCGATCCCACCGCTCCGCCGCGGCCGGTCCTTGTCGCCCCAGGCGCGCGCGGGCGGCGGGCACTCGTGCGGCAGCGTGGACGGCGGCAGCGCGTCGTCCGGCACCGCGCCACTACCTGCGCCGACGCCGCGGCCACGGCCCTCCCCGTCGAGCCGCCCGCTCCGTTCCCCCGCGTCCCGGCCCGCCCCGCGCCGGAGGCGTGTAGGACGCCGCCGGTGCCGCCCCCTGCGTGTCGGCGCGGGGCGGTGTGGCGCCCGGGTCCCGCGCGCCCGCCGCGGGCGGGACCGGCGGCGCGAGGTGCCGGCCGCGGTGCCTCGGCGCGGGGCCGCGTAGCGCGGCGGGTCCCGGGCGCCCGCTCGCGGGCGGTTCCGGTGGGGCGCGCATTGGCATTCGGCCGCCCGGCGCGTGAGCCTGGAAGAGGAAGCCGATCCCAGACTCCCGTCCGCAGCCGTGCGCGCCCACGGCGCCGAAGTGGAGGGAAACCGTGAAGCTCACCTTCCTCGGACCGTTGTACGCCCGGCCCGGCCCGTACGCGTGCGCCTACCTGGACACCTCGCGTGACGTCGAGGAGCCCGACAGCGCGATCGACCGACGCCGACGGCACGTCCACGAGGAGCTGGCCGCGCAGGGCGCGGATGTGGCCAGCACCGGCACGGTCGCGCGCGTGCTGGGCGCCGACGAGGACATTCCGGGGCGCCACGGGCAGGCGGTGTTCGCCGCGCGCGGGCATCTGGCGCTGGTCGAGGAGCTGCCGCACCCGCCGGAGCGGGAGACGGCGACGTTCACCACCGTGCCGGACGCGATGCCGCTGGCCCGCCAGCACGCGCCGGACATCCCGTACGTGGCGGTCGCCGTGCACCGCGCGCACGATCCCGAGGACGTCCCGGTCGACGTGTGGGAGATCGGCGTGCAGTCCGGCCGCTGGCCGGTCGCGCGCCTGGCCCCCGGCCCCGTGGATCGCCGGACGGTGCCGTACGACCAGTGGCCGCGCGCCGCCGCGGAGGTCGCCGCGGGCCTCGCCGCCGCGGCCGACGGCGGCGAGGCGGAGACGATCGTGCTGTGCGGGCCGCCGCGGATGACCACGGCTCTGGCGGGCCGGCTGCCCCGACGGCTGTCGGGCCGTGTCACACGCGTCGCCAAGGACGCGGACCGCGCCGAGGAGTGGCCGGAGCCGCCCGGGCGCGCCATCCTCGAAGCTGATCTCGCACGCGTGTTCGACGGCCGCCTGGCGGCACTCGACCAGCAGCGCCTGGAACGCTTCCGCTCCTGCCGGGCCCGCGGCGAGGGCTGCGTCGACGGCCTCGCCGACACGCTGGACGCGCTGCGCCGCGGCGAGGTCGAGGCGCTGTTCGTCACCGACCCTCCCGAGCCCCGCCCGCCGCTGTACGTCGGGGTCACACCCAGGCAGGTCGGGCTGAGCGCCGAGGAGGTGTTCGCGCAAGGCGTGGACTCGTGCTGGCAGGAGTCGGCGCCGGACGCCGCGCTGATCCGGGTCGCGGTGGGAACCGGCGCGGACCTCGTCGTCGTCGCCCGGAACCGCCTCGCCCTCGCCGACGGCGTGGGGGCGCTGCTGCGCTAGTCCGACGATCCGGAGGAGGCGACGACCATGACCTACGCCGACCGCCGCGAGGCGGGCATGGAGCTCGCACCGCTCCTGGAACACCTGCGCGGCGCGGACGTCGTCGTGGTCGGGCTGCCCCGCGGCGGCGTCCCCGTCGCGTACGAGGTCGCCCGCTCGCTCGGCGCGCCGCTGGACGTGATCGCGGTCCGCAAGCTCGGCGCGCCGTTCCAGCCCGAGCTGGCGATGGGCGCGATCGGCGAGGACGGCACGCGCGTCCTGCACGAGGAGGTCCTGCGCGGCTTCGACATCAGCGGCGCCGAACTCGCCGACGCCGAGGAGCGGGCCCGCGAGGAGATCGCGGCCCGCACGGCGCGGTGGCGCGCCGACCGCGACCCGGTGCCGCTCAAGGGCCGTACCGCGGTGGTCGTCGACGACGGGGTGGCCACCGGATCCACCGCCCGCGCGGCCTGCCAGGTGGCCCGGGCCCGCGGCGCCGAACGGGTCGTTCTCGCCGTGCCGGTCGGCCCGCCCGACCTGGCCCGGGCGATGGCCGACGTCGCCGACGAGGTGGTGTGCGCGATGACGCCGGTGTTCTTCCACGCGGTCGCGCAGGGCTATGTCGACTTCACCCAGACGACGGACGACGAGGTGACCGCGCTGCTCGACCGCGCGGCGCACCCGGAAGACACCGAAGTCACCCCGGACCCGCCCGCCTTCGACGACGAGGTCGAGGTCGACGTCGGACCGGTGCGCCTGCCGGGCCACCTCACCCTGCCCGACGGGGCATCCGGAGCCGTCGTGTTCGCCCACGGCAGCGGCAGCAGCCGCCACAGCCCGCGCAACCGCGCGGTCGCCGCCCACCTCAACCGCGCGGGGCTCGGCACACTCCTCTTCGACCTGCTGACCCTCGACGAAGAACCCGACCGCGACCGCGTGTTCGACATCCCGTTCCTCGCCGAACGCCTCCTCGGCGCGGTCCGCTGGCTGCGCCGCCGGCCCGACACGACCGGCATCGCGATCGGCGTCTTCGGCGCCAGCACCGGCGCGGGCGCCGCCCTCTGGGCCGCCGCCGAACACGACAGCGGCATCAGCGCCGTCGTCTCCCGAGGCGGCCGCCCCGACCTCGCCGCCGACCGCCTCGACGACGTCACCGCCCCGACGCTCCTCATCGTCGGCGGCAACGACCCCCAGGTCCTCGCCCTCAACCACGACGCCTACGACCGACTCCCCGGCACCAAGCACCTGACCGTCGTCTCGGGCGCCACCCACCTGTTCGAGGAACCGGGCGCGATGAACGTCGTGGCGGGCCAGGCCGCGCGGTGGTTCACGACGCACCTGTGAGCGAGCGGGGTCGAGGGCGGCGCGGGCGAACGTGCACCGCCGGCACCGACCGAGACCCGCGCGCGGCCTGCTTGCCCCGCCGACCGAGACGCACTACCGGACGCGCATACCGCGCCCGACCGCAACCGGGCCGACGACTCGCCGCTGCTACCCCCGTCGACGAACGATCCCGGCCCCGGCCGCAGCTCGACGTGCGTCGGATGCCGGCCCGGACCGGGGACCGGCCCCGCGCGGCGGCCTACGATATTGGGGAATCCGTACTGACAGAGGTCTCCCCACCATGAGCACGACCACGCCCGGACAGCCCGCCTTCGAAGACCTCATGGCCGAGGTCATGGCCGACGCCGAACGCTTCGGCCACCGCGAGCACGTGCGGCTCACGTGGCTGGCCGTCCGCCGGTGCGGCGTGCCCGGGGCGGTCGACCTCGTCGGCAACGGCATCCGGCGTACCGCGGCCAGGGCGGGTGTCCCCGAGAAGTTCCACGCGACCATGACCCGCGCGTGGGTGGAACTCGTCGGCCACCACGCGGCCGCGGACCCCCGCGACGATTTCGCGGCCTTCGCCGAGGCGAACCCGGACCTGCTGGACAAGGACCTGCTGACCCGGTTCTACCGCGAGGAGACCCTGGCCGGCGCACCCGCTAAATCGCGATGGATCGCGCCCGACCGCGCGGCGTTCCCGTGGGAGCGGGGCGGGGCGGTGTCCGACCGCGGGTGATGCCCCGCGGGCCGCGCGGGGACGCGGACGGGCGTCGGAGAAGGGTCGTCCCGTCAGGTCGGCGGGGTGTCGGGGTGGCGGGTTTCCGTGGCCAGGCGCTGGACCAGGGTGCGGAGCGGGGTGCCGGCTTCGGCGGCCCGGCGGAGGCGGGATGCTGATCCGCCGGTGGCGAGTTCGGTGTCGGCCAGCGCGGTGACGCGGTCGTGGTCGCCGTGTGCCTGGAGGGTCGGCTCGTGGCGCTTCAGGAGTGCGCGGACGAGGTCGGCGGCGGGGACGGCGTGGCCGGAGACCGGGTCGAGCAGGTCACCGGCGAGGCCGGAGCGGGCGGCGCGCCAGGTGGCCGCGCGGAGCCATTGCTGGCGGGGCACGCGCGGGGCCCCGCCGGTGCCGACGGCCTGGCACGCGTCCACGACCATGGCGCGGAAGAGGCCGGCGAGCAGGACCACGGTGTCGACGCGCGGGCACGAGTCGCAGACGCGCAGTTCCAGCGTCCGCTGGTGCTCCGACGGGCGGATGTCGTAGTAGACCATGCCCCGGTCGCCGATGACCTCGCCCGCGAGCAGGGCGTCGACGAGCGCGTCGTACTCGGCGGCGGAGGCGAAGGACCCGGGTGGGCCGGCGCTGGGCCAACGCTGCATGACCAGGGTGCGCCAGCTCGCGTAGCCGGTGTCGGTGCCCAGCCAGAACGGCGAACTCGCGGACAAGGCGAGGAGGACCGGGAGCCATGGTGCCAGCACGCCCATGGCCCGGACGCCGGTGTCGCGGTCGGGCACGTCGACGTGCACCTGGGCGGCGCAGACCAGTTGCTCGTCGGCGACCGCCCCGTACTCGCGCGAGATGTGCTCGTAGCGGGGCGCGGCGGTCACGTCGACGCTGCCGGTCTCGGACAGCGGCACACTGCCCGCCGCCACGACGGCCAGGCCCAGAGGTTCGGCCGCGGCCGCCAACCGCCGGCGCGCGCGGACCAGGTCGGCCCGCAGCGCGTCAAGGGTGGTGTGGACGTCGCTGTTGGTCTCGACGACGGACTGCTGGAACTCGCGGACGAACGTGCGTTCCGGCAGCCGGTCGAGCAGCCCCGGCGCGGCGGGCGCCAGCAGGCCGGTGGCCGCGTCGACGATGTGGAACTCCTCCTCGACCCCGACCGCGACACCGCCGTCCGGCCCGGATCGGTCGTCCACGTGTGGCTCCTCCTCGGCGGGGAACGGTTCGGCCGTACGTACCTCGGCGTGCGGACACGTCGCGACGCACGCGGCCCTTCGCTTGCGGCTGCTGCCCCGAAGACGCCGGATCAACCGTGGCCCGCCGGACCGCCGCGATGAGCCGTACACCGGACCGGGCCGCCGACTACACTCCGGTCCTCGACGGGCACAACGGCGTGCGGGGGGGGTTGCACATGTCGACGGAGTCGTGGGCGGAACTCGGAGACGCCATCGGGGCGATCCGCCAGGAGCTCCAACGGGCCATGGCGGACGGCGACGGTCAGCAGCTGCGTTTCCGGGCCGGCCCGGTCGAACTGGAGTTCACCGTCGAGGTGACCTTGGAAGGCAGCGCGGGAACGAAGGTTCGGGTCCTGCCGTGGAGCGTCGAGGCCAAGGGCGGCGTGACGGCGGCGCGTTCCAATCGCGTCAAGATCACCCTCCAGCCGGTCGACGCGGACGGCGCCGACGCCGAGATCAGCTCCAGCAGCGACCGGCGCCCTGAGTAGGACACCGAACGTCTCAGTCCACAGCTGAGAGCCGGACCACGCCCACGGACGCGGTCCGTCCGCTCACGCTCGCGGCACACGCCCGCCGGCGCCCGGCCTCGACCGGGACGGGCGCCTGCTCGGGGCCCCCCTCCCCCGCCGGGATACACGACGTCCAACGCGCTCCCGGGCGTCACGGAGTCCATCAGCACAGCCACCCCGTCGGTCGCCCAGACCCCGCAGTCCTCCCACGCGGTCAGCGGGGGCGGCGGGCGGCCCAGGTGGTGCGTTCGGTGCGGACGGTCAGGTCGCGGCGGCGCAGGATGCTCTGCGGGCTGTCGGGATCGAGGAGCCGGTCGAGGGCCGCGAGGTCTTCCGAGGGCAGGGTGTCACCGATGCTGCCGCGCATGCGTTCGAAGGCTCCGAGGGCGTAGCGGGCGACGGCGGGGTTGTCGGTGCCGTCGAGGTCGACCTTGACGGTGCCCTTGTCGACGACGGTGAACCCGGCGGCGGTCAGCAGGGGTTCCCAGTCGGCACCGCGGTAGGGCATGTGCTCGGCGTGGAGGCGGTCGCTCGCCGCGTGGCAGCGTTCTTCGAGGCCGGGGCGGTCCTCGGGGGCGTTGTCGGGGAGGAACCGCGGCAGGCCGGACAGCTCGACGAGGGCGAACAGGCCGCCGGGCGGGAGCGCGTCGTGGACGGCCCGCAGCGCGTGGTCGGGGTCGGCCATGTGGTGCATCGACGCCGAGGCCCAGACGAGGTCGGGAGTGCCGAGGTCGGGCCAGGCGGTGTCGAGGTCGGCCTGGACGGCGTGGACGCGGTCGCCGAGGTCGCGCGCGGCGGCGTTCCGCCGGAGCCGGTCGAGGTGCTCCGCCGAGGAGTCGACGGCGGTGACGTGGGCCTCGGGGAAACGGGCGAGGAGGGCGAACGTCCCTGCGCCGGTGCCGCAGCCGAGATCGACGATGCGGCGCGGGGCCGCGCCCAGCGGCAGCCACGCGGTGATGGCATCGGTGTACTCGGCGAGCACTTCGGCGTCGAGGTCGAGCAGCTCCGCCGTCCCGGCGCCGTCGTGGGCGCCGTCGTGGGCGCCGTCGTGGTCGTGGGCGTGGGCGTGCTGATGCGAGTGCCCGTGCTGGTGCTGCGGTCCGTACCGGTGAGCGTGCCGGTCGTGCGGAGCGGGGTGGGTCATGGCGTCACCCTAGGTCGGCCGTGGGCGTGGATCGGCGCGGCTTGCCGGACCGGCAAGGCGATGCCCCTCCGGCCTGCCGTACGCGCAAGGCGCCATGGTCGAGCGGGGGTCAGCGGCTGGCGCGCCGCGTACCGCCGGCGTCGCGATCGCCGTCCCCGCGCTCGTGGTCGCGGCGGGCGACGCGGTCGAAGATGCCGAGGATCTCGCAGGGCCCGCCCTCGGCGCCGATGGCGTGCGGGAGCATCGTCGGGAACTCCGCGGCCTGGTTGGTCTCGACGCGCAGGCGGCGGTTGCCCAGCAGCAGGACGGCGGTGCCGGACAGCACGACGAGCCATTCGCGCCCGGGGTGGGCGCGCATCCGCGCGGGGTTGTCCGGCGGCGGCTCGGTGATGCGCTGCCGGACGACGGTCATGCCGGGTTCCGCCTTGACGGGCCAGCGCATCAGGCCGCGGGCGGCGTCGGTCATCGGGCTGACGACCACGTCGTCGGCGGCGGTCTCGACGAGCTGGTCGAGGCTGGTGTCGAGGGCGCGGGCGAGTGTGACGAGGCTGTCGAGCGCGAGCCGCCGCTGGCCGTTCTCGATGCGGCTGAGCGTGGACGGACTGAGCCGCGCCCGCCCGGCCAGCTCGTCGAGCGACCACCCTTGCGCGACCCGCAGCGCCCGGATGCGCCTGCGGACCAGGGTGTCGAGGTCACCGTCGTCTTGCGTCATGAGCAACAGCGTATGCCGCTGCTGCAAAGCTTGAGGGCGGCCACCACGCCGCCCGCATTGTCGGTCCGCGCCGCGACCGTCCGTCGGCTCACCGCACCCGCGCCCGGGAGGAGACACACAGCGCGCGGCTTCGCCCATGGGCGGGTCGGGGCTGGTGGTTCGGTCGGCCGAGCCGGTCAGGAATTCGGTTTGGCCAGGCTGACGGGGCCCTTCGTCCCGGCCGGCTCGTTCTCCGGGAAGTGGCAGGCCACCTGGTGGCCCGACCGCAGTTCGCGCAGGGGTGGTTCGACCTGGCGGCAGATCTCCTGGGCCTTCCAGCAGCGGGTGTGGAAGCGGCAGGCCGGGGGCGGGTCGATCGGGGAGGGGACGTCGCCGCTGAGGAGGATGCGCCGGTTGCGGTCGCGGCCGCCGGCCTGCGGGACCGGGACGGCGGACATCAGCGCGACGGTGTACGGGTGCATCGGCGTCCGGTACAGCGACTCGCGCCCGCCGACCTCGACGATCTTGCCGAGGTACATCACGGCGACCCGGTCGGACACGTGCCGCACCACGGCCAGGTCGTGCGCGATGATCACGTAGGTCAGGCCGAGTTCGTCCTGGAGGTCGTCGAGCAGGTTGACGATCTGCGCCTGGATCGACACGTCCAGCGCGGACACCGGCTCGTCGGCCACGATCATCTTCGGCCGCAGCGCCAACGCCCGGGCCACGCCGATGCGTTGCCGCTGGCCGCCGGAGAACTCGTGCGGGTAGCGGTTGTAGTGCTCGGGGTTGAGGCCGCACAGTTCGAGCAGGTCCTGCACCGCGCGTTTGATGCCCTGCTCGGTCTTGATGTGCTGGAGCCGGAACGGCGCTCCGACGATCCGGCCGACGGTGTGCCGGGGGTTCAGGGACGAGTACGGGTCCTGGAAGACCATCTGGAGGTCGCGGCGGTGCGACCGCATCGCGCCGCGGCTCAGGTGCGTGATGTCGTGTCCCTCGAACGTGATCCGCCCGGCGGTGGGTTCGTCGAGCCGCATGACCAGCCGCGCGGTGGTGGACTTGCCGCAGCCGGACTCGCCGACGATGCCGAGCGTCTGGCCGGGTTCGACGGTGAAGTCGATGCCGTCCACGGCGCGGACGGCGGAGATCTCGCGCTGCATCAGGCCGTGCCGGATCGGGAAGTGCTTGACGAGTCCGGAGACCTCGAGCAGTGGGGCGTCCGGGGGCCGCTCGGTCGGCGTCTTCGCCTTGCCGTTGCCCAGGGAAATTCTCATAGCCGCGGTCGCACCTCCTCGCGGAACACCCGTGCGCGGACCTCCGCTTCGAGGTGGCACGCCACGAGGTGCCCCGGCTCGCCCGTCTCGCGCAGCTTCGGCACCTCGTCGAACGAGCGTGTGCCGTTGAGCTTCGCGTACGGGCACCTCGGGTGGAACGGGCACCCTTCCGGCACCCGGATCAGGCTCGGCGGCTGCCCGGTGATGGGCACGAGCCGTTCCTGCCGCTCGCGGTCCATGCGCGGGACGGAGCTGAGCAGCCCCCACGTGTACGGGTGCTGGGGCCGGTTGAACACCGATTCGGCGGGGCCGGTCTCGGCGCTCTTGCCGGCGTACATCACCAGGACGTCGTCGGCGAGTTCGGCGACGACGCCCAGGTCGTGCGTGATGATCATGACGGCGGAGCCGAACTCCTGCTGGAGGTCCCGGATCAGGTCGAGGATCTGCGCCTGCACGGTGACGTCGAGCGCCGTGGTCGGCTCGTCGGCGATGAGCAGGTCCGGGTCGTTGACGAGCGCCATGGCGATCATCGCGCGCTGCCGCATGCCGCCGGAGAACTGGTGCGGGTAGTCGTTGGCGCGGCGGTCGGGCTGCGGGATGCCGACGCGGCGCAGCATCTCGACGGTGCGCGTGCGGGCCTCGTGGCGGCCGGCCTTCGGGTGGTGGACCTTGTAGGCCTCGTCGATCTGCCGCCCGACCGTGTAGAAGGGGTGCAGCGACGTGAGCGGGTCCTGGAAGATCATCGCCATGCGCCGCCCGCGCAGCCGCCGCACGGCCTCCGGGGAGGCGCCGACCAGTTCCTGCCCGTCGAGCAGGATCCGGCCGTTGATGTTCACGCGTGCGCTGCGGTGCAGTCCCATGACGGCCAGCGAGGTGACAGACTTGCCGGAGCCTGACTCGCCGACGATGCCGAGCGTGCGGCCCTGTTCGAGGCCGAAGGACAGTCCGTCCACGGCGCGGACCACGCCGTCCTCGGTGCTGAACGTGACGTGCAGGTCGTCTACTTCGAGGAAACTCATGGCGGCCTCACGAATATCGCACGCGCGGGTCGAGGACGACGTACAGGATGTCGACGAGCAGGTTCGCGATGACGATGAAGAACGCCGCGAGCGTGGTGACCGCCATGATCTTGGGCAGGTCGTTCTCGTTGATCGCTTGGACGGCGTACTGCCCCACCCCCGGGAGTGAGAACGCCGTCTCGGTGAGCACCGCGCCGCCGAGCAGCAACCCCAGGTCGAGGCCGAAGATCGTGACGATCGGGGTGAGGGCCGCGCGCAGGCCGTGCCGTACGACGACGACGCGCTCGTTCAGCCCTTTCGCGCGTGCGGTGCGGATGTAGTCCTCGGCCATCGTCTCGAGCATCCCGGCGCGCGTCAGCCGGGCGTATAGGGCCGAATAGAGGAAGGCAAGGGTCACCCAGGGCAGGACGAGGTTCTTCGCCCAGGCGACCGGATCCTGTGTCAGTGGTACGTAGTGCAGGTTGGGGAAGATCGCCCACTTGTAGCTGAACAGCGAGAGCGACACCAGCGCGGTGAAGAAGATCGGGAGCGACACGCCGGCGAGGGCGATGCCCATCGACAGCCGGTCGAAGATGCTTCCGCGCTTGAGCGCCGAGATGACGCCGATCGTGACGCCGGTGAAGACCCAGATCACCGCGGCGCCGAAGGCGAGGGACAGCGTGACGGGCAGCCGCTGCGTGATCTGCGGCCACACCGGCAGGTGGGTCTTGAACGAGTAGCCGAAGCACGGCACCGCGCAGTGCGACGCGTCCGGCCCGTAGTGGAACGTGCGGCCGGCGAAGATGCCGTGGATGAACTGCCAGTACTGCGTGTAGAGCGGCTGGTCGAACCCGAGGTTCTTCTTGACCGCCGCGAGCGCCTCCGGGCTCGGGTCGCGGCCGACGTACTGTGCGGCGAGCTGCGAGCTGGACTCCCCGGCGAGGCGCGGCACCAGGAAGAAAATCGCGAACGTGATGGCGCTCACGACAAACAGCAGCAGTATCGCCGCCAGCGTGCGTCGTATGACGTATGCACCCACGACCCGTCACCCGGGTTTCGGGCTACCGCCCGACGGCACCGGTTACTTGGTGCCGACGAGCAGGTAGTCGTACATGCCGTACGCCGGCGTCACGAACACGTTGGTCGCGGCGTCCGGTCGGTACAGCGGGTCGAGGCGGTACAGCAGCGGGACCAGCGGGGCCTGCTGCATGGCCGCCTTGTCGATGTCACCCCACGCCGCGGTGCGCGCGGCGTTGTCGGTGTTGGAGATCGCGGCCGCCAGCATCTGGTTGACGTTGGGGTCGTTCAACTCGGACAGGTTGCTGTTCCCGGACGCCTTGATCGCGTTGCCGTCCAGGATCTGTTCCAGGAAGCCGTAGCCGGTCGGCCAGTCAGGGGCCCAGGCCATCATCATCAGGCCGAGGTCGTTGGCGTGGACGAACGCCGGAGCTCCCGCGTTGTCGGTGAAGTACTTGCCCGACGGGTACTGCTGGATGTTGACGTTGATTCCCACCTGCTTCAGGGAGGCTTGGACGGCCTGCGCGATGGCGACCTCGTTCGGCCGGTCGGAGCGTGCCGAGAGGTTGGTGCTGAAGCCGTCGGGGTGGCCGCACTGCGCGAGCTGGTCCTTGGCCTTCTGGAGGCCGTCGGGCGAGTTCGCGCCCTTGTTGTCGGTGGTCGGGTACGCGTTGTACGGCGTGTATCCGCTGACCGAGGTCGGCAGGATCGTGCTCGCGATCTCACCGCGGATCGGCCCGCCGGTGGCGGTCTGCACCGACTGCTTGTCGATGGCGTATTCCACCGCCTGCCGGCAGTGGACGTTGTCGAGCGGCGCGACGTTGGTGGACATCGCCACATAGGCGAGCGCACCGCTGACGGCGTCGTCGACGTGTGCCTTCTGCTGCGGGTTGCCGAGGACGGTGGCCTGAGTGGCCGCCGCCATTCCGGCTCCGGCGAGGTCCATCGTCGCGTTGCCCGCGATCAGGTTGTTGTCGACCGTGGTCTGCGCGATGTTGAACTGCACGTTGATCCGGTCCGGGTACTGCTTGCGGATCGGGTCGCTGGCCGGGTTCCAGTTCGGGTTCTTGACCAGGCTGGCGCCGACGCCGTCCTGGTAGGACGCGAACATGTACGAGCCGGACGCCACCACGTTCTTGACGTAGTCGGAGCCGTTGTCCTTCGCCTGCGGAACCGGCGCGGTCTCCGGGCTGCTCACCAGGTAGTCGAAGTCCGCGAAGGGCTGGTTGAGGTGGAAGACGATGGTGGTCGCGTCGGGTGTCTCAATGGAGTTGAGGCCGCCCGTCTTGTCCTTGTACGGCCCCTGGTAGGCCGGGGTGTTGTCCTGCAGGTACTGGTGGAAGTACGTCGGCCCGTTGGACAGCGCCTCGGGGGCGAAGTTGCTGCGCTCGACGGCGTACTTGACGTCGGCCGTGGTGATCGGCGTGCCGTCGGAGTACTTCAGGTCGGGCCTGATGTGGTACGTCCACGTCCGTCCGCCGTCGCTCGGCGCGCCGAGGCCGGAGGCCAGGTCCGGGACGAGCTTGAGCCCGTCCTGCCCGGGAGCCGGCTGGAACGTGGTGAGCGCACGCGTGTACAGCCGCGAAAAGTCCCACATGAACGCGTAGTACGTGTTGCCCGGGTCCATCGAGTCGGGCGTGCTGGACAGCTGGTACGTGACCGTGCCGCCGGCGTGGTCCGACTCGTTGACGATCCCCTTGTTGCCCGCGTTGAACTCGGCCTTGGCCGAGGACCCCGACGGGCCGGCACCGCTGCTGGTGCTGCTTCCCCCGGACGATCCGCACGAGGTCATCACGAGCGCACCCGTGGCGGCCACGGCGATGATCGCTGCGGTCTTCCCCCGGCGTCCCCCCGTCCGTCGCCGGACGCGTTTCGTACTGCCGGGCATGGTCTGACTCCTCTCGGAACGGTGAGCTGGATGGGACGCGGTAGGGCGCGGAGCGCGCGGGTCGCCGGGCGACATCACAGGCCCCGCGGGTCGAGGGCGTCGCGCAGCCCGTCGCCGAGCAGGTTGAACGCCAGGACGGTGACGAAGATGGCGAGGCCGGGCACGATCATGAACTCCGGGTCGGCCTGGTAGAGGCTCACGGCCTGGTTGAGCATGCCGCCCCAGGACGCCTGCGGCGGTTGGATGCCGACGCCGAGGAAACTCAGGCCGGCCTCGAACAGGATGTTCGTCGGGATCAGCAGCGTCGCGTACACGATGATCGGCGCGACGAGGTTGGGAAGCAGTTCGCGGAAGAGGATGTACGGGCCGCGTGCGCCCAGGCTGCGCGCCGCGTCGACGAACTCCCGCGAGCGCAGCGACAGCGTCTGGCCGCGGATGATGCGGCCCATATAGGGCCAGCTGAAGAAGCCGATGACGAAGATCAGGACGCTGATGTGCAGCGTGAGGCCGTGCAGTCCGAACGCGCCGTTCTGCAGGGACGCGGACAGCGCGATGGCGAACAGAAGCAACGGGAACGCGAGGAAGATGTCCATGAGGCGGCTGATCACGCTGTCGACCCAGCCTCCGTAGTAGCCCGCGGTCACCCCGAAGACCACGCCGAGGACGACGGACAGCAGCGTCGCGCCGAACGCCACCGCGAGCGACACCCACGAGCCCTCGATGATGCGGGCGAGCAGGTCGCGGCCGAACTGCGGCTCGACCCCCAGCGGGTGGTCCCAGCTGATGCCGCCGAGGGCGCCCTTGGGGCGCAGCAGCTCGGGGTTGATCAGATCCTGGTGGAACCTGTTCGGGTCGAGGGAGAAGATGCGCTCGATCGGCTTGGCCAGCAGCGCCATGAGGACCAGGCAGCCGGCGACGATGCCGCCGGCGACCGCCCAGCGGTCCCGCTTGAACCGCACCCAGGCGATCTGCCAGGGCGAACGCCCCTCGACGGCCTGCGAGGAGACGCCGGAGAGCGTCGCTTCCGGACGCGCCTCTTCGGCCGACTCGGGGAATTCGACGGGACTGACCATCGCTGCGCAGCCTCCCAGGCTTGCGGAGACCGGCGCCCACCCCGAGCTTCGGGTCAGCGAAGAGGCGCCTGTGTCACGGGTGTCACGGGAACTATGTGCTGAAGCTGTGTGTCACAACCGGCTCGTGTGCCGCTGGTCCGTCACCCGCTCTCGCGCTGTCAGGCGTGTTAGGTGCCGGGCGCCGTGCCGTTCGGCGGGTCGCCCGCAGAGCGCCGCTACCCCGTGCGCGGTGGATGACGCAGCACTGTTTTCCGCGTCACCACGCACCCACGGGTCGCGCCGTTCGGAACCGGGCGTCAGCGCGCCGCGGCGACCAGTCCGGCCAGGTCCAGGCTGTCCCCGCACACCTCGGTGAGCCACGCGTCGTCGATGTACTCGAACACGCCCGTCTCGGTGTCGAGCAGGCCGACGCTCCCGTCCGTCACCCGCTGCTCGGGGTTGACGGGCTCCGGATCCCACTTGGTCACCCGCGGCCGCACCAGCTGCGCCAGCGCGAACGACGTCGTCCGCCCGTAATAGCGCGGCCCGTTGGGGTGGTGGTAGTGGCCGCTGATGTGGAACCGCGGCTGGAGGTGCTCGATGAGCCGGGTCAGCTTGGCAGACCCCTGGACCTCGCCGTGGCGGTTCTGCGACATGCCGTACGGGCCGTCGTGGGTGACCAGGACGTCCACGCCGCCGGGCTCGGCGGCCATCAGCCGGTCGTACGCGTCGGGCTCGAAGTCCATGTATCCGGGGGACTCGATGAGGCCGAGGAACGCCGTCCGCTCCCCCGCGACGTCCACCACGTTGCCGCAGGCCACATGCCGGTACGCGCCCAGCGGATCCACCGGCACGACGTCCGCGCCCGCGGCCTCGTGCAGCCCGTCCAGCCACTCGTGGTCCTCGTGGTTGCCGCTGACGAACAGCACCGCCGGGACCTCGTCGAGGGCCGCGCGGACGCCTTCCGCGAACCCCGGCGCCGGGTCGAGCAGCCGGACGAAGTCGCCCTGCGCCGGGTGGTCCCGGCCGAACCGCCGGCTCGGCTCGTCGTACCGCTCGGGCGTCGGATAGGCGCCGAGGTCCCCCACCTGCACCACGGCGTCGAGCCGGACCCCGCGCCGGGCCTGCAGCATCACGGCGGCACCGAGCGCGTGCAGCACACAGCCGTGGACATCCCCTAAGAACGCGATCTTCATCTGCGCATCCCCCTCTCGCGTGCCGGCTTTCGGCACATCGCGAGCGTGGCACACCGCGCCGCCTGTCGGGCACGAGTCGGCGGCCCGCGTGCCGGAGCACGGGTGAGCGGTGGGCGGGGCGCCGTCGTGCGCGCCGGAGTGGAATCCTTGTCGCGGCGTATTTCCACCGGCCGGGTCGCGGCCACGGCGGACGGGTGTGGCGGTGTGAAGCTCTGCTTCCTGGTCGAGGACAAGTACCGGCGTGACGGCATGCCGCTCGACCTCATCGGGCGGTTGTCCGCGTGGGGCCACGAGGTCGACGTCGTCGAGCCCGGCCGGTCGCTGGTACCGCTAGACGTCCTGCGGCGGCGCGGGCACGACGCGTGGATCCTCAAGACCGTCTCCGAAGGCCCCGGCCTGAGCCTGCTCGACGCCGCGGCTGCCTGCGGGATCACCACGATCAACGACGCGCGGGCGGTGCGCTCGGTCCGCGACAAGGCGGTCGCGGCCGCGGTGGCCCGGCGGTGCGCGCTGCCGGTGCCGGAGACGCTGTACGCGGCGGTGGCGGACGTCGTCGACGTGGTGGACCCCGACCGGTATCCGATCGTCGTGAAACCGGTCGCCGGGCACGCGGGCAAGTCGGTCCACCTCGTCCGCACCCCGGACGAACTGGCCGCGGCGCGGGACGCTCTGCGTGGGACGGGCGCGGTCCTGGTGCAGTCGTACGTCCCCAACTCGGGCGTCGACTACAAGGTCTACAGCCTCGGCGGGGACATCCACGCGACGCTGCGCACCTCGCCGCTGCACCCGGATCGCGCGGTCCGCCCGCGCGAGGTGCCGGTACCGGACGACATGGCGCGCACGGTCGCGGGCATCGGCGAGGTGTTCGGCCTCGACCTGTTCGGCGTGGACGTCGTGGAGGGCCCGGACGGCTGGGTGGTCGTGGACGTCAACGACTTCCCGAGCTTCCGCGCCGTACCCGACGCCGTCGACCGCGTGGCCCGCACCATCCTGCGGCTGGCGGCACGCCCGGTCGTCCCGCCGCAGGGCCGTTCCTGGACGGCCGTGTGAGGATCGCCGTCATCGTCGAGCGGGACGACCACGCCATGCTGGTGGAGTACGCGGCGCTGATGCGCGCCCGCGGCCACGAGGTGGCGTGGCAGCACCCCGGCGCCCGCCGACCCGACCTCTCCGCCGACCTGTACCTGCTGAAGTCGCGCACCCCGCGGGCGCTCCGGCTCGGACGCCGGGCCGAGGCCCTGGGCGCCGCGGTGTGCAACACCGTGGCAGCGACCGAGGCCTGCGTGGACCGCGCGGCGATGGCCGCGCAGGCGCGCGCCGCCGGGCTGCCGTTCCCCGTGACGCACGTGTACCCGCGCGGCGCCGCGGTGTCGGCGCCCGGTCGGCTCATCATGAAGAGCCGGTACTGCCGGCACGACGAACCGCTGCCCGTCGTCGGCGAGGCCGCCGACCTGCGCGCCGCCGGGTGGCGGGACGAGCCGGTGATCGCGCAGGAGTTCGCCGAGGGCGACGGCTGGGACCACAAGTTCTGGGTCATCGGCGACCGGGTCTTCGCCGGCCTGCGGCGGCCTCCGCTGGACGGCGCGGCGGGCGACCCCAAGCACACCGTGCCCGTGCCGAACGTGCCGTCGGACCGGCTCGACCTCGCCCGCGCCGTCGGCGGCGCGTTCGGGCTGCGCGTGTACGGCGTCGACATCATCGCCAGCGACGCGGGGCCCGTGGTCGTCGACGTCAACGCCTTCCCCGGCTTCAGCGGCCTGCCCGGCGCGGCCGAGGCGCTGGCCGACCTGACACCGCGCGTGCTAGACGGGGACGGCGCCGAGGGCCCCGAGGTAGTCGGGCAGTTCCGAGATGTGCCGGAGCGTGTCCGGGCGTGACAGGTCCACCCCGTCGCGGCGGTCCGCGCGCGGCACGTGCACGGACTGGAACCCGTGCGCGCGCGGGCCGAAGACGTCCTTGGCGAGGTTGTCACCCACGAACAGGATGTGCTCGGCCGGGACCCCGCAGGCCGCCACGACGGCGGCGTAGAACCGCGGGTGCGGCTTGCGGTAGCCGATCTCGCAGGACAGCACCGCGTCGGCGAAGCAGTGCGCGATCCCGGCCGCGGTGAGCGTCGCCTTCCGGGCGCGGAGCGAACGCTCGGTGTTGCACGCCAGGACGCACCGCCAGCCGCGCCGGTGCAGCCGCCGCACGGCGGCCGCCGCCTCGGGGTCCACGGCCGCATCGGGCACCGCGGCGAACACGGCTTCGGCGGCCGCGACCGGGTCGGGGACGTCGGCGCCGGACCGGGCCGCCGCCTGCGCGATCACCGTGGCGAACGCGGTGTGCGTGTGCGCCCGCCGGTCGGCCCGGGCGACCTCGTCCTCGACCGCGTCGAACGCTTCCCGGAAGGCCGCCGGGAGCGGCCGGCCCAGCAGGTCCGCGAGCACGGACGCGACGAGGGACGCGTCGGGGTTGGGTCCCGGCCATGCCAGCGTTCCGCTGAAGTCGATCGCCAGTGCCCGGATGTCGTGCATGACCGCCCCCCTTCGCCCGCAGAGCGGTCCGTGGTGTTGGCGGTCATGCTAAGGCCCTCTGACCGGCCACGACGACGCGGCGTGCCCGCGCCGACGCGGCCGGTCCGAACCGGTCTACGGCCGCGTCACGGCCGGTCGCGCGGGCGGCGTCGCCCGGTCGGGATCGGCAGCTGCGCGACGCCGGGCACCACGGTGTTGGAGACCGTGCCGATGCCTTCCACCGTGAGGGTGACCGTGTCCCCGGGCTTCAGCGGCGCGGGCTCCCGCGTGCCGCGTACGCCCCACAGTTCGGCGAGGCAGCCACCGTTGCCGCACGTGCCCGAGCCCAGGACGTCGCCGGGGCGGACGGCGGTGCCGCGCGAGGCGTAGGCGACCATCTCCTCGAACGTCCAACTCATGTTGGACAGCAGGTCCTTGCCGACGACCTCGCCGTTCACCTCTGCGGTCAGCGCCATGCGGAGGAAGCCGTCGGCGTCGCGGAACCGCTCGAGTTCGTCGGCCGTGACCAGGTACGGGCCGAGCGTGGTCGCGGTGTCCTTGCCCTTGCACGGGCCGAGGTTCACCTGCATCTCGCGGGACTGGAGGTCGCGGGCGGACCAGTCGTTGAAGACGGTGTAGCCGACGATGTGTTCGCGGGCCTGCTCAGGGGTGAGGTCCCGGCCCTCCCTGCCGATCACGGCGGCCACTTCGAGCTCGAAGTCGAGCACGGTGGACCCGGGCGGAACGGGCACGTCGTCGTCCGGGCCGATCACCGCGTACGGGTTGGTGAAGTAGAACGTCGGCGCGTCGTACCAGGCGTCGGGCACACCGGCGGTGCCCTTCACGGAGCGGAGTGCGCCCTCGACGTGCTCCTCGAAGGTCATGAAGTCGCGCACGGTGGGCGGCTGGAGGGGCGCGAGGAGCCGAACCTCGCTCTCGTGCGGACCGGCGGGCCCGGCGAGGGCGGCGGCGCCTGCGGTGTGCAGTGCCTCGTCGCGGACGAGCGCGAGCAGGTCGTCGTGGCCGGTCAGCGGGTGCAGGTGCCCGTCGTCGGCGAGGACGCCGACGTGGGTGCCGTCGTTGTGGGTGTAGCGGGCGAAGCGCATGGGATCTCCGGCTCCGAGGCTCAGACGGGTGGGCGACCAAAATCGTAGATGGCGCCGTGCTGGCGTGGCCGCTCAGCTCGCCGCGTGCAACAGGGTTGTCTCGCGGCCCGGTTCCGTTTGGCCTGGCGGCGCCGCGCGGCCAAGGTGCCAGTGGCGGCGGAACACCGGGCTCTGCTCCGACATGCCCGCCACCAGCGCAGCGAGCACGGCGTCGTCGGGGCGGTCCGCGTGGTACGCGCGCAGCCCGGCGACGAGGTCGGCGCCGACGGTGTCCTGCAACGGCCGGTTCCGGGCCGCGGAGGCGACCGGGCAGCAGAACACCTGCCACAGCAGGTTGCGTTCGTGCGCTGGACGCGCCTCCAGGTCACCCATCAGCCGCGCGGCGACCGGGTTCCAGACGAGGATGTCGAACGTCGGCCCGACCACCAACGCCGGTGTGCGGTCCAGCGTGTCGAGCAGCGCCCGCGTCGTGGCGCCCACGCGCGTGACCGCGGTCCGACGCGGTGCGGGGGTCGCCGCGAGCCGGAGCACGTACGCGTGTTCGTCGGCGTCCAGCGGCAGGGCGCGGGCGACGGCGTGCAGGACGGACGGAGCGGCCTGTGTGGAGGGGTCGGCGTCGGTCAGCCTGCGAGGAAGTCCGCGACCAACCCGCCCAGCACGTCCGGGCGTTCGAGGTGCACGTCGTGGCCTGCCCCCGGGACGCTCACCGCGACCGTGTCCGGCCGTCGGCGCAGCATGTCGGCGACCTCGTCCCCCGGGATGAACCCCGACTGCGCGAACACCGCCAGCGTGGGGCAGGTGACGCGCTCCCATTCGGCCCAGTAGGCGCGTTCCGCGAGCTCCGCGACCGAACGCACCATCGCCTCGGGGTCGAAGCGCGGCCACCAGCCCCCGTCGCGTTCCTCCAGCCCGGCCGCCCAGCCCTCGGCGGCCGGGCCGGCGCCGAAGAACGCGGCCGCCTCCGCGCGCGAGGGGAACGGTGTCGGCCAGGACTCCAGCCAGCCGCCGATGTCGTCGGTGATGTCGGGACTCGGTCCACCCGCCCCGGCCTCGACCAGCACGAGCGCGGCGACCCGCTCCGGATGCGCGGCGGCGGTCAGCATCGCGGTGTGGCCACCGAGCGACTGCCCGACCAGCACCGCCTCGTCGAACCCGACGTGGTCGAGGACGGCGACCACGTCGGCCACGTACGCGGCGCGCGAGCAGTCCACGGGCGCGCGCTCGGCGGCCCCGTGCGCGCGCTGGTCCACGGCGACGACCCGGTGCCGGGCGGCGAGCGGCCGCGCGACGGCGTCCCACTCCCCCGCGTGCCCGGCCAGCCCGTGCAGCATGACGACGGCCGGCCCTGCCCCGCCCGAGTCGCGGCACACCAGGCGCACGCCGTCGCGCCGGAGAACGACCTCGGTCCAGTCCACGCGTGCCCCCGTACGTACGCACCGATCCGTGCCCGCCCAACCCTAGCGATCATGAACCGGGTGCCGTCGGTCTCGCAGTCCCACTCCGATGTGGCGTCCCGCAGCTTGGCGCCCGCGGCGGCACAATGGGCGCGATGAGCGAACACATGATTGACACACGCGGTGTCTCGCTGTGCACCGAGTCCTTCGGGGATCCGTCGGACCCGCCGGTCCTGCTCGTCATGGGCAGCGGCGCCTCGATGCTCTGGTGGGACGCCGACTTCTGCCGGATGCTCGCCGACCGCGGACGGTTCGTGATCCGCTACGACCACCGCGACACCGGCCGCTCGACCACCTACGAGCCGGGCCAGCCGGGCTACACCGGCGTGGATCTGGCCGACGACGCCGTCGGCGTGCTCGACGCCTATGGGCTGCCCGCCGCCCACCTGGTGGGGGTGTCGGCCGGCGGGGGGCTCGCGCAGCTGGCCGCCCTCGACCACCCGGAGCGCGTCCGCTCCCTCGTCCTCGTCAGCACCACCCGCGCGGTCCCCGGCGGCCCCGAACTACCCCCGCCGACCGAGGACTTCATGCACTTCGCCGCGTCCGCACACGTCGACTGGTCGCAACCCGACTCGGTCGTCGACTACCTCGTCGACTACTCCCGTGTACTCACCGGCGGGCGGCGGCCGTTCGACGAACTTGCGGCCCGCGACCTCGTGCGCCGCGACGTCGAGCGGGCGCACGACATCGCCGCCATCCAGAACCACGACGTCCTTCCAGACGACGACCGCACGCACCCGCCTCTGTCGTCAATCGCCGTACCCACGCTGGTGATCCACGGCACCGCGGACCCGATGTTCCCGCTCGCGCACGGCGAGGCGCTCGCCGACGCCATCCCGGGCACGGCGCTGTTGCCTCTGGAAGACGCGGGCCACGGCGTCGAACGACCCGACTGGGAAACGATCGTCCGCGCCGTCGTCGCCCACACCGCTCCGCGGAGCTAGTGCACGCCACTTCCGGGTCGCGGGCCGCGTCGGCGGGTGGTCCGTGGGCGGTCCGTGGCGGGTACGGATCCGTGGTTCCCGTGGCCGGCACGGAGGTGCCGGGGGCGGGCTCCGCATGAGGCTTTTCTCCGTTGGGATTTCCCCCAAGCGAGAGAAGGAGACTCACCATGACCCACATCGACCAGGAGAAGCTCGAGCGGTTCGTCGGCCAGGCCGTCGGCGACATGGCCGCGGCGATCTCCGGGCTGCTGGTGCACGTCGGCGACCGGCTCGGGCTGTACCAGGCGATGGCCGGCGCCGGGCCGCTCACCGCCGAGGAGTTGGCGCGGCGTACCGGCACGACGGCCCGGTACGTCCGCGAGTGGCTGTGCAACCAGGCCGCCGGCGGCTACGTCGTCCACGATCCCGAGCACGACACGTTCGAACTCCCGGCCGAGCACGGCGCGGTGCTCGCCCACGAGGACAGTCCGGTGTTCCTGGGCGGTGCGTACGAGGCGATCGCCTCCTGCTACTCCGACCACGCCATGCTCATCGAGGCGTTCCGCACGGGCTCCGGAGTCGGCTGGGAGCGGCACGACCACCGGCTGTTCTCCGGCGTCCGCCGCCTCTTCCACCCCAGCTACACCAACTTCCTGACCAGCGCCTGGATCCCGGCCCTGGACGGGGTCGAGGCCAAGCTCAAGGCCGGCGCCAGCGTGGCCGACATCGGCTGCGGCCTGGGTTCGTCGACCGTCATCATGGCCGAGGCCTACCCGCACTCGACGTTCGCCGGCTTCGACTACCACGGCCCGTCCCTCGAGGCCGCGCGCGGCGCGGCCGCCGAGGCGTCGGTGCAGCACCGGGTGCGGTTCGAGACCGCGGCCGCCGACGCCTTCCCCGGCACCGGGTTCGACCTGATCTGCCTGTTCGACTGCCTGCACGACATGGGCGACCCGGTAGGCGCGGCCCGGCACGTCCGCCAGGCCCTCGCCCACGACGGGACGCTGATGCTGGTCGAGCCGAACGCCGGCAACACCCTGCAGGACAACCTGAATCCGGTGGGCCGGACCTTCTACGGGTTCTCCACCACGGTGTGCACTCCGGCCTCGCTCGCCCAGCCTGTGGGCCTGGGCCTGGGCGCCCAGGCGGGGCCGTCGCGGCTGACCCAGGTGCTCACCGAGGCCGGGTTCTCCCGGGTACGGGTGGCGGCCGAGACTCCGTTCAGCCTGGTTCTCGAAGCCCGTCCTTGACCGGAGGTTCCGCCGGGCGGTCGGGGGCCGCCCAGAGGGGGGAACCGGTGCCGGTCGGTTGTCGCGGACAGCCGACCGGCGCCGGGGGTTCGCGGCACAGCGCCGCCGACGGCCGCTCACGCACCGTCGGCACGGCCCGCCGCCGGACACCTTGTCGGCCATGACTCGCACATCACGTCGCGAGTCCGTCGGATCAGGCGCGGTTCCGCACGGCGGCCCCGACCGCTGGGCGACAATGACGTGATGCGCACCGACCCGACCCCCTTCGCCGCGGTCGTCTCCGGCCGGGAAGCGGAGGTGCTCGCCGCCGTCGGGGAGCACCTGACGAACGCCGAGATCGCGGAACGGCTGTTCATCTCGGTGCGGACGGTCGAGAGCCACGTCTCCTCGCTGCTGCGGAAGCTCGGGGTGGGCGACCGCCGCGCGTTGGCCGGGCTGGCGGGGAGCGCGGCCGACGGTGCCGCGGCGCAGGCTGAACGGCGGCGTCAGGCCGCGTCGCTGCCCACGCCGTTGACGCCGTTCGTCGGCCGCGCGGACGAACGCGCGGCCCTGGCGGCCGCGTTGGCCGAGCGGCGACTGGTCACCGCGGTGGGCCCGGGCGGCATCGGCAAGACCCGGCTGGCGCTGGCGGTCGCCGCCGAACAGGCCGGGCGGTTCGCCGACGGCGTCTGGTACGTCGACCTGGTCCCGGTGACCGACCACGCGATGGTGGGCCCTGCGGTGGCCGACGCGCTCGGCCTGGGCGAGCAACCCGGGCGGTCCGCCGAGGAGTCGGTGACCGCCTGGCTCGCCGACCGTGAGGCGCTGCTGGTCCTGGACAACTGCGAGCATCTCGCCGACGGAGTCGTCATGGTGGTCGAGCGACTGCTGACGGCCTGCCCGCGGGTTCGGGTCCTGGCGACCAGCCGGGCGCGGCTCCTGGTGCCGCACGAACGGGTGTTCTCCGTCCCCGGGTTGGCGGTGTCCGGCGACGGCGGCGACGCGGTCGAGCTGTTCCTCGACCGGGTCGCGTCGGCCGACGCCCCGGAGCGGACCGTCGACCGGCACCGGATCGCCGGGATCTGCCGCGGCCTCGACGGCGTCGCGCTCGCGATCGAGCTGGCCGCCGCCCGGCTGCCCGCGCTGGGGTTGGACGGCCTGGAGGCCGGGCTCGACGACCGGCTCGGACTGCTGGCCGGCGGGCGACGGCTGGACGACCGGCACCGGTCGCTGCGCTCCGCGCTGGACTGGAGCCACGCGCTCCTGGACGAGGCCGAACAGGCGGTGCTGCGGCGCGTATCGGTGTTCTCCACGCCGTTCACCGCCGAGGCGGCCGGAACGCTCGTCGCGGGCTGGCCGCCGGCCGGCGCGGGCATAGCCGCCGGGCTGGCGCGGCTCGCCGACCACAGCCTTCTGACGGCGATCGCCGCGCCGGACGCCGCGACCCGGTACCGGGTGCTGGAGACCATCCGCCAGTACGGCGCCGAACGCCTGGCCCGCACCGGCGAGTCGGTCGAGGCCCGGGCCCGGCATCTGCGCTGGTGCCTCGCCCAGGCGGAGGCCGTGCGGGAGTCGCTGCGGGCGGGCGGGGACGACGAGGGGACGGCGCCCGAGCGGCTCATGCCCGGCGGGATCGTCGGCGGACCGCAGGCGTCCGAGGGGGTCGCGGGCGGACCGCGGGCGACCGACGGGGGCGCGAACGCATCGCGCAGGCCCGACCAACTAGGCTCCGACAGAATCCCGTTCGACCGGCACGCCGCCGCACGGCTCGCCTTCGACCGGATCGCGGACGAGTTGCTCGCCGCGCTGGACTGGGCGGCCGGGGAACCGGACCGCCGCGCCGACGCCTACGCGCTCGCGACCCTTCTGGCCGACCTGTACTTCGAGATCGGCCGCCCCCGCGAGACGCAACGGCGGTACGAGCAGGCCGCCTTACTCGCCGCCGACGACCGCGAGGCGGCGGCCGCGTTCGCGAATGCGGCCGCCGCCGCGGAGATCCGGCACTTCGGCGGGGAGGCGATCAGGCTCCACCGCGCCTGCGCCGAGGCCGCACTGCGCGCGGGCGACCGGCCGCTGGCGGCGTGCCACGTGGCGCTGGTCGCGGAGCGGGTCAAGCGCGGTCCCGGTCTCGTGCAGGCCGACGCCATACCTGACGTCGCCGCCGCGATCGCCGAAGCGGCCCGGCTCGCGGACGGCGACCCGGCGGCACTGGCCCGCATCGCGGTCGCCGAGGGGTTCAGCAGCACGGCGTCGGCGATCGCCGACGGCGAGCCCGTTGCCGGAACGGTCGACGGGGACGGGGCACCGATCAGCAGTACGGCGACGATCCCGACCGAAGGCAACCTAGGCCCGGGGCAACTCGTCGGCATTGGAAGACCGTTCAGCCGAACGGCCACGACAACCGACAACGGCTCCGCCTTCGCGCCGACCAGCAACGACGCAACGCCACCGAGCGGCGCGGCCTCGGCGCCGGCCGACGGCGGCCCTGCCCTCGGGCGAAGCAGCGACGACAGAGCCCCGTTGAGCGGTAAGGGCTCGGCGCCGGCGGACGGTGACCCCGCGTCCGAACGCACCGGCGGTGACGGACCACCGCTCAGCAGTGGCTCAGCGGCGTCAGCCCGTGGTGGCACCGATGCCGACCGCCACGACGGCGCCGCCCCGGCGGACGACGGAACATCGTCGAGCCGTACGGCTTCGGCGCCGACCGATCGCGGCCCCGTGTCCAAGCGAACCGACCGTGACGGACCACCGCTCAGCGGTGCGGCGACGGGCCGCGGTGGCTCTGGCGCCGTCCGCGAGGTCGGCGGCGCCGCCCCGGCCTCGCTCGCCTCAGCCGCCGCCGACGTTCCCCACCGTCCGTCGCCCGGCACCGAATCCGCCGAGCACGCCCTCGCCCTTGCCCGTCGGGCGGGCGATCCGCTGGCCGAGAGTGCCGCGCTCGATCTGCTGACCAGCATTCAGCTGGCCCGCGGCGAGATACGCGCCGCCGCCGACAGCTCCGCGCAACGGACAGCCCTGCTCGCGCCGTTCCGGGACCGGGCGCTCGCCTGCGGGCTGGAGTTGTTCGACGCGTACCAGATGGCCGCCGAGACGGCTCTCGCGGTCGGTGACCTGCCCGCGGCGCGGCGGCTCGCCGAGCAGGTCCGTGATCTGCCCTTCTACCGCGAGGAGGGCCATCTGGCCACGGCCCGCCTGCTGGTGGTGACCGCGTTCACCGGGGACTGGGACGAACACGCCGTCTTCGGCGAGCGGTTCCTGCACGGATGGGAGCGCGCGGGGCGGCCGAGGGCGGGCAACCTCAGCCGGGCGCCGTACGCCGCCGCGGCCGTGTGCGGGTTGCGCGGTGACGAGGCCGGCCGTGCCCGGTGGCTCGCGGTGGTCGACGCCATCGCCAATCCGAGCGTCCCGATCTCGCGGATCCACCACGGCGAGTTCTTCGACGCGCTCGTGCTGCTGCACCGCGGTCGGGCGCGGGAGGCGGTGGCCCTGCTGTCCACGCCGCCGGAGGAGTTGCGGACCTGGTACAGCGGCATGTGGCGGACCTTGTACGCGTCCGTGTGGGCCGAGGCGGCCGTTCTCGCCGGCGAGCCCTCCGCCGCGGACCGGATCGCCCGGGCGCGCCGCGACGCCGCCGACAACCCGGTCGCGCTGGCGGTCGTGGAGCGGGCCGCGGCGCTCGCCGCGGGCGACCGGAAGGCGGTGCTCGCCACCGCGGACCCGCTGCGCGCGGCGGGCTGCCGCTACCAGTGGGCCCGCACGCTGGTCCTCGCCGGCGGCCCGGAGCGGGCCCGGGGCCTGGAGGAGCTGGCGGCGATGGGCGCGGCGCCGATGGCGGCGGACTGACGGCGTCAGGCCTCGGCGATCACAGCGACGGAGATCTTCATCCCGTCGGGCCGGATCGGGAGTCGAGCCCCCTGCCGGGCCGGGGGCTCGGCCGGGAACCACCGCGCCCACTCCTCGTTCATCCCGGCGAAGTCCTCTTCGTCGGCGAGGATGAAGGTCGCGCTGAGCACCTTCTCGAGGCCGCTCCCCGCGGCGTTCAGGACTGCCTCGACGTTGGTGAGGCACTGCCGGGTCTGCTCCTGGATCGTCGTTCCGACGATCCGGCCGGTGACGGGGTCCAGCGGCGCCTGGCCGGACACGAACACCAGCCCCGCGCCGCGGACCGCCTGGCTGTAGACGGACGAGGCCGGGGCGTCGGGCGTGCGGACGATGTGCCTGGACATGGCGGTCAGCTCCTCGGACTGCGGGGCCGGCACGGGCCGTACCCCGGTCGGGCGAACGGCTGTCCCGTTCGCCACGAGCTTCGGCCGACCCCCGCTCACCCCGCATCCGTGCCGACCACGGAACCCCGTCCGTACCGGGCGTTGCGGTGTCGGCCGGATAGACGGCCTCGATGGCCCCAGGCGTGGTACCCAGCTGGAGGACGTCCGCACTCGGCGCTCTCCTCGAACGCCTCGCGGCACGGTGGCGACGCCGGCCTCCGGACACGCCGGGTCTCGGCCGTATGGCGGCCGGGAATTCACCCGGGTGGAGACGGGCGCGGTTCAGGTGCCGCCGTGGCCGGTCAGGTAGATCACGAGCCAGATGACGCCGCCGATCAGGTGGGTGCCGAAGAAGAACACGAACATCCAGCGCAGCACGCCGCGTTCGATGTCCTTCTGGGACTCGCCGCGGCGGACGGGCGGGGTGGGCGGCGATGCGGGCTGTGGGGCGGCCGGCTGTGCCGTCGGGGTGTCAGGCATCGGTGTTCTCCTGTGCGGTGGCCGGGAGTTCGTCGGCGGGTGCCGCGGGCCGGCGGCGGGGGCTGATGCGGAGACGCCTTCCGTGGGCGGCCGCCTCGTCGAGGAGGACGCGCACGGTGTCGGCGTCGGCGAGCACCGGCCCGGCGGGTGGTTCGTCGTCCGGGGTGATGACGGTGATCTCGTAGGACATCGGGCGTCTCCTCTCGGGTGGGGCGCGGTCGGGTCGGCGGCGGCGCGGATCGGCGGCCGCGTCAGGGGTTCTCGGCGTCGGGGGTCGCCGCGGCGGGGACGAGGCGGTGCAAGTCGGCGCGGGCGGCCGCGATCGCCTCCGGCGTGGTGGCGAACACCCGTTTCTGGGCGCGGAGTTCGTCGAGGACGCCGAGGGCGTCCAGGGTGCGGTCGTGGCCGTCGCGGGTGCCGGAGACGTAGACGGCCGTTCCACGGTGGTGGAGCCGGTCGACGGCGTCCTTGAGCACCAGCGCGCCGGAGGCGTCCAGTGCCGTGACCCGGGACATGCGCAGGATGACCGCGTGGACGTCCGCGACTTCCGACAGTTCGAGCAGGAACCGGTGCGCGGCGGCGAAGAACAGCGGTCCGTCGATGCGGTACGCCACGATGTGCTCTGCCAGCAGCGCGTGTTCCTCGTCGGTGTGGTCCTCGGGCAGGTCGTCCTTCAGCGGCACCTGGTCGAGCCGGGCGTTGCGGGCCACCGCGCGGAGCGCGAGCGCGCCGGCGACCAGGAGTCCGAGGACGACGGCTTTGACCAGGTCGAGCGCGAGCGTCGCGGCCGCCGTCGCGACCAGCACCAGCGCGTCCGAGCGCGTGGACCGGACCATGGCGCGTACTGAGCCGACCTCGACCATGCGTACCGCGGTCGCGACCAGCACCCCGGCGAGGGCCGCCAGCGGGATCTTCGCGACCAGCCCGGACGCGGCGAACACCACTGCCGCCAGCACCAGTCCGTGCGTCACCGCCGCGAGGCGGGAGACCGCTCCCGTACGGACGTTCACGGCGGTGCGCGCGATCGCGGCCGTCGCCGGGACGCCCCCGAACAGCGGCACGGCGAGGTTGGCGATGCCCTGGCCGAACAACTCCCGATCCGGGTCGTGCTTCTGATTGACCGTCATGCCGTCGGCCACGGTCGCCGACAGCAGCGACTCCAGGGCGGCCAGCGCGGCGACCGCGACGGCGGGCGCGAGGAGCGAGGCCGTCGCCGACAGGTCGAGGAATCCCAGCGAGGGGGCGGGCAGCCCGGCCGGGAGTTCGCCGATGCGGGCGACGTCCAGGTGCGCGGCCTGGGCGAGCGCCGTCGCCGCCACGACGGCGAGCAGCGAGAACGGGATGCCGGGCCGCCACCGCGCGCCGGCCAGCATCAGCGCCGCAACGCCCGCGGAGAGCGCCAGCGCGGTCCCGTGCGGGTTCCGCGCGAACTCCTCGACGGCGCGCCACGCCACGACGGCGGTCTTGTCCCCCTCCGGGGCGGGCACGCCGAGCGCCGCGGGGACCTGCTGCAACGCGATGACCGCGGCGATGCCGAGCGTGAAGCCCTCCACCACCGGCGCGGGCACGTACGCCATGTACCGCCCGGCGCGCGCGAGCGCCAGCGCGATCAGCAGCAGGCCGGCGAGGAATCCGACGGTCAACACGCCGGACGCGCCGTACTCGTGCACGATCGGCACGAGCACGACCGTCATCGCCCCGGTCGGGCCGGACACCTGGAGGTTCGACCCGCCGAACACCGCCGCCAGCACGCCCGCGACCACGGCGGTCGCGAGCCCGGCCTCGGCGCCCAGGCCCGACGAGATGCCGAAGCCGAGGGCGAGCGGCAGCGCGACGACGGCGACGGTGAGGCCGGCGACCAGGTCCCGGCGCGGCCGGCGGCGCGCGGCGTCCAGGTCGGCACGGCACGGCAGCAGCGCCCGGACCCGGGCGTACGCCGCCCCGGCGGCGGCACGCGCGCTCACGGGGCGGTAGCCGCGGCCTCGCGCAGTTCGTCCAGCAGTTCGTTCTGCCCGACAAGCATCTCGGTCAGGATGCGCCTGGCCGCGCGGAGGAGGTCGGCGACGTCCGGCCCGGCCAGCTGGTAGACCACGGTGGAGCCGTCGCGCACGGACAGCACGATGCCGGACCGGCGCAGCACCGCGAGCTGCTGCGACAGGTTCGACGGCTCGACCTCGATCTGCGCCAGCAGGTCGCGCACCGGCATCGGGCCGTCCTGCAGCAGCTCCAGCACCCGGATCCGCACGGGGTGCCCGAGCATGCGGAAGAACTCCGCCTTCGCCTGATACAGCGGAACCGGCACCATTACTCAGCCCCTTTCGCACGGGTCGGTCTCGGCGGCGTCCGGGCGCGTCGCGCCGAGGAGGCCGACCGCGCGCCCGACTGACCCGGCCGACCGCACATGACCAGAGCCGAACGGCCCTCACAGCCCGTCGGGCGGCCCTCCTGGCATGTACGGGATCATCATGTGTCGAATTGAAGATTCTTTCAAGTCGTCAATCGATGGCGGGCGCGTGCATCTGGCGCAGACGTCTTCGCTCGGTCGGGTTACGGCCTGGCGTGGCTGACCGGACGCCGCCACGTCCTCGGCGGTACTGGTGCTCCCGTCCCCGCTTGTGCCTGAGGAGAGACGTGCCCCGTCCCCGCCTGGTGATCGCGTCGATCGGCGCCGCGGCCCTGGCCGCCGCGCTGGTCGGCGGCTGCTCCGACAACAACAAGTCGTCGACCTCCAAGACGAGCCCGCCGGCGAGCAGCGCTCCGGCCGCCCCGCCGGTCGCGCCCGTCTATCCGTCGGCGAGTCCCACGGCCGGCGCGACCGGCAGTCCGGGCGTCGGCGCCGCCTCCCTCTCGACGCAGAGCGTCGACAGGTTCGGGCAGGTCCTGGTCGATGCCAAGAGCAAGACGCTCTACCTGTTCGAGGCGGACACCTCCTCGACCTCGACCTGCTACGACTCCTGCGCCGCCGCGTGGCCCCCCGCACTGGTCACCGGCACGCCGACAGCCGGGTCCGGCGTGGACCAGTCGAAGCTGTCCACCACCACCCGCCAGGACGGCGGGACCCAGCTGGTCTACAACGGCCACCCGCTGTACACGTACACCGGGGACACCGCGTCCGGCCAAGCCAACGGCGAGGAGTCCACGGCGTTCGGCGCCAAGTGGTACCTCGTCAACGGCGACGGCAACAAGGTCGAAGGCGACTGACCCCGCACGCGAAGGGGCGGCGCGGCCCGAGAACCGCGCCGCCCCTTCGCCGTGGTGCGCGCCGCATGCGGGTCAGGCCGCGATCAACCAGGTCAGCTCGGTCCGCAGGTCGCGCGGGTCCATGTCCGGTGCCGGCTGGGTCACGTACGTCTCCCACCGGAGTTCGCCGCCGGCGAGGCCCTGACCGGCCATCCACGCGCCGAGCCGCTCCCACGACGCGCCCAGCGCGTCGAACGCCCCGTAGTGCACCAGCCGGGCCGCCCGGCCGCCCGGGAGCGACGCGGGGACGACGTCTCCGTCCGCGGTCATCGGATGATCCGTCGGAAACCCGATCTCGAGGTCGAGCGGCTCGATCGGCAGCCCCCGGTACACACAGAACGCCGGGCCCGCGACGGCCACGCCCTGCGCGGCCAACGCCGCGCCCATGGCCTTGAACGACCCGTCGAAGAAGTCCCGCAGCCCCGCGAACGTGACCGTCCCGCGAACGACCGCCGTGGACATCGGCACGAGGGAGACCAGTTCGGGCTCCCCGGGGCCCTGCGCCGGATGCGGCTCGGGTTCGTTGCTGCTCATGCTGCTCCTGTCGTCGGCCTGCTGCGTGCGCGGTCCCGGATCCGCGCTCGCATCCACCATGGGCCAAACACGGCGGCGGTGCAGGTCAACTCGCTTAGTCAGCCCGGAAAGCCGTCCGGAGGGGCGTCCATACAGGGGCGCACCTCGATCGGGGCGTCGGCCGCCGCGCTGATCCGGGCGGCGATGTCGAGGGCGCGGGCCTCGTCCTCGACGTCGACGATCCAGAACCCGGCCAGCGAGCCCTCAGGGTCGGCATAGGCGCCGTCGGTGGCGACCGGGATGCCCTCGTACGGGCGGACGGTCTTCGCCTGCGCGGCCTCGGCGAGGCCCTGCTGGAAGACGAGTTCGCCCGACGCCGCCAGCTCCTGGTCGATCCGCCGCATGAACGCGATCATCTCGGCGATCCACGCGGTCGGCCTCCCCGCGAGGTCGGCCTGCCCGCCGAAGGTCATCAGCATGTACTTCATGCCCCCATCATCACGCCGGTGCCGGCGGGGCGGCGGCAACCTCGCCCCGGACGGACGGCGCGCCCGCCGCGCGGAGGGCTCACTCTCCGCGCGGCGGGCTCTTGCGGCGGCCGCACCCCCATGGACACGGCCGCAGTTCACCGGCGCTCCCCCCAGGGAGCCGGTTCACCGTGCGGAGCTCCCCCACTCCGCACGGCGGTTCATCGGACGGCCGGGCCCGTTCGCCCGCCGCTTCCCGGCGTCAGACGCGCACCGGCTCGTGCAGGCCGGCCGCGGCCAGGATCTCGTCGAGGACCGGCTGGCCCGGGGCCGGGACGACCGGCGCCCCGGCCATGGCGTGCGCCTTCAGGTACGCGTCGGCCAGCCCGTCCTCGCGCAGCACCGGTCCGTGGCACGATGCCGCGACCTTGACCGGCAGGGCCGCGAGTTCGTCGAGGTGTCGGCCGTAGCGGTCGGCGTCGAGCCAGCCGTGCCACGGGTTGCTCATGCTGTTGAACGGCATGAACACCTCGTCCCACAGGCCCGGCGGCAGGTCGCCCTGCTCGTGGATCTCGCCCGGCGTCGGCGCCCCGAACGCGTCCGCGGCCCACATCACGCCTGTCGCGGTGTCGACGAAGCCGCGCGTTGTCGGTGCGTCGAACTGCGGCGGCAGGATCGCCTGGAGCGTGCGGTCGCCGAGGTCGAGGCGCTCCCCCGGGTTGAGCCACCGCATGCGGTGCGGCGGGACGGGGGTGTGCACGGACATGCGCTGCCACGCGCCGAAGTCGGTCACGAGTGTGGCGTTCGGGCACATCTCCAGGGCCGTCGCGAGGTTGCCCATGTGGTCCATGTCCTCGTGGGACAGGAAGATCCACCGCACGTCCTCGGGCTCGACGATGCCGAACACGTCCTCGCGCCACGCGTCGGCGTGGATCAGCGCGCCGGTGTCGACGAGCACGGGCTGCTCGCCGGTGACGACCATCGAGTTCACCGGCACGAACCCTGCCTCGCCCGCCGGCACCAGGCGCGGGACGAGCCACGTCTCGGCGGCGACGCGGTACGGCGTGCAACGGGGTACGTCGGTGGTCATGAGTGCTCCCTCGGCAGGTTCCTGGCGTCTCGTCGGCCGTTCGGGCGTCCGCCCGTCGCTCCGACGTGATGAGCTTCGGGCAGCGGCCTTACCGGACACTTGCCGTGCGGTTGTCGCGACCCGCTTATGAAAAGCCTCGGCACTTACAGCCCACTTGCGGAGGACTTGCGGCCGTGCGGGACGCGTCCCGTACGGCCGCCCACGTCGGCCGTCACCCCCTGGCTCTGCGCGCGGCGTTCGAGCGCGCGATCATGGAGGCGGTCATCCCGTGGGGGCGGGGAAGCGGGCGACGAGGAGAAGGACGAGGTGGGGGGACGGATGTCCCGCGACGACGCGGCGACGTGGACGGCCGTCGGCGACGAGGCCGACACGGGTGGGGCCGTGTCCTCCGGCACGGACGCACGCGGGGACGCCACGGTGCCGGCACGCCGGGAGGCCTCGGTGGCGGCACGCCCCGGCACCGGCGTCGCCGAGGAGGCGGGACCCCCCGCCGCCGACGGTCCGGTCGAACGAGTGGGTCAGACTGCCGGTGCGGACACACTCGCCGGTGCGGGCCTCACGGTGGCCGTGCTCGGCCCGCTGTCGGCCGCCGTCGACGGCCGTGACGTGCCGCTGCCCGGCCGCCGCGAGCGCATGGTCCTCGCGGTGCTGGCCGCCGCCCGCCGCTCCCCGGTGGCCGCGGACCGGCTCATCGACGAGCTGTGGGCGGGCGGTCCCCCGGCCACCGCCGCGGCCGCGCTCCAGGTGTGCGTGTCGCGGCTGCGCTCGACGTTGGAGCCGGGCAGGCGGCCGCGGACCGCGTCGGTCATCGTGACCACGCCGGGCGGCTACGAGTTGCGGCTCCCGCACGACGCCGTGGACGCCGACCGCTTCGCCGACGCTCTGGACGACGCCCGAGCCGCGTTGTCGGCCGGCCATGTCGTGGCCGCCCTTGCCCGCCTGGACGCGGGCCTCGCACTGTGGCGGGGCGCGGCGTACGCGGACCGCGGTGACCTGGTGGGCCCCGGCGAGGAGGCCGGCCGACTGGACGAGCTGCGGCTGCTCGCGTACGAACTGCGCCTGGACGCCATGCTCGCCCTCGGCCGGCACGCCGAGGCCGTACCGGACGCCGAACTGCTGGTACGCGAGCACCCGTTCCGCGAACGGCTGACGGAACTCGCCGCGCTCGCCCTCTACCGCAGCGGCAGGCAGGCGGACGCCCTCGCCGTGCTGGCCCGTACGCGCAAGCGCCTCGCGGACGAACTGGGGGTGGATCCGCGCCCGGCGCTGCGGTCGTTGGAGAGCGACATTCTCGCGCAGGCACCGCGACTGGACGCGGGGGTGCGGGCGACGTACCTGCTGCCGGCCGGGCCGGGCGCCGGGGACGGCCGGGTCGGCATGCCGGAGTCCGTGTCGGCGCCGTCCCCGGCGCTCGCGCCGGTGGCCCCGGGGACGCCCGCGATCACCCCGCACACACCCACCGCGTCCACGCCCGCGAGCCACCTCGCGGCCGCTCGCGTGCGACCGGACGCGGCCGACGCGCGACATGCCGGGCGGACGGCCGCCCTGGCCCCGTCGCCCCCCGTCCCTGGCGCGCCTGCCGTCGCGGCCCCGCCCGCCGAACCGCTCACGGGCGCCCTCCCGCGGCCCGGCTCGGACGCCGACGGCCCCGCCCCCATCATCGGCCGCCGACCCCAGCTCGCGGCACTCGACGTCGCGCTCGCCGACACCCTCGCCGGCCGCGGCGGGCTCGTGGTCGTCAGCGGCGAGCCCGGTATCGGCAAGACCCGCCTGCTGGCCGAGCTCCGCGACCGGGCCCGGCTGCTCGGCGTACGCACACTGTGGGGGCGCTGCCACGAGACCGACGCCGCGCCCGCGTTCTGGGCCTGGCGCGCCATCGTGCGCGACGCGGACGGCGACCCGTCCGGGTCGGACAACGCACCGGGCGGATCCGCCTTCCTCGGCGTCGACGGCGCGCACGCCGCCGACGGCCCCGACACCGGCGAGCTCGGCATGCCGAGCGCCCCCTGGCGCGTGTACGAGGCCGTCACACAGCGGCTCGCACGGCACGCGGCCGCGCACGGACCGGTCGCCGTCGTCCTCGACGACATCCACTGGGCCGACCCGTCGTCGTTGCACCTGCTCGGCTACGCGGCCGAGATGCTCGCGGGCCACCCCGTCCTGCTCGCGGTCACCATGCGCGACAACCATCCCCGCCCCGACACCGCGCTGGACGCCTGCCTGGCGACCCTCGCGCGCAGCCATCCCGTCCGGCTGCACCTGGCCGGCCTGGACCCGGCGGAGATCGGCGAGCTCCTGCGCCAGAGCGTCGGCGCGGACATCGGCTGCGCCATCGCGAACATGATCCACGCCCGCGCCGACGGAAATCCTTTCTACGCCCGGGAGTTGGCTCGGCTTCTCGCGCGCGACACCGGGTTCGACATGACCGGGGCGCGGTCCCCGGAGGTCCCGGAGATCCCCGAGATCCCGGACGGGGTGCGCGACGTCGTCCGCCGCCGCGTCGGGCTGCTTCCCGAGACCGGCCGCACCGTGCTGCGCCTCGCGTCGGTCGCCGGCCGGGGCGTCGACGCGGACCTGCTCGCCGAGGTGTCCGGCGGCGCCCTGGACGACCTGCTCGACGCGTGCGACCTCGCCGCCGCACACGGCCTCCTCGAGGAAACCGGCGCGGGGCACTACCGGTTCACCCACGCGCTGGTGCGCGAGACGCTGTACGACGACCTCGGCGCGGGGCGGCGCGGCCGACTGCACGGCGACATCGGGTCCGTGCTGGAGGGCAGGCTGCCGGAGCGGCCCGAGCTGCTCGACGACGTGGCGTACCACCTCGCGCTCGGCGCGGCCATGCGTCCCGCGCTCGCCGACGCGGCGGTGCGGCACGGCATCGCGGCGGCGCGGCAGGCGGGCCTCCAGTACGCGTACGACGACGCGTGCGCGCGGTGGCAGCGCACGGCCGACCTCGTCGCGGCCCGGCCGGGCCTCGACCCGCGGGTGCGCTTCGACGTGATGCACGGGCTGGGCACGGCCCGTCGGCAAATCGGCGATCTGGCAGGCGCGCAGCGGGCGTTGACCGACGCCGTGCGGCTTGCGCGCGAGCTGGACGACGCCGAACTGCTCGCCGTCGCGGCGGTCGCGAACGGCGGGCCCGAATTGTGGAACTGGCGCGAGTACGGGGCGTACGACACCGAGGTGATCGCGGTCCTGGAGCAGTCCCACGCGGCGCTCCCGGACGGTCCCCTGCGCTGCCGCGTGACCGCGAACCTCGCGGTCGAACTCGTCTACACGTGGGACGCGCGCCGGGCCGACGCGTTGTCGGCGGAGGCGGTCGAGGCGGCCCGGCGGTTGGGCGACCCGGAGACCCTCATGTACGCCCTCGGCTGCCGCTACCTCGCGATCTGGCGCCCCGGGACGGCGCCGGAGCGGCTCGCCGCGGTCGAGGAACTCACCGCCCTCGTCCGGTCCCTGGGCTGCACCGACCTCGAACTGGTGGCCCGGTTCCTCCGCGCGGTGGCGCTGGTCGAGCTGGGGCGGGTCGCCGAGGCGGACGCCCAGGCGGCGGCGTGCGAGGCGCTCGCCGCGCGGCTGAGGCGCAGCAGCACGGCGATCCAGCTGACGTGGTGGCAGTGCATGCGGATGCTCATGGACGGACGCGGCGAGGACGTCCTGGCGCTGCTTCCCGACGCCGTCCGCACGCACCGCGCGACGACGCTCGTGGGGCACTCCGAGTGCGAGGGCGCGGCGCTCGCGCAGGCCGCGGAACTGACCGGACGCCTGCACGAGGTGCTGCCGAGGCTCGTCGAACTGGTGGACGGGTCGCCGTACCCGGTGTTCCACGCCGTGGTCGCGCGGGCGGCGCTGGTCGCGGGGCGTCCGGAACTCGCGGCCCGGCTGCTGCCGCCCGCCCCGCCCGCCGACTTCGCGGGCAGCTGGCAGTCGCTGGCCACGGACTGCCTGCGCGCCGAAGTCCTGGCCGGGTTGGGGCGGTTGGCGGAGATGGCGCAGGCTGAGGAGCGGATCCGCCCGTACGCCGACACGATCGCGATGTACGGCAGCATCGGGTGCTTCGGATCCGCCCACTACTACCTGGGCGTCTGTGCCGAGGCCCGCGGCGACACCGCGGCGGCGGCGGAGGCCTTCACCCGCGCGGCCGACGCCCACCGCGCGGCGGGTGTGCGGTCCTGGCTGTCCCGCAGCGAGACCCGGCTCGCGGCCCTCGGGAAACCCGGGGGCTGACGGCGGATTCACCCGGTTGCCGCGCCTGGCCCCCGGATGGGGGACGGTGTCGCGGCCATCCGGAGGGGCGGGTTCCGGGACGATGCGCTGAGATCCGGATCTCCGACACCCGCGAGGTACCCGCCCATGACTGTTGAGGCCGGCACGGCGCGCTACGCCACCGCCGCGCGTCGCATCCCTCCCCGCCCCAAAGCGCCCGGCAACACCGTCGTCAGGTGGATGACCACCACCGACCACAAGACCATCGGCAGCCTGTATCTGATCACGTCGTTCGTCTTCTTCGTGTTCGGCGGCATCATGGCGCTGGTCATGCGCGCGGAGCTCGCCCGCCCGGGCATGCAGTTCCTGACCAACGAGCAGTTCAACCAGCTGTTCACGATGCACGGCACGGTCATGCTGCTGATGTTCGCGACGCCGCTGTTCGCCGGTTTCACGAACTGGATCATGCCGTTGCAGATCGGGGCGCCGGACGTCGCGTTCCCACGGCTCAACATGCTGGCGTACTGGCTCTACCTGTTCGGCTCGACCATCGCCGTGGCGGGGTTCCTGACCCCGCAGGGCGCGGCCGACTTCGGCTGGTTCGCGTACGCGCCGCTCAACGACGCGGTGCGATCCCCCGGCATCGGTGCCGACATGTGGATCATGGGCCTGGCGTTCTCCGGCTTCGGCACCATCCTCGGTGCGGTCAACTTCATCACGACGATCATCGCGATGCGGGCGCCCGGCCTGACGATGTTCCGGATGCCGATCTTCTGCTGGAACATCCTGCTGACGTCGCTGCTCGTCCTGTTCGCGTTCCCGGTGCTGGCCGCCGCGCTGCTGTGCCTCGAGGCCGACCGCAAGTTCGGCGCGCACATCTTCGACGCGGCCAACGGCGGCGCGCTCCTATGGCAGCACCTCTTCTGGTTCTTCGGCCATCCCGAGGTGTACATCATCGCGCTGCCGTTCTTCGGCATCGTCTCGGAAGTCATCCCCGTCTTCTCCCGCAAGCCGATGTTCGGCTACAAGGGCCTGATCGGCGCCACGATCGCCATCGCGGGTCTGTCGGTGGCGGTGTGGGCGCACCACATGTTCGCCACGGGCTCCGTCATGCTGCCGTTCTTCTCGTTGATGACGTTCCTGATCGCGGTGCCCACCGGAGTGAAGTTCTTCAACTGGATCGGCACCATGTGGCGCGGGTCCCTGAGCTTCGAGACGCCGATGCTGTGGACGGTCGGGTTCCTGGTGACGTTCGTGTTCGGCGGTCTGACCGGCGTCATCCTCGCCTCGCCGCCGCTCGACTTCCACGTGTCCGACTCGTACTTCGTCGTCGCCCACTTCCACTACGTGGTGTTCGGCACGGTCGTGTTCGCGATGTTCGCCGGCTTCCACTTCTGGTGGCCGAAGTTCACCGGCAAGATGCTCGACGAGCGGCTCGGGAAGATCTGCTTCTGGACGCTCTTCGTCGGTTTCCACACGACGTTCCTGGTGCAGCACTGGCTCGGTGCGGAGGGCATGCCCCGCCGCTACGCCGACTACCTCGCCTCGGACGGCTTCACCTCGCTGAACATGGTGTCGACGATCGGCTCGTTCCTGCTGGGGCTGTCGGTCCTCCCGTTCCTGTACAACGTGTGGAAGACGCAGATGTACGGCAAGAAGGTCACGGTCGACGACCCGTGGGGCTACGGCCGTTCGCTCGAGTGGGCGACCTCCTGCCCGCCGCCGCGGCACAACTTCACCTCGATGCCGCGCATCACCTCCGAGTCCCCCGCGTTCGACCTGCACCACCCCGAGATCTCGGCGCTCGAGGTGACCTACGGCAGGGAGTACGACACGCTCGCCACCCGCACCGAGTCCGAGGGCGACGACCGCGCGTGACCCCCGACGACGACGTCCAGGCGGGACTCGCCCGCCTGGACGGCTACCTGTACTGGCAGCACCAGCTGGCGGAGGGCCGGGCGTACGCCGAGGCCGCCGCCGACCACCTCCCGTGGATGACCACGGCCCAGCGTGAGGACCTCGTCCGCGTCCTCAGCGCCGCGCACACCGAGATGGCCCGCGGCACCGTGCGGCAACTCGCCACCCGTGCGCAGGAACTGCGCGCCGAATACGAGCAGCGCTACCGCGGCCTGCGGCGGCGCATGGCCGTGACGGTGGTCACCGCCACCGCACTCGCGGCCGCCCTCGCGGGCCTCACCACACCGTGGCTCATCGGCCTGGTGCTGGTCTCCCGCTGACGCGGGGCGGCCCCGCGGCGGCCGACGGCGCCGACGCGCCGCCTACAGCAGGACGTACGCCGGCAGCAGCGCCACGACGGCTCCGAGGGGCAGCAGCCACACCGTGAACGGGGCGGGCGTGTGCCGGTCCTGTTCCGTGGGGCGCACCAGTCGTGGTCAGGGCGGTTCGGGTCACGGCGGTTCGGGTCGCGTCGGCTCCGCCGGGAACGGTGAGTGCGACGGCCGCGCCCGCCACCGGCATGCCGTACAGCACCGCCTCGGACATGCGCTCCGAGGCGCCCGGTCCCGGCAGGTCGCAGACGAACAGCGGGGTGTGGCCGAAGTGGTCGTCCGCCGGGTAGACGACCGTCCGGCCGGGGCGCGGCTCGCGGGCGAGGACCAGACGCGCGGGCGACGTGCCGGTGAGCAGGCGTGCCGCACGCCGCGGCGTGACGAGCGTGCCGGCCAGGACGACGAACCCGGCCCCGGCGGCCGACAGGCCCGCCCAGGCCAGGGGTGAGAGGTCTGTCAGGTCGGCGGCGTAGGAGTAGCCGCGGTAGTAGAGCGCACCGTCCCTTTCGGACTCCTCCCCGGGGCGGGGCGGTGGCTTCCCGGACCCGTCTTCGACGGCCACCATCAATACGTGGTGCCCCTCTTCTCCTTGGGGATCAGCAGGCTTTCGTACGCCACCACGGGCGCGTCGGATCGGTCCGGCTTCACGCCCGCACCGAACGCCGCGCACAGCACCGCGACCGCGACCACCACCGCGGAAGCGCCCGCCGTACGCACGAGCCGCCGCCGGTCCCGCAGGGCCGACGACGGGACCGCGGCCTGATCGAGCCCGTCGGCGGCCAGCACCTCGGCCTGTCTGCGCGCCGCGACCAGCCGTGCGACCGACGCCGCGAGCCCCCACGCCAGGCCGGCCGCCAGGAGACCCCAGCGCCACGCGGCGTCGTCCGTCACCGGATCCGCGTACGCGGCGGCGACCGCGACGGCTGGCACACACAGCACCGCCAGCACCGCCAGCCTGACCAGGGACACGACGTACACCACGACGAGCCCAAAGGTCACCGGCAAGGCCGCGCCCGGGGCACAGGTGCCTCCGGACGGGCACCCCTCCGGCTCCGCCGTGAAGAGCACGGTGAGCGCGGCCGCGACCATGGCCGCGACAGGCCACCCCGCCCGCAGGAACCACGGCACGTGGACGGCCGCCCAGACCTCGGCATCGGCGGTCGTCCACGGCCGCACACCGGCCGGCTTGTCCCCTTCGGACAGGACTGTGTGATCAAGCACCGGCGCAGTATCGCGGACCGCCCCGACACGGCAGGCGCGTTGTCCGGAGCGCGCGACCACCGTACGAACGTCGGGGATCACCCGGGTTGTTGCGCGTGTCCTGCCCCTCCCGCCTGCGGTCAGCCGGGCCCGCCGAGCGCGGCGGCGGAGAAGGCTCCCTACCGCCACCGCGCTCGGGCCTGTCACGCCGCGGCGTGGACCCGTGTGCCGGACTCGACGACCCGGCCGGCGTCGAGGGCCAGGCGGGTGCCGGAGAAGCGGCTGCGCATGCGGCGGTCGTGGGTGACGATCACGACCGCGCCCGGGTAGTCGGCCAAGGCCGCCTCCAGTTCCTCCACCAGGGCCGGGGCCAGGTGGTTCGTGGGTTCGTCGAGGAGCAGCAGGTCGACCGGGTCGGCGACCAGCCGGGCGAGTTCGATGCGGCGGCGCTGCCCGTAGGACAGCGTCCCGACCGTGCGGTGCAGGTCTGCGGGGGCGAACAGGCCGAGCGAGAGCAGGTGCTCGGCGTGCCCGTCCAGGTCGCCCGGTCGGCCCTGTGCGAAGGCCTCGACCACCGTCGTCCCGGGCGGCCACGGGGTTTCCTCCTGCCGCAGGTGGCCGACCCGCCCGTGGATGTGCACCGTCCCCTCGTCGGGCGGGAGTTCGCCCGCTATGACGCGCATGAGCGTGGTCTTGCCGGCGCCGTTGGGGCCGGTGACGAGCAGTCGTTCGCCCGCCCCGACGGCCAGTGACGGCATGTGCAGACGGGTGCCGACGCGGACGCCGTCGAGCGTGACCGGGCTCTTCCCGCCTCCCGACTCCGGCCGCCCGAGAGCCCTTTCGCCGCCCTCGGTCGTGATCCGCGCGGCGAACACCAACGGCTCGGGCGGCGGCGCGACCGGGTCGCCGGTCAGCCGCGCCACCCGCTCCTTCGCGTTGCGGATGCGCCCCATCGCCCCGTGGCCGCGCCCGCGGGCCCGGAACGCGCCGTGCCCGAACACCGCGAGCGGGACCTTCGTCGGTATCGCCGCCATGCGCGCGACGTTGGACTCGACCAGCTGTCGGTTGCGCGACAGTTCGGCCTTCCAGTCCTCGTACTCGCGCAGCCTGCGCCGACGCTCGGCGGCCTTGGCGGCGAGGTAGCCGTCGTAGCCGTCGCCGTAGCGGGTGACCCGGCCCTCCGCGACCTCCAGGATCGTGGTCGCTACGCGCTCGAGGAACACCCGGTCGTGGGTGACCGCGAGCACCGTGCCGCGGTGCGCGCGCAGGTGGCCCTCGAGCCAGGCGACGGCCTGGTCGTCGAGGTCGTTCGTCGGCTCGTCCAGCAGCAGGAGCTCGGGCCGGGACGCGAGGGTCGCGGCCAGCGCGAGCCGGGAGCGCTCGCCGCCGGACAGCGCGCCGAGCGGCCGCCCGCGGTCCAGGCCGGGCAGGCCGAGGCCGTGCAGCGCGACGTCGACGCGGGCGTCGGCGTCGTAGCCGCCGCGGGCCTCGTACCGCGCGACCAGAGCGCCGTACTCCTCCAGCGCCGCCGCCAGTTCGCCGTCGTGCAGGCCGCGCAGCCCTGCCTCGGCCTCGCGCATGCCGGCCTCGAGGCCGCGCAGGTCGGCGAGTGCGAGGTCGACGGCGTCCTGGACGGTCGCGGTCGGCGGCAGTTCGAGGGTCTGGGCGAGGTAGCCCACGCCGCCCGGCGCGACCACGGTGACCTCGCCGCCGTCGGGCCGGTCCACGCCGGCGACGAGGCGGAGCAGTGTGGACTTGCCCGCGCCGTTGTCTCCTATGATCCCGGCCTTCTCCCCCGGCCTGACGGTGATCGACACCGCGTCCAGGACGACGTGGTCGTCGTAGGAGCGCGAGACGTCGTGCAGGGACAGTTGTGAACGGAACATGGATGCATCCCCCTGTTCTCGGCAGAGCCGGTGGTGTCGGTCGTGGTGGAGGCTCCGCGGTGTGCGCGGCGGGGTTCGGCGGCGGGCTGGACCGGTCAGGCTGACTCTCCTTCGACGTCGACTTCGAATCTCCGAGACGAGACGGTCCGTCTCGTCGACGTGCTCGAGTATGCAGCGCCAGGTCGGCCGAGTCAAGACGGACCGTCTCGTCTCACCAACTGCTACCGTGGCCTCGTGACGCCGACCTCAGCCCCAGCCCCGAACGCCGCCCGCCGCCGCGAGTCGTCCCGCCGCGCGATCCTCACCGCGGCCTTCGAGCTCGCCGGCGAACTCGGGTACGCGAAGCTGAGCATCGAGGCGATCGCCGCGCGCGCGGGCGTGGGCAAGCAGACGATCTACCGCTGGTGGCCGACCAAGGGCGCCGTGCTGATCGACGCGTTCCTCCTGCTCAGTGAGACCGAGGCGGGCGACACCGAACTTCCGGACACCGGCGACCTCGAAGCCGACCTCAAGGCCGTCCTGCACGCGACGGTCACCGAGCTCAACGACCCGCGTATCGCCGAACCGATGCGCGCGCTCACGGTGGAGGTGGCGACCGACCCCGCCCTGGCCGCGACGTACGCCGAACGCCTCGACGAGCCGGTCCGCGAGCTCAAGCGGCATCGCCTGCGCGCCGCCCAGGAGGCCGGGCAACTCGTCGACGACGTCGACCTCGACACCGCGATCGACGTCATCTGGGGCCCGGTGCTCAACCGCTGGCTGTTGCGCACCGGCCCGCTGACCCACGCGTACGCCGACTCGGTCGTCGAGACGGCGCTCCATAGCCTCCGCCCCGCCTGACCACCGGGCGGCGGGCCCGACACGTCGGGCCAGGCGGCCTCAGCGCCCGGCCGGCTCGCTGAAGATCCGCAGTTCCACGATGCCGCTGACGTTCCGCGCCCCGCACACGTCCCCGGGCACCACGAGCTGCGGCCCCTCGTCGTCGAGCGCGAGCCCGTCGCGCGTGACGCCGAGCAGCACCGGCCCGTTCCCGAACTCCGGGTCGATCTCCGCCCAGGAGAGCACGACGAGGTGACCGTCCGCGCCGCGCAGCGAGATGAGGAACCGCAGCCGGTCCTTGCGCTCGTTCGGGACGAACGCCGGGCCGGCGAGGGCCGCCACGTCCAGGAGCAGCGGCCCGCTGAAGGCGTGCCGCCGTACGCCGCTCTTGCGGCAGGTGAACGTGACGGCGCGCTCCTGCTGCGGCAGCGACCGCAGGTCGTCCATCGCGACGACGCGCGGGGAACGGACTTCGCCCCCGAGGCGCATCACACCGCCCGCGGCAAGTCCCGCCGCTCCGGTCCGCTCCATCGCCACGCCAACCCCCCCGCCGCCCCGCGAACGCCGCTCCGTGTCCGGAAGGTCCACGGTAGATCAGCATTCCGCAAAAGCAATACAGAAGGGTCTCTTGACATCGCAGAAGCGAGATGGATCGGGGGGAGACTCTTGATACTGCGCCCGCGGACGCCACCCCCTACGCGGCGCCGAGCGACACCTCCGTCGACTTGACCAGCGCCGTCACCTCGACCCCCGCCGCCAGCCCCAGGTCCTCGACCGCGTCCTTCGTGATCGCCGCCGTCAGCTCCCCGCCCGCCACCGCGACCTTGACGGACGCCATGGCGCCGCCCGCGTTGACGTCGGTGACCGTGCCGGGCAGCCGGTTGCGGATGGACAGCCCGTCGACGGACCCGGTCGCCAGCGCGACCTCGGTCGACTTCACCAGCACCCGAACGGGCGAACCGGACGCGAGGGCGAGCTCCTTGGCCGCTTCCAGGGTGATCGCGGCGGTGACCTCCTGCCCGCCGACGAGGCGGACCTTGACGGTCGCCATGGCCTCGCCCGGGCTGACGGAACTGACGGTGCCCGCGATCTGGTTGCGGATGCTCAGGCTCATCGGGAGGCCTCACTGAGGGGTGCGGTCGACGGGTCGCCGGGGTGCACACCGGGCGGCCCGCGGCATTCCGCATGCTATGCCCGTTGATCCGTTTCAGGGCGATTCATCCCACCCCGTGTCGCTCAGGCGCCGGCCGCGCCCGGCCACGCGTCGTCGTGTCGCCCGGTTTTGGCGGATCAGCCAAAGCGCGACGGCATCGCACCCTCGCATTTGCGGGTTCCTGATGATTGATCAACACGCACTTGCCCGTGTCTCCTTGGAGGGCCCTCGATAACAGGAGACAGCTGATGAAGGTCGCGGACCTCCTCGCCGTCGACGCGTTGGACCTGGCCGCCGTGTGGGCCGACGACGACCAACTGGACCGACGCATCAACGGCATCACCGCCACCGACCTCGAGGACCCGGCGCGCTTCCTCCGTGCGGGTGAAGCCGTCCTGACGGGCCTGGTGTGGTGGAGCCCGAGGGGCGATCCGGCCACCGCCGACCGGTTCGCCGCCTCGCTGGAATCCGCGGGCGCGGCCTGCCTGTTGGCAGGCGAGGAGACCCACGGCGCCGTCCCGGAGCCGGTGGTGGCCGCGTGCCGCCGCCGCGACATCCCGGTGCTCGCCGTTCCGGCGCACATCTCGTTCCGGTCCATCACCGACACCGTGTACCTGCGGTTGTGGGGCGACATCACCGGACATGCCGAGGACGGGCACACGCCGGCCACGCCCGTACGCGAACACCTGCGCGACCTGGCCGCGAACGGTGCGTCCCCGCAGCAGCTCATGGACGCGGCCTTCGCCGACCTCGGGCCGGCGGCGTGCCGGCTCGTCACCGCGACCGGGCGCACACTCGCCCGGACACCGGCCGCGCCCGATCTGCCCGCCGCCGAACTGGCCGCGAGGCGCGCGGAGCCGTCCCACACCGTGCGGATAGACGGCGAAGCGGGGCCGTACGACGCGTGGTTCCTGCACACCGGCGACCCGGCAGACAGGTGCTCGGCCGGTGCCCCGCGGCGGCTCGTCCAGGACCTGGCGGACGCGCTGGCGCAGGGCCGGCACGCCGCGGCGACGGATCGCTCGACGGCGCGCGGCGCGGCGGCCGAACTCGTCGGCATCCTGCGGTCGAACGGCCGGGGAGAGCGGTGGGTGGGGGCGGCGTTGCGGAACTGCGGGCTGCCGGCGGCCGGGCCGTACCGGGTCGTCGCCCTGGCCGTCGAGCCGGGTGAAGCCTCACCGGCATCGAACAACCTTTCCTCGAAGGAACGTTCGTCACCGGCGGCCGCCGCGCTCGAGGAGCTGCTGGCCCACTCCCCCGGCCGCCCGTACGCCGTCGCGGCGACCGGCCCCGACGAGGCCGTCGCTGTGGTCGTGGTCGGCGACGGCGCCGACCTCGGGCTTCGCCGGCTGCTGCCGCTCCTCCGGCACTGCGACCCGGACGCCGGCGTGCGCGTCGGCATCAGCGCGACCGCCATGACCGCCGAACACCTGTCCGACGCACTGCAGCAGGCCCGGTACAGCCTGGACGCCGCGCGCTCCTCGGCGCCGTCCGCCGCCGACGACGTCGTGACGACGGATGACCTGACCACGGTCGCCGCACTGGTCTCGGGCATCCCGGCCGCCGCCCGCGCCGCGTTCGCCGCCCACGTGCTCGGCCCGCTCGTCGCACGCCCGACGACGACCCACACCGCCCTACTCTCCACGCTGGCCCTGTTCCTCGCCAACAACGGCTCGTGGATCCGCACCGCCGAGGACCTCGACCTGCACGTCAACACCGTCCGCTACCGCATCGCCCGCATCGAGCACCTGATCGGGCGCGACCTGGGCAGCCTGGACGACCGGCTGGACGTGCGCGTGGCGCTGCTCTGCCCCCGCTGACGGCACCGTCGAAGGTCGTCGCCTAGTGTTCGCACGTGCCGCGCTTCGAACTCGTCACCCGCATCAACGCCTCGGCCGAACGTGTTTTCGACGCCTCGCTCGAGGTCGAGGTCCACACCGACTCCATGGCCGGTTCCGACGAGCAGGCCGTCGGCGGGGTCACGGAGGGGCGGCTGGCCCTCGGCGACACGGTGACCTGGCGCGCCCGGCACTTCGGCGTGTGGTGGCGGATGACGTCCGAGATCACGTCGTACGACCGCCCGTACGCCTTCGTCGACGAACAGGTCCGCGGCCCGTTCGCCCACTGGCGGCACGAACACCGGTTCGAGACCGACGGTGCGGGGACGGTGATGACGGATGTGATCGACTACAAGGCACCGCTCGGCCCGCTGGGCGCCATCGCGGAGCGGGCCGTGCTGCACCGCTACATGGTCAGGCTCATCCGAGACCGCAACGAGCACATCAAGACCACACTGGAAACCTGACCCCTGGGAGGAGCCGCTGTGATCCGCTGGGTATACGCGTTCATCGACCGGCCGCGCGCCGACTTCGACCAGGGCCGGGTGTTCTGGTCGACCGTGACCGAGACATCGTTTTCCGAACTACGCGGAGACCAGGGCGAGTTCGTCACGCTCCTGCCCAAGGACGGCGACCCGTGCCTCAAGGTGCAGGCGGTCGACGGGGCCGGCGGCATCCACCTCGACCTCGCCTGCGAGGACGTCGAGGCCGAGCAGGCCCGCGCGGAGGCCATCGGCGCGACCGTGGAGACCCCGCACGACGGCTGGACGGTGATGCGCTCGCCCGCCGGGCTCCTGTTCTGCCTCGTCCCCTGGTACGGCGAGGCCACCCGCCCCGACGTCGTGACCGCGCCCGACGGCTCGGTCAGCCGCGCCGACCAGGTCTGCGTCGACGTAGCACCGGACCTGCACGACACCGAAGCCGACTTCTGGGCCGCCCTGACCGGCTGGGACCGGACCGCGGCCGCCCTGCCGGAGTTCGCCCGCATCGCGCCCCCACCGGACCTGCCGATCCGCCTCCTCGTCCAACGCCTGGGCGAGCCCCGCCCGACCTCCGCCCACCTCGACGTGGCCTGCGCGGACGTCGCCTCCACCCGCGCCCTCCACGAAACCCTCGGCGCCACCGTCGTGAGCTCGGGCCCCTGGTGGACCACCATGCACGACCCGGCCGGCGGAACCTACTGCCTGACGGGCCGCGACCCGCGCACCGGAACGATCCCCCGCTGACCGACCCGGACGGGTACGACGACGGGCGCTGCGGCCACTAGAGGAACCCCAGCGGGACGCTCCTGTCGACGCAGAACCGCAGGACACGCGCGAGGCCGCGGGCGTCCTCGACATGGTGCGCCACGAGCGGGTCGGCCTCCTTCGCCCATGCGTCGGCGACGACCTCGAGCCGGGCGAGAACGGCGGCGCACTGGGCCGGCGACAGGTCGGCCCCGCCGACGTCGGGATGGTCGAGGAGGGGCTCCAGCGCCGTCGCCACCTCGTTCCAGGGTCGGTCGCCGCCGAACCCGTACATCGCGTCGAGGTCGAAACCCTCGGCGTGGGCCAGCCGTCGACGGAACTCGTCAAAGCCGCGGTAGGACCACGAGACGTCCGGGCTGCCGGTGTCGCCGTCGGCGGGGTAGAGAACCAGTCCCATGTCTCCCCCTCTGTGTCGGAGTCAGGATCGACGAGAGGCACAGCAGCGGCAACCGAATAGCTCAGACCGGCGAACGGCCATGGTGGCAAGGGAGCCGCGGGTTTCGGGTATGGCGCAGCGGGAACCCGGACCGGACTCGTGTTCCACCGGATCAAGGACGTCGCATGGAGAACTACGCCGGCACCGCCACCATCCTCGCGGGCGGCACGTCGTACCCCTGCACGGCCGAGCTGGTCGCGGCCGAGTTCGGCGCCGGCGGGACCGCCGAGTGGGGCGGGCGGCTCTCCGTCGAGGACCCGGACACGGCGTGGGCGGTCACGGACGCCGCGGACCCGCACGTGCGGCTCGACGGCGGCGAGGGCCCCTTCACGGTCGCCGAGGTCGAGGGCGACACGGTGCTGCGGATCGTGGGCGCGGGACCGGTTCCCTGGCGTACGTAGCGGCCTGACGGAACGGGATCCGAGCGCAGGTCAGCCGCCCCGCGGTCGTCCGCCGGCCGGCCGCTCGCGGGCCGGCCTCGTTTCGCGGTCAGCCCTTCCCGGCGCCGTATGCGACGAGGCTTCCCTGGGCCGGGTCGTACGTCCACAGCTGGGTCCGCCCGCCGCTGCCCGCCGGTTTGCCGGGGCCGTAGACCGTCGGGCCGTTGCCGCCGGGGACGGTGAAGGCGCCGAGCGCGAAGCCCGCGTCCTGGAACGTCGCGTAGTCGAGGCCGCGGCCGGCCTTGGTCGCGATCGCGGTGAAGAGGGACAGGTCGGCGCACGCGCCCTGGATCGAGGAAGGCGACGGTGCGCCGGCGTCGGGGTCGCCTCCGGGGTGGGCCTGGGCGTTCTTGGCGTGGAGGGCCTGGGTGACGGAGTCGGCGCACTCCTTGTAGGTCGCCTCGTCCCAGTCGACGGACCCGCCCGCGATCACCGCGTTGTCGAACACCGAGGCGTCGCTGTGGTTCGCGTCGTACGCGCCGATCTGCCAGTCGAGGTACATCATCCGGGGCCGCCACCCGGTCGCCGCGATCGCCTCGGTCAAGACCGTGACGGCCGAGCCGACCGGGATGACGACGTCGGCGCCGGACGCGCGCAGCCGCTGCGCGACGATGCCGGACTGCGCGTCGACGGCGGCGGTGTCGAACGACGCCGGGTCCATGACCGCCGTCGCCACGGGGTGCACCCCGGCCCGTTCCAGCGCGGGCACCACGACGTCGTCGCGTATCTGCTGGTCGACGGCGGCGCTGACGACGGCCACCTTGTGCCCGGCCAGCAGACCCGCCGCGGCCAGTGCCTCTACCGCGGCGGCGGCCTCGTCGCCGCCGCGCGAGGTGCTGAACCACGGCGCGTGGGCGCGGGCGTACATTTTCTCGGTGAGCGGGCCGCCGATCACGGCGGTGCGGTGTGTCTCCACGTAGCACATGGTCTGTTCGAAGACGAAGAACCCGATCGCGGCGAAGACCTTCTGATCCTCCGTCAGTCGTACGCAGGCCTCTTGCGCCGGAGCGGTGCCGACGGGGTTGTTGGCGACGAAGACGGGGACGATGCGACGTCCGTTGACGCCGCCGCGCGCGTTGATGCGGTCGATGAGCGCGCGGTACATGCCCTCGAAGTCCTCGTCGCCCATCTGCACGAAGGCGCTGATGGCCGCGGCGTCGGGGTACAGCACGCCGATCTTGATCTCGGTGTCGGTGACGCCGGGCGCGGTCTTCGGCATCGGCGGCGCGGACTGCGGTCCCGGGCGCCCGGCCTGCGGCGGCGGGGTGGCGACGCAGCCGCTGACGGCGAGGCTCAGCGCGAGGGCGGTCGCGGCGATCAACCTGGTTGTGCGCATGGTGCGTTCGTCCCCTTGGTGGTGGTGCGGTCGGGTCACTCGCGCGGTCAGTGCGCGGCGGTCGCCGGTGCCCGGCTGCGTTCGATGGCACGCCGGTCGGTGCCGAGGTAGCCGGCGATCACCGCGGGGTCGTCGCGTACGGCGTCGGGTGTGCCGTGGGCGATGACACGGCCCGCTTGCAGGCAGTAGACGCGGTCGCTGATCGCCATGATGAGCGGCATGTCGTGCTCGATCACCAGGAGCGCGGCGCCGAGTTCGCGGCGGACCTCGTGGATGAGCGGTGCGAACGCCTCGGTTTCGCGTTGTGCGAGGCCGGCGGTCGGCTCGTCCAGGCACACCACGCGGGCGTCGAGGGCGAGGACGCCGCCGAGTTCGACGACGCGCCGGGTGCCGGTGGACAGTTCGGCGATCGGCGTGTCCGCGTACCGGCCGAGGCCGAGCAGGCCGACGAGGTCGTCGGCGGCCGCGCGGCGGGCGCGTTCGGCGCGGAAGGTGTGCGGCAGGTGCAGCGCGGTGGCCGCGAGCGGGGTGCGGCCGCGGGACTCGAGGGCGAGCCGCAGCGTCTCGCGGACCGTCAACTCGGGGAAGAGCCTTGCGGCTTGGAACGTGCGGCCGAGACCGAGGGCGGCCCGGTGGTGGGGTCGCAGCCGCGACACGTCGGTGCCGAGGACGGTGACCGTGCCGTCGGCGGGGACGTAGCCGCCGATCGCGTCCATCAGCGTGGACTTTCCGGCGCCGTTGGGGCCGATCAGCCCGACGACCTCGCCCTGGTGGACCTGGATGCCGACGCCGTCGACGGCGGTGAGGCCGCCGAAGGCCACGCGCACGTCGCGGGTCTCCAGGACCGGGCCGTCGGGGCGCAGGGCCAGGCGTCGCGCCCGGGGGACGGCGCGCAGTCCGGGCCGCGGGGAGTCGTCAGCCGCGGGCCCGGGGACGGCCTCGGCGTGCGGGTCCGGTGCGAACCGCCGGATCAGTGCCGCGCGCAGTGCGTACGCCGGCTGCACGAGCCCGCCCGGGGCGTAGAGCAGCAGCATGAGCAGCCCGATCCCGGAGACCAGCAGCGGCGCGAGGGCGTTGCCGGGGAACAGCGCGGGGACGCCGACCACCCAGGCGGCACCGAGCACCGGCCCGGCGACCGAGCCCTGTCCGCCGATGACCGCGATCGCCACCAGGGTCAGCGAGTCGTTCGCGAGGAAGTACCTTTCGCCCCACGGGATCGACTGCAGGGCCGCGCCCAGCAGTGCGCCGCCGATTCCGGCGATGCCTCCGGAGAGGGCGAACAGGCCGACGCGGATGCGCCCGGCCGCGACGGTGTAGGCGGCGGCGCCGTCCTCGTTGTCGCGTACCGCGATCGCCGCGCGCCCGATGCCCGAGGCGCGCAGCCGTGCCACGACCGCGAGCACGACGACGAGCACCGCCAACACCAGGTAGTAGTAGGCACGTTGGCCGGACACGTCGATGCCGAAGACGGTCGTGCGCGGGAACGGCACCGCCGCGCCGAAGTCGCCGGAGAAGAACCGCTTGCGGTACAGGAACTGCTCGCAGGCGATGGCGAACGCGAAGGTGCCGACGGCGAGCATCAGTCCGCGCACCCGCAACGCCCCGAGGCCGACGACGGCGGCCAGCACGGCCGTTCCGCACGCCGCGACGAGGACGGCGACCGGGAAGACCATGCCCTGGACGGTCACCCAGCCCAGCGGTCCGAGGTCGAGGATCACCCCCCGGTTGAGCGTGGCCGCGCCGAGCGCGCCGAGGCCTGCGAACGCCATCTGCCCCAACGAGACCTGGCCGGTCCACCCGGTCACCATCGTCAGCGACGCCGCGCACAGCGCGAGTGCCAGGCCGGTGGTGAACAGCATTTGCCGGGAGGCGAGTCCGGTTGTCAGCGGCAGCGCCAGCCCGACGGCGAGCAGCGCGGCCATGCCGAACCGGTCGATGTTCCGCAGCCACCAGGGTGCGCCTGGCGGGACGGGGCGCTTGGCGGTGCGGTACGCGAACACCGCGGGCTCGTCGGCACGTCCGTTCTTGCCGCGGCGCCCGATCACCGCGATGCCGACGAGCACCCCGAGCATCAGGACGAGGTCGAACAGCCCGGTCTGGTCGAGGAAGCGGTACTTGACGCAGGCCTCGGCGACGCCGATGCCCGTCCCGGCCACGAGTGCGCCGCGGAACGACGTCATGCGGGCGAGCACCGCGGCCGCGAGCGCGCGCACCAGCGTGCCGGGCCCGAGCTGGGTGAGGTCGTGCACGCTGCCGTGCCGGCCGCTGATGAGGATCAGCGAAATGGTCGACAGCAGGCCTGCCGCACCCCATACGGCGGTGGACACCAGCTTGGGGCTGATGCCGGAAAGCCGGGCCAGGTCGGGGTTGTTCGCCACGGCGCGCACCGCGCCGCCGACCGCGGTCCGGTCGAGCACCCAGGCCAGCAGCGCCGCCGTCACCGGGACGACGACCAGCACGGACAGCTGCGGGCCGGTGACGCGCAGGCCGTCCCACGGCTGCCAGGTCCCCGACCACGGCACGGGATACCGCGCGCCACGTTCGTCGAGGTGCGGGTAGGCGACGGCCACGAGGAGCGCGATCTGCGCGATACCGATGGTGGCGACCATGACCACGACCCGCGGCGCAGTGAACAGGCGGCGGATGACGGCGAGTTCCATGACCACGCCGAACAGCGTCCCGGCCGCGAGGGCGACCGGAAGCGCCAGCGGCCACGGCACGTGGTACCGCACGGCGAGCAGCGCGAACAACCCCGAGCCCACGAGGCCGCCGTTGCCGACCGCGAAGTTCACCACGCGCGTGGACCGGTGGACGAGCACGACGCCCATCGCGAGCAGTCCGAAGACCATGCCGTTGACGAGGCCGTCGAAGAGGACCTGGGTGGTGATCACCGGCCCGCTCCCTCGGTTGCCCCGACTCCCCCGACGCCCCCGACGGTTCCGACTGCGGCGCCGAGGAAGACGGCCTTGGCGAGGTCGTCGCGGGCGGCCAGCTCGGCGGCCGGCCCGCTGAAGCGCACGCGCCCCTTGTCCAGGAAGACCGCGCGGTCGGCGACGGACAGCGCCAGGTCGAGGGACTGCTCGACGATGACGACGCCGACCCCGTCGTCGCGCAACTCCTCCAGGACACCGAGGAGTTCCTGGACGGTCACCGGTGCCAGGCCGAGCGACAGTTCGTCGACGAGCAGCACCTCCGGGTCGTGGACGAGCACCATGGCCAGGGCCAGGAGCTGCTGCCGGCCGCCGGACAGCGCGTCCGCCCGAGTGTCCTGACGGTCCGCCAGATCCGGGAACCGGGCGAGGGCGCGGGCGATGCGCCGCTCGCGGTCGGCGGGGTCGCGGCGGTAGGCGAACGCGGCGGCTTCCAGGTTGCGGCGGACCGTCAGTTCGGGGAACACCCCCTTGCCGCCCGGCAGGAGGCGCACCCCGAGGCGGCCTCGGCGTTCGGGCGTGGTGAAGGTGATGTCGCGGCCGTCCATCCGGACCACGCCGCGGGTGGGTGTCACGAGCCCGGCGAGGGCGCGCAGCGCGGTGGACTTGCCCGCGCCGTTGGTGCCCAGCAGGGCCAGGATCTCGCCGCGCCGCACCTCCAGCGAGACGCCGAAGAGGATGCGGACCGGCCCGTACGAGACGTCGGCCTCGGACAGGTGCAGCGCCGGGACGTCTCCGGGCGCCTCGGCGAGGCGCCTGTTCTCCGCCTCCTCCTCACGCAACTCGGCGACCACGAGTGCGAGATCGTCGCGGATGCTCGCCGAACTGCGCAGCATCATCGCGCCGCCGACCACGGTCGCCGGGACGCAGATCAGCAGCGTCGCGACGCGCGGCCCGTACTGGTCGGCCAGCAGCGCGGACAGCAGCGCGCCGCCGGTCGCACCGACGAAGAAGATGTGCACGGAGGCCATGGCCGCGCCCATGCCGCGCAGTTTGTACGGCACGACGGACTGCAGCGCCGGTGTGAGCATCGTGAGCGCCGTGGACATCGCCACCGCGCCGGGTGTCAGGGCGAGGGTGAACAGCGCCAGATTGGGCATCGCGTACTGCACGGGCATCAGCAGCCCGGCGGGCATCACCAGGTAGCCGACGACCGCGAGGGCGCGCGCCGGGTCGCGGCGGTAGAGGCGGTCGAACCGCCGGCCGACGAGCGGCAGGACGACCAGTGCGGCGGCGCCCGCCGCGGCGGAGGCGAGGCCGCGTTCGAAGGCGCTTGCGCCGTAGCGCTGTTCCACGAACAGGTTGGCCAGCACCGGGACGGTGAAGAGGCCGAACCCGAGCGCCGAGCAGGCGGCGATCATCCCCTTGAGGGTGGCGATGCGGTTGAGGCGCGCGAACGCCGCTTCCACGGACACCGGCTCGGCGGACGAGGCATCGGGCGATGCCGTGGCGGACTCCCCCAGCACGGCGGCGCGTTCGTGCCGGCCGCGCTCCGGCTCGGGCAGCCGCAGGGCCGCCAGGCCGGCGATCGCGGACGGCAGCCCGAGCAGCAGGAACGCCCAGCGCCAGCCCTCGTCGCCGCCCGCCCAGCCCGCGATGCCGCCGACCGCGAGCGGGCTGAGCATGCCCGCCGCGCGAGCGGCAGTGCCGTGCGCGGCCCCGAGGCGGCCGCGCACCCCGACCGGGTAGGTGTCCGCGAGGAGTGAGGCGCCGACCGGGAGGTTCGCGGACTTCGCGACGCCGACGCCGAGGCGGGCCAGGAAGAACTGGAAGATGTTCCCGGCCAGTCCGCACAGCGCGACGAGCACGCCGAAGGCCACCCCCGCGCAGCCCGCGATGCGGCCGCGCGGATAGCGGTCGGCGAGCCAGCCCATCGGGAGCGTCCCGAGCACGATGAACGCGCCCGCGGCGGAACTGATCACCACGATGGCCCCGTTGCCGACGCCGAAGCTGTCGCGCAGCTCGGGGGCGAGCACGCCCAGTGCGGCGCTTTCGAGTTCGTCGAACGCGACGAGCGCCATCAGGACGAGGAAGGCCGCGGACCCGGATGCCGACAGGCCGTCCCGGAGTCGGAGCTCGGGCGCGCCGACGCCGGGGGCGGACGGGTCGCCGCCGGGTGCCGACGGCGTGTCGCCGCGCGGCGTCCGTCCTGCCGCTCGCCCGTCGTCGGCTTCGATCAGGCCGTGTGCGAGACGGGCGACCGTCTCGTCCCCCACGGCGTGATGCTGCGTCATGCAGGCCCCCGTCGCCCGTTGTCCGCGTATTCGTGCAGGTATGCGTGTGGGAATCGATCGAACTCCGGGGAGCGTAGACGCAAATGCCGAACTCGACTAGCTTTTCGCGCATGGAATCCGAGCCGGGCGAGCCCGGGCCGAGCGAGCGGGTGTCGCGCAAGGACATGATCCGCAACCCACGGGGCAGGTACGCCAAAGGCGTCGTGCGACGCCAGCAGATCCTCGACGTCGCGCTGGAGGTGTTCGCGACGCTCGGCGAAAAGGGCGCCCTGCTCAAGGAGGTCGCCGAACGCATGGGCATGTCCCAGGCCGGCGTCCTCCACTACTTCGGCTCGCGCGAAGGCCTGTTGCTGTGGGTGCTGGCCGAACGCGGCCGGGTGGTCGCCGACGACGTCCTCAAGGTCCGCTACGGCAACCCCCTCACCCCGCTGGGCGAGATGCTCCGCCGCAACGCCGAAGTCCCGGGCCTGGTACGCCTGCACGTGAGCATGGCCGCCGCGGCCGGCTACCCCGAACACCCCGCCCACGACTTCTTCGACGTCCGCAACACGGACATCGGCGGCGCGCTGCGCAACGGCCTCGCCAAACTCGAACGGCAGGGCCGCATACGCCCCGGCGTCGACCTGGACGCCGTCGTCGCCCTCGCCCTCGCGGCCGTGGACGGCGTCCAGCACCAGTGGCTGATCGACCCGTCCGTGGACATGGGCGGCGTCATCGACACGATCGTCTCGCTGGTCGTGGTCGACGCACCGCCGCCGGCCGAGGCCGAGGCCGGGAACGAGGACGAAGGCCAGGCCGGGGACCAGGACGAGGAAGACGCAGCGTCCTCCTAAGCGCCTCCACCCCCGGTGATCGTTCCCCGGAGCTCCCGGCCCCTGCGAGAATCGCATCCGCTGTGCAGCGGCGGGTCGTTCGGCGGGCGGGGGTACGGGTGGAGGCACTGCAGGACGGCGACCCGCGGCAGGCGGGCCCGTACCGGCTCACGCACCGGCTGGGCGGCGGCGGCATGGGCCAGGTGTTCCTGGGGAGTTCGCCGGGCGGCAGGCCGGTCGCCGTCAAGATGATCCGCCCGGACCTGGCCCGGGAGCCCGACTTCAGGCGCCGGTTCGCCCGCGAGGTCGGTGCGGCGCGCAAGGTGGGCGGCTTCTACACGGCGCAGGTCGTCGGCGCCGACCCCGACGGGAACCCGCCGTGGATGGCGACCGCGTACATCCCCGGCCCCTCGCTGTCCGAGGCGGTCGCCTGCCACGGGCCGCTGCGCGAGGACGGGCTCCGGATCCTGGGCGCGGGCGTCGCCGAGGGCCTGGCCGCCGTGCACGGGTGCGGGCTCGTCCACCGCGACCTCAAGCCGGGCAACGTGATCCTCGCCGACGACGGCCCGCGCGTCATCGACTTCGGCATCGCCCGCGCGCTCGACGCCTCGACCAGCACGAAGGTCATCGGCACGCCCGGCTTCATGTCGCCCGAGCAGATCCGCAACGGCCCCGTCGGCACGGCGAGCGACGTGTTCTGCCTCGGCGCGGTCCTGGTGTACGCCGCCACCGGGTCCGGCCCGTTCGGCGCGGGCCGCCCGGACGTCGTGCTCTACCGCATCGTCCACGAGGAGCCCGACCTCCGCCTGCTCGGCGGCCTGCCGTACGACCTCGTCGGCCTGCTCTCCGCCTGCCTCGCCAAGGACCCTGCGGCCCGGCCCCCGCTCGACGTCGTCCTCGAACGCCTGGCCGCGCCGCCCGTCCCGCTCGGCACCCCCGGGCACGGGCTCGCCGCGAGCGATCTGGGCCTCGTCCCCGGCGACCCGCGCGTCCTGGGCGACCGTCAGCTGGTGCTCGAGTACCTGAGCGGCCGGATGACGTACGAGGAGCAGCCGTGGATGTTCGACGACGACGTCCTGATGTTCGCCGTGGCCCGGTTGTGGCGCGCGGACCGGCGGTGGGTCGTCGCGCAGGTCGCGTCCGGGGTCTGGCCCGAGAGTCTGCGCCGTTCCGTGGCGGTCCAGACGATGGACGGCGAGTTCATCGTCCGGACGGAGTACTACCTCGGCAAGCCGCGTCACGAATCGGCCGCGGACCGCCGTGGCGGACCGCCGGTGCACGGGGCGGCCACCGGTCCCGTGCCCGCACCGCCGCCGACCACCCCGCGCGCGCCCGGACCGGTGCTGCACTATGCGGCCGCCTCTCACCGCGGCCTCCTCGCCGACGTCAACCAGGACTGCGGCTACGCGGGCCCGCACCTGCTGGCGGTGGCCGACGGCGGCGCGGGGCGGCGCGCGGGCAACATCGCGGCGGCCGAAGTGGTGGCCTGCCTCGTCGACTTGGACGGCGTTCCCTCGTCCGCCCCGTTGACGTCGCTGCATGAGGCCGCGGCACGAGCCGACCGACGGCTGCGCGAGCTGGCGTCCTCCGCCACCGGCCTGGACGGGCTGGGCACCACACTCACCGCCATGTACTGCACCGGCGGGCGCGCCGCGCTGCTCCACATCGGCGACTCCCGCGCCTACCTGCTCCGCGACGACGAGCTGTTCCAGATCACCCGTGACCACACCGCGGTGCAGCGCCTGCTCGACGAAGGACGGATCACCGACGATGAGGCCGCCGTGCACCCCGAACGCTCCATCGTCACACGCCTGTTGACGGGCGACGGCCGAGCCGAGCCGGACGTGGCCCTCCGCGAGATCCGACCCGGCGACCGGTACCTGTTCTGCACCGACGGCGTCTCCGACCTGGTCGGCCCGGAAAGGCTTTACGGCTGCCTCGCCACCCGGATGTCGCCCGCGGACTCGGTTGCCGAACTGATCCAACTGGCCCTGCGGGCGGGCGGCCCAGACAACGCCACCTGCGTCGTGGCCGATGTCGTCGCCCCCGACGATCAGGCCGCGCGCGGCTTCGCCGGCGTGCCGGTCGTCGTCGGCGCGGCCGACCGGGGCTGACCCGGTCGAGGGCTATGCCGGACGGTCTCCCGTGATCGTCGTACGTTCCAGGTCCCGGCTGTGGAGGTAGGGCACCGCCGCGTCCAGGACGTGCTCGTCGTCGGCGGCGTCCGCCCAGTTCGGGTAGTACGTCTCGCGCGGCGGCGCGCTCTGCCTGAGGCCTCGTTCGTCCAGCCATGTCGCCAACGCCGCGAACGCCCCGACGACCGTGGTGTATTCGGCTTGCCCCTTGGTGAGTTCGATGTACGCCTGCCGGTGCGCGGCCTCCAACCGCACGCCGATCCGCCCGGCGGGCTCGATCGCGTTGGCCGTCGGGGCGCACACCTCGACCGGGCCGTCGCCGTCCTCGTCGACCACGCCGTGGTAGACGGCGAACACCGGCCCCGACAGGCACGCGCCCGCCGCCCGCAGATGCGCGAACAACCGCTGCGAGGCCTCACCGAGGAACTCCGCGAGGCCGTCGGCCGTCACGTGCGCCTGCGTGAACACCACCTTCCGCTCCGGGACTTCGCGCTCGGCGATCACGAACACCGGCTCTCCCCCGCCCTTCAACCCGCTCTGGATCCGCCCGGCGAGCAGCCGCCGCGCCCGGTACTCCTGGTCCCGGGTCCGCCAGTACCCGGCAACCAGGTCCGCCGCCGCCTCACCGTCCGCGGCCAGCACCGGCCCGATGAGCGCCAGGGGCATGCCGATCGCCCGGAGCAGCGTGATCAGCCGCGCCTGCGCCACCTGCTCGGGCCGGTAGTGGCGGACGCGCGTACGGGGATCCACGTACGCGGGGACGAGCAGGCCCTTGTCCGCGTACAGCCGCAGCGCCTTGAGACTGAGCCGGCTGCGGGCGGCGAACTCCCCGATGACCACAAGATCTCGCATGGCGTCATCGTGGCGCCTCCCCCAGGGGCAGCGGCAACCCCGACCCCGACGACGGGAAGGACACGGGCACGCCCAAGCGGCGCGGTGTCAGCGGCCGGGGTCGGAGGGGGACCGCAGAGCCGGGAGGATCGTCGCCACCAGGACCTCGGGGGCGCGGTCCGCCGTGAGGCGTTCGTTGTTGACGTCGTCGGCGGCGGCGTGCATCAGGCTGTAGACGGTGGTCAGCAGCCAGTCCGTCGGCAGGTCGGTGCGGAAGTCGCCTTCCTCGCGGCCGCGTTCGACGAGGCGCTCGACGTGGACCATGGCCCGGTGGTGGTGCTGCCGCATCTGCGCCGCGGGCAGTTCGTGCTGGGCGACCGCGAAGAGGCGGCGGTGCCGGTCGAGGACGTGCCAGGAGGTGCGGATGAGCCGGTCCAGCGCTTCGGCCGCGCTCCCCCGCTCGGGCTGCGCCGCCTCGATGGCGGCCGCGGCCTCGGTCACCGCGCGTTCGAGCACCGCGCCCAGGAGTGCCTCGCGGGACGGGAAGTGCGCGTACAGGGTGACGCGTCCGACGCCGGCGGTGCGGGCGAGTTCGGCCATGCTCAGCCCGGGGTCCCCGGCCAGGCCGGCCTGGGCGGCGTCGATGATCGCCTCGATGCTGCGTTCGGCGTCGGCCCGGCGCCGGGGGCCCGAGGAACCCGCGCCGCCGCCTGTACGTGTGTTGGTGCCTGCCACAGTCGTCCACCCTAGGGGCCGGGCCGCGCGGGCCCGGCACCCCGTCCGCCGGGTCAGTGCGCGAACATCGGCCGGTCGGTCTCCGGCGGCAGTCCGCCCGGGAGCAGGACGGCCGCGCCGATCGCCACCACACCGGCCGCGACGGCCGCGGCGGTGAAGGCCGTTCCTATGCCGTCCGCCGACATCCGCGCCGCCCCGACGGCGTCCAGGCTGGACGCCGCTATCGACGACATGACCGCGATCCCGAGCGTGCCGCCCAGCTCGTGCCCGGTGTTCACGAGGCCGGACGCCGCGCCCGCGTCGTGCGGCCCGACGTACGCCAGCGCCGTCGTCGTCGCCGCCACGAACGCCGCGCCGAGCCCGACGCCCGCGAGCACGAAGCCCGGCAGCACGTGCGCCCACGCGCTCCCGCCCTGCGGCAGGCGGCTCAGCCACAGGGCGCCGCCTCCCGCGAGCACGAAGCCGGTGACCGCGGCGGGTCGGCCGCCGTGCCGGGCCACGACGTGCATGCCGAGGTGCGAGCCGAGGCCGATGGCGACCGCGACGGGCAGGAACACCAGGCCGGTGTGCAGCGCGTCGAGGCCTAGCGTGCGCTGCATGTACTGCGACGCCAGGAAGAAGAAGGACAGCAGCAGGCCGGACGCGGCCAGCATGACCGCGTTGCCGGACAGCACCGCCCGCCGCCCCTGTTCCGGCAGCCGGACGAGCGGCTCCGCGGCACGGCGCTCGATCACGACGAACAACGCGGCCGCCGCGGCCCCGGCGCCGAACGCCGCGAGAGTCAGCCCGTCTCCCCAGCCGTCGTCGCCCGCGCGCACCAGCGCGTAGATCAGCGCCCCGACCGCGCCCGTGGCCGCCAGCGCGCCGGGGACGTCTATACGCCCGCCGCCGCGCCCGGAGCCGCCGTCGACCAGCACGGGCACGGCCACCGCCAGGGCGACGCCGACCGGCACGTTCACGAAGAACGCCCACTCCCAGCCGGGCCCGTCCGTGAACACGCCGCCGAGCAGCACGCCGACGGCCGCCCCCGCACCGCCGAGCGCGGCCCACACGCCGAGCGCCTTGTTGCGCTCGGGGCCGTGGAACGTCGTCGTCAGGATCGAGAGTGCGGCGGGCGAGAGCATCGCCGCGCCGACGCCCTGCAACGCCCGGGCGGTGATCAGGGCCTCGGGCCCGTCGGCGAGCCCCGACCCGAGCGACGCGGCCGTGAAGACGACCAGGCCGACGACGAACACGTTCCGGCGCCCGTACACGTCGGCCATCCGCCCGCCCAAGAGCATCAGCCCGCCGAAGCACAGCGTGTACGCCGTGACCACCCACGTCGACGCGGCCCGGCCGAGGCCGAGCTCGCGGCCCATGACCGGCAGCGCGACGTTCACCACGGTCACGTCGAGGATCACCATGAACTGCGCGAGGCACAGCGCCGCGAGCACCCACCACCGGCGTGCGGCCGATCCGGTCGAGGCCTCCGAGGGGCCGTGACCGTGGTCGTCGGCCTGCTCGTGCCCGTGGGCTGCGCCGGGCCGCCGTTCCCCGGTCGAGGCGTGCGTGTGCACCACTACCCCCAAGAAGTCGAACACCACTGTTCGCTTTAGCGTACGACGGCATCCGCGAAATGTCGAACAGTGGTGTTCGGGTTACTCCTCGGGCGGGCGCTCCGCGACCCAGCGGAGCAGCAGTGCCTCCTCGTCCGGCGTCAGAGGCACCTCCAGCACCCGCAGCCAGTCCGCGAATTCACCGTCACGCAGCGGCCGGTACTCGGTCGGCGCGCCCGGCTGCCGCACGGCGACCGTGGCGTGGGTGACGGTGACGTGCCGGTCCGGGAGGTGGCGGGTGAGCATGAGCGTGCGGCGGAAGATCGAATCCGGGAAAGTGGCGGTGAAGTGGTTCCCCATCACGATGTCGACGGGGATCACGGGCAGTTCGTCCGTCGTGTGCATCATCATCCAGCCGCCGTCGCGCCAGCGGCGCATCTCCCAGGCGCCGTAGTCGTTGCGGTCGACGCGGTACTCCCAGCCCAGGTAGTCGTCGCTCGCGCCGTCCTCGAGCGCGATCGGGCGCAGCAGGCTCATCCCGAAGCCGACGTCGCACAGCAGCCGTCCGTCGAGGTTCACCTCGACGACCATGTGGGTGCGGCCCGCCTGGCTGCCGTCCGCCGGGTCGCCGACCCGGCCCAGGTGGCGGCGCACGTCGTACCCGAGCCGCTCCAGCGCCGCGGAGAAGATCGTCGAGTGCTCGAAGCAGTAGCCGCCTCGACCTCGGCCGACGAACTTCTGCTGCACGGTCTTGAGGTCCACGCCCGGGGGCCGGTCGAGCACCACGTCGATGTTGTCGAAGGTGAAGGTGCGCACGTGCGCTTCGTGCAGTTCGTCCAACGCCTTGCGGCTCGGTTCGCGGGCGGGCAGCCCGAGGCGGGCCAGGTATCCGTCGAGGTCGAGCTCGTCGACCTGCCAAAGATCGTTCGTCACGGCAGGAGTCAACCAGTCCCTGCGCCGCGGTCATCCCGGCGCGCGTGACGAGTTCCGCCCGGGGACGGTCGGCGGCGGTCGGCGGCGGTCGGCGGCACCACGACCCGTCGTGGGCCGGTCGTACCGCCGTCAGACGGCCACCTTCGCGTCCAGGTCGACCGCGCGGTTCGCGGCCCACGGCGAGGTCGCGCACTGCTTCGGCGACGCGCCCGCGAGTTCGCGGAAGTCGCGGCTCAGGTGGGCCTGGTCGTAGAAGCCGCAGGCGGCCGAGACCTCGGCGAGGCCGGCGGCGCCCGGCCGGGACAGCATGGACAGCGCCTGCTGGAAGCGGGCCACGCGCGCGACGGCCTTCGGGGTCAGGCCGACCTGCTGGGTGAAGCGGCGCAGCAGGTGCTTGTGGCTCCAGCCGACCTCGTCCGCGATCTTCGCGATGGGGGCGGCGCCCGGCGCGGTCGTGATCAGCCGCCACGCGTGGGCGACCTGCGGGGCCGCCGCCGGGCCCTCGTCGACGCGGGCGAGGAGGGCGTTGTCCAGGAGGTCGAAGCGGCGCGTCCAGTCGCGGGTGGCGGCGAGGCGTTCGGCGAGTTCGTCGGCTTCGCGGCCGAGCACGTCGCGGAGTTCGACGACGCTGTTGGACAGTTCGGACAGCGGCATCGCGAGCAGGCGGTACGCGCCGAGCGGTGTGAGCTCCACGCGCAGCGCGTCGTGGTCTCCGGGGTGCTCGCACACGCCGGGGCTGTCCTCGAGGCCGCTGAAGAGCGATCCGATCGGTCGCGTGCGCGGCTGCGGGTCGCGTAAGCGGGCGAAGCGGGTGTAGGGCGGGCCGAAGTTGACGATGAGCGCGACGCGTCCGGTGGGGACGAGCCGGACGGCGTAGTGGGAACGGGGGCCGCCCACGTACGCGGCGCGCTCGTGGACGTACGGCTCCAGTACGGGGTGAAGGGGTCGGGTGACCCGCCACAGCGGCCCGACCCGGATCACGCTGAAGTCCCGGCCGGGACGGGGGCGATCGGGCACGGCCGCGGAGTCTAATCGCGGGATTGGAACAGGTTCTAGTCCCAGGTGGCGGAGCGGGCGCGTTTTGGACATCGGGAAGCCGCGTCCGACCGGGGCATCCCGGGTCGGCCCCACCTTTGCCGGACCGGCGCCCGCCGGTGTTGAGCAGCGGGTTCGGCGTGCCGTTCGGGACGGTGGTGAGCTTGCCCGCGGACGCGTCCGCTTTCGTCCACGCCTCAAGGGTGGCCGACGACGCCCCGCCGGTGGCCTTGTACAGCGCTGCGACGCCGGCCGTGTACGGGACGGGGTGGCCGTTCCGTGGGCGACGCCCGGCGCGGCGCTAGCCTGGGGGCGTGAGCAGCACTCCCCCGTCCGGTTCCGCCGCGTTGGACCGCCTCCACCGCTGGGAGGACGCGGGCGGGGTGTGGCGGCTGCTGGCCGTCACGAACAGCGGCGCGAGCGTCGCGCTCTACCGCTGCGACGGCGGCGAGGAGGTCGAGCGCGTCGGCTCGGCCGACCCGGAGTTCCTCGCGTACCTGGCGGACCGGCCCCGCAGCGACACCTGAGCGTCCTCGGCGAAGTGCCGGTCCGGCCACGCGACCTCGGCCTAAGCTGTCCCGGTGACCTCACCGTTTGCGGTTTCCGGGAACGAACAACGGTTTGTCGACGCGGCGCGCGACCTCGCGCCGGGCTTCGCGGCCAGAGCGCACGAGCACGACGCCGAGGCCACCGTGCCGGTCGGCAACCTGACGGCGCTGCACGAGGCGGGCCTCGATATGGCCGCGATGCCGGAGGAGCGGGGCGGGTCGGGCCTCTCGTACCAGGCGCTCGGGGAGATCTTCCGGGTCGTCGGCAAGGCGTGCCCGTCGACCGCGTGCGTCTGGATGATGCACCTCGGCGCGGCCCAGGCGCTCGTGTCCTACGGGCCGCCGGTCTACGCGGAAGCGCTGCGTGCCGGAAAGCGGTTCGCGAACGCGCTGTCCGAGCCCACCGGCGGCAACCTGTTCCTCATGCCGCTCCAGCGCGCCGAGCCGGCGGACGGCGGGCACGTCCTCGACGGCGCGAAGCGGTTCGTGTCCGGCTGTGAGATCGCCGACCACTTCCTGGTCAACGCCCTGCTCGACGACGGCCCGGCGTTCTTCGGCGTGTCCCGCGACGACAGTGTCGAGATGGTGCCGATCTGGGACTCGATGGGCCTGCGCGGCACCCGCAGCCAACTCGTGCACTTCCGCAAGACCTTGCTGCGCAGCGACAACCGGTGCCGGATCACCGACCCGCTGGCGCCGAACATCATCGCGCTCGGGCTGCCCTGGCTGTCCATCGGCATCGCCGAGGCCACCCTGGACGCGCTGACCGACCACGCGCGCAGCCGCGTCGTGCCGAGTACCGGCCGGCCCGTCGGCGACATGCAGTGGGTCCACTTCGACGCCGCCGACGCCCACGTCAAGCTCCTGGCCGCGCGCACCCTCGCCGAACGCGCCATGTGGCTGGCCGACCACGGCGACCCCGGCACGCTCCCGGCCGCGGTCGAAGCCAAGCTCTACGCGAACCAAGTGGCCAAGGACATCGCCGAGTTCGCCCTGCGGGTCGGCGGCGGCTCCGGCTACCTGCGCACCTCCCCCATCCAACGCCACTTCCGCGACGCGCAGGCCGGGGCGCTCATGGCGTTCTCGACCGAGGTCTGCCGCGACATGATCGGCAGGCAGCTCATGGGCACCGTGGAGGCGTAGCGCTGGACGGGGGTTCCCGGCCCGGCGTCAGCTCGCCAACGTGTGTTCCTGACCTGAGGGTTCGTCGGCCTCCGACACTCCCGCGAGGGCTTCGAGTTCGGCGACCGCGAGGTCCGTCCGCGTCTCGGCGGCGATCTCGTCCGCCATCCGCTGCGCGGCCTGCCGGAAGGTCGGGTCGTTCAAGACGCGTTCGACCGCGCGGGCGATGGCGCGGGCGGAGCTCTTCTTGCCCACGGTGACCCCGGCGCCCGTCGTTTCGACGTGATGGGCCACCTCGACCTGGTCGCGGCCGAGCGGCACGCAGACCAGGGGGACACCGGCCGCCAGGGACTTGACCGTCGTCCCGTGGCCGGCGTGGGTGACGGTCACCGCGGCGTGCCGCAACGCGATGTTGTGCGGCGCGGAGGCGGTGACCAGCACGTTGTCGGGCGCGCGTACCGCCGCCGGGTCGACGGCCGGGCCGGTGGTCAGCAACCCGCGTACCGGCAGCGTGCCGAGGGCTTCCGCGATCCGTTCCAACAGCGCGTGCTGGTCCATGAACGACGAGCTCAGGCCGACCAGAACCAGCGGTGCGTCACCTTCGGGCAGCGTCAACTCCCCTGCCCAGGAAGGGTCGTCGAGCCGCGGCCCGACGTGGCGTACGACGTCGGGGAAGAGCCTGGCGGGGTAGTCGAACGCGCGCGGGGACAGCACCAGCGTCCGGTCGACGCGCTCGAACGCCTCGAAGCCGGAGGCCAGCGGCGGCAGGCCGTTCGCGACACGGGCGGCGTTGAGGGGCGGCAGTCCCTTCTTCCACGGCATGGCGGCCAGTCGGAGCATGAGCCGGTCGCGGAGGCGCCCCGCCGCGCCCTTCGCGGGGGCGAGTCCGGCGCCGGGAACGGGCGCGCCCGGTGTGGGAAGCGGGTACAGGGTCGTCACGAGCGAAGCCTGCGGTATGCCGGCCGCCTCGCCGGCGGTGAACGCGCCGAGCAGCATGTGCTCGGCGACGAGCACGTCGGTTGGACGGGCCCGCAACTCGGCCAGCGTGTCCCGTGCGTAGTCGGCGGCGGGGCCGCAGACGATGCGGTCGCGGAGCCGGGCGAAGGCGCCGATGGGTGTTCGGGCCTCGAAGTCCTTGATGACGTCCTTGGCCGGATCACTCGGGTCACCCTGCGGCGCGGTGGTCCAAGCGATCGCCTCCAGTCCCGCGGCGGCGATCTCGTCGTGCAGCGAGGTGTCGGCCAACACCCGGACCCCGTGGCCGCGTTCGCGCAGCGCCCGGGCGACCGAGAGCACGGGCGGCACGGCTCCGCCGCCGGCCCACGTGGCGAAGAGGAAGTTCTTAGGCATCGTGCCCCCTCCGAGGGTCGATCGAGGTCAGCAGGTCGCGCATCGCCCGCTCGGCGTCCTCACGCGACAGGCCCAGGTCGCGCCGCCACAGCTTCCACAGATAGAGGTCCGTCGCGGCGTAGTGCAGGTTGAGCGCGTGCTCACGCTCCGGCCCCGTTTCGGGGAGCCGGTCGGCGAACACCTTTTCCAGCCAGGCCCGATGCAGCCCACGCGCATGAGCGGCGGCCCGCCCGGCGACGGGGATCCGGTCCATCTGCGCGATCCAGAGCGCGTTGGCGTCCCCGTGCTGCTCGTAGTCCGCGAACAGCACCGCGACGATCGCCTCCACGTCCCCGACCGGCGCCTGCCGGGCCAGCTCCGTCTGAGAAGCCATCAGATCGGCGGCGGCCTCGGCGAGTCCGTCCTTGCCGCCGAAGTGGTTGACGACCGTCTGCACCGACACGCCCGCCTGGTCCGCGACGTGCTGCAACGTGACGTCGTCGTACCACCGCTGCGCCCAGAGCACGAGCGCCGCCTCCAGGACCCGCATCCGCGTGACCTCGATGGCGGCGGCACGCGCACCCATGCGGTACGGACGCCGACTCTCACTTTCCATGGAGTCATGTCTATATTCAATTGATGCAACGGTCAAACGAAAGAACAGCCGGTGGTGATACGCCTCCGGCCGGCCGCTTCCGCCTGATCGCCGACCATCCCGCGTCTGAGTTCCTCAGGCCGGGTCGGCTCCCGTGGACAGGGCGGGCGCGGGGCGGTGCTTGGCGAGCCAGGTCTGGGCGTAGGCGACGGCGTCCGCGAGGGGGAACAGGTGGGCCTCGGCGCCGCCGACCGTGCCTTGGACGACGGGGTGGTCCCGGGCGAAGTCGGCGCCCAGGTCGGCGAATCCGTCCTCGTTGATCGCGGTGTCGCGCACCTGCGTCCAGCGGCGTCCCTCGGGGGTCATGGCGGCGAACGCGTTGTCGGTCTGCGGGGCGTCGATCCGGTACTCGGCCAGGTGGAACGCGGTGCACGAACCGAACCCCGCACCGAGCAGCAGGACCAGCGCGCCGGACTCCTCCAGCCGGGCCAGCGGGCTCCGCTCGCCAAGCCGGCAGTCCAGGGCGTGCCCGTCGGTGATCACCGACGCGCGCGGGCCGACGGCGGCGAACGAGGTCTGCGGATGTGCGCTGCGCACCGCGCCGGGCCAGGTGCGGAGCGTCTCGGGGACGACACCGACGCCGTACGCGGGGGTGGTACGCCGGTCGTAGGCCGGCATCGACGACCGGATCTCCTCCCACCAGGCCTCGGGCACCGGCGGGTTGCCCCACGCGGCGGGATCGGAGTTGTTGCCGGAATGCGTCGGCATCACCAGCGTTCCCTCGGCGCCCAGCACGTCCAAGAGCGCCTGCACGACGGCGACCGGGCCACCGCACACCCACCCGAAGGCGCTTAACGAGGTGTGCACCAGCACCGTCTGGCACCGCCGCACACCGAGAGCGTCCAGGTCCCGGGCGAGCGTCTCGCGCGTGCAGAGCGGTCCGGACTGAGGAGTCGTCGACATGACCAGTCAGTATGGTCGCCGTCGCGTCCCTCCAACGGAACATCCGTCAAGACGGCGGCTGTTGGACATCGCTGCCGGCAATCTCGCACAGGCCGCTACCGCCCGCAGGGGTGGCCGTGCGGAAGAATGACCTGATGGGGGAACAGACTCCGGTCTACGACGCGAGCCAGATCCAGGTCCTGCAAGAGGCAGACGTCCAACGCGTGCGGCCCCGCATGTACTTCGGCGCCGAACGCGACGACCCGATGCTGCCCCTCGGGGTGCTGATCCACGTCGTCGAGGACGCCGTCGGGGAACGACCGGTCGGCCCGGTGTTGACGGTGCGGGTCGTCGTGGAGGGCGATCTCTGTTTCCGGGTCGAGGACGACGGGCCCGGGTTGCCGACCGCGCCGACCGGGGGGACGTTCGACCCGGCCCCTATGGTGGTCCGCGTGTTCGAGAGCTCGAACTCGGCCCCGCGCGGCGGGCTGGGCGTCGGCACCGCGATGTGCTCGCAGGTCACGGCCGCCGTCCGGCGGGACGGGCACTGCTACCACGTCGACGCCGGGCCGTACCGCAGAGCGTCGCTGACCGACCTCGGCCCGGCCGAAGGCCACGGCACCAGCGTCCGGTTCGTGTTGGACGAGGACTACCTCCCCGAAGGCGCGGCCCTGCCCCTCGACCCGGCACCCTCCATCGCGGCCGCGCTGACCGCGCCGGCCCCGTTCGGCAGGAACCGCACGCTCGGCCGCACCGACCTCGTGGTCCACGACGAGCGCACCGGCTCCCGCACGCACCTGACCGTGCTCCCCCGAGGCGTTCGCCGCTGCCCCGACTGCTACTTCGCCCCCGACGCGCCTTTGGCCGCGCCGAGGGCCTGGTGAGTGCGGCCGGCGGGCGAGCGGCGTCGTAGGCTCCGCGCATGCACAACACCCTCACGGAGCACGCCCGGTGTCTTTTCGGTGACGAGTACCGGCCTACCCCTGACTGCGGGCGTGAGCATGATGAGCACTTCTTCGTCGAGGAGCTGACGTTCGCCGACGCGGACGCGATTCTGGCGATGCTGCGGGAGCTCTGCCCGCAGATCGTGGACGGGCTGCTGCCGGTGTGGGTGCGGAATCTGGCGTATCGCCTGGTGCTGCTGCAGCGGCCCGACGAGCCGGCGTTGTTGCGTGAGGCGGCCCAGAGCCTGTGGATGCACGGGCCGGACTGGGACCACATCGCGACCGGGCTGGTGGCGCGGGCGGAGGTGGTGGAGGCGGGGTGAGCGTGACGCGGCTGTGCGGGACAGCCCGCGGGGGCCGCCTTGTCGGACCTGGGTGGTCCTTGAGGCGGCCCCCGTCAGGCGGCGGTCAGTAGTCGATGCGGTCGGACTTGGCGAGCCAGGCGTCGAAGGGGGCGGTGCGGTTGGGGAGGTCGAGGTGTTCGACCGGGGTCGGCCACATCCAGGCGGGCTTCTTCTCGAAGAGGTCGTAGAACTTGCGGTCGTCGAAGCCGGCGACGGCCGCGTCGTCGCGGTCGGCGCAGTAGACGATGCGGTCGACGCGGGCCCACAGTGCCGAGGAGAGGCACATGGGACACGGTTCGCAGGAGGTCACCAGGATGCACCCGTCGAGCGAGAACGTGTCGAGCACCTTGCACGCGGCGCGCATGGCGCTGACCTCGGCGTGTGCGGTCGGGTCCAGGGTGGCGGTGACCTGGTTGTTCCCGATCGCGACGATCCGGTCGCCCTTGGCGACGAGGGCGCCGAACGGGCCGCCGCCGTTCGCGACGCTGGTGGTGGCCAGTCTGATCGCCTCGTCCATCCAGGCGCGCTCGAGGTCCTGGACGCTCGTTCCCTGGGTGTGCGTGGTCATAGTTGCTCCTTCTCGGTGGTGATGAGAGGTGCTGCTCAGGCTCGGGCGAACGCGGGGCCGCAGATGTGCTCGGGCCCGACCGGGGTGTGGGTGAGGTCGAGCCCCGTCGCGTTGCGGATGGCGTTCACGATCGCCGGGGTGGCGGAGATGGTGGGTGGTTCGCCGACGCCGCGGACGCCGTAGGGCGAGTTGGGGTCGGCCCGTTCGATGACGTCGATGGTCATGGGCGGGGTGTCCATGATCGTCGGGATCAGGTAGTCGGTGAACGACGGGTTGCGGATGTGGCCGCCTTCGACCTGGATCTCCTCCATGACGGCGAGACCGAGGCCCTGCGTGGAGCCGCCTTGGATCTGGGCGACGACGGCGTCGGGGTTGACGGCCTTGCCGACGTCCTGCGCGCAGTCGAGCCGGACGACCTTGACGAGTCCGAGCTCGGTGTCGACGTCGACCACGGCCCGGTGTGCGGAGTAGGCGTGTTGGACGTGCACGCGCGGGCTCTGCCCGGTCACCGGGTCGAGTTCGTAGGTCCGCAGGTGGTGGTACTCGCGGGTCTCCTCGATCACGTCGTCGCCGAGGACGTCGGCGATGTCGGCGATGACTCCGGTGGTCGACGAGACGACCTTGCCGCCGACGAGCGACAGGTCCGCGGGCCGTTCGCCGAACCGCCGGGCGGCCTTGGCGAAGAGCACGTCGCGCACGGCCTCGCACGCGTTCTTGACGGCACCGCCGGTGACGTACGTCTGCCGGGACGCCGAACTCGAGCCCGCGTCGCCGACGTTGGTGTCGTTCGGGTGGATGTTGACGCGTTCCACGGCGAGTTCGGTGCGGGCGATCTGCTGCTGCACGGTCACCAGGCCCTGCCCGACCTCGGCCGCCGCGGTGTGCACCATGGCGACGGGTTCGCCGCCGATGACCTCGAGCCGCACCCGGGCGGTGGAGTAGTCGTCGGCGCCTTCGGCGTAGGAGACGTTCTTGATGATCACGCTGTAGCCGACGCCGCGGACGACGCCCTCGCCGTGCGTGGTGTTGGAGATGCCGCCGGGCAGGTCGCGGACGTCCGCCGGCGCGGTCCGGTTCTCCAGCGGCATCGGCAACCGCTTGAGCCGTTCGAGGAGTTCGGCGACGGGCGCCGGGGAGTCGAGCACCTGCCCGGTGTGCAGGGTCGAGCCCTCGCTGACGGCGTTGATCTGCCGCAGCAGCACCGGGTCCATGTCCAGCGCCTTGGCGAGCTTGTCCATCTGGGACTCGTACGCGTAGGCGGGCTGCACCGCGCCGAGGCCGCGCATCGCGCCGCACGGCGGGTTGTTCGTGTAGAGGCCCCAGCCCTCGATCCTGACGTTGGGCACCTCGTAGGGGCCGGTGCCAAGCGACGTGGCGTTGCTGACCACGACCGGGGTCTTCGAGGCGTACGCGCCGCCGTCGAAGTACATCCTGGCCTTGATGTAGACGAGCTTGCCGTCCTTGGTGGCGCCGTGCTCGTAGTACATCTTCGCGGGGTGCCGGTGGACGTGGCCGTAGAAGGACTCCTCGCGGCCGTAGACCATCTTCACCGGCCGGCCGGTGTGCAGCGCGAGCATGCAGCAGTGGATCTGCATGGACAGGTCCTCGCGGCCGCCGAACGCGCCGCCGACGCCGGACATGGTGAAACGTACCTTCTCGAGCGGAAGCCCGAGCGCCCGCGCGGTCTGGCGCTGGTCGACGTGCAGCCACTGGGTGGCGAGGAACAGGTCGACGCCGCCGTCCTCGTCGGGGATCGCCAGGCCGGACTCCGGCCCGAGGAACGCCTGGTCCTGCATGCCGAGCGTGTAGACGTCGGACACGACCACGTCGGCCACCGCGTCGGGGTCGCCCTGGACGATCGGCTGGTAGCGCACCACGTTGCCGCCGGGGTGCAGCGCGGGCAGCGTGTCGTCGTGCGCGGCGCGCTCCGGGTCGGTGACCGGCTCGAGGACCTCGTACGCGACCACGATCTTCTCCAGCGCGCGCCGGGCGGTCTCGGGGTGGTCGGCGGCGACGAGGGCGACGGGCTCGCCCTTGTAGCGGACGACGTCCTCGGCGAGCGCCGGCGTGTCGGCGGTCTTCAGGCCGTAGATGTTCTCGCCGGGGACGTCCTGGTGGGTCAGCACCGCCGAGACGCCGGGGTGCGCGAGCGCGGGGCCGGTGTCGACCGACAGGATCCGCGCGTACGGGTGGGGGCTGCGCAGTGTCGCGCCCCAGAGCATCCCGTCCGCCCACAGGTCCGAGGAGTAGGCGAACTCCCCGCGGACCTTGAGCGTCCCGTCCGGCCGCAGCGGGCTGGTGCCGATACCGCCCGTGATCACCTCGTCGAGGCGCTGCGGCGTGCGGGCGGGGGATGTCTGGTCGGTCACCAAGCCTCCACGGTCGGCTTTTCGGCGGTCGGAATTTCCGGTTCAGCTCGTGAAAGGAAGTAGACAGCCAAGTCGGTGGAGAGCGCTAAGGGCGGAAGACATGAAAAGGTCCGCCGCCTGACACCGGCCGTTCATCGAGTGCTACAAGCGGCTTGTAGCCTTCGCCAGCATTCCGTCGACGAAGATCCGCAGGCCTTCGGGGTACGTGTCGCGCTGCGCGAACTGCGCCCAGCGGTCGAAGACGGCGGCCAGGTGGGGGAGCTTTTCCGGGTCGAAGGCCTCGCTGAAGACGCGGTCCGGGTCTTGCGCGCGCCGGCGGGCGGTGTTGGCGCGGACCAGGACCTCGCCGACGGTGTAGTACCAGATGCCGCGGAAGACGTCGACGGACTGGGCGGGCGTGCAGCCGTAGTCGTCGGCGCCGGCCACGATGGCCTCGACCATCCACAGCGCGTTTTCGTCCAGGAGCCCGACGAAACCGTCGGCGGTGAGGATCTCCGCGGCCCACGGCCAGGACGCGAGGGCGTCGCGCATCGCGGTGGCGGCCGCGACGATGCGGTCGCGCGGGTCGCTGGGCAGCGTGGGGCGGCCGAGTTCGGCCGTGTACTGGTTGAGCATGAGGACGAGCAGGTCGTCCTTGTTGCGGATGTGGTGGTAGAGCGTCGTCGCCCCGATGCCGAGCTCCGCGGCCAGTCTGCGGATCGTCAGTTTCTCCCAGCCGTCGCGGTCGATGAGGCGGCGGGCCGCCGCCAGGATCTCGGCGCGCGAGGTGACGGGCGGGCGGCCGGTGCGGCCTTGTGGCGCGGGCGCTGCGGCGGAGGCCGCGGACGGTCGGGGCATCGCTCCATCATGCCGCGCCGCCCTCCCCCGGCCACGGCCCGGCGCGTCTTCCCGCCACCCGCGGATCCCTTCCCGGTCGACGCACGCCCCTCGCGATGCTACTTTCGGAACATGTTCGAAAAGTCGGCGAACAGCACCTGGGGGTGACGTCTGTGATGACGAACAAGTTGGAGAGCAAGGGGCGTTGGGACGCGAAGCGTCCGGACGAAGGACGCCCGGGAGTGCGGCCGGGCCGGATCCTCGCGGTCGTGGCGGTCGTCCAGTTCATGGTGTCGCTGGACCTGTCCGTCGTGAACGTCGGCCTGCCCGAGATCGCCGCCGGCCTCGGCTTCAGCGCGGTGGGCCTGACCTGGGTCATCCACGCCTACGCGCTCACCTTCGGCGGCCTGCTCCTGCTGGGCGGCAAGGCCGCCGACCGGTACGGCCGCAAGCGCATGCTGCTGGGCGGCCTCGCCCTGTTCGGCGCGGCCTCGCTCCTCGGCGGCTTCGCGCAGGACCCCGGCCAGCTGGTCGCCGCGCGAGCCGCCCAGGGCGTCGGTGCCGCCGCGCTCGCGCCCGCCGCGCTGGCGCTGCTGACCACGACGTTTCCCGAGGGCAAGGCCCGCGTGAAGGCGTTCGGCGTGTGGAGTGCGACGAACGCGGCGGGCGGCGCCCTCGGCGTCCTCGTCGGCGGGATCCTGACCGAGTACGCAGGCTGGCGCTGGGTCATGTTCGTGAACGTGCCGATGGCGGCGGCCGCGCTGGCGCTGGCCTGGCGGGGCGTCCCGGCGGGGACGGCGGCGGCACGCGGCGGACGCCCGGACGCGCTGGGCGCGGTGCTGGCCGCGTCCGGCATGACGCTGCTGGTGTTCGGCGTCGTGCGCACGGACCGGTACGCCTGGACGTCCGCGGTCACCCTCGGCACGCTCGCGGCCGCGCTCGTGCTGCTGGCCGCGTTCGTGTACGTCGAGCACACCACCGCCCGCGAACCCCTCGTCCGGCTCGGCCTGTTCACGAACCGCTCGGTGGCCGGCGCGAACGCGTTCAACCTGGTGGTCGGCGCGGGCATGGCCTCGTCGTTCTACTTCATGTCGCTGTACCTGCAGCGCGTGCTGGGGACGGGCGCGGCCATGACCGGGCTGATGTTCCTGCCGTTCGCCCTGGGCGTGGTGGCCGGGTCGGTGGTGGCCGTCAAGCTGGGCTACCGGCTGCCGCCGCGCACGCTGATGCTCGTCGGCGCACTGCTGACCGCGGCCGGGTTCGCGTGGTTCGGCCTGATCAGCGCGGACGGGACGTTCCTGACCGACGTCCTCGGGCCGTCGCTCGTCGCCAGCGTCGGCTTCGGGATGTGCCTCGGCCCGCTGGTGTCCGTCGCGACGGCGGGCGTCGCCCCGCACGAGGCCGGCACCGCGTCCGGGCTGCTCAACAGCTCGCGGCAGATCGGCGCCTCGCTCGGCCTCGCCGCGCTGGGCACCGCGGCCCACGACCGTACCGGCGACGCCGTCACGCCCGGGGCGCTCAACGACGGCTACGCGCTGGGCCTGACCGTGTGCGCGGTGCTGCTGCTCGCGGCGGCGCTGATCGCGCGGGCGGTGCTGCCCAGGACCGGTACGACGGCGCCCGACGCGCAGGCCGGGCAGCCCGAGGCGGAGCCCGAGGAGGAGCCCGAGCTAGTCCCCGCGCGGGACTGACCCCGGGCCCAGGTCCAGGTGCTCCAGCAGGACGCCCCACAGCTCGCGCGCGGCGCGCGGCGGCGGGGCGTCCTTGCGGTGCGCGACCGCGACCGTGCGGCGCAGCGGCTCCCCCGCGAACGCCGTCACCCGCAGCCCGGAGCGGGCCGCGACCATGCCCGGGACCACCGCGACGCCCAACCCCGCGCGCACGAAGCCGAGCACCGCGTCCATCTCGCCGCCCTCGACGGTGAACGACGGCTCGAACCCGGCCGCGCGGCAGGCCGCCAGCGTCATCTCGCGCAGGTCGTAGCCGCGCCGGAACATCACCATGGGCAGGCCCCGCAGGTCGGCCACGCGGATCCGGGCGCCGGCCCGCCGGGTCGGCGGGGGTTCGTCGGGCGACGACACGACGACGAGGTCCTCGCGGAGGAGCTCGGCCGTGGTCAGGGCGGGCGCGCCGGGCCCGAGCGGGGTGATGACCAGCGCCACGTCGAGCCCGCCGGCCGCCAGGCTGCGCACCAGGTCCTGTGAGCCGCCCTCGTCCACGAACAGCTCGATGCCGGGATAGCGCGCGTGGTAGACGCGCAGGACGTCCGGCACGAGGCTGGCGCACAGGCTCGGGGGCGCGCCGAGCCGCACCCGGCCGCGGCGCAGCTGGGCGACCTCGTGGACCTCACGGCGCGCGGTGTCGGTGTCGGCGAGGATCCGCCGGGCCACGGGCAGCAGGGCCTCGCCGGCGTCCGTGAGCGTGATGTTTCCACGTGCCCGGTGGAACAGCTCCGCGCCCAGCTCGTGCTCGAGCGCCCGGATCTGCTGGGACAGCGACGGCTGGGCGACGTGCAGGGCCTCGGCGGCCCGGGTGAAGTGCCGGAGTTCGGCCACGGTCGCGAAGTAGCGGAGTTGCTGGAGCTGCACCGTCGCCACGATACCCAGTCACGATAGGCAGTGACTATGGAAAGGAGTCGGATCATGTCTTGGACGCATCGAGAGCCCCGGCTTTAGCGTCCCTGCATGGCACTGGCGACCCGGACACAGCACGCACAGCACCCGCAGCACCCCCCGTCCCTCCTCGGCTCCCTGTGGCGCTCCACCGTCGGCAAGAAGGCGGTCATGGCGGTCACCGGGCTGATCATGCTCGCGTACCTGGTCGCCCACATGATCGGCAACCTGAAGATCTTCTTCGGGCCCGGCGAGTTCGACCACTACGCGCACTGGCTGCGGACCATCGGCGGGCCGGTGCTCCACTACGAGTGGTTCCTGTGGATCCTCCGGGTCGTGCTGGTCGCCGCGGTCGTGCTGCACGGGGTGGCCGCGTACCAGCTCAGCCGCCGCGACCTGGCGGCGCGGCCGGTCAAGTACGCGCGGCCGCGGGCGCGCACCAGCTACGCGACGCGCACGATGCGCTGGGGCGGTGTCATCCTCGGGCTGTTCGTCGTGTGGCACATCCTCGACCTGACCACGCTGACGGTGAACCCGAACGCGCAGCACGGCCACCCGTACGCCAACGTCGTGGCGTCGTTCGACCGATGGTACGTCGCCGCCTTCTACATCGCGGCGATGCTCGCGCTCGGGCTGCACATCCGGCACGGCTTCTGGAGCGCCGCGCAGACCCTCGGCGCGAACTCGCCGCGCCGCGACCGGGCGTTCAAGGCCGCGGCGAACGCGCTCGCGGCGCTGCTGACCGTCGGCTTCGTGTCCGTACCCGTCGCCGTCCTGACCGGAATCGTGAGCTGAACCCATGACCGACTACACCGCGTACGGCGTCGGGGACCCCGTCGCCGACACCAAGGCCCCCGACGGCCCGATCGCCGAACGCTGGGACCGCCGCCGCTTCGAGGCGAAGCTCGTCAACCCCGCCAACCGGCGCAAGCACACCGTCATCGTCGTCGGCACCGGCCTGGCCGGCGGCGCGGCCGGCGCCACGCTCGCCGAACAGGGCTACCGCGTCGTGCAGTTCTGCTACCAGGACTCGCCGCGCCGGGCGCACTCGATCGCGGCGCAGGGCGGCATCAACGCGGCGAAGAACTACCGCAACGACGGCGACTCCGTGCACCGGCTCTTCTACGACACCGTCAAGGGCGGCGACTTCCGCGCCCGCGAGTCCAACGTGCACCGGCTCGCGCAGATCTCGCTGCAGATCATCGACCAGTGCGTCGCCCAGGGCGTGCCGTTCGCCCGCGAGTACGGCGGCCTGCTCGACACCCGGTCGTTCGGCGGCGTGCAGGTGTCGCGGACGTTCTACGCCCGCGGGCAGACCGGGCAGCAGCTGCTGCTCGGCGCGTACCAGGCGCTGTCGCGGCAGATCGACGCCGGGACCGTGGAGATGCACCCGCGCACCGAGATGCTCGACCTGGTCGTCGTCGACGGGCGGGCCCGCGGCGTCGTCGCCCGCGACCTGGTCACCGGCCGCGTCGACACCTACTTCGCCGACGCGGTGGTGCTGGCGAGCGGCGGCTACGGCAACGTCTTCTACCTGTCGACGAACGCCAAGAACTCCAACGCCACCGCCGTCTGGCGGGCCCACCGGCGCGGCGCGCTGTTCGCGAACCCGTGCTTCACGCAGATCCACCCCACCTGCATCCCGCGCTCCGGCGACCACCAGTCGAAGCTGACGCTGATGAGCGAGTCGCTGCGCAACGACGGCCGGATCTGGGTGCCCGTGGCGAAGGGCGACACGCGGCCGCCGAACGAGATCCCCGAGGACGAACGCGACTACTACCTGGAGCGGATGTACCCGTCCTTCGGCAACCTGGTCCCCCGCGACATCGCGTCGCGCGCCGCGAAGAACGTGTGCGACGAGGGCCGCGGCGTCGGGCCCGGCGGCCAGGGCGTGTACCTGGACTTCGCCGACGCGATCCGGCGCATGGGGCGGGCGGCGGTCGACGCGAAGTACGGGAACCTGTTCGAGATGTACGAGCGGATCACCGCCGAGGACCCGTACCAGGTGCCGATGCGCATCTACCCGGCGATCCACTACACGATGGGCGGCCTGTGGGTCGACTACGACCTCCAGACCACCGTGCCGGGCCTGTTCGCCATCGGGGAGGCCAACTTCTCCGACCACGGCGCGAACCGGCTCGGCGCGTCCGCGCTCATGCAGGGGCTCGCGGACGGCTACTTCGTGCTGCCGGCCACCATCAACGACTACCTCGCCCGCCATCCCCACGACGAGGTCCTGGCCGACCACCCGGCCGCCGTCGCCGTGGTGGCGGAGGTGACCGCCCGGCTGGACCGGCTGCTCGCCGTCGACGGCGACCGCACGCCCGACTCGTTCCACCGCGAACTCGGCGAACTCCTGTGGGACGAATGCGGAATGGCCCGCAACGAGGCCGGACTGCGCAAGGCCCTCGGCCGGATCCCGGAACTGCGCGAGGAGTTCTGGCGGCGGGTCAAGGTGCCGGGCACGGGCGCGGAGCTGAACCAGTCGCTGGAGAAGGCCAACCGCATCGTCGACTACCTCGAACTCGCCGAACTCACATGCCTGGACGCCCTGCACCGCACCGAGTCGTGCGGCGGCCACTTCCGCGAGGAGAGCCAGACCCCGGACGGCGAGGCGGCACGCCGGGACGAGCTGTTCTCGTACACGGCCGCCTGGGAGTTCACGGGCACGGGACGCCCTCCCGTCCTGCACAAGGAAGACCTCGTCTTCGAGCACGTCCACCCCACCCAGCGGAGCTACACGTGAAGTTCACCCTGCGCGTCTGGCGCCAGCGCGACGCGGCCGCGGCCGGCGCGATGACCACCTACGAGGTCGACGGCGTCAGCGCGGACATGTCGTTCCTCGAAATGCTCGACCACCTCAACGAGCGGCTGATCCTCTCCGGCGACACCCCGGTGGCGTTCGACCACGACTGCCGCGAAGGCATCTGCGGCGCCTGCGGCGTCGTCATCAACGGCCAGGCCCACGGGCCCGAGCGGACCACGGCCTGCCAACTCCACATGCGGCACTTCCGCGACGGCGACACCATCGACGTCGAGCCGTGGCGCGCCGAGGCGTTCCCGGTCGTCCGGGACCTCGTCGTCGACCGGTCCGCCTTCGACCGGGTCATCGCGTCGGGCGGCTACGTCTCCGTCCCGACCGGCTCCGCACCGGAGGCGCACGCGACCCCGGTCCCGAAGGCCGCCGCCGACCTGGCCTTCGACCACGCCGCCTGCATCGGCTGCGGCGCCTGCGTCGCGGCCTGCCCCAACGGCTCGGCGATGCTCTTCACGGCGGCCAAGGTCGTCCACCTGAACGCCCTCCCCCAGGGCGCGCCGGAACGCGAGTCCCGCGTCCTCGACATGGTCGACACGATGGACGCCCAGGGCTTCGGCGGCTGCACCAACACCGGCGAATGCGCGACCGCCTGCCCGAAGGGCATCCCGCTCTCGGCGATCGGCACCCTGAACCGCGAGTACCTCCGCGCGACCGTCAAGGGCCGCGGAAACCGCGACTGAGGCCCACCGATCACAGCGGGGGCGTCACCTGGAGGATGTAGAGGGTCTCCTGGCGCTGAATCAGGAGGTAGTCGAACATGCCGCCGACCCGGGTCTCCTCGTCGGGGTGATATTCCCAACTCCAGCTCACGACAGGCGATTCTAAGCGGCCGAGCGAGACCGGAGCGGTCAGTCGCGAACGGCCCGCATAGCCTCGTCCAGAATGCGGGAGACATCGTCCATCGCCGCCAGCCAGCCGGGATCGGCCTTGTCGAGGACCTGCGCCGCGTGGACGGCATCGCGGTAGCGCGCGGCGGTAGCCGGTTGCCGCGCGATCTCGATGTCCCGCGACCATGCCAACAGGAACATCCGGACCGGAGCGACACTCCCCTGGGCAGCCGCGAGGTCGAAGGCCTCGTCTTTCAGCGCCTCGAATTCGGCGATCCGGTAGGGGGCGACCTGGGCCAACGCGACACGCAGGGCCCCGACGGTGCGTTCCGGTCGGGGGATGATCGGATCCGACGCATGCGTCTGTGCACTCACCGGGGATCTCCTCCCCACAGTACTGGTCCAGACTATGCCGGGGCATCGCAAGGCACCCCGCCCCACCGCGTCCGGTCAGGCGACCTCGTAGTCGAACCAGATGCGGTGCGTGCCGTCGGGGTCGACGGTCATGCTGCCGGTGCCTGAGATGCCCGTCAGGTCGCCGGTGCCGCTGGACGGTACGACGACGAAGAACTCGGCGGTGCGGTCGCTGCCGGAAGTCGTCGCCGAGTGGGCGAAGTTGAAGGTGCCCGTGCGGCCGTTCAGGGATCCTTCGAAGGACTCCATGGCCACGTAGGTGCCGACCCCGCTCGCCTGGTCGAACGCTGCGGTGAACAGCGTCGAGGAGCGCCCCACGACGTCGCCCTCGTACTCCTTCTCCATCGTGGCGACCCCGACCGGCGTCGCGGTGACGACGGCGGGCGTCGGGACCAGTTCCGTCGGGACGAAGGCCTTGACGCTGAAGGTTCCGGAGGCGTGCATGGGGCCGATCGTAGCTTCCCGGTGGGCCGCCGGTGGCGAGGGCCGGCCACCGGTCCCGGGCGGCTGGGTGCCGTCCGGGACCGGCTTTCGCGTCAGGGCTTGGGCGGGCGTGGGAGGAGCAGGCTCGTGGCGGCGATCGCCAGGGCGAGGCCGGCGGCGAGGAGGAAGACCAGGTCGTAGCCGGAGGCGAGGGCGTCGGTCGCGGTGGTGGTGTCGGAGCTTGCGGCGGCCCGGGTGTCGGCGGCGGTGGAGAGGAGGGCGAGGCCGATCGATCCGCCGAGCTGGCTCGCGGTGTTGGCCACGCCGCCGACGATGCCGGCGTCGCGGGCGGGGGCGTCGGCGGTCGCGGCGGCCATCAGGGTGGGGAAGGTCAGGCCGATGCCGACGGCGATGAGCAGGGTCGGGCCGAGGACGCCGATGAGGTAGCCGCTTTGCGCGTCGGCCTGGGCGAGCCAGCCGAAGCCGGCGAGGAAGCAGGCGGATCCGGCGAGGACGAGCGGCCGTACACCGGTGCGCGGGAGCAGCGCGGCGGCCCGGCCTGCGACCAGCATGAACGTTACGGCGGCGGGTGTCTGGCCGAGGCCGGCGCGCAGGGCGCCGTACCCGAGGACGTCCTGGAGGAAGAGGGACGTGAAGTACCACATCGCGATGGCGATGCCGCCGAACAGGAGGAGCATGCCGTTGCCGACGGCCACCCCGCGGATGCGGAACAGGTGCGGGGGCAGCAGCGGCCGGTCGGCGAAGCGGGCCTCGGTGACCGCGAAGAGGACGAGGAGGGCCAGGCCCGCGACGGCGGGCACGACGACGTGTGCGGACGTCCAGCCGTGGTCGGTGCTCTGCATGACGCCGTAGACGAGCGCGGCGAGCCCGGCGGTGCCGGTGACGGCGCCGACGAGGTCGAGGGGTTCGCGGTGCTGCGGTCGGGTGCCGGTGAGGGAGGTCGCGGCGACGGCGATCAGCGCGGCGCCGACGGGGACGTTGATGAGGAACACCCAGCGCCACGACAGGCCGCTGGTGAGCGCCCCGCCCGCGAGCGCGCCGGCCATGCCGCCGACTCCGCCTGCGGCCGACCAGGCACCGAACGCCCGGGCGCGGGCGGGGCCTTCGGCGAACGTGGTGTTGAGGACGGCGAGCGTGGCCGGGGCCAGCAGCGCAGCGCCGACGCCCTGTACGGCACGCGCCGCGACCAGGACCCCAGGGGTCGTGGCCAGACCGCCGGCCAGGCTCGCGGCGGAGAAGACGAGCAGGCCTGTGGTCAGCATCCTGCGCTGCCCGAACAGGTCGGCGGCGCGTCCGCCGAGCAGCATGAACCCGGCGAAGGTCAGCAGGTAGGCGTTGACGACCCAGGCGAGACCGGACGAACCGAAACCGAGGTCGCGGTCGACGGAAGGCAGGGCGACGTTCACGATCGACGCGTCGAGGATGACCATGAACTGGCAGGCGCAGACGAGCGCGAGGACCAGGCGGGTGCGCGCGGCGTCGTGGGGCTCGGGTGCGGTGGTGTCCTGCGGCTTGGGGGACGTCGTGAGCACGGCGTCCTCGTGGGCGACGGTCGAAGCGGAGGTGGGGTCCTGCGGTTCGGGGGACGTCGTGGGTGCGGGCGCGGCGGCGTCCTCCGGCGTGGGCAGCGCGAGCGTCGACGCGGGGGCGGCGTCCCGCTGCGCGGTGGACCTCGCCGTTGCGGCGGCGTCCTGCGACGTGGGGGCGGTGGGCACGGGGCGGGCGTCTGAGGTCATCTCGGCGCTCACGCGTCCTGCAGTGCCGCGTCGACGGACTGGGCGCCTGCGCGGAGGCGGATGGCGGTTTGCGCGAGCCGCCGGCCCTGGTACCGGGCGGCCTCGAGCGTCGCCTCGTCGGGGCCGGCGCCCGACGGGCCGGTCACCGCGGAGGTGCCGTACGGGTTGCCGCCCGCGGCGTAGACCGCCGGGTCGGTGAATCCGGGCGGCACGATCAGCGCGCCCCAGTGGTAGAAGACGTTGCCCAGCGACAGCAGCGTGGCCTCGCTGCCGCCGTGCCGGTTGAACGCCGAGGTGAACGCGGTGACCGGCTTGTCGGCCAGGGCGCCCTCGCGCCACAGGCCGCCGGCCTGGTCGAGGAACTGCTTGAGCTGTGCGGCGGGCGCGCCGAAGCGGGTCGGCGTGCCGAAGGCGTACGCGTCGGCCCAGGCCAGGTCGTCGAGCGCGGCCTCGGCGAGCGACGCGGTGGCGTCGACGTGGCGCCGCCACTGCGGGTTCTCGTCGATCGCGCTGTCGGGCGCGAGCTCGGCGACCCGCCGCAGCCGGACGTCGGCTCCCGTGGCGGCGGCGCCTTCGGCGACGGCCTCGGCGAGGGCGTGCACGGAGCCGCTGGCGCTGTAGTAGATGACGGCGACCTTCACGGTCATGTCGGGACTCCCCGGGGTCACGTAGAATTAGTTATGCGGATAAGCTTATGCGCATAACTAATCTGATCGTCAAGGAGCCGCCGTGGACTTCGCCCAAGCCGATGCCCTCAACCAGGCCATCCGCCTGCTGAGCCTGCGCCACCGCGCCCGCACCGCGGCCCTGCTCGCCCCGCTCGGCCTCCACCCGGGCCAGGAGGCCCTCCTCCTCGAGCTCGCCCGCACCGGCCCGCGCATCCAGGCGCAGCTCAGCGACGCGCTGGGCTGCGAGCCGCCGAGCGTCACCCTGATGACCCGCAAACTCGAGGCCGCCGGCCACATCCGCCGCACGCCGGACCCTTCCGACAAGCGCGCGAGCATCGTCGAACTGACGGACAGCGGACGGGCGTTGACGGAACAGGTCAAGGAACTGTGGCGCGGCCTGGCCGCCGAGACCGTGGCCGGCCTCCCGGCCGGGACGGTGGCCGAACTACCGGGCCTGCTCGGGACGTTGACGACCAACGTGGACACCCGCCCCGGCCGCGGCGGTCAGGGCCGGGAGTAGCCCCCGCGAGGCCGCCCCTCAGCCCCTTCCGCAGCCCGCGGAGCCCGGCCTCACAGACCCGCGAGCACCAGGAGCCGGTGCATCTGCGCCGGCGGCAGGCTCGGGTTGCCGGCGGCGGCCTTGGCGACCCACGCGGACGGGTCGGCCACCAGTTCGAGCAGAACGCCGAGCGGCAGTCGCGGATGCGCGGCGACCTCACAGCGCACCGTGGAGTCGGGATCGGCCGCCAGCAGCCCGAGCAACTGCGCGGGTAGATCGGGGTCACGCGGCGCGAGCAGGCGCATCCGCGGATCGGGGTCGGAGGCCAGTCGCCGCAAGACGGACACGGGGAGGGGGAAGTCGTCTGCCGGACGCCACGGCGACCCCTTGGGCGCGTCGTACGTGCGGTCGATGCGCTCAGCGGTGGCGGGGTCGACCTGATCACGGGCGTGTTGCGCCGCCTTCGTGCGGACGCGACTGTCCTCGTCGTGCAGCAGCCTCGCCACGACCGCCGCCGGGAGGCCGTCCGCCTGCGCGGCCGCAGCCCGGAAACCCGGGTAGGGCGAGTCGACGTACGGCAACGGGTCGGCCGTCACCCACGGCAGGCGCAGCGAGGCCAGCTCCGAGCGGGCCATCCGGCCCATGAACTGCCGCTCCACCACCTCGTCGTCCAGGTCCACCTCGGGCCAGGTCGGCAGGTTCGCGTCGGCCAGGATCCCGGCGTGGATCGCGGCTCGGGTCGCCTCCGGCGTGTCTTGGCGGGCGAAGACGCGGACCCGGACCTGCGGGCTGGGGTCCTCGGCGAGCAGCTCGCGCGACCGGGCCGGGAGGTCGGGATGCTCCGCGACCTGTTCGCGCACGGCGTCGTCCGGATCCGCGGCCAGTCGACGCGCCGCCTCGGCGCCCAGCGCGCAGTGCCGCACCGCCCCGGCGCGCGTGACCGGGTCGGCCAGCAGCGCCGGGAGCAGGTCGGCGGGCGGTACGGGGTGGGGCGAGCGGGCGTAGTACGTCGAGCAGGCCGCCGCGCGGACGGAGTCCGCCACGTCGGTCAGCAACCGCCGCCGAACCGCCTCCGGGGCCTGCGGCCACCATCGGGCGAGCGTGGCGCGGACCTCCGGCTCGGGGTCGTCGGCCAGCCGGGCGCGCACGTCGGCCGGCGCATCGTCGCTCTCCGCCACATTTCGGCGGACAAGCACATCGGGGTCGTCGACCAGCCGCTCGAAGACCTCGCGCGGCACACCTCCAGAAACCGCGAGAGCAGCGCGTATCGCCGGACGCGGGTGCTCGGCGAGCACGAGCCGGACCGCGTGCGGGGTGCGGCTGTTGAGTGCGAGCGAGTGCGTGAGCCAATGGTGGTCCGCCGCGAGGATCTCGGCGACCACGTCGTCCGTCAGATCCGGACGCTTGGCGACCGTGCCCATGCCCCTGCGGTACGCCACCAGCCGACGCACGAGCTCGGGCGGCAGCGCGGGGTTCCGCGCGAGCCCCTCCACGACCTCGCCGAGGTGTGGCGGCAACGGCTCGGCGTCCGACACGGCGATTCCCCTCGGCCTGGTCAGGCGTGGTCCCCTAACGCAGGACGACGCTATCGGGGAACGGCAGCCGCCACTCCCCTCCCAGACGTATCGGCGGTTCCCGGGCCGGGCGCAGCGCCGCCCACACGCTTGACTGAAATTTCAGTCAGTGAGACAGTCGAGGGCATGACGCAGCCCAGCCGCACCGTCGCCGCCGAGTCCTCCTCCCCCACCGCGTGGCGCATGCCCGCCGAGTGGGCGCCGCACGAGCGGACGCTCATGGCCTGGCCGACGCGCAAGAGCCTGTGGGGCCCGTACTTCGACGAGGCGCGGGCCGAGTACGCGGCGACCGCCAATGCGATCGCGGCGTTCGAGCCGGTGCTGATGGTCGCCAACCCGGGCCAGGGGGCGGAGGCCCGGGCCGCGTGCACGGCGGGCGTGACGGTCGTCGAGCTGGCGATCGACGACTCGTGGCTGCGCGACTCCGGCCCGCTGGTCGTCCTCGACGGCGAAGGACGCCGCGCCGCGGTCGACTTCAGGTTCAACTCGTGGGGCGGGCGGTTCCTGCCGTACGACCAGGACGCGACCGTCAGCCGCCGCCTGCTGTCGGTCCTCGGCATCGAGCGCGTCGACTCGGGCATGGTCCTCGAGGGCGGTTCCATCACCGTCGACGGCGAGGGGACGCTCATCACCACGGAGCAGTGCCTCCTGAACCACAACCGCAACCCGTACCTGACCCGCGAGGAGATCGAGGCCGAGCTCATGACGCGGCTCGGGGTCACGAAGGTGGTCTGGCTGCCCTTCGGGCACGCGGCGGACGAGCACACGGACGGCCACGTCGACGGCGTGTGCACGTACGTCCGGCCCGGCGTCGTCCTCGCCCAGTCGTGCGACGACCCGGCCAACCCGGACCACGCGCGCATGGCCGCCAACCTCGAGGTCCTGCGCACGACGACGGACGCCGCCGGGCGGAAGTTCGAGGTCCTCGAGATGCCGCAGTACCCCGTGCACACGCTGCCCGACGGCACGAAGACGTCGGTGTCGTACGCGAACTTCTACGTCGCCAACGGCGCCGTGATCGTCCCGACCGCCGGCCACCCGCTCGACGAGCCCGCCCTCGCCCAGATCGCCGACGCGTTCCCCGACCGCGAGGTCGTAGGCGTCCCGGGCAACGTCGTGTCGTACGGCGGCGGAGGCGTGCACTGCATCACGCAGCAGGTGCCGGCGGCCGTCCGGCCGTAACGCCAACGCACGTCGGTGCATGTCCGCGCGGTTCCGCGCGGTTCCGCGCGGACGTGGAGCCGCCGCGCGACGGCCCGCCCCCTCACTTTCACCCGTTCGCCGCGCCACTCGCGCCGCGAACCCCCTCTACACCGCCCCGGATCGGGCACCTGCTCGGCGGGCGCCCCCTGTCGTACCACCGCACCACCGGAGGATCCTGTGCCAGCGTCATCCCGCCCGTCCCGCCGGACCTTCCTGACGTCGATGGTCGGCGTCGGCGCGGTCGCCGTCGGCCTGGCCGGCTGCTCGGACTCCTCCGGAACGGACGGTGAGGCCGGGCCCGAGACCTCCGGCACGTCCGCCCCCGGGACGTCGGGCTCCCCGTCGACGCGTCGGTTCGGCGCCGAATGGGACAGCCACGCCCGCACGTTCATGTCGTGGCCCGCGTCGACCGGCATCTGGGGACCCGACCTGGCCGCGGTGCGCCGGGACATCACCGGGATCGCCCGCGCGATCGCCGCGACCGAGCCCGTCGTGCTGCTCGCACGCCCCGAACAGGCCGACGACGCGCAGAACGCGTGCGGCTCCGACGTCGAGGTCGTGCCGATCCCCGTGGACGACCTGTGGGCGCGCGACACCGTGCCCGTGTTCGTGGAGGAGGCCGGCGCGGTCCACGGCGTCGACTTCAACTTCAACGGCTGGGGCGACAAGCAGGCCCACGGGCACGACGCGCTGGTCGCGCGCGAGGTGCTCGCCAAGTACGGGATCCCGCGCGACCAGACCTGGATCACGGCGGAGGGCGGCTCGTTCGAGACGGACGGCGCCGGGACGCTCATGGTCACCGAGAGCTCCGTGGTCAACGACAACCGCAACCCGGGCAAGAGCCGGCAGCAGATCGAGGACGAGCTCAAGCGCGTCCTCGGTGTCACGAAGGTGATCTGGTTCGAGGGCGTGCGCGGCAAGGACATCACCGACGCGCACGTCGACTCGCTCGCCCGCTTCGTCGCGCCGGGCGTGGTGCTGCTCGACAAGGCGTTCCCCGGCGAGCCCGCCGACTCGTGGTCGCGCTCCGCGGACCAGGCCCGTGCGGTGCTCAAGGACGCCACCGACGCGCGCGGCAAGACCCTCCAGGTCATCGACCTGCCGCAGCCCGATCCGCAGGAAATGACCGGCCACGGCGACGACTTCGTGTCGTCGTACGTCAACTTCTTCATCGGCAACAAGGCGGTGTTCCTGCCGCGCTTCGGCGACAAGGCCGCGGACGACCGCGCCCGCGGGATCCTGCGCGACCACTTCCCGGACCGGGACGTCGTTTCGCTGCGGATCGACACGATCGCGTCCGGTGGCGGCGGGATCCACTGCGCGACGCACGACCAGCCGGGCACGCCCGCGCCCTGATCCGCGCGGAGTCGAGCACGGCGCGCACGGCGCCCTCACGCCTGGGCGGCCTGCCGGGCCCGGTACGCCGCCGCCTTCGTGCGGTTCTGGCACGCCGTCGAGCAGAACTGCCGCCCGGCGTTGCGGGAGGTGTCGACGTAGACGCGGTCGCAGTGGGCCGCCTGGCAGACGCCGAGGCGGCCGGCGAGCTCGCCGCCGAGGAGCATGGCGAGGCCGGTGGCGCAGCCGGCCGTCCAGGACGTGGCGAACGAGTCGTCGGCGCCGTGGAAGTGAACGCGCCAGGGCCCGTCGGGGGCACGGCCGAGGAGCGGGCGGGCGCCGCTGGTGGCGAGGAGGGCGTTGAGCGCCCCGGCCGCGTCGTCCATCCGGTCGGCGGCGACGGCTTCGAAGACGCGGCGCAGGTCGGCGGCGCTGCGCGCGAGGTGTTCGGCGTCGGCGGGCCCGTTCGGGCGGACGAGTATGGAGGGTTCGGCCAGCGCGTCGACGACGGCGGCGACCAGGTCGTCGCCGCGCGGTGCGGTGTACGGCCGGCCGCGGGACTCGCCGTCGGTCAGCGCGTTCACGAGCGCCACGGTGCCGTCGAGCAGCACCGTCATGTGACTGTCGAACAACACTTGACCAGTCACTCCCTTCCGATCTAGCGTCTCCGTCACTGACATTACCTGATTCACCAGTGACGGGGGTACACATGGGTGTCTTCGCCGCGCGCGGCGCCGCGATGCCGCGCACCGTACGGCTCCTGCTGGTCGCCCGCGCGGTCAACCGGCTCGGCGCGTTCTCCGTGCCGTTCCTGACCGTGCTGATCAGCGAGGACTACGGCGCGGGCGTGACGACCGCGGGACTGGTCGCCGCCGGGTTCGGCCTCGCGTCGATCCCGTCGCGGCTCGCGGGCGCGCGGTTCGCCGACGTGATCGGGCCGCGCCGCACGATCGTGCTGGGCATGGTCGGCTGCGCCGTCGCCCAGCTCGGCATCGCCCTGTCGCACTCGCTGGTCGCCGTCGGGGCGTTCGCGGTGCTGCTCGGCCTCGCGTACGAGCTGTACGAGCCACCGAGCCAGGCCATGATCGCCGACAGCGTCGCCCAGCACGAGCGGGTCCGCGCGTACAGCCTGCTGAACGCCGCCCTCGCGGTCGGCGGCATGGGCGCCGGCCTCATCGCCGCCGCCGTCGGACGCTGGGACCTGCGCTGGCTGTTCGTCGTGGACGCGGTGAGCTGCCTGGCGTGCGCGCTCCTCGTCGGGCGGGCGCTGCCGGCCGACCCGCCGCGCGACGCCGACACCGCGCGGCCGAGCGCCGACACACGCGTGCGCCCCTGGCACGACCGCGCGCTGCTGCTCATGCTCGCCTGCGGCACCGTCTACGCGCTGGTCTACCTCCAAGTGGTCATGGCGCTCCCCCTCGCCCTCGAAATCCGCGGCATGGCCGCGGCCGACGCGGGCTGGCTCTTCACGGCGTCGGCGCTGACCGTCGTGGCGTCCCAACCCCTCGTGCGGGTACCGCGGTTCGCGGCCCTGCCGAATCCCGCCGCGCTCGCGCTCGGCTACCTGCTGTCGGCCGCGGGCCTGACCGGGCTGGCCGCCGCGCACTCGCTCGCGGCCTCGGTCGGCGCCGTGGTCGTGTGGAGCGTCGGCGAACTCATCGTGCTCGGACGGGCCTACGCCCTGGTCGCCGACCTCGCCCCGCCCGGCGCGACCGGCCGCTACCTGGCGGTGTTCGGCATCAGCTGGGGCATCGCGGGCGTGGCCGCGCCGGTGGTCGGCACCCAGCTCCTCGACCGGTCCGGGCCGGCCGCGCTGTGGGCCGGGACCGCCGCCGTATGCGTGATGCTCGCGGCCGTGCAACCGTACGCCGCACGGGTGCTGTGCACCCGCCGGGCCTCCGCCGCACCGGACGCGGTGACCCGCGCGGTCGGCGTGCGCGACGCGGCGGCACAGCCCGCGGAGTGACGGTGGCGGCACGTCCGGTGCCACATCCGTCACCTGCGAGGATGGCGTCCGGCAGCGGCAAAGGCGCCGCGGCGACGGAACGGGGCAGACGTGATCACGATCCACCTGAAGTACGAGATCGACCCGGACAAACTGGCCGACTTCGAGGAGTACGGCCGACGCTGGGTCCGGCTGGTCAACCACTTCGGCGGCGACCACCACGGATACTTCCTGCCGAGCGAGGGCGACAGCGACATCGCGTATGCGCTGTTCACGTTCCCCGGCTTCGCCGAGTACGAGGTGTACCGCAAGGCGAGCGCGTCCGACCCGGAGTGCCAGGCCGCGATCGAGCTCGCCCGGACCACCAAGTGCATCCGCCGCTACGAACGCCGCTTCCTGCGCCCGCTCGACACGGAGGCGGGCGCAGAGGGCGACGCGGGCACCGACCGGTGAGCGCTCCCGAGGTCGTCCGGCTCGACCACTACGGCAAGGCCGGCCAGGCCGCGATCCTCGGTGACGGCCCGGACCCGTTCGGCGTCGCGGACGTCGGGTTCACCTGGCTGCCCAAGGAGCTGCACTTCGGTGTCATGTGGGACGGCCGCCTGGTCGCGCACACCGGCTTGCTGCGGATACCGGTGACGCTGGCCGGGACCGACACCGACGTCATAGGCGTCGGCGGCGTCGCGGTGGCCACCGACGCGCGCGGACAGGGCCTGGCCCGGCTGGTGGTCGGCGCGGCGGTCGACCACGCGCGTACATTGGGGCCGGAGTTCGGGCTGTTGTTCTGCCGCCCGCCGCTGGTCGCGCTGTACGAACGGCTGGGCTGGCACCGCGTCGAGAACGACGTCGTCGTGGAGCAGCCGGACGGGCCCGCCGTGATGCCGCTGGCGACGATGTGGACGCCGCTGCGGGACGGCGCCGCCTGGCCGGACGGAGACCTGAGGCTGCGGTCGTTCCCGATGTGAGCCGAGCTGAACCTCACCGGGTCCCGAAGCGGATCTCGCGCAGCCCTCGCGCGGTCGTCCTGCTGAGCACCACGGCCGACGCCCACCCCGGCGCGGGCGCACCGGCCGCCGCGAGGCGGTCGAGCGCCCGCCGGGTGCGGACGCAGTGCCGCGCGAACTGCCGCGCGGACAGGGCCCGCCCTCGGGCGCGCTGGCCGGCGAGCGCGGTCTCGGCGCCGACGTCGAGGAACAGCAGGTGAACGGCGCGGCCCTGACGCCGCGCGGTCCCCGCGAGCCAGCGGCGCACCAACGGCACGGTCCCGCAGTCGTGGACGACGACCGGCCCGCCGCGGCGCAGCGCGGCGCGCAGCCGGCCGTAGTGGACGAGGCGTACGAGCGGGCGCACGAGCAGGTACGGCAGCCGACGCGGTGTGCGGGCCTGGAACCACACGCGCACGTGCCCGGAGTCGATCAGCGGCACGCACACGCAGCGGGCCATCAGCGTGCTCTTGCCCGCACCGGGAAGGCCGGTGACGACGACGATGTCGGTGTCCCCGTACAGGAGCGTGCGCGGCTGGGGCTGCGCGGTGCGCAGGTCGTGGAGGCGGTGCGGCCGGAGCGGGACGGCGGCCGGTATCGCGGCCGGTATCGCGGCCGGTGCCGGGCGCGGTGGGCGGACGGTCGTGGCCTGGGGTGGCTCGGTACAGACGGTGAGGCCGTCTTCGGGTGCGGAATCCCCGTGCATCGCCGCGTTCGCCCCCCAAGGCCGTCGGACCGGCCCGGTCCGCCGCCGACCCGGCGCGCCCCGTACCGAAGAAGCAGCCCCGCCGGCATGACCGTTCGGGGTCGTCGGAGGGGCGGCCGATATCCTACAGATCTGTCGTTGTTGCCCGCATCGCGAAGTCGACGGATTGCAGGCGCTCGGCGGACGGGCGGCTGAGCAGCGTGACGGACGCCCACCCGCGCGGAGCCGCCCCGTCGGCGTCCAGTCGGCCCAGCAGGCGGCGGGCGTTCACCCGGTGCCGGGCGAACCGCTGTGCGGGGACGGCGCGGCCGCGCTCCCGCTGCCCGGCCAGCGCGGTGTCGGCGGGCACGTCGAGGAACAGCAGGTGCACGTCGCGCCCGCGGCGGCGCGCCGACCGGGCGACCCAGCGCCGTACCAGCGGGACGGCGCCGAAGTCGTGGAAGACCAACGGCCCTTCGGCACGCAGCGCGGCGTTCAGCCGCCTCAGGTGGGCGATCCGGACGACGGGCCGCACGAGCCGGTAGGGCACCCAGCGCGGCAGCCGAGTCTGGTACCGCTTGCGCGTGTGCTGCGAGTCGACGACGGGCACGCGGACGCAGCGCGCGATGAGCGTGCTCTTCCCGGACCCGGGCAGCCCGGCGACGACCAGCACCGCCGACGGCCCGTACTCGAGCACAGCAGGCGACGGCCCGCCGCGCAGGTCACAGACCCCGACGGGCCGCAGCGGGGCCGGATGTCGGACATCGGAGCTGGGCACGAGCCGCACGATATCCGCCCGCGCTCCGGAGCGTGCGTCCGGTGAACCGGTCACACGCCGCCGCCGAGGCACGAAGCACCACCACCGTGCCCGAACCGATCCGACCCGACGCCACCTCCCCGGTCACCCCGCACGCGGGCAGCCGCCGGCCGGCGCAAGCGGCCGCCGACACCCGACGGGGCACGACGGGCCGGGAGCCGGGCAGGGCGGGTCGAGGAGCGGGCCGGGAGCCGGGCAGGGCCGGAAGGCCGGGCGGGCGGGCCTGACCGGAATCGCTCGGATACCGCCGCCGCTCACCGCGTCCGAATCCGCCACGCAGCCGCGACCGCCCTCGCGGGCGGCGTCGGCACGCGTCCAGGGCGCCCGCCGCCACCCCGCAAGCGCCACACGGCACGGCGCTCGTCGCACGCCCGTCGTGCACGGCGTGGACTTGTGCACCCGTTTCGCGCTCGCCGCCGTCCCGTGCGCGCCACCAAGCACGGCGCACGCCGCGCCGTCATGCGCGGCCTGGGCTTATGCGTCCGTTTCGGGGCCGCCTTCCGCGTCGTTCGGGTCACACGCCGCCCCGCGTTGTGGTGGGCTCGAAGCATCGGTTCGGACGTTACTGCGTCTCGGTGAGGGGGTTCACTGGACCCGGTGACGTCGTGATCGGTCGTGACGGCCGCTGGTCAAGCATGGGGGTAGGCGGACGGATCACACGGGTGGGGGGACGGGTGCGTGGCGACACGGTTACGGCGGGGTGTTCCGTCCTGGTCGGCGGGGTGCGGCCGGCGGTGCGGGAGGGGCGGCGGGTCCTCGGGGCGTTGCAACGGCTGGCGTGCGGTGGCCAGGTCGCGGAGCCCGATGCCGCGCCGGGGTGGGAGGGGGTCGGCGCCGAGCCCGTCGGGCCCGGACGGCTGCGGGTGCTGCTCGTGGTGGACGACCTGCGGATCGGCGGCGCGCAGCGGCAAGTGACCGGCTTGGCCGTCGCGTTGGCGGCGCGCGGGCACCGGGTGGTGCTGGCGTGCACGGAGGCGGGTCCGCCGGCGGCGGCGTTGTCGGGGGCGGGCGTGCGGGTGGTGGTGCTGGGACGACGGCGGGTCGCGAAGCGGGTCAGTCTCGGGTTCGCGGTGCGGATCGCGCGGCTGGCACGGTCGGGGCGGTTCGACGTGGTTCACGCGCACGTGCACGCGGCGTCGATGGCGGCCGCGTTGGCGGGCACGGTCACGGGTGTGCCGGTGGTGGTCACGGAGCACAGCATGGCGTCGTGGCGCGGGGTGCTCGCCCGGGCGTACAGCCGTCCGTTGTACCGGCGTTGCGCGGTGGTGCTGGCGGTGTCGGAGCAGATCCGGGAGCGCCTGTGCACGGTCGACCGGGTGCCGGAGGGTCGGGTGCGCGTGGTCGGCACGGCGTTGTTCGCCCGTCCGCCGGTGTCGAGGGGTGACGTGCCGCGGGGCGAGGCCCCGACGGTGGGGGTGGTGGCGCGGCTGCAGCCGGAGAAGGGCGTCGAGCACTTCGTGCGGGCGGCGGCGCTGGTCGCGGAGCGGCATCCGCGGGCGCGCTTCGCGGTGGTCGGCGGAGGGCCGCTGCGCCGCGGGCTGGAGGAACTCGCGGGCACGCTGGGTGTCGCGGACCGGGTCCGGTTCCTCGGCGCGCGGACCGACGGGCCCGCGGCGGTCGCAGGCCTGGACGTGCTGTGCGTCCCGTCGTTGACCGAGGGCGCGCCGCTGGTGGTGCTGGAGGCGATGGCCGCGGGCGTGCCGGTGGTGGCGGCGGCCGTCGGCGCGATCCCCCGGCAGCTCGACCACGGCCGGGCGGGTGTGCTGGTGCCTCCGGCCGATCCGGACGCGCTGGCGGCGGCCTTGGGCCGGCTGGTCGCGGACCCGCGCGAGCGGCGGCGGGTGGGCATGGCGGGGCGGCTGCGCTTCGACGGCCTGCCGGACCCGGCGTCGGTCACGGACGCGGTGGAGGACGTGTACCGGAGGCACCTCCGGCGGTGACCCGCCGTGGTACCGCCCTGCGCTGATCGGGTGGGAATCGGCGCGAATCGCGGCGCGTCTTCGCAAAACCGGATGAACCAGACGTTGTGGTGGTGGCTGTCCTCCGTCGGCAAGGAAGGCATCCATGCGTAAGCGTGTCGTCGTCACTGGGGGTGCCGGGTTCATCGGCTCCCACCTTTGCGAGCGGCTGATCGCGGACGGGTATTCGGTGCTGTGCGCCGACAACCTGCTGACCAGTTCGCTCGACAACCTCGCCGGGCTCGCCGGCGAACCAGGGTTCGAATTCCTGGAACAGGACGTGTCCGACGGCCTCGCCGTCAGCGGCAAGGTCGCCATAGTCCTGCACTTCGCGTCGCCGGCCTCGCCGGTCGACTATGCACGGCACCCACTCGAGACGCTGCGGGTCGGGTCCGTGGGCACCATGAACTGCCTGGAACTGGCGCGGGAGAAGAACGCGCGGTTCCTGATCGCGTCCACGTCGGAGGTGTACGGCGACCCCGCCGAGCACCCGCAGCGTGAGTCGTACTGGGGCAACGTCAATCCGATCGGACCGCGCGCCTGCTACGACGAGGCGAAGCGTTTCTCCGAGGCGGCGGCCGCCACATACCGCTCGCTCGGCACCGACGCCGCGATCATCCGGATCTTCAACACCTTCGGCCCGCGCATGCGCCCGGCGGACGGCCGGGCCATCCCGACCTTCATCCGGCAGCTGCTCGACGGCGAGCCGCTGACGGTGGCCGGAGACGGCTCGCAGACCCGCTCGTTCTGCTACGTCGACGACCTGGTCGACGGCATCGTGCGGATGGCGCGCTCCAACGTGCCCGGCCCGGTCAACCTCGGCAATCCGACCGAGCTGACGATCCTCGACCTGGCCCACCGCATCCGCGAACTCGCGGAGTCCGCCGTCGAGATCCGGCACGTACCGCTTCCGGTGGACGACCCGCGGGTGCGCCGCCCGGACATCGGGCTCGCGCTCGAGCTCCTCGACTGGCGGCCGGTCACGCCGTTCGAGCAGGCACTGTCCCAGACCTTCGCGTGGTGCTCGGCCCACTGGGCTCCCGCCGCGCACACCGCGGGACCGGCCACCGCCGGCGTCCCCGTCGCAGCACCGGTCGCGGCGAACGCGGCCACCCCCGTCCTCGCTTCCTAGGGAGACCTTGATGCACTGTGCCGACCCCGTCGACGCGGTGGTGACCGGCGCCGGCGGCTTCATCGGCGGGCACCTCACCAGAGCCCTGCTCGCCGAAGGCAAGACCGTCCGCGCCGTCGACCGCAAGCCGTTGGACGAGTGGTACCAGGCGCACCCGGACGCCCACAACGTGGTCGCCGACCTGAGCCTCGCCGAGAACTGCGCGAAGTCCGTCGAGGGCGGCGCCGCCGAGGTGTACCACCTGGCCGCCGACATGGGCGGAATGGGCTTCATCGAGAACAACAAGGCCGCCTGCATGCTGTCGGTGCTGCCGTCGACGCACATGCTGCTCGCCGCGCGCGACGCCGAGGTGGACCGGTTCTTCTACGCGTCGTCGGCCTGCGTGTACGCCGCCGACAAGCAGACCGAGGCCGCCGTGCTCCCGCTCCGCGAGGAGGACGCCTATCCCGCCATGCCGGAGGACGGCTACGGCTGGGAGAAGCTCTTCACCGAGCGGATGGCCCGGCACTTCCGCGAGGACTACGGCCTGGCCACGCGGATCGCGCGCTACCACAACATCTACGGGCCGCACGGCACGTGGGACGGCGGCCGTGAGAAGGCCCCCGCCGCCGCGTGCCGCAAGGTCGCGGTCGCCGCGCTCACCGGCGCGAGGGAGATCGAGATCTGGGGCGACGGCGAGCAGACCCGCAGCTTCACGTACATCGAGGACTGCGTGACCGGCACGGTGCGGCTCACCCGCAGCGACACGGTCGAGCCGCTCAACGTCGGCTCGGACGAACTCGTCTCCATCAACCGGCTGTACGCCATCGTGGCCGACATCGCCGGCGTCGACCTGACGTACCGGCACATCCCGGGCCCGCTCGGCGTACGCGGCCGCAACAGCGACAACACCCGTATCGTCAAGGAGCTTTCGTGGGCTCCGTCGACGCCGCTGCAGCGCGGCCTCGAGGCGACGTACCGGTGGGTCTACGACCAGGTCAAGGCATGCCTGAACTGACCGAGGCCCTCCACCGGGTGGACGTCCTGGGCGTCGGGGTCAGCACGGTCAACCCGCGCAGCGCCCTCGACGAGGTGACCCGCTGGATCGACACCGGCCGCCGTGAGTACGTGTGCGTCACCGGCGTGCACGGCGTCATGGAGGCCCAGCGCGATCCGGAACTCCTGCGCATCCACAACGCGTCCGGGCTGACCGTGCCGGACGGTATGCCGATGGTGTGGGCGGGACACCGCGTAGGCGCGGGCTGGATGGCCCGCGTCTACGGCCCGGACTTCATGCTCGACGTCCTGGCGCGCGCCGCCGAACGCGGGTGGAGCTCCTACCTGTACGGCGGCGCCGAAGGCGTTCCCGAGCTGCTCGGCGAACGCCTCGTCGAGCGCTTCCCCGGCCTGAAGATCGCGGGCGCCTACTCCCCGCCGTTCCGCCCGCTGACCGAGGCGGAGGACGCCGAGGTCGTCGAGCGGATCAACGCGAGCGGCGCCGACCTGGTGTGGGTGGGCCTGTCCACCCCGAAGCAGGAGCGGTGGATGGCGTCGCACCGCGAACGGCTCGCCGCGAACGTGCTGTTCGGCGTCGGCGCGGCGTTCGACCAGCACGCGGGGCGGGCACGCCCCGCGCCGCCGTGGCTCCAGGAGCGGGGCCTGGAGTGGGCGTACCGGCTGGTGAAGGAGCCGCGCCGGCTGTGGCGCCGCTACCTGCGCAACAACCCGGCGTACCTGGCGCGCAGCGTCCTCCGCCCGCCGCGGCTGCGGCCCGTCGACGAGGGGTGAGCGCGCTGCGCGTCGCCGTCGTGCACAGCTTCTACTCCTCGGCGCAGCCCAGCGGGGAGAACGCCTGCGTGGTCGACCAGGTGCGGGTGCTGCGCGAGGCGGGGCACGAGGTCGAGGTCGTCGGTGCACACACCGACGACCTCGCCGCCGGTCGGCTCTATCCGCTGCGTGGGGGGGGCCCCCCGGGCCCCCGGCGCGCGCGAGCCGCGGGGGGGGCCGCCCCCCCCCGCCCCCCCCCCCCCCCCCCCCACGCCGCTCGCCGCCCTCCGCGCGTTCCGCCCGGATGTCGTCCATGTGCACAACCTGTTCCCGAACTTCACCCGGCACTGGGTGCGCGACTGGACGGGTCCGCTGGTCGCGACGCTGCACAACTTCCGCCCGCTGTGCGCCGGGGCGAACCTCTACCGCTCGGGCGCGACGTGCACGGCGTGCCCGGACGGCGACCGATGGGCGGGCCTGCGGAACGGCTGCTACCGGGGGTCGCGAGCGGCGACGGCGCCGCTCGCGTGGGCCAACCGGCGCGGCGCGGCGGCCGATCCGCTGTTGGGCCGGGCCGACCGCCTGGTGACCATCGCGGAGTTGAGCCGACGTATGTACACGCGCGTCGGGGTGGCGGCCGAACGCACGGTGCTGATCCCGAACTTCGTCGACGAGGCCGGTCCCGATCCGGCGCGGCCGACAGGACGTCCAGGCGAACCCGGCGGCCTCGAACCGGTACCGACCGCGGACCGGCGCACAGCCGCCGAACCGCCGTCCGCACCGCGCGACCGCTGGCTCTTCGCCGGCCGTCTCTCCGCCGAGAAGGGCGTCGTCGAACTCCTCCGCGTCTGGCCGCACGACCAGGGTCTCGACGTGGTCGGCGACGGCGAACTCGCCGACGCCGCACGGGCCGTGGCCCCCTCGTCGGTGCGGTTCCTCGGCCCGCTGCCGCGCGCCGAGCTGCGCGGAATCCTGCCCGCCTACCGCGGCCTGGTCTTCCCGAGCCGCTGCTTCGAAGGCGCGCCGCTGATCGAGGTCGAGGCCTATGCGGCCGGCCTTCCCGTGCTCGCCTTCGACGGCTCGTCGGTCGCCGAGACCGTGCGGGCGCTCGGCACCGGCCGCGTCGTCACGTGGGAGGAACCGCTCGGCGCCGCGCTCCGCGCCGCCGCCGCCGCGTTCCCCGACCTGCGGGGGCACTGCCGAGCGGTGTTCGCCGAGCACTTCACCCCGCGCGCCTGGCTGGCCCGGACGGAAAAGGTGTACGCCGACGTCGTGGGGGGGTGCCGCGGGGGCGCCCCCCCCGCCGGGGGCGGGGTGCGGGGCCCGCCGGGG